>CABUWI010000005.1 GCA_902495245.1 uncultured Porphyromonadaceae bacterium
GAACCATCGCTTTTTGACTGAGGGGGCTTATAAAATGAAAAAGAAGTCTCGAACACTGTAAAATCAGCGTTCGAGCCATGCGTTATTGCCCTATCTGAGTTTTATCGGACAGCAATAAAATTTTATAAATACGGAGTTGCTGTTAGGCGTTTTATCGGTAAAGATGACGACATACCTTTCTATAATTCGGATCCGGTTGTAGATTAAGAATCTGATTGTAATGTCGCCCTTATGAGGGCGCAAAGTTGCAATCGCCTTAAAGTTTCGGCAAGGGCTTTTGTGGCGCTGTGTTTTATTGTGAGTGCAAAACATTACATGAACGAGATACTGTTGATGTATGCCGACAGAGTGCACCTCACTAACTGCAATCGTCCCTTGGCTCGCGAAAGCAGTCGGTTTGAGCAGTTTTTATATCGAACTCATGGTAATGTAGGGAATAAAGGAAAAAGATTATTCGTATAAATCTTGCATATGAACCTCAACATTACAAAAAATAGTTGGCAAATGATTTATATATATGGCAATTTTGTTGTGTGCAGTAGTATCAACCAATATATCTGATTTTAACGAAAAATCAACTTGCTGCGTGCTTGTACATTTCTCAGTTATTGAGGGTAAGAAGGTTTTTTTGATATTAAAATTTGCAGGTTTCTTTCGTGACTGTATCATAATCCAACCTTGTTTCATAAATGGGATACATAGATTGGTGTCAGATTGAAAGTCAATTTTTGATAGAGAAACTGGATATATTTTTATCCATTGCTTAGATGGATTCTTGCTACGTTCAATCAATGTCCAGTTTGAGGTGTACATGAGTTTGCCTCCAATATCATCAATTGCATATATGTCATCTGGAATAACTACTATCCCGGAATCTGAATTATGATATAACTCTCGTATCAAATCGTATTTCATTGATTGACGATGAATTTTAATATACGTTGCTGTAGCCGTTACAGGTACACATAATACTATGATGGCAGCTATGACTATTGTTAAACCTTTTACTTGCAGCTCTTTAATATTTCGTAACAAAATCACTATAAATGCGATGACATCAATATAAAGCATTCTTTCACCGCCTCGAAAACGTAAAATTACACATAAAATTAACGAGGTAATTATTGTAAAAAGTAGAAACTTGCATAGTTTATCCAGCTTAAAGATATTTTCACGGAACAATCGGTTGAAAATAAACAACGTCAGGACAATACAAGGAATAAATAGTGATAAAGACAATGATTTAATCATGAAGCTCAGGAAGCTCATTCTGTTAGAGAAAATTAAATCAGGGTTTTCCAATCGTACGAAATTGCCTGGTGCAAGACATAGTACTAAGCTTCCGGCCCCGAAAGCTATAGCTCCAATCCATTGCCATTTTGTAAATTGTCCACGACAAATAATGAACCAAATTATTATAGCGCCGCCTATTGGTATAGAAAAACTTTCATTTCCTTCTCCGGCTAGGAAACTGAATATAGCCCATAACGGAATTTGCCACCAATTACTCTTATTCTTCTCAATGAATAGGTATATCCAGATAAATGTTATGGCTCCCATCCATATATAATTAATCTGAATTGGAGGATCGAACTTAAGATGCCACCCGGCTAACCAAAACAACACAGCTGTCGATGTCTGTATGGCGTAACGATTTGTTATAGATAGGCCTGCCATGCGTGCTATTATAAACATAAATAATAACCACACTAAGCTATTTGCTATAGCAAACCAGAACTTGGGTAATAGCCCTAAAAATACCTGAACTAAATAATGACAGAAAAAACGCCCATTCGTTGTACGATAATTATTGACTTGAGATTGCCATATCTGGTTTATTGATTCAATTCGGTCATAGGATATGTCGTGAGAGTCAGGAGAAGGGGCAAAAAATTGATATGCTATGGCGTCTCCAGTCCAAGCTGTTTTGAAACTGAGCCAGAAACATAAAAGAGATACAGCGAGCATTGGGATTATAGCATAAAGTCTGTATCGAATCGAATCTGTTTTATTCATAGCATAAAATAAATATATCAGAAAGAATGTATGGCTTTCATATATATGACGCAAACTATATGAAATTTACTATATGTTCAAATTCAAGTTCTTGAAATATGCCCATAATTTTGTGAAACAACAATTAAACAGCTTTGTTGTATGCAGTTATATGTATATGTTGAAATGAGAGGACATTGCTTTACGGTGCATTATATATAAATCGTGATACTATATGCCGTTTAGTGGAGCGAGAATGTGGAAAATCTCGTCTGCATACAGTTCCCGCTTTTCGCGTAATTCGCCGGCAAGTGAAGATACCAGATTTTTTACCCCGGGGTGAGAAAAAAGCCTTATGCAGTAAGACAGCGCTTTGCCGTATATCCGGCTGACTTCATCGTCATCTAATGAACAGAGTTCGCGGCCTTCATCGCTGAGTAGTCTGCGTAAGGAAGAATCGGCAGTTTCCGGTATGGACGCATGGTTTAGATGCGACATATGGCGGCAGGCAACGTTGGCCACGGTCATGGCCGCTGTCAGCCGGAAGCGGGTGAGTGCCTGTTCCCAGACAGCCTTTGCGCCGACGCGTGGAGCTGTGGTGAAATAGAAATCTGCCGACATGCGCATGGCTTCGTCGGGGGCGGCATCGATGTCAATTGCCTCGAGCCATTCTCGCGCGTCCCAGGCTATGAGGCTTATAGCCATGCCGGCGAGACCGAACGATTTGTCGATCTCGTCGACATATTTTAGCGAATCTATTGTTGAATCCATCTTGATCAGTTAACGACAACTATCTTTGTAACGGCGCCTGAAGAACTGATGTTTTCGCCGCTTTGAGAGGCGAAGACAAAGTAAACTCCGCTCTTTACGCGTCGGCCTGAGGCGTCGCAGCCGTTCCAGGTGGCAAGTCCGCCGTCGCTCTTGGTTTCGTAAAAGACGTTGCCGGCGGCATCGGCTATTTTAACCAGAGAATTGGCCTTGAGGCCGGTGATGGTAATGTAGCCGGTATAGTCGGGCGTAACGGGGTTGGGATATGCGTAGACTTCGTCGTAGTCTTTGGCTGCGGGTGCGGTGGTTGAGTGGTAAATCGCCAGACCTTTATCCGTGCCGACAAACACTTTGTTGGAGTTTTTGTCGGCTAATGCGCAGTAGACGTTATCGCTTGGGATATCGGAATTGCCTAAATGATATCGTTCAATGATTTGCGTGCCGTCAGCGTTTACGCGATAAAGTCCGGAGCCAATTGTCGAAATCCACTTTTCGTTGTTTTCGTCGACATATATATTGGCAACCTCTACGTTGTCGAGAAGAAAATCTGCCAGATTTGTTCCATCATTACGGGCAACTTTGGGCCGTGTAATGTGAAAAGAGGACTGGAGTAATTGTTTTGTGTCAGGAATTACAAAGACACCTGTACTACATCCTCCCCAGACAGCTCCTTTTTTGTCAATCCAAATAGAGTTCACGACTCCAAATGAAGTAGATAGTTCGTCAGCATCTATAGATAAAGAATGAATAAAACTAGGTGTAGACTGGTTTAGCGGACTAGTATTATCTGGCATTTCTATTGCTGCAATACACCCGTTTCCGCTAACAATAATAAGACGATTATTCTCATCTATGACAAAGCGGGGAGAATGGCTACCAACAGACAATCCTGATATGTCATATCGGCTCCAATATTCAGGTTTGATTTCTGTTTCCCATGAACCTGCTAATGCTTTATATATCTTAGGTTCTGTTATGTTGATATGAAGTATCCACAAATTTCCTTCTTGATCAACTTTAACGTCATTAAATAACGCGCCAGATACAAACGGTGTGTTAGATGTATTATAGATATATTCAGAAGATGGTTCTTTATCTGTTCCGATTTTGAATTTTCTAACCGAAGAACGGAACGAGGCGATAATCTCTTTGTCGTTGTTTGGGTTTATGGTCATCGAATATAGATTGGTGGGGGAAGCCCACTTTAAAGGGCTAATACCTTGTTTTTCTGACCAAATATCGAAATGTGATGCCTGACCGTCAGAAGAACCGGCAATCATCATGCGCGGCAGGGTCGAGATGTAGATGTCGCCGTTGGAGGCCTGGCGGAGCATGCCGACGTTGGTGCCCGAGGTGCCGGAGGGGCGCACGGGGGCGATGGCGTAGGTGCCTGCGGCGACGTCATATTGGCCGTAGCCGTTGGCGTCGGCAAGCCATACTTTCTCGCCTGTCGCATTGCGGTCGGTGGCGAGTCTGCCGTCGGCTTCGGCCATGGTAACGGTCTTTTTGAGCGTGCCGTCGGCTCCGATGTAGTAGAGCTTGTCATCTTTTTTCAGCAGGGCGCCGTCTTTCGTGGGAATGTCTATTGCCGTGTTGTCGAGCGTAACGTTTGCTATGGACGCAGCGGTGCAGACTTTGCTATTGTCGGTCGCGTCGTTGTTGACGTTGATGATGTAGGGCGTGGCGCCATTGACGGTCAGCAGTTTGTTGTCGCTGATGCGCAGGTAGAAGGGTTGCTTGGTGTTGGAATACACTCCTCCTACGGCAGTTTTGGTGAAGCTCTGGTCGAAGTTGTGGTGCGAGCCGGCGCGGTCGGCAACATACATGCCGCCGTCGGCCCAGCCGATCCACATGATGATTTTCTTCTCCGTGGCGGCGATGGCAATGACGTTCTTGCCCCACAGCGTGCTTTCCGTAACGGCGCCATGCTCGGCGTCGATGACAAGCATGCCCGAACGGGTGGCCACATAGGCCTTGCCGCCGGCAAAGCCTACGTCGTTCACTGTCTTGTCCACTGTGATGGTCGCGTCGCGCAGGTCGGGCACGTTGATGGTGCGCCCGTCGTCATAGACCAGGTCGATGTTCTCGTCCGTGTGCAGCACGAACATATAGCCTTCTTCCGGGTTATACCAGAAGTTCTTCACGTTGTTGCCGTTCAGCCGGTTCGTGGCGTTCAGCGCCAGAACCTCGCCCGTGGTCTTGTCGTAGCCGCAGAGGCTGGAGGCCGATTGCACGTAGACATATTCCGGCGTCTCGACTATCTTGCTCGGCGTGGAATAGCCCGGAAGCATTTCCCACGTGCCGGTAACGGTCTGTGCCGCTGCCGTCTGAGAGATGATGGCGGCAGCGGCGGTGAGGAGTGATATGATTGTCTTTTTCATTATTTGAGATTTAAGTTCAAAGAATTTCCATGAGTCGGGCCATCGCGCGTCCGCGATGGCTGATAGCGTTCTTTGCCTCGGGTGTCATCTGGGCGAATGTCAGGCCGCCTCCCTCGTCGGGAATGAACACGGGGTCGTAGCCGAATCCGTCCTCTCCGGCCGGCCTGTCGGCGATGCGGCCTTCGACAATGCCTTCCACCTTTTCCGTCCGGCCGTTGCGCCTCAGGGCTATCACCGTCCTGAACCGTGCGCGACGGTTTTCCTTCCCGTCCAGCTCGCGCAACAGTTTGGCCACGTTGGCCGCCGAGTCATGACCCGGCCCGGCATAGCGCGCCGAAAAGACTCCCGGCGCCCCGCCGAGGGCCTCGACCTCCAGCCCCGTGTCGTCGGCAAAGCAGTCTGTGCCGAAGCGCTCGCTGACGTATAGTGCTTTCAGTTCGGCATTGCCTTCGAGCGTGTCGGCCGTCTCGGCGATGTCGTCGGTACAGCCGATTTCGGCCATCGATTTGATTTCGATGCGGTCGCCGGCCATGCGGCGCACTTCTTCCAGCTTGTGGGCGTTGTTCGTGGCAAAGACTATCATATGTTCTTCTAACGCGACTCTATGGCGCTTTATTGCTTATTTCACAACGATATTCACAATCTTTCCGGGTACGAAAACCGTCTTGATCACTTCCTTGCCGTCAAGCCACTTGGCGGCGCTTTCATGGGCCAGGGCGGCAGCAATGACGTCGTCTTTCCCCATCGAGGCGGCAACGGTCAGGTTGAAGCGCATCTTGCCGTTGAAGCTGACCGGATAGGTCGTCTCCGTCTCAACCAGGTGCGTCTCGTCAAATGCAGGCCACTGTGCGTCGCAAACGGTCGTCGCGTGGCCCAGCGCCGTGTGCCAGAGCTCTTCGGCAATATGCGGTGCAAACGGCGCGAGCACGATGACCAGCGGCTCGAGCACCTCGCGCGAGTTGCACTTCTGGGCCGTCAGCTCGTTGACGCAGATCATGAATGCCGCAACCGACGTGTTATAGCTGAAGTGCTCGATGTCTGACGTTACTTTCTTTATCAGCGTGTGAATCGTCTTGAGCGATGCCGCCTGAGCCGGTTCGTCGCTCACGACGCCTTCATAGAGCTTCCACAGTTTCTTCAGGAAGCGGTTCACGCCGTCAATGCCGTTCGTGTCCCACGGTTTGCTCTGTTCCAGCGGGCCGAGGAACATCTCGTAGAGCCTCAGCGTGTCGGCGCCATAGCGCTCGACGATGTCGTCGGGGTTCACCACGTTGAACATCGACTTCGACATCTTCTCCACGGCCCAGCCGCACACGTATTTCCCGTCTTCCAGAACGAACTCCGCCGTCCGATATTCCGGCCTCCACGCCTTGAAGGCTTCCGTGTCAAGAATGTCGTTGCTCACGATGTTCACGTCAACGTGAATCGGCGTAACGTCATACTGCTCTTTCAGGCCGGCCGAGACAAACGTGTTCGTGTCCTTGATGCGGTAAACGAAGTTGCTGCGTCCCTGAATCATGCCCTGGTTGATGAGCTTGCGGAAGGGCTCGTCGCTCACCACCTTGCCCAGATCATAGAGGAACTTGTTCCAGAATCGCGAATAAATCAGGTGGCCCGTGGCGTGTTCCGTGCCGCCGATGTAGAGGTCGACGTCGCGCCAGTAGGCATTGGCCTCCGTGCCCACCAGTGCCTCGCCGTTGTGCGGGTCCATGTAGCGCAGATAGTAGGCGCTCGAGCCCGCGAAGCCCGGCATGGTGTTCAGCTCCAGCGGCCAGCCCTCGGCCGTCTGCCAGTTCTTGGCGCGGCCCAGCGGCGGCTCGCCCTTTTCCGTGGGCAGATACTGGTCGATTTCCGGCAGCAGCAGCGGCAGGCGGTCGGCCGGCAGCATGTGCGGAATTCCGTCTTTGTAATACACCGGGAACGGCTCGCCCCAGTAGCGCTGACGGCTGAAGATGGCGTCGCGCAGGCGGTAGTTCACCTTCACCTTGCCGATGCCCTTCTCGGCGATATATTTCTTCGTGGCTGCTATGGCCTCTTTCACTTCCATGCCGTTGAGGTTCAGCTCGGGGCCGGCCGAGTTTATCATCTTGCCGCTCTTGGCGTCGAAGCTCTGTTCGCTCACGTCGGCGCCCTCGATCAGCGGCACTATCGGCAGGTCGAACTTGCGTGCGAACGCATAGTCGCGGCTGTCGTGCGCCGGCACGGCCATGATGGCGCCCGTGCCGTAGCCCGCGAGTACATAGTCGCTCACCCAGATGGGTATATTCTTGCCCGTCAGCGGGTTCACGGCATACGAACCCGTAAACACGCCCGTAACCTTCTTGTCAATCATGCGCTCGCGCTCCGTCTTGTGCTTCACCTCGTTGAGATAGGCTTCGACGGCCGCTTTCTGCTCGGGGCGCGTAACCTGTGCCACGTAGGCGCTCTCGGGCGCCAGCACCATGAACGTTACGCCGAAAATAGTGTCGGCGCGCGTCGTGAAGATTTCCAGCTCCACATCGCTGTCGGCCACCGCGAAGCGCATCTCCGCGCCCTCGCTGCGCCCGATCCAGTTGCGCTGCGTCTCCTTCAGGCTGTCGGTCCAGTCAATGCGCTCCAGGCCGTCGAGCAGGCGCTGGGCGTAGGCGCTCACGCGCAGACACCACTGATACATCAGCTTCTGCTCCACCGGATAGCCGCCGCGAAGGCTAACGCCCTCGCTCACCTCGTCGTTGGCCAGCACCGTGCCCAGTTTCGGACACCAGTTCACCATCGTGTGCCCCAGATAGGCTATGCGCCAGTTCATCAGCGTGTCGCTCTTCTGCTTCTCGTCCATGGCGCGCCACTTGTCGGCCGTCAGCGTCAGCTCCTTGCTCCCGGCGGCGTGCAGGCCCTCGGTGCCGTGAGCCTCGAGGTGTGCCTCGAGCTTCGCAATCGGCTGCGCCTTGTCGGCCTCAGTGTCATAGTAGCTGTCAAACATCTGCTGGAAGGCCCACTGCGTCCATTTGTAAAATTCCGGGTCGCAGGTCCTCACCTCTCGGCTCCAGTCATAGCAGAAGCCTATCTTGTCCAGCTGGCTGCGATAGCGGGCAATGTTCTCCGTGGTGGTCTTCTCGGGGTGCTGGCCCGTCTGGATTGCATATTGCTCGGCGGGCAGGCCGTAGGCGTCATAGCCCATCGGGTGCAGCACGTTGAATCCTTGCAGGCGTTTGTAGCGCGCGTAGATGTCCGACGCTATGTAGCCCAGCGGGTGGCCCACATGCAGTCCCGCACCCGAGGGGTAGGGGAACATGTCGAGCACGTAGAATTTCGGACGCGACGAATCGACGTCCACTTTATATATCTCGCGTTCTTTCCAATACTGTTGCCAACGCGATTCGATTTCTCTGTGATTATACTCCATAGCGGCGGGTGATAATTGGTTAGTTGTCAATTCAGAGTGCAAATTTACAAAAAATCCCGCACATAAAAAAAGGCCGGTTTTTTCTGTCGCCTTTGTAGGGACGCACGGTTCGTGCGTCCGCCTCGCCGAATATGCAACTCGCTGCAATGTCGGTCGTTACGGCGGACGCACGGGCCGTGCGTCCCTACGGTTTGTTGTCGGATAAATCCGGTCAGCGCATGATGGTCTTCACGCCGTTGACGATGAAGAGGCCCTTGCCGGCCTTGGCGACGCGGCGTCCCTGCAGGTCGTAGATGCCGGCGTTACGCCCTGCGGTCTCGGCAGCAATCTCGCTGATGCCGCCTTCTTCCGCAATGGCGACATTGAAGACGTTCGGGTCGGCATACCACCAGTTCTTCAGCGGAGTTAAGTTGATGAATGAGTAGCCGTTGCGGGCCGTTGAGCGGTGAATGTTGGTGTAGACAGGGTAAACATAGTCATCGTCATCGTTCTCCGGCTCGGGGGTGTATTGCGACTGCAGGCGCACGTTGTTGGTGATGTCTGTGGGCACCTTCAGGTCGATGATAACTACTTCCTCGTCCTCAGTGGGTTCTGTCTGATTCTCTGGGTCGTCGCAACCAATGAGTCTGAACGGTGCGGCCTCGTCTTTGTTGGCGGTGGTGGCCCATGAAAAGTCCGAACAGTCTGACTTGGAGCCGAACTCGCTGTCGCCGCCGGCCAGCTCATACATGTCGCGATACTGGCGTATATACGTCTTGGTGGCTTCGTTGTAGAGCAGGAACGTCGGGGTGCTTTCAACCTGAATCAGGGTCCATCGCGACTTGTCGGTGGCCTCGAGCGTGGGCACGATGCCGCTATAGTTTGCCTCGATTACATACTCGCCGGTGTAGACCGAACCCTTGCCGCCTGCGCTGATGTAGGCGTTGCCGAGCTGATATGCCTCCCGTTCAGACGCTTCCATATTCTCGCAGTCTTCAACGTCGCGAAACGCGAGCTGATTCTGCAGGGTGATGACCGTGCCTTTGCCCACCAGCGCGGCGGCCTTTGCTAACTGTTCGTCAGCCAGGCGCTGAGCGCCTTCCAAATATGCGAGTCGCGTTTCGAGTGATACCACCGAGTTGAGGTCGAGGCCTTCGCCGTTCCAGTTAAGGCAGTAGTCTATGATGGCGTGCAGTGCGGCTGCGTCGCTCCAAAGCACCGGAACATTGACCCAGCCCTCCATGACCATGATAGCATTAGAGAATATCTGCTTGGCTTCTGCACCTACCCAACGTTTGGGATCAGGGATGTAGTAATCTTGATAATACTCTATAGCTTTGAGGACATCTTCCTCGGGCTGCTCGGTCAGGAAGAAGAGCGTGCCGTTATTGATGCAGCGGTTGTTGTTGGTGATGCTTTCGGCGTCGGCTGCGAGGCGGAAGGGATTAAATGCGACGTCAAGTCCGGCAAAACCATAGTAGTCATAGACCGGTTCATCGTTAGCGTCAAACATGGGCTCACCGTTTTTGTCAATCCGTTGCTGCAACATTGTGTATGTGATGTAGTCGTTCATCTCGAGGCAGCAGCTGCTGTTGGCGTCATAGGTCGGCTCGGTTGAGAAAACATATGCCGAAGCCTTCTGCTCGGGGCTGAGCGTCAGCTGGTCGGCCCAGTCCTGATCTTTGAGCCCCTTGCCCGGCTCCGGACCTTCCATTGCGGGAATAACGTAGTGGTCCGAATCTGTCAGATCAAAGCACACGTTCTTGCGCTTGGCGCCGTCAACGCCTTCAACAGCCTGAGCTGTCCGCTTAATGCTGCCGTCCATGACTGCGTTGTGAATCACCACCGAACCCTCCTTTTTCCCTTGGGTGAAATACCAATAGGTTGTATATGGATTCATAACGTCCTCCTGAGCCGAAAACGAAGCATACCAGTTGCCGGCCATGTGCGCCAGGCCCATGTAGGGGAAGGTGTAGATGTCAGGCATCGGCTCGCCGTCGGGCAGCGTGGCCGGCAGATTGACGCCCAAGGCGGTCAGCTTCCAGTTCTCGCCCAGAACGTCCTCTTCCGTGTAGCCGTCCTGACCGTAGATTTTGCCCGTGATGTAGCTCATGCGCTCGGCGCGCATGTTGCCGATGCGGTAATAATACTTCTGTTCGTCCGTGCTGATTTTGACGCCATTGATGATGGTGGGACCGTCAGCTGCAAATGCGCCGCCTGCCAGCAGCGCCAAGCCTGCAAGTAAAGTAATCTTTTTCATGGCCATCTGTAAAAATTGATTGGTGTGATGGTTGCAAAGTTAGGGATTATGGCGGTCAAATGCAACTTTTCGGACGAAAAAAATCTAACCGATTTGCTTAAAAATTCATTGTTACTCAGCGAGTTAGTTTTTGAAAATCTAATCAATTCATAACTTCTTGATTATCAGTGGTATATCAAACTGCGTGGTTTATTTGGCTGATTGTCAGCAGATTGGTGCCTTCGGCGCGTAAAAACGTGAACTTTCCGCCCCCCGGTGTGTGTTTTATATGCGTCTATGAAACTCACATCTCAACTACAGCTCACTCGCCTGCGGTTTCGCGAAATCACCGCCGCCGATTTCGGCGAGATTGCCCGATATATGGCCCTGACCGAGAGTCGCACGTGCGATTATACGCTCGGCGGCATCGTTCTGTGGGCCGGTTATTTCAACTATCGCATCGCAACGTCGGCCGACGGCACGCTCTACATTAGCGGCGGCCGCGAGGACGACCTTTCCGTGCGCGCCTACGCGTTGCCGCTCGGAGCGGCCGATTTTGCCGCCTCCGTCGGCTGTCTGGCCGAAAATGCCGACGGCGCTCCGTTGTGGTTCTCGGCCATTCCCGAAGACCGCCTCCATCTGTTCGCCTCGCTTCCCGGAGTCGAGGTCTATGAGCTTGGCGCCGAGTGGAGCGACTATCTTTATGACATCGAGCCGATTGCCCGCCTCGACGGCGGCGCGATGAAGAAAAAGCGCAATCATGTCAACCGCTTTCTGGCCGATAATCCCGACGCCGAGCTTGTCGGTCTGACCGCAGCCAATGCCCCCGCGTGCCGGCGCCTGCTTGAGGCGCTGGGCCACGACGGGTCGCCGACCGGCCGCGCCGAGTTTGAGGCGATTGGCGCCATGCTGGCCCACACGGAGGCTTATGCGCCGTTTTTCAGCGGCGCGGTGCTGCTCGCCGCCGGCCGCCCGGTCGGGTTCACCATAGGCGAGACCAAGGGCGACACGCTCCACGTCCACGTTGAGAAGGCCGACCACACCGTTGCCGGCGCCAACGAGGCGCTCACGTCGATGTTTGCCGCGCGCATGCTCGACCGTTTCCCGGGCCTGCGTTTCATCAACCGCCAGGACGACGCCGGAGACCCGGGTCTGCGGGTCTCCAAGCAGTCGTGGCGTCCGCTCCGGCTCTTGCCGAAGTTCAACGTTATGGTCAGAATCTGAATTTGCGTCCGGCGCTGATGTAGATTTGTCCGCGGCGAGGCGAGCGCACTTCGCGGCCCTGAAGGTCATAGACGGGAGCGTCTGCCGCGGCGGGACGGTCGGCGGTGATTTCATCAATCGAGTCTTCGGCTTCATCGTCGCCTATGACCGCGTAGGGCGCGAAAGCGGCGGCATAGGCCTCTTTGGCCGCTGCGGGCACGTAAATCTTCACTGCGGGGTTCATGCGATAGCCCGCGTAGGCCATGGCAACCACGGGCACCGTCGTCCCCTTGAACCGCAGCGTCTCGACCTTGCGCAGATTGCGCAGCGAGTGCAGCCCCAGCGATGTCAGCGTCTCTGGGAATTCAATCGAGGAGATTTTGCTGTTGTCCATGAACACTTCCGTGTCGACGCCCGTTACGGGCAGCGTAGTGCCGTTTTCAAACGTAACTTCCGGCGCAATCACTACGTCGCCCCCGGCGGTATATCTGACCACTTCGGCACCCGTGCCTGCCGCGTCGGGCGCGTAGGTAATCTTGCCGATGCGCTCGGCCACCTTGACCGTGCGCCTTGCCGAAATCTCGCGGTTGCCGTCGGTTACGAAGGCCGCCTCGTAAACGCCGGGGTCTACCGACGTGATTGAATATTTCTTAAGATACGGGAAATTGCCCACATAGCGGCCGCCGGTCGACTGGCAGGTAATGCTTTGCGTGTCGCTCCAGACGCACTCGTTCGTGCCGGGGGTGAAGAGGGCCAGCCCGATGGTGAAGGCTTTGTTGCCGTCGTCGTTGCGCACCGACGGCACGATGGTCTGCGAGGTCTTGCGCAACATCACGCCCGGAATGCACTCGCCGGCGTCGTTGACGCCCATCTGGGCCCACTCCCAGGCCGCGCTTTCCTCTTTGGCGCCGTCGTTTTCGGCCACTTCGACGTCGAACACGGCGCTCGCGCAGAGCGGGGCGTCAGACACTTCGTTGATTGTGAGCCGATATTTGCCGGCGGGAATATCCTTGCCTTTGTCGTCATAGAGGTTCATCTTGAACGTGGCGCGCACGGCGTCGCCAGCCGGCACTCCGAACGAGCGCACCTCGTCGCCCAGAGCCAGCGGCGTGGTCGAGGCGCCGGCGGCCGGCAGGAGGGTCAGGCGCGACGAAACGGTCGACAGGTCGGCCGTGCCCCTGTTGATGAGGGTGAAGGTCAGGGTCATCTCCTTGCCCGCCTGCATCGGCGAAATCACGGCGTCGGCCACAAGCAGGTCGGGCGCGCCGCTCACTGCGTCCGGTTCCGCGTCGGGAACGCCGCCCGTGAAGCCCGGCTTCAGGCACAGAACAATCTGCTGCACCGTGTTGAAGCCGCCGGGGCTGCCGCCCGTGCCTATCTGGCCCGGCTTGAGCGAGGTCAGGGCAAAATAGCCGTCGCTCATGCTGCCCCAGCCCCAGTTGATGTGGAACAGGCCGTTGCCGTCATAGCCGTCGCACACGAAGGCATGGCCGCCGCCGCTCTCGGTCGAGCCCGAGTAGTAGACCGGGCGTCCGTTGGTCAGCTCGTTGTAGATGATGGTTTCCCACTGTTCGGTCTGATAGTCCCAGCGGTTGCAGATGCGCGTGTTGCGGTCATAGCCGAAACGGTTAACCAGCGCGTCGGGCACTTTGTCTGACGTGGCGGCCGACTCGCCCGGAAAGTAGCTCATCTCTACCGACTTGCCGCATGCCTCCATCAGTTCGGCCACGGCCTCGCAGGCCTCAGGGGTCGAATTGTCGCCATAGGTGTCGGTCATGGCGTCGAAGTCGAACTTCGCGGTCGTGAAGTCGAATTCCTGCCATGAGCGGTCTGAATAGAGCTGATATCTGATTTTGCCCTTGCCACGGGCGTAGCGGTTGGTGTAGATGATCTGGGCCATGGCCGTGGCCACGCAGCCCGTGGCGCAGCGCTGGCCGAACACCAGCGGGCAGCGGTCGTTATAGGGCGAGCCCTGCCCCCAGCGGGCCTTGACCAGCGGCTTGACGGCCTCCCAGCCGACGTAGTAGTCGGGCACTTTTCCGGTCGTGGCCGTGGCGGCCGCCGACGCTTCGGCCTCGTAGACGCCGAGCAGCCATTTCATGGCGGCGGGCATGGCGGCGGGGTCGAACGTGCCGCTGTCTGAAACGGCAAGCACCGCGCGCTGATTCGCGTCGGACGGCGTGATCAGATAGCCGCCGCCGGCGCGTGTAAAGACGTAGAGCGACCCTTCGGTGGCCCTGAGGGTGTATTCGTCGGCCGACGGGCGCACGCCACGTGCGGCCCTCATCGCGGCGGGTTGTCCGAGGGCGCGGCTCAGGGCCTCGGCGGGCGTCAGTTGCGCGGCCGTGGCCGGCAGAGCCCCGGCAAGCAGCAGAAGTAAAGCGGTTTTTTTCATGAATATGTTTAAGGTTAAAAATTGCTATAAAATTTTATATAAATTATATAAGTTATATAAATTATGTAACTTATATAAACTTCTCTGAAACAGACAGATAGCGCAGCCCCGTGTCGGGCAGCAGAACGACGATGCGCCGCCCCTCCATGTCGGGGCGCCTCGCAATCCCGATTGCCGCGCTCAGCGCCGCGCCCGAGCTGATGCCGCAAAAGGCGCCCTCGGTCGTGGCCAGCAGGCGCATGGCCTCGAAGGCCGCGTCGTCGGCCACGGCGATGACCTCGTCGGTGAGCGTCGGGTCGTAGTTGGCGGGAATGAAGCCGGCGCCGATGCCCTGAATCATGTGCGGTCCCGCGGGCCGGCCGCTGATGACGGCCGACGCGGCCGGTTCGACGGCCACGATTCTCACCTCCGGCTTCAGGGCTTTCAGGCCGCGGGCGGTGCCGCTCAGCGTGCCTCCCGTGCCGACGCCGGCCACGAAGACGTCAACGCCTCCGTCGGTGTCCTCCCAGATTTCCGCGGCGGTGCCGGCGGTGTGGGCTGCCGGGTTGGCGGGGTTGTCGAACTGCATCGGAATGAACGCCCCCGGCGTCGAGTCGCGCAGCGCCTCGGCCGCCCTGATGGCGCCGTCCATCTTTTCGGCCGCCGGCGTGAGAATCACCTCCGCGCCGAGCGCCTGCAGCGTCTGTCGCCGCTCGGCGCTCATGTTGTCGGGCATGGTGAAGACGGCCCGATAACCCTTGATTGCGGCAATCCATGCCAGGCCCACGCCCGTGTTGCCGCTGGTCGGCTCGATGATGACCGAGCCGGGGCGCAGGCGTCCGTCGGCCTCGGCCGCCTCTATCATGGCCAGCGCGGCGCGGTCTTTCACGCTGCCGCCCGGGTTGAACATTTCAAGCTTCAGCAGCAGCTCGGCCTTCAGGTCCAGCCGTTCTTCGATGCGGCGCGCGCGCAACAGCGGCGTGCGCCCGATGGCCTCGGTCAGCGAGTCAAGAATCTTCTTTTTCATGGGGTGGTTTCGGGTTCGGTTTTATCTTCCGGCTCATCATACTGCGCCAGGGTTTGGCGCAGCTGGGTGGTCAGCATGGCGCGCAGCTCGGGGGGCGCCAGCACCTTCACCTCCGGCCCCAGGCTCATCAGCTCCGTAACGAAGTCGGGAGTCAGCAGCATCTTGTAGGTGAAGATGGAATATGAATCGTGAATCATCTCCTGCTGCGAGGCGTGGAGCGGCAGCGCGCGCAGATATTTGGCGCGGCGGGCGGTGGTCTGCAGCGTTACGTTGCGCGGCTCGGAGCTGTCGACGACGATGCCGAACGAGTAGCGGAAATATTCGGCGGGGTCGAACGTGGGCGGCATCTCGAAGGTGTCAGAAAGTATCTCGGTTGCGCTGATGCGGTCGAGCGCATAGGTCTTGAAGCGGTTCTCGGCCGTGTTGCGGCCGGCCACATACCAGCGCTGGCGAAACAGTTTCAGCAGATACGGCTCGACGGTTACGCCCGCCGTGGGCACCGTGCGCGAAAACGGGTGGTAGGTAAACCTCACCGTGCGCGAGCTCTTGATGGCCTCGATTATCGGCGCCAGGTTCTGGCGCGCCGACGGTACCTGCTCCAGAAAGATGCGCTCTGAAATGGAGCGCGCGTCGCTTAGCATGCCGCTCATCGCCGCCGAGTTGAGCAGCCAGTCGGTAACGTCGCCCTGACCGGGGCTCACGGCGTCCTGTTCGATGAAATATTCGCCCGTCGACTTGTCGTAGAGAATCTCCACGCCGAACAGCTCGAGCACGGCCGCGCGGTAGTTATAGAACGTGCGCCGCGGCATGTCTTCGCCGTTGCCGACGTTCGACATGCGCCACCGCGCGTTGATTTCGCGGCGCGTCAGCCGGCCCGACCGTCTCATCGTGTCGACCAGCCATGTGTAGCGCGCAAGCAGATTTCCGGACATGGCGTTTCGGTTTGCGGGGTTTTTATTCCTGACGGATAATGCTGGCGCCGAGGGCGTTCAGGCGCCCCTCGATGTCTTCATATCCGCGGTCAATCTGCTGAATGTTGTCAATCACGCTCGTGCCCTTGGCCGACAGCGCCGCAATCAGCAGCGCGATGCCCGCGCGGATGTCGGGCGACGTCATGTCGTTGGCCCGCAGGCAGAACTTGTGGTCGTGGCCGATGACGACGGCCCGGTGGGGGTCGCACAAAATTATCTGCGCGCCCATGTCAATGAGGTTGTCGACGAAGAAAAGGCGGCTCTCGAACATCTTCTGATGAATCAGCACCGACCCGCGGCACTGCGTGGCCACCACCAGCATCACGCTCAGCAGGTCGGGCGTCAGGCCGGGCCACGGCGCGTCGGCAATGGTCATGATTGACCCGTCGAGGGCCGTCTCGATGACGTAGCTCTCCTGAGCCGGCACGTGAATGTCGTCGCCCTGCTGTTCGAGTCTGATGCCAAGCCGGCGGAAGCTTTCGGGAATGATGCCCAGGTCGCCGTAGCTCACATTCTTGATTGTCAGGTCGCTGCGCGTCATGGCCGCCATGCCGATGAAGCTGCCCACTTCAATCATGTCGGGCAAGATGCGGTGGGCGGCGCCGGCGTGGCTGCCTTCGCGGCCGATGCCGTGGACCGTGAGCAGGTTTGACGAGATGCCCTCGATTTCAACGCCAAGCTTTGAGAGCAGGCGGCACAGCTGCTGCACATAGGGCTCGCACGCCGCGTTGTAGATGCGCGTGGTGCCCTCGGCCAGCGCCGCGGCCATCACGATGTTGCCCGTGCCAGTAACCGACGCCTCGTCCAGAAGCATGTCGGCGCCGCGCAGGCCCCCTTGGGGCGCCGTGAGCAGAAACGCCTCCTGTTTCGGACAATATTCCATCGTGGCCCCGAGGTTGAGCATGCCCTGAATGTGAGTGTCGACCTTGCGGCGGCCGATTTTGTCGCCGCCCGGCTTGGGGAAGTAGGCGCGGCCAAGGCGCGCCAGCAGCGGCCCGACCAGCAGCACCGACCCGCGCAGCCGCGCGCAGCGCTTCACGAACTCGCGCGAGTTGACGAACTCGGTGTCGAGCGTGTCGGCGCAGAAGGTGTAGCGTCCCTCGCCATGGCGGGTAACCTTCACCCCCATGCTCGACAGCAGCTCTATCAGATTGCGCACGTCGAGTATTTCGGGCACGTTCTCGATGGTTATCTCGCCGCGGCTCAGCAGCGTGGCGCTGATAACCTGTAGCGCCTCGTTCTTGGCGCCTTTGGGCGTGATTTCGCCCGAGAGGCGCCGGCCCCCTTCAATTATAAATTTGCTCATAGGTGTTCAACCTCGGGTGTTAAGATGATGCCGTAGCGACCGGCCACGGTGTCGGTGATTCGTTTTTCGAGCGCGACGACGTCGGCCGCCGTTGCCTGCCCGCAGGTGTTGACAATGACCAGCGGCTGGCCCGGCCATGTCGAGGCGCCGCCGACGCT
Organism: uncultured Porphyromonadaceae bacterium; assembly: GCA_902495245.1. GTDB lineage: Bacteria > Bacteroidota > Bacteroidia > Bacteroidales > Muribaculaceae > UBA3263. Next base: position 17,784 of record CABUWI010000005.1, read on the forward strand.
CGCGCCCTTGAGGCCGCAGCGGTCAATGAGCCACGCCGCCGGCACTTTATATAGCCCGTCGGGCAGCTCGAAGCGGGGCATGTCGGCCTGCAGCAGCTCGGCGCTCACTTCCGGATTGCGGAAAAACGAGCCCGCCGAACCGACCTGTGCCGGGTCGGGCAGTTTCGAGCGGCGCACGTCGAGCACGGCCTCTCTCACGGCCTGCGGCGTGGGCGTGCGCCCTTCCAACAGGGCGCGCAGGTTGCCGTAGTCGAGCTTCGGGGCGGCGTCGGCCGGCTGCAGCCGCAGCCGCGCGCGCAGCGCTACGTAGCGCCCCCCGGCCTGCTTCAGCGCCGACGTGCGGTAGCCGAAGTCAAGCTCCCGCCGGCTTTTTTCGACTATGCGCCCCTCGGTCAGGTCAAACAGCTCCACGCTCTCGAGCGCGTCGGCCGTCTCGGCCCCGTAGGCGCCCGCGTTCTGCACTATGGCGCCCCCGAGGGTGCCGGGAATGCCGCTCAGGTTCTCGAGCCCGCGCAGACCCGCGCCGACGGCATAGCCGCACAGGTCGTCGAGCACGACGTTGCAGTCGGCCAGGAGCGTCAACTCGTCTTCGCGCACAATCTCAGCCGCGCCCTCGCGCAGCAGCAGGGTGCCGTCGAACGGATTGACAAACAGCAGGTTGCTACCCCCGCCGATGGCCTTGAGCGGGCGCGGCAGGGAGCCGTCGGCCACGATGGCCGCCAGGTCGTCGGCAGTGCGCCAGCGCGCCAGCGCCGCCGCCCGCGCCTCGATGCCGAACGTGGTCAGCGGGCCGACTTCAGCGTCGAATTCTACATTCCTGAATTTTTCCATAGCGCAAATATACGAAAAGAATTAAGAATTAAGAATTAAGAATCAAGAATTGGAGCGGGAGCCGCGGATTATTCCGCGGACAGTTGGCCCTATGTGTAGGGACACACGGCTCGTGCGTCCGCCGGCAACAGATTGTTTGTCAGCAGATTGTCCGCCGCGAGGGGCGGACGCACGGGCCGTGCGTCCCTACGCGGAGCCTGTCAAAAAATTTTTGCGGACAGATGCAAAAGAGCGGCGCCCCCGCCGGGGGAACGCCGCTCGCTCACAATGAGAATTTTAGCTTTTCTTCTTTATTTCACCAGGGTCTTCACGCCGTTGATGATGAAGATGCCCTTCGAGGCGTTGCTGACGCGACGGCCCTGCAGGTCGTAGATGGCGTTTGCCTTGGCGGCAGCGGCGCTCTCAACCTCCTTGATGCCGGTGGTCTCGCTGGCGTCGATGGTCAGCGTCTCGGCCCATGTCGCATCGGCCGGCTTGGCGATGATTACGCTGCATGCGCCGGTCGACGTGGTCTGCACGAAGTCGGTGCCCGAAATGCCGTAGCAGTCGGCGGCGGTCAGAGCAGAGCAGGGCAGGCTGTAGCCCTTGAGCAGCGAACTCGTCTCGCCCTCGGCTGCGGGAGCGGGAGTGTTTGCGTCGGCAATCTTGAAGGTTACTACCTCGGGCGTGGTCTGGTCGTTTTCAGACGAGATGATTATCGGAGTGCGGGCGGCGATGCTGTTGCCGGTCATCGGCTTCAGCACAACCTTGTTGTCGCTGATAACGACGTTGTCGCTGATGTGCTGGCCGTCTTTGAGCTGAGCGGTTACGGCAACGGGCAGGCATGCGGTTGCATAGCCGGCGGTCAGGGGCACTTCGATAAACTCAGCGAACTCGATGGCGAACTCGGTGGCCTTGTCCTTGTCTGCGGTCAGAATGGCCATGTTGTTGGCGTTGGTGGTAACGTAATATGTTCCGTTGCTGTTGGTCGTGGTGATGTAGAAAGTAACCAGTTCGCGACCCGGAACTACCGACATGCCGATCAGGCCGGCCCATTGGCGACCGTCTTTGGCCACAACGTCGAAGTTGTCATTCTGTCCGCCCTTGCCGCCGGCCCACATGTTGTACTCGCCGTAAGAAGCGTTGATGCCCTGCATGCAGATTTCGGGGCCTACGGTAGCGCCGGGATAGTAGCGGAACGCGAAGAGAGAACCGCCCGTCTTGCCTTCGGCCAGTTTGATCTGACGAGTGCCATTGATGAGCTGCACGCCGTTGGCGTCGCAGCTCACGCCGCTGTTGAGGTAAACACCTGTACCCGCGCCGTTCTCGTCGGTTACGTTGAAGCGCAGATATTTATCGAACAGACGGCAGTAGGGATAAGCCTTGACTTCGCCGTTTTTGCGCAGGGCGCCGTTAGGGCCTACGCCGAAAATGGTGTTGCCTTCTTCAACATAAAAATTCATCAGGTTGACGCAGCCGCGGAAAGGATTGTCCACTTCGGCGGTGCTGACGTCGGTCGGCTCGGTAACCGCTGCAACCATAGTTACTCCGGTGTTGATGTTAGTAGACAGTGCAGATACGGTTCCGATGGTGATGTTGTCAAATGTTGTAGCTTCCGTAGCATCATTTACCCACACAGATAAGGTTTTTTCATCGTGATTGTAGACAATCTTGAACGAAAATTGGCCATTGCAGGTATTGATTAAGTTGGCGGTGTTCGGAATAATCTTTTCAATGGCGCCGACCTTAATCAACAAACTGCCGTCTTTACCATCAAAGTTCGGATTCTGAAGATAAATTTGGAAACCATTTGGGTAGCTTACAGCTCCGGGATTCGTGCCTGTTGCTAAAATGCAGCAACCCCATTGAGTGGTGAGAAAGCTGGTTTTGTCAGCAGTATTGGCCCAATTTACAAAAGTAACTGTGGTGTTCAGCTCAAAGTCTGCGTTACCGAAAGGCTTCCTGTCTGGGTGCTCTTCCGAGGGTTCGAGCTTCGCAGACTGGGCGGTTCCGTTGCCGGTGAGGTCGGTGTTGAAGAACTCGTCGGCGGCCATGGGCATGAAGCTTTCGAGGGATGCGGGCAGAGTGATGTCGGTGAGGGCGGTGCAGCCGCGGAACACGCGCGGGCGAATGTTGAAAATCTTGTTTTCGCCGTTTTCGTTGCTGAATGTGGCTGTGGTGAAGTCAACGTCGCCGTTGGAGCCGGTGTTTGTGATTTCGCTGATGCTGACGCCTTTGTCAAAGCGTTCGGCCGCGAACTTCCAGTCGCCGACGGTTACGTCGACCTTTGTGTCGGTCGCTGCCGTCATTGTCAGGCCTGCCGAGAGCAGGGCTGAAAGGAGTAAAAATTTGTTCATCAGATTGATAGGATTATAGTTATTGTTAAAATGTATGCCTCTGCATTGTGTGATTTCGATGCAAAATTACAGCAATAATTTTAACAAACAATAACTACCCCCCCAATTTTTAACGATATTTAACTATTTATGGAACAGGGTCATATCCGCTTCCGCCCCAGGGGTGGCAGCGGGCAATGCGTCGCAGGGCGAGCCAAAGGCCCTTAAGCGGGCCGTGTTTGCGCAGGGCTTCGATTGCATATTGCGAGCAGGTGGGCGTGAAGCGGCAGCTCGGCGGCGTGAGCGGCGAGATGTAGGCGCGATAAAACCGTATGGGCAGAATCAGCAGTTCGGCGACAGCAGCGCGTATGGACGTGCCTTTGTCGATTCCGGAGAGTAGGGACGTGCCTTTGGCACGTTTTTGACCGACGGTGTGTTGCGGGTTACATGCCGAAGGCATGTCCCTACGGGGGGCGTGGGCGTCGCGATTTCCGTGGCGGCGGTTCATGACGTCAGCGAGGCGAGCAGGCGCTTCATGGCTGCCTCGACGCGGTGAAAGTCAAGCGTGGTGTCGGCCACGTAGATGAATGCCAGGTCGCGGGCCTCGGCGGGGGCGTCGGCGGGTCGGTTCAGGCGGTAGGCCTCGCGTATGCGGCGGCGCATGAGCACGCGGTCAACGGCGTGGCGCAGGCGCTTTTTGGGCACGACGATTACAAAGCGGCTCCTGGGGGCGCCTGCGGGCGCCGCGAGCATGCGCAGGGGGTAGGCCAACGCGCCCTTGCCCGAGGCGAAGAGCGCGTCGATGGCTGCGGTCGAGCAGAGGCGCTCTGACTTAGGCAGTCTGAATGTCGGTTTGGCCGGAGTCTGCGGGCTGTTGTTGCTCATCGTCAGCGTCTGTGTCGTCGCCGGCGACGTCGTCGGCCGGTTCTTCTTCTTCGTCGCCGTTGATTTCGTGAATGTAGGCGTCGAGGGTGGCGGTGATTGATTTGGTGGCGCTCTGCGAGCCGTCGAGGTCGAGGCGCAGGCCGGCGTCGAGCACGCTGCGCGCGGTGGCCGAGCCGAAGGTGGCTATGCGAATGTCGCCCTGCTCGAAGTTAGGGAAGTTGCTTTGGAGCGCCTTGATGCCTTCGGGCGAGAAGAACACGAGCATGTCGTAGTCAAACGCCTCGTCGGGGCCGAAGTTGTTGGGCACGGTGCGATACATGATTGCGCGCGTGTATTGCAGCTTGCTTTTTTCGAGGTTGGCAAGCACGTCTTTGCTCACGTCTGAAACGGCAAAGAGGTATTTTTCTTTGTGGTGCTTCTGCAGAATGGGAATCAGGTCTTCGAACTTGCCGGTGGGCGAGGCGAAGATTTTGCGTTTGCGGAAGGGTATGTATTTCTGCAGGTAGAGGGCAATGCTCTCTGACGAGCAGAAGTATTTGAGCGTGTCGGGCACCTGGAAGCGGGTTTCTTCGCAGATGCGGAAAAAGTGGTCAACTGCCTGACGGGCGGTGAAGATGATTGCCGAGAAGTCGGAGATGGAGATTTTCTGCTGGCGGAACTCGCGAGATGTCAGGCCTTCGACTTTGATGAACGGGCGGAACACGAGCTCGACGGCACGGTTCTTTTCAATGTCGAAATATGGCGATTTGTCTGCTTGAGGGCGCGGTTGTGAAATGAGAATCTTGTGTATCGGCTTCATGTCTATCTGTGCAGGCAACTGTTTTTGCGTTTGCGTTGTGTGGTTGAAGTGTTCAACAAAATAGGGTGGAAAAGAAAGGCGACACCGCTCGCACGAGCAGCAAGGGCACTATTTCCAGGGTGCAAAGATACAAAAAAAAGTAGAAAATCGACCCAAAATCAGTGTAAAAAATTCCAAAAGCCCTGATATAGAGCAATATGCGACACAGCAGGTAGCACACGCCCGCGGCGACGATGAACCACACCGAGAGCGCCGGATAGAGCAGGGCGCCCAGGGCGGGCACCACAATCAGATAGCCCGTGAGCACCTGGCTGAGAATGAACACATAGAGCCACGAGCGGGTGGCTTCGGCGTCGGCAAAGGCATAGCCCGTGGCGGCATAGCCGGCCAGCTGCACGCCGAACAGGGCGGCGGCAAGAATCAGCAGGCCGCCCATGGCCGCAAGCGGCGGCTGGGCGGTGGCGCCCGTGAGGGCATAGAGCGTCAGGGCCTCGAACACGAGCGTCTGGCCGATGCCGACGCCAACGACGAGGCGCTCGCTCAGGGTGAGCTCGGTGGTGGTTGCGTTGCGGTTGCGCCTGAACAGGCGGCGAAGCATGTCGGTGAGTATGCGGCGCAGAGTGGGCAGGCAGAACAGCCCGACGGCCATGACGGCCGCCAGGGAGGCGAGCAGGGCCGAGTCGGACGCGGCGGGCACTATGCGCAGGGTCGGTTCCATAGGCTGAGTCAGCGGGCGGCGCCGTCAATAATGGCGATAGCCTCGGCGGGGGTGCGGGCAACGTGCCAGAGCGGAGTGTCGTCGGCGCCCAGATGGCGCATCATGGAGCAGGCGTCGGCGTGGTCAAGCTGGGCCAGCAGGTTGTCATAGAAGCCGTCGGCGTTCAGAATCACCACTGGGCGAGTGTAGAGGCCGAGCTGGCATCGGGCCAGCAGGTCCATCAGCTCGTCGAGGGTGCCCACTCCGCCGGGCAGGGCCACGGCGGCGCAGCCAAGGTCGGCCAGGCTCTGCTTGCGCGCGGCCATGTCGGGCGTTATGTGGAGTTCGGTCATGAGCGGATTGGCCCAGCCGCGGTCAACCATGAATTGCGGAATGACGCCCACGGCGCGGCCGCCGCTCACTGAGAGGGTGCCGTCGACAACGGCGCCCATCAGGCCGGTGGTGCCGGCGCCGGTAACCGTGCCGTAGCCCGCCAGGGCGGCCAGGCGCCCGAGTTCGCGGGCAAGGTCGGTGAAGCGGGCGGGGGCGTCGGGGCTCGACGCGCAATAGACCGTTATGTTCTTTTCGTTGCTGTTGTTGTTCAAGGGTCGGTGTATTTCGGGTTTATTCGGCTGCGACAGCCATTTTTTTCGATTTGGTGGTCATGGTCGAGCCGCCGCTGCTGATTTCGGCGCGGTACACGTAGATTCCGCGGCTCACGCGGCGTCCCGTGGTGTCGCGCAGGTCCCACGTCAGCGGCAGGGTGGTCTCCATGTTCGAGCGGCTTTCGGTTTCGGCGCTCCACAGGGGTGTGCCCTGCAGACTGTAGACGCTGATCTTGACCTTGACCATCTGGTCGGGGCGGTTGTGGCGCACGTAGAAGCGGGCCTGCGTCCGGGCGGGCATGGCGTCGGTGAAGACTTCGTAGATTTCGGGGGCGAGGCCCTCGACCACGCGGCAGTCGAGCGTGCGGTCGGCATAGTTGCCTGCAATGTCCCACACGCGCAGGCGCAGCGTGTGGGCGCCGGGTTCGAGGCCGCTCAGGGGGTAGGCCAGCGAGCCCGACATGGCTCCGCGCGTCGGCACGGGGTCGGGGGTGAAGTAAATCGAGAGGTCGCTGAAGGTTTCGCGCTCGTCGATGGTGAGGGTCATTTTCTGGCCCACGCCGGCCGACGACAGGTTGATGCCCGTGTTGTCGCTGACCGTGGCCAGCAGCAGCGGGTCGGTGTTGACCTTGCCGCCGGGCTTGAACGAGCTGTCGTTGAGCGTCATGGAGCCGATTACGGGCACTTCGGTGTCGGGTTCGGCGTCTTCGTCATAGCCGAAGGCATAGAGGTCGCGGCTGATGGCCGAGGCGTGGCGGCGGGTGGCGTCGTCCTTGTCCGACTCGGTGGCGAAGAGGTTGAGCGTGGCGGGGCGGAAGTTGTCGGCGATGACGGCGGGCATCTGCACGTTGACGGTGAAGCGGCCGTCGGTGGCCGTGCCGGCGGCCGTGAAGAGCATTCCGCCTTTCTGCTCGAAGGTTACCTGACGGCCTTCGCCGTAGCCGTGGGAGGTGGTGGAGAATTCGGCGTCATAGAGGGTGGCCGAGACGGTGCCGTTGAAGTCGGTCATCTCGGTGCCGTCGGGGTTGAGAATGCGGCCGGTCAGAGTGAGCTTCTGGCGCGCCATGGCCGTGAAGGGCTCGTCGGAGCTGACGGCGATGCCGTTGATGGCGTCGAGCGTCATGCGGGCCGCGGGGAGCACGGGGCGCAGCGCCGGGTCGGCCATGAGGACGTAGCGCAGCTTGTTCGAGTCGTTGTTGACGCGGTTTTTTGCGCGCATGTAGATCTGGCCTATCGAAAGGGGGTTGCCCTGCTCGTCGGTTTCGCCCAGAGTGAGGCCGAAGGCGGCGCTCAGCGTGCCGTTGTTGGTGATGAACACCGGGCGCAGGGCCGAGATGCAGCCGATGAAGCCGCCGTCGGCCTGGAACATCATTTCTTCGGCTTTGGAGGTGATGTCGCTATCCCAGTGGAGAAACGAGCACGTGGCCGCATAGAAGAAGGGCAGGCGCCGAATGTGGAAACGGTCGCGGAAGTCGACGGGCGTGATTATCAGCTTCGAGCCCAGGGCCGTGGGCGAGCCGTGGCCGATGAAGGCGAAGATGTTGATGCCGTCGGCAAAGTCGCCGAACAGCTCTTCGCGCGCCTGGGGATAGGTGGAGTTGGCGCGCACGTAGGCGTCGCAGTAGATTTTGTCGACGAGCATGTGGCGTCCGGCACGTCCGCTCTGCAGGTTGGAGATCAGGCGTTCGGCCTGGTCCATGTGCTGGCCCTGGTTTTCGTCGTCGGCCAGCAGGGTCATGCGTGTGCGCCATGCGCCCGAGGGCATGGAGTAGAGATACTGGCGGATTTTGTCGACGGCGGTCGCGGCTTCCTGGCGCGAGGTGGCCGGAATGCGCCCCACGGCGATGTCAAGCTTCTCGGCGGCGGGGCGGGTGCCGTCGTTGTCGCTGAGCAGACCGAAATAGTCGTCGGTCGAGTATGACTGGCTGTCGTTTAGCGAGTTCTCGCTCATCCACAGTGGCATCGGGGCCAGCTGGCTGCGGCCCGCGGCCGTGAGGTTGCGGTTGTCGAACGTGCCCTTGCCGATTAGCAGCGCGTAGCTCAGCGGCTTGCCGGCGGCTTCGCCGCGGTCGTAGAGCATCTTGAGGTAGCGCCGAATGGCGCCGGGGTCGAATGCGCCCGAGCCGAACTCGTTGAGAACGCGGTCAAGCGGCACTGTGGCCACCGTGAGCGGGTCGGCCTGATAGCCGTGGTGAAGGTCGGCCAGGTCGTTGGCCGCGTCCATATATGCGTCGGGGGCGATGATGACCATGTCGGGCATGGCCGTGTCGCCGTGGAGGTTCTGGTTTTTGATGTCGGCCACCTTGCGGGGCGCGGGCATGTTGTCGCTCTCGCTCCAGACGGCATAGCGGCGCACGCCGGCGCGGTCGTTGCGCCATGCGCCCGCCGCGCCCACTTCGAGCCGGTAGGGGTTGACGGGGTCGGTAACGTCCCAGACGTGAGTGCCTGCGGCGCCGGCGCCTTCCGAGGCAATCTGCGGCGAGGTGCTGAGAAACTCTTCCGAGCCGCCCAGCGAGCGCGTGTAGCTCAGGGTCAGATAGTCAAGATAGGCCGAGCGCACGGTGCCGGTGGTGGTGAGTGTCAGGGTGATGTCAATCTTGTCGCCTTCGTGGCTGAAGGTCTTGGTGCTGACGCTTTGCGTGCCCCACGCGCCGCTCTCGCCCGACACGCGGTTGAGCTGGTCGGACGAGCGGAAGGGGAGCTCGGTGTCGTCGGCCATGTGTTTCAGAGTGGCAGAGGTCGAGAGCACGGCGGCCACGAAGCTCGACTTGAGTGTGAGCGTGGTGCCGGCCACGCGGCGCTCGAGCGCGAAGGGAAAGGTCTGCGTGCGCGTGGTGCGGAAGTCCTCGCCCACGAACATGCGCCCCGAGTTGCCGATGGAGGTCAGTTCCTGCTCGTGGACCAGCAGCCGGGGCGCCGTGGTGGCGCAGCCGTCGGTCGAGCTCAGCGCGGTGCCGCCCGTTTCGATGGCGGGGACGGCCTCGGTGGTCTCGGTGAGATAGTAGAAGCCGAAGCTGCTGTAGGGGTTGACCGAATGGCTCAGCTGGCCGGCCTCGGACATGTCGACCTGCACCGGGCCGACGGCATAGAAGGTCAGGCCCTTGTCGGTAACGACCGAGCCTACGGGCGGCAGGTCGTCGATGTAGGTGTCGGCGCCGAGAATGTCGGGCAGCATGCGGCCGCCGTAGCCATAGACGCGCACCCTGAACGGGTCGCTGAAGCCCCAGCTTTTGAGCGTGGCGGCCGGAATGCAGTGCATGCCGCTTTCGTCGACGCTGATTTTCACCCACTTGCCTTCACTGAGCACCGATTTGGGCGCATAGGCGTCAAGGTCGAATGCTCCGGCCCTCTCCGGGAAGAGAAGAAGGCACAGGGAGGCAAGAATTACTGAACGGTATATGGTATGGAAAAAATTCTTCATGACTAACCCTTTAACGCACGCACGGGGCCGTTTATTGCACGAGGCGTCCGTCGGCCAGGCGAATGGTGCGGTCGGCCATGGCGGCGAGGCCTTCGTCGTGGGTCACGATGACGAAGCTCTGGCCGCGGTCGCGGCGCAGTTCGAAGAAGAGGCGGTGAAGTTCGTCGCGGTTGGCCGAGTCGAGCGCGCCGCTCGGCTCGTCGGCAAGCACAACCTGGGGGTTGTTGATGAGCGCGCGGGCAACGGCCGCCCTCTGGCGCTCGCCGCCCGACAGCTGCGATGGCTTGTGGGTCAGGCGCTTGCCGAGCCCCATATAGCCCAGCAGGTCGCGCGCGGCGTCCATGGCTTTTGAGCGCGCTGCGCCGCCGATGAGGGCCGGCAGCGCAACGTTTTCTTCGAGCGTGAATTCGGGCAGAAGGTTGTGGAACTGGAACACGAAGCCGATGTGGCGGTTGCGGAAGGCGGCCAGTTTGTTGTCGCCGAGCCTGAAGAGGTCGATGCCGTCAATGCGCACCGTGCCCGAGTCGGGGCGCTCGAGCGACCCCATGATTTGCAGCAGGGTGGTCTTGCCGGCGCCGCTCGGCCCGACAATGGCCACGACCTCCGAGTCGTCGACCGCGAGCGAGATGCCGCGCAACACCTCCAGCCGCTCGAAGCGCTTGTGAATGTCGCTGACCTCGATCATAGGTGCAGGTCGTGGCCCATGCGCGTGCGTTTGGTGCGCAGGTAGTTGCGGTTATATTCGTTGGGCTCGACCTCGATGGGCACGGTCTCGACGATTTCGAGCCCGTAGCCCTGCAGGCCGATGCGCTTGGTGGGGTTGTTGCTCATCAGGCGCATGCGGCTGACGCCGATTGCCCTGAGAATCTGCGCGCCCACGCCATAGTCGCGCTCGTCGGCCTTGTGGCCCAGGCAGATGTTGGCGTCGACGGTGTCCATGCCCTCTTCCTGGAGCTTGTAGGCTTTCATCTTTTCCATGAGGCCGATGCCGCGGCCTTCTTGCATCAGGTATACGATTGCGCCGCGCCCTTCGCGCTCGACGGCCTCCATGGCGCGGTGAAGCTGCTCGCCGCAGTCGCAGCGGTGAGAGCCGAAAATGTCGCCCGTGGCACACGACGAGTGCACGCGCACCAGCGCCGGCTCGTCGCCGCTCAGGTCGCCCTTGACCAGGGCTATGTGTTCAAGGCCGTTGCGCTTTTCGCGGAAGGGAATGGCGCGGAACCGGCCCCAGCGCGTGGGCAGGTCGACCTCGACGCCCTGTTCGATGAGCGACTCCGTGCGGTTGCGGTAGGCCACGAGGTCGGCAATCGAGATGAGCTTGAAGCCCCACTCGTCGGCCTTGCGGCGCAGTTCGGGCAGTCGGGCCATGGTGCCGTCGTCGCTCATGATTTCCATCAGCGCCGCAACGGGCTGCAGCCCCGCAAGGCGCGCCAGGTCGACGCCGGCCTCGGTGTGGCCCGTGCGCTGCAGCACGCCGTAGTCCTGGGCATAGAGCGGGTTGATGTGGCCCGGCCGGCCGAAGGTGGAGGGGGTTGACGCCGGGTCGGCCAGGGCGCGGATTGTTGCGCAGCGGTCGTTGATGCTCACGCCCGTCGAGCAGCCCTCGAGCTTGTCGACGGTTACGGTGAACGGAGTGCCGAGCACCGACGTGTTCTCTTCGACCTGACGGTCGAGGCCGAGCTCGCGCGCGCGGCTCATGGTCAGCGGCACGCAGAGCACCCCGCGCGCGTTCTTGAGCATGAAGTTGACCTGCTCGGGCGTGATTTTTTCGGCCGCGATAATGAGGTCGCCTTCGTTTTCGCGGTCTTCGTCGTCGACGACGATTACAAATTGGCCTTGCCGAAAGGCTTCGATGGCCTCTTCTATTGAGTCGAGTTTAATGCTGTTCATGGGTCAGGACTTTTTGTATTTCGGGAATGATGTTTTCAATTTTGCGCACGTTGCGCAGCAGGCGCCGCTGCCAGGGCAGCGACAGCAGCCACACCGTCAGCCCCGCGGGGAAGACCCACATGCACAGGGCCGACCAGCGCGAGCCGCGCGCAGGGTGGAGAATGCGGAAGTTTTCGATGACGGGCAGGGAGTTGAGCTCGTCGACGAGGCGCTGCGAGCGCGTGTTGGCAACGTAGGCCACCGTCGGCTCGAGCTGTGCGTTGAGCGCCGCGATGTCGGCCGACGCTATGCCGCCGCGCCAGTAGGCCGCGTAGCCCGCGGGGCGGCGGTAGCGCTCCAGAAATTTCCGGCAGCTCTCGCGCGTCTGCTCCAGTCGCTCCAGGGCGCCCTCGGTGCTGACGTCTTCAATAATCACCTCCTTGACGCCGAGCGTGCGCGTGTTCTTGCCGGTGAGTATGCGCAGCAGCCTCATGTAGCTGTCGGCGTTGAACACGGCCGAGTCGTTGACCGACTTGTAGGTAACGAAGATGCCCAGCGGCAGCAGCACGGCCGAACTGAGCCAGACGCCCTGCCACACCGGCAGCTCGCCGTCGCGCGCAAGGCGATAGCCCGTGTTGTCGATGATGTAGTAGAAGATGAACAGGAACACGCTGATGACCAGCGGCGTGCCGATGCCGCCCTTGCGTATGATGGCGCCCAGCGGCGCGCCGATGAAAAAGAACACCAGGCAGGCCAGCGACAGCGTGAAGCGGCGGTGGAGCTCGATGCCGTGGCGCCGCAGAATCGAGCGCTCGTCTTTGGTGTAATATGAGCGGCTGATGTAGTTCATGCGCTTCTGCTCGAGGCCCGAGCGCGCGTGCTGAATCAGGCGCCGGCGCCCCTCGGACGACATGGCCGTGCGCGCCGAGTCGGGGTCGTAGGTCAGGCGCGGGCGCACGTCGGCGCCCCTCTCGGCCGCCGGAATGTCGGCCGGCTGCAGCCCTATGATTTTTTCCGAAGCAATCTCGTCGGCCGTCTTGGCGCCGATTGAGTCGAGACGGTGGTGAATCGAGTCGATGGAGTGGGTCAGCTGCTTGACGTTCTTGCCGGCATAGGTGGCGCGAATGTCGCCCTCGTCAATCATTTCGAGGTTCATGTTGAAGGCCACCGAAATCATCTTCGTCTTGAACTCCTCGCGGCGATAAAGGCGGTTGCGCTCGGAGCGTATTCCGCCCGAACTCTCGCGCAGGTTCTCGAAGAGCTCGCCCGTGTGGAGCGTCAGATAGAGGTGGGTCTTGTCGGGGGCGGTGCGCAGCGTGGCGCTGTCGGCCAGAATGACGCGCGACCGCTCGAAGCCCTGGCGCAGGTCGTAGATCATCACGTCATAGAGCATGCCCGACTCGCGGTTTTTAGCCCCGACGTAGATGTTGATGTTGGGCAGCTGATAATTGAACTCGCCCTCCACGATGTCGAGCTCGGGCGTTTTTTGGCGCATCGACTTCAGCAGCGTCCACATCTTGGTTTGCGCAACGGGCAGCACGTTGTTCTGGAAGAAAAACGCACCGATGGCCACGAACACCATCAGCACAATCAGCGGCCTCATCACGCGGAACAGCGAGATGCCCCCCGCCTTCATGGCCGTCAGCTCGAAGCTCTCGCCGATGTTGCCGAACGTCATCAGGCTTGCCAGCAAGACGGCCAGCGGCAGCGCCATCGGCACCATTGACAGCGCCGCATAGAAAAACAGCTCAGTCAGCATGCCCATGCCCAGCCCCTTGCCTACGAGGTCCTGCATGTGGAGCCACAGAAACTGCATCAGCACGATGAACGTGCAGATACAGAACGTCATGGCAAACAGCGGCAAAAACTGCTTGAGCATGAACCAATCGAGTCGTTTAAGCCCTATCACACCGCAAAGTTACGCATTTTTTTCGACTCCGCCCCACTGCCTTTTCAGATGCGGCAGGCGGTAGTTTGCCCGGCAAACAGACCCATCGAAGTTTTTCTGCTGAAAACCAGCAATATAAAAATACGAAAGCGAAAGTTTTTTGCTTTTCTTTCGTTTTCTTTGTAATTTTGCGATTGCGTTCTTTCGAATCAAAAACCGATATAAAACAATATGGAAAACTACGGTAGCCGGCTCTACCTGCGCGACACGGCTTTCAACGAGCTGATGCAGCGCCGAATCCACAGCGTGCTGCTCATCGCCTCGCCCTACGACGCCTTCATGATGGAAGAGGACGGCCGCGTCGAAGAGCAGCTCTATTTCGAATACGTGGCGCTGAACCTGTCGTCGCCGCCGCGAGTTACGCGCGTCAACGACACGGCCGAGGCCATGGCCGTGCTGGCCGACAAGGCTTTCGACCTCATCATAGCCATGCCCGGCCCCGACCCGGGCGAGAGCTTCAGCGGCCTGCGCGAAATCCGCGCCCTGGCGCCGGCAACGCCCGTGGTGGTGCTGACGCCTTTCAGCAAGGAGGTGAGCCGCCGCCTCGCCAACGAAGACCTCTCGGCCGTTGACTACGTCTTTTCGTGGCTCGGCAACATGGACCTGCTGCTGGCCATCATCAAGCTGCTCGAAGACCGCATGAACGCCGACCACGACGTCAACACCGTCGGCATTCAGACAATAATGCTCGTCGAGGACTCCGTGAGGTTCTACTCGTCGGTGCTGCCCCATCTCTATAAGTTTCTGTTGCAGCAGAGCCTCCACTTCTCGACCGAGGCGCTGAACGAACACGAGCAGATGCTGCGCATGCGCGGCCGCCCCAAGGTGGTGCTGGCCCGTAACTACGAAGAGGCCGTCGAGCTCTACGACAAGTATGGCGAGAACATGCTCGGCGTCATCACCGACGTCAGCTTCATGCGCGGCGGCCTGAAGGACAGCCGCGCCGGCCTGAGCCTTGCGCGCTACATCAGAGAGCGCGACGCCTACGTGCCGATAATCGTCGAGAGCAGCGAGTCGGAAAACCGCCTCTGCATGGACGAGTTCCATGGCATCTTCCTCGACAAGAATTCAAAGAAACTGCCCGTCGACCTGGGCGACGCAATAACCGAGAATTTCGGTTTCGGCGATTTCATTATGCGCGACCCCGCCACTGGCGCCGAAATCATGCGCATAACCTCGCTCAAAGACCTGCAGTATAAGATGATGGAGATTCCCGACGCCACGCTCTATTATCACGCCAAGCGCAACGACATCAGCCGCTGGCTCTATTCGCGCGCAATGTTCCCCATTGCCGAGGTCATCAAGCAGCACCGCACCCGCTCGCTCGACGACGTGCCGCAGGCGCGCCTCCATTTTCTCGACGCCATCGTGAGCTACCGCCGCATGAAAAACCGCGGCGTCGTGGCCGTCTTCCAGAAAGACCGCTTTGACCGCTACAGCAACTTTGCCCGCATCGGCAAGGGCTCGCTCGGCGGCAAGGGGCGCGGCCTCGCCTTCATCGACTCCATAATCAAGAAATACCCGCAGACCGACGCCCTCGAAGGCACCAAGGTGAACATCACCATTCCGCGAACGGTCGTGCTCTGCACCGACCTGTTCGACGAGTTCATGGCCGCCAACGGACTCTATCCGCTGGCGCTGAGCGACGCCCCCGACTCGGAAATCCACGCCGCCTTCATCGCCGCCAAGTTGCCCGACCACGTTGTCGACGACCTCCGCGCCCTGCTCGAGGTTGTTGACAAGCCGCTGGCCGTGCGCTCATCGTCGCTGCTCGAAGACTCGCACTATCAGCCCTTTGCCGGCGTCTATGCCACCTACATGATTCAGAACCGGCCTGACGACCGCGAGCGCACGCTGCGCATGCTGGCCGATGCCGTCAAGAGCGTCTATGCCTCCGTGTTCTATGCCGACTCGAAGGCCTACATGACCGCCACGTCCAACGTCATCGACCAGGAGAAGATGGCCGTCATCGTCCAGGAGGTCGTCGGCGTGCGCCATGCCGACCTCTACTTCCCGTCGTTCTCGGGCGTGGGCCGCTCGCTCAACTACTATCCCCTCGGGGCCGAGCGCGCCGAAGAGGGCGTGGTGCAGGTGGCCGTCGGACTGGGCAAGACCATAGTCGAAGGGGGCACGGCTCTGCGATTCTCGCCCGCCCACCCGACGAAGGTGCTCCAGACCAGCACGCTCGACCTGGCCCTGCGCGACACGCAGACCCGCATGCTCGCACTCGACATGACCCCCGACGCCCCCTCGGACTTCACGGCCGACGACGGCTTCAACCTCCGCGCCCTGCGCGTGCAACACGTGGCCGCCGACGGCTCGCTGAAGTTCATGGTCTCCACCTTCGACCCCGACGACCAGGTGATTCGCGACACCGACGCCGGTCCCGGCCGCAAGGTCGTTACGTTTGCCAACATGCTCAACCACGGCTCTTTCCCCCTGGCCGAGGCCGCCGACTTCATGCTCCGCACAGGTCAGCGCGAAATGGGGCGCCCCGTCGAAATCGAGTTTGCCGGAACAGTCAACGCCGCCAACGACGGCACCATCTACTGGCTTCAGATTCGCCCAATCGTCGACAAGAAGGAAACGGGCGACGAGGCCGTGCTCTCTCTGCCCGACGACCGCGTCATTCTGCGCTCAACCTCGGCCCTGGGCAACGGCAACATCGATGGCGTCAGCACCGTCATGTACGTCCGCCCCGAGGCGTTCAGCTCCTCGGCCACGCCCGCCATTGCCCGCGAAATCGAAAAGCTCAACCGCGGCTTTCTCGACGCCGGCGAGCCCTACCTGCTCATCGGCCCGGGGCGCTGGGGCTCGTCCGACCCCGCGCTCGGCATTCCCGTCAAGTGGCCCCACATTTCCGGGGCGCGCCTCATAGTCGAGTCCTCACTGCCCGGCTATCGCATCGAGCCGAGTCAGGGCACCCACTTCTTCCAGAACCTCACCAGTGTCGGCGTAGGCTACTTCACCATCGACAATGGCACGGGCTTCTACGACGTCGGCTATCTCGACGCCCGCCCCGCCCTCTACGAGAGCCAACACCTGCGCATTGTCCGCTTCGACTCCCCGTTGCCCATCGCCCTCAACGGCCGCAAAGGCTTCGGCATCGTCGCCAAACCCGACTGACCCTCCGCCACCGTCGCGGACGAGGGAACGCCTCGGAGTAGGGACGCACGGTCCGTGCGTCCGCGGTAACGCCCAATATTGCAGTGGGTTATACTCTCCGTAAAGCGGACGCACGAACCGTGCGTCCCTACCCTTTGGCATACCGGCCATCGCCAGCGGCGATGGCCGGTATAGGAATTTCCCGCGCTGAACGCTTCGTCATCGGGAGCGTGCGCCGTAACTTTGCGCTGTTCAAACTTAAAAGCAACGTTATGGTTATGAATCATTCAATGATTGTCTGGTGTGTGATTGCCGGAGTGCTGTTTGCCGCATTCCTGTTCAGGGCGGTAGAGAGGTATCTGACCGAGTGTCGGCGCGACGAGCGGCCGCGGCCGCGTCTGTTCGACATCGGCCGGGAGAAGGATATTTTTTATGCGCCCGGCGATGCCGACGAAGACGATGACTTCGAAGACCTGTGATGCCGCGGCCGCGGCCGCCTTTCTCGCCGACTATTGCGCGTGGCTGCTCGGTTGCGGCGCAACCTGCATACGCATCGAGAAGAACGCGCGGCGCATGGCGCGGGCCTTCGGCCTTGAGGCCGACCTCTGCATCATGCCCGCCCACGTCCACGTGGCCGTCGGGGGCGCCACGGCCATGAGCCGCGCGGCCCGCTGCGGCATCAGTTTCAGCCTCAACGCGCGCCTGAGCCGCCTGAGCTGGGCGGTCGCCGACGGACGTTGCGGTCTGCAGGGCGCCGTCAGACGTCTGGAGCGGATAAAACGCACGCCCCCGGCGCCGCGCGCCGAGGTGCTGGTGCTTGCAAGCGTGGCCAACGCGTCGTTTTGCCGGCTGTTCGGCGGCGACGCCGTGGCCATGGCCATCGTGCTGCTCGCCACCATGGCCGGCTTCCGCCTCAGGCAGCTCATGGTCGAGGCCGGGCGCGACGTGAGGGCGGCCGTGTTCTGCGCGGCCTTCTTCTCGGCGTCGCTGAGTGCCGCGGGCCATGTCTTCGGCCTCGGCTCCACGCCCGAGATAGCGCTGGCCACGAGTGTGCTCTATCTGATTCCGGGCGTGCCCTACATCAATGCGGTCAGCGACATGCTTGACCGCCACTATCTCTGTGCGTTCAGCCGATTCTGCGATGCGGCCGTGCTCACCGGCTGCCTGGCGGCTGGTCTGTGCGGCGGAATTTTTCTGTTGGATCTGAAATGGTTTTGACCGAATTTCTGATAAATATTTTTCAGGACGGATTGTTTGCGGCGATAGCGGCAATCGGTTTTTCCTGTATCAGCAACACTCCCCGACGGGCCTACATGACCTGCGGCATCATCGCCGCCGCCGGCCACGGCCTGCGCTACGCCCTGACGCTGCCCGCCCTCGGGGGCATGCACATAATCGCGGCCTCGACGGCGGCCTCGGTGGCCGTCGGGCTGCTCGCCGTGCTGTTGGCCCCGCGCATAAAATGTCCCGCCGAGGTGTGTTTCTTCCCGGCGCTGCTGCCAATGATTCCGGGCATGTATGCCTATCGCACGGTCGAGGCGCTGGCCCTCTGTCTCTACCACACACGCGAAGACCTGTTCGGCCACTATTTCTACCTGCTCGCATTCAACGGCCTGACCTGCGCCTTCATCGTGTTCGGAATGGTTGTCGGCGCCACCGCCCCGGTGTTTCTGTTGAAAAAACTTTCGTTCACGGCTACGAGATAGTCGTAAATTATCGCTAACTTTGCACCCATCAATGGAGTTACGTCAGCTAAGATATTTCGTTAAGGCCGCCCAGCTGCTGAGCTTTTCAGAGGCGGCAAAGGCGCTGCACATTGCCCAGAGCTCGCTGTCGCAGCAAATCAAGCAGCTTGAAGAGGAACTCGATGTGCAGCTGTTCGTGCGCGGCGGCCACAGTGTCAGCCTCACCGAGGCCGGCGAGCTCATGCTCCCCTCGGCCATGCGCACGCTCTATGACGCCGACAGCTGCGCCGCCCGCATCGGCGACCTGCGCCGGCTCGCAACGGGCACGCTCGCCATCGGCGTTACCTATTCGTTCAGCCCGATACTCACCGAGACCGTGCTTGAGTTCATGAAGCTTTATCCGCGCATCAAGCTCAACATCATCTACAAACCCATGGGTGAACTGATGGAGCTGCTGGCAAAACGCGAACTCGATTTCGTGCTCGCCTTCAAGCCCACTCAACCCGTGGCCGACGTCGAGTCGCACATTCTCTTTCAGAACAGTCTGGCGGCCGTGGTCAACTGCACTCACCCTCTGGCCGAAAAAGCCAAGGTGTCGCTTTCCGAACTCGCCAAATATGACCTCGCCTTGCCCTCAAAGGGGCTTCAGGCGCGCAACGCCTTCGACAGCATCGGCCCTGACTACGCCTCTTTCAATATTCGCATCGAACTCAACGAGGTGAACATCTTGCTGAAACTCATACGCGAAACGACCCTCGTTACCGTCCTGGCCGAAGACTCCATCTACAGCGAGCGAGACGTCCGCGCCGTGCCGCTCGACGTCCCCTCGAACGAGATGACCGGCTGCATTCATATTCTCAAAGACACCTACCACAAACGCTCCATGAAAGAATTCGTGCGCCTGCTCGAAGAGTCGTTTGCCGTCAAGCGCCGCCGCAACTCTTGGCTCTGAAAATCGCGCGGTGTTGCAAATGTCGGAAATTTATTGTAATTTTGCGACGAAAACCAGCAATCAACTCTGACTCATGAATTTCTACGCCATAACATATGACCTCAGACAGCCCGGTCGCAATTATAGCTCGCTTTACGACGCGATAAAGGAATTGGCCGGCGCAGGTAACTGGCAGCACCCGATGGAATCGTTTTGGGTGATTGCCGTTTCTGAAAATTCATTTAGTGCGGCAGACATTTATGATAAATTACGAGAACATACTGATGACAATGACAGTATCATTGTGCTGCAGATGTCGGGAGATTACAAAGGCTGGATGCCGATGACTTTATGGAATTGGATAAAGGAAAAGAGAGACTTGTGAGATGATAAAGTCTGTCGCGTTGCAAAACTTCAAGTGTTTTGCGAGGAAAGAAACAATCAGACTGGCGAGGATAACGATTCTTTATGGTCATAATGGCCGTGGCAAGTCGTCGTTATCGCAGGCTTTGCTGCTCGTGGGTCAGTCTATGAAAGAGCGCAATGATTTGGATAGTCTGCTAGTGGTTGGCTCGCAGGTGCAGCTTGGTTCCTTTGCCGAAATCGTGTCTGTTGGAAGCAAAAATGACGAGATAAAATTCCGGTTGGAAACGGATTCGGAGGAGGTTGAAATAGGGTTTGGCCCTGACGCCGAGAAAAAGCAGATTGGCCGACTGACCACTTTTGTGGTGAACGGCGACAACCGTTTTGCCGCGCAATCAACGCAATCAGATGATGTTGAGACCGGTTTGCGCCGTGTTGTCTCGTCTACATCAGATGTCTCGGTGCTTCAGCAGCTTAAAGATATAACATACATCTCGGCCGGGCGCCTCGGCCCTGTCAACGACGTGCAGCGCAACGATTCTCTCCCTTCAAATCTGATTGGCACAAAGGGCGAGAATCTGCTTAACGCCCTCTCCCATCAGCCAAAGGAGTTTGTTGACTCGGTGGCCCGCTATCTCTCTGAAATTCTCGGAGGCGGTGCGCTTAATGTCAGAGAAGTCGGCAGCACGCGTCTGGAGTTGCTGCTTGACTCTCACAACGGCGACCGCGAGTTCCTTCCCGTTAACGTCGGCTTCGGCTATAGCTATGTGCTGCCCGTGATTGTCGGCGCGCTTTTGGCCGAAAAGGGAAGCGTCCTGATTGTCGAGAACCCTGAGGCACACCTTTATCCCCGCGCACAGTCCCGCATAATGGAGTTTCTTGTCAATCAGGCTTTGGCCAAAGATTTACAGATCATTGTAGAGACCCACAGCGACCACGTTGTCAACGGCTTGCGCATCTCGATGAAAAACCGCGTTCTCCAACCTTCGGAGGGTATCATTCAGCATTTCGGCGTCAAAGATGACGGCATTTCGCCCGACATCACGCCAATTACATGCGACGTCAACGGCTCGCTCAGCGACTACCCCGACGACTTCCTCGACGAGTGGACGGAACAAATGATGCAACTTGTATGAGTGGCCTGACTGTCGCGTGTTTCAACGAACTCTCCCAATGGCCTCTGTGTAAGACGGAAGCCGAAGCCGATGCACGCATAAAGAATTTTGTAGCATTCCTTAAACAGGTTAGAGACCATACCGGAATAACCAAGGTGCGCCATGACGGCGATTTGACCTCAATCAGACTTACCGAGACTATGTCGGTGCAGGATTACTGCAACAAAACCTGTTACGATAGAAACAATCCGTTACCTCAAATCTTGATGAACATGTTCGTCAAGCCGCATGTCGACACGGACGACGTCGCTGCTTTTCAAAGCTATATGGACACCGCTGCCGAAGTCGAATTTGACGGCGGCGCGTGCGCGGCTGCCGAAGGTTTTAATGCCGCTTATTGTCAGCGCACTTTCTGTGTCGGTTTCGATTCGTCCGAACTATGGCATAACGACTTCTATAAGCTGATAATTAAATCGAGCGGCAAAACCCGCACCGAGCAATGGGCGTGCCTCTCATCGCCGCTATTCTTTAGCAACGCACCCGAACATGTCGGTCGGTGCCCGGCGTTCGACTCGTGGCTGCAGTCGGTGCGCCCGGTCCGGCTCGTGGAGTCGGCTCTTGAGCCCGCACAAAAAAAGATTGATTTGCAGACTCATCATGGCAAGGACAAAATGGTGGCCCATGCCAGAAGCTTGTGTAACAGCCCGTATGTCGAAGGGGTACTCGCCACGCTGCCGTTCCGTCGGTCTTACAAAAACTATGTTCATAAAATTACCGATGACGGACTGGTTGACATCGTGATGTGGTGGGAAGAAGACGGCTACAGCCTGCGCGTGAAGACCACGGGACGCAATGCGGCCGAAACAAAAGAAATTGCATCTCGGTTAACAGAAAAATACGGCCGCGCGAAATGAAGCGGCCGCGGCGGCACGTAATCGACTGATTCATTAGCATAAACTGCCGGAGATTGATAATCTCCTTTCCGGCTGTCCGCGGAAGAATCCGCGGCTCCACCCACCCTTAACCGCGTATTAAAAAATGTTAAAAATCGGTGGGAATTTTGCCGTTTCGGGGCTTGTGTGTATATTTGCCACACGCAAAAGCGTGCTCAATCTATTTATTCTATCGATTAAGTGTCTGAATATCAGGTAATTACCCCCCCTCAACGGGGCGCTGTCGGCTGCTAAATTATAGCGGTCAGGTAATTTTTTGTAAAAACACACCGAAATTTTTGCATCTGTTTACGCGCGAAATGAGTCTGATTTCGCGTGCGATTCGTCGTGTCCGTACCTCAGCTTTCACATTTTTATTCAATAATAATCAATCATCGATTTACATTTATGTCTAAATTTACAACAACCCTGAAAGGGCTGATGGCGCTCGCGCTCGGCTCTTTCGCCCTGTCGGCATCGGCAGTGGTCAATCCGGTTACCATTGATGATGCGACAGTTGTCAGCTCAATTCCGGGCGAAAGCGACAACCGTGCCGTCTACGTCATTCAGTCGCAAGAACGCGGCGGCCTTTACTCTCAGCTCGGCGACGCCATGCAGCTTGCTTGCTGCGGTAACACCGAGGCTACAGACGGCTGCTCTTGGAACAATGACATCGCCGTAAGCGCCGAAAATGTCAACCAGCAGTTTGCAATCATCACTTACGAAGGCAAAAAGTACCTCTACAGCGTTGCTGGCGCCGGCTTCATTACCCGCAGCGGCAACAAAGCTGCCATTAACACAGAAAACGTAACTAACGGCGAAATCACTCTGACGGCATCTGCAGTCAACAGCGTGAATTACTACCGCATCTCTGTAAACGGTTATATATTGAACCACTCGGGCGGCTATAACAAAGACACTTTCAAAGGTATTTACCTTGCAGCCTCTGCCGGCCCCGACGGCGGCAACCGCTATTATCTGCAGAAGCTCAACTCCGTAACCCTGACCGATGACCAATACAACACTGCAATCGGCATTATTCGCGGTGCGGTTGACGCTGTAAAGACCACACAGATTGCACGTCTCAACGACATCAAGGAATTCTATCACAACCCTTCTGAAATCGACGGCTACATCAGCCAGATTAGTGCCGCAACCACTGAAAGCCAGGTCAACGAGATTGTTGAAAACGTGTTTGACGCACTTGACGGCAAGCTGGTGTATCTGATTTACGCACCCCGCGAATCGGAGACTGACTACAAGTATCTCGGCGTTCTCGGTGTAGACAATTACCGTATTGCCCAGCTTCTGCCCCAGCGCGGCACTCGCGCAAAATGGCAACTGAAGCGCGTCGAAAACACCTACACCTTCAAACTGCGCAATATCGCCTCCGACACTTATGTAAACGGCTCGGACAACGGTCAGACCATTGCCGGCGGCAGCTTTGTACTTGAGTTCAAGAACAACACCTCGACCGAGGGTGGCGTTTCTCTGAAATATTATGATAACGACCGTTGCCTCACCGTAGGCAGCCGCACGGTTGGCGGAATCACGTATCAATATGCCCTGGGTCATTCAGTCAATGTGGCCGGTCAAAGTAACGAAGCAGCCAACGCCTGGAAAATTGAGCCCGTAGGCGTAGCCCCGGCTGCAATTGAAGAGGGTTACTACGTCATTCGCAGCAACCGCGGCCTGACCGGCAGCCCTAACGGTTACGATGACGGCTTCGGTGGCACCCTGCTCGGCGTCTATACAGCCGACCGCACGATTGCCCGCACTAATGCCGGACTCTCGGCAGGCGTTCACCTGCGTCAGTATGCAACCGGCATGCATACTATCTGGAAGATTGTTCCGACAGCTGACGGCGGTTACAAAATTTACAGCATTATCGGCGACATGGAAGAAGGCGGCAACCTCGGCATGCACTTTGAAGGTGGCGACAGTTACGTTACGCTGACCAACGAGCCTACCACAGTGTATATCCGTTCTATCGCACAGTGGAACCTCTCCAGCACCTCCCCGTTCCCCAACGGTGTCGTTCTCTGCTCTGATGCGGAAAGCACTTCGGGCAGTAACTGTTTTGACGTTGCAAACTCATTGGGCAACTCAAGCATCAATGCCGACTTCTTTGTCAAAGCAAACGGTTGGTATCCGGAGCCCCAAACCAGTAATGTCGGAACTCTGTTCTACATTGAGCGCGTCAGCGATTATGACGTTGAGCAGGCAATTGCCTCTTATGTTGACTACGCCGCCGAGACTCGCTCATTCCAACTGCTGAAAAACGTACTATCCGACGACGACATTGCATATGCGCTGAGTGGCAAGACCACTGATCCCAAATCGGTTACGACCGTTGCGCAGGCCAACAAATACCTCAATGAAGTTGACCCCGAAAACGGCAACAAAGTATCTTCGACCCTCGCATTCGAGCGTCTCGACGGCAAGGTTATCCGCATTAACAACCGTCAGCACAGCGCTTACTACATGTGCCCCAAATCAGACGATGCCACCAAACTTGCAACCGGCAACACCAATGTAGACAACTCGCTTAACTATCTGTGGGAAGTAGAAGTTGTTAATGCCGCCTTGCGTCAGGTGCGACTGAAAAACTATGTAAGCGGCAAGTATGCAGGCCCGATGGCCAACGCCAACAACACTGCCATTACAATGGTTGACGACGCGGCCAATGCCGGCACATATACCATTTCGCGCTATTATAGTCTGGACGGTAAATCGTTATACGCCAACCTGCTTGCGCCGGGTAATAGCATCACCCTCAACGCACTTCACTGCGGCTCGGGTGCATCTTATCAGGTTTTGCGCTGGGTACACTCCAATCTGGCTTCGCACTGGACGCTGATGAACGCCGCAGCCGATGACGTGAAGAACACTCAGCTCGATCTGTCAATCAACGCCGAAGGCACCGTCATCTACATCAAGAACGCCGAGGGCAGCGGCGCGCTGACCAAAACGGCCGACTTCCCCGAGACGCACAAGGTTACGCTGACCCCCGCCGCTGCAGCTGCCGTTGCAGCCGACGAGGCTACCGCCACTCCCGTCGCAGTCGAGATTCCCGATGCCAACATCAGCGCGACCACCGACGGCTTTGATATCAACCTCGATGGCCTCAACGTAGTGCCCTCCGACTACACCTTGAATATTCCCGCCGGCTACTTCACCGTCAACAGCAAGCTCGCTCCCGCAATGAGCACCGCCGTCAAGGTTGAAGACACCACGAGCATCAAGGAAATCGGCACTGCCGAGAAGACCGGCGCCACGGTGATTTACGACCTGCAGGGCCGTCGCGTAAGCAATGCCGGCAAGGGCGTCTACATCATCAACGGCGTGAAGACCCTGGTGAAATAATCAGAAAGACGATTGAGATGTATACTTCAACATAAGAGGTATATGTATTGATAGATAGATGATAGGGAACGGCGGCCCGTGAGGGTCGCCGTTCTTGTTATTCAGACCGCGACGGTGGCGGCGATGTGGGGCAGGGGGTCGTAGCCCTCGAGGGTGAAGTCGTCGAATGTGAAGTCGAAAATCGACTTCACGTCGGGGTTGAGGCGCATGCGGGGCAGGGGGCGGGGTGTGCGCTCAAGCTGCAGGCGCGCCTGGTCGAGGTGGTTGGTGTAGAGGTGGGTGTCGCCGGTGGTGTGCACGAACTCGCCCGGCTCGAGGCCGGTAACCTGCGCCATCATCTGCAGCAGCAGGGCGTAGGAGGCGATGTTGAACGGCACGCCGAGAAAGCAGTCGGCACTGCGCTGATAGAGCTGCAGCGACAGCTTGCCGCCGGCAACGTAGAACTGGAAGAACGCGTGGCAGGGGGGCAGGGCCATCTGCGGAATGTCGGCCACGTTCCAGGCACTGACAATCAGGCGGCGCGAGTCGGGCGTCTCCTTGATCTGGCGCTCCACCTGAGCAATTTGGTCGATGACGCCGCCGCGGCCGTCGGGCCATGCGCGCCACTGGCGGCCGTAGACGGGGCCGAGCTCGCCGTCGGCGTCGGCCCATTCGTTCCAGATGCGCACGCCGTTTTCCTGCAGGTAGCGCACGTTTGTGTCGCCGCGCAGAAACCAGAGCAGCTCGTGGATTATTGACTTTAGGTGGAGCTTTTTGGTGGTCAGCAGCGGAAAGCCGTCGGCGAGGTCAAAGCGCATCTGGCGGCCGAAGACGCTCAGCGTTCCCGTGCCTGTCCGGTCGGTTTTGAGGGTTCCGTTTGTGAGAATGTCTTGCAGGAGGTCGAGGTATTGTCGCATGTCGAAGCTATTTCGGGGGTTTTCAATGATTTTATTTTCTGAAGCAGAGGGTCTGAGAGGGTGTGGCGCCTCATGGTGTAGGCAATCGCGTCGTTGGGGCACTCGGGCAGGCAGTTGAAGCAGACCACGCAGCGGCTCATGTCGGCCGTGTGGCTCTCGAGGTCGATGCACTGGGCCTTGCACACGTCGGCACATCGCCGGCACTGAATGCAGCGGTCGGTGTCGATGTCGATGTGGAAGGCGGCACGGCGGCTCATGAAGCCCAGCGCCGCCCCGACGGGGCAGAGCGTGTTGCAGAGCAGGCGGCCGCGCCGATAGCCCGCAAGAGCGATGGCGGCCGTGGCCGTGGCGGCGATGGCCGTGGCCAGACCCACGCGCGGCGCCGTGAGCGTCTCGATTATAGATGCGTAGAGTCCATAGGGCTCGAGCCACTGCCGGGCAAAGCCGATCCGGCAGGCAAGCAGCAGGCCGATGACCGTGAATGCGGCCACGCGCAGCCGGGTGGCGCCGCGGGCATAGCGGTAGACCTTGCGCCGCGGTCTCATGCGCGCCGCCAGGTCGGTCAGCGCCCCTATGGGGCACACCGTCGAGCAATACACGCGCCCGAACACCAGGGTAACCGCCACCCAGAACGCCACTACGGGCAGCGCCAGCGCCGCCGCGGCCGGCACTAACTGCACGGCGGCAAATTCCGCCCCGAGCCGCGAGCACGCCACGCCGTAGTTGAGCAGCGACGCCGTTATGAAAAACGCCGCCGCGGCCTCCACGGTGAT
Source organism: uncultured Porphyromonadaceae bacterium (assembly GCA_902495245.1). Classification (GTDB taxonomy): domain Bacteria; phylum Bacteroidota; class Bacteroidia; order Bacteroidales; family Muribaculaceae; genus UBA3263. The sequence continues at coordinate 44,320 of CABUWI010000005.1, forward strand.
GCGCGCCACCATGAGCAGCCCCTGGCCCCGGTTCTGAGTGAGTTCCGACATATTTTCAACAGTTTCGTGTAGGGACGCACGGCCCGTGCGTCCGCAGACGGCAGCCGATATTGCACCGGACCCTGTTTCCGCTATGGCGGACGCACGAACCGTGCGTCCCTACACGGCCAAAGTTCACGTCAATCAGTTTCATATCAGTTGCAAATATAGCGATTATTTGCGAGACTGCGGCAAAAAGCGTCGGGCGGCCGACGTCAGATTTTGGAGGCCGGGGGCTGGGTGGTGAACGTGTAGGTGAAGCCGAGGCTCAGCAGCTCGCGCAGCTGAATCTGGCGCCATTGGCCCACGGCGGGCGCCGACGAGTCGTAGCGCATGTCGACGTTGAGGTTGGCCGAGAGCCAGCGGTTGATAGTGAAGGCGAACTGGTTCTGCCAGTCGGTCTGAAAATGCTCGTAGTCGGTAAATGCGAACACGCGCGACTTCCACGCCACGTTGTAGCAGAATTTCCACTCCCAGTTGGCCTCGAGACTCGAACCGATTGAGTTGAACACCTTGCGTCCGCGGTCAATGCCGAACGACGTCTCGTCGATTTTGGGGTCGATGCACGTCTTCAGGTTATATGACGCGGGCGAGATTGAGAGCGACACGGTAAAGCGGTCTTTGAGCGCCTTGCCGTTGTAGGTCATACCGAGACCGAGGTTGAGCTCGCCGGGCGAGAAGAGCGAGGCCGTGCGCGTCTGCGTGCCGTTTTTGTAGCCGTTGAACACCGGCGTCTTCAGCATGCCGGTGAATGAGTAATACCAGTTGTAGAGGGCCTTGTAACCGAACTTCGTGTTAATCTGGAAGCGGTTTTCGGTGAGGTTGTATTTTCGGTAGGGGTCGTCGGGGGTCGAGGCCAGGGCCGTGCGCCACTGAAAGAAGTTCTCGAAGAGCAGTTTGGGGTGGAACTTGGTGTTGAGGTTGCTCTGATAGGTGAAGTCGGCAATGAGGTTCAGCGAGTTGTTGCCGCCCTGATACCAGTTTGAGCTGACATAGGCCTGCGAGAACTGCAGCAGCACGCCGAGCTTGTTGAGCCAGTGCTGGCGCGCCATGTCCGACACGGCCAGCTGGGCCGGCGGGGGCACGACGGGCGCCACTGCGGCGCCGACCTCTTCAAAGACGGTCAGGGCCGTGGTCGGGTCGGCCTTGGCCACATATTTTTTAGGCGGAGCGGCCATGGTCGAGATGTTGTAGGGCACCTGCCAGGGGTAGTTGATTGCGTGGTGCTGCATCAGCGCGGCCGCAAAGCGGCGCGTGTCGGCCTCGCGCGCAAGCCAGGCGGGAATGGTGTCGGTCATGGCCCGGTCGGGCAGCCGGCGCACCAGCGACGACAGCGCGCGGTCATAGCCTGTGTAGACAGCCGGCAGGAACACGACGCCGGGCAGTGCGGCCGTTTCGCACACGGCGACGCTGTCGGCGCCCTCCGGTCCGACGGCGGCGGGGGTGATGATGCCGTCGTTGTCGGCGGCGGCGCCAAAGGGCAGTGCGGCTGCAATCGCCGCAACCAGATATGTCTTCTTCTTGTTCAAAAGCATGGTCAACTGACGAATTTTGCGCAAAGTTACGGCAAATTTTCTTATTTAGGAAATTTTATGATTCTTTCAAGACCGCCCGACACGGATATTTTCGTAAATTTGCGCTCTATGACACAACCCAGAATTCTATGGGTCGACGATGAAATCGACCTGCTTAAACCCCACATACTCTTTCTGAAGGCGAAGGGCTATGACGTGCTCACGGTCAACAACGGCCGCGACGCCCTCGACCTTGCCGCCGCCAATCGCCCCGACCTGATTTTTCTCGACGAGAACATGCCGGGCCTGTCGGGGCTCGAGACCCTGCAGCGGCTCAAGCAGCAGCTGCCCCACACGCCCGTGGTCATGATTACCAAAAACGAAGAAGAGAACATCATGGACCAGGCCGTGGGCCAGAACATAGCCGACTATCTGATCAAGCCGGTCAACCCCAACCAGATTCTGCTGTCAATCAAAAAGAACCTCCATGCCGACAGGCTCGTGAGCGAAACCGCCGGCGCCGACTATCGCCGCGAATTCATCGGCCTGAGCGACGACATCGGCCGCTGCGCCGACTTTGCCGACTGGCAGCGCCTCTACGGCCGCCTGGTCTACTGGGACCTCGAGCTCAGCGGCCGCGAAACCAACATGGACGAGATGCTGCGCAGCCAGATGCGCGATGCCGACGCGGCCTTTGCCCGCTTTGTAGCGCGCAATTATCGCGCGTGGACCGACGGCGCTGAGGGGCGGCCGCTCATGAGCCCCGACGTCTTCAAGGCCAAGGTGTTCCCCCTGCTCGACGCCGGCAAGAAGGTGTTCTTCATTCTGATTGACAATTTCCGCCTCGACCAGTGGCGCACGGTCAGGCCGCTGCTGGGCGAGTACTTCGCCATCGAGGAAGACACCTACTGCTCCATCTTGCCGACGGCCACGCAATATGCGCGCAACGCCATCTTCTCCGGCCTGATGCCGCTCGACATCGCCCGCATGTTTCCGCAGCTCTGGGTCGACGAAGACTCGGAAGAGGGCAAGAACCTGAACGAGTCGCCGCTCATAGCCACCCAGTTCGAGCGCTTCCGCCGCAGGGGCGTCAAATATTCCTACAACAAAATCAACGACAACGCCGCCGGCGAGAGGCTGACGCGCGAGTTCGCCAACCTGGAGAACAACGACCTCAACGTCGTGGTGTTCAACTTCATCGACATGATGAGCCACGCGCGCACCGAGTCGAAGATGATGCGCGAGCTGGCCGCGACCGACGCCGCCTACCGCTCGCTGACCGAATCGTGGTTCCGCCACTCGTCGGCGCTCGACTTCATGCGCCGCATCGCCGAGAAGGGCTACACCATAGTCCTCACCACCGACCACGGCACCATCAGGGTTGACCGCCCCGTCAAGGTGGCCGGCGACAAGAACGTCAACACCAACCTGCGCTACAAGCTGGGCCGCGCAATGAAATATAACCCCAAGGAAGTGTTCGAAATCACCCGTCCGCAAGACTTCGGACTGCCCGCGCCCAATCTCAGCACCGCCTATATATTCGCGCGCCAGAACGACTTCTTCGCCTATCCGAATAACTATAACTACTACGTGCAATATTACACCGACACGTTCCAGCACGGCGGCATCTCGCTCGAAGAGATGGTGATTCCGCTCATAACCCTTTCGCCGAAATGACACTCATATCACCCGAGACGGCCGAGCTGCTCGAGCGCGAGGCCGCGCGCATAAACTCGCCCGAATTCATTGCCGCCGACCCCGTGCAGTTTCCGCGGCGTTTCGCCAGGCAGGCCGATGCCGAAATAGCGGCTCTGCTCGCCGCCCACCTGGCCTGGGGCAACCGCAAGATGATTTGCCGCGACACGGAGCGCCTGTTGCAGCTCATGGAGAACCGCCCGGCCGACTGGGTGCGCGACGGCGCCTTCGAGTCGGTTGACGACGACATGAACATTCACCGCACCTTCTTCGGCCGCAACCTCAAGCACCTGATGCGCGGCCTTGAACGCATCTACAGCCGCCACGCCACTCTCGACGCCTATGCCGCCACCCTCGGGCTGCGCGGCCGCGAGGGCGCCCCGTGGCTGCTGGCCGAGGCTCTGAATGCCGAAATGGCCGAGGCCAACGGCTGCAGCGACTCGCGCTGCCTGCCGCTCAACCTCGGCCAGACCGCCCTGAAGCGCCTGAACATGGCCCTGCGCTGGCTCGTCAGGCGCGACGGCATCGTCGACATGGGCCTCTGGAGTGCGCTCGACCCCGCCGACCTCTACATTCCGCTCGACGTCCATGCCGGCAACACGGCCCGCGCCCTCGGCCTGACCTCGCGCCGCGCCAACGACCGCCGCACCTGCGAGGAAATCACCGCCGCCGCGCGCACGCTGCGGCCCGACGACCCAGCGCTGTTTGACTACGCGCTCTTCGGCATCGGCGTGGGTCAGTAGCGGTGCACCGGTCCTCGGGGCCGGCGCCGCAGGCGGCAGCGCAGCCGCCTCATGTTCTCTTCGGGTTCGGGCGCCCCGGTCAGGCGTGCCACCACCCTGTCGGCCACGACGGCCTCGAGCAGGTCGTGGCAGTCGGCGGGCAACTCTACGGTGTTGCCCTCGGCTACGTAGCCCAGCTCGGCACACAGGCGCCTGAAGCAGATTGCCGCCAGTTCGATGATGGCCGGTTCTTCGTCGCGCCCCAGCGGGCCGGGCAGCGACGTGTCGCCCGTGAGGCGCTTGAGCGCCGACAGGGCGAAGACCGTGGTTACGGTGTCGGTGAATTGCAGTTCGTTCTTCATGGTCATTTCATCCGGCTGATTAGCGACAGCGCCACCGAGCGGCGAATGTAGAAGCGGGGGGCCGTGCCCCGGGCAACGACGGCACAGGCAGCCGCCGTGCGCGACATTCCGGGCCGCGCGGCCCTCAGGGCGTCGAACTGGCGGAACAGTTCCGTCCACAGTTCGGTGCGCTCGGCCGACATGGGCGGCAGCTTGCCCTCGCGCCGGCGGCGGTCCATGACCACAACGTGGTCGACCCCAACAAAGAACCCGCGTTCAACGGGCGTGTTCAGAACTTCGTCGAGCAGCGCGCCGACCGGCCGTCCCGGCCTGCCGGCCGCAGCCGCCTTGCGAAACGCCTGCGTGAACCTTTGGTTGCGCTGGCGTGTGGTTGTGATGTAATTCATAGTGTTTAGAAAAAATGTGTTTTTACATTGATTGTTTTCGTTGGCAAAATTACAACCCTTCGTGGGCATCTAACCCACCCGCATGTGTTATGAAATGTTAATTTTCTCAATTTCAGATTTTTTCGTAACTTTGCATGCTTACTACAGTTAACATTCATCTGTTTCTATGAATATTTCCTATAATTGGCTGCACGACTATGTCGACGGCCTCCCATCGCCCAAAGAGCTGGCGGCCGTGCTGACATCGACCGGCCTTGAGTGCGACACGGTTGAAGAAGTCGAGAGCATTCGCGGCGGCCTTCGCGGCCTCGTCGTGGGTCATGTGCTCACCTGCGAAGCCCACCCTGACAGCGACCATCTGCACATCACAACTGTTGACCTCGGCCCCGAGCTCGGCGTCGAGCAGATTGTCTGCGGCGCGCCCAACGTGGCCGCCGGTCAGCACGTCATCGTGGCCACCGTCGGCACCACGCTCTACGACGGCGACAAAGAATTCAAAATCAAAAAAAGCAAAATCCGCGGCGTAGAGTCCATGGGCATGATTTGTGCCGAAGACGAAATCGGCGTCGGCTCGAGCCACGACGGCATCATCGTGATTCCCGCCGACAAAGCTCCGGCGCCCGGCACTCCCGCCGCCCGTTATTTCGGACTCGAAAGCGACTATGTGCTTGAAGTTGACCTGACGCCCAACCGCATTGACGGCGCAAGCCACTTCGGTGTGGCCCGCGACTGGGCCGCCAAGGCATCGCTCGAGGGCGTCAATCCCCGTCTGCGCCGCCCCGAAGGGCTCGACCCCGCAGCCCTGCCCGCCGGCAACGGCATCAAGGTGTCTGTTGCCAATCCCGCCGACTGCACCCGCTATGCCGGCCTGACCATTCGCGGCATCAAGGTGGCCGAAAGCCCCAAGTGGCTCCGCGACCGCCTCACCGCCATCGGTCAGCGCCCCATCAACAACATTGTCGACATCACCAACTTCATTCTCCACTCGTTCTGTCAGCCGCTCCACTGCTTTGACCTGGCAAAGGTCAAGGGCGACGAAATCATTGTCAGGACCGTCGCCGCCGGCACGCCGTTCACCACCCTCGACGGCGTCGAGCGCAAGCTCCACGAGCGCGACCTGATGATTTGCAACGCCGAAGAGCCCATGTGCATGGCCGGCATTTTCGGCGGTCTCGATTCGGGCGTTACCGACTCGACCACCGACATCTTCCTTGAAAGCGCCTGCTTCAACCCCACCACCATTCGCAAGGCCGCACGCCGCCACGGGCTCAACACCGACGCCTCCTTCCGCTATGAGCGCGGCGTCGACCCCAACGGCTGCATGTATGCCCTGATGGTGGCCGCCCGAATGGTTACGGAGCTGGCCGGCGGCCAAATCTGCGGCCCGGCCGTCGACATCTATCCCGAGCCGGTCGAACGCCCCGCCGTCGAGCTGACTTTCGCACGGATTGCCTCGCTGACCGGTATCGAGATTCCGCGCGACACGGTGCGCGCCATTCTGCGCAGCCTCGACATCGAGATTGAAAGCGAAGAGGGCGACACCATGCTGCTGCGCATTCCGACATATCGCGTCGACGTTACGCGCCCGTGCGACGTCATCGAGGAGATTCTGCGCATCTACGGCTACAACAAGGTGGAGATTTCAGAACACGTCAACTCCGCCCTCAGCTATAAGAAACAGACCGACCTGGCCGACGAGCTGACAAACAAGATGCTCGACCGCCTGGCCGCTCAGGGATTCCGCGAAATCCTGAACAACTCGCTCACGTCGACGAGCTATTATCCCGCCGCCGAAACCGGCGCCACATGGCCCGCCGAGCGCTGCGTCAGACTGATGAACCCGCTCAGCTCCGACCTCGGAGTGATGCGCCAGACGCTGCTCTTTGGCGGTCTGGAGGTAATCAGCCACAACGTCAACCGCCGCAGCGCCGACCTGATGCTCGTCGAGCAGGGCAACGTCTACTTCCGCAACCCCGACGCCGGGTCAACCGTCGAAAAGCCGCTTGCCCCCTACAGCGAGGCCTCGCGCCTGGCCCTGTGGCTCACGGGCAACGTGCGCGGCGCCTCGTGGCTCGGCGCGGCCGAACCCGCCTCGATTTACCATCTGCGCGCCTATGTCGAGGGCTGTCTCGCCGTCATGGGCCTCGATGCTTCGAAACTGGCCGTCAGCATTGCCGACGACTGCAAGGACATCTATTCCGCCTCGCTGCTCGTCTCGTCGCGCTCGGGCAAGCCGCTGGGCCGCATGGGCGTTCTGCAGCCCGCGCTCACGGCCCGCTTCGACATTGACCGCCCCGTCTTCTTTGCCGAACTCGACCGCGACGCCATTATCCGCCTGGTCGAGAAGCACAACGTAACCTTTGCCCCGCTGCCCAAGACCCAGCCCGTGCGCCGCGACCTGGCCCTGCTGCTCGACGCGTCGGTTACGTTCGACCGCGTGCGCGACGTCGTGAGCCGCAGCGAGCGCAAGCTGCTTCAGGACGTCGAGCTCTTCGACGTCTACGAGGGCAAGAACCTGCCCGCAGGCAAAAAGAGCTATGCAATAGCCCTGACGCTGCAAGACCCCGAACGCACCCTGCAGGACAAGCAGATTGACGCCGTGATGACCAAAGTCATAGCCAACCTGCGCAAGGAGCTGGGCGCCGAACTGCGCTGACGCAATCAGAGAAGAAAAGAGAAACAAACAATAAAAAACAAATTCACATCCACCCCCCTCTAAACTCACAGATATGGGAAGAGCATTTGAATATCGTAAAGCCCGCAAGCTCAAGCGCTGGGGCAACATGTCGCGCACATTCACGCGCATCGGCAAGGAAATCACCATCGCCGCAAAGGCCGGCGGTCCCGATCCCGACACCAACCCGCGCCTGCGTGCGCTCATGGCCAACGCAAAGGCCGCCAACATGCCCAAGGACACCGTTGAGCGCGCAATCAAGAAAGCCACCGACAAGGACGCCGGCGACTACAAGGAAATCGTCTACGAAGGCTACGGCCCCTTCGGCATCGCAATCGTTGTCGAAACCGCAACCAACAACAACACCCGCACCGTGGCCAACGTGCGCTCCTACTTCACCAAACACGGCGGCTCGCTCGGCACGTCGGGCTCGCTCAGCTTCCTCTTCGACCATAAGTGCGTCTTCAAAATCAAGGCTCCCGAAGGCGTCGAGCTCGAAGACCTCGAGCTGGAACTGATTGACTGCGGCGTCGACGAACTCGAGGCCGGCGACGAAGGCGAAATCATTCTCTACGGCCCCTTCGAGTCAAACTCGGCCATTCAGCACTATCTCGAAGAAAACGGCTACGAAATTATCTCGAGCGAGTTCGAGCGCATTCCCAACGACCTCAAGGACGTTACGCCCGAACAGCGCGTAACCCTCGACAAACTGCTCGAAAAGTTTGAAGAAGACGAAGACGTGCAGAATGTCTTCCACAATATGCGCGAAGACGAGAGCGACGAAGAAGCCTGATTTGAATATTTTAACACATTTCGCGAAAACGCGCCGATTTTTAACGCAAGTTAACTATCGGCGCGTTTCGTTTGCATCTTTTAACTTTGTCTTTCCAATATTTCCGCCGTTTTGACCAATCGAACCGGATAAAAATAACTACCTTTGCACTGACGTTGCGACATTGCCCGTCAAACTTAAACCAAGACATCACTAAAAACATTAAAAATTTATAATGAGCAACTCAACAGTCAAGCCCGCCGAAGGCAAACTCGGCGTGCTGGTGGTTGGCCTCGGTGCCGTTTCCACCACTTTCATGACCGGCGTGCTTATGGCCCGCAAAGGTCTCGCAAAACCCATCGGCTCGATGACCCAGTATGACCGTATCCGCGTCGGCAAAGGCAAGGACAAGAAATATCTGATGTATAAGGATATCGTGTCCATGGCCAAACTCGACGACATCGTTTTCGGTTCGTGGGACGTTTATCCCGCCAACGCATACGAGAGCGCAATCAACGCCGAAGTGCTGAAAGAAAAAGACATCAACCCCGTCAAGGACGAACTCGAGGCCATCAAGCCCATGAAGGCCGCTTTTGACCACAACTATGCAAAGCGCCTCGACGGCGAGAACATCAAGACCGTCAAGAACCGCTGGGACATGGTCGAACAGCTCCGCGAAGATATCCGCAACTTCAAGAAAGTCAACGGCGTTGACCGCTGCGTAGTACTCTGGGCAGCATCGACCGAGGTCTACGTTCCCGTAAACGAGAAGGTTCACGGCACTCTCGCCGCCCTCGAAGCCGCAATGAAGGCCGACGACAAGGAAAACATCGCTCCCTCGATGTGCTACGCCTACGCCGCTCTCGCCGAAGGCTGCCCCTTCATCATGGGTGCTCCCAACACAACCGTCGACATTCCCGCAATGTGGGAACTCAGCGAAAAGACCGGCATGCCCATCGCAGGCAAGGACTTCAAGACCGGCCAGACCCTCGTCAAGAGCGGTTTCGCTCCCATCATCGGCACCCGCATGCTCGGCCTCAGCGGCTGGTTCTCGACCAACATTCTCGGCAACCGCGACGGCCTCGTGCTTGACGAACCCGCAAACTTCCGCACCAAAGAGGTTTCCAAGCTCTCTACGCTCGAATCTATCCTCGTGCCCGAAGCTCAGCCCGACCTCTACAGCAACTACTACCACAAGGTGCGCATCAACTACTATCCCCCGCGCAACGACAACAAGGAAGGCTGGGACAACATCGACATCTTCGGCTGGATGGGCTACCCCATGCAGATCAAGATCAACTTCCTCTGCCGCGACTCTATCCTCGCTGCTCCCCTCTGCCTTGACCTCGTGCTCCTGAGCGACCTCGCCGCCCGCGCCGGCCGCCACGGCATTCAGCGCTTCCTGAGCTTCTTCCTCAAGAGCCCCATGCACGACTACACCAAGGACGAAGTGCCCGTCAACCACCTCTTCCAGCAGTACACCATGCTCAAAAACGCAATCCGCGAAATGGGCGGCTACGAGGCTGACGAAGAAATCGACTAATTTTGACAGTAAACATACCCCGAAAGAGGCAGCGACTCCCAAGTCGCCGCCTCTTTCTCTTTTTCACAGAAGGGGCAAAGAGGCGCACGGCCCGTGCGTGTCATCGGAATTGTCGAGCGTGGTGCTTTCCCAAAGTGATAATATGTTATTAGTATCAGTGGTTAAATACATAATACTGCTACTATGTTAGCACAAATAAAATTTGAAGCGGCAAAAATGGCCAAAAATGGCTGAGAGGAGCCATAACCTACGCGACGTTGCCGGATTTAGCGCAAAAATTCGTAACTTTGCAGCCATAATTCAAAGACGAATCATTAAATCACGTAAAAAAGAACGAATGAGATTTTCGGGTGCTATCAGCTATCGGCCCAAACTCGCCTCGGCTCTGCGGGGCTATTCGGCCGCCAAATTCAAAGATGACCTTATTGCCGGCATCGTGGTCGGCATCGTTGCGCTGCCGCTTGCCATCGCTTTCGGCATAGCCTCCGGCGTGAGTCCCACAATCGGCCTCATCACGGCCATCGTGGGCGGCTTCATTGTCAGCATGTTCGGCGGCAACTCCGTGCAGATCGGCGGCCCGACGGGCGCTTTCATCGTAATCGTCTACGGCATCATAGCCCAATACGGCCTCGAGGGACTGGCCATCGCCACGTTCATGGCCGGCCTGATTCTCATCATGATGGGCCTGTTCAAGCTCGGAACGGTCATCAAGTTCATTCCCTATCCCATCGTCGTGGGCTTCACGGCGGGCATCGCGCTGACAATTTTCTCCACTCAGGTCAACGACTTCCTGGGCCTGGGGCTCACCAACGTGCCGAGCGAGTTCCTGCCCAAGTGGGGCGTCTACTTCCGCAATTTCGGCCGTGTAGACTGGCTGACGCTCAGTGTGGCCATGGCGTCGTTGCTCATAATCATTCTCGCGCCCAAGGTGAGCAAGAAGCTGCCCGGCGCGCTGCTGGCCATTCTGATTGTTACGCCTGTCGTCTATTTTCTCGACCTTCCTGTCGAGACCATCGGCGGCCGCTTCGGCGAGCTGAAAACTGACATTCCGCTGCCCCATGGCTTCAAGCTCGACATGGCAACAATCAACAGCCTGCTCCCCTCGGCGTTCACCATCGCCATTCTCGGCGCCATCGAGTCGCTGCTGTCGGCCACTGTGGCCGACGGTATCACCGGCTCGCGCACCGACTCCAATTCCGAGCTCATCGGTCAGGGTCTGGCCAACGTGGTCGTGCCCATGTTCGGCGGCATTCCCGTTACGGGCGCCATTGCCCGCACAATGACCAACATCACCAACGGCGGACGCACCCCGATTGCCGGCATTGTCCACGCCATCGTGCTTCTGCTCATCTTCCTGCTGCTGATGCCGCTGATTCGCCTGGTGCCCATGGCCTGCCTGGCGGCCGTGCTGATGGTCGTTTCCTATAACATGAGCGGCTGGCGCACGGTGCGCGCGATTTTCCGCAACCCCAAGAGCGACATCTCCGTGCTCATCGTAACCTTCCTGCTCACGGTTATCTTCGACCTCACCATCGCAATCGAAATCGGCCTGCTGCTGGCCGTGGTGCTCTTCTTGCGCCGCGTAATGGAGAACACGGAAATCAAGGTCTACGGCGACAAACTCGACGCCGCCGAAAACACCGACCTCTCGACCCACGAGGAGCTTGACCTGGCGCCCGGCGTGCAGGTCTACGAAATCGACGGCCCGTTCTTTTTCGGCGTGGCCACGAAGTTCGACGAGATGATGCGCACCACCGTGGGCGAGGAGAAGCCGAAAGTACGAATCATTCGCATGCGCAAGGTGCCGTTCATAGACTCCACCGGCCTCCACAACCTCGAGATTCTGATTCAGTCGTCGCGCTCCGAGGGCATCGACGTGGTGCTGTCGGGCGTGCGCGAAGAGGTGCGCGCCGTGCTCCACAAGAGCAACATCGACAACATGCTCGGCGACGACCATATCTGCAACCACATTTCAAGCGCCGTGGTCAAGGCCAACAAGCTGGCCACGGGCGTCGCCTCCTGATCTTATGACTCCGCGCTCTCTCCTTTTCAGGCTTCTGGCCCTGCTGATGCTGACTCTTGGCGCCGCTCTGCGTGCCGGCGCCCAGCTCAACACCGACCGCACTCTCCAGGTGGGGCGCAATGCGCTCTACTTCGACGACTATGCCCTGGCCATACGCTACTTCAATCAGGTAATCGACGCCAAGCCCTATCTTGCCGACCCTTACCTGCTGAGGGCCATCGCAAAGTATAACCTCGAAGACTATGTCGGCGCGCGCGCCGACGCCATGAAGGCGCGCTCAATCAATCCGTTTCTGCCCGGCGCGTGGGAGGTCGGCGGCGTGGCGAGCCAGTGTCTGGGCAATGCGTCCGACGCCATCGCCGACTATTCGCAGGCCCTTACACTGCTGCCCCACAACCGGCAGCTGCTCTTCAACAAGGCGCTGGCCCAGGAGGAGGCGGGGTTGTATGAGGCGGCCGATTCGACCTATGGCGAACTGCTCGAGTTCTATCCGCGCTTTGACAGCGGCTATGTCGGCCGCGCGCAGCTCGAGCTGAGCCGCGGCGACACGCTCAGCGCCCGCGGCGCTCTTGACCGCGCCCTCGAAATCAACGCCAACTCGGTGGGCGCACTGAGCCTGCGCGCCGCCCTGACGTCGAAGTCCGACCCCGCCGCGGCGCTGGCCGACATGGAGCAGGCCGTCAAGCTGCAGCCCGACCGCCCCTACCTGCGCATCAACCGCGCAGTGGCCCGATATAACGCCAACGACCTCAACGGCGCGCTCGACGACTTCGACTACGTTCTGGAGCTCGAGCCGATGAACGAGGCGGCACTCTTTAACCGCGCTATGCTGCGCATGGAGCTGCGCGACAATGACCGCGCCCTGGCAGATCTCAACCTGCTGCTGAGTCTCAATCCGGGCGACCTGCGCTCGCGCTATAACCGTGCCATCGTCCTTGCCGACAAGCGCATGTTTGACGAGGCGCTGGCCGATGCTGACGCCGTCGTGGCCGCCCACCCGCAGATGTATGCCGCCCACGCCCTACGCGCCCACGTAAACCATGAGGCCGGACGCGATGCCGCCGCGCAGGCCGACTATCGCCGCGCCTCGCAGATTGCCCACCGCGGCCTCACCGACGGACCTGCCGCCGAAATCGAAACCGCCGTGCAGACCGACGAAGAGGCCACGCGCAACCGCTTTGCCGCCCTGCAGACCGTTGACGACGACCCCGACGGCGCCGAAAGCGAGCGCTCGTTCAACACTGCCGGCATCAAGGGCCGCGTGCGCGACATCGACGCCGACATAGGCCTGCGGCCCATCTATCAGCTCAGCTACTACACCGCCACGGGCGACGGCGTCTACGACAAGGAAATCGAAGACCTCAACGCCGCGCGCGTGCTGCCTTTCGTCGTGTTCCTCACCAATGACCTCCCCTCCATGACCCGCGAGGCCGAGGCCGCACGCCACTCCGAGAGCATTGCCCGCCTGTCGGCGCTCATCGCCTCGGGCCGCGGCGGCGCCATAGACCTCTTTGCGCGCTCAATGGACTATATGACCCTTAAAGACTATGAGCGCGCCCTGGCCGACCTCGACGCCGTCATTGCCGCGCGGCCCGACTTTGCGCCGGCGTGGCTGATGCGCGCCGCCGTGCGCTACCGTCTGCGCGAGGCCGGTGCCGGGCGGGTGCTGACCGATGCCGATGCCACGACGCTCAATGCCGAGGCGGCTCTGGCTCTCGACCAGATTATGGGCGACCTTGACCGCGCCCTCGAACTGAACCCCCGCATGGCCGTGGCCCATTATAACCGCGGCGTCTTTCTGATGCGCCTCGGGGCCGACGCCGACGCTATCGATGCCTTCAGCCGCGCCATAGAACTGAACCCCGACCTCGGCCCGGCCTACTATAACAGGGGCTATGCCGAATTTGCCCGCGGCGAGCGCGACGCCGCCGCGGCCGACCTCAGCCGTGCCGGTCAGCTCGGCGTCAGCGCCGCCTACCGCCTGCTCAAGCAGCTGAAATAACCGGTTGACGGAGGTTAGAGGCCCAGCAGGGCGGCGGGTGCGATGCCGAGCACAACGCACAGTGCACGCGCAACTGCAAGCGTCGGTTCTGCCCGACCGGCTATATAGTCGCTGACACGCGACGGACTAACGCCAATCTCCCCGGCCAGTTGTTTCTGCGTCATTCCTTTTTCTGCGATTGACAGGCTGATAAGCTCGCCGATTGTCGGTTTGGCAATGGGGTAGTGTTTTTTTTCGTATGCTTCGACCACGTCGGAGACGATTGTGAGTTCAATGGCGTTCTTGTCGTCAGCAGGCGTTTCATCGGTTACGCTCGGCAGCAATTCTTCGATTCGGCCAAGCGCATATTCATATTGTTTTTTTGAAATTTCCATAGTATAGTGTGGTGATTCAAATTGTTGAACAATCAATTTTGTCATACTCCTTGTGTGTTCCGACAAAGCGCACAAAGATTCGGCCGATGGTAAACTTGATTACCACAACAAGCCTGTAATTATTGCCGCGGATATTGAACACGTAGTGTTGGTTGCCGACATAATCTGTCGCAGGAAAGTCCTCGCGAATGTCGGACATAGTGTGCCACTGCGCCTGCTGCGCAACGTCATACCAGCGTTCAAGCGCCACTCGCGAGTCGTCGTTACCCGGTTGCTCGTAGAATTCCTTGATTTTTCGATGAGAGATTATATGCATGGCTGCTTTGCGGTTAATCTGCGGCAAAGTTAGTTATTAGTTTTGAAATACAAAACTTTTTGCCTGAATAATTTTGAAAAATAGAACCGATCCAAAGCTTTTAATTCTTAATTTTTAATTCTTAATTCCCTCAAAACCGCGCCCGAAACTCTTAATTCTTAATTTTTAATTCTTAATTCTAAAAGAATTTCCGTATCTTTGCCGACGTGTTAAATTTTACTCCATTATGCCGCCCGTTTTTTGTGGCGAGGGCAAAGACCCTGAGCCACCGGGCCGATGACCTTGAACGCACACAGCGCCGCGTGCTTGCGTGGCTGCTTCACGAGGCGCGGTCAACCGAAACCGGGCGTCGCTACGGCTTCGCGTCCATGCGTCAGGCTGAACACTTCACGTCGAGTGTGCCCGTGCGCCCCTACGAGGAAATTCGTCCCGAGGTGATGCGCATGGTCGGTGGCGAGCCCGACGTGCTTTGGCCCGGCCGATGCCGCCGCTTCGCCCAGAGCAGCGGCACGTCTGATGGCCGCAGCAAATACGTCCCTGTAACCGACAGCTCCCTGCGCTTCAACCACTTCCGCGGGTCGGCCGCCGTCGTGGCTCAATATCTGCGACTTTATCCCGACAGCCGCCTCCTGGGCGGCCGCTCGTTTATTCTCGGCGGCAGCTTCGCCACGGCGCTCACCGGCCTCAGGCCCGACACGCGCGTGGGCGACCTCTCGGCCCACATGATTGAGTCGATGCCCCGCGGCGCCGCCCTGCTGCGCGTGCCTTCGCGGCGCGACGTGGCCCTCATGACCGACTGGCGCGAAAAGCTCCCCGCCCTGGTCGAGGCTTCGCGCCGCGCCGACGTCAGGTCGCTTTCGGGCGTGCCGTCGTGGTTCCTGACGGTTCTGCGCGAGGTCATTAAGGTCGAAGGCGCCGAAACAATCCACGACGTCTGGCCCAACCTCGAGGTCTTTTTCCACGGCGGCATAAATTTCGAGCCTTATCGCGAGCAATATCGCGCAATCACCGACCCGGCCAAGATGCGCTATCTCGAAACGTATAATGCCTCTGAGGGCTTTTTTGCCGTGCAGGACTCCCGCCGCCCCGGCGCAATGCTACTCATTCCCGACGCCGGCGTCTTCTACGAGTTCGACCCCATGGACGGCTCGCAGCCGCTCAAGGCATGGCAGGTTGAGGCCGGCCGCGTCTACGCGCTGATAATCACGGCTGCCAACGGCCTCTGGCGCTATCCGCTGGGCGACACCGTCCACATCGAATCCACCCGCCCGCTGCGAATCTCAATTGCCGGACGCACCAAACTATATATCAACGCTTTTGGCGAGGAACTGATGGTCCATAACTCCGACGCCGCCCTGGCCGCAACGTGCGACGCCCTGGGCTGCGACGTCAGCGACTACACCGCCGCCCCCGTCTTCACCACCGACCGCCGCCGCGGACGCCATCAGTGGCTCGTCGAGTTTTCGCGGCGTCCAGAGTCGCTCGCCGACTTTGCCTCGGAGCTCGACCGTCGTCTCTGCGCCGAAAATTCCGACTACGCCGCCAAGCGCCAGGGCTCGATTTTTCTCGACCCAGTCGAAGTCATCGAGCTTCCGGCCGGCTCGTTCCAGCGCTGGCTCGAATCGACCGGCAAACTCGGCGGACAGCGCAAAGTGCCGCGCCTCTGTCCCGACCGCCACATCGCCGACGCCATTCTGGCGCAATGCGGCCTCGCAAAGTAATAGACAACCGATAGACAAATACGGCACTAAAACGTACTAAAACGGCAATTATTTGCATAGTCCACCCCAAACGCCTAAATTTGCCGAATATAGACAGACTGCTGTTCCCCCGGAAAACTATTAAGCAATATCACATATGTCATTCACAGTTAAAAATCACATTCTGACAGGAATAATTATCGCCGCCGCCGCTTTCACGGCTTCGGCCGACGAAACCGTGCCCTGCACCATGAACATCAACAGCGCTGCAGCTTTTGATGAATGGAAAACGGTCGATGTCGACAAAGATGGCGGGCTGCATCAGTTCCGTTATGCGCTAGCTCAAAAAGCCGCCGTATGCAACGGCAGTAATATCTGGGGTGCCGATGACTGGCTCATTTCGCCCGCAGTGCACTTCGACGCCGGCCATACCTATGAAGTCGTCGTTACCTATTTAACCGAGCTTGACGAAAAGGACGAGGTGAATCTCAACATCATGTTCGGCCGGGAACAGGCAACCACGGGCATGCAACTGATTTCGGCCAATAAAAAACTCGCTGATTCTGCCGACCAAAAATGCACGCTCTCGTCGCAGTTCCGCACCACTGATGCCGGAAGCTATCACATCGGCCTGCACCTCGAAGGTAAGTCGGGAAATTACTCATTCAGCGTTTACAGCGTCGAACTTAAAGCCGTCGCCGCAAGGCCGTCAGCCGTCAGCGACCTCGCAATCACCGCCGCGTCGCTCGGTGTGCTCGAGGCTGAGCTCACATGGAACTGGCCAACCACCGACAGCAACGGCCGGGAGCTGACGGAGTCTCTGCTCGGCGCCCGGATTTATCGCTCGACTCAGGCGGATTTCTCGCTCGACGAGTCGACGCTGGTCCACACCATTGAAGGCTCGTTCACTCCGGGCAGCTCAGCCGCATGGACCGACAACACCATAACCGAAGCGGGCTATTACTTCTATCGCGTCGTGCCGTTCGACGCCACGGGCGAATGCACTTACACCGGTGTCGAGGGCACATGCTCGCCCTGGATTGGCGAGGACACGGAACTGGCGCCGGTAACCAACGTCAGAGCCGTCAGCAGCGGCGAGGACGGCACCACCGTAACCATCACGTGGGACGCCACCACCGGTGCGCTCCACGGCGGATATATCGACCCGACCAAGCCTATAACCTATAGAATCAGATGCAGCAAAGGATACAACACCGACGACTTCTTTGTATCGACAGTTGCCGCGTCATACGACGGGCTGAGCTATGTCCACACCAACACAATGGGCCACGACGCCTACACTTACTTCGTCAGCCCCGTCTACAACGGCAAAGCCGCCAAGGAAAGCACGGCGAGCGACTGGGTCATTGCCGGTGGCGACGCCAAAATTCCATATATAGAGACTTTTGTGTGCCCGAGCGATGAGCCGATGCCTTTCCTTGACTTCGTCACCTTTCACAGCGACGACACCGCCGACGACTGGAAATTCGGGGACGTCGGGGTTGAGCACGCTTATGGCTGCGACGGATCGGAGGCCGATGCCTATGCCGTCTCTCCGAGGTTTTATATGAAACCCGGAATCCCCTATAGCGTGTCGCTTTCGCGCATGACTGTCCGCGACAGCGCCGAGCCGATTACCTTTGAGGTGCTTGCAGGCAAAGAGCCCACCGTCGAAGGCCTTACCAAAAAGGTGTACACAGAAACTATCACATCGAAAGTGAGCGGCAGCATTGACGGCAAGCGCAACGCAGTTTTCACGGTCGACACCGAAGGTTACTATCACGTGGCACTCCACGTCAAGCGCGCTGCGAACAGCGAACCGTTATATATCTACAACTGGTTCGGCATCGAGGAAATCGAAATAGTGCCTGACAACATTACGGAGGCCGCAATTCTGGTCGACCCCAACGGCCTTCACGACGTAACCCTCAGCTGGACCAATCCGCTGAAGACTAATCTGGGAACCGAGGCAACGCCATGCTGCATCACGATTGTCCGCACCGATGCCGACAAAAACAGCACGACGGTCTACAGCAACGACCAATGCGTTGCCGGAGAGCACGTTTCGTTTGTAGACCACCCCGAGGAGGCCGGATTCTACACCTACACCATCACACCCTCAATCAACGGCCACGCGAATGACAGCGCAGAGCTCAGCACGACCTGGGTGGGCTGCGACACGCCGGAGACTCCCTATTACGCCACTTCTTTACTGCTCGACAACGGCGACCGACTGATCTATGCCGACTTCGACATAACCGGTAGCGTACATGGCGGCTATATGGCTAAGCCAACTTATAATGTATACCGCAACGGCGTCCTTATCGGCAACTTCCCGTCGGTAACAAAAGACGCACAAGTAATCGATTCTGAAAAAGACCTGCCCTATGACGCCTATTATTATAGAATCGCGGCCGTGAGCGGTAATTTGGTTAGCGGCCAAAGCATGACGTCTGTGCTGCACTTCGGCACTCCACTCGAATTGCCGTACAGCCCCGCCCTGAGCAAGGAAAAGGAATTTGACAAGTGGTCGAGCACCCACGGCTGGTCGTATATCGAGAGTCAGAACCGTCCGGGCGTCATACTCAGACATGCCTACACCTACACGCCGCCGATACTGTGCGAATCGACCTCGCTCAATCTGCATTTCACCCTCGAAAGGGGACAATACGAGTCAGACGACTATATCTGGGTCTACTATTTGCCCGACAACAGCGAAAACGCCCAAAATCTTCCGTCAATCAACATCGATGATCTTGCACCCGAGCTGCAACAGATTAAGTCGGTCTATCTGCCCCACACCGACACCTCGAAAACCACCGACTTCACTTTCAATGTCCCGCAAAAAGGCTCTTACCGCATTGCCTTCTTCGCCGCTTCACAGCCGATTGGCGCAATCTACCTCAAAGAGCTCCGGTTGAATGCCACGCGCGGCATCGTCGGCATTGAAGAAGTTGATTCCGGTGTCAACCCCGAGGCCATGACCTATGACCGCGCCGGCACCATGCTGCAGGCTGCCGCCGAGGGCCGGTTTGAGGTGATCAACGCCGAGGGCGCCACGGTGCTTGCCGGCGAAGGCTCCGAACTCTGCGTCGCCTCGCTGCCACGCGGACTCTACATAGCCCGCTTTACCGCCGCCGGCGCCGGCGCCGGCACTCCCGCCGCAACGACCCTCAAGTTCGTGCGCTGACCCTCTGGCCGACCCTCATAAGAGGGTGTTGCAAAATGCCATTTATGCTCATGCGCCAATAAAATTCATCGTTCTCCAATGTAGGGGCGGTCCATGGACCGCCCGCTATTTTCGTCAATGAATCAGTCGATTATGTGTCGAAACAAGCGGGCGATTCATGAATCGCCCCTACTCCAACTCGGGTGTTACTGACAACTAACACTTTGAACATTAGTTTTGCAACACCCTCTATTTTTAAGATGGCGGAACCATTTTGACCGTCAGTGTGTTGTTCTTGTAGGAATTTTTGCAAAAAAAGGCCGAAATTTGCACAATTAAAATAATTTGTGTAAATTTGCACCTCCAAAAATATCGATAATACTATTTTAATCAACTCACAGTAACCAAAACTCACTAAAATGAAGAAAGTTATCATCGCAGCTATCGCAGCTGTCGCTTTCGGCGGCGCTGCAAACGCCGAGCGCCAGAGCCTCGCACCCCTCGCTCCGTGCGACAACTGGTCTCTCACCCTCAAGGGCGGCGTTTCCTCTCCCCTGAACCCCAATGTCGGCAACATCGGCGACAACTTCCGCGGAGGTTTCGGCGTCGAAGCCCGCAAGCAGATTGCTCCCGCTTTCGGCCTGGGCGTTGAAGGCGACTTCTGGTTCAACACTTCAAAGTGGAACAACGCTCCCTCTAACCGCCTCGTCTTCGACCGCTCTTATGTAGGCGTTTTCGGTGCAGTTAACCTCAACAACCTCTTCGCAGGCTATGCAGGTCAGCCCCGTCTGTTCGAAATCGAACTCGTTGGCGGCGCAGGCTGGATTCACACCTTCGGCCACAAGGGCCTCTCTACCGACGACTTCGGTGCAAAGAGCGGTCTGAACCTCAACTTCAACCTCGGTTCGGCCAAGGCCTGGACAATCGGCATTCAGCCCGCAATCGTCTGGAATATCTCAAACAACAACTACACCTGCTACAGCGGCCGTGTTGCCGCCCTCGAGCTCATGGCCGGCGTTACCTACCACTTCGGCTGCTCTAACGGCACTCACAGCTTCGCTTTCGCAGCTCCCTGCGACTACACCCCCTACAACGAGCAGATCAACGCTCTCCGCGCAACCGTGGCCGCTCAGGAAGCCGCTAACGCCGACCTCAACGCCGCCAACGCTGCCCTGAAGGCTCAGCTCGACGAATGCCGCAAGAAACCCGCTCCCGTCGTAACCAACACCGTTGTGCAAAACACCAACACCCTCGAGAGCGTACGCTACATCTTCTACAAGATCGGTTCGTCGACAATCGGCGCTGACCAGAAGCCCAACGTAGAAATGATTGCCGAATACATGAAGCACAACCCCAAAGCAAAAGTTTCAATCAAGGGCTACGCTTCGAAAGACGGTAACCTCGAATTCAACAAGAAGCTCGCCGCAAAGCGCGCTCAGGCTGTCAAGGACATGCTCATCAACAAGTATGGCATCAAGGCCGACCGCATTCAGGCCGAAGGCCAGGGCATCGGCGAGATGTTCAAGGAAGAGAGCTGGAACCGCGTCGCAATCTGCGTTCTCAACGACTAATCACACTAACCACCGACCATTCTTCAAAGGGGCTGCGCCACCGCGCGGCCCCTTTGCCTTTTCAATAACAACTAAAAAATTAGCCCATTAGACTAATTAGTCCAATCAGCCTAATTAGTCTAATGGGTCCAATTTCGCAGATAACTGTGCTCGAAGCGGGACTCGAACCCGCACGGCCGCAATGGCCAGGGGATTTTAAGTCCCCAGTGTCTACCATTTCACCATTCGAGCCGATGGTTTCGCAGGCAAAGTTAGCAAGAATTTCCGAAATCACCAAAATTTCACTATCTTTGTGCCTGTTATGTCAAACGATAGTGCTCAATTCAAGTCCAAACTCGGTCTCATTGCCGCAACCGTCGGGTCGGCCGTGGGGCTGGGCAACATCTGGCGCTTTCCGGCCGAAGTCCAGGCCGGCGGCGGCGCCGCGTTTCTTCTCGCCTACATTCTCTGCGTCTGCCTGCTCGGCATTCCCGTCATGGTGGCCGAGTTCTCGCTCGGACGCGCCGGCCGCACCGATGCAATCGGCGCCTTTGCCCGCATAACGCCCCGGCGTCGCGGCTGGAGCGCCGTCGGCGCCCTCTCGGTGCTGACCTCCGTGCTAATCGCCGTGTTCTACATGGTCGTTACAGGCTGGACAATCGAATATCTCTGGCAGAGCATCTCGGGCAACCTCTACAGCGCAGCCTCCGCCTCGGCCGACGAGGTCAGCTACTTCTCGGCCAAGATGAACGAATATGTCTGCACCGACACTCTGCCCCTCGCCTTCACCCTCCTGGCCGTCGGCCTGAACATCGTCGTGCTGCTCGGAGGCGTCAGCAAGGGCATCGAGCGCCTCAGCAACGTGCTCATGCCGCTGCTCTTCGTGCTGCTGCTCATTTTCTGCGGCGTGGCCCTCACGCTCCCCGGCGCCGGCGCCGGCCTCGAGTTCTTCCTCAAACCCGACTTCTCCAAGTTCACGGCCACGACCTGGCTCCGCGCCCTCGGCCAGGCCTTCTTCTCGCTAAGCCTCGGCATGGGCATTCTCGTAACCTACGCCGGCTACTACCCCGCAAAGACCCGCCTGGTGCGCACCGCCTGCACCGTCTCCTTTCTCGACCTGCTCGTCGCCGTCATGATGGGCATCATAATCTTCCCCTCCGTAACCGCCTTCGGCCTTCAGGACCACGGCCTCGCCGGCACGACCCTCGTGTTCGTAACCCTGCCCGAAGTCTTTATGCGCCTCCCCGGCGGCCCCGTCTGGTCGGCACTCTTTTTCATGCTCCTCTCAATCGCCGCGCTAACCTCCACCGTCAGCATCACCGAAGTCGCCACCCGAACCCTCCAGGACCGCCTCGGCCTCTCGCGGCGCAAGGCCGTCTTCGCTCTCATGCTGCCGCTGCTTGTGCTCAGCGGTGTCTGTGCCCTCAGCCTCGGCCCCCTCTCCGGCTACACCCTGGCCGGCCGCAACATGTTCGACTTCCTCGACTTCATCACCGCCGACTTCATGCTCCCCCTCGCCGCCATGGGCCTCTGCATCTACATGGGCCGCGTCGCCCCGCGCAAGCTCCTGCAGACCGAAATGACCAACCACGGCCGCGACCGCTCCCGCCTCTTCCGCCCGATTCTCTTCATTGTGCGCTGGCTCGCCCCTGTGCTCATAGCCCTCGTGCTCATTTCGCCGCTACTCTGATGCCACGCAACCGCCTAACGCGCCAACAGCTCCTCGGCCTGCTCCTGACGGCCATCTTCGGCGTCCTCTGTGTCCTCGTCGTCGCCCTCACCCCGCGCCGACAGGCCGCCCCCGACATCTACTGCCGCCCCGACTCCACCGCCACCGCACCCCGCCGTCAGCGCGCCGCAAAGCCGCCCAAGCCCCGCCCCGCCACTCCGCCGCCCCGCAACCACCTCGACGAACAATTCTAACCCAATCAGCCAATTAGTCCAATAAGACCAATTAGTCCAATTAGTCCAATTAGTCTAATTCTTAATTCTTAATTTTTAATTTTTAATTCTTAATTCCCCCGACGTGCAAATCTCCATCAACAAGCTGCGCATTCACGCATGCCACGGCGTCCTCCCGCTCGAGCGCATCGTAGGCCAGGACTTTGAAGTGAGTCTCACCCTCGAAGTCGACTATGACGGCACCGACGCCATCGCCGCCACCGTCAACTATGCCGACGTCTGCGCCCTCGTCAGCCGCGAAATGCAGACCCCCTCGGCCCTGATTGAACACTGCGCCACTCGCATCGCCCTCGCCCTCCGCGCCGCCTTCCCCGCCATCAAGGGCGGTACAATCACCCTCGCCAAGCTCACCCCGCCCATGCCCTTCGACGTCGCCTCGGTCGCCGTCTCCACCGCCATCTGACACCCCTCCGCAGCAACGCGCACGTCCCGCGCCAAAATCCTTCTCTCCAATAATCCGCGGAATAATCCGCGGCTCCACCCTTAACTTTTAACTCTTAACCTTCAACCTGAAAAGTTAAAAAACGTTAATCAATTTGGCGAATTGCGGAAATTCCGTACCTTTGCGACTGAAACATACCATCTCAATCTATTTTACTTATCTATAAGTGTTTGACCATCAAGTAATTACCCCCCCGATTCCGGGCGCCGTCGGCTGCTGAGTCATAGCGGCCAGCTAACTTTTTGTAAAAACACACAACCCTGCGTACGCTTCGTTACGCGCGAAACCACCGGAGTTTCGCGTGCGCTTCGTCGTGTCCGCACCTCTGCTCCTCATCACTTCCCGAATATCACATTTTTTATCAATAATCAATCATCGATTTACATTTATGTCTAAATTTACAACAACCCTGAAAGGGCTGATGGCGCTCGCGCTCGGCTCTTTCTCCCTGTCGGCCGGCGCCGTTACCGAAAACCATACCACGGTGCAGGAGATTGCCAGTGCAACCGCCGTAACCGCGGTGCCTACTCAAACCGACAACAAGGCGATCTACATTCTTCAGTCGGAACAGCGAGGTGGCATATACGCCGATGTTGCTCTCAATCAGCTGACTCACTGCGGTACTGTTCCGACTAATGTGGCAAACGAAGGTGCCGGTAACGGTCTCAATACTCATAATGATATCGCAATCAGCGGCACTGATGTCAATCAGCAGTTTTCAATCATTACTTACGGCGGCAAGAAGTATCTCTATAGCGTAGGCGCCAAAAGCTTTGTTATCAGTGGAGCTGCCGATGGTTCAAGATATAAAGCTGCGCTCAGCAATACTGATGTTTCTGTAAGTAACGCTGAGCTGGTAATGACAGAGTTGACTTACAATTCAAAAAAGTATTTTCGTTTTTCAATTGCCGGTAAAGGATTGAATATGACCGGCTATTGGAATGCAAATTTCTTTAAGGGAGTTCTTCTTGAGGCCGGTGGTACCCCGGATCCGGGTAATCGCCTGTTCCTTTACAAACTTGACAATGGCACAACTTTGTCAGACGAAGATTACAATGCGGCAATTGACGTTCTCAAAGGCGAACTCGAAGTGGCTAAAGAGCAGCAGACCGCACGTCTTAATGACATCAAGGAGTTCTATCACAATAAAGACGAGATTGATGGCTATATCACACTTGTTCAAAATGCCTCTACCGAGGGCCAGGTAAATGAGATTGTTGAAAATGTTTTCAACGCGCTCAATGGCAAACTCGTCTATCTGATGTATGCACCGCGTGAACAGGAATCTGATTATAAATATCTCGGTGTTCGAGGCGTGGGTAATGACCGTATTGCTCAGCTCCTCCCTCAACGCGGCACTCGTGCTAAATGGCAGTTGCAACGCGTTAACGGTACCTATCGTTTCCGCCTGCGCAATATCGCTTCAGACACATATATGCTTTCCGACAATAATGGCGTAACCGGTACACCTTCGAATAACAACGGTTATTTTGAGGTGGAGTTCAAGAATAATGAATCTACGACGAACGGAGTGGCATTGAAATACCATAATAGTAATGTCTGTCTTACTGTCGGCACTAAAACCATTAGTAGCTCATCATATGAGTATGTTTTGGTTCATACCAATGATGCTGCCGCTAATGTTTCAGACGCGAACAATGCATGGAAAGTAGAGCCTGTCGGCGTGGATTGGATGGCTATTGAGGAGGGTTATTATGTTATTCGCAGTAACCGTGGCCTGACCGGCACACCGAACAACTACCGCGATGGCTTTGGCGGCGCACTGCTCGGTGTATATACCGCAGACCGTGCGATTGCTCGTGATAATCAGAACCTTTCAACCGGTGTTCACCTTCGTCAATACTCTACCGGCATGCATACCATCTGGAAAATTGTCCCTCAAAATGATGCAGATGGCGGATTCCTGATTTACAGCCTTATAGGTGAGCAAGACGAGTCTAAAGGCGGGAATCTCGGCATGCATTTCGACGGTGCAAGTCATGTTACACTGACTAACGAGCCTACAAGAGTCTATATCCACCCGATATCGCATTGGACAGATGTTACAACGACTTCTCCCATTCCCAACGGTGTGGCTTTGTGTTCTGAACGTTACAGCACCGATGCTAACAATTGTTTCGAAGTTTCCAAATCAATAAGCGGGAATAATGTTAACGATGCCTTTTTCGTAAATGCAAATGCTGCAAAACCGGCTAATGGAACGACAGATCTTGGCACTGTATTCTACATTGAGCGCGTCAGCGACTATGACGTTGAAGAAGCCCGCAAGGCTTATGTAGACTATGCCGCCGGAACCCGCTCTTTCGAACTGCTGAAGAATGTGCTCACTGACGATGACATTAAATATGCATTGAGCGGCAAGACCACAGACCCCAAATCAGTTGAGACAGTAGCACAGGCCAATGCTTATCTCAACGAAACCGGCGAAGACGGCAAGGTGTCTTCAACTCTCGCATTCGAGCGTCTCGACGGTAAGGTTGTGCGCTTTAATAACCGTATGTATGCGGATTATTACATGTCTACAAACCCCGATGCGACATCTGTTAATTGTAGCAATGTCAATCCCAATGCCGAATTGAGCAACCTTTGGCGAATTGAGGTTGTGAATGCCGGTTTGCGTCAGGTGAAATTGATAAACTATAAGAGCAATAAATATATCGGTACTCTACCCACTGGCAATGATGTGGCGTATACTTTGGTAGATAACGCAAACAATGCCGGTACATACACCATCTCTCGTTACTATTCGATTGATGGAGAGTCGTTCTACGCAAACTTGCTCACTTCCGGTAATAGTGTGGAACTGAATGCATTGCACTGCGGTAAAAATAAAGTTGTCGTACGTTGGACCCACGGTGAACTTCCGTCGCACTGGACCATTATGAACGCCGTTGCCGACGACGTCAAGAACACTCAGATTGACCTGACCATCAACGCCAAGGGCGACCTGATTAGCATCAAGCCTGCCGAGGGCGGCTCGCTGACCAAGACAGCCAACTTCCCCGCCGCTTACACCGTTAAGCTGACTCCCAAGGCTGCCGCAACTCCGACCGATGCCGAAGCCACTACACCCACCGAAGTTGTGGTTCCCGAGGCCAACATTAAGGCAGCAACCGATGGCTCCGGTTTTGAGGTTAATTTGGCCGGTCTGAACGTACCCCAAGCCGAGTACACTCTGAACTTCCCCGTGGGCTACTTCACGGCAAATGGCAAACTTGCTCCCGCTTTGAGCAAAGATGTGAAAGTTGAAGACACCACCGGCATTCGCGAGGTTAATGCGGCCGAAAAGGGCGCCGAGGTGATTTACGACCTGCAGGGCCGTCGCGTAAGCAAGGCCGGCAAGGGCGTCTACATCATCAACGGCGTGAAGACCCTGGTGAAATAACTATCATGCACATTGAGATGTATACCTTCACATAAGAGGTATATCGATAGATAGATAGATGATTGAGTACGGTGGCCCGTGAGGGTCGCCGTTCTTGTCGTTTAAGGGTTAAGGGTTAAAAGTTAAGGGTTAAGAGTGGGAGTCGCGGATAATCGGAGCCGCGGATTCTTCCGCGGGTCGTGCCGCGACAAACGCGCCCGCAAAAATCCGCGGGTCGTGCCGCGACAAATCCGCCCGCAAAAGTCCGCGGAATAATCCGCGGCTCCCCTCCTCTTAATTTTTAATTCCGCTTAAGCGAGAAGAAGCTGCGCAGCAGCGCGAGGGCCTCGTCGGCCAGGACGCCGGCGGTGAGTAGGGTAGAGGGGTGTAGCACGGGGCGGTCGGCGCGCGTCAGCCCCAGGTAGCCGCGCCGCGGGTCGGCCGCGCCGAAGACCACGCGCCCGAGCTGGCTCCAGCCGATGGCGCCCGCACACATCAGACACGGCTCCATCGTAACGTAGAGCGTGCACTCCTTGAGATACTTGCCCCCCAGAGTGGCCGTTGCGGCCGTGATGGCCAGCATTTCGGCGTGGGCGGTAACGTCGCGCAGCCGCTCGGTCATGTTGTGGCCGCGGCCGATGATGCGCCCCTTGCACACAACGACGGCGCCCACGGGAATCTCTTCTTCGTCGAGGGCGCGGCGCGCCTCGGCCAGGGCGGCGTCCATGAAGCGGAAATCGTCGGCGGTGGCGGGGGTATTGCTATTCATTGCGGGTCAGGTTTAGGGTCATAAGTTCGTCGGCGGTGATGATGGTGCCGCTGAACGCCTCGGCGGCCTGGTCGGCGAGCTCGGTTTCTGATTTATAGCGCTTCGAAAAATGGCCCAGCACCAGGGTGCGCGCGCCGGCGCGGCGCGCAATTTCGGCGGCCTGGCGGGCTGTGGAGTGGCCATAGCGCGCGGCGTTGGGCGCGCCGTCGTCGCCATAGGTGGCGTCGTGAAAAACCGTGTCGACGCCGCGAATTGAGGCCACCACGCGCGGGTCGGCGGCCGTGTCGGTGCAGTAGGCATAAGAGGCCGAGGGCGACGCGGGCGTCGTGAGCCGGTCGTTGGCCACGACGGTGCCGTCAGGCTTGACAAAGTCGGCGCCCCCGCGCAGCTGCTCCATAAAATAGTGGGGCACGCCGTGAAAGCGCACTGCGGCGCCGTCGATGTGGCGCCCCTTCGGCTTTTCGCGGAACAGGAAGCCGACGGCGGGCACGCGGTGGAACAGCGGAAAGGACGACACCGTCAGCCCCGAGTCTTCATAGAGCAGCTGGCTGCGCGCCCCGGGGTCGATGATGTTGAAGCGGAGGTCGAACGGCGTGTCGCCCACCAGAAACTGCATCATTGACTGAATCAGCTCGGCGCCCTCGGCAAAGGTGTGCACCGTGAGCGCGGCGCCTTTTTCGTGGAGCGCCATGGTCGAGATGAAGCCGGGCAGCCCGAGAAAGTGGTCGCCGTGGAGGTGGGAGATGAAAATGTTGTTCAGCCGCCCGAACTTCAGCCGCTTGCGCATCATCTGCAGCTGCGCGCCCTCGCCGCAGTCAATCATGAAGAGCTTGCCGCGCGTCTCGAGCACCTGACACGACGGCATGTGGCGAAGCGACGGCGTGGCCGAGCCGCAACCCAGAATGTGAAGACGGAGGTCGTCGGCGTTCATCGGGTCGCGGGCGAGGAGGGAATCATGTGCACGTCCATCTGCGGGAACGGGAACTCGATTCCGCGTTCGGGCAGGGTCTTGTAGACGCGCTCGTTGAAGTCGAAAAACACGGTCCAGTAGTCGGCCGTGGCCACCCAGGCGCGCACGGTGATGTTCACCGAGCTGTCGGCCAGCTCGCCCAGATAGATTGCCGGGGCAAGGCCCTCGACGTCGCGGATTACCTGCGGAAAGGAGTCGAGAATCTCGGCGATGACGGCGCGCGCGGCCTCGAAGTCGGTGCCGTAGGCCACGGCCACCGACCAGTCGACCCTGCGCCGCTCCTGACCCGAGTAGTTGTTGACCGAGCCGTTGCTCAGCGGGCCGTTGGGAATGATGATGGTCTTGTTGTCGGGGGTGGTGATGACCGTGTGGAACATCTGAATGGCCTTGACCGTGCCGGCATATCCCTGCGCCTCGATGTAGTCGCCGACGCGATAGGGGCGAAGCGACAGAATCAGTATGCCGCCCGCAAAGTTCTGAAGCGTGCCGCTCAGAGCCATGCCGATGGCCACGCCGGCCGAGGCGAACAGGGCTATGAACGAGCTCGTCTCGATGCCGAGAATGCCCACGACGCTGATAATCAGAATGAAGTAGAGCACTATCTCTGTGGCCGACTTGACGAACGAAGCTATCGAGGGGTCGACCCGGCGCCGCGTCAGTATTCCCTGAATCAGGGCGTTGAGCTTGCGCACGATGTAACGCCCGACGTAGAAGACCACGATTGCGGCTACCAGATGGAGCGAAAAGGCCACCAGCTTGTCGACGGCCGACTGGAGGAAATCGCCGAGGGCCATGCCCTCTTCGATTTTGATGTCTTGTTTGAGTGTTGGCATTTAGAGCTATTGTTGAAGATTCGGAGCTATGACGTCGGCATACCAGCCGAGGGTGTCGTAGCCGTAAGAGGTGTAATCAAATCCGTCGGTGAGCTGCGGCAGATAGACCGACAGCCCCGAACACGCCTCCAGCGGCAGGCGCCCCCAGATCATAGGCGTGTGCCGCTCGTGGAGCACGGCGGCCGCCCTCAGCGCCGGGTCGCCGCCAAGGGCGTCATACCACTGGCCGAAGTCAAAAAACATGCTGCTGAACGGCGTCGAAAGCGAAAAAGGCTGCGCTTCGTAGCCCTCGGGCAGCGCGGCGGCGAATCCGGCTTTCGCCTCGGCGGCGAGAGCCGCCATGGCCTTGAGGTCTATCAGGCTTAACGTCGAGGGGCACGAAATGGTTTTGTCGGCCAGATAGGTGTCGACGGTCAGGTCAATGGCGTCGGCGAGACCGCGGCGCGTGTCGGC
Source organism: uncultured Porphyromonadaceae bacterium (assembly GCA_902495245.1). GTDB lineage: Bacteria > Bacteroidota > Bacteroidia > Bacteroidales > Muribaculaceae > UBA3263. Next base: position 73,975 of record CABUWI010000005.1, read on the forward strand.
GTCAAACAGGGGCCCGACCGTGAGGTCATAGGGCATGCCCGGAGTCGGCACCTCACACACCGACGCTACCATATAGCGCGCGGCGCGGCGCAGCTCGTAGGCCACTTCGACGCACCCCATGTAGCACGTGTCGAACACCACGAACTCAAAGGGCCCGGCGGCCGTCAGGGTGGCGGCGAGGTCGCTGACGCTCATCTGCTGCCTGCTGTTCTCGAGCCCGAAGCCGCGGCTTCGGCGCGACGTCTGCTGCCAGCCCGACGAGTGGCTCCAGAGCACCACCCCGTAGCCCGCCGCCGGCGCCAGCGAGCGCACGTCGGCCAGCACGGCGCCCATCTGCGCCGGGTCGACGGCCGAAGCCTCGTCCGCGTAGGTCTTGAGCACCTCGCGGCTGCCGTTTTTGATTTCAAGCAGCTCCGGCGCGCCGCTGCGCGTCGAGCGGTAAACGAGCAGGCGGCAGTCGGAGGGGATAGCGGCGCTCTCCATCTCCGTCAGGTCGTCGGCCGCATTGGCCGCCAGGCTGTTGCGCGCCTCCATGTACACGACCACCGTGCGCCGCGCCGATGCCGGCCGCGGTTTCGGGTCGGGCGGCAACTCGACGTCGCAGCCCGCCAGCACCGCCAACGCCGCAATCACCATGAAAATCACGTACACTCTTCGCATAGACTGCAAAGATAAGAAATTTCTCGCGTTTTTCCGCCCCTCCCTCTCAAATTTCCGCAAATCTCACCCTACAGCGATAGCTGCATGTGCGGCAGAATCCCGTCAATCATCGGCCGGGGCACTTCGCATTCTTTGGCTATCTCAGGCCATCGGGCCGCCGTCGAGCAAATCATGTCGATAATCGCGGCAGCGTCCTTGATGTTGTTTCGACGCGCAAATTCGAGAAGGTCCTCACGGGTGATATTATCGAATTTCCCGTTGACCGACATCTGATGCTGTGCCGTCCAGCCTCCTCCGGGGTTGTAGGCGTAACCCATGTCATAGGCCGGTGAGAGGCGCCATTTTCCGTTCCGGTCCATCAGAAATGAAATGTTCTTAGTGTGATCGTCCTGATTGCGCACCACAACATTGAAAACCATACGGCGAAACATTTCCTGAGCCTGTGAATACGGCAATCGCAGTGCCCTCATTATATTGAAAGCCTGCTCATAAGAATAGGCTCTCGGCATTCTGTAGTCATAGTGGGCGAGGCCGCAGAGCGTCTGCATGTGAATCCTTTCCCCGTTCTGACGGTCAAATCTTTTTGTAAGGAAATGGGCGCGGCCGTTCTCTTCGATAAGGCTGCACTCAGACATTTCTATTTCGCATGCTTTCACAAGCTTCGAAAAGGAATATTCGAGTCTTCCGAAGTTGCCGGTTTCGCGAAATCCGGCCTCTGCCGTTACGCCGTCAAGTTTTATCAGATAGTAATCGAATCCTTCGGGTGCGTCAATCTGGCCGGACCGCACCTCGCCGGTTTGACGGTTATAGGCTATTATGGCCTTTGCCCTTTGGCCGCCTGCCGATGTACCGAGCCGCACAATTTCGGCGATTGCCGCTTTCTTGTCTTCCGCAAGATTGACGCCAAATTCCGCTTTCTCGGCGAGCGCCGCGCTTGCCACTTCCACAAGTGAATCCAGCTCAATATTCACCTCCGGATTGTAAGGTGCGTCCATGGCCGGTTCAAATTCCAAGGCACCCATGCAGCGCTTGCCGAGAAAACATAACGTTTCGATCACATTGCCGCTTATGCGGCCGGTCAGCGCGAGCCAACGGTCAAATAACACCCGCCCATAGGTGTCGGGCAATGAATCGGCAAGCATTCCGGGCAGTCCCTTGAATGTTTCCCGGCCGATGTCGGAAAATGAATACACCCTTCCTGACCTTACGGGCATAAGGATAGGCGACGGCTCTAGTCCGGCACCGATGAAACTGTCGGCATATTCAAATAACGCCGTCTGTCGGCTATTGTCCCAACGGACCGAACCGACATGTCGGCCGTAAAGATTTACGCGAGCAATGTCTACCATTCGGGTTCCTCCTCTTCAGTTTCCGCTTGTTTGACTGTCTTGTCAGACGCGGCGCGTTTGCGCCGTTTCTTTCTGGCCGTTTCCATAAACTCGTAATACTCATTCGGACTCATTTCTTCCTCTTTCAGGAGCGGGGCGAAAATTTCCAGTTCACCCAGTATTCGCAAAACCCTGAGAATGGCATCGAATGACCTGATTTCACCCTCTTCGATTCGCTTTAGCGTAGACACGGAAATCTGTGCCTGTTGCGCAAGCACCGTCTGCGTAAAGTTCTGCCGCAGCCTCAGCCTCCTGACTTTTTGGCCGATCAGGCGGCATATTTCCGCATCTGCGAGCATGTAAATATTATCTTCCATAGTTCTGTTTTGAGCTGTTACGGTGCAAATTTAGTAATAATAGCTCAAATTTCAACCATTCAAATCCCCAAAAGACATAAAATTTCATTTAACCGGGTCTATTTCAGCAATGAGTCGGTGATTTAAGAAATTTCTCACGGAATTTTTGTAAATTTGCAGTCGAAATTGCAATTTACCTATATGGCACGTATAAATCTCAAAGGCATGGGCGTGGCGCTGATCACTCCCTTCAAAGCCGACAAAAGCATAGATTTCAACGCCTTGGCGCGGCTGATTGAACATCAGATCAAGTGCGGCATAGACTTTCTGGTGGTTCTGGGCACGACGGCCGAGACCCCCTCGCTGACGGCCGACGAAAAGCGCCTGGTGCGCGAATTCGTGGCGCAGCGCGTCGCCGGCCGTGTGCCGCTGGTGCTCGGCCTCGGCGGCAACAACACGGCGGGTCTGTGCGAGGAAATCCGCAACACCGACCTGACCGATTATCAGGCGATTCTCTCCGTAGTGCCATACTATAACAAGCCGAGCCAGGAGGGCATCTACGCCCACTATGCCGCCGTGGCCCAGGCATCGCCCGTGCCCGTGGTGCTCTATAACGTTCCGGGCCGCACCGGCGTGAACATGACGGCCGAGACCACCCTGCGTCTGGCCAACGACTTCCCCGGAAAAATCGTGGCCGTCAAGGAGGCGTCAGGCAACTTCACGCAGATTGACGACATCATCAAGCGCAAGCCGGCCGACTTCATGGTCATCAGCGGCGACGACGGCATCACCTTCCCGCTCATCACGCTCGGCGCCGTGGGCGTCATCTCCGTCATCGGCAACGCCTTCCCCAGGGAGTTCAGCCGTATGGTGCGCCTGGCCCTGGAGGGCGACTATGCCAACGCGCTGCTGATTCACCACAAGTTCACCGAGCTGTTCTCGCTGCTGTTTGTCGACGGCAACCCGGCCGGCGTGAAGTGTCTGCTCCACGCAATGGGCTACATCGAGAACGAGCTGAGACTCCCGCTGGTGCCCACGCGCATCACGACCTACGACAAAATCCGCAACGTGCTTGAACGCCTCTGACCGCCCCGCCCATGCAGAAGGTTAAACCGAAAAAAGCGCTGGGCCAGCACTTCCTGACCGACCTGGGCGTAGCGCGCCGAATCGCCTCGACGCTCGACGACGTCGCCTCCATGCCCGTGCTCGAGGTCGGCCCCGGCATGGGGGTGCTGACGCAGTTCCTGCTCGAAACGCCCGGGCGCGAGCTCACCGTGGTCGAGCTTGACGCCGAGAGCGTCGACTGGCTCAAGGCCCACTTCGAGGGGCTGCGAATTGTCGAGGGCGACTTCCTGCGCCTCGACCTGCGCGAGCTCATGGGCGACCGCCCGTTTGCCGTCATCGGCAACTACCCCTACAACATCTCCTCTCAGATATTCTTTCACGTGCTTGAATATCGCGACCTGGTCCGGGTGTGCTCGGGCATGCTCCAGCGCGAGGTGGCCGAGCGTCTGGCCGCCGCGCCCGGCACGAAGGCGCGCGGCATTCTCAGCGTGCTGCTCCAGGCGTGGTATGACGTCGACTATCTCTTCACGGTGAGCGAGGGTGTCTTCAACCCGCCGCCAAAGGTGAAGAGCGGCGTAATCAAGATGACGCGCAACGGCCGCACCGACCTCGGCGTCGACCCCGCGCTGTTCAAGGCCGTGGTGAAGGCCACTTTCGGCCAGCGGCGCAAGACGATTCGCAACTCGGTCCGCGCCGTGTGTCCCGACTTCCCGGCCTCCGAGCCGCTGGGCGCCCTGCGTCCCGAGCAGCTCAGCGTCGAGCAGTTCATCGAGCTGACGGCACTGGTTGCCTCTCTGCGAAAAAATTCGTAACTTTGCACTTCTCAACCGCTAACCGATGAACCGCATCACCGACACCGACATACAGGCCGCCAAGCAGCGACTCGGCATCGCCGGAACGTCGCCGGCCCTGCTCGAGGCCGTGGGGCGCGCCCTGCGTGTGGCCCCGATTGACCTGTCGGTGCTCATAATCGGCGAGAGCGGCACGGGCAAGGAGTTCTTTCCGAAACTGATTCACATGGCGGGCGCGCGCAAGCATTCGCCCTACATCGCCGTGAACTGCGGCGCAATTCCCGAGGGCACCATCGACTCCGAGCTCTTTGGCCACGAAAAGGGCGCCTTCACCGGCGCCGTGGCCACCCGCAAGGGCTATTTCGAAGAGGCCGACGGCGGCACCATCTTCCTTGACGAAGTGGCCGAGCTGCCGCTGACAACCCAGGCGCGCCTGCTGCGTGTGCTCGAGAGCGGCGAGTTCATAAAGGTCGGCTCGTCTACCGTCCAGAAAACCAACATTCGCGTCGTGGCCGCCACGAACGTCGACATGGCCAAGGCCGTGGCCGACGGCCGCTTCCGCGAAGACCTCTACTATCGCCTCTCGACCGTGCAGATCAACGTGCCGCCCCTGCGCGAGCGCGGCCGCGACATCGAACTGCTGGCCCGCAAGTTCGCGGCCGACTTCGCCGAGCGTTATTCCACTCCCGAGCTGCAGCTCACCCCCGAGGCCACCTCGCTCTTGCGCGCCTATCGCTGGCCCGGCAATGTCCGTCAGCTCAAGAACGTGGTTGAGCAGCTGGCCCTGTTCGAGGCCTCCGAGCCTGTGAGCCGCGAACGCCTCGAGCAATACCTGCCGAGCGCCGTCTACTCGCCCGCACCTCTGGCCGCCGCGCAGGCCGACGGCGGCCGCGACTACGCCCGCGAGCGCGACATGCTTTTCAATATGATTTTTTCGCTGCGCTCTGAGGTCGACGACCTCCGTCGCCGCCTCGAAAACGAGCGCCCACACCCCGCGGGACTGATTGGCAACGGCCCGTCGGCGCCCGACGTGGCCGAACCGTTCACCCCCTTCACCGAGGCCGCTCCCGCATCCGGTGTGATTTCTGAGGTGCCGCGCAGCCTCGAAGAGACCGAGCGCGAAATGATTCGCGAGAGCCTCGAGCGCAACGGCGGCCGACGCAAGGCCACGGCCTCCGAGCTCAACATCAGCGAGCGCACCCTTTACCGCAAAATACGTGAATATGGGCTGGAGTAGACGACTGCTGACAATCGTGGCGACGGCCGTCATGCTGCTCGCCGCCGGAGGGTGCCGTCCGCGCTACATGCTCAACGGCTCCGCCCTCGACTATAACATTTACCGCACAATCTCCATCGAGAATTTCCCCATCAGGGCCGCGCTGGTCTATCCCCCGCTGCAGACCACCTTCGAGAACACCCTGGTCGACTACATCGAGCGCAACACCCGCCTGCAGACCTCGGTGGGCAACAGCAACGCCGACCTGCAGCTCGAGGGCGAAATCACGCAATACGCCCTCTCGCCCGTGGCCGTGGGCACCAACGCCTACGCAACCCAGACGCGCCTGACAATCGGAGTTCATATTCGCTATATCGACAACAAGGCCGAGGGCGCCAACAAGGACATTGACCGCACCTTCACGGCCTATCGCGACTTCGACGCCAATCTGATGCTCACCGACGTCCAGGACGACTTGTGCAACCAGATTTCAACCGAACTTGTAGAACTGATTTTCAACGCCACCCTTGGCAACTGGTAGGGTAGAGATAATAGACGCAATGGTCAGCAACGAACGGATTCAGCAATGGCTCGGCGGCGACGCCCCGACGGCTGCCGAGATCAAGGAGCTCGGCGAGGAGATGCCGTGGTGGCTGCTCCCCGCGGCCATGCGCCTGCGCAACGGCCGCGACCTCTCGCCCGACGAGCGTTCGGCCCTGGCGTCGCGTCTGGCCGTCGGCGCTCCCGACTCCGAGCAGATGGCCATGGCGGCCGACACCGACCTGGCGCTCGACCTGAGCGGTTTCTACCCCGTCGAGCGGCCGTCGACTCCCGACACGACCGGTACGATCGAAAAATTTCTCACAACCTACGGCTCGTCGTCGCCCGAGGAAGACGCCCTGCTCGAACGGCTGATTTTCAACCCGACGCCCGACTATGCGCAGATGCTCGCCAAGGAGGAAGAACAGAGCCTCCCGGCGCCCGACGAGGCGCCCGAAGGTTCGGCCGATGCGCTGATTAACTCGTTTATTATCAAGAGTAAAGCGGCCGGCGACAGATTCCCCGCTGCCGCCGGACCCGAGGCCGCTCCCGAGCCTCCCGAACCCGAAACTCCGGTGCGGAAACCGGCCGTCGACCCCGACTCGACACTGAGCGAAAGTCTGGCCCGCGCTTACATAAAAAAAGGCAAATATTCAAAGGCTTATGAAATTATAAGCGACTTAAATTTGAATTTTCCCGAAAAAAGTATTTACTTTGCAGACCAATTACGCTTCCTCGGCAAGCTCATGGCCATCGAGGAGCGTAGGGCCATGTCCGATAAAAACTGAATATTATTTACTATAAACCAATAGATTATGATTTACACCCTGGTAATTATCCTTACCATTCTCGCCGCAATTCTGCTGATTGGCGTCGTTCTGATTCAGAAATCGAAAGGCGGCGGCCTCGGCTCGACCTTCGCTTCGAGCAACTCGATTCTGGGCGTCAAGCGCACTAACGACGTGATTGAAAAAGTTACATGGTGGCTCGCAGGCATCATCTGCTTCCTGTCCATCGCCAGCGTATTCGTGGCTCCCGCGCTGACCACCGGCACCGAAATCCGCACCTCTATCGAGGAGACTCCGGCTGTCCCCGCGCTCGACATCAACGCTCAGCCCGCCGCTGCCGAAGCTCCCGCCGCTGAAGCTCCCGCTGCTGCCGAGGCTCCTGCTGCCGAGGCTCCCGCTAACTAACCCCGTCATTATTAACCTCTGTTGTAACAGCTATCTTAGCCCAATAGCTACCGTAGCTGTTATAGCTGTTTTTTTGTATCACCCGCAATGATTACACAAGAACAATTAAAAGAGACCTTTGAGCGCAAGCTGGCGCTGAGGAGGTATCTTTGACATCGACAGCAAGAAAATAGAAGTCGAAGAAGAAGAACTGCGCACCCACGTGCCCGATTTCTGGGAACACCCCAAGGAGGCTCAGGCGCAGATGAAAAAAATCAAAGACCTGCAGGCCTGGATTGACGGCTACGAGGAAATCGAGAAGGCATGCGACGAGCTGCAGCTCTCGCTCGACTTCTTCAAGGAGGAACTCGTGAGCGAAGACGAGGTCGACGCTCTCTATGCCGACACCGTTGCCAAAATCGAGGCTCTCGAGCTGCGCAACATGCTGCGCCGCGAGGAAGACAAGATGGACGTCGTGCTGAAAATCAACTCGGGCGCCGGCGGCACCGAGAGTCAGGACTGGGCTTCGATGCTGATGCGCATGTATCTGCGCTGGGCCGAGAAACACGGCTATAAAACCTCAATCGCCAACATTCTCGACGGCGAAGAGGCCGGCATCAAGTCGGTTACCATCAACATCGAAGGCGACATGGCATACGGCTATCTCAAAAGCGAAAACGGCGTGCACCGTCTGGTGCGCGTAAGCCCCTACAACGCCCAGGGCAAGCGCATGACCTCGTTTGCCTCCGTGTTCGTCACTCCCCTGGTTGACGACACCATCGAGGTGAAGGTCGAACCCGCCCTTATGAGCTGGGACACCTTCCGTTCGGGCGGCGCCGGCGGCCAGAACGTCAACAAGGTGGAGTCGGGCGTCAGACTGCGCTATCAGTACACCGACCCCTACACCGGCGAGCAAGAAGAGATTCTCATCGAGAACACCGAGACGCGCGACCAGCCCAAGAACAAGGAGAACGCCCTGCGCCAGCTGCGCTCGATTCTCTATGACAAGGAGTTGCAGCATCGTCTGGCCGAGCAGGCAAAGGTCGAGGCCGGTAAGATGAAAATCGAGTGGGGCTCACAGATACGCAGCTACGTTTTCGACGACCGCCGCGTCAAGGACCACCGCACAAACTATCAGACGGCCGACGTCAACGGAGTCATGGACGGCGACATCGACGACTTCATCAAAGCCTACCTCATGGAATTTGCCGCAACCGCCGAATAGGGCGGCGTATTTGCAAGATTGAAAAATTTTGTCTATCTTTGCGCGCTGAAACCATAAATAAAACACAGCTAACAAATTTCCAACCGCATAAATGGCAACACTTCAAAAAATCCGCAACCGGTCGGTGCTTCTGGTGAGCATCATTTTCGTTGCACTTTTCCTTTTCATCATCACGATCATCGACAACCCCCTGGGCCTCTTCATGGACCAGACTTCGGTAGCCAACGTCAATGGTCAGAAAATCGACTACGAGCAGTATAACGAACGCGCCAACCTGATTCGCGAACAGAACCCGCAGGTAACCGACGCCGACGAGCAGGCTCTGCGCAGCCTCGTAACCGAAACCCTCTACAAGCAGGAGTTCGACAAACTCGGCCTCGCCGTTACCGACAAGGAGCTCAGCTCTTATCTGACCGCCGAAGACGCCCCCTATAGCGTCGTTGCTCAGTTCTATCAGCAGTTCGGCGCCACACCCGCCGACGTGCTCACCGCTCTGAAAGACCCCGCCGCAAGCGGCCTCAACCAGGAGCAGATCAATCAGATTTCGCGCTCATATGCCGAATTTGAAAAGAATCTGACCGACCAGCTCCTGACCCAGAAGCTCTTCGGCCTGCTTCAGGGCACGATCAACGCCAACAAGCTCGACGCAAAACAGATTTTCGACGAGGGCAACACGACCTACACCCTGGCCGCCGTGAGCAAGAACCTCTATGAGACCACCGACACGGTTACTCCCGCCGAAATCGAAAAATACTACAACGCCCACCGCGAGGCCTACAAGCTTTCAAACCCGGCCCGCTTCGTGCGCTACGTAACCCTCCCCATTTCCGCCAGCGCTCAAGACCGCCAGAAGGCCATGACCGCCGCTCAGGAAGCCCTGGTAGCCGTTCAGGCCGGCGAGAAGATGGACGCCCTGATTGGCAACGGCGCCTTCGTCATCGACCATCAGATTGCCGACTCCACCGCCGTCAAGAATGTTACCACCACCGGCCTGCGCGACTTCCTTAAGAATGCCGAAGTCGGTACCGCCGAAATTGTAGGTCCCAACAGCGCCTATGCCCCCAACGACCCCAAAATCACCATTGCCCGCCTCGTCAGCCGCGAAAACAAACCCAACAGCGCAATGATCAGCCAGGTGGTATTTGACGGCACCGTCGGCGCCGACTCGATTGTGGCTCAGCTCAACGCAGGCGTCAAGGCCGACTCCATCAGCGGCGTCGCTCAGGCAATGCCCGCGCAGAAAATGACCTTCGAGCAGCTCACAAACGTAATCGACACTCTCAAGGCCGTAGGCCCCGGCAAATACATCAACCTCGGTCAGGCCGCAATCGCCGTCGAGAGCTTCGGCGCTCCCGAGCAGGTTGTCGAATACTACACCGCAACCTACGCCGTAGAGCCCTCGCGCGAAACCATCGATCAGCTCAACACCCGCATGCGCGACTTCCTCATCTCTGCCCCCAACGCCGAGACGTTCACCAACGACAACGCCATGCTCCAGGGCCTCATGGTTCAGGAAACCCTCATCGACGAGTCGAACGCAAGCCTCGACGGAATGGAAGACTCGCGCAACATGGTAGCATGGGCTATGGACGCCAAGAAAGGTCAGGTCAGCCGCCTCTACACCGACAGCAAGAACTCGCGCCTGGCAGCCATCGCCGTTGTCGACGAATATAAAGACTATATCCCCTACACCTTCCCCGGCCTCTCTGCCGCAATCAAACAAGGCGCACAGACCGAAAAGAACGCCGACATCATCATCAAGGAAGTCGGCGGCAAGGGCAACAGCCTCGACGAATACAAAAACCTCATGGGCGTGCAGAGAGTCGACACCATGCGTGGCGTCAACCTCTCCGGCGGCCGCTACGGCCAGCTCGGCGCAGTCCGCGCCGCCAAGCCCGGCCAGATTGTCGGCCCCGTGCGTTGGAACAGCGCTGTCATTGTCTACTCCGTTATCGACAGTCAGGAAGGCTCCATGCCCTACGACGAAAAGTCCACCTCCATGCAGTTCCAGCGTCAGGCACGCAACTTCGTGCTCGGTCAGAACCCCGACGCACTGCTGCTCGGCGACGGCCGGATTCGCTACAAGTTCCTCCGATTCACCCGTCAATAAGAAAAATCGCATAACAATATAAAATAACAACAATTCCCCTCAACCCGGAATCCGCAAACCGGGTTACTCAAGGCGTGCCGACGTGATGTCGTCGCGCCTTGTAGTTTCTGAGGGGGTCAACAAAACTGCCCTGTGAAGGGTTCTATAACAAAGAATATACATAACCCCAAAAGACAACACAACATGACTGCATCTCTCATTGTCGGCTATCTCGCCTCCATATGCATGGTCTGCGGCTATCTCCCGCAGGCAATCGCCACCATGCGCACCCGCGACACCGACGGCATCGCCCTCCCAACCTTCCTCGCCATGGGGGCCGGCTCAATCTTCTTCGTAATCCAGGGCATAATGATTGACAACCTCCCCCTCGTAATCACCAACGTAATCACCGCCGTCTGTTCCGCCATCATCTTCGGCATCAAAATCTACAACGACCACTTCCGCACCCGCCGTAACAACCGGCATCATGACTGACAGAATGGCAGTCGCCGTGGCATGCAACTTTTTTGGCACGCTATTTGTTAATTCTTTGCACAGACGAATTTGAATTAACAAAACAAAAAACTCTTAAACATAACCGAAATTATGGGAAAAATCATTGGCATTGACCTCGGCACGACCAACTCGTGCGTGGCCGTTCTTGAAGGCAAAGACCCCGTTGTTATCCCCAACAGCGAAGGCCGTAACACGACCCCCTCGGTCGTAGCGTTTACCGACGGCGGCGAACGCAAGGTCGGCGAACCCGCCAAGCGTCAGGCAATCACCAACCCCAAGCGCACAATCTATTCGATCAAGCGCTTCATGGGTGAACACTGCAACGATGTTGAAAACGAAATCAAGCGCGTGCCCTACAAGGTAGTGTGCGGCGCAAACAACACTCCCCGCGTCGACATCGACGGCAAGGAATACTCTCCTCAGGAAATCTCGGCAATGATTCTTCAGAAAATGAAGAAGACCGCCGAAGACTATCTGGGCCAGACCGTCAGCGAGGCCGTTATCACCGTGCCCGCCTACTTCAACGACGCCCAGCGTCAGGCCACCAAGGAAGCCGGCGAGATTGCCGGTCTGACCGTGCGCCGTATCGTCAACGAGCCCACCGCTGCTGCACTGGCCTATGGCCTCGACAAGGACGGCAAGGACCAGAAAATCGCCGTGTTCGACCTTGGCGGCGGCACGTTCGATATATCTATCCTCGAGCTGGGCGACGGCGTCTTCGAAGTTAAGTCGACCAACGGCGACACCCACCTCGGCGGCGACGACTTCGACCAGGTCATCATCGACTGGCTTGCCGACGAGTTCCAGAAAGAAGAGGGCGTTGACCTGCGCATGGACCCCATGGCACTGCAGCGCCTGAAAGAGGCTGCCGAAAAGGCAAAGATTGAACTTTCGAGCTCGACCTCGACCGAAATCAACCTCCCCTACATCATGCCCGTCAACGGTCTGCCCAAACACCTGGTAAAGACCCTGACCCGCGCTAAATTCGAACAGCTCTCCGACCTGCTGATTCAGGCCACTGTCGAGCCCTGCCGCAAGGCCCTCGAAGACGCCGGCCTCACCCCCTCCGACATTCACGAGGTTATTCTCGTCGGCGGTTCGACCCGTATCCCCGCAATCCAGGCCAAGGTCAAGGAAATCTTCGGCCGCGAACCCTCAAAGGGCGTTAACCCCGACGAGGTGGTTGCAGTGGGCGCCGCAATTCAGGGCGGTGTGCTCTCTGGCGACGTCAAAGACGTGCTGCTGCTTGACGTCGTGCCCCTGAGCGTCGGCATCGAGACCCTGGGCGGCGTGATGACCAAGCTCATCGAAGCCAACACCACCATTCCTACCCGCAAGAGCGAAACCTTCTCGACCGCTGCCGACAATCAGCCCTCGGTTGAAATCGTAGTGCTGCAGGGCGAGCGCCCCATGGCAAAAGACGACAAGATTCTGGGCAAGTTCCACCTCGACGGAATCGCTCCCGCGCCCCGCGGCATTCCGCAGATTGAAGTTACCTTCGAAATCGACGCCAACGGCATTCTCAACGTCAGCGCCAAAGACAAGGCAACCGGCAAGGAACAGAGCATTCGCATCGAGGCTTCGAGCGGCCTGACCGACGCCGAAATCAAGCGAATGAAAGAAGAGGCCGAGGCAAACGCCGCTGCCGACGCCAAGGAGAAAGAGCGCGTCGACACCATCAACAAGGCCGACTCCATCATCTTCCAGACCGAAAAGCAGCTCGCCGACCTCGGCGACAAGATTCCCGCCGACAAGAAGGCTGCAATCGAGGCCGCTCTGACCAAGCTGAAAGATGCCCACAAGGCTCAGGACGTCGCCGCCATCGAGGCTGCAATCAAGGAGATTGAAACCACCTTCGGCGCCGCTCAGCAAGACATTCTCAACGCCCAGGCACAGGCCCAGCAGGCTGCCGGCAACCCAGGCGCCCAGGCAGGCCCCACTCCCGGCAACGGCGGCGACGACCACGTTACCGACGTCGACTTCGAAGAAGTGAAATAACCCTCTCCCGCTGAGCAGCAAAAATTTCGGAAGAAAATCCTATTAGATAGGATTTTCTTCCTATTTTTTTGCTATCTTTGCGCCATGAACCCAATTTTGGCAAAATACGGCAACATGCCTGTCAGCGCGACATCTCTGGCGTTGGAATTTCCCGGAATTAAAAAGCCGGCGCAAAAACTCGCACTGCTTGAACGAGACGGCGTCATAATCCGGCTCAAGCGCGGACTGTATGTATGTTCGGAAAAAGCCACCGGGAAGCCACTTTCGCTTGAACTGATTGCCAACAGACTGCTGACGCCCTCATACGTGTCGATGTCAACCGCATTACGATATTACGGGCTGATTCCGGAAGCGACCTATCTGATTCAGTCCATGACAACCGGAGAGCACCGTGAATATGACACTCCAGTCGGACGCTTTGTCTTCACCCGTATGAAAAAAGAAGCCTTCAATATCGGAATCTGTAACATTGAAGAAAACGGATATTCATTTCTAATGGCATCTCCCGAAAAAGCGCTTTGCGATTTGATTGCCAACTCGCTGGCGCTCTTGCTGCGCTATCGCAATGAAGCCCTTGCATATCTCGAAGAAGATATCCGTTTTGATATGGACGTTTTCTACAGACTCAATCCCCGCATATTCGAGCAGTACATTGCTGTCAATGGCAAAAAAGCGGCCTCGGTCAACACAATTCTGAATCTTCTCGTGAATCATGGATAACCAAATCTACGACAAAATGCTTGCGGCCTATGATCTGAGCGACACAACCAAGCGCCGCAACGCAATCTTTGAGGTTAATCAGCAGATTATTCTCAGCGGGCTCTATAATGGCGGATTTTTCGACAAAGCGGCATTCTACGGTGGCACGTGCCTTCGCATTTTCCACGGTTTGAAACGTTTCTCGGAAGATTTAGACTTTTCCCTGCTCAGCGCTGACAATGATTTTGACTTTACACGTTATTTCCGGCCAATTATTGATGCATTTGCCATAGCGGGACGTAGCGTAGACATAACGAAGAAAGAAAAGAGAGCTTTCGGGCGTGTCGAATCGGCCTTCCTCAAAGACAACACCGATGTCTTCGATGTGTCGTTTCAGACCGACAGATCAATCAAGATAAAGATTGAAGTGGACACTCGTCCTCCCATGAAATTCCAAACCGAGCAAAAACTTTTGCTCATGCCTCAGACGTTCATGACAAGATGTTTCACCCTGCCCGACCTATATGCCGGCAAGATGCACGCCCTTGTCTACCGGGCATGGAAAAATCGTGTCAAAGGGCGCGACTGGTATGATTTCGTCTGGTATGTCAGCAACAATGTGCCTCTTGATTTTAGTCATCTTGCTGAACGGGTACGCGAGTTCAACGGTGAGGAAATAGACCGCGAATCATTCATCATAAAGCTCAAAGATCGGCTTGCAACTGCTGATATAAATCAGGTAAAAAACGATGTGCTCCCGTTCATACGCAATCCGAAGGAGCTCGACCTATGGTCAAACGATTTCTTTATTCAAGTCGCCGACATGATAAAATTTCTGTAATCGATTATTAAATAAAAAGGTTATTTGCGTATCTTTGTAGGGCTAATGACTACTCCTATTATTACGGACAGGAAGATGGTGCTGTTGAACGACTTTGAGCGCGCGGTCGATTTTTCGTTCTGGCGCGAAATCTGCGAGACGCAGGGCACGTTACGCCGCTACAGGCGCGGAGAATATTTCGTGCGCGAGGGCGACGTGTTGAGATTTTGCGGCTGGATTAAATCGGGCGGCTTCAAGCACACTCTGATTGACGGCGACGGCAACCGCAAGACCGTCGGATTCGTTTTCGAGAACTCGGTGTTGGCAAACTATGTCAGCGGATTCCTCGGCCGCCGCATGCCGACCGATATAATCGCGCTCAAAAGTTCTGACGTTTACGTCGTTCCCACTTCCATAATCAAAGAGCGCCTTGAATCGGACCCGAAGCTCAATCTCAAACTGGCGCAATCGCTCTTCGAACAGTCCTACCGCACTATGCTCGACAGCTACCGCATTTCGGCCTACGACAGCTACATGAGGTTGATAAGCCGCTGTCCCCGCATTTTCGAGCTTGTGCCGTTGAACGAAATCGCCTCATATCTGAACATATCGCTGCGCCAGCTCCACCGGTTCAGGAAGTCTTGAAGAAACAATGCCAGATGGCACGGTTTTCGTCCGGCCGATTGTTTAACTTTGCGGGCAAACATATAAATCAATAATGCCAATGATTATCAGACGACTTTTCATGTGTGGCGCCTTGATGTGCATCTGGGGTCTATGCCTTGATGCCGGCGCAAAAGCTCCCAAAATGACCAAGGAGGAGGAGAAAGCCTTTGACGACGTTGTCGTTACCTTGAAGAACGGCAGCACCGAAACGGGCAAAATCACTTCATATTGGAACAAAAACGTCGGAAAAAACATCAACGAGGAGTTCAAGATGAAGACCGACGACGGACGGGAATTGAAACTTACCCGCGAGGATATCGACTCGTTGAACTTCCCCGGACGCATTAAAGGTTACCTCAGAGTCTGGCGCGTCTATGATGTGGCAAATCCCCGGCTCGGCAAGAAAGACGCCGTGGCCACGTGGATTTCAGGCGAAGGAGAACGTTCGGCCCACGCTCGGATAATTGCACCGTCAATGAGGGTATATGTAACCCGCGGTACCCGCCAGCAGTGGGTGGCATATCCGCTGCCGTGCCTGAAACTTGACAACGACAGCATTGCCTATCCGTTTTATTACGAAGAAAACGGCGGTTTTAACCTCCGCGTCATGAAATATTGGATGAGCAAGAGTAACCCCGAACTTTTCAACCATATCGAGCAATGGTTCAAGGCAGACAAAAAACGCAAAAAGGAGGTGCCTGACCGCTGGGCCGTCATGCTCGATGCCGTGGAAGATTTCTATAACACCAAAACGCAATCTGAAGAACAATGAAAACCCGGTTTGTCAAACTGTCGGTCTTTATGGCCATGGCGCTACTGAGCGCCGCGCCCCTCTCGGCCAAGAAACACCAGGACGAAGGGCGCATAGAAGCCAAAGTGTGGTTCAAGGACGGCCGCGTCTACGAAGGCGAACTGCCCAAACATTGGCTCACCTACCGACAGACCTTCATAAATCCGGGCCATAACTTTCACATCGTTTCACCCGACAAACCTGACAAAACTCTGAAGTGTGAGGCCGCCGACGTCGACTCGCTTCTGATTACGGCCAGCACGCACGGGCAGTTCAAGGCCGGCGATTTCTACCTGCCCGCTGCGGGAATCTCGTTCAAGAAAGGCAAGTACAAACTGATTCGCCGCATCTCGTCGGGCCGCAATGTCGACTTCTGCAAGATGCCCTATATCGGCAATTGCGTTGTGGCCGGAATGAATATTGATCAGCGCATCGAGGTGTGGTACATAAGATTCAAAGACAGCGGAAAGCTCACGTCATTTTTCTTCTACCCTCTGCAGGACGGCTGTAAAAAAGCCGAATTTGCTCCTGACAATCTTGCCTCTGCCGTCAAAGATGCGAATCCCGGACTCGCGGAAGCCGTCTTGCAGCGCTTCTCGTCAAAAGACAAGCAGACCCGCAAAGACTATGCCGCGCAGGTAATGGAGAATCCGCAGCTGTTTGTCGATTTTGTCGACGACTACATTAACGGTCATGAGCCGAAATGAAGTCTCTGTGGCGACACTTTCTTCCCCTTTTTCCGTTGCTTGCGGCGTCATGTTCGCCGCAGGCCGAAGAGCCTCTGCCGCCCGCCGAACCTGACACGGTTACGCTCCAGGCCGAAACGTTGACGGTAGATGCCGACGGTGGCGATGCCGAAATTCGCTTCCGGGCCAATCGCGACTGGACGATAAGCTATGCCGACGACCGCGATGCCCTGTTCGGAACTTTGCATGCCGAACGTGGCAGCGCGGCCGATGACTGCCGCGTAACCTACACCATGCACGCCAACACATCGGCCGACAGCCGCGACGTAACATTTGTCATCACTGCCGGACGCGCCTCGGCTCGCGTAACCGTCAGCCAGCCAGGCCTCGCCGTCGACTTGCCGACCGAAGAGGAGGTGCGGGCCTATCTTGTGCGTCTTTTCAACGATACCGACGGCCCGAACTGGCGGTTCAGAGGCAAATGGTGTTCCGACCTGCCCATCGACCAATGGGGCAGCGAGGTGAAATATAAAGACGGGCGTCTCGAACTGATTCTCGGCGAACATTACCTCAAAGGCAAACTCGACCTTTCGGGCTGCAAGGCCCTTGTCAGCATTCGCGCCTCCAAAAACGAACTGACAGAGGTGGACCTCAGCAACTGTCCGCTGCTTCGCGAGGCATACTTCGTCAGCAATTCGCTGACGAAGATCAATGTCGACGGCTGTTTGTCGCTCAACTCACTTTTTGTGGGCTATAACCGTCTGACCGACCTCTCGGTCGGGTGGTGTACGACGCTTGCCGAGCTTTACTGCGAATACAATAGTCTGAGCTCTCTCGACCTGAGCCGTTGCGTCGAGTTGCAGAGGCTTCACTGTGCGGTCAACAATCTCAGCGCCCTCACCATACCCCATCGGCGCAAACTGCGCTCGGTGTGGTGCTACGAGAACCGAATCAAAACCCTCGACCTCACCGGCGCTCCTTTCCTTGGCCTGATAAGCTGTTTCAACAACGGGCTCGAACGTCTCGACATCGAAGAAAATCCGCGTCTGGGTATCTTCTGGTGTTTCGGCAACCGCATCGGCGGCGAGATACCGCCATGGCTCGACAAGGTCGCGCAATTCGAGCACGATGCGCGCTATGAATACCCCTCCGACGGTTCTGCCGCGATTGACCGCGGTTATGGCTGGTGGTATCCCGGCGAACCTGCTTCCGGTCGCCACGCCCGATAATTCTCCGGTGATTCGCGACGGGCGCGGTCGGTTTTTCCGAAAATTTTGCGTAAATTTGCGGATAGTATGAAAGAGATAGAGAAATGGACTACGCTCGGCAGCGAGTATCTGATTCGCCGCCCGTGGCTGACGGCGCGGCGCGACCGCGTCAGGCTTCCCGACGGCCGGGAGATGGACGAGTATTATGTGCTTGAATATCCGACGTGGATCAACGTCATCGCCATTACGCCCGAGGGCCGTTACGTCATGGTGCGCCAGTATCGCCACGGCCTGGGCGACGTGTTTACCGAGCTGTGTGCCGGCGTGGCCGAGGCTGGCGAGGAGCCGATTGAGGCCGCCAGGCGCGAACTGCTCGAGGAGACCGGCTTCGGCGGCGGCCGCTGGTCGTTGCTGAACGTAATCAGCGCCAATCCGGGCTCGAACAGCAACCTCACCTACTGCTTCCTGGCCGAGGGCGTTACGCCGCAGGGCCAACAGCATCTCGACGCCACCGAAGACCTGGCCGTGGAGTTGCTGACGCGCGACGAGGTGTTAGGCATGCTCGAGCGCGACGAAGTGAAGCAGTCGCTGATGGCCACTCCGCTGTGGCATCATTTCTGGGCCCTTCGGCGCGCCGGGGAGGACGCCCCCCGATGAACGACGTAATCAGGCTGCTGCCCGACAGCGTGGCCAATCAGATTGCCGCCGGCGAGGTTATCCAGCGCCCGGCGTCGGTGGTCAAGGAGCTGGTGGAAAACGCGGTCGACGCCGGCGCCACCGAAATCAGCGTCATAATCAAAGACGCCGGCCGCACGCTGATTCAGGTGGTCGACAACGGCTGCGGCATGAGCCCCACCGACGCCCGCCTGGCCTTCGAGCGACATTCGACCTCGAAAATCAGCCGTGCCGACGACCTTTTCAGCCTCCGCACAATGGGCTTCCGCGGTGAGGCCCTGGCGAGCATCTGCGCCGTGAGCCAGGTCGACCTGCGCACCATGCGCCGCGGCGACAAGATCGGCACCCGCCTTCTCATCAACGGCTCGCACGTCGAGAGCCAGCAGCCCGAGGCGTGCGTCGAGGGCAGCAACTTGATGGTGCGCAACCTGTTCTACAACGTGCCCGCGCGCCGCAAGTTCCTGAAGAAGGACGCCGTCGAGATGAGCAACATAATCCGCGAGTTCGAGCGGCTGGCGCTGGTCAACCCCACGGTGGAGCTGACGCTGACCCACAATGACATGACCCTTCACCGTCTGCCCCCTGCCAACCTGCGCCAGCGCATCGTCGACCTCTTCGGCAAGCAGTTGAACGACAAACTCATACCTGTCGAGACCGACACCGACCTGGTGCGCATCGACGGCTTCATCGTGCGCCCCGAGCACTGCCGCAAGCGCAACGCGCTGCAATATCTCTTTGTCAACGGCCGCAACATGCGCCACCCCTACTTCCACAAGGCCGTGATGCAATGTTACGAAAATCTGATTCCGGCCGACGAGCAGCCCGTCTATTTCCTCAACTTCACTGTCGACCCGCAGACCATCGACGTGAACATTCACCCGACCAAAAACGAAATCAAGTTTGAGCAGGAGCAGAGCATACGTCAGATTCTCTATGCGGCCGTCAAGGAGACACTCGGCCGCTTCAGCTCGGCGCCTGAAATTGACTTCGCTACTCTGACCGACGATGCCCGTCTCGACATTCCGGCGCCCGGCACGGGCGGCACCGGTTCGGCGCCCAGACCGTCGGCAATCAATCCCGACAGCGGTTACAATCCGTTCCGACCGTCGTCTACGCGCAACTGGGAGGAACTCTACAAAGACTTCGCCTCGGCGCGCGCCGAGGCTTTTGCCATGGCCGACGTGCGCGGCGAGCAATCGCTGCTCAACGACCTGCCCGACGAAGACCCTGCGGCCGTCGACGCGCCCGCGCCGGCCGAGGCGCCGCTGATTCCCGTCGGTCGCCGCTATGCGGCCATGGCTGACCCGCGCGGCCTGCGCATCATCGACCTCCGGCGTGCCCACGAGGCCGTGCTCTTCGAGCGGCTGTCGGCCATTCTGCACTCCGGCAAGGTGAGCTCGCAGCGGCTCATATTCCCCGAGCGCGTGGCGCTCGGCACGGCTTTCGACCCCATCATGGACGACCTGATGCCTCGCCTGGCCGACATCGGCTTCGACGTGGCGCCCCTGGGCGGCGGCGACTGGAGCGTCAATGCCGTGCCCGCCATTGTTGACAGCGCCAATCCCGCCGAACTGCTGTCGGCGGTGGCTGCCGATGCCGCCGTCCGCCCTGACGTGAGTCCGGCGCCGCTGCTCGACCGCATCGCCGCCGGCATGGCGCGTGCGGGCGCTTTCAAGGCCGACCGGCAGATGGCGCCGGCCGAGATGCGCGCCCTTGTCGACAGCCTCGCCGCCCTGCGCATGCCCGGTTTCACCCCCGGCGGCAATCCGACATTCACCATCATTCCCGAAACTGACATCGAACAACTTCTATGACCGACCGTAACCTGCGCAACTGTCTTCTCGTGGTCAATCCACGCAGCGGCACCTCGGGCAAGGGCCGCATCATCAAGCATGCGATAGAACACATGCTCGCCTCCGGCTGGAACGTCGAGGCCGCCTACACCGAACGCCCCGGCCATGCCACCGAGATTGCCGACAACGCCGCGGCCGACGGCCTCGACGCCGTGGTGGCCGTCGGGGGAGACGGAACGGTCAACGAGACGGCGCGCGCCCTGTGCAACACGTCGTCGACGCTCGGCATCATTCCCATGGGCTCGGGCAACGGCCTGGCGCGTCATCTCAACATACCGATGGACCCCATGAAGGCCATCAGGGTCATCACCGACGGCCATGCGCAGCAGTGCGACTACTGCACGGCCAACAACCGACCGTTTTTCTGCACCTTCGGCATGGGCTTCGACGCCGCCGTGAGCGATCGTTTCGCCTCGCGGCCCGACCGCCGCGGGTTGGCCAACTATGTGCGCTCGGTCTTTGAAGAGCTGGTCAGCTTCCGCCCCGACGAGTACACCATTGAATGCGGCGACCGCACGCTCACCGAGCGCGCCTTTCTGATTGCCTGCTGCAACGCCTCGCAATATGGCAACAATGCGTTCATCGCCCCGCAGGCCAGCGTAACCGACGGTCTGATGGACATCACCGTGATGCATTCGGGCAACCTGCTGCAGCAGGCCATCAACGGCATTGACGTCATGCTCGGCGCCATTCACGAAGGCGCCCGAGTCCACACCTTCCGCGCCGAGCGCGTTACCATCACGCGCAAAAACGGCGGTCCGGTCCACCTTGACGGCGACCCGGCGCAGATGGGGCAGCGCATCGTCGTGCGCTGCCATCGCGGCGCCCTGCGCGTCTTCTCGCCCGGCGAGATGAAAATCACGCCCGTGCTGACCCCCCTCGGCCTCAAGACCGACTGACCGACTGTTAATTCGCGCTTCCGCGCTCACACAGTACCAAATGTACAAGAACGACTTTGTGCACCACCAGAAGCGGCGCGCCCGGTTTCATGACTACCGCGCGCCGGGATTCTATCACATTACGATTTCAAAGAATCCGCAAGTGCCGGACTTCGGGCGCATTGATGGCGACTGCAGGGTGGCTGTCGGTGCTCCGGGGTGTGCCGCCGTAAAGCTCAGTCCGCTCGGTGAGATGGTCCGGTAATCCATTCTCAGCCTTTCCAGGTTTCACCCCGAGGTCGAGACAGTCAGCTTTGTCGTCATGCCGGACCATGTGCATATTCTGCTGCATGTAATGCGGCGCACTGCGAAGGCGCTCGGCTATTTCATCTCAAACATTACGGGCGCGGCAACCCGCGCGTGGCGCGCAATTTCACCTTGCAAAGAGAGTGTGTTCGAGTGCGGCTATAACGACCGCATAATCGGTCCTTGGCGTTCGCTCGACGTCGTGAGCCGTTATATACTCGAAAACCCACATCGTCTGGCGGTCAGACATCAGTTTCCCGAATATTTCAGCAGGGTGAACAGACTTGACGCCGGCGGCAGGTCATGCCGCGGTTACGGCAATCTGTTGCTGTTGCGAAATCCGTTCAAAGAGCAAACAAATAGTGATTCATCGCGCCGACACCCGAGAACAGCGCGAGCAGAAGCGTCAACAGTGGCTACACACCGCCGCTAACGGCGGCGTGCTTGTCTCGCCCTTCATCTCTCCTGCCGAGAAAGCATTGCGCGCCGAGGCCGAATTCGAGGGGTGCGAAAATCATTTTGTTGACAAACGATGCGATGGACGAGCGTTATAAACCTTCGGGCCACGACTTTGCGCTCTGCGAAGAGGGTCGGCTGTTTATTATCGCTCCCGACGGTCTCGGGCCGAAACTGAGCCGTGCCGATTGTCTTGCACTCAACTCTCTGGCGGCGGCAATCGCAACCGTGTGAGCGCGGAAGCGCGAATTTAGGGGCGGGGAATCCAGGAGCGGGGACGGGCGAGGCGCACCAGGAAAATGAGGCCGCGGAAGGTGAGTTCGCAGGCCATGGCTATCCAGACGCCGTCGAGCCCGTAGCTGCGGCTCAGCAGCCACGCCAGCGGCAGCCTCACGAGCCATATGCTGCCGAAATTCATGACGGCGGGCACAAGGGTCTTGCCCACACCCACCATGGCGCCGTAGGCCACTATCGAGGCCGCAAACATCGGTTCGGCCCACGCCTCGATGCGCAGGGCGCTGACGCCCAGTTCGCGAATCGGTTCGACGGGCGTCATCAGCGCCATGAGCTGCGGGGCGGTGAGCCACATAAGCACGCCCATGACCGACATGACCGCCATGCCGAGCCCCACGGTGATGTAGCCGAAGCGGGCGGCAAGCCCGTAGCGCCCGGCGCCGTAGCACTGGCCGGTGAGCACGGTGGCGGCATCGCCGATGCCGTAGCCCGGCATGTAGCAGAGGCTCTCGGCCGTAACGGCGAAGGCGTTGGCCGCGATGGCATAGACGCCGAGCGGCGCCACGATGACGGTTACGGCAATCTGCGCGCCGCAGATAATGGCATGTTCCGACGCCATCGGCACGGCAATCTTCACGGCTTTGTCGATGACGCCGCGGGTCATGCGGAACGAGCCGGGACGCCCGCGCAGGGCCAGCTCGGGCTGGCGGCGCCACAGGTAGCCGAGCATCACGGCGGCCGACACGGCTTCGGCCGTAACCGTGCCGAGGGCGGCGCCGAGCACCCCGAGGTCAAGCACGAAGATGAACAGATAGTTGAACACGACGTCGAGCGCGCACATGCCGACATTGACCAGGCTCGGCACCTTCATGTTGCCCACCGCGCGCAACATGCCGCCGGCCAGATAGTTGACCGTCAGCAGCGGCAGCGCGGCCACGAAGACGGCAAAATAGACCGTGGCGCCACCGCATATAGCCTCGCCGCCGCCGAGCCACACGGGCAGCGGCCACGCGATGGCAAGGCCTATGAGACCCATAATTAGTCCGAAAATGAGCGAGGCCGTCAGCCCCTGGCGCAGCACGTCGCGCGCGCCGGCGTCATCGTTGGCGCCGACGCGGTGGGCGGCCTGCACGGTGAAGCCGGCCGTGGCCATGGAGCAGGTGCCCCAGAAGAGCCACAGGCTCGTGCTGACGAGGCCTATCGACGCCGAGGCGTCGGCGCCGAGATGGCCGACCATCGCCGCGTCGATATATTGCATGACGATGCTCGACAGCTGGGCCAGCATGGCCGGCAGAGCCAGCGATGCCGTCAGCCGCAGTTGGGCGCCGAGCCCGAGCTCGCGCCCCTGCCTTATGTGGTGTATGCTTACCCCACGACGCTGATTTCAACCGGCTCGACGGCTTTCGAGAAGCCGTCGGTAATCACCTCGCCCACGCCGGCCACTTCGATGCGCCCTGCGCGCGGGTTCTTGATTGAGGTTACGGGGCTGAGAATGCGGGCATTGACTTCCGAGTCCTCGAAGGCGAGGTCGCAGTCGGGGGCAAACACGCAGTCTTCGAGAATCAGGTCTGAGCAATAGCAGAGCGGCTGAGTGCCCGAAATGTGGCAGCGCACCAGGCGCAGCCGCCGCGAGTGCCATCCGAGATATTCGCCCGTCAGTTCCGAGTCGTATATGGTTACGTTCTCCGTGGCCCAGAAAGCGTCTTTCGAGTCGATGCGGGCGTTGCGGATTTCGACGTTGCGGCAATACTGGAACGAGTAGTTGCCCTGCTGCGTCCAGCGGTCAATCGTGATGTCGTGCGAGTGCATGAACAGGTAGTCGGCCTTGACCACCGAGCAGTCGCTAATAGAGACGTTGGCGCAGTGCCACAGCGTCTCTTCGGCATCGGTGAACTCCACGTCGCGGAGCACGAGGCCGTCGACTTCGCGGAACATTTTCGGCGCGTCGACGCGGCAGCGCTCCATGCGCCCGTTGCGCGAGTACCAGATGGCGGCGCGTGCGCCGGGGCGGAACACGCTGTCGGCCACGGTGAAGCCGTCGGTGTGCCACAGCGGATACTTGCCGTTGA
This sequence comes from uncultured Porphyromonadaceae bacterium, assembly GCA_902495245.1. GTDB lineage: Bacteria > Bacteroidota > Bacteroidia > Bacteroidales > Muribaculaceae > UBA3263. Next base: position 98,271 of record CABUWI010000005.1, read on the forward strand.
AGTCGCAGACCGTGGCGCTGACGGCTGCGGTGCATTTCAGCGCCGACTCTCCCGGCAGGAAACTGACGCCGCGCAGGGTGAGTGCGCGGCGTCCGAACAGCGGCCTTTCGCCGCCGAATTCAGTGTTCTCAATCAGTTGCATGAACGTCTTTCGGATATTTGTGGCGAATCGGGTCGTCATATTCCTCCTGAAGCTCCCAGAGGCGTTGGCGCAGCTTTTCGGTGATTTCTTCCGTGCCGGGCTGACCGTAGATGTTGTGCATCTCAGCGGGGTCTTCCTTGAGGTCATAGAGTTCCCAAACGTCTATGTCGTTATAGAAATGAATCAGCTTGTAGCGGTCGGTGCGCACGCCGTAGTGGCGTTTGGCCATGTGTTCGGCCGGATACTCGTAGTAGTGGTAATAGAGCGCGTCGCGCCAGTCTTTCGGGTGCTCGCCGCGCAACAGGGGCAGCAGCGACTTGCCGTGCATGTCTTCGGGCACCTCAACGCCGGCAATCTCCAGGAATGTGGGTGCGTAGTCGATGTTCTGCACCATCTCGTTGATTTCGCCGCGGGCGTTGAGGCCCTTGGGCAGGTGCATCAGCAGCGGCGTATTGAACGACTCCTCATACATGAAGCGCTTGTCGAACCAGCCGTGCTCGCCCATGTAGAAGCCCTGGTCGGAGGTGTAGACAACGAGCGTGTTGTCAAGCATATTGTGCTCCTCCAGATAGTCGAGCACGCGGCCCACGTTGTCGTCGAGGCTCTTCAGCGTTTTCAGATAGTCGCGTATGTAGCGCTGGAAGCGCCATTCGGCCAGCTCTTCGGGCGACATCTTGTCGACGTTGGCATAGTAGTCGGCTATGATGGGGTTGTAGAAGTCGTCCCATGCCTTGCGCTGTTCGGCGTCCATGCGGCCCAGGAATGATTCATACTGCGCTTTGAGTCGCGTAATCGAGTCGGGGTGGAGCATCTTCAGGTCATACTGAATGTCCATGTCGTGGGGGCTGGCCACTCTCATCTCGGCGGTCTTTGCGGCCTCGCGGCCTTCGTAGTCGTCGAAGAAGTTCGAGGGCAGCGGGAAGGTTTTGTCCTCATAGAGGCGCAGGTTGCAGGTGTCGGCCATCCAGTTGCGGTGTTGCGCCTTGTGGTGAATCAGCAGGGCGAAGGGCCGCGACTTGTCCTTGCGGTTCTCGAGCCAGTCGAGGCTCATGTCGGTGATGAGGTCGGTGATGTAGCCGTGGACGGTGTCCTGACTGCCGTCCATGTTTATGAATGTCGGGTTATAGTAGTCGCCCTGACCGGGGACTACGCGCCACGTGTCGAAGCCCGTGGGCTCGGAAATCAGATGCCACTTGCCGAAGAGGGCGGTTTCGTAGCCGGCCTTCTGCAGATATTTCGGGAAGGTGGGTTGCGAGCCGTCGAAGGGCAGGCCGCTCTCGTTGTCGGTGTAGCCGTTGGCGTGGCTGTGCTTGCCCGTAACCATGCATGCGCGCGAGGGGCCTGAAAGACTGTTGGCCACGAACGAGCGGTTGAACTTGACGCCGTCGGCGGCGATGCGGTCAAGGTTGGGGGTCTGCGCATAGCGCGTGTCGTAGGCCGAGAGCATCTGGGCGGTGTGGTCGTCGGTCATGATGAACACGATGTTGTAGCGCGGAGCCTTCTCGGCGTCCTTGTCAGCCTTGCACCCTTGCAGGGCTGCGGCGCCGGGCACGAGCGTCAGGCCTACGGCAGCCGGCAGAAACATTGATTTCATAAGTCGGTGGAGAAAAATGTGTTGTGATTGGTGTCAGATTGGTTTATTGCGTAATATCAGTCGTTTTCCTTATTGTCGGCAGGGGCGGTAGGCGACTTGCGCTGTACGGGCTTGAACTTCTTGCGGGCCGGTTTGAGTTTGCCCGCAAGATAGTCTTCCATTCGTTTTTCGAGATAACCGTCGGCCATGGCTGCTCAGAATTCAAAGTTTATCCGCGCGAAGAACGAGAATTTCATGCCCTTGCTCTTGAAGGGGGCGTTGAATGAAATCTGGTCTTTAGGCGTTTCGCGTTCGTAGGCCGTGGCATACTGCGGACCCACCTCGACGTTAAGCGCCAGCTTTTGGTTGAAGGGCACCCGGAAGCCGCACGCAAGCTGCACCAGGCCGCCCGTGCCTCCCTCGGTGGCGAACTGCGCGCCCAGACGCGCGGCGATGTGCGGATAGATTCGGCGCATGTATTGCGAGGGAAAGTAGAGCCGGCCCTCGGCAAACACGGGGATAACGCCCTGACTGTCTTCGGTGTCGGCAATGTAGCCGGCACCGGCGCCGACGAAGATGCGCGGCGTAACCATGTAGCCGTGGCTCGTGGTGGCGCCGATGCTGAAGCCGCCGGGGCCGAACGCGCCGGGCGAGCCCATTTCTACGCCGACAAAGCCTACATAGCCCGCGGCGGGAATTTTGTCGTGAAGGTTGGTATAGCGCTTCAGCTCCTTGGCCTGCGCGCCGAGAGCGGTCGCAATGACCGCCAGAGTAAGTATAATCAGTTTTCTCATATCGTTTCTATAACGTAATACATCACTTCAAAATTACAAAAAACTCCCTAAAAAACAAAAAATTATCCGCCGTCCCGGCGAATAATCTTCATTACCTTAAATCTAATACCATGAAAAACTGGTGCAAAGGTAGTAACTTCTCTGAAAATGTCAAATATTTTAACAAACTTTAACCAAATCGGCTATGACGAGGGCGGCCATGGCTTCGACTACAGGCACGGCGCGCGGCAGCACGCAGGGGTCGTGGCGACCGCGCGCATGGAGCGTCGTCGGGCGCCCTTCGTCGTCAATCGTGGCCACTTCGCGCAGCAGCGTGGCCACCGGCTTGAAGCCGATGCGCATCTCGACCGGCATGCCGTTGGAAATGCCGCCCTGAATGCCTCCGGAGTTGTTGGTCAGCGTTTCGACGCGGCCGTCTGAGGCCGTGGTGAAGACGTCGATTGTTTCCGAGCCGCGTTTTAGGCAGCCTTCGAAGCCCATGCCGAACTCGACGCCCTTGACGGCCGGAATTGACAGCATGGCGGCGCCGAGGCGCGCGTTGAGGCGGTCGAAGTGGGGCTCGCCGACTCCGGCGGGCAGTCCGCTGATGCGCAGGGCCACGATGCCGCCAATGGTGTCGCCTTCGGCCTTGACGCTCTCGATGAGCCTGACCATGCGTTCGGCGGCGTCGGCGTCGGGACATCGCACGGGGTTCGACTCAGGGTCGGTGTCGAACCGCTCGGCGCGCACCGGGCCCACCTGTTCGGTCCAGGCGGCGACGGAGATGCCGCGGGTTTCGAGCCACTGGCGGCAAAAGGCGCCGCCCACGACGCGGGCGGCCGTCTCACGCGCCGAGGCGCGGCCGCCGCCGCGATGGTCGCGAATGCCATATTTGGCCTGATAGGTGAAGTCGGCGTGCGAGGGTCGGAACACGTGGCGCATCTCTTCGTAGTCGGCCGAGTGCTGGTTGGTATTCTCGATGATGAAGCCGATGGGGGTGCCCGTGGTCAGGCCGTCGAGCATGCCCGACAGCACCCTGACGCGGTCGGCCTCGCGACGTCCCGTGGTGATTCGGCTCTGGCCGGGGCGGCGGCGGTCAAGCTCGGCCTGCACGCGGTCAAGGTCGATGGCCACTCGTGCGGGCATGCCGTCTATGATGCCGCCAAGCGCCTCGCCGTGGCTCTCGCCGAAGGTGGTCAGCGTGATATTGCGTCCGATGGTGTTCATTCAGTTCTCTTTTATGAGGTCGGTGCAGGTGGCGCCGACGTAGTTTATCAGGTCTTGCGGATTGATTGCCAGCTGCAGGCCGCGGCGTCCGGCCGAGACGTAGATGCGGTCAAAGTCGGTGGCCGTGAGATGGAAAAACGTCGGCAGCGGCTTCTTCATGCCCACGGGCGAGCAGCCGCCGCGAATATAGCCCGTCAGCGGCAGCAGCTCTTTCATGGCAATGAGGTCGGCCTTCTTGACGCCGGCCGCGCGCGCAGCCTTTTTCAGGTCGACTTCGGCATTGCCCGGCACGACGCACACAAAGTGCTGTCCAGCCTTGTCGCCGTGGAGCACCAGCGTTTTGAACACACGGTTTATGTCTTCGCCAAGCGCGTCGGCGACGTGTTGTGCCGCCAGGTCGTCGGGGTCGAACTCATAGGGAATCAGTTCGAACGCCACGCCAGCCTTCTCCAGCAGCCGCGCCGCATTGGTTTTAGGTTCAGCTTTCATATGCCGGCAAAGGTAAGAAAAAATTAAGAATTATGAACTAATCCTTCAATCAGTTTTTTGATTTCGTTTTCATATTCGGCAACTCCTATGGGTCGTTCAATTCCTTCGAAAGACCATTCCACGACGGTATCATCTTTGGAGCGACAAATGAGCAAGCCGATTGTGCGGTTGTCGTTTTTACCCCGTAATAAATGGTCTACGGCCGAGACATAGAAGTTCAGTTTTCCTGCATATTCCGGCATAAACGGAACTATTTTAAGTTCGCAAACAACATATCTGTGGCTGGGTATGTGGTAAAATATCAAATCAGGGTAGTATGTCTGACCTCCGGGCATTGTAAGTTGCATCTGGCGTCCGACAAATGAAAATCCTTTGCCAAGCTCCAATAAAAAATCTGTTATGTGCCTGACTAATTCGTTCTCAAATTCCTTTTCAGTATAATTAAGAGGCATTTGCAAGAACTCAAAATTATATGGACTTTTGAGCATTTGGTTGGCAAGTAGTGATTCACTCTCAGGTAAATGCCTGTCAAAATTTGTTATGGCATTTGCATGGCTATTGTAGTAACCTTCCGAAATATAATGCTCCAATTCCGTCCGGCTCCACCCGTGTTCACACACTTGAAATATATAAAACAGCGCCTCTTGTAATGATTTTGATTTTGCGGTAATTACAATATGCTGCCCCCAAGGAACATTGGCGAAAAAATAGGGCATAGTAATTGAGCCTGTATCTTTGATGTCTCCGAAAAAGTCAACAGCTTGTTGACTTTTTATAACCCATTGGCTATATGTTTTATACCATCTGCGAGCTGCCTTGATGTTGGTAAGCGATAGTCCGGTATCTCCGGGAAATTCCGCCTGTAAATCCAGAGTTACATTCTTGAGCAGGCCATCACCATATCGGGCATTCTTTGACATGGCGCAAATGTCGCGGCCCAGTTCCCAGTAAAAATTAAGCATTTCGCTGTTGATTTTTACTACTGCACGGATTTGCGCCTTACGGTAACGCTGTTTCAGTTCCGTAAGCCAACTCTTATATTCTTGTGTCATTGCCGAGGGCTCTCGGTTAACGAACATCGGTTTCTGGGTCTCTTCTGATGGCATTGCAATCTGTCTTAAATTGCAAAGGTAGCAATTTTTCTCGGATTTACGTCCATATTTCACGCTTGGAAGTTGCAGGAAAAAGAGGGACAGGCTGCGTCGCGCGGGGCGACGCAGCCTGTCGGTGAGGATTTGCGGTTGGGTCGGCGGGGGTTATTTGACGAGAACCTTGACGCCGTTGACAATGTAGATGCCGGGAGCCGAGATGCGGCTCAGACGGTTGCCGCGCAGGTCGTAGATTGCGCTGCTTGCGTTGCCGGCGGCATTGATTTCGCTGATTGAGCTCTGCTTGTCAGACGTGTAGGTGATGGTTACGGTCTTGTTGCCTTCAACCTTGTCGAGGCCTTCGGTGCCGTCGATGGCGGTGATGGTGTAGCCCTTGCGGAAGGGTGCGCCCACAACGAAGTCAGCACCCGGAGCGACATAGCGCTCTACGCTTGCAAGCTGTTTGCCTTCGCTGTCAACGGAAACCACGGTAACGGTGAAGTAGGGCTTACCGACGAATTCGTAGATTTCAATCGGGTGGCCGGGCGAGGTCCAGCCGACGAGGCTCATGTCGTCGTTGCCGTCCCAGCTCAGGCCGTTGCCGCCGGTAATGGTCCAGTGGTCGGTATCGTAGGCAAAGGTGAAGCCGTAGGGCTTGGTGCCGGTCTTGGCTGCCTGAGATCTAACCAGAGCCTGAATATACTTGCCGCTGGCATAGTTCTTGACGTTGAATTTGCCGTTGGTGCCGGCTTCGAGCTGCCAGATGTAGAAGGGCGAGAGATTGTTGGCCGTCTTGACGCCTTTGACGGTGCCGTCAAGCAGCTCTCCGCGCCATGCGTTGCGGTCGGCGTGGGCGTCGCGAATCAGATAGTACTTGCCGGCCTCGACTTCGGTAACCTGACGGGTCGGACGGTCAACGCCGATTACACCCTCGGTCGAGTAGATTACGGGAACGGTGCAGTCAGAGTTGACGGTGATGGTGGTGGCGTCGGTGCCGAAGCGCTCGAAGTGGAGATAGGGCACTTCGGGAGCCTTGAGAGTGTAGGTCGTGCCGGGGGCTACGTTTTCTTCGGCGGTCATGACGATGATGCCGTCAGCGGTGGCGCCTTCGTAGCGCACGGTGTAGGCCGAGCGGGTGTAGACGCAGGCCACGTGGCCGTCGGTGCCTTCGGTGGCGCTTTCAAGTGTCATGTTCTTGAGCTGCGGTGCGGCTGCACTCAGTTCGGTGCCGTCAGCCACGCCGCCGGTGAACGAACCGAGGCTGTTGCCCTCCTTGTCGGTGCAGTCAAAGGTCTTGACAGCCACGGGAGTGAACTTCCAGGCGTTGCCCTGCGGGGCATAGACGTCGGTGCCGTCTTCGTTCGAACGGCCGGCGCGCACGGTGAGCGGAGCCGAGGTGGCGTCGGCGGGCAGAGGCCAGAGGCCGTTGCCGCTGACGTTGATGGCGGCCGAGGTGCCGTCGGCGTTGCGGCTGACGGTGATGTCGGCCGTTGCGTCGCCCATGCTGACGGGTTTGCCCAGACGGTTCACGTGAGAGCCTGCTGCGGCCACGTAGCGGCCGGTAACGGCGTTTTCAAGGGTGATGGTTTGCGAGCCGTCGGGGTTGGTGGTGGCGATGGCTACGTTCCAGACGTTGTTCTGCCAGGGGGCGTTGGCAGCGCCGAGCTGTGTGTCGGCGTTGTCGGCCATGCTGTAGCCTTCGAATGTGAGGTTCTCGATGACATATGTGCCGCCGGCGGTGAGAACGGGCTCGGCGGGGTCAACGGGTGTCGTGGGGCCGCCTTCGGGGTAGAACACGAACAGACCCGAGTTGCCGTCTTCGGGGTTGTTGTGCATGTTGATGCGGAAGTTCTTGCCGCTGAGCGCCTGGTTCATGTACATGTCGTCGGCCGCCTTGGTCGAGTGCAGGGCGTAGTGGTAGGTGCCGTCGGTTTCGGCGCCGTAGTGTGAGTTGTCAAGAATGAAGTCATAGTGCTTCTCCGAGACGCTGTAGGTCCACATGGCGTTGTTGCCTTCGCCGGTGGGGGTAGTGTTTACCGAGCCTTCGGGGCTGTGTTTGCAGACCATGGCGTAGTGGCCCTTGTTGGCGGGGTCTTCAACGAACTTCCACCACTGGTTGTCGTTGTTCTCGGCCTGTGCGCGGCCCCAGAGCTGAATATCAGCCTGAGAGAGGTCGAGCTCGACGCAGAGGCCTTTGCGGGCGTCTGATGCCTTGGTGATGAGTCGATACCACTTTTCGGGGTCGGGCATCACGTTGCCGGGTTCGACGGGCTCGTCGCCGCCTTCGCGCGGCAGCATGTGGTGTTCGGTATATTTGTAGCCGTTATAGTCGAGCAGGTCGCGGTCGGCGCTGACGCGGGCAATGAAGTCGTCGAAGTTGCGCTTGTTTTGCGGCGTCCAGCCGATTTCGGCGATGGCGATGAGGCGCGGCAGTGCCAGCCACTCCATATATTCGCGGTCGCTGACGTGCTCGCACCAGAAGGTGCCCTGCACGCCGAAGCAGAGGTCGTTGTCTTTGTTTGCGAGCGACTGGAAGGGCTGACGCTCGTAGGTGGCCTTGACGTCATCGTTGCCGTAGCCTGCGCCCGGGGGGTCGTTGGGGGCCTGTTTACGGTTGATGTAGTAGGGACCCCAGGGCGTGTAGATGCAGCGCAGGCCCAGCTTCTGCGATTTCTCGGCTGCGTCGTCCGGACCGGTCCAGCAGTAGATTGTGGCCTCGGTGCTCTTGATTTCGTCAAGGTTCATGCCGTCGTAGGTAACGGCTTCGTTCCAGAAGGCAACGCTGCGGCCCTTGGTGCGGGCATAGTCGGCCATCTCCTTGCAGAAGCGCGACTGGTGCTCGCGAATGTTCTTGTAGCCGTTGGCCTTGTAGGCGGCCTTGCACTCTTCGTTCTGCTCCCAGCCGGTTGCGGGGCATTCGTCGCCGCCGATGTGAATGAAGTCGGCGGGGAAGATGTCGATGAGCGTGTCGATGATGTCTTTGGCAAACTGCACGGCGGCGGGGTTGGCCACGTTGAGCACGTCAGACGAGATGCCGCCCGTGTCCCAGACGCGGTGGTCGCCGTCGGGCCAGCACGAAAATTCCGGATAGGCCGCCATGGCTGCGCAGAGATGGTCGGGCATCTCGACTTCGGGAATCACCTCGATGTGGCGCTCTTTGGCGTAGGCCACTACGTCGCGCATCTGCTCCTGGGTGTAGAAGTAGGGGCCGTAGGGCTTGTTGATCCAGTATTGCGTCTTTGAGTACATGTCGGTGAAAATGCTGTTGGGTGCCGTGGCCGCGATTGTCTGCAGGCGCGGATAGTTCGGCATTTCCAGACGCCAGCCCTGGTCGTCGGTCAGGTGCCAGTGGAAGTAGTTGAGCTTGTAGTAGCTCATCACTTCAATCATGCGCTTTACCTCTTCGACGGTATAGAAATGGCGGGCGCAGTCGAGCATGAAGCCGCGGTAGTCATAGCGGGGCTCGTCTTCGATTGTCAGATAGGGCAGCGAGTAGGTGCCCTCTTTCTTCACACCGGCCATGACGTTGGCGGGCAGAATCTTCTTGATTGTCTGTAAACCGAAATAGAGGCCGGCGGGGGTTGACGCCTTGACTTCGATTCCGTTCTCGCCGACGGTCAGGGTGTAGCCTTCGGCGGCGAGGTTTTCGTCTTTGACAATGGTCAGCTGCGCATTGTCGGTGCCGGTGGTCGCGGTGATGCCGGTTGCGTGGGACAGCGCTGCGCCGAAGCGTGTGGCCTCGGCGGTCCAGTCTTCGTCAAGACCGGCGGTGCCGATGGTCAGAGCCTGTGGCAGCGTAAACGAGCCCTCGGCCTCAACTTTGACGCTTTTGGGCTTGGGGGTCAGGTTCAGCGTCGGCGTCTCGGCCTGAACAGCCGTGAAGCCTGCTGCAATCACTGACACCAGTGCTAATAGGGTCTTTTTCATTGTGAAAAGTTATGGATTATGGGTTAAGATTTTAGAGTTCTTGGTTAAGGGTTAAGGGTTAAGAGTTAAGAGTCACGGAATGGAGATGAGAGTTGAGGGGTAAAGAGTTGTGGAGTAGGTTTTTAACTTGTAACTCTTAACCATTAACTTTTAACTCTCTCAGCGAGGGAGCATGTGGTGAGGCGAGTAGGGGTAGCCGTTGAGGTCGAGCAGGTCGCGGTCGGCGCTCATGCGCTTCCGGAAGTCCGGCCAGTCTTTGCCCGACTGCGGCGTCCAGCCCGCTTCGGCAATGGCTATGAGACGCGGCAGCGCCAGCCACTCCATGTATTCGCGGTCGCTGACATGCTCGCACCAGAAGGTGCCCTGCACGCCGTAGCATTCGGGTGCATCGCCGTCGGCCAGCGTGCGGAAGGGCACGAGGTTGTAGGTGGCCTTGACGTCGTCGCCTCCCTGGCCGGCTGCCGGCGGGTCGTTCTGCTTGTCTTGCACGCGGTTGATGTAGTAGGGGCCCCAGGGTGTGTAGATGCTGCGCAGGCCCAGGCCCGTGGCCACTTCGGCGCCCTTGTCGGCTGTGCCGACCGTCCAGCAGTAGATGGTGGCGTCGGTGTCGCGCACCATGTCGAGGTCGGCGCCGTTTTCAATCACCGCCTCGTTCCAGAGGGCGATTTCGCGGCCGTTGGCTTTCAGATGGTCGGCCATCGCCTTGATGAACTTGGTTTGGTGCTGGCGCGGCGAGGTGAAGCCGTTGGCCTTGTAGGCGGCCTGACACTCGGCGTTCTGTTCCCATGCCGTTGTGGGGCATTCGTCGCCGCCGATGTGGATTGTCTTGTAGGGGAAGATGTCCATCAGGGTGTCGAGAATATCTTTGGCAAACTTCACGGCCGCGGGGTTCTCGACGTTGAGCACGTCTGACGAGATGCCGCCGTCGTGCCATACGCGGTGCTCGCCCTGAGGCGTGCATGAAAATTCCGGATAGGCCGTCATGGCAGCGCAGAAGTGGCCCGGCATGTCGACTTCGGGCACCACCTCGATGTGGCGCGCCTTGGCGTAGGCCACCACGTCGCGCAGCTGCTCCTGGGTGTAGAAGTAGGGGCCGTAGGGCTTGTTGAGCCAGTATTGAGTCTTGGCGTGCATGTCGGTGAAGCGGCGGTTGGGAGCGGTGGCGCCCACCGTGGTCAGTCGCGGATATTCGGGCATCTCGATGCGCCAGCCCTGGTCGTCGGTCAGGTGCCAGTGAAAGCGGTTGAGCTTGTAGTAGCTCATCACGTCGAGCATGCGCTTTACCTCTTCGACGGTGAAGAAATGGCGGCTCACGTCGAGCATGAAGCCGCGGTAGTCATAGCGCGGCTCGTCGTCAATGGCCACGAGAGGCAGCGAGTAGGCGCCCTCTTTTTTCACGCCGGCCATGACGTTGGGCGGCAGAATCTTCTTGAGCGTCTGAAAGGCGTAATAGAGGCCGTCGGTGGTCGACGCCGCAATGTTCACGCCGGCGGGCGTAACGTTGAGTCGGTAGCCTTCGGGGGCAATTAGCGTGTCGACGGCCACGGTGATGTCGGCCTGCTTCGCGCCGGTCAGTTCGGCTCCGAGGCCGGTTGCGCGGTTAAGGTCGACCGTGAACCGCGCGGCCTCGAATGCCCAGTCGGGCTTCAGACCGTTTGAGCTGACGGTGAGTCCGTTGCGCAGGCTGTATGTGCCGTCTGCAACGGTCATGGCCTTAGGCTTCGGGGTGAGGTTGACAAAGGCGTCCGCGCCTGTGGCCGCAAGGCTTCCGGCAAGAGCGGCGATTGTCAGCAGCAGAAGTTTGATTTTCATTGCAGAATCTGTGTTTTTTTGAGGTTATTTAACTAAGGTCTTCACGCCGTTGATAATGTAGACGCCCGGACGGCCGACCTTTGAGAGGCGACGGCCCTGCAGGTCGTAAATGCCGGTGCGGCCGGCGCGTTGGTCGGCGTGCAGTTCGTTGATGCCGTCTTTCTCAACGGTGTAGGTAACGACGATGGTCTTGTTGGAGTTGATGACGTCGAGACCTTCGTTGCCCTTGACGTCGGTCAGAGCCTTGCCGGGGCGCGATGCGGCTACGAAAACGTAGCTGTCGCCCGGCTTGACGAACAAGGCCTTCGATGCGAGCAGTTCGCCGTCCTGGTCGCGCTCTTCGACGGTGATGCGGAAGAAGGGGTCGGCCTCGGCCACGGTGTAAAGCTGATGGTCATGGCCCGTGCCGCCGTCCCAGCCGACGAGCTGCAGGTTTTCGCTGCCGTCCCAGTACATCGAATTGCGCGAGTTTTTAATCGACCAGTGGTCCGTGTTATACGTAAATCTGAAGGCGTAGGGAGTTTCGCCCAGAGTGGCCGCAGTGCTGCGTTTCAGCGCCTGCACGTAGAGACCCGAGCCGATGTTTTTCACGTTGAAGTTGTTGCCGTTGGCTTCGAGCACCCACGTATAGGCGGGGCTCAGCCCCTCGCACGTGCGTGAGCCGCCCACAATCGTGCCGTTGGCGCCGCGGAAGGCGTGGCGGTCGGGGTGGGTGTCCTCGATGGCATAGACCGTGCCGGCCGTGATTTCATTGACCGGCTCGCCCAGGGCGCGAATGCCTTTGTAAGCCTCGGTCGTGTAGACGGCATTGAACGTCCACTCGCCGTCGGTATCGTCGAAGCGCTCGAACTGCAGCCAGTCAAACGCGGGAGCTTTCGGCTCGTAGGCGGTGCCGACGGGCACGTTCTCGGTTACGGTGGCCCAGAGCGTGCCTTCGGTGTCGCGGCAGAGATAGGTGGCTTTATTGAACTTGCGGGTGATTTCGACCGTGGCGGTGAGGTGGCCGTCTTTTTCTTCGCCTATGGTTTCGCCGGCGTAGGCAAAGCAGTCAAACGGCTCGCAGGCGGGAATGCCGAGCGTTGCGGCCGGTTCGCTGCCGGCGAGGTCATAGCGGTAGAAGCCGCCTGCCTCGGTCGAGGCGCTGACGGCGCGGCTCACGGCGACAATCTTCCACGTGGCACCCTGCTTGCGCGGCGCGCCCTCGAAGGCGTTGACGCCCAGCGGGTCGTTCTCCCACGTGGCGCTGAACGCGAACAGGTTCTTGCCGTCGATGGTCAGAACGTACTCGTCGGCATTCTCTTTCGAGCGCGTAACGACTATGTCGGCCGGTTCGTTGCCGAGCAGCACGTCGAAGCCGCAGTTGTTGGCATATCCGCCGAAGCCGATGCCGGCCGTGGTCGACACGGCGTTCTCCGACAGCCCGGCAATGTATTGGCCCGTGGCCATGTTGCGCAGGGTGATGGCCTGCGTGTTCGTGGCGGCGTCATACGCGCCGGCGGTCAGTGTCCAGCCGACTTTGGCATACGTGCGGTCGGGGGCGACGCAAAGGGCGTCGGCAACGGCGAGATGTCCGCGGCCAAGGCCGTTTTCAAACGCATAGTCGCCCGACGTCAGCGGTTCGAAGGCGGGATTGTCTGCCGCGGTTTCCGCCCCTTCGAGGGCAAAGAGCCAGATGCCGCCGTTGCCGTCAGAGGGGTTGTTCCAGTTGTTGACGGTCAGGTTCTGGGCGGCCTGCGCGCAGTTCAGATACCAGTCGGTGCCGTTGTCTGAGCGCACGGAGTAGGTGTAGCCCGCGGCCGTCGTGCCGAACGTCTCGCCCAGCACGAAGTTGTAGTGCTTGGCCGTGTAGTCATAGTTCCAGCGGGCGTTGACCGACGAGCCCTGCATTGCCGGATTGACCGAACCGCCGGTTGCGGTGCGGTTAACCATGGCATACTTGCCCGAGCCTTGCGGGTCGGCTTCGAATGTCCAATACTGGCTGTCGTAGGCCGCAGTGCCGGCTTCGGCCTGCGTGTTGGTCCAGAGCTTGCCGGCCGTTGCGCCGAGCGATGCAATCAGGTCGCTGCCCTCGCCGACGAGTTCGATGCAGCGGTCGCGGCGTTGGGCGTCGGCCGAGGCCTGAGTGATGAGGCGGTAATACTTGCCCTCTTCGGGCATCACGGCGTCGTGGGCCGAGCCGTCGACATAGTGGCGGCCGTAGGTGTAGTTGCCCAGGTCAAGCAGACGGGTGTCGGCGTTGAAGCGGGCCTTGAAGTCGTTGAAATTCTTGCGGCTTGCGGGGGTCCAGCCCGTCTCGGCCACGGCAATCATGCGCGGCAGGGCGTTATACTCCAGATGTTTGTTCTCGCAGACATATTCCGTCCAGAGGTTGCAGTTAACGCCGTAATAGAGCTCCTTCTTGGCGGCCTCATAGTCGGGAGTGGCGTTATAGACCGTTTCGAGGTTTATCACGTGGCCCATGGAGTTGGGCTCGTCCGAACCGCCCCACTGCGGATAGTCGAGATAGTAATGATGGGTCGAGCACCACACCGAGCGCAGCCCCAGGTCGGCGGCCTGCTTCGAGGGGTTGTCGGCGGCGCCGGCGTTGAGCCATGAGTAAATCATGATGTCGGCGTTCTTGATCATCTCCTTGTCGGCGCCCGAGGTAGTGATGACCTCGTTCCAGCAGATGAGCTTGCGGTCGTGGCTCTCGCGCGCATAGTCGGCCAGCTCTTTGATGAGCCAGTTCTGAATCGCGCGGTCGCTCTTCAGGCCGTAATCTTTCTTGAACTGCTGGCAGGCGGGGCTGTTGGCCCATGCGGTTGTGGGGCATTCGTCGCCACCGATGTGGATATACTCGTAGGGGAAGATGCCGGCCAGTTCGTCGATGATGTCTTTGGTGAACTGAACCACGGCCGGATTGCTCACGTCGAGCACGTCGTCGCTCACGCCGGGCCAGTAGCGCACGGGGTGCTCGCCGTCGGGAGTCGTCGAAAACTCGGGATAGGCGGCGATGGCGGCCTGCATGTGGCCGGGCAGGTCGACCTCGGGGCAGATTTCAATATGGCGCTCCTTGGCGTAGGCAACCAGCTCTTTCATTTCGTCGACAGTGTAGAAGTAGGGACCGTACTGTTCGTTGGTCAGGAAGAGCTTGTGGTTGTCGAAATCCCACCAATAGTTGTTTTTCGGCGCAGCGGCAGCCGTTGTCAGCTTCGGATATTTCGGCATCTCAAGGCGCCAGCCCTGGTCGTCGGTCAGGTGCCAGTGCAGGCGGTTCATCTTGTAGACGGCCATGATGTCGACCATCTTCTTCAGCTGGTCGAGCGAGAAGAAATGGCGCGCGCAGTCAAGCTCCATGCCGCGCCAGGGATAGCGCGGTTCGTCGTTGACGGTGAGACACGGCAGTTCATACTGTCCGGGGGCGGCGACACCGATGGCCACGTTGGCGCCCGCGATTTTCTTTACGGTCTGAAAGGCGTAATAGAGACCGGCGGCGGTCGAGGCCTCGATGGCCACGCCGTCGGCTGCCACCGTCAGCTTGTAGCCCTCGGGGGCGATGTCGGCGTTGCGGCTCACGCTGAACAGGCCGTTCGCGCCTTCGGTTACCGTCAGGCCCGTGGCGTGGGCGAATGCGGCGGCAAACTTGGTTATCTCGGCCTGCATCTCGGCCGTGAGGCCGGTGGAACTGATGGCAAACTGCGACGGCAGGACAAGCGTGCCCGTGCCGGAGGTCATCTGTTTGGGTTTGGGCGTCAGATTTATGAAATCGGCGGCTGTGGCGGCAACCGGAGCGAAAGCCGCGCCGGCTGCCAGAGCCAATGCCAGGAGTTTGTGTTTCATGATTTTAAGGTTTAAGGAAGCTTGATTTAAGAGAGAGAAGAGTAGGGGGTCAGCGAAGCAGCAGTTTGCCCGTGGCCGTGCCGCAGCGATAAACGTAAACGCCGGCGGGGAAGCTTTCGAGGTTCAGTGTGCCCGAACCGCCGATGCGACGGCTCACGACGGCGCGTCCGCTTATATTATATAAGGTGAAGTTGGCGGTTTCGGCGAGGTGATAGCGCACCGTGCGGCCGCTGATGGCGATGGTGTTCTCGGCCGATGCCTCGGGGGCGTTGATACCTGCCTCGTCGGCCGTCATGCAGTGAACGGTGAATTCAACCGTCTCTTTCGAGTCGGTAACCGTTACCTTGATGTCGACACCCTCGTCGGGCATTTCTTTGTTGAGAATCTCGATTGCAAGAGCTACGCTCGCGCCTTTAGCGCACTCACCCGATTTCGAGATGGCTTCAGCGCCTACAATCTGGCACAAGCCGTCGAAGGCGCAGAATTGCACCATGTTGCTTTCAGATGCCGACACAGTTACGTTGAGGGTCGACAGGTTGAGCATCGAGGTGGTCGGGGTTACGACCTTGACGCTCAGATTCGGATTCCAGGTGAATCGGCCGGGGCGGCTTGAGGCTTCGGGTGCGATGTTGAGCACGTCGCCGTTTGCAATTTCAACTGTAGCGTCGTCTTTAACGCCGCTGACGATAAAGTTCTGGGCCGATGCCGTGAGTGCGGCGCCCAGTACCATGAGGGTTGTAAATAGTTTTTTCATAAGCTTTTATGTGATTTGATTATTATTCTGTAATTAAACTGCTTTGGGCTGAGTTCAACACTCCGTCGGCCTCGGTCTCGACGAACACGACGGCGCGCAGGTTGGCGGGATTCCACTTTTCGTGGAGCGGATAAGTTGCCGAATAGGGCTTCTCGCCGCGCGGAATCAGGCTTATCTTCTCGCCGTTGAGGCCGTTGGCCGAGGCGCGATATACGCCGTGGTGAACATAGTTCATGTCATACGTGCCGTTGGCCTGCAGCTGTTCGGCAACGATGTCGTCCTCGACAATCCACACGTGGAGCGTGGCGTTGTCAATCGGGTTGGCGCTCAGCGAGTTTATCGAGCCCGAAATCACGACGTTGCCGCCACTGACTTCGAGTTTCACGGGGTTGAACGTAATGAGCGGCTCGCGGATTATGCGTTTGGCAATCTCGCCCTGCCACAGGGCCGTGTTCTCGATTACGGCGCCTCGGCGGCTCACTCTCGCGGCCGGAGCCGTGGTCTGTCCGTTCGAGATGGTGCGGGCCTCGGGGGTTACGAGGCCGCCGTCGTCGACGGGGAAGCCGAATTGCGGAATGTGAATCCCGACGGAAATCACACCCACGCCGCGTTCAAGATTGTCGGCGGTGTTATAGGTCGCCTCGATGTCGCGCAACATTGCGTGGCCTGCCGGACAGTTCGAGCAGTCCATGCCGGTGTATTCCTCGATGAGCACCATGCGCTCGGCCACTATGGGCGCGGGCTTATAGCGGTCTTCGGGCTTGATGACCTCCTCGCAGCCGCTGAGGGCGGCGCCGAGCAGAGCGACAAGCGGAATCAGGTGGTATAGGGGTTTCATAGGTGTTGTTGTCTCCTTTTGCGTGAGTATTTAGAAGTTATAGCTGTAGGTCAGCTGGAAGCCGCGGGTGGCCGGCACGTAGCGGCAGACGCCGCCCGAGCAGTTGTAGCCCTCGCGGGTGCGGCCGTAGCCGAACATCAGTCGGTTGTTGCGGTAGTTGCCCGTTACGTTGAACATATAGTAGTGGGTCTTCGCCTCTTTGTTGCCGACGTTCCACTGGTCGCTCGCGCCTATCATCAGGTAGGGCAGCACCGAAACCTCCACCAGGCCGTAAACCCAGTCGCCTTTGTCTTGCTTGGTGAAGAGGCCCTGCAGCTCGGCGCGCAGCGTAACCTTGTCCGAGCAGCGGAATTTGCCCTCGGCCACTGCGATGTGCGAGTCGATGATGCCGCCGTGGCCCTCCATGACGGTCTGGTTATAGCGCTGGAACATGTACATGGCATTGAACGACACCACTCTCGACAGCTTCTTGTCGACCTGCACGTTCACGTCCTGATAATAGAGGTCGCCCAGGCCGAAGAACTTGGTCTTCAGGCCGTCGGTGCCCCACAGAGCCTTGTCGTTGGTCTTCCATTGGCCTTCGCGGTCAATTCCGCGAATGTAGCTGAAGTTGACGCGCAGCTTCGTGCCGTAGCGGCCGCCCAGCGCCGTTTTGCGCTTGAAGGTATAGGCAAAGTCGGCCTGGAAGGCCCATTCGCCCGGAGCGTTCTGAGTGGCATAGGGATACATCGACGCCAGCGCGTAGGTGTGCTGATAGGCAAACGGAGGCATGTTGTTGATGAAGGTCGACAGACCCGTCATCGAGCGCTGCGAGCGGAACGACATGTCTTCCGAGCGCTTGGCCTGCACCAGGGCGCTCAGGCCGCTGCGGGTATAAGAGGCCGAAAGCATCAGCGCCGTGCCGCGGCGGAAGGTATAGTTGTTGTCGGCCGAGGGGTCGGCGTGTTTCCACGCAAATTCGGCCTGAATGTCGAAGTCGCCCTTGTTGAAGTGGGTGCGCACGTCCATTGCGTTGACCCTTTCGGGCAGGTTCAGGAACACCTGCTGGTCGTTGACGGTGGTGCGTATGCTGTCGCCGCGGCCGTAGCGCTCCTGTTTGGCCACCCACGAGGCGCCGAGCGTCCACACGATGCCGTGGCGCGCAAGCGGCTTGATGTGTTCCTGCATCTCCCACTCCACGTCGGCGCCATAGAGGCGCGTGTTGGTCGACCAGTCCCAGTAGCGGCGCTGCACGCCGCCCAGCAGCGTGAAGTGAAATCCGCGCAGGGCGTCGATTTTCAGTCGGCCGCCGCGAATGGCGTTGTCGATGCCGAGCGAGCGGTCTTCATACGTGCGCAGAATCAGGCCGCTGCCAAACTGCTCGTAGAAGTCGCCCGCCGTGAGCTGGAAGCCTTTGTATTTGCCAGTGGCGTAGAAGTTGCCGACGCCCCAGCCCTTGAAGCCCCGGTCGGTGAAGCCGGGCATCGGGTGCTCGAGATACTCGACCCGCAGGCCGGCGTCGACATATTTGCTGAACAGGCCGGCGTTGGCATAGACGTTGCCCAGCAGTTTCTCTTTATACTTCTCCGTGCCGATGACGGCGTCTTCCTCGGGAAAGAGCGCGTCGACCTGCACCGAGCCGTGAACCGTAACCTGCCGGTCGGGGTTCTTGGGCGAACCGATGTCAAAGGCTGCTGCGCCGGGGGCTATGGCTGCGGCAAGCAGGGCGTAGGCGAGGCGTGTCAGCTTCATTTCGCTTTCTTCTGCTTGGCGTTAGCGGCCTTTTTGGGCGCGGTTATCATGCGCAGTTTCTTGATTATCTGGCTTTCCGAGCCTTCGGTGTAGCCGCTGTGGCTCTCGACGATTTTGCCGTTGCCGTCAATAATCAGCAGGTGGGGCGTCGTCTGAATGCCCAGAGCGTGCATGAAGTCGGAATTCGGGTCGAGAATCACGTCATATTCCCAGCCCTGACTGTTGACGAAGGGCTTCACCTTGGCGGCGTCCTGAGCCTTGTCAATCGACACGGCGATGAGCTTCACGCCGGTCTCGTCCTGCCAGTCGGCATAGTGCTCGTTGATTGCGTTGAGCTCGCGTTTGCAGGGTTTGCAGCCGATGTAGAAAAAGCTGATAATCATTGGTTTGCCGCCGTTGTTAAGGGTGGCGGTGTCGATTGTGCGGCCCTTGAGGTCCTTCAGCTTCATAGACGGGAGCGCGGCCGACGCCGAAGCGGCGCCGAGAGCCAATGCCAGCAGGCATAAAAGTGATTTGAACAGTTTCATGAGATAACGATTGCAATTGTTTCTTAACGCAAAGATAAGCAAAATATCGGACACTGCAAAATTCCCGCGCGATATATGAGGCGAAAATGCATTTTTTCGACCATTTCGCAAGGCCTCCCGTCAGGTATCGCCAATTTGCAAACGCAAATAAGCAAGATTTTGAAAATCAGTGGTAAAATGAGTGTTGAAAACTTTTTTTGTTTGTATTTGTAAATTTATGAAAAAATTGTTGTAAATTTGGAGTCATGAACGAGCCTCCGGTTTATCACATACCCGCTTTGTTGCCCCAGGTGCTTGAGTTGTTAAACGTCCGGCCTTCAGGCATATATGTCGACGCCACGTTTGGCGGCGGAGGCCATTCGCGCGCAATTCTGGAAGCGCTCGGCCCGCAGGGTCGGCTGTTCGTTTTCGACCAGGACGACGAGGCGCTGGCAAACGCTCCGGCCGACCCGCGCCTGACGGCCGTCCACGGCAATTTCCGCTTTATCAGTCAGTATCTGCGCTATTACGGCGTCAAGGGCCGAGTTGACGGCATTCTCGCCGACCTCGGGGTGTCGTTCCATCATTTCGACGATCCGGCCCGCGGTTTCTCATTTCGTTTTGACGGCCCGCTCGACATGCGCATGAACCGCTCGGCGCGCCGTTCGGCCGCCGACCTGCTGCGCGACGAGAGCGAGGAAGAGCTGGCTTCGATTTTCAAACTCTACGGCGAGCTGCGCCAGGCGCGCAAAATCGCCGCCGCAATCTGCAAGGCGCGACTTTCGGCGCCGGTCGACACCGTTGGGCGCCTGCTCGAGGTCGTCTCTCCGTTCATCTCTCCCAAAAACGAGAAAAAAGAGCTTGCCCAGCTGTTTCAGGCACTGCGCATAGTGGTCAACGACGAAATCGCCGCCCTGCAGCAGTTCCTGCAGCGCGCGCTCGACTCTCTGGCCCCCGGCGGACGGCTGGCGGTCATCACCTATCACTCGCTTGAAGACCGCCTGGTCAAGAACTTCATGCGCACCGGCCGCATTGACGGTCGCGAGCAGAAAGACTTCTACGGCCGCAATCTCTCGCCGCTGAAGCTGCTGACGTCGAAGCCCGTGGTGGCCGACGAAGCCGAAGTGGCCCGCAATCCGCGCAGCCGCAGCGCCAAACTGCGTGTTGCCGAAAAACTTGAATCAACAGTGCAATGAGCGATATGTCAGAACGTAATTCCGATTCGTGGTTCAGCCGCATAGTCGAAGGCCGAATGGTTACGGGCGATTTCTTTGCCCGCCACTGGCTGCAGATTTTCGTAATCATAGCGATGGTGCTCGTCTACATCACCAACCGCTACAGCTGCCAGCGCGCAATGGAACAGATCCGGACGCTCAACAACCGGCTCGATGTCGTGCAGACCGAAAGCTATCGGGTGCGCGGCGAGTATATGGGCCGCATTCGCGAAAGCGAACTCAGTCAGAGTCTTGACTCGCTGGGGCTCGGCCTCGCCGTGCAGCAGCGACCGCCTTATCATCTTTCCTTAAACGGCAAAAAACATGATTCCGAAACCGAAAAACAGTAACTCAAAGGGCAAAGGCACGCGCGCATCGATGATGTCGCGCTACATGATTCTGATTGTCATTGCCCTGGTCGGCGCGGCCTGGGTGGCCTACAACACATTCCGCAACGCCGTCATCGACGCTCCGCAGTGGAACGAACTCGCCAAGAAAGAACTGAGCCGCTCGTCGACAGTGATTCAGCCCGAGCGCGGCGACATTCTCGCCGCCGACGGCAGCGTGCTGGCAACCACGCTGCAATATTATACCCTGCGCATGGATTTCGGTTCGGAGGCCTTCAAGTGGAAGGAATATGTCGAGGCCAAAGACTCGCTGGCCGACTCGCTGGCACGCTACTTCCCGATTGCCGGCGGAGTCAAGGCGTGGCAGGACTCGCTCGAATGCCCGCTGAGAAGACAGAAGCGTCCGCGCGGCTGGCGACTCATCAACAACATCAGCTATGCCGACTATCAGCAGATAAAGAACTTCCCCTTTTTCAAGGGGCGCCGCCTCGGCCATCACGGCCTGCTGCCCGAACCGATGAAGCGTCGCCGCAACCCCTACGGGCCGATGGCGCGCCTGAGCATAGGTGTGGTCTCCGAAAATCGGGCCACGGGCGAGATTCACGGCATGTCGGGTCTCGAATATGCCCTCGACTCGTTGCTCTACGGCGTGCCCGGCGTGTCGAAAAAGGTCAACTTCACGCGCGGCATCGGCAACTGGGCCGAGGTGCCCGCCGTGCGCGGCTGGGACGTGCAGTCAACCATCGACGTCCAGATGCAGGACATTCTTGAAACCGCCCTGCTGAACCGCCTGGAACTAACTTGCGCCGAGTGGGGCACCGCCGTGCTCATGGAGGTGGCCACCGGCGAAATCAAGGCCATCTGCAACCTCGAAGAAGACTCCCGGCGCAAGGGCGAGGGCGTCTATGTCGAGGCGATGAACCGCGCCGTCATGGGGTTCGAGCCCGGCTCGGTGGTGAAGCCGCTGAGCATGATGATTGCCATTGAAGACGGCCACGTGCGCGACCTTGACAGCATCGTGCCCATCGGCGCTTCGTTCCAGGCCTACGGCCAGGGACGCCCCATCACCGACTCGCACTATAATTCGCAACTCACCGTTGCCGGCTGCATCGAGCAGTCGAGCAACATCGGCATGGCGCGCATTCTCTCGCGCTTCTATCGCGACCCCAAGGCGTGGCACGAGCGCGTGGCCTCGCTCGGATTTCTCGAGCGCCTCGGTTCGGGCATCGGCGAGGAGCAGCCCGCGCGTTTTCCCGTTTATCCTATTAAGGCCGGCGGCATGGTAACGCTGTCGCGCCAGTTCTACGGCTATGCAACCGAGATTCCGCCGCTCCACACGCTGAGCATCTACAACGCCATTGCCAACGGCGGCCGCTATGTGCGTCCGCACCTTGTGCGCAGCCTCCACCGCGAGGGCGTCGACTCGGTCATTCCCGTCAGCTATGTGCGTCCGCGCGCCTGCTCGGAAAAGACGGCCAAGATGATGCAGCAGTGTCTCTCGCTCGTGGTCAACGGCGACCGCGGCACGGCCCGCTCGCTCAAGAACCCCTATGTCAAGCTCGCCGGCAAGACCGGCACCTGCTATTCGGTCAACCCCGAGACACGTCAGTATGACACAGCGCGCAAACGCCTTGCCTTCTGCGGCTATTTCCCGGCCGACGAGCCGAAATACAGCTGCGTGGTGCTGATTTACCACCCCCGCCGTGAATTTTTCGGCGCGGCGTCCACTTCGGGCGTCGTGTTGCGCGACGTCGCCCTCTCAATGTATGCGCGCGGCATGCTTGGCAACTCGTCTGACTTCCGCTCCGACGCCGGCGACGAGAAGGTTGCGCCGCCCGTGGCCATGGCCTCGCGCGGCGATGCCGTGGCTCAGGCCGTCGAGCGCAACTTCGGGGTTAAGCCCCGCCGAATGTCGGGCGGCGACGCGGCTGCCGAGGGCGGAGTGCCCAATGTGCGCGGCATGGGGCTGCGCGAGGCCGTAGCCGCCCTTGAGAGCGCGGGCGCCGAAGTGGCCTTCAGCGGCTCGGGCTACGTGCATTCGCAGGCTCCCGCCCCCGGCTCGCCCCTGGCCAAAGGCACTACCGTTCGTCTTGTCCTCAAACAGTAAAAAACAATTAAGATATATCAATGGAACTGCTCAGGTTAATCTCTTCTCTGAAGCCGCTGCAGATTGTCGGGCCCAAAAATCCCGAAATTTCGGCTTTGACTTTCGACTCGCGCAAGGTAACGTCGGGCGCGATGTTTGTTGCCGTGCGCGGCACGTCGGTCGACGGACATTCGTTCATTCCGCTGCTCGAACACTCGGGCGTGGCGGCCATCGTCTGCGAGCGTCTGCCAGAAAAAGTGCTGCCCGGAATCACTTACGTGGTCGTCGATGACAGTTCCGTCGCCCTGGGGCTGCTCGCGTCCGAGTGGTTCGGCCACCCTTCGCGCAAGCTTCAGCTCGTGGGCGTTACCGGCACGAACGGCAAGACCACCACGGCCACGCTGATTTACGAAATGGCGCGCCTGCGCGGGCTCAAGGCCGGTCTGCTCTCGACCGTATGCAACTACATCGATTCCGAGCCTGTCAAGGCCGTGCAGACAACCCCCGACGCTTACAGCATCAACGAACTGCTGGCACGCATGGTCGATGCCGGCTGCTCGGTGGCCGCCATGGAGGTCAGCTCGCATGCCGCCCATCAGCACCGCATCGCCGGCCTCCGCTTTGCCGGCGGCGTCTTCACCAACCTGACCCGCGACCATCTCGACTACCACAAGACGGTTCAGGCATATCTCGAGGCCAAGAAATCGTTTTTCGACGGCCTGCAGCCCGATGCATTCGCCCTTGTGAACCTTGACGACAAGGTGGGCCGCGTCATGCTTCAGAATTGCGCCGCGCGCCACTACGGCTACTCCCTCCGCACTCTGGCCGACTTTACCGGCCGCATTGTCGAGAGCCGCCTCGACGGCACTCTGCTGAGCCTCAACGGCCGCGAGGTGGAGACCATGTTCACCGGCCGCTTCAACGCCTATAACCTCACGGCCGTGTTCGGCGCCTGCTGCCTGCTGGGTTGGCCTCAGGACGAGGTGCTGGCCAACGTGAGCCGACTGGTGCCCGTGGCCGGCCGTTTCCAGGCCGTGCGCTCGGCCGACGGCGTTGTGGCCATCGTTGACTACGCCCACACGCCCGACGCTGTCGTAAACGTGCTCGAGGCCATTCGCGAAGTGGGCCCGAAACGGATAATCACCGTTGTCGGCTGCGGGGGCAACCGCGATGCCGGCAAGCGCCCAATCATGGCGGCCGAGGCGGCGCGTCGTTCAGACCGACTGATTCTCACCTCCGACAATCCCCGCTTCGAAGAGCCCGAGGCCATTCTGGCCGACATGGAGGCCGGCCTCGACGCCGAGGCGCGCAAGCAGGCACTCGTCATCACCGACCGCCGCGAGGCAATCCGCACGGCGGCCGCCCTGGCCGAGCCGGGCGACGTGATTCTCGTGGCCGGCAAGGGTCATGAGGACTATCAGGAAGTCAAGGGTGTGAAACATCATTTCGACGACCGCGAGGAAGTTGCGGCCGCATTTAACGAACGCCACTGATGCTCTACTACCTTTTCAGCGAACTCGGCCTTGGCGGCGCCTCGCTGGCGCGCCTGAGCGGCTATATCACCGTGCGCTCGTCGGTGGCTTTCGTCGTGGCTCTGCTCTGCGCCACGATTATCGGCCGCCGAATAATCAACCGCCTGCAGCTCATGCAGATGGGCGAAATCGTGCGCAATCTCGGCCTTGAGGGCCAGACCGCCAAACAGGGCACGCCGACCATGGGCGGCATCATCATCATCATTTCCATTCTGGTGCCGGTGCTGCTGGTGGGCAATCTCGCCAACATCTACACGATTCTGATGCTCGTGGCCACCGTCTGGCTCGGTGCCATCGGCTTTGCCGACGACTGGCTGAAGATGCGCCGCCACAACAAGGACGGCATGTCCGGAAAGTATAAAATCGTCGGCCAGGTGGGCATCGGCCTCATTGTGGGCCTCACCATGACTTTCAGCCCCGACATCACCATGCGCGACACGTCGGCAATCGTCGAAAACGCCTCGTCGACCCAGATCGAGGAGGTAGTTTCCGAAGGCCATGACATCAAGGCCGCGCAGA
The DNA here is from genome assembly GCA_902495245.1 of uncultured Porphyromonadaceae bacterium. Lineage (GTDB taxonomy): Bacteria > Bacteroidota > Bacteroidia > Bacteroidales > Muribaculaceae > UBA3263. The sequence continues at coordinate 122,648 of CABUWI010000005.1, forward strand.
CAACCATTCCGTTCGTCAAGAACAACAACCTCGACTATTCGCTCTTCACCGGCTGGCTCGGCAAGTATGCCGCGACCGGCGGCTGGGTGCTGTTTGTAATCGTCGTGATTCTGGCCGTTACGGCCACGAGCAACGGCGCCAATCTCACCGACGGCATTGACGGCCTGGCAACGGGCATCAGCGCCATTATCGGCGTGGCGCTGATAATCATGGCCTATCTGGGCAGCAACATAATGTATTCGACCTATCTGAACATCATGTACATTCCCGGCTCGGAAGAGCTGGTGGTCTATATGGCCGCCTTCATAGGCGCGCTGATAGGTTTCCTCTGGTATAACGCTTTCCCGGCCCAGGTCTTCATGGGCGACACCGGCTCGCTGACTCTGGGCGGAATCATTGCCGTGTTTGCCATTCTGATTCGCAAGGAGCTGCTGATTCCGGTGCTCTGTGCCGTCTTCTTTGTCGAAGACCTCTCGGTGATGCTCCAGACCGGCTGGTTCAAGTTCACCAAAAAGCGCTCGGGCGGCAACGGCCAGCGCATCTTCAAGATGGCGCCGCTTCACCATCACTTTCAGAAAGACGCCGTGGCCGGCGCCAACGTGGTGTGGAACCACCCCCGCAACGGCATTCACGAGTCCAAGATTACGATACGCTTCTGGATTGTGTCGATTCTGCTGGCGGCTCTCACTTTCGTAACGTTGAAAATCAGATAATATCATCAGATGAAAAGAATAGTAATTCTCGGAGGCGGCGAGTCGGGCACGGGCGCCGCGATTCTTGCCAAAGACAAGGGCATGGACGTGTTTCTCAGCGACAGCGGCACGCTGGCGCCGCGCTATGTCGACACCCTCCGCGCCGAGGGCATCGCTTTCGAGCAGGGCGGCCACACGGAGGCGCTGATTCTCAACGCCGACGAGGTGGTGAAGAGCCCGGGCATACCCCCGACGGCGCCTCTGATTCAGAAAATCACGGCCGCCGGCATTCCGGTAATCTCCGAAATCGAGCTTGCCGGCCGATATACCGACTCGAAGATGGTGTGCATCACCGGCTCGAACGGCAAGACCACCACGACCACCCTCATTACCCACATTCTCACCTCGGGCGGCATCGACGCATCGCCCGCCGGCAACGTGGGCCGCAGCCTGGCATGGCAGGTAGCGCGCGAGCCCCACGACGTCTATGTTGTCGAGCTCTCGTCGTTCCAGCTCGAGAACATGTATGACTTCAAGGCCAACATTGCCGTGCTGCTCAACATCACGCCCGACCATCTTGACCGCTACGACTATGAAATGCAGAACTACATCGACGCCAAGTTCCGCATTATCCGCAACATGACGGCCGACGACGCCTTCATCTACTGGCAGGACGACCCCGTAATCACCCGCCAGCTCGAGCGCGTCTCGACCGAGGCCACCCGCATGCCTTTCGGCCTGGAGCCGGAGGAGCATACGGCCGCCTATGTCGATTCGGAGAACAATCTCGTCATCAAGGCGGCCAACGAGCCTTTCGCCATGCCGCGCGCCGACCTGGCCCTGAACGGCCTGCACAATCTCTATAATTCGATGGCGGCCGGCATCAGCGCCCGCCTGCTCGACGTGCGCAGCGAAGACCTGCGCCGCGCCCTGAGCGACTTCAGCGGTGTGCCTCACCGCCTGGAGGCCGCCGGAACGGTTGACGGCGTGCGCTGGATCAACGACTCGAAGGCCACCAACGTCAATTCTTGCTGGTATGCGCTCGAAAGCATGCCCGAGAGCAAGACCACCGTGCTGATTCTCGGCGGCAAGGACAAGGGCAACGACTATTCGGAGATTCTGCCCCTGGTGCGCCGCAAGGTCAAGGCAATCGTGGCCATGGGCCTGCACAACGAGAAAATCATGGACTTTTTCAAGGGCGAGGTGCCCGACCTGGTCAGCACCGCCTCGCTCGACGACGCCGTCAGCGCCTGCCGCCGCCTCGCGTGCGAGGGCGACACCGTGCTGCTCAGCCCCTGCTGCGCGTCGTTCGACCTGTTCACCTCCTATGTTAACCGCGGCGAGCTCTTCAAGGCCGCCGTCAAAGCCCTTAACGAATAAGAACCATGGCCTATCGTCAACCTCAACCAGCCGAAGCTGTCGGTGGCGCCCCCGCCCCGCAGTCGCCGGCCGTTACCAAGCCTAACGCCCCCGACACGCACATCTGGGGCTGCTACGGCTTTCTGGTGGTGCTCTCCATTATCGAGCTCTACAGTGCCTCGTCATTTGAAATCGCCAAGCAGGGCCTTTACGGGCCGCTGATGCGCCATGTGTCGATGCTCTTTGCCGGCTTCCTGATTATCCTTGGCCTGCAGCGGGTGCACTATAAATATTTCGCCAATGCCGGTCGCGCTTTGTTCGTGCTTTCGTCTCTGGCCATGGTCTATGTAATGTTTTTCGGCGAGATTGTCAACGGCGCGCGCCGCGCCATCTCGCTGCCCTTCATGTCGCTCCAGCCGGCCGAGTTCATAAAGCTGTCGGCCGTGATGATGCTGGCCCTCGTGCTCGGCACGTCGCAGCTGAAAAAAGACGAGCGCCTGCGCAACCGCGGACTCATCAAGGCGGCGGCGCTGACGCTTTTTCTCAGCGCGCTGCTCTTCACCCAGGGCCTGACCAACACGGTGATTCTGATGCTCATCTGCATCAGCATGCTCATTCTCGGCGCCTTTGAGTGGCGCAAATTCCTGATTATCACCGCTGTGTTCGCTCTGTTTGCCGGAGCGGCCGCCGGCGTGAAGTTCGCAATGGCCTCAGACGAGCCTGCAAAGAAAGAGACGCCGGTTCTTGTCGATTCGCGCGGTCAGAAGTTTGCAGTGCCCGAGGTAGCCGGAACCGGCGGTGGCGGCTCGCGACTTGAAGACAACACCTGGAAAAACCGTATTCGGGCCTTTACCGACCCGACTCCGCGCTATGAGCGACCCATCACGGCCAAGAACCTTCAGGAGATGCGCTCGTACATGGCCCAGGCCAACGGCGGTTGGGTAGGGGTCTTTCCCGGCAACTCGCGCGAGACGTCGCGCCTGCCGCTGGCGTTCAGCGACTTCATCTTCGCCATCATTGTCGAAGACCTCGGCTTTGTGGGCGCTATGTTCATTCTGCTGCTCTATATCTGGCTGCTGGCCAGGGCCTATTTCATTGCCTATCGCTGTAACCAGATGTATCCGGCATTCCTCGTAACGGGCTGCGCACTGCTCATCACGCTGCAGGCGCTGTTTCACATGGCAATCGTGTCGGGCGCCGGCCCGGTGTCGGGTCAGCCGCTGCCGCTCTTCTCGAAGGGCGGAACGTCGATTCTGGTAACATCGATTGCCTTCGGAATCATGCTCAGCGTGAGCCGCTTCACCGTGCGCGATGCCAACGCCTCACGTGCCGAGCTGGCCCGCGAAAAGGCCGCCCTGCCCGACGAACTGCAAACAGCCAACCCCACTCAGCTCTGACCTTGCAATGGAAAACCGAAAAATGAAATTCATTATAAGCGGCGGCGGCACGGGAGGCCACATCTTCCCGGCGCTCTCGATTGCCAACGCGCTGCGCCGCCGCATGACCGACTGCGATATTCTTTATGTCGGCGCCCTTGGGCGCATGGAGATGGAGCGCGTGCCTGCCGCGGGCTATGAGATTGTCGGCCTTCCTGTGGCCGGCTTCGACCGCAAGCGGCTGTGGCGCAACGTGGGCGTGCTGCTCAAGTTGTGGCGCTCAATGCGCCTGGCGCGCAAGACTGTCAGGTCGTTCCGGCCCGACGCCGTCATCGGTGTGGGCGGCTATGCCTCGGGCCCCACGCTCAAGGCGGCCCAGAAAATGGGCGTTCCGACGCTGATTCAGGAGCAGAACTCATATGCCGGCGTAACCAACAAGCTGCTGGGCGGAAAGGCCCGGGCGGTGTGTTGCGCCTACGAGGGCATGGAGCGCTTCTTCCCCGCCGACCGCATCGTGCTCACGGGCAACCCCGTCCGCGCCGACCTGGCCGAGTGCACGCTGTCGCAGGCCGAAGCCAAGAGCCGGCTCGGCTTTGACCCCGCGCGGCCGCTGCTGCTCGTTGTGGGCGGTTCGCTCGGCGCCCGCACCATAAACGAGGCGCTTGCCGCCGCCCTGCCGCAAATCACGGCCGAGGGTGCGCAGGCGATGTGGCAGACCGGCAAGCTCTATGCCGCCGAGTTCGAGCCCGTGGCCCGCAAATATCAGGGCGTCAAGGCGTCGGCCTTCATAACCGACATGGCCGTGGCCTATCGCGCGGCCGATCTGGTCGTGTCGCGCGCCGGCGCGGGCACCATCAGCGAGCTGCAGAACCTCGGCAAGGCCGCGATTCTCGTGCCGAGTCCCAACGTGGCCGAAGACCATCAGCGCAAAAACGCCGAGGCGCTTGCGCGGCGCGACGCGGCCGTGATGATTCTCGACGCCGAGGCGCGCGCCGAACTGGGACGCGAGGTGGTGAAGCTTCTGCTTGACGCCCCGATGCGCGAGCGCCTGGCCGCCAATGCCTCGGCCATGGCTCTGGCGGGCGCCGACGAAAAAATTGTTGATAAAATTCTTGAAATCTGCAAATCAGGCAATGGAGAAGAATAACATATATTTTGTAGGCGCCGGCGGCATCGGCATGGCCGCGCTCGAGCGCTACTTCCTTCAGCGCGGCTGCAAGGTGGCGGGCTATGACCGCACGCCCTCCGAGCTGACCGCCGCCCTGACGGCCGAGGGCGCCGATATTGTCTATGACGACGACCCGGCGCTGATTCCGGCCGACTTCCGCGACCCGTCGACGACCATGGTGGTCTACACGCCCGCCATTCCGGCCGACCACCGCGGCCTGCAGTGGTTTCGCGCAAACGGCTTCGAGCCGGTCAAGCGCGCGGTGGTGCTCGGCCGCGTAACCCGCAGCGAGACGGCTCTCTGCTTTGCCGGCACCCACGGCAAGACCACAACCAGCTCCATGGCCGCCCACCTGCTGACGCTGAGCGGCGCCGGCTGCAACGCCTTTCTGGGCGGAGTGCTGCGCAACTACAACACCAACTGCCTGCTCGACCCCGAGAGCGACTATGCGGTAATCGAGGCCGATGAATATGACCGTTCGTTCCATCAGCTCACGCCCGCCATTGCCGTAATCACGTCGACCGACCCCGACCATCTCGACATCTACGGCACGGAAGAGGCTTATCTGGAGAGCTTCGCGCACTTCACCGAGCTTATCCGCCCCGGAGGCGCCCTGCTGGTTCACGAAGGGCTGAAACTGAAGCCGCGTCCGGCCGACGGCGTCAGGGTCTACACCTACTCGACCGACAGCGGAGACTTTCACGCCGTCAACCTCGTCATTGCCGACGGCCGCATCACCTTTGACCTCGTAACGCCCGGCGAGACCATTGCCGGCATCGAACTCGGCGCGCCCCTTGAGGTGAACATCGACAATGCCATCGCCGCCTGCGGCGCCGTGTGGCTGCTGGGCGACAAGGCCGTGAGTCCCGACCGGTATCGCGAGGCCATGAAGACCTTTCTCGGCGCCAAACGCCGCTTTGAGTTCTGGCTGCGCTCGCCCCGCCACACCGTCATCGACGATTATGCCCACCACCCCGACGAGCTGCGTGCGTCGCTACGCTCGGTGCGCCGCCTCTTTCCCGGCCGCAAGCTCACGGTGGCCTTCCAGCCGCATCTCTACTCGCGCACGCGCGACTTCGCCCCTCAGTTTGCCGAGGCGCTGAGTCAGGCCGACGAGGTTCTGCTGTTGCCGATTTATCCGGCGCGCGAGCTGCCCCTGCCCGGCGTTACCTCCGAGCTGATTCTGAAAGACGTAACAGCGCCCTCGAAGCGCATCGTGGCCAAAAACGAGCTTGTCGGCGAGCTCAGGCGCACGGATTTCGACGTGCTGCTCACCGTCGGCGCGGGCGACATCAATCTGCTGTTGCCCGAAATCGTTGAAAACTTCAAATAAAAACAAGACGCGCCGTGATGAAACCTGAAACTAAACGCCTGGTTGTGATTTTCGGCTGCATCTTGCTGCTGATTTATGTCGTCGTTGTGTGCGCCTGGGCCAATTTCCGGGCCGACACGCAGCTCTGCGCCGGCCTCGAGGGCGACATGGTGAGGGTCGACGACCCCGCCGGCGTCGGTTTTGTCAAGCCCGAAGAACTCACCGACGAGCTTCGCCCCGTGCTGGGCGACCTGACGCGGCGCCGTCTGTCTGAAATCAATCTCGACTCGCTGCGCACCTATCTGCTCGGCCTCGACAAGATTGAGTCGGCCGAGGTGATGCGCCTCAACAACAACCGCCTGCGCATCAGCGTGGTGCCCCTGGTGCCCGTTGCGCGCGTGTGGGAGCCCGGCGGCCGCAGCTACTACGTCAACCGCGAGGGCAAGAGCATCAAGGCCACCAGCCGCTATCATCTCGACGTGCCCCAGATTGCCGGGCGCGTCAAGGACGCGCCGGCGCTGCTGCCCCTGCTCGACTATCTCAACGAAAAACCCGACGCCGGCCGCTTCATCACGATGATTCAGCCGGCCGATACGGCCAACATCATTCTCGTGCCCGGCCTGCGCGGCCACGTAATCAACCTGGGCGACGCCACGAACATCGCCGACAAGTTCGCGCGCCTGCGCCGCTTCTACAGCGAGGTGCTCCCCGCCAAGGGCTGGGAGTTCTATGACACTATTTCCCTGAAATGGGACGGCCAGATCGTGGCTACCCGGCGCCACGGCAAGCTGCCCGACCTTTCGGTGCCCGTAATCGACGAACTCGAGCATGAAGAAATCGACCTGGGCACGGTCGAGGCTCCCAACCCCATCAACGAACAAAAGAATCCATAGCCATGAATAAATCGAACTACATTGTGGCCATCGAAATCGGCAGCTCGAAAATAAAGGGCGCCGTAGGCCAGGTCGACCCTTCGGGCACGCTCATTGTCAAGGGCATCGAAGAAGAGCGGCTCCACCCCAACTACGTGCGCTACGGCTGCGTGCAGAATCTTAAGGAAGTGGCCAACGAGCTTAACCGCGTCGTGGCCAAGCTCAACAACCGCATCGCCCCGGCCAAAATCAGCGCCGTCTATGTCGGCGTGGGCGGACGCTCGCTCAAGTCGACGCCCGCGCGCCTGAGCATGTCGCTGGCCGACGACACCGAAATCACCCCCGAAATCGTCGAGTCGCTGCTTGGCCGCGCCAAGATTGCCGGAACCGACGCCGAACTGCTCGACGTCGAGCCCACCGAGTTCATCATCGACGGCAAGAGCCAGGGCATAGACCCCGTGGGCAACCTGGCCCGCGAACTGGCCGCGAACGTAACCCTCGTGAGCTGCCGCCAGCAGATTCGCCGCAACCTCCAGCTGGCAATCAACGAAAAGCTCAACCTGCCGATCAACGGCTTCGTGGTGCGCCCCATGGCCGAGGCCGACCTGGTGCTCTCGTCTGAAGAGAAGCGCCTGGGCGCCATGCTCGTTGACTGCGGCGCCGAAACCACCACAGTGGCCATCTACAAGGGGGGCGCCCTGATTTATCTGGCCACGATTCCGCTGGGCTCGCGCCACATCACGCGCGACCTCATGACGCTGCCCACTCTCGAAGAGAAGGCCGAAGAAATCAAACGCACGCTCGGCAACGCCAATCCCGACGAGTCTCACCGCGGCGGCAGTCCCGATGAAATCGACACGTCCAAGATAAACAAGATTATCAGCAGCCGCGCCTCTGAAATCGCCGTCAACATCAGCGCCCAGATCGGCTATGCCGACCTGAAGCCTGGCGACCTGCCGCGCGGCATCGTCATCATCGGCGGCGGCTCGCAGCTGCAGGGCTTCGCCGAGCTCCTGGCCCGCACAACGGCCATGGACGTGCGCCGCGGCGCGCTCCCCGCGACGGTGCGCCTCACCGGTCCCAAAATCTCGTCGGGCGAGGACCTCGACGTCATTTCGCTGCTCTATCGCCTTGCCGGCGAAGAGAAGCTGCGCCCCTGCACCGTCGTGCCCGAGCCGGTCCGCGCCCCCGAGACCGAAACGGTCAATGTGGCCGGCAACGACACCGACGACGATGAAGAAGAAATCGAAGACCTGCCTCAGCCCAAGGGCAACTTCTTCAAGAATTTCTGGTCGAAACTTAAAAACGGGCCCGACGACCTTGGCGAGTTCAACGATGATTAACCTAACACGATTTAGAAGACTATGACTATCGACGATATCTGCAACAACACGGACTTTATCGCTCCCGAGCCCCTGAACCCCAACCGCGACAGCATCATCAAGGTGATCGGCGTGGGCGGCGGCGGCGGCAACGCCGTGGGCCACATGTTCAAACAGGGCGTCAAGGGCGTCAAGTTCGTTGTCTGCAACACCGACAACCAGGCGCTCGAAACCTCGCCCGTTACGGACCGCGTGCTCTTGGGCCACACCGGCCTCGGCGCGGGCGACAAGCCCGAAGTGGCCAAGGCCGCGGCCGAAGAGAGCATCGACGCAATCAACACCATGTTTGACGACAACACCAAAATGGTGTTCATCACCGCCGGCATGGGCGGCGGCACGGGCACGGGCGCTGCGCCAATCGTGGCCAAGGCCGCAAAAGACCGCGGCGTGCTCACAGTGGGCATCGTCACGATTCCCTTCTTCTTCGAGGGTCTGAAGAAAATCACCAAGGCCATGGCCGGCGCCGACGAGATGGGCAAGTATGTCGACGCCCTCTTGCTCATCAACAACGAGAACCTCATAAAAATCTATCCCGACCTCGACTTCGACTCGGCATTCGCCAAGGCCGACGACACCCTCTCCACCGCCGCGCGCTCCATTTCGGAACTTATCACCACGGCCGACACCAAAATCAACATCGACTTCAACGACGTCGACACCACCCTGCGCAACGGCGGCTCGGCCATCATCAGCTGCGGCTATGGCGAGGGCCCCGACCGAGTGCAGATGGCGATTGACGACGCATTGAGTTCGCCCCTGCTCACCAACAGCAACATTCTCGGCTCGAAGCGCCTGCTCTTCAACCTATACATCTCGCGCAAGGCCGAAAAGCCTTTCGGCATCGGCGAGATGGGCGCCTTTACAGACTTCGTTACCTCGCTCGAAGACGTGGAGGTGATTTACGGCGTGGCATATGACGACAGCCTCGGCGACCGCATCAAGCTGACCATTCTTGCCAGCGGATTCCAGACCGAAAAGCTGCTGCCGACGCAAAAAGTCGTCGCTGTCCCCGCCGACGACAACGGCTTCCGCGGCCGACGCAAGGACACGCCCAAACCCGAGCCCGCCGCCAACAAGACCGACACGGTCAACGCCATTGCAAAGCAGTATGGCGACGAAGCCGCGGCCGCTCTCGTGGCCGCCTCGGCCAAAAACCTCTACGTGGTGCTCACGCCCGACCAGCTCGACGACGACAACGTAATCGAGAATCTCGAAAAATATCCCGCCTTTTCGCGCACCAAAGAAGACAAGGCCGCCATCTTGTCGGCCGGTGCCGGCGCGAGTGCCCCTGCGGCTCAGCGACGCAACGACCCGGTCGTAGCCGACGACAGCGAACTCTCCGAAACCATCGACTTTTCCGACAACCAATAAAGGTTAAAAGTTGCCGCCATTGTAGGGACGCACGGCTCGTGCGTCCGCAGCAACGCAAATAAAACAACCCTCAACTCTTAACCCTTAACCCTCAACTCAAAAAATAACCCTTAACCAAATAACTTGCAGATGCAAAAAATCATCATTCTCGACTTCGGTTCGCAGACAACGCAGCTCATCGGCCGCCGCGTGCGCGAACTGAACACCTACTGTGAGATTCTGCCCTACAACAAATTCCCGTTTGACGACCCCTCGGTCATCGGCGTGATTCTGTCGGGCTCGCCTTTCAGCGTCTATGACGACAAGGCCTTCCGCACCGACGTCAACGCCCTGCGCCGCCGCGGGCTGCCGATTCTCGGCATCTGCTATGGCGCGCAGCTCATGGCCCGCGACCTCGGCGGCAACGTCGAAGGCGCCCCCTCGCGCGAGTATGGCCGCGCACGCCTCGCCTTTGTCGACGGCGCCAACCCCCTGATGCACGCCATCGAACCCGGCGCTCAGGTCTGGATGAGCCATGGCGACACCATCACCGCCCTGCCCGAAGGCTTCAGCAAAATCGCCTCTACAGCCGACGTCCCCTTCGCCGCCTATCAGGCCGGCAACGGCGAGAAACTCTGGGGCGTGCAGTTCCACCCCGAGGTCTACCACAGCGAATGCGGCATGCAGTTGCTGCGCAACTTCGTGGTTGACATCTGCGGCAGCCGCTGCGACTGGAGCGCCGCCTCGTTCATCGAAAGCACCGTCAGGGAGCTTCGCGAGCAGCTGGGCGACGACAAGGTAGTGCTCGGCCTCTCGGGCGGTGTCGACTCTTCGGTGGCCGCCGTGCTCCTCAACAAGGCCATCGGCAAGAACCTCACCTGCATCTTCGTTGACCACGGCATGCTGCGCAAAGACGAATTCCGCAACGTCCTGGCCGACTACGAATGCCTCGGCCTCAACGTAATCGGCGTCGATGCCTCGGCCGAATTCTTTGCCGAACTCGCCGGAGTTACCGACCCCGAGCGCAAACGCAAAATCATCGGCAAAGGCTTCATCGACGTCTTCGACCGCGAAGCCCGCAAGGTCAAAGACGTCAAATGGCTCGCCCAGGGCACCATCTATCCCGACTGCATCGAATCCCTCTCCATCACCGGCACCACCATCAAGAGCCACCACAACGTCGGCGGACTGCCCGAAAAGATGAACCTCAAGCTCTGCGAACCCCTGCGTCTGCTCTTCAAGGACGAGGTGCGCGCCGTGGGCCGCGAGCTCGGCATTCCCGAACACCTGATTCGCCGCCACCCCTTCCCCGGCCCCGGCCTGGCGGTGCGCATTCTCGGCGACATCACCCCCGAGAAAGTGGCCGTGCTACAGGAAGCCGACCATATCTTCATTCAGGGCTTGCGCGACTGGGGTCTGTATGACAAGGTATGGCAGGCCGGCGCCATACTGCTCCCCGTGCAGAGCGTCGGCGTCATGGGCGACGAGCGCACCTACGAGCGCGCCGTGGCCCTCCGCGCCGTAACCTCTACCGACGCCATGACCGCCGACTGGGCCCACCTGCCCTACGAATTCCTGGCCAAGGTCAGCAACGAAATCATAAACAAGGTGCGCGGAGTCAACCGCGTCTGCTACGACATCTCCTCCAAACCGCCGGCAACAATCGAGTGGGAATAACCCCTCCCGACGTGAGGCCGGAGGTTGGAAACCTCCTCTCCAATATTAAAAAATGTTAAAACAAGCGCCGGAATCTTGCGGATTTCGGCGCTTGTCCGTATCTTTGTGAGCGCAGAAAACGCTATCATCTGTTACCATACTTATTTCAAATGCTTAATAGACTGACAATTACCCCCCCGATTGGCGGGCGAAGCGACCGTTAACTGACGGCCGTATAATTGTTGTGTCTCCATTTTTGTCCGCACGGGCTGCCAAGCCCGGGCGCGCTTCGTCATGCCCATACTTATACTTTTAATCAATAAAACACAAAAAACACAATGAAAAAACTTTTACTTGTTGCTGCGGCCGCCTTTATCGGTCTATCCGCATCGGCAGACGTGATTACCACTCTCGACGGTATCACGCTGACTACCGACACAAGCAACCCAACCTACTATTTCATCAAAAATCTGCGCAACCATGCCAGTCGAGGCCAGACCTATGCTTCGACGCCGAGTGGAACTACGAATTCGAACTACACTCCTGCCTATCAGGGCGGCCAGCAGGTGAAGCTGATGACTACCGACGAGCTGAATGCGACAGATGGCCGCTATGACGTAGGTTCGCTGTGGTATTTTGTAAAGGCAGGCGACGACGTTATCGCATCGGAAAAAACATTCCGTCCCGTAAACATCTATAACGCCTATACCGGTCAGTGCATAAACAATCCTCAAACCGGCACATGGGGCGGTTCTTCTATGGTTTGGTGTCTCGTAGAAAATACCAGCGATGAACTAACCGGTTTCAGCATCACAACGACGGCAAAGAACCTGGATTCTACCGGTAACAGCTGGAACAATGCAAGCGGCGGTAGCGAACTGATTGGCTTTTGGTCGGGTAATGATGTCGGCTCTATTTGGGGTGTCGAGACTGTTGATGCAACAAAAGCCGCCGCTACTCTCGCTGCATTTGAGGAATCTAAGGCTAATGATGATAATGTCGCATTTTCTGCAGGACTTAATGACTTAAAGTCTAAAGGCGACGAGGTCGTATCCAAAATTTCCGGGTCTTTTATTGATGCAACCGCGTGGAATGCAGCAAAGGCCGCTGCTACTGAAGCTACTGAAGAAAACGTAGTCGCTCTGCGCAATGCGTTCTATACAATGTTCGTTGACGGCAAGCACTTTACATTCAAGAGCGCTATTGCTAACGAGGGTAATGCAGATGTGCTGGCTAAACCTTATGTCGGCGTAAATGATACTAATGATCGTTCAGTGCGCATTGCCGATGCAGAAAAGGCAATCTTTACTCTCGAAAAGACCGACGCAGGTTATTATCTCAAAAATGAATACACCGGCAAGTATTTCAAACATGCAACGGCAAATAATCAACCGTCTTATCTTGTAGCGACCAAGGCTGAAGCTTCCGTTTATCACTTTGAAACCAACAGTGCCACCCCAGAGAATCAGGTGGGCATTATCTGTGCAGCCGCCGACCCTAAGGCATTGAATGTTAATAAAGACATTCAGGCTGTTACCCGCTGGAATTTCAATACTGGTACTGCCGGCTCATTCTGGCTCATGGAAGAAAAGACTGACGTAGAGGCCGCCAAGGCTGCACTGAAAGGTGCAATCGACGTCAAGAGCTCTCTGACGAGTACGGGTAGCGGTGTGGGCCAATATTCTCTGTCGAAAGGCTCAGCTGACATTATAGCCGCAGCTACTGCAGTTTACGAGAATGCTGACGCTGAAAAGGCTGCTATTGAGGAGGCTGCTGCCTCGGTCAATGCAATTGTCCGCACGCTCAATATGCCTGTTGCCGGCCGCTTCTACCGCATTATCGGCAGCAACGGTCAGTATCTCGCAGCAACGGCAACAAACGCCGCCGGTCGTCAGACCGTAGGCGATGACACAAATGGCGCTGAAACCGTGTACTACTACGATGGACAGCATCTCGTGTCGCTGCGCAACGGCCTCGTACTTGGCAACTACACTGACGGTTATAAAGAGTTTGTGCATGTAAACTCGACGGGCGCATCTTCTATCGTATTCAAAGAAGGTCAGGTAGAAGGCAAGTACCTCCTGCAGACTGCTACCAATGTCGGTGGTAAGGATTTCTTTATCTTCGGCGCAAATAATAATTCTGTCGACCGCGGCTCTCTTGACGCAGGCCTGATTCCTTCTTCAACAACGCCGGGCACAACCTCTAATTATCAGGGTTATTTCTGGACAATTGAAGAACTTGCCGAAGGTTCCGGCTCTCGTTGGCTTCCTCTCTATGTAGGAACAGACGCAAAGCACGTAACCGTTTATTCTCCCGTTAAATTGACCAACAGCAACAGTCGCATTGCAGAAGTACATACTCTTTATGTAAACTCCGAGAAGAATACCGAGCTTGTTAAGACTCCTATTGATGAAAAGGTGATTCCCGCCAATACTCCCTGCTATGTGGTGCTTGCCGACGGTGCTGTTGGTGCAAACGGCAGTGTATATCTGCCCTTCAACTACACTGATGCAGCTGAACAGGCAAATGATCCTAACGCCCTGACCGGTTCTTTCTACGCTACTCAGAAGGATAGCAGCACAAGCTACTTCACCGTGGGTGTAGATGAAACAGATTCAGCCGTACGTTTCCTGGCTCACAGTGCCGAATATATTCCCGGCTTCACCGCTCACTATGCAGTAACCGAGAATCCCGCCGAGAAGTATGACGTTGTTAGCGAAGAAGATAAAACTTCTACCGGTATCAGCGAGGTAGTTGCCGGCGGCGAGAACGGCGCCAAGGTCATCTATGACCTGCAGGGTCGTCGCGTAGCCGACGCTTCGAAGGGCATCTTCATCATCAACGGCGTCAAGACGCTGGTGAAATAAAAACAACCTCAGACTACTTGATTAAACTGATGTACATAAGGTAGGATATCGATAGACAGATTGATAGGATATCGATAGATTGAGATGGCCTCCGGCGCCCGTGATGGGTCCCGGAGGTTTTTCGTTTGTTGGTTAAGGGTTAAAAGTTAAGGGTTAAAAGTTGCGAGTCGTAGCCGGAGCCGCGGATTCTTCCGCGGATCGGTAGCGTCGATGTGGAGAGGAAGTTTTCAACTTCCGGCCTCGGGGTAGGGGAGCACGGGAGATTGCGGGATTTGTCGACACGGCCGCGGAATAATCCGCGGCTCCGATTATTCGCGGCTCCGATTATCCGCGGCTCCCGTCGTGAGCCTTTGCGCCGGGGGCGGAAGTTGGAAACTTCCTCTCCAATCGGCGCGGCTCCAATTTTTTTCTGTTTTTCGCGAATATTTAGTAAATTTGCAGTCTAAACGTGAAACTGTAATTTTATTTTAGAGAAATGATTAAAGGAATTCTGAGCATAGCCGGACGTCCCGGCCTTTATAAACTGTTGCAGTCGGGCCGCGGCTCGCTGATTGTCGAACAGCTCGGCACGGGCAAGCGCCTGCCCGTTCAGCAGCGCGACCGCGTGATTTCGCTGGCCGACGTGGCCATGTACACCACGGGCGACGACGTCGCTCTGGGCAAGGTGCTGGCGTCGCTGGCCGAGGTTGCGGGTGGCAAGGAGGTCGACGTCAAGGCCGTCGAGGCCGAGGGTCTTCGCGAGTTTTTCGGCAAGGTTCTGCCCGACTATGACCGCGAGCGCGTTCACATCAGCGACATCAAGAAGCTGCTGACCTGGTATAACCAGCTCGTGGCCGCCGGCATCACCGACTTCACCGACGCCGACGAAGAAAATTCATAATTCATAATTCGCAATTGTAGATATGTGTAGGGACGCACGGTTCGTGCGTCCGCCCGCAAGAGCCGATGTACATGCCGATTATGCGCCTCAAAATGGCGGACGCACGAGCCGTGCGTCCCTACGGATACAATTGAAAAAGCCCTCACAGGAATGAGCGACAGACTTTTTATTTTCGACACCACCCTCAGAGACGGCGAGCAGGTGCCCGGCTGTCAGTTGAACACGGTAGAAAAAATCGAGGTGGCCAAGGCCCTCGAGCAGCTGGGGGTTGACGTCATCGAGGCGGGTTTTCCCGTTTCGAGCCCCGGAGATTTCAATTCGGTAGTAGAGATTTCGAAGGCCGTTACGTGGCCCACGATCTGCGCCCTGACCCGCGCCGTCGAGAACGATATCCGCGTGGCCGCCGAGGCGCTGCAGTATGCCAAACACAAGCGCATACACACGGGCATCGGCACGTCTGACTATCACATACGCTATAAGTTCAATTCGTCGCGTGAGGAAATTCTGGAGCGCGCAATCGCCTGCGTCAAGTGTGCCAAAAAGTATGTCGACGACGTTCAGTTCTATGCCGAAGACGCCGGCCGCACCGACAATGAATATCTGGCGCGGGTAATCGAGGCCGTCATCGCCGCCGGCGCCACCGTGGTCAACATTCCCGACACCACGGGCTACTGTCTGCCCTCGGAGTTCGGCGCCAAGATCAAATATCTGATGGAAAACGTCAGGGGCATCGACAAGGTTACCATAGCCACCCACTGCCACAACGACCTGGGCATGGCCACGGCCAACACCGTGGCGGGCGTCATCAACGGCGCGCGCCAGGCCGAGGTTACCATCAACGGCATCGGCGAGCGCGCGGGCAACACGAGCCTCGAAGAGGTGGTCATGACCTTCCGCAGCCACAAGGAGCTGGGCATCGACACGAACATCAACGCCACGCGCATCACGCCGCTGAGCCGCATGGTGTCGTCGCTCATGAACATGCCCGTGCAGCCCAACAAGGCCATCGTCGGGCGCAACGCGTTTGCCCACAGCAGCGGCATTCATCAGGACGGCGTGCTGAAGAACCGCGAGAGCTACGAGATTATCGACCCCAAAGACGTCGGCATCGACGAGAACTCAATCGTGCTGACGGCGCGCAGCGGCCGCGCGGCGCTGAAACACCGTCTGGCCGTTTTGGGCGTGAATCTCGAAAAAGAGGCGCTCGACAAGGCCTATGAGGCATTCCTGCGCCTGGCCGACAAGAAAAAGGAAATCAACGACGACGACATCTTGATGCTGGCCGGCGAGCATCGCGCCAACCGCCGCATCAAGGTCGATTATCTGCAGGTCAGCTCGGGCGTGGGCATCAAGTCGGTGGCCTCGGTGGGCCTGGACATCGCCGGCGAGAAGTTCGAGGCATGCGCCTCGGGCAACGGCCCGGTCGACGCGGCCATCACGGCCATCAAGCAGATAATACGCCGCAAGATGCTGGTCAAGGAGTTCCTGATCCAGGCCATCAACAAGGGCAGCAACGACGTGGGCAAGGTGCACATGACCGTCGAGCACGACGGCAAGCCCTACTACGGCTTCTCGGCCAACACGGACATCATCGCCGCCAGCGCCGAGGCCTTTGTCGACGCCATCAACAAGTTTACTGTCTAAGGCGTTATAAATTCACATAACCAAAACCCGAACCATGAAACGTATATTCAGCTTCCTGCTTCCGCTGGCGGTGGCTCTCGGCGCCTGCTCGCTGAGCGCCGAGCCGCAGCCGGCCGACGCGCGCACGCAGTTCCGCGTCTACGGCGTCGCCTTCTATAACCTCGAAAACCTGTTCGACACCATCAACTCCAACGGCAGCTACGACCTGGAGTTCTCGCCCAAGGGCGCGCGCCAGTGGGACACGCGCAAGTATCAGTCGAAAATTCACAATCTGGCGTTCGCCATTTCGCAGATGACGTCGAAAACCACCCCCAAGGGCCCGGCAATCATCGGCGTGAGCGAAATCGAGAATAAGTCGGTGCTCGACGACTTGGTCAACGACCCGCAGATTCGCGCCTGGAACCTGCAGGTAGTCCACCACGACTCGCCCGACCGCCGCGGCGTTGACGTGGGGCTGCTCTACAATCCGCGTTTCTTCAAGTTCGAGAGCGTCGAGAACCACCGTCTGGTCATTCCGACCTACGAAACTTTCCGCACGCGCGACCAGATGTGCGTAACCGGCCTGCTGGGCAACCGCCGCGTGTCGGTCATCGTCAACCACTGGCCCTCACGCCTGGGCGGCCAGGAACAGAGCAGCTGGCTGCGCGAGGCGGCCGCCGCCCTGTCCAAGCAGATTGCCGACAGCGTCTGGGCCGTCGACCCCGACCGCGGCGTCATCATCATGGGCGACCTCAACGACGACCCCGACGACAAGAGCGTGGCCTCTGTGCTCGGCGCCCGCAAGTCGACCGCCGGCGTCGGCCCCCACGACTTCTACAACCCCTGGTGGAGCCTGCTGCGCGACAAGGGCATAGGCACTCTGGCCTATAAGGGCGACTGGAACCTCTTCGACCAGATAATCATTTCCGGCAATCTGCTCAAGGAAAATGCCGGCGAGGCCGACGTGCAGTTCTTCCGTCAGGTCATTCACAACAAAGACTTCCTGATTGACCGCGAGGGCAAGCGCCAGGGCTATCCGCTGCGCACGTTCTCGGCCGGCGAGTGGCTCGACGGCTATTCCGACCACTTCCCCACCGAAATCTTCCTGAAACAGGCTGTCCCCGCCCGCAAATAACCGCACCGCAGCCATGCTGAAAGTAAAAATCGTCAACACGAGCGGCTATCCGCTGCCGGCCTACGAGACCTTCGAGGCCGCCGGCATGGACGTGCGCGCCGCCCTGAAAGAGCCGCAGACGCTCGGCCCGGGCGAGCGCTGCCTCGTGCCCACGGGGCTGCGCATGCAGCTGCCCGCGGGCTATGAGTGTCAGGTGCGCCCCCGCAGCGGCCTGGCGCTGAAAAAGGGCATCAGCGTGCTCAACACGCCCGGAACCATCGACGCCGACTATCGCGGCGAGGTGGGCATCATACTCATCAACCTTTCAAACGAACCTTTCGTCATCAATCCGGGCGAGCGCATCGCCCAACTGGTGGTGAAGCAATATGTCCGCGTAGAGTGGGAGCCGGCTGAGCGTCTTGACGAGACGCAGCGCGGCGACGGCGGCTTCGGACACTCCGGAACGAATTGAAAACCACCGTCAACGCACGCCTGCTCGCCGTCTTATTGCTGATTCCGGTCATGCTGCACGCCCTGGCCGCCGGCCGCGACACCGCTGCCGCTGCCGCCGACGAGCGCAAGGCCGACTGGCTCTTCATGGAGGCCATGCGCCAGCGCGCCCTTGAGCGCGAAGACCTGGCCTACGCCCTGCTGAGCCGTGCCCTCGAGCTGACGCCCGACAAGTCTGGTCGCGAGGCCTTCGAGGTCGGGTCGCGGCGAATGCTCATGGCCGACATGGCCGGCGATTCGCTGGCCTTTCAGCGCGCCATGGCGCTGACCGACGCCTATTTCGCCGCTCACCCCGCCGACATCTACGCCGGCTCGCTGCTGGCGCGCGTCAATCTGCAGCGGGGCAACGTTGACCGCGCGCTCGAAATCTACAAGATTCTGACCGACGCCAAGCCCGACAACACGGGCCTCACCGCCGCCAGGGCCGACGCCCTGCTCGGCGCCGCCCGCTTTGACGAGGCCGAGGCTCTATACCGGCGTCTCGAAAAGAACATGGGGCGCAATACGGCCCTGACCCAGCGCATCTCGAACATAAAAATCTGGAAGGGCGACACCGTCGGCGCCCTGGCCGAGGTCGACGACCTGGTGCGCGCCCTGCCGCGCAGCGTCGACGCCCTGCAGCTCGGCGCGGCCGCATGCCTGCAGTTCGGCCAACCCGAGCGTGCGCTCGGCTACATTGAGCGCGCCGAGGCCCTCGACCCCGCCAACGGCACCACATATTATTACGCCTCGAAGGCCTATCGCGCCCTGGGGCGCACGGCCGACTACGAAAATGCCATTCGCGGGGCCATTACCGGCGACGACCTCGACCTTGAGGCGCGCCACGAGCTGCTGCGCTATTACCTGTCGGAAGAGATGCGCTTCTCGCCGACCGACGCGCCGCCGGCCGACTCGGTGTGTGCCAAGTTCGTGCCGCTGTTCGAGTCGCTGGTCCGGCGCTATCCCCACGACCGCGAGACGCGCGTAATCTACATGTCGTTTCTCGTCACTCAGAGCCGCTGGGCCGACGCGGCCGAGCAGATGGGCTATGCCATTGACGCCGACTCGTCAAATCCCGACGATTTCATCTCGCTGGCGCGCCTGCGCGTGTCGGCCGGCGAGCCCTATGCCAAGGCCCTCGAGGCAGTCGACGCCGGTCTGGGCCATCACCCCGGCGCGGTTAACCTTTATGAGTTCAAAAGCGCGCTGATGAACCGCAGCGGCGACCCCGACGGCGCCGTCGGAGTGCTCAGGCAGGCGCTGGCCATCGATACCATTGCCGCCGACGAGCGCGCCGACCTCTGGCGCAACATCGGCGACGCCCTGCAGCAGGTGGCCAAGCCCGATTCCGGCGCCATTGCCGACGCCTACGAGCGCGCGCTCGAGCTGAACCCCGACGACGACCTGGCCATGAACAACTACGCCTATCGCCTCGCAACCTCGGGCGGCGACCTGCTGCGCGCCAAGGAGCTGATTGCCAAGGCGGTGGTCTATGACCCCGGCTCGGCGACATACTATGACACCTACGCCTGGGTGCTCTTCAAACTCGGCGACCTCGAAGGTGCGAAAAAATATATTGACATGGCGCTGCTTTTTGACCGCTCCGAACAGGAAAACGCGCCCGAGCAGATGAAAGAACTGCTCGAGCATGCGGCCGAAATCTACGAGCGGCTCGGGCAGCCCGACAAAGCCGCCGACTACCGGCAACGGGCCGGCGCGCTGACTGACGACACCTCCACTACCACTGACGACTGATGAAACAGATTTTCCAATTACTTATCACATTCCTGCTGATTCTTTCGGCTTCATCGTGTAAATCGCACAAAGAGGCCACAGGTCAGCTCCAATCGCAACAGATTGAGGCCGAAGAGGCCCGTTGGACCAACGTAACCGTGCCCGTGCGCCTGGCTGTGGCGTCGCCCGTGAAGCTCTCGTTCAACGGCACGGCCACGCTTGTGCGCGGACGCTACGTGCTGATTTCGCTGCGCATGCTCGGCTTCGAGGTAGGCTCGGTTTACCTGACGCCTCAGGAGGCCGACGTCGTCGTGAAGCAGCTGTCAAAAATCTGGGTGCAGGAGCCCGTGGCCGACCGCCTGAAGGCCGCGCGGCTTGATTTCACCACCCTTCAGGATGCTATGCTCGGCAACCGCGACCTGCTGTCGCGCCTGCCCGCTGAGGCCGGCGTGAAGGTCGGCGGCACGGAGGCGTCGCCCGAGCTCACGGTGAATACCGTGGTCAAGAAAATGCCGGTGCAGGCGTCGCTGACGCTCAATCTCGGCTCGGCCAAGTGGGACGTCGACGAACCGGCCACATTCCGCACCCCCGGCGCCGACTATCGCAAAGTGTCGCTCGAACAGGCGCTTAAAGCCCTCGGAGGGGGCAGATAAGCCATGGGTCGTCTGCTTCGCATTCTGCTTTTTGCCCTGCTGCTTGCGGCGCCGCAGGCCGAGGCCGCGCCGCCGCGTCAGAAGGCCAAGACCACCAAGACCGCCAAATCCAAAAAGACGGCAAAAAAAGAGTCGACGCCCAAGACCAGCGCCGACGCAAAGCGCCGCCGTCAGCAGACCAGGCAGCAGATGGAGCGCACCGCCCGCGAGCTCAAGGAGGCGGAGCGCACCCTCGGCGCGAATCTGCGCAAGGTGAGCACCCTCGAGGCCGAGATTGACCGCACGGCGTCGACGTCGACCCTGCTGAAAACCCGCATCGATTCCTTAGTTGCGCGCGCAACGACAGTGAAAGACTCAATCACCGCCGGCGAGGCCGAACTGGCGCGCCTGCGCGAGCTCTACACGCGCGCCGTGCGCTCGTCGCGCCGCAACCGCCGCGAAATGAACTCGCTGACGTTCATCTTCTCGGCCGAGACCTTCCGCCAGGCGTGGCGCCGCATGCGCTATCTCGAACAGTATTCAAAATGGCGCGAGCGCAAGACGGCTCAGATCAACGACGTTGTGGCCCGGCTCGAAGGCCAGAAAGAAGAATTAGAGCAGATGAAGGTCCGCCTGACCAATCTGCGCACGGAGTCGCTGGCCCACGAGCGCAAGCTGCGCAACGACCGCGCCGAGTTGCAGACGGCCGTCGGCTCGCTTCAGGGCAAGCAGAAGGAGCTGAACGCCATGTTGCAGCGCCAGAAGTCGACCCTTGACCGCCTCGATGCCGAAATCGAGCGCCTGATTCTGAAAGAGGCCGAAGAGCAGCGCCGACGCGAGGAGGAAGCCGCCCGACGCCGTGCCGACGAGGAGGCCCGCCGCAAGGCTGCCGAGGCCGAGCGCAAGGCTGCCGAGGCTTCCGAAATGGCGCGCAAGGTGCTCGGCGACGACGGCAAGAAATCGAAAACCAAGCCCGCCAAACCGGCCGAGACTCCCAAGCCGAAGAGCGATTTCAAGCCCGGAGCAACGGCCGAGAACTCGCCCGGAAACTTCGCCGCCCAGAAGGGCAAGCTCCCCTCGCCGCTGAGCCACACCTACGTCGTGGTGCAGGGGTTTGGCGTGCAGAAACACCGCTCCATCTCCACCCTCGAGGTCAACAACCCCGGCGTGGACCTCGAAACGGCAGCGTCGGCCACGGCCCGCGCCGTCTATCCCGGCGTCGTCTCGGCCGTGTTCCTTCAGGACGGCCTGGGCCACGTGGTGCTCGTGCGCCACGGCGAGTATCTCACCGTCTATGCCAACGTGCGCGTGCTCTCGGTCAAGAAGGGCCAGAAGCTAAAGACGGGCGACGTCATCGGCACTGTCGGCGCCAGCGACGTGAACCCCACGCGCGGACTGCTGCACTTTGAAATCAGGCGCGAACGCGAAAAATTCGATCCCCGCCTATGGCTAAAGCGCTGACCGCACGAGTGGTGAAGTCCATTTCGCTGCTGGGCTCGACCCAGGGGCTGAACATGGTCTGCACCGTCGTGAGGCTCAAGGTGCTGTCGGTGCTCGTGGGGCCGGCCGGTGTCGGCCTGATGGGCGCGCTGACTCAGAGCGCCGAGATGATTGGCAACCTTTCGCAGCTCAACATACGCACCACAGCCGTGCGCGACCTCGCGTCGGCTCCCCGCGGGCGCTTCGACGCCACGCTCACGGCCGTGCGCCGCTACGGGCGGCTGCTCGGCCTTGTCGGCGCCGCGCTCATGTTTCTGTTCGCGCCGCTGCTGGCCGAATTCACTTTCCCGCGAGGCGGCATGGCCTGGGCCTACCGCATCGCGGCCGCGTCGGTGCTGTTTCAGGCGCTGCAGGGCTCGGAGCTGGTGGTGCTGCAGGCAACGTCCAACTATCGGCAGATTGCCGCCTCGTCGCTGCTCACGGCCGTAGTCGGGTTGCTCATCGCCGTGCCGCTCTATTGGTTTCTGCGTCTTGACGGCGTGGCGCCCTCAATCGTGGCCTACAGCGTCGTGGCATGGCTCGGCGCCATGTGGTTCTCGCGCCGTTTTCGTCCGCAGGGCGTCCGTCCGCCGTGGCGCGCAAGCCTCGCCGAGGGCCGCGGATTCATCGCCCTGGGCGTCGTGCTCACCCTCACGGCGCTCGGCTCCGACCTCGTCAACTTCCTTTTCATGGCCTTTATGGGCCGGAAGGGCGAAACCGAACTGGGACTCTTTCAGGCCGGCTACACAATGGTGTGGCGCTATGCCGCCGTCTTTTTCACCGCCTTCTCGCTCGAATTCTATCCACGCCTGTCGCGCCTGAGCCGCACGCCCGGCCGCATGCGCCCGCTGCTCACCCATCAGTCAATCATCACGACGCTCATGCTGTTGCCTTGCGCGCTGCTGGTCATCGCGCTTGCGCCCTGGCTGATACGCCTGGTCTATAGCGGCGAGTTTCTCGGCGTGCGCCCCTATCTGGTCTGGGGCATGGCCGCGACGATGGTGCGGCCGTTCACGTCGACCATCAGCTACGCCTTTCTCGCCGCCGGCCGCGGCCGCGTCTTCGCCCTGACCGAACTCACGTCGGTTGCCGTCGGCCTCGGGCTCAACATCGGCGGCTACACCCTCGGCGGCTTCGAGGGCCTGGGCCTCGCCATGGTGGTCTGGATGACCATCGAGGCGATGCTTGTCGGCTTCGTCGCGCGCCGCCACGGCCTCCCCGTGCCCGGCCGCCGCGCCTTCCTCATCACCGCCGCCTCCCTCGCCGCCGCCTCCCTCGCCGCCCTCCTCCTCACCCTCTGATTCTCCCGCAATGAATTATGCCGCAGGCATGACCTGATGCTGTTAACTTAGGAAATTATCGATGGAATCCTCACAGATTGCATTATGCCAAAGGGTAGGGACGCACGGTTCGTGCGTCCGCTTTGCGGAATATGTAACATGTTGTAGTATCGACGATTACGTGCGGACGCACGGGCCGTGCGTCCCTACTCTTGCCGTTTTTGCCATGCCTTTGTAAATACCGAGAAAATTTATTATTTTTGCATCGGAAAATCACCTGAACCAAAGATATTGTTTATGCCGCAGATAACCAAGGTTGCCAAATTCTTTTATGACAATAAAAACGACTTCCAGCTCATCATGTACGTCGTTTCGCAGATGGTCATTCTTTTCGCATGGGGTTTCGCGCCGGCGATTGCCGGAATTGTTGCCGTGCTCTCGGTTGTGGTGTGGCTGAGTCAGGTGTATTGTCTGAGATTCTGCGCGCATCTTTCGTCGTTTCAGGTGATGAAACAATCCGTTTTCGGTCTCTTCTTCGCCGTCTTCATGGTTGTCCAGGCGATCCTTGTAATCCTCGTCGACCGGATATGATATAGTGTCCGACCCCGATAAACCGTCTTTTGCCGCCGACGCCGGCAAAAGTAGAGGGGGGAGGTGGCGGCGGTTTCGGGAAATTTGCGTAACTTTGTGGATAGTTAACCATAATCCATAGATTACCGCAAAGAACATGAAGAGATTTGTTTCATTGGTGGCGGCCGGAGTGTGTCTTGCGGCCGCAGGTCAGACCTTTACCGAGTGGCATGACCCTCAGGTCAATGCGCTGAACCGGCTGCCGATGCGCGCGGCCTTCGCGCCCGACGGTCAGAAGCGCCTGAGCCTTCACGGCGACTGGGCGTTCAACTGGGTGGAGAATGCCGACGAGCGACCGACCGGTTTTTTCCGTCCCGACTTCGACGCCTCGGCGTGGGGCGTGATGCCCGTGCCGGGCGTGTGGGAGCTCAACGGCTACGGCGACCCGCAGTATGTCAATATCGGTTACCCCTGGCGCAACGACTTCAGCAACAACCCGCCCGAGGTGCCCGTGGCCAAGAACCACGTCGGCTCATATCGCAGGAGTTTTCTGATTCCCGCCGACTGGGCCGGTGAGGAAATCATTGCCCGGCTGGGGTCGGTAACGTCCAATGTCTACCTCTGGGTCAACGGCCGTTTCGTCGGCTATAGCGAGGACTCCAAACTCGAGCCGGAGTTCGACATCACCAAGTTCGTAAAGCCCGGCCGCGAGAACCTGATTGCGATGCAGGTGTTCCGCTGGAGCGACGGCACGTATCTCGAAGACCAGGACTTCTGGCGCCTGAGCGGCACGGCGCGCGACAGCTATCTCTACACCCGCCCCAAGGGCGCCCGCCTCGAGGATATCCGCGTTACGCCCGACCTCACGAACAATTACACCGACGGCAAGCTGACGGTTGACCTCACGCTCAAGGGCAGCCCCGAGGTGGAGCTGACGCTGACCGCCCCCGACGACACTCAGGTGGCCGCGGCCTCGCTCAAGGGCGGCGCCGGTAACCGCCGCGCCGAACTCAATGTGGCCAGTCCGCTGAAATGGAGCGCCGAAACGCCGAATCTCTACACTCTGACGGCCACCCTTTCTAACGCCGGCAAGGTGATTGAGCGCGTGCCCGTGAAGGTCGGCTTCCGCAAGGTGGAGATGAAAAACAGGCAGCTGCTGGTCAACGGGCAACCCATAATCATCAAGGGCGTCGACCGCCACGAGCTTGACCCCGACGGCGGCTATGTGGTGAGCCGCGAGCGCATGCTGCAGGACCTGCGCATAATGAAAGAGAACAACATCAACGCCGTGCGCACCAGCCATTACCCCAACGACAACCTCTGGTATGACCTCTGCGACTCGGTGGGCATCTACGTCGTGGCCGAGGCCAACCTCGAGAGCCATGGCATGGGCTACGGCGAGCACACTCTCGCCAAGGTTCCCGCCTGGGAGAAGGCCCACCTCGAGCGCAACGAGCGCAATGTGGCCCGCAATTTCAACCACCCCTCCGTAATTATCTGGAGCATGGGCAACGAGGCCGGCGACGGCCCGAACTTCGAGAAGGTGTATGCCATGATAAAGAAGACGGACCCCTCGCGCCCCGTGCAGTATGAGCGCGCCGGCCTCAACCCCTGGACCGACATCTACTGCCCGATGTACGCATCGCCCGATTGGGTGGCGCAATATGCCGCCGACCCCGCCTCGACGCGCCCGATAATACAGTGCGAGTATAACCACGTCATGGGCAACAGCGGCGGCGGTTTCAAGGAATACATGGACCTGACGCGCCGCGACTCGCTCAATCAGGGCGGCTTCATCTGGGACTTCGTCGACCAGAGCCTGCGCAAGGTGCTGCCCGACGGCACCGAAATCTATGCCTACGGCGGCGACTATAACGCCTACGACGCCTCCGACAATAATTTCTGCGACAACGGCCTCATCTCGCCCGACCGCGTGCCCAATCCCCACATGGCCGAGGTGGCCCATCAGTACCAGAGCATCTGGGCAACGCCCGTCGACCTTGCCAAGGGCCTTGTCGAAGTGTTCAACGAGAACTTCTTCACCGACCTTTCCGACTGCCGGCTGCGCTGGACGCTCCTTTGCGACGGCAAGGCGCTGCAGAGCGGCGTGGCCACTCTTCCGGCCATCGCGCCGCAGGCAAAGGCCACGGTTGAGCTGCCCTACACGCTGCCGGCCGACGCCGACGGCAAGGAGCTGCTGCTCAACCTTGAGTTCGTCTCCTTGGCCGAAAAATCGCTTGTGGCCGCCGGCCACGTCGTGGCGCGCAATCAGCTACCCATCGCTCCATATTCCTTCGCCGAACCGGCTATTGCCACCTCCACTCGCGAGCTGACCGTCGACTCTAAAAATTCCAACCGCTTGATTATCCGGTCGGCGGCCGCGCGTTTCGAGTTCGACCGCAATGACGGATTCCTCTGCGTCTACGATGTCAACGGCCTCAAGATGCTCACCGCCGACGGCAAATTGACTCCCAACTTCTGGCGCGCGCCGACCGACAATGACTACGGCGCAGACCTTGCCCGCAAGCGCGCCGTCTGGCGCCACCCGCAGCTGAACCTGACCTCGCTCTCGGCGGGCGATGTCAAGGACGGCACCATCTCTGTTACCGCCACATACGACATGCCGCAGGTCAACTCGCGCCTGCAGATGACCTACACCCTCAACGCCGACGGACAGATGCTGCTCACCTCCTCGCTCACCCCGGGCAGCGACGCCGCCTCGCAGCCCGAGCCCTTCCGTTTCGGCATACAGATGCAGATGCCCCGCTCGATGGACATCAGCAACTTCTACGGCCGCGGACCCGTCGAGAACTACGTTGACCGCCGTTCGTCAGCCTTCCTTGGCCGCTACCGTCAGACCGCCGACGAGCAGGCCTATCCCTACATACGTCCGCAAGAAACAGGCACCAAGAGCGACATTCGCCAATGGGCGCAGACCAACCGCGGCGGCCGCGGCCTGCTCATCACCTCCGGCGCCCCCTTCTTCGGCTCCGCTCTGCGCTATTCAATCGAATCGCTCGACAACGGCGACCAAAAGACGCAGCGCCACTTCCCTCAGGTCAAGCAGGCCGACTATGTCAACCTGCTCATTGACGGCCAACAGAGCGGCGTGGGCGGCATCGACAGCTGGGGCGCACTCCCTCTGCCTCAATACCGCCTCCCCCTCGCCCCCTACTCGCTGACACTGCTCCTCACCCCCGTCTCGACCGTTTTCTAACGGTCGGGACGTCCCGCAAAATTTGTGATGCTGTTATCCTCTTGATGTTTCAGCAGACATTTTTGAAACCATATTTTCTAAGTTCGCCTTGGAAAATATGGTTTCCTGTCAATGTGGAGTTAGCTGATTTAAGCTGATAGCCGATTGAGTTCAATATATTGCTTATGCGTCGGGCTTCTTGGCGAGATTTCGCTGACTGACACAAAATACTTTTATGTCTTCTGCCGCTTGGCCTATTTGTTGTTCAACAGTCATGGTCATTCAAATTTTATTTCCCAGACGCCTTTCTTTGTGGCTCCTATACGGCAAAGAAATACACCTTTATTTTCCATTTTCTTTCTCAAAGTCCGCACCTGATCTATGGTCAGATTCAATTCTTCCGCCATCTTGGACAAGGTTATAGAGGGCATTGCTATAATCAGAGATAGCAGATTGCATTGAACTTCCGTTAAATCGCGACTATTGATTGCGTCAATAATTTCTTTGGGGAGTTCTTTGGTTTCTTTGGGATTTTCTTTGGTTTCTTTGTCCTCCGATTTGATGGTTTCGTTGGAGATTACGTTACTTGTCGGTCGTTTGAAGGTTACGGTTACAAAGCCGCCGCCCCAACGCCACGTGGGCTCTTCAACGCCTTGTTCGCGGCAGGCATCCATTATGCGCTTGGCCCCCGACCCCCAGCTTTCCAGATAGGTTGACTTATACAGAGCTTCGGCAATTTTCAGATTGTAGGGATAGGACTCGTGCGGCTCCTTGATGGACTCGGGCGATATTTGCGGCGGGAATATGCCGGGATTGGCAATCTCTATACGGTCGTCGTAGATTGCGATGCTTCCGGTCAGATTATGCTTCTCCCATTGACGATGGCACAGACTGTTGATCAATGCCTCGCGTAAAGCATGATATGGCACTTCCAGGCGTCCTTCGCGTTGAAGGCTATGGTTGGTAATTTTCCCGCTGAGATTGAGGTGCTTGAAAAAGAAAGCCATGCCGGCGTCAAGCAGGTCGAAGAAGTTGCCCTCGGCACGTTGGTTATCGATAAACTCATTCTTATCCGTACCCAGGAACCGGGCCATCCGAAGCCGAAACTGCGGATACTCTTCGATATTGTTTGAGAAAAGCATCACCGCTCCATTAGTCGGATTGCCGTTTTTCAGCAGATTCCATTTCGCCAACGTATCCACCATCGGTGTTCAGAAACGCACACGCCGAGTGCATACCGTCTTTCAGCTCGCCGGTAGTCTTCTTTAGCTCCAGAGTCCGCGACTCGTCCGCCGTAGTCAATGCCGTTATATTGTCAATCGTCATTTCCATAATTCAGCTAAAGATACTAAAAATCGTCATCCATCATGTCGTAGTCGTTCTGTTCGTCAAGTGAATCGTCATATGATTGAGAATGACCGTAGTCTTGGTTATCATAACGGGAATAACCATTGTCAGAGTGCCTCCTACATCCGATGTCCGAATCCAAGTCATTCGCAAAATCTCGGTCAGTAGATCTGAGGTTTGTATTTGACAAGTCATGTTTTGCCTCGTTGTGCTTGTGAGAGCCAAAAAGCCAGCGAAACAAGAAAAACTCACCTATGTAATTCAAAAAAGACATTTATTAATCAAATCTTTGTTTGCTAAAAAGATTGCCTATTCTCCGATTTTTTATAGTAATGCCAAATAAGCAAAATTCTATGATGCTGTTAATTTTATCTTCTCCCCAAAGATTCGTTAACATTTTGATATTAGCTCGGACCACTCTTGTTTGTTGGAACATACGCAACTCGAGAGTTCAAGGTCTCTCTTAATATCTTCGATAGAAATCCTTTGCGGATTGTCAATGGAAATATCAAATACGGTACCTGGTTTATATTCTGAAAATCGCATTTTGTAGAAAAGAGAACATCTTAATAGCATCTGAAGGCTGACCAAAGCCAGTAACGACTATAAAGATGTTCTCAAATATTGTCGGCTCGCGCCGTATGTCTTTGTGATAATTATTTGGTCATTTCCAGATTAGCGTTACTATTCCTAATTACAAAGTTACAAAGAATTTTCGAAGTGGCAATCTTCTCTGTCATAAAACCTTTGAGTTTCTCTGTTGATGCGAATTTTAGTATGTCTCCAGAATTGCAACATTCAATAAGCGGCTTGTAGGGCGCTTTATGTACGTTTGTTTGAGCGGACTTCTAATGCTGTTGTTCGATATATAGACCCTGTGAAAAGGAGCAAACGTACGTAGTTAAAATCTAAATGGCTGACGAAGATTTCAAATCTATATGCTCTTGCTTGCCGCCATCTTTCCGCGGTTTGTCCCGGCCAAGGCGCTGCGCGCCATGACGGGGTTAACGTAAAGACAATGCCGTGCGGGCAATGTGCGGTGGCCGGGTAAAATGAAAGCGGCGGGGGTGGGGACCTCCGCCGCTTGTTGGGGTTGGCTGTGGGGATTATTCAGCGTATTTCTTGACGATGATGGTGGCGTTGTGGCCGCCGAATCCGAAGACGTTGCTCAGGGCTGCGTTGACTTCGCGCTTCTGGGCGGTGTTGAAGGTCAGGTTGAGGCCTTCGGGAATGTTGGGGTCTACGTCATCGTCGGCGTGGTTGATTGTGGGCGGAATGATTCCGGTTTCAACGGCCTTGATGCTGAATATGGCCTCGAGGGCGCCGGTTGCGCCGAGCAGGTGGCCTGTCATCGACTTGGTCGACGAGATGTTGAGTTTCTTTGCGTGGTCGCCGAACACACCGCAGATGGCCTTGATTTCGCTGACGTCGCCAACGGGAGTGGAGGTGCCGTGGGCATTTATGTAGTCAATGTCTTCGGGCTTCATTTCGGCGTCTTCGAGTGCGTTGCGCATGGAGAGCATTGCGCCGAGGCCTTCGGGGTGGGTTGCGGTGAGGTGGTGTGCGTCGGCGCTCATGCCTCCGCCCACGACTTCGGCATAAATCTTGGCGCCGCGTGCTTTGGCGTGTTCAAGTTCTTCGAGAATGAGCACTGCCGAGCCTTCGCCCATGACGAAGCCGTCGCGGCTTGCGCTGAAGGGGCGGCTTGCGCCCTGCGGGTCGTCGTTGCGGGTCGAGAGGGCGTGCATGGAGTTGAAGCCGCCCACGCCGGCGGGGAAGATGGCTGCTTCGGCGCCGCCGGTTACGATGGCGTCGGCCTTGCCGAGGCGAATCAGGTTGTAGGCGTCGATGATTGCGTTGTTCGACGATGCGCAGGCGCTGACGGTGCCGTAGTTGGGGCCGTGGAAGCCATATTGCATGGAGATGTGGCCCGAGGCGATGTCGGCAATCATCTTCGGAATGAAGAAGGGGTTGTATTTGGGCCCGAGTTCTTCGCCGTGGAGGGCGAAGTAGCCGGCTTCTTCTTCAAAGGTGTGAAGGCCGCCGATGCCTGCGGCAACGATGACGCCCACGCGGTTGCGGTCAATGCCTTCGGCGTCGAGCGCGGCGTCGGCCACGGCCTGAGTGGCCGCTACGAGTGCGTATTGTGCGTAGAGGTCAAGCTGGCGAAGCCTTTTGCGGTCGATGACCGAGGAGGGGTCGAAGTCTTTGACCTCGCAGGCAAACTGCGTTTTGAATTTAGAGGCGTCGAAGTGGGTGATGGGGCCTGCGCCGCTTTTGCCGGCCACGGCGTTGTTCCAGGTGGTTTCTACGTCGTTGCCGATGGGCGTGATTGCACCCAGACCGGTTACTACAACTCTTTTTAATTCCATTTAGCGGATTTATGCGTATTGGTTGTTAATAGGTTGAGGAAAGAGAAGGGGGCGAGGAGAGGGAAATGAAGCCGGGTTCGCTTAAAAGCTTAGCCCTGCACCTTTTCGATGTATGCGATAGCGTCGCCTACGGTCTGAATGGTGTTGGCTTCTTCTTCGGGAATCGAGATGTTGAATTCCTTTTCGAGAGCCATGATGAGCTCAACGGTGTCGAGGCTGTCAGCACCCAGGTCGGTGGTGAACGATGCGGTGGGGGTTACTTCATTTTCGTCAACTGCGAGCTGGTCAACGATGATAGCTTTTACGCGATCTGCAATTTCTGCCATAGTTGTGAAATTTATTAAAAAATGAATGGTTAATTGTCTAATTATCGGTGCAAAGTAACGAAATTCTTGCGACATATGAAAATTTTTTGCGCAAAAACCTTCATTTCAGCCGTGTTTTGTGCAATTCGGCCGGGGCGTTCAGCCTTGTTCTACGAGAAACGCCTCGGCGTCGAGGGCGGCGCGGCAGCCCATGCCGGCGGCCGAGATGGCCTGGCGGTAGCGAGGGTCGGCAACGTCGCCGGCGGCGAAGACGCCGCTCACCGAGGTGGCCGTGGTGCCGCCGTGGGTCTTGATGTAGCCGTGGTCGTCGAGCGCGATGAAGGGGGCGAAGATGTCGGTTTCGGGCTTGTGGCCGATGCCAAGGAAGAAGCCGTCGACCGGCAGGTCGTAGCGCCGCTCGGCGTCGGTGCCGACGTGTTCGACCAGGCGGGCGCCTTCAAGGAATTCGTCGCCGTAGAGCCCGACGGTGTTGGTGTTGAAAAGAATCTCGATGTTCTCTTTGTCGGTTACTCGCTGCTGCATCACCTTCGATGCGCGCAGATGGGGCTTGCGCACAATCATGAAGACCTTCTCGGCGAGGTTGCTCAGATAGAGCGCCTCTTCGCAGGCCGTGTCGCCGCCGCCAACCACGGCCACGCGCCGGTTGCGGTAGAAGAAGCCGTCGCACGTGGCGCAGGCGCTGACGCCGATCCCTTTGTATTTTTCTTCGTCGGGCAGTCCGAGATACATGGCCGAGGCGCCCGTGGCGATGATGACCGTGTCGGCCTCAATCCATTCGCCGCCGTCGGTTTTGGCCTGGAAGGGGCGGACGTCGAAGTTCACTTCGGCGATGCGGCCGGGGCGTATGTCGGCGCCGAAGCGCGCGGCCTGGCGGCGCAGGTCGTCCATGAGCTGCGGGCCGGTTACGCCTTCGGGGTAGCCGGGAAAGTTTTCGACCTCCGAGGTCGTCGTGAGCTGTCCGCCGGGGGTGTAGCCCTCGATGACCACGGGGCTCAGATTGGCGCGCGAGGCGTAGATGGCGGCGGTGTATCCGGCGGGGCCGGATCCGATTATGAGGCATTTTGTCTGCATGGCTGTCTGATTTTTTTAGGGATTATCTGAGGTCGGAGACTGTCGCGCCGGCCGGGGCGGTGAAGCGGAAGGCCGATGCGGGGCGCGCCGTCTGCGACGGGGTGAACTTTATCTGCTTGATGTCGGCGCGGCCGCTGCCGGTTATGAGCGTCATGGCCACGGGCCAGCCCGATGCGGGGTCGAACGTAACCGTGGCTTCGGCAATGTCGCTCTGCTTGTTGACGGGCGTGAGCCTGACGCTGTTCGGGCTCCCCTTGGCGGGGGTGCCGTTATAGTCTGAGGCCAGGCGGCGCAGAATCTGCAGCGGGTTGCTCTGGGCCAGCTCGTCGGCCGTGGGCTCGAAGATTGTAACCTCGTTGTCGGCGGCCGAGTAGCTCCACTGCGTCTTGCCGTCAAAGTAGATTTTGGCGTCGCCGAGGTCGAGAATGAAGTTCTCGCCGCTGAGGGTCATCGAGGCCGGGCGGCCGTTGATTGTGCAGCTGACGTCGAGGCTCTTGGCCGCGTTGACCTGCTTGACGGCGCGGCTCACCGAGGCGGGCACGGCGGCCGTTGCGGCGCCCGCGCCCACGAGGGTCAGAAGGAAAAGGAACAGGTGTTTCATATTGTTTGTTAAAGTCCGAGAATAGAGTCGAGGGTCATGGAGTCAACCAGCACGTTGCGCGGCTTCGAGCCGATTGCGGGGCCGACGATGCCGGCGGCCTCGAGCTGGTCCATCAGGCGCCCGGCGCGGTTATAGCCGATGTTATAGCGGCGCTGAAGCGACGAGGTGCTGGCCTTGTCGCCGCCGGCAATGAGGAAACGCGCGGCCTCTTCAAAGAGCGGGTCGCGGTCGAAGGGCGAGCCGGGCTGGCCGCCAAGGGCCGCGCCGCCGTCGCCGCCGTGGTCGGGCACGTATTCGGGCAGCTCGTAGGCGCAGGGATAGCCTTGCTGCTCGCCGATGTATTCGCAGATGGCGTCGACCTCGGGGGTGTCGACGAAGGCACACTGCACGCGCTCGGTGTTGCCGTTGTTGCAGAAGAGCATGTCGCCCTTGCCGATGAGCGACTGTGCGCCCGGGCGGTCGATGATGGTGCGCGAGTCGGTCATCTGCGCAACGCGGAAGGCGATGCGGCCGGGGAACTGCGCCTTGATGAGACCGGTGATTACCGTGGTCGACGGGCGCTGCGTCGCTATGATTGCGTGAATACCCACGGCGCGCGCCTTCTGGCCGATGCGGCAGATGGGGGTCTCGATTTCCTTGCCGGCGGTCATGATGAGGTCGGCGAACTCGTCGATGACGAGCACGATGTAGGGCAGAAACCGGTGGCCCTTCTCCGGGTTGAGGCGGCGGGCAATGAACTTGGCGTTATATTCCGTCAGGTTGCGGCAGCCGGCGTTTTTGAGCAGGGTGTAGCGGTTGTCCATCTCGACGCAGAGCGAGTTGAGCGTGGCGATGACCTTGCCCGACTCGGTGATGATGGGCTCCTCTTCGTCGGGCAGCTTGGCCAGATAGTGGCGCTCGAGCACCTTGTAGAGCGAGAATTCAACCGATTTGGGGTCGACCATGACGAACTTCAGTTCGGCGGGGTGCTTCTTGTAGAGCAGCGACGTGATGATGGCGTTCAGGCCCACCGATTTGCCCTGGCCCGTGGCGCCGGCCACGAGCAGGTGGGGCATCTTGGCCAGGTCGGCAATGAAGACTTCGTTGCTGATTGTGGCGCCCAGGGCCATGGGCAGCTCGTATTTGCACTCCTGGAATTTTTTCGAGGCGATAATCGAGCGCATCGAAACGACCTGCGGCTCGGCGTTGGGCACCTCGATGCCGATGGTGCCTTTGCCGGGAATAGGGGCGATGATGCGGATGCCCTTGGCCTTGAGGGCCAGGGCAAGGTCTTCTTCAACGCGCTTGATGGCCGAGATGCGCTGACCCGGGGCGGGCACCACCTCGAACAGTGTGATTGTCGGGCCAACGGTGGCCTTGATTGACGAGATTTCAATCTTGAACTGGGCCAGGGCGTCTATGATGCGCTGCTTGTTGGCCTCCTGCTCTTCGGTGTCGACCGTAACGTCCGAGCTGCGGCGGTCTTCGAGCAGGTCGATGGGTGGCAGGCGGTAGAACGACAGTTCGGCCGTGGGGTCGTAGGTGTCGGTTTCGATTCGGTCGGCCTCTTCAATCTGATTGGCGGTGATTTCAAAGCGGGCCTCCTTCTCCTCGTCGTCGGCGGTTGCGGCCGGCTCGGTCGGGGCCTGCTCGTCGGGGTCGTCAATTTCATCGTCGGGTTCGTCGGCCTCGCCCGCCAGGTCAATCACCGGGTCTTCCTCTTCGGGCTCAGGCTGCTCTTCGGGCTTTTCGGCCGCGGGTGTGCCCTGAACCGAGTCGGCCATGTGTTCGGCCACTTTGGCGCGGTCTTCGCGCTCTTTGGCCTGACGAGCCTCGCGCTCGGCGCGCAGGGCCGCCATCTTGCGGCGATAGGCGGCGATGGCGTTTGAAATCTGAGTCAGGTAGATGATGATGACGGCCGCAATCAGCGCGATGCTGACGCAGATTGCGCCGAGCGGCGATGCGAGCCTGATGAGCATGTCGTTGACATAGTAGCCGTGGTTGCCGCCCCAGCGCAGCGGGTCGGCCATGGTGTAGGTTACCAGTCCGGCCACGACGCTGACGGTGATTGCCAGAATCAGACACTTGAAGGTCAGCGGCCAGAATCTGACCTTTGACCACCCCACGAGTTTCAGACCCGTGGCCGCCAGCCAGTAAATCAGCACGAACGAGCCCAGGCCCAGAGTGTCAATCAGCATTATGTGGCCTATCAGGGCACCCGCGGGGCCCGCGCTGTTGCTGACGGTGCGGCCCGTCGAGGTTATCTGCCCGAGCGAGTTGTAGACGATGGCCGCCTGGTCAGCGCCGGCGCTGAAAAGCGTCGAGATGGCGGCCACCAGAAAGTAGGCGGCCACGAGCAGCAGCACGATGCCCGAAAACATCTTGACGCGCCCCATGTCGACGACTGTTGCCGTCGCGCTTTCTCTGCGCGCCTTGGGCCGCTTGTCTGTGGCGGGAGCGGTGCGCCGACGTGGGTTTTTCGGCGCCGCGGGTTCGGGGTCGCGGGCGGGTTGAGCGGCCTCGGGCTGCCGGGGCTCGGCTGCCGGACGCTGTTCTTCGTCGTAGGGGTTATAGTAGCTTGGCATGTGCTGTGTCAGATTGGTCTGTTGCGGAGTGAAGTGGAAACAGTTATTTTATTTATGGAATGCGCGTGCCATGTCGCGCTTGTCGTCGCGCTCTTTGATTGACTGGCGCTTGTCATATTCTTTCTTGCCGCGGCCCACGCCGATTACCAGCTTCGCCAGGCCGCGGTCGGAGATGAAGAGCCGCAGGGGCACGATTGTGTTGCCCGGCTCTTTGCTCTCCTTTTCGAGCTGGCGAATCTCCTTGCGGTTGAGCAGCAGTTTGCGCTCGCGCCGTTCGGTGTGGTTGTTGTAGGTGCCGTAGAAGTATTCGGCTATGTACATGTTCTTGACCCACACTTCGCCGCGGTCGACGTAGCAGAACGTATCGACGAGCGACGCCTTGCCCAGGCGTATGCTCTTGATTTCCGTGCCCGTCAGCACGATGCCGGCCGTAAACGTGTCGCCGATGGCATAGTCAAACGTGGCGCGGCGGTTCTTTATGTTGATTTCTTTGAATTTCATCGGGTTGAGAGGGGTTATTCGGGGTTAGGAAGAGGCCGGGGCGCTCAGACGGCCCGGCTCAGAAGCATGTCTATGAGATAGACGGGCACAATCAGCCCGAATACTGAAACGCCTGCAAAGCGGAAAATGTTGCGTTCGTCGACGTCGACAAACCGGCGCCCCATGCAGATGACCACCACGACGTAGATGGGCAGGAACTGCAGCAGGGTGATGTCCATCGGCATCACGCATTCCAGAATGCCGATGACGGCCATCATGCCCTCGCAGTAGGCGCAGAACAGTTCGACGCGCTCGCGGTTGACAAGGCCGTCTGACGTGAGCCGCGGCAGCACGTTGAGCAGCAGCGCCACGCCGATGAAGTAGGTTACGGTGTATTTGATGAACATGACCACCGCCTTGACCAGCAGCGGCGTGAACGAGGGGTGCAGCTGATAGAACCGGCCCGTGAAGGCCGACAGCGCAGCCAGCGCGGCCAGGGGCAACAGGCCGCATAGCAGAGTGTGCCGCGGGTTTTCGGCACTCTCCGCCACGTCTTCCCAGCCCCGCGCGGGGGCCATGAGCAGCTGCAGCATGAGTTTCAGATAGTGGAGCATCTTGTGTTTACAATTGCAAATTTACACACAATTTCGCAAATGTCAACAATATTGTGCAAAAAAAATCGGGTCTTCGCGGCCGATGAGGCTCGGAAGACCCGACTTGAAGGGTCGGTTTGAATGTTGATTGACGCTCAGAAGAAGTAGGCAACCTTTACGTTCCAGCCGTTGGTGCGCGCGCTGTAGTCGTCGAGCAGACGCGTCTTCAGGCTGTAGGTAACGCCCCACGAATAGCCGAACGAAGCCTGCCAGCGCTTGAACAGCTCCAGGCCGAAGCCGCACGTAAGGCTCACGTCGCCGCCGCTGAAGCGGAAGGCGTTGGTGTCGCCGCGCCGGTGTCGGCTGTGGCCGACCTGAATGTTGAAGTCCGGGCCGCCGTAGACAAACGGGGCGATGTAGTCTTCAAGTCCCTGCATCTTGGTCCACTTGAAACGCAGGTGGAGCGGAATCTGCAGGTTGTGCACCAGCACGCGCTCGTTGCCGTAGCCCTGAAGGCTCCAGATCGGTTTCTCGCCCAGATCGATGCGGGCCGAACTCATCGAATAGCCCAGTCCGAAGTCGATGCCGAGACCGAAACTCGTGAACATGAATTCACAAGCCAGGGCCGCCGACGGACCGACGCCCGAACCGACGCCGACAATCTCTTGCTTGAAGTTCATGTCGGTGAAGTTCGCGCCAATCTGCGCGCCGTAGCGAAACTGGGCGTGGGCCGCCGTGGCGGCTCCACACGCCAGTGTCAGCAGGGCAATGGAGCGGAGGTGTCGCTTCATCTTCAGCTTGACGGCTTAGCAGCAAGGACGTTTGGTCTTCTTGCCCCAACCGTAGGTTGCGGCAGCGCCCAGTTCTTCCTCGATGCGGAGCAGCTGGTTGTACTTGGCCATGCGGTCGCTGCGCGATGCGCTGCCGGTCTTGATCTGGCCGGCGTTGGTGGCAACGGCGATGTCGGCGATGGTGGCGTCTTCGGTCTCGCCCGAGCGGTGAGAAATAACGGCGGTGTAGCCGTTGCGCTGTGCGAGTTCAACTGCGCGCAGGGTCTCGGTCAGCGAGCCGATCTGGTTAACCTTCACCAGAATCGAGTTGGCGCAGCCTTCGTTGATGCCGCGCTGCAGATATTTCACGTTGGTAACGAACAGGTCGTCGCCCACCAGCTGGCAGCGGTCGCCGATGAGGTCGGTCAGAATCTTCCAGCCTTCCCAGTCGCCTTCGGCCATGCCGTCTTCAATCGAGTCGATGGGATATTTCTCGACGAGGTTCTTGAGGAATTCGGCCTGCTCGGCGCTGTTGAGCTTCGGAGCGTCGGCACCCTGCTTCCAGGTGTAGTCGTAAACGCCGTCTTTGTAGAACTCTGACGAAGCGCAGTCAAGGCCGATGGTTACGTCGCAGCCGGGCTTGTAGCCTGCCAGCTCGATGGCCTTGATGATTACCTGCAGGGCGTCTTCGGTGCCGTCGAGGGTCGGAGCGAAACCGCCTTCGTCGCCTACGGCGGTCGACAGGCCGCGGTCGTGCAGAACTTTCTTCAGGTTGTGGAACACTTCGGTGCCCATGCGGATACCTTCGTGGAACGAGGTGGCGCCGATGGGGCGAATCATGAACTCCTGGAAGCAGATGGGGGCGTCAGAGTGGGCGCCGCCATTGATGATGTTCATCATCGGAACGGGCAGGGCGTAGCTGTTGCAGCCGCCGATGTACTTGTAGAGAGGCATGTCCAGATATTCGGCTGCGGCCTTCGCAACGGCGAGGCTCACGCCCAGAATGGCGTTGGCGCCGAGGTTGCTCTTGGTGTCGGTGCCGTCGAGGGCGAGCATCTTCTCGTCGATGGCAATCTGGTCGAGGGCGCTCATGCCCTTGAGGGCTTCGGCGATGGGGCCGTTGACGTTGGCAACTGCCTTGAGCACGCCCTTGCCCATGTAGCGGCTCTTGTCGCCGTCGCGCAGTTCGAGGGCCTCGTTAACGCCGGTCGACGCACCCGAGGGTACGGATGCGCGGCCGCGCACGCCTGATTCGAGAATTACGTCTACTTCTACAGTGGGGTTGCCGCGGCTGTCAAGCACTTCGCGACCAATGATTTTTTCAATCTTCATAGCGGATATGAGTTTGTTGAATTTGGTTTTGAAAAATTTGTTTTTATCTTTCGTGCAAAATTAGCAATTTTTCCGCACATTGCAAAAAAACTCGGCCCAATTAGTCTTTTTTGACCAATCGGGCCGATTTTTAGGATTGTTTTATGATTCGAGGCGCGGTTTTTACTTCACCAGGGTCTTCTGACCGTCGATGATGTAGATGCCGCCCTTGCCGGCGCGGTTCAGGCGACGGCCCTGCAGGTCGTAGACGCCCTGAGCGGCCGGGCGCACTGCGCCGTCAACCGTGATTTCGTCGATGCCGGTCTCTACGCCCATGGCTTCGGCCAGTGCGGCATAGACGGTCCACAGTGCGTTGTAGGTCTCTTCGAGCACGCGGTTCGACGAGGCCTTGCCGAGCACGGTGGCTGCGGCGTCGTTCTGGTCGCGTACGGCCGTCATCATGTCAACCGTTACCTTCGGATAGGCTGCGTCGGGGGTGATGACTTCAGTTGCGCCGCCGATGCCCAGTTCGGCAAGGGCGAAGAACTGGTGGCCGTGGCCGTCGTCGCCGCCGCCCTGTGTGCACTCGATGCGGAAGTAGCGGTAGTCGTTGCCGTCAGAGATGACGGGCGAGGTGTAGGCGCCCCCGCTGCTTGCGGGCAGGTTCTGCAGGGTGGCCAGGGTGGTCCACTTAACCTTGTCGTTCGAGCCCTGCACGCGAACGGTGCGCGGGTTCTGAACGGCTGCGTTCGAGCCCTGGGTGTCGCGGTTCAGCCAGTTGATCTGAATCGAGTTCAGCGACTTGCCTTCGCCCAGGTCGATGCCGATGTAGTGGTTCTTGCCGTCTTCGGTGTTGCCTGCGCCATAGTTGCTGTGGAAGTAGGTAACCGAGTTGTTGTCGCACAGAACGTCGAAGCTGGTGAACTGGTCGCCGAACTGCTCGTTGGTGCACTTGGCGTTCGAGAAATACATGTCGCCGGTCAGCTCGACATTCTCGCCGTTGATGACGAACGTGCCGGCCTTCGACAGCAGGTCTTCCGATTCGGCCAGCAGCTGCTCCAGGCGGGCAATCAGGCTGTTCTTGGTGTTGGGCTCGAGCAGGCGCAGATACCACTGCGATGCGCCGGCGTCAGAGCCCCATTGCATCACGGGACCGGTGGCGCTGCCCTGGCCGATGTGAATCGAGTAGCGGTCGTCGCCGTTGTTCATCACGGCATAGGCGCCGTTGTCGAGGGCGCGCAGCGTGAAGATGCCGGCCTCTGAGGCTTTGGTCGTAACGGTGATCTGCGAGCGGATTTCGTCGTTGC
The DNA here is from genome assembly GCA_902495245.1 of uncultured Porphyromonadaceae bacterium. Taxonomy (GTDB): domain Bacteria; phylum Bacteroidota; class Bacteroidia; order Bacteroidales; family Muribaculaceae; genus UBA3263. The sequence continues at coordinate 162,424 of CABUWI010000005.1, forward strand.
TCAGGCTCGGGTCGATGGGACCCATGTATTTGCCCGTGGCGACGTTCTGAATCTTATACTGGTTCTCGTCGGCGTTGACCGTAACGAACTTCCACTGCTGCGACTCGGCGGGATTCTCGAGGCGCAGGGTGCTGTTCACTACCTTGGTGCTCTTGGTGGCGAGCGCAAGGGTGCGCTGCGGATATTCCGAGTTGATGAACTGATAGGTCGAGCCGGGAATGAAGCGAACCTTGGCGAAGCCGTGGGCCTTCAGGGCGTTGTATTCGTCGAGCAGGTTCAGGTAGAGTCGGGTAATCTCTTCCTTGGTGATGTCGTCGGCTTTGGCGCCCTCTTTGGCGGCGTCATAGGCGGCTACGAACGACTTGGCATAGAATTCCATATACCAGTTGGCGCGCAGGCCTTCGGGGTCGATGATGTTGTAAACGTCTTCAACGCTGTTGATCAGCGAAGTGAGGTTCTTCTGGTGGTCCGAGACGGGAGCGTCTACAAAGTTGTTGGCAACCTCCTGGGTCTTGCCGTCGGCGCCGATGGCATAGACCTTGGCCGTGCCGGCCATCAGGGCGGCCACTGCGGCGTTTTTCAGCGGGAAGGTGTAGTCGTTGCTGAAGCTCAGCAGCGTGCCGTCGTTGTCATAGACCAGGAAGCCGACGCCGCCCGTGCCGTTCTCGTGGTTCACGACCATGTTCGAGCCGTCGAGCGAGAAGCTGAGTTCGCCCGTGGGCTGCACGTTGTCCTGGAAGTCTTTGATACCGCCCATGGGGCCGCATTCTTCGATGGGCCAGCCCCACCAGCTGTCGCGCTCCGAGCCGGGACGGTCGTCAATCAGAATAATCTGATTGTTCTTCGGCAGGCCGAGGGCCTTGATTTCGTCTTTGACGGCCTGGGCGTCTTCGGGCGTCAGAGTGGCCATCCAGTTCGAATAGTCGCCGATGTGGTAGTTGTCGAGCGGAACGAAGAAGCCCCAGCTCTCGAAGTAGTCGGTCAGATCTTCCTGAGCGGCGATGCAGCACATCTTGGCAAAGTGCAGCTGGTCATAGCGCATGTTCAGATAGTAGCTCTGCTTGCGCGGGTTCTGGCGCAGCAGTTCGTAGAGGCGCGGATAGAACTTCTTGTTGTGGCCGCAGGCGTGATAGTAGAGCCAGAGCTGCAGGAACATGCGCGTGGTGCCCCACGTGTCGTTCTCCAGATATGTGGCGTCGCGGTTAAACACTTCAAGCTGATTCTTGGGGAAAGCGGCGCGCGAGGTGTTCTTGCCGAAGTAATATGCAACCACGTTCGAGAAGATGTTGTTCGACTCTTCGGTCGTGCCGGCAAACTTCATCGGCGTCTGGTTCATGTGGCCGTACTCGTGAGCCGGGCCCCAGGTCGAACCGCTGTCGGTGGTGATGTTGTTCAGAATCGGGCCCATCGTGTTGACGTTGTAGGCCGTGCGCCATGAGGTGGCGTTCATGTAAAGGTCGCCCTGCATCGTGATGCCCATCATGCGGTTGTTGAAGTAGTCGCTGTACTGGAAGCCCGGGTCGGCCACGTCGTCGCCGGTCAGAGGCTCGTAATAGCCCCACACGACGTCGCTCTTGCGGGCCAGCTCTTCGTCGCTCTGAATGCCCATGATGGTGCGTTCGCGGAAGCAGAGCTCGTCCCACACCTTCATGATTTTCGTAACGTCATATTCGGCTGCGCCGGGGTTCTGGTCGGGGTCGAGCAGTTTGCGCATGCCCGGTTCGAGGGTGGTGTTGCCCGGCTTCGAGGGGGTGTCGAACAGGTGGAAGTGAAGAATCACATATTCGCCCAGCAGGTCATACATCTCGTGCTTGGCGCGGGCCGACGTGTATTTGAAGTCCTCATAGGTGTCGGGCGTGTAGAGCTCGTCGCCGGCAAAGTTGAAGTAGCCGTTGAGCTCACCGCCTTCGATGTGGATCTGAATCGGGTCGAAGTCGGTAACCTTGACGTTGCGCACGAGCTTGTTGCCCTCCCATTTGGTGGTCTGAACCGTGTAATACACGAACTGGTGGGCGCAGTCGCTCCATTGCGGAATCACGTTCAGGCCCTCGTGGAGCTGCGTGCCGTCGGTCGTGTTGTTGAACATGCCCGAACCTACGGCGCCCGAAATGTAAAGGGTTACGTTCTCGTTGTCAGGCACGTTCTCTACCATCACGTAGAGCACGCCGCCCGAGTTGCCCAGAATGCCCGTGGGGTTGTGCATGTTGGTGTAGGCCTGAATGCCGGCCAGGTTGGCTGCGCTGGCGCCCTCAGAGGCGGGCTCGTAGCTCTGCACGCGATATTTCTTGGCGTGCTCCGAGTCCCAGGCATAGTTGCCTTCGCCCTCGGCCCAGTTGCCGTTCTTGACTTTCAGCACCATCTGCTGCAGCGTTGCCGAAAGGGCTTTGTAGTTGCTGTCGGCCTTGATGGCGTCGTCGCTCATCGACTGATAGTTCGGCTTCAGCACGGTGCACTGTTTGTTGCTGAACAGGTTGTCGAGCGCGGCCTGATAGGTGGCTTCCTTGCCGGCCTCGGCGTCCATGTCGGCGCTCTTGGCCAGTGCGGCGTCGATTTCGGCCTGAGTCATCTCAACCACGGTGAAGTCCCACTTAGAGTTGGGGTTCGAGGCGTCCCAGCAGACAATGTTGCTCGAGCCGTCGCGGTGCATGGCCAGCTGGTCGTTCGAGCCGGAGGCCTTGACGGTGAATTCGTTGCCCGAGCCGGTGATTGTCAGCTGCGAGGTGGCGCCCGTCGATACCGACGACAGCGTCCACGCCTGGCTGCGGGCGTTAGAGCTCTTCAGATACATGCCCGTGCCCAGGCTGCGGAACACGAGGCTGCCGTTTTTGCCGGCCGAAGCCAGCCAGCGCTGCGACATGTTGGTTTCGTTGACTGCCGAGCACCCGACAATGCCCGTGGGGCCGCGGTCGGACACGGCGGTGCCGGCGGCCGTGTTGATGATGCGGTAGACCTTGCCGGCCTCAGGCATCACGGCCCACGCGCTCAGACCCGTCAGGCCCAGCGCAATCGTGGCAAAAAGCTTTGTTGTAAGGCTTTTTTTCATGATAAAGATTGGCTAAATGTTTATTAAGTTAAGATTGAACATTATTCAATACAAGCACGCAAATATACGAAAAATTCATTAAACAAACGCAATCCGCTCAAATTTATTGCCTTATTGCCGCGGGTTAAGGGTCAATGGTTTAAGTTAACGGTGAACCGTGCGAAAGGTAGGGACGCACGGTCTGTGCGTCCGCGATAACGGCCAATATTGCAGCAAGTTATGCTCTCTGCAACTCGGACGCACGAGCCGTGCGTCCCTACAATCGAATTTCTTAACCCTTAACTCTTAACTCTTAACTCTTCTCGCATCTGCTCCGCGAGGCTCTTGGCCGCTGCGGCGGCCGCCTCGGCGAAGTCGGTGCCCGACGAGGCGTAGATGATGCCGCGCGAGCTGTTGACCAGCAGGCCGCACTCGCCGCCGGGCAGCATGCCGTAGCGACACACCTCCTCGAGCGAGCCTCCCTGAGCCCCGACGCCCGGAACCAGCAGGAACGACTTCGGCGCAACGCGCCTGATGTCGGCAAACATCGCGCCCTGCGTGGCGCCGACAACATACATCATCTCCTCCGGGCCGGCCCACTCGGCCGACGTGCGGATAACCTTCTCAAACAGCCGCTCTTCCGTGCCGTCAACCGTCGACAGCTGGAAGTCCTTGCTGCCCGGGTTGGACGTCAGGGCCAGCAGAATAACCCACTTGCCTTCATAGCCCAGAAACGGCTTCACCGAGTCCGAACCCATGTAGGGCGCAACGGTGATGGCGTCCACGCCCAGGTGCTCGAACGCGGCGCGGGCATAGAGCGCCGACGTGTTGCCGATGTCGCCGCGCTTGGCGTCGGCAATGATGAACTGGTCGGGGTGCTGCTCCCTGATGTGTTTAACGATGCCCTCGATGGCCTCCCAGCCCTTCACGCCCTGGCTCTCGAAGAAGGCCAGGTTAGGCTTGTAGGCAACGCAATAGGGCGCCGTGGCGTCGACAATCTGCTTGCAGAACTCCAGCAGCGGGTTCTCGCACTCAAGCAGATGGGGCGGCAGTTTTTTGATGTCGGGGTCGAGACCCACACACAGAAACGAGCCCTTGCGGGCGATGTTCGCAATCAGTTCTTCTCTCTTCATAGTGTTCGGATTGGTTGGTTTTTCTCTTTTTCGACTCCAAATTTACGCAAATTTTCCGACACTCGGCCGCCGAATTGTTAAATATCGGTGAAATATGCCGCATAGCACCCATTTCAATTTGGCTGTTCGCCCGATTTTGGCTAATTTTGCGCCACGATTCAACTAATTTAACTAATTTCAATTACATGAAAAAAACTTTACTATCATTGGCCACAGTGCTGCTCGGCACCATGGCAATGTCGGCCGAAGAAGTCGTTACCTTCGACTTCAATAGCGCCGACAACATCGCCAAGTGGGGCTACACCGCTCCCGAGGCAGGCAAGGGCACACCGGTCGAAGCCTCCCTCGTTCAGGGAAATGTAACCCTTTCGTTTACGCAAAACCCTTCAATTACCAATCCTGACCAGAAGGTTCGTTTCTACAATTCTACCTCAAAAGAGGGCGTTACCACCTACACTCTGCGTAACAGCAAGGGCGGTACGGGTCATGTCTACACTTTCTCGTCGAAAGGCGCAAACATTACCAAAATTGAGTTTGTCGGCACTGTAGGCCTGACCGAGAACGGCACTGCAGTAAAGAATAATACCTGGACCGGCGACGCTGCTTCGGTTTCGTTCACCTCTGCCGGTGCCAACACTTTCACGTCGATTAGCGTTACTCTCGGCGGCGAGGTCGTTACTCCTCCTGTTGTCGAGACCGAAGGCGAAGGCACCGAGGCCAAGCCCTACACCGTGGCTGACGTCTTCAAGCTCGACAATCCCGGCACTACCGCTTGGGTCAAGGGCGTGATTGTCGGCGTTATGAACTATAACAATGCCGCCCAGACCGATGCTGAAAAATATCAGTTCAGCACAACAGTCGGCGAAGTTAACACCAACATCGTCATCGCTGCCACCGATAAGGATTTCGGCACCAACTACGTGGCTGTTCAGCTCCCTCAGGGTGAGGTGCGCAACGTGCTCAACCTCGTCGAGAATCCCGGCAACATGGGCAAGGAAGTGAGCGTTTATGGTAATCTCACCTCTTATATGGGCCCCGTTGGTGTAAAGGAAACCAGTGCATACAGCCTCGATGGTTATGTACCTCCGGTAATCGAAACCGAAGGTGAAGGCACCGAAGCCAAGCCTTACACCATTGCCGACGTCATCAAACTCAACAACAACGGCGCCAAGGCCTGGGTCAAGGGCATCATGGTCGGCGTTATGGTCTATGACGAAGCCACCAAGACCAGCTCGTTCAGCGCCGAGGCCGGCACTCAGAATACCAACCTCGTTCTCGCTGCCGCCGACAAGGATTTCGGCACCAGCTATGTAGCTGTTCAGCTCCCCAAGGGCAGTATCCGCGACGCCCTCAACCTCGTTGACAATCCTTCTAACAAGGGCAAGGAAGTCAGCGTTCTCGGTAACCTCGTCTCCTATATGGGCACTCATGGCGTGCAGGAAACCAGCGACTTCAAACTCGACGGCTATGTTCCCCCGGTTGTCGACACCGAAGGCCAGGGCACTCAGCTCGACCCCTTCACCGTGGCCGACGTCATCAAGCTCAACAACAGCTACACTCAGGCCGCTTGGGTTAGCGGTTACATCGTAGGCAGCATCGACGGCAAGTCGCTTGACAACGCAGTGTTCGGCGCCGACCCCGCTTCAAACACCAACCTCCTGCTCGCTGCCAAGGCCGACGAAAAAGACGTCAAGAACTGCATTCCCGTAGCTCTGCCCGTCGGCAAGCTCCGCAATGACCTCAACCTCGTTGACCGTCCCGCCCTCATCGGCCGCGAAGTCAGCATTCTCGGCAAGCTCGTTGCCTATTTCGGCGCTCCCGGCCTCAAGGAAGGCACTGACTACACCATCGTAGGCTCGCTCCCCGAAATTCCCGTTTCCGAGGTAGCCTCGCTCACCGAGTTCATAGAAGAGCAGAACACCACCACCATGTTCAAGATCACCGGCGACGTTACCGTCTTCTACCAGAGCCCCGATCAGACCTACACCTTCATCACCGATGGCGACTCTAACATTGAAGTCTACGGCAAACTCGACAATGTATACACCAACGGCGACAAGCTCTCCGGCATCATCGGCAAGTTCGGCTACTATCAGAACATGCCTCAGATGTCGCCCGACGTCGCTTCGTTCGGCACCGCCGTCAAGGGTACCGCTGTCGAGCCCGTCAAGGCCACCGACTACGCCTCGATTCTCCCCAACGACTACGTCCTGATTGAAGGCGCAACCATTACCGAAACCACTACCGGCGAAGGCGAAGCCGCCAAGACCACCTTCACCATCACCGACGGCACCACCGAGCTCACCGTCTTCGACCGCTTCAAGATTGAGGTAGCTGCTGCTCAGAACGTGAATATCATCGCAATCGGCGCTGTTTACGGCGAGACCAAGCAGATCTTCCCCATCAGCATCTATGACCCCGCAGGCATCAGCGAAATCACCGCCGGCGCCAAGGCCGCAACCGCTGTCTATGACCTCCAGGGCCGCCGTCTGGCCGCTCCTGTCAAGGGAATCAACATCATCAACGGCAAGAAAGTGCTCGTAAAATAACACTCCCGCACATTCCAACCCACAAAGGCCGCACGCGCACCCCGCGCGAGCGGCCTTTCCTTTCCTTTCCGTGGATTATTTCGACGAATTCACCCCCGATTTTGCGTCAAAAAAATGCTAATAGAGTTGCTGACAATTCTTATTTTTTAGTTCATAATTCTTAATTTGCGATTTAATTTTTAATTCTTAATTATTATTCGTAACTTTGCGGGTGCTGAAATTCAAGCAAAACAACTTAAACCATATTCAATAAAACAAACAAAAAACTATGACAAAAATCGGTATTAACGGCTTTGGCCGTATCGGTCGTTTTGTTTTCCGTGCTTCTACCAAGCGCGATGACATCGAAGTAGTTGCCATCAACGACCTTCTTCCCGTTGACTACATGGCCTACATGCTCAAGTATGACACCATGCACGGCGCATTCGACGGCACCGTCGACTACGACATGGAAAAGAGCGAACTCATCGTTAACGGCAAGCACATTCGTGTTACCGCATGCAAGAATCCCGCTGAAATCGGCTGGGGTGCTGTAGGCGCTGAATACGTTGTTGAATCTACCGGCCTCTTCCTCACCGAAGAAAAGGCTCAGGCCCACATCGAAGCCGGTGCAAAGTACGTGGTTATGTCGGCTCCCTCAAAGGACGCTACCCCCATGTTCGTTTGCGGCGTAAACGACAAGACCTATGCCGGTCAGAAGTTCGTTTCTAACGCTTCTTGCACCACCAACTGCCTTGCTCCCATCGCAAAGGTGCTCAACGACAAGTTCGGCATCACCGACGGCCTCATGACCACCGTTCACTCTACCACCGCCACTCAGAAGACCGTTGACGGTCCCTCGATGAAAGACTGGCGCGGCGGCCGTGCAGCTTCGGGCAACATCATTCCCTCGAGCACCGGCGCTGCCAAGGCTGTGGGCAAAGTTATCCCCGAACTCAACGGCAAGCTCACCGGCATGTCGATGCGTGTCCCCACCCTCGACGTTTCGGTTGTTGACCTCACCGTCAACCTCGCCAAGCCCGCTACCTACGCTGAAATCTGCGCTGCCATGAAGGAAGCCAGCGAAGGCGAACTCAAGGGCATTCTCGGCTACACCGAAGACGCTGTCGTTTCGAGCGACTTCCTCGGCGACACCCGCACCTCTATCTTCGACGCAAAGGCCGGCATCGCTCTGACCGACACCTTCGTTAAGGTTGTCAGCTGGTATGACAACGAGATCGGCTACTCTAACAAGGTGCTCGACCTCATCGCTGTCATGAAGAAATACAACGGCTAATCCCCCTCAGGGTAACCAAAAAATCGAGGCTGTGCCAACCGGCGCAGCCTCATTTTTTATTAGACCAATTAGGCCAATTGGACTAATAGGACTAATTAGTCTAATAAATCTCGCTCCAAGCGCTTGCTCACAGAATCGCCCCTGCTTTAGCGTCAAAAACCGCCCCGGCCAAGACTCGCGTCGAATGCGGCTCGTGGCCGTCAAGCAGCCTCCACGAGCCGACGCGGCCCTCGGGCCCGACCTCGATAATGACGGGGCGGGGCAGCAGCGTGCCCTCGGCGTCGCGCATGGCCGGCACCAGATAACTCCCGGGCTGAATCGGTTCAGAAGTCATGTCGGCGAATGCCGCGCACACGATAGCGCAGATGGTTGTAGCTGTCGGGCACCAGCCGCGTGCGCACCAGGCGGATACTGTCCGCGAATGCGCGCTCGCCCTCGGCGGCCGGAAGGAAGAAGTAGCCGAACACGCGCTTGGCCGAGATGTTGCTGTCAAGTTGCAGCGTCAGCTCGAAGCGGCGCCGGTCGCCGGGATAGAAGCGTTCGGCAATGGTTTCAGTCAGGCGCGCGCGGTTGCCGTAGTCCACTCCGAGGGTGGCGCTGAGCGGCGTCGTGGCGTTGTCGAGCGCGAACTCAAGGGTGAACACGTCGCCGCGGCGCCATGTCGAGTCTGCGTTAACGGTAAAGGCCACGAAGTCAGACGGCTCGGTGCGCGCAAAAACAGCCGACGGCGCGAGGCGCCACAGGTTGACCGAGTCGCCGGCAGCCGACGTGGCCGCCAGTTGCTGCATCTCGTCGAGCGCCCTCATCGAGTCGCCGAGAATGGTGTCGGCGCGGTCAATCACTTCGAGGAATTCGGGCAGGTTGCGCCCATACCACCGCAGGCTCGAGTCGAGCACGGCCTCGTTGATTTTGTGCTTGGCCAGTACGGCGCGGCGAAGCTCCAGGCGCGACGAGTCGGTGTAGAATTCGCCCAGACGGCGGTCCATGCCCAGCGCTTCGGCCAGTTCCATGTCGGCCATCAGGCGCGCCATCTTCTCCTTGCCCAGCACCATTTCGGGCGTGTGGCTGCATGCGCCCAGCGTCAGCGCCAACAGCGCCGCGGCCGTCAGGCGGCGCAGCGCCTTACTCCTTGTCTGACTCTTCGGCTTCATCGGGCTCTTTGAGGCTCAGCGAGTTGGAATAGAACAGAATCAGGGCTATGACGCCTACTGAAACGGCGGCGTCGGCAAGGTTGAAAATCGGGTGGAAAAATTCAAAGTAGTCGCCTCCCACAAACGGCACCCACGCGGGCCACGTGAAGGAGAAGAGCGGAAAGTAGAGCATGTCGACCACCTGGCCGTGGAGCACCCCCGCGTAGCCCCCGCCGTGAGGCAGCAGCGTCGCCACTGCCGGCGGAGCCGGATTGTTGAATATCAGGCCGTAGAAGGTGCAGTCAATCAGGTTGCCTATCGCGCCCGCCAAAATCAGCGCCACGCTCACGCATAGACCCGTCTGCACCCCCGACTTGCGCCGGAGCAGTCGCCCCAGATACCAGAAGCCGAACACTGTCGCCGCCAGTCTGAAAAGAGTCAGCACGGTCTTGTTGCCCAGACTCCACCCGAAGGCCATGCCCGGGTTCTGCACGAACAGCAGTCTGAACCACGAAAAGACCTCGCGCTCTTCGCCGAGAAAGAACGACGTCTTCACCCAAATCTTGAGCCACTGGTCAAGAATGATGACGAGAACTATGACGGCGGCCGAAATCCGGGCGGCGCGGCGCCGGTCGGACCTACTGTTTCGCATCGATGCTGAGCGTTGCGTGAGGAACCGCGCGAAGCCGTTCCTTGGGAATCAGCTTGCCCGTCTTGCGGCAGATGCCGTAGGTCTTGTTTTCAATGCGCACCAGCGCGGCCTGAAGGTGGCCGATGAATTTGCGCTGGCGCTCGCACAGGCGTGCGGCCTCTTCCTTGCCGAGCACGTTGGCGCCCTCTTCAAGGGTCTTGAATGTCGGGGCGGTGTCGGCCGTGTCGTTGCCGTCCGAGCCCATTATGTTTGCGCGCAGGGTCTCGAACTCGGCCTGGGCGGCGGCGAGTTTTTCAAGAATCAGTTCTTTGAACTCCTGCAGTTCTTCGTCTGAGTATCTGAGTTTTTCTTCTGCCATTGTTTTATCGATGGAGGGTATATAGGGGGTCAGGCTTTTTCAATGCGAATGTTGACGCGCAGGCCGTCGATGTCGAGGGTGTCGTCGTCGGCGGGCAGCGACGCGTCGGTGGTGATTGCGTCGGCAAGCACCTGCGAGGCTATATAGCCCGAATATTCGCTCAGCGCGTCCTCGACTTCGGCCACCGGCTCGAGGCAAACGGTGATGTGGTCGGTGATGTTGTAGTCGCGCGCCTTGCGGATATTCTGAATGCGGTTCACCAGTTCGCGGGCCATGCCTTCGCGCCTCAGGGCGTCGCTTACGGTGATGTCCAAAGCTACGGTTACGGTGCCTTCGTTGGCCACGAGCCAGCCCGGAATGTCTTCCGAGAAGATGTCGACCGTGTCGGCCGTTACGCGGGCTGTCGAGCCGTCGGCCAGAGTGAGGTCAACGGCGCCCTCGCGCTCCAGTTCGAGAATGGCGGCCTGCTCCATGGCCTGGATTGCGGCGGCAACCTGCTTCATCTGCTTGCCGAAAACAGGGCCGAGCTTCTTGAAGTCGGGCTTCACGCGCTTGACCAGAATGGTCTCCGACGCGTCGAGCAACTGCATTTCTTTCACGTTCACTTCGTTGAGCACCAGCGGGATAATCGGCTCGACCATGCGGCGCTGCTTCTCGTCGACAGCGGGCATCATCAGCTTGCTAAGCGGCTGGCGCACTTTCAGGTTGGCCTTGCGGCGCAGGGCCAGCACCATCGACGTCAGCTGCTGGGCCAGCGCCATGCGCTCTTCCAGCTCGGTGTCAATCAGCGACTTGTCGGCCTCGGGTTGCAGTTGCAGGTGAACCGACTCGGCCTCCGGGTTGAGGTCGAGCCAGAGCCGCTCGGCATAGAACGGTGCCATCGGCGCCATCAGTAGCGCCACGGTCTGCAGGCTCTCGAACAGCGTCTGATAGGCGGCCAGCTTGTCGGCCGTCATCTCCTTGCCCCAGAAGCGCGAGCGGTTCAGGCGAACGTACCAGTTGCTCAGGTCGTCGACAAAGGCGGCGATGGCGCGCGTGGCGGGCGTGAGCTCGTAGTCGTCGATATTGGACTGCACCGTGGCAATCAGCGAGTTCAGGCGCGAAATCACCCAGCGGTCAATCTCCGGCCGCTTGCCGACGGGTACTTTCTCCGCCTGTGGGTCGAAGTTGTCGACGTTGGCATAGCGCGCCAGGAAGTTATAGGTGTTGAACAGTGTTGAGAAGAACTTGCGCGACGTCTCGGCCACGCCAGCCTCGTCAAACTTCAGGTTGTCCCACGGCGAGGAGTTCGAAATCATGTACCAGCGCAGGGGGTCCGAGCCGTATTTCTCGATGGTGGCGAAGGGGTCTACGGCGTTGCCCAGGCGTTTCGACATCTTGTTGCCGAACTTGTCGAGCACCAGACCGTTGGAGATGACCGCCTTGTAAGCCACCGAGTTCTTCACCATGCCCGAAATGGCGTGGAGAGTGAAGAACCAGCCGCGCGTCTGGTCGACGCCCTCGGCAATGAAGTCGGCGGGATAGACCTCGCCCGAGTCGACAGCCTCCTTGTTCTCGAACGGATAGTGCTGCTGGGCAAAGGGCATCGCGCCCGAGTCGAACCAGACGTCAATCAGGTCGAGCTCGCGCCGCATCGGGCGGCCCGACTCGCTCAGCAGAACTATGTCGTCGACATAGGGGCGGTGAAGGTCAATCTTCTCGTAATTCTCTTTCGAATAGTCGCCGGGGGTGAACCCTTTGTCCTTGAGCGGATTCGAGGCCATCAGGCCGGCGGCCACCGATTTCTCGATTTCGTTATAAAGTTGCTCGACCGAGCTGATGCACACTTCCTCGCGGGCGTCTTCCGTGCGCCAGATGGGCAGCGGAGTGCCCCAGTAGCGGCTGCGGCTCAGGTTCCAGTCCTGAAGGTTCTCCAGCCATTTGCCGAAGCGGCCGCTGCCGGTCGACGCCGGTTTCCACTTGATGCCCTCGTTGGCCTTCATCAGATGCTCGCGCACGGCCGTCGAGCGGATAAACCATGAGTCGAGCGGGTAGTAGAGCACCGGTTTGTCCGTGCGCCAGCAGTGGGGATAGCTGTGCACATGTTTTTCAATCTTGAACACCAGCCCCTGCTGTTTGAGCCACATGCACAGGCTCACGTCCAGTGTCTCCGTCTCGTCCGTGGCCTCGGGGTCGTAGGCGTTCTTCACGTAGCGGCCCGCAAACTGCGAGTAGGCCTCAGTGTCCACGTTCTTGCTCACGAACTCGGGGTCGAGGTCGTCGATGACGTAGAAGCGGCCGCGCAGGTCGACCATCGGGCGGATATTGCCGTCGCGGTCAATCAGGTGCAGCGGCGGAACGCCCGACTCGCGGCTCACCCTCAAGTCGTCGGCGCCGAATGTGCCCGCAATGTGCACGATGCCCGTGCCGTCGTCGGTCGACACGTAGTCGCCCGGAATCACGCGGAACGCGCCGTCGCCCGGATTCACCCACTTGAACAGCTGCTCGTAGTGCAGACCCACAAGGGCCTCGCCCTTCACGCGGTCAACCACCTGCCAGGGCACAATCTTGTCCCCCTTCGTATAGGCCTCCAGGTCGGCGTCGGCGCCCTTGGCGTTGAACACGGAGTTCAGCAGCGCCTCCGCAACGACGCAGGTAATCTTCTCGCCGCTGTAGGGGTTATAGGTGCGCACTATGCAGTAGTCAATCTGCGGACCCACGCACAGGGCCGTGTTGCTCGGCAGGGTCCACGGCGTCGTGGTCCATGCCAGAAAGCACGGGGTGCCCCAGCCGGTCATCGACTGCAGCGGCTCGGTGCACGTGAACTGCGCGATGCAGGTCGTGTCTTTCACGTCGCGGTAGCAGCCCGGCTGGTTCAGCTCGTGGCTGCTCAGGCCCGTGCCTGCGGCGGGCGAGTAGGGCTGAATCGTGTAGCCCTTGTAGAGCAGGCCCTTCTTGTAGACTTCGCTCAACAGCCACCACACGGACTCGATATATCGGTTGTCGTAGGTGATGTAAGGGTCGGTCGTGTCCACCCAGTAGCCCATCAGCTTGGTCAGCTGCTCCCACTCGCCGGTGAACTTCATCACCTCGCGGCGGCAGGCGTCGTTATAATCGTCGACCGAGATTTTCTTGCCGATGTCCTCCTTGGTGATTCCGAGGCTCTTCTCCACGCCCAGCTCAACGGGCAGACCGTGGGTGTCCCAGCCCGCCTTGCGCTTCACCGAAAAACCGCGCATGGTCTTGTAGCGGCAAACGATGTCCTTGATTGTGCGCGCAAGCACGTGGTGAATGCCCGGGTGGCCGTTGGCCGAGGGCGGACCCTCAAAAAACACAAACGACGGGCAACCGGCCCGTTCACTGATGCTGCGCTCGAAGAGGCCCGTGGCGTTCCAGCGCTCCAGAATCTCCTTGTTGGTCCCGACAAGGTCGGGCGTCTTATATTCGTTGAATTTCATTGTGATAACATTATATATAGCGCGCAAAGTTACGAATTTTTCCCGAAAAATGAAAACGCGCCCACCCGGGGCGCGTCCTCAAGAACAAAACTTTGCGATAACTCTGTGTAGGGACGCACGGCCCGTGCGTCCGCTTTTCGGAATGGATAACGCACTGCTGCAATGGCTGTTACTGGTGGACGCACGGGCCGTGCGTCCCTACAGAATTAACGTGATCTGTATTTTGCAACGCACTCTTAACTCAGCGCACGCTCACTTTCGCAACCCGTGAGCCAGCGCGGACAACATACAGCCCCTGCGCCGCGGCGATGCGCGCCGTGCCGCATGCCGCGGCGACCCGGCTGCCGTCAATGCCATATACCTCCACGGGCGTCCCTTCGGGCGCGCTCACGCTGATGGCACCTTTGGCGGCGCTGATAACAATGTCGGCTGTTGCGTCTGCCACTTCGCTGATGCCGTCCTGGCCGTTGTCGGCAACTATGTAGCCCGCCTCGGCAACGAGCTGCTGACCCGCGGGACTCGCCAGATATTCTGCCAGCTGTCTGGCTGCCGATTCGGCAGGTTCATCGGCGCGCACAACGGCATAAACCTCAGTCGAGTAGGGGTACGCGCCCTCGGCGATATTCTTTTTGCTCGGCTCGACTCCGTCAATGGCCGCCGCGCTCACTTCGTCGCCGCGGCCGCCGCCGTAGACCACGGCGTCAGAATAGCGTGTCGTGTATGTAATGACGCCCGGCTGCTTGGTCAGTCCGTTTGCATACATGTCCCCCGGATATTCAGTGCCCAGTGTCATGAAATCGGCCGAGGGTGTAACGCCGGGCACGAGCATGTCAAACAGCGTCCGGTTGGTCGACCCCTCCGGCCATATCCACGGCGTCAGCGCCACGCCGGCGTGCTCCGTCTGCTCGCCGCTGAAAATGGCGCGAATCTCTTCCGAGCTGAATGAGCGCTGCTCGCCCTCGAAGCCGGCAAGGAAAATCAGTGCGTCGCGGCCTATGGAATATGTCTGCAACTCCACTCCCATCTCTTCGGCCTCGGCCTGTTCGTTGGCAAGAGTTTTGCGGTCAACGAAGATAATGTCTGTTGCCTCACCGATGAGATTCTCGTATGCCTTGTGAGTGTCGTTCCACGCCATGCGTCGCTCCAGCGCCTCGCTGTCCTCTGCCTTCAGCGCCCCCTTAATTTCAATTTCGAACGGGTGTATATGACGAGAATCATAGGGGTCTTGCTGTTTCCATTCATATTGTTTGCCAAAAGCCTTGGCCACAAGAATCTTGCGCAATGCCTCCGTACTCTCCGAACCGTCCATTCGCGGAAAATCTTCTCCCTTGATTTCGGCCGCCAGTGTCGGCGCAGTTGCGGCAATTCCTGCCAAAATGCAGCAAATAAGCATCTTACTCTTGTTCATAGTTCTAAAAATTGCTTTCAAATGTATAGGTATTTCCCCCCCCAAATATACGCAAAAAAAATCAATATGCAAACGTTTAGCTGATTTTTTTGAAAAAAAATTTAATAAACCAAGCAACTTTGCGATAATTCTGTGTAGGGACGCACGGCTCGTGCATCCGCTTTTTTTGAACGTGTAACGTGTTGTAATGTTGATGATTACGTGCGGACGCACGGGCCGTGCGTCCCTACATAACGTGTGGGCGCCGCGCGGACCCCCTGCAGCGTCTCGCTGTAATTTCTTGCTCGGTTTGCCCGAATTTTGAGCCGATTGCGGTCGGGTTTGCGCGGGTGGCGGTTTTTTTGTAACTTTGTCGCCATAATTAACTAATGTCATAGTAGATAAAAGCATGTCTTTTCCGTTTATCACTGCCGACGAGGCCGCCGCTCTGATTCCCGACGGCGCCGCTATCGGTCTGAGCGGTTTCACCGCTTCCGGTGCCCCGAAGGACACCTTTGACGCCGTGGCCCGCAAGGCCGTGGCCGAACACGAAGCCGGACGTCCCTACAAGGTCGACATCTTTACCGGCGCGAGCACCAACCCCCACGTCGACGGCGCCCTGTCGCTGGCAAATGCCATCAACCGACGCGCGCCCTATCAGAACACGCCCGACCTGCGCAAGCGCATCAACAGCCACGATGCCCACTATTTCGACCTCCATCTCAGCGAAATGGCCCAGAAGCTGCGCTATGGCTTTTACGGCCCGCTCGACTTCGCCGTTATCGAGGCCGTCGACGTGCGCGACGACGGCCGCCTCGTGCTCGGCACGGGTGCCGGCATATCGACAACCATCGCGCAGATGGCCAAGCACATAATCATCGAGCTGAACTCGGCAATCTCGACCAAGCTCGAGGGCCTGCATGACCTCTACTTGCCCGCCGACCCTCCATATCGCCGCGAAATCCCCATCTACAACGTCAACGACCGCATCGGCTCGCCCTATCTCTATGTCGACCCGAAAAAGGTGGTGGGCATTGTGCGCACCCACGTAACCGACGGCGTGAAGCCTTTCACGGCGCTCGACGAGACCTCGGAGCGCATCGGCGCCAACGTCTGCGAGTTCCTTATCAGCGAACTGCGCGCCGGCCGCCTGCCCAAGGGCTTCCTGCCGCTGCAGAGCGGCGTGGGCAACGTGGCAAACGCAGTGCTCTACGGCCTGGCCGACGCGCACGAGATTCCGCCCTTCACAATGTATACCGAGGTGGCCCAGGACGCCGTGCTCGACCTCATGGAGCGCGACCGCTGCAAGTTCGTCTCAACTTGCTCGCTCACCATGAGCGACGCCGCCCAGGAGCGCCTCTTTGCCCACGACCACGATTTTTGCCGCCGAATCGCAATCCGTCCCAGCGAACTGAGCAACAACCCCGAGATTATTCGCAGACTCGGCGTCATCGCAATGAACACGGCCCTCGAGGCCGACGTGTTCGGCGCAATCAATTCGACCCACGTGCTCGGCACGAAGATGATGAACGGCATCGGCGGTTCGGGCGACTTCACCCGCAACGGCTACCTCTCTATCTTCTCCTGCCCGTCGGTGTCGAAGGGCGGCTGCATTTCGAACATCGTGCCCATGGTGGCCCATCAGGACCATTCGGAACACTCGGTCGACGTCATCATCACCGACCAGGGCGTGGCCGACCTGCGCGGCAAGGACCCCGTGCAGCGCGCCGAGCTCATCGTCGAGAACTGCGCTCACCCCGACTACAAGCCGCTGCTGCGCAAGTATCTCGCCGACGGCCATGGCGGCCAGACGCCCCACGTGCTCACCGAGTCGTTCGCTTTCCACACCGCCTTCAACGAGACGGGCGACATGCGCAACGCCAAACTCTAATCCAATTCACAGTTCAAGGTTAAAAGTTAAGGGTTAAAAGTTATTTAACCGAAACCTGATTCTTCACTTTCAACTCTGAACTTCTCACTTTTCAACCCTTAACCCTTCACTTTTAACTCTTAACTTTTAACCCCAAAAGATGAAATTTGCAAAAATAGCTTTGCTCATGACCATAGCACTGACAGGGTGCTCAAAAGGCCCCGGCACAACAAAAAGTCTCGACCTCTCGAAGGTGAGCACCGAAGTCAAGCCCGGCGATGACTTCTATCTCTACGTTAACCAAAGCTGGATGAACGAGCACCCGCTCACGGGCGAGTATGCCCGCTTCGGCAATTTCGACCTGCTGCGCGACACGGCCCAGGAGCGCGTGCGTCAGCTCGTGGTCGGCGTGGCCGAGTCCAATCCCGAGCCCGGCACGGTGGCCCACAAGGTCGCCACAGTCTATAACCTCGCAATGGACTCCGTGCGCCGCAACGCCGAGGGCGCGACCCCCATTCTGGCCGACCTCCGCAAAATCGAGACCACTCCCGCCGATTCGATGGAGAACCTTTTCATGTGGATGCACGCCAACTTCGCAAGCCCCTTCTTCGGCGCCGGACCCATGGAGAACATGAACAACAGCGACGAATATGCAATGTACGTGAGCGGCGGCGGCATGGGCCTCGGCGACCGCGACTATTACCTGCTTGACGACGAGCGCAACACCGACGTGCGCAACGCCTACAAGAAGCTCATCGTCGACCAGATGAAAAACGCCGGCTATGCCGACGCCGACGCCGAGCGCATCATGCAGAACGTAATGAAAATCGAGACCGCCCTCGCCGAAAAGGCCTGGACTCGCGAGCAGAGCCGCAACATTCCCGCAATGAACAATCCCCGTTCAATCGCCGAGCTGCGCGCAATGTATCCCGAAATGAACTGGGACAAGTTCTTCCCCACAACCATGGGCATCGCCACGCCCGACACGGTCATCGTTACGGAAATCGAGCCCGTCAAGCGCGCCATGGAGACCATGGCCAAGGCGTCCGAGCGCGAACTGAAAGACTATTATCTCTGGAACTACGTGCGCGGCGCCTCCGGCTATCTGAGCGACGCCTTCACCGACGCTAACTTCGAGTTCAGCAAGGTGGTCAGCGGCGTTACCGAGCAGAAGCCCCGCTGGAAGCGCGCTCTGGGCGCCACCGAGGGCGCTCTGGGCGAGGCCGTCGGCGAGCTTTATGTCGAGAAGTACTTCCCCGAGTCGTCTAAGAAATATATGCTCAACCTCGTCGAGAACCTGCGCGAGGCCCTCGGCCAGCACATCGACAATCTGACCTGGATGAGCGACACCACCAAGGCCAACGCCCGCGAGAAACTGGCCGCATTTACCGTGAAAATCGGCTATCCCGACAAGTGGAAAGACTACTCCACCATGGAAATCGACCCCAAGCTGAGCTATTACGAGAACATGCACAACGTCAGCATGTGGCATCAGCGCGACACTTACAGCAAGTGGGGCAAGCCGGTCGACAAGACCGAGTGGGGCATGACGCCGCAGACGGTCAACGCCTACTATAACCCCATGGCCAACGAAATCGTGTTCCCCGCCGCCATTCTCCAGGCTCCCTTCTTCGACCCCGAGGCCACCGACGCTGAAAACTACGGCGGCATTGGCGTGGTCATCGGCCACGAAATGACCCACGGATTCGACGACCAGGGCCGCAATTTCGACAAGAACGGCAACATGACCAACTGGTGGACCGACGAAGACGCCGAGGCGTTCAATCAGCTCGCACAGGGTCTCGTGGCACAGTTCGACGCAGTCGAGGTGCTGCCCGGCCTCCACGCCAACGGCACATACACCCTCGGCGAGAACATCGCCGACCAGGGCGGCCTCCGCGTGGCAATGACCGCCTTCCGCAATTCGCAGCAGAAAAAGGGCGTGGACATCAACGACGAAGGACAGAAAATCGAAGGCTACTCGCCCGAGCAGATTTTCTACATGAACTATGCCAACCTCTGGGCGCAGAACATTCGCGACGAAGAAATCCGCTCGCTCACGATGGGCGACGTCCACTCGCTCGGCAACCTGCGCGTCAACGTCAGCCTGCGCAACCTCGAACCGTTCTTCACCGCATTCGGAATCAAGGAGGGCGACCCCATGTGGCGTCCCGAGGCCGAGCGTGTAATCATCTGGTAAACGAAAACGCTTTCCCGATTGTTAACCTGACATGGAAATTATTGAACCGGGCGCTTTCGTCGCCCTCACTTACGATCTTTTTGACATCACGGACGGCAACGAAGAGAAGCTGCTCCATCAGGTAACCGCCGATCAGCCCGAAACCATGGTCTACGGCGTTACCCCCAACGTCATCGAACCCCTGCTCGAGGCCATCAAGGGCCTGCGCAAGGGCGACCAATTCGAGGCAACCGTCTCGCCGGCCGAGGGTTTCGGCGAGTATAACGACGAGATGGTGCGCACCGAAACGCTGCCTCGCGAAATCTTTGAAATCGACGGCAAACTCGACGAAAAGCAGATTCACCCGGGCGCCAACATCTTCCTCCAGACCAACGTCGGACAGGAAGTGCCCGCCGTGGTGCTCGAGGTCGGGCCTGAAACCGTCAGCGTGAAAGTGGATTTCAACCACCCCCTTGCCGGCCGCACGATCAAGCTGCGCGGCAACGTTGTCGAACTGCGCCCCGCGACGGCCGAAGAAGTGGCCGTGCACACCCAGATGGGTCAGTGCGGTTGCGGCGGCTGCGGCGGCGGTGATTGCGGCGGTGGCGAATGTGGCGGCGGCAGCTGCTGCGACGGCTGTGGCAAGTAATCCGCTGCCCTCCGGATTCTGTGAGCGTGTGCTCGCGGATTCCGCGATTCCGAATCCTCAGGGACTGCTTGACGCCTTGGCGTCGGGCAGTCCTTCTGTCGCTGTCAGGCGCAATCTCACCAAGGGTTTCACCGGCCTGCTTGAGGGCGGCGACGCTCCGGCATGGAATGCCGCCGGCGAGTATCTGACCGTGCGCCCCAACTTCACCCTCGACCCGCGCTTCCACCAGGGGCTCTACTATGTCCAGGACCCGTCGTCCATGGCCATAGGCGCGCTAATCGCCTCCCTCGGCCTTGACCGCCCGGTCAACTATCTCGACGCCTGCGCCGCCCCCGGCGGAAAGACGACCGCCGCAATCGACGCCCTGCCTCCCGGCAGCTTCGTAGTCGCCAACGAGGCAGAGCCGGCGCGTGCCCGCGTGCTCTGCGAAAACCTGATGAAGTGGGGCTATCCCCGCGTGGCCGTTACCCTCGGCCCAGCTCAGAAGCTCGCGCGCCTGCCCCGCGGACTGTTCGACATCATCGCCGCCGACGTCCCTTGTTCGGGCGAGGGCATGATGCGCAAGGACTCCGCCGCCGTGGCCCAGTGGTCGCCCGGTCTGGTCGAGAGCTGCGCCCGCCTCCAGTTCGAGATTGTCGAGTCGCTGTGGCCGCTTCTGCGCCCCGGCGGCTGGCTCATCTACTCCACCTGCACCTTCGCCAGGGCTGAAAACGAGGATAACGTGGCGCGCATCTGCGCCGAGCTGGGCGCCGAACAGCTGCCGCTGCCCGAATGGCCCGGAGTTGTCGGCGGACACTTCTATCCCCACCTCGTGCGCGGCGAGGGCCTGTACATGGCGCTTCTGCGCAAGCCCGGCCAGTCGCCCGCGCCCCCGGCAATTACCGAAAAGGCCCTCTCGAAAGCCAACGTCATATGCTGGTCCACGGGCCCCATGAGCGAACCCAAAGGCAAGACCGAAATCCCGACCCATGCCGCCGCCCTCCGCGCCGACTTCGACCCCGCGGCCTACCCGTCGGTCGACGTCGACCTCCCTACGGCCCGGCGCTTCCTCCATCGCGACGCCCTCGAGCTTCCCGACGGCACCCCGCGCGGCATCGTCCTCATCACCTACGACGGGCGTCCCCTCGGCTGGGTCAACAACCTCGGTTCCCGCGCCAACAACCTCCTGCCCAAAGACCTCCGCATCCTCCAATCCATATAAAATAAGGTCCTTAAAGACTTTAACGACTTTAAGGACCTTAAGGACTTTACCGACCTCAATAAATCACGCGTTTGCCGGCTGAGTTGATGTATATGCCGTGGCGCGGTTTGGCCACGCGGCGTCCCAGCAGGTCGTAGAGCTGACCGCGCTCGTCGCGCTCGGGCGCTGCAACGGCCGTGAGGCCACTCAGGTCGTTCACAATCTCGGTGATGTCCACGAATCTGAAGTGGCCGCCCGAATTGGTGCGGTTAATGGCGTCGGCCGGGCTGGCCACTTTATACCCGTCGGCTTCGGTCGAGATGAAGGCCTGCACGCTGCCCGAGGTTATCAGCCAGTAGTTGGCTGACGGCGCTTCCGATATTTCCCAGCCGGCGGCCGGCTCGTCGGCGCTGACGGTCAGTTCGCCGGTCTCGTCTGCCGCTTCGGCGTTCAGATAGCCGTTCCCCGCGAGGTTCACGAAATTGAACGTGCGGTCGGGGCGGCTTTCAATGCGCCATGCCAGTTCCGGCATGAACCACGACGAGGTCAGGCTGCGCGCAATGCCGTCGCCTCCGTCGGCAAGATAGTGGCGTGCGCGCTTGTTGGCGCAGATGGTATACCATTTAGGCGCGTCGGCGGTCGACGGCATCGGGTCGGCTGCCGTCGTCGGCAGCGCTATCTCGGCCACGGGGGCGCCGCTCACCGGAGTGCACTGAAACTGGCAGCCGGCGTCGTCATGGCGCCCGCCGCCCCAGTTGAGAATGCGGTAGCCGCGGCCCGAGCCGCTCTGGTTCAGCTGCGAGTCTTTGGCGTCGGTGTAGAAGACCACGCAGCCTGCGGTGTTGGCATAGTCCACTCGCCAGCCGTAGTCCGGCTCGTCGTCGCTCAGAAGCAGAAACTGGGTGTTCGAGCCCGACGTCGGGTCGATATATTTGCCGTTGCCGCGGTTAACGATGTTACACGTGCCGTCGCTGCGCCCCGTGAATTTCCATTGCGAGCGAGCGAATATCGACTCGTCCGGGCCGACGCCTTTGAGCAGGCCGCCCGATGTTACGGTGATGCACAGGTTGTCGCGCAGCGGGGTGGAGATGGTGTACCAGAACTCTTCGTCAGCGCTCGAAAAGTCCGGCGCGGTAAAAGGGACCGAACTCGCCTCCTCGTGAATCTGCTTCATCATCTTCAGGGCTTCCGGATTCTCCGTGGCCACGTTGGTGGTCTCGAACGGGTCGGATTCCATGTCATAGAGCTGGTCATACGGCTTGTTGCCCGTCTCCACTTCCGGCCCCCACGTAATCATCTGCGAGTTGTTGCTGGCAGGGATATATTTCCATTTGGCGGTGCGCACGGTCAACGGGCCGTTGCTCGGCTGCTCGCTCACCCAGGGGCGGTGTTCGGTCGACTCGCCCAAAAGCTGGGCCATGCGGTCGCCGCTGTCGGGAGCGGCGCCTTCGGGCAGCGAGGCTTCGAGCAGGCTGCCGAGCGAGGCGAAGAAGTCGATGTGGCTCATCAGAGTGTTGTTGGTCGACGTCGAGGCCGCCACGCGCGCGGGCCAGCTCACGATGCACGGCACGATGGTGCCGCCCTCATAGCCTGAATATTTCATGCCGCGGTGGCCGCCCGTGGGGCTGTGGCCGTTCAGCAGCTCGATGGCGCGGTCGGCATAGCCGTCGTCAAGAATCGGGCCGTTGTCGCTGGTCAGGATAATCAGGGTGTTGTCGGCCAGGCCGGCTTCTTCAAGCGCCGCCGTTACCTGCCCCACGGTCCAGTCGAACTGGGCTATGGCGTCGCCGCGAAGACCCATCGCGTTCTTGCCGCGGAAGCGTTCGTGAGGCCAGCGCGGCACGTGAACGTCGTTCGTGCACAGATACAGGAAGAAGGGTTCGTCCTTGTGCTCGCGTATAAACCTGATTGAGTGGGCGGCTATGGAGTCGGCAATGTTCTCGTCTTTCCACAGGGCCTCGCCGCCACCCTTCATGTAGCCGATGCGCGAAATGCCGTCGACGATTGACTGGTTGTGGCCGTGGCTCGGCTGCAGCTTCAGCAGTTCGGGGTTGTCTTTGCCCGTCGGCTCGCCGGCAAAGTTCGAGGTGTAGCTCACCTGAATCGGGGCCGACGGGTCGTAGTTGGCAATCGTGTCCTGCTCGAGATAGACGCACGGAACGCGGTCGGCCGTGGCTGCCTGAATGTAGTGGTAGTCAAACCCCAGGTCGCGCGGCGTGATGTCGAGGGTGCCGTTCCAGTCCTGGCCGCCCGTAACGGAGCCGAGCCCGAGGTGCCACTTGCCGATGGCGCCCGTGGCATAGCCGGCGTCATGAAACATGTCGGCCATGGTGTATTGTTCGGGGCGTATGATGGAGCGGGCGTTGCCGGCGGCCACTCCCGTGTCGTTGCGCCGCCAGGCATATTCGCCCGTCAGCAGCGAATAGCGCGACGGCGTCGACGTGGCCGCCACCGCATGGCAGTTGGTAAACTGAATGCCCGAGCGTGCAAGGGCGTCGACATTGGGCGTTTCCACGTTTTTGGCGCCGTAACATTGCAGGTCGCCATACCCGAGGTCGTCGGCAACGAGCAGAATCACGTTGGGAGGCCTGACTTCCTGAGCTTGCAGCGCAATGGTTGCCGCGAGGGCCGAGAACGCAATGGCTATCGGCCGGTATGTTTTTTCGGTAATCATCTTGTTTCGTTTTTTTAGTGGCGGATTACTTTTTTGCCGTTGACAATGTATATGCCTTTCTTGGCGGCGGTGAGACGGCGGCCCGACAGGTCGTAGATTTCATCGCCGGCCGCGCCCTTAGCGGCGATTTCCGCAATGCCGGTGGTCATAATCTTGAACGTTACGGCTTTGGTCTCGCTCCGGCTTTCACCCTTGGCGGCATAATATTCCAGAACGCCCGATTTGTCTATGGTCAGCGTGTAGGGGTTGCTCGGCGCGGCGGTGAACTCGCCTGCCGTCTCTTCGGTCGGGGTGAAGCGATACATGATGTCGGCATTGATGACGGCCGTCAGCGTAACCTCAACCTCCGTGCCTTTGATGGTTACGGTGTTGTTCTCGTCGGGAGTGGCGCCGCTGAGCTCGGGGGCGGCGGGTGCCGTTGGCTGCTCTTCTTCCGTGCCGGCGGGAACGAGCACCACGCTCTGGCAGTCGTCGGCAACGAACCACAGGTTGATGAGGAACTTACGTCCGGCGCCCGCAATGTTCAGGTAGTAGGGCGGCATGTTCTGCGCCGTGGCGTTGGCCGGTGCGTTTTCGGCCGTGTTGTCAACAATCAGGTCGGGGTCGGTAAATGAGTTGCGATATTTCAGCGGCTTGATGCGGCAGCGCACGTTGCCCGCTTCCATTCCCGTCAGTTCCGTGTTGGCATATGCGGCCACTTCTTCGGCTGTAAGCGATCCCAACGGCACGATGGCGAAGCCGTAGGCGCTTTCAGGCAGCTCGTCGGCATATTCCTCAACCTCAAAGCGCGAGTCCTGATAAACGACATTGCCCTGCTTGTAGAGGGCGGCAACGGGGTTGACGTATTGGCCTGCCTCGTTGGCAATCGCATAGACTGCGGGGTTGGCGGTCGAGGCCGTGAATTTCCATATCTGCGACGGGTCATCTTCGGCCGGAGCAGCTACGCCCAAAAATGCTTTGCCGTCGATTTCGCGCAGACCGAAGCATGAGCTCGGACGGCTGTCGCCTGCGGTAGGCGTGCCGGCCAGACCTGATACGATGCGATAGCTCTTGCCCGCCTCGACAACGATTAAGAATGTAAAGCTTACCGACTTCACCTCGCTGCGGGTGCTACCCTTTTCGGCGCAATATTCAAGCGTGCAGTCTTCGGTGATTTTCAGCGTGTACGGATTGGTCGGCGCTTCCGTGAACTCCTCATCGCCGGCATACTTATAGAGAATTTTGGCTCCCTCGGCGGCCGTCAGGGTGATGCTCTCTTCTTTCGAGCCGCTGACCACGTTGCCCTCGGCGTCAGGCGTTACGCCGCTGATTGACGGCGAGCCGACAAACTCCGGAATGTCAGGCGTATGTTCCGTCGGAACCAGCACTACGCTCTGGCACGCGTCGGCAACAAACCAGAGGTTGATCAGGAACTGACGTCCCGCGCCCGCAATGTTCATGTAATATGGCGGCTTGTTCTGCGCCGAGGCGTTGGCCGGCGCGTTCTCGGGAGTGTTCTCCACAATCTGCTCGGAGTCGGCCGCGTTGTTGCGATATTTCAGCGGCTTGATGCGGCAGCGCAGGTCGCCCGCCTCCATGCCCGAGATGTCCGTGTTGGCATATGCCGCAACCTCTTCTTCGGTCAGCGGCTCCAGAGGCACGATGGCGAAACCGTAGGCCGCAGCCGGCAGTTCGTTGGTGTAGCTCACCAGCTCAAAACGTGCGTCCTGATAGACCGTCCCCGCCTTGGCCGGCGGATAGAGGCCGGCGACGGGGTTGACATACTGGCCCGCCCCGTTCACGATGGCATAGACCTCAGGATTGTCGGCGGTCGACGTGAATGTCCAGATTTGCGACGGCTTCTCGGCGGCTACGGCATCGACGCCGAGAAAATCCGTGCCGTCGATTTCGCGAACTCCGAAACACGAACTGGGACGTTGGTCATTGGCCGTGGGTGCCCCGGGAAGTCCGGCGACGATGCGGTAAGTTTTGCCCGTAACTACGGCCGGTGTCTCGCCGGCTGCGTGTACGCTCATTGCTACCGTCATGCTCATGGCGGCGGCGATGGATAGGGTGATGATTTTGTTCATGAAAATTGAGATTTAAGGTATAGATAATTAAAACGCGCCCAAATTTACGCACAAAAACCTCACCTCTCCAAACAATTCACAATAATTAACTACAATTAACTACGCAGTCCCCCTTAACGACTTGCTTTCTCCCGAAAAATGTTTACCTTTGCAAGGTCAAGAAAAGCCGGAATGAACTATAATATTCGCGACATATTCGAATACATCATCGCATTGGTGAACGAGTTCGCCAACACGTTCAGCCTGTCTGACAAGCAGGCCTACAACTATATCCGCCGGCACGGCGGCATAATGTTCATTGAGAAAAATTACGGCATTATCCACACGCTCGACTTCAAAGAAGCCGTCGAAAGCGTGGCATCATATTGCCGCAGATTCGGAGGCCGTCTATGATTCTTTATCACGGCTCAAATATGTCTGTCGACCGGATAGACCTGACCAAGTCTAAACCTAACAAGGATTTTGGGCGCGGATTCTATTTGTCGGAAAACGAAGCACAAGCCGTAGAGATGGCCACTTTCAAATCTATGCAATTAGGAGGAGAACCTGTTGTTTCTGAATTTGAGTTCGATGAGACAATAATGCGTGATACCTCGTTGCGGGTCAAAATTTTTGAAGATTATTCGGAGGAATGGGCTGACTTTGTATTTGCCAACCGCGAAGGTGGCATAACGGATACTGAGAAATTTGACATTGTTTACGGTCCGATTGCCAATGATAAGGTCGGCTTGCAGATACGTAAACTTAAAGACGGGAGCATAGACAAAGCCGAGTTCTTGAATCGCCTGAAATACATGAAAGGCATAACTTTCCAATACTATTTTGGCTCGGAAGAGGCCATAAAGCATCTGATAAAGCTATGACTGATACCGACTTCAAATATATGAAAGAAGCAATGAGTGCAGACTTGGCCGATTTGCTGTCAAAAGATTTTGGAATGACCGTTTCCGAAGCTCTCGACACACTTTATAACTCCGAAACTTACGCCAAACTCTCCGACCCAAAAACCGGTCTGTACTTCCAAAGTCCTCTCTACGTCTACTCCTTCCTCACAGCCGAATTATCCCTCGGCAAACCCGCCTGACCTCCATTGAACCGCTTTGGCTAAATTACGAGTCTTTCGAGTCAGTGCATAAAACAATGCAGCCGAGAGTGAGTAATAGTAATGGTGAAGTCAATGTGCAGGCATTAACTCCCTCATTATCATAAGGTGTTATGCCGTTTGCTGATTGTCATTTCCAAACGTCAAGAAATTTCCAATTCTTCGGGAATCCCATTTCGGTCAGGTTCAAAAGGTTGCCTCCATCTCCGATAATAGATAGTATGTTTCGCTTCAAATCGCTGCCCGGGCTTATGATGTTGCTGATGTATTTAATACAGCATAAAACAGTGAATACCTTGTTGGGGTGAAGTGTATTTAAGGTCTGTCTGTCAAGAAAAGGAAAATCTGTATTTGTTGGCATTTGAAGATTGATGATGCATCTTCTATTCCAGACACGGCTATGATGCGCACAACAGTTTCTCCATACGGCAATGGCATGAAGCCAGTTGGCCAGCACCCTGTCATCATTGAGCCCGAATTGTTTGGCAATCGTCTTCTTTTGTCGAGATTTTTTAAGCAGTTGATAAAGCTTGCTTAGAGTGCCGAGCGACAGAACCTCAAGCGTCATCCATGCCGGTGGCAGAGGCGGATTGTCATATTTATTATAATAATGCTTGATGAAATCTTCATTACTTCGCTTAATCTCTCCTTCGATATCTTTCATCAGGAGGTCATAAGCCGTTGTCGGTTGTCCGTTCCTGTCCGAGACTTCTTTATGCTTGTATAAGTTTCGGTCGCTGAACCAATGACTGTTCCCCGTAACTTCGGAATAGGCCTGAACAATTTTAGCTCTTACCGCTACTTCAATCTTTTCAATCGCATTAAACATCAAAGATCTGAGTCTTCTGTCAAAACAGTATAAATCGACTATATCAGAAAAATGGATGTCGTCTTTCTTGAATTTGTGGTCTGCCGCCGGAGTGATGTTATCCTGAAATGGATATGTGTATGCTCTGAGACGATAGTAGCTGATGTTGGATAAGTAACGCTCCGTAAGCTGCTCGTCACAATAAGCAATCCACGGGTGCGTAAATTTTCTACCTGCTGATGCAGGGTAATGGGGCGTTTGATGTAGTCCATATAAACTCGAAGACCTCCCCGGGTGCGCTAATCTTACGGGAAGCGTGGGAGGTCATATTGAGTGCAAATTTAGCACTAAATCTTCGATTATCCAAATTTGTAACAGTCGGGTCGTGCAAAATTGCGTTAAATCCGTTACTTTACCGGGCGGTCGAGGCGGCGCTTGACCTGAATGCGGAGGCAGTCGGGCAGGACGCCGACGGCCGCGACTCACACTCGGCTGATTCATTACTGGAATTGGCCGAGTGCCCATGAATTTACCCTACATCTGACAGCGATACGCTATTTAGAGCATTTAATCAAATATGTGTAATCTTTTATCATCTTGACCTGCTCTTTCAGCGGTTTGCCTCTCAATACGGTAGCGTGAGGCACAATGTCAGACGAAGCGACACTTTCTATCACATTCAACAAATATGATGTTTTTATGGCGTAACCAACATTCTCTGCCCCCCTATGCTTAGCGCACACAATACCGACAACGTTGCCGTTGGCATCGAACATCGGGCCTCCGCTGTTACCCGGCTGAATGGGCACGGAGATTTGGTAATTAGTTACGTCTCCTTCAAAGCCGGAACGAGAACTTATTATTCCATTAGTAAGTTTTATTTCTTCTCCCATGGTTCCGATTAGAGGATAGCCAAGGACAAAAACGTCCTCCCCCACCTCAGACATAGCAGCCTTGACTCCATATGGAAGCCCTTTAGGAAATACTTCCTCATTACACAGTCTCAAGAGAGCGATGTCTGCAACCTTATCTACTCCTATAACCTTTGCTTTGTGTGGCGTCGTAAAGTCTCCGTTTACTCCAAAAATTTCAATATGGCGTGCCTCTTCAGCTACGTGATAATTTGTAACGATATATCCATTTAATAGAGCAAATCCCGTGCCACTCCATTTTTGAGCAGCTTCAACTTGTTTCCGTTGATTCATTGCGTCTGCAGTCGGATATATCTTGTGAAACGTCTCCACACACATTAGCTCTGTGATGCGATCTGTGGCGCCAAAAAGTCCAAACTTAAAGCGTTCAGTATAGATGTCTATTTTGAATGGATTTACTTCTGTTTTCGCGTCTTCAAAACATTTCTCATTTTGAGTCCGAATCCGTCCTTCAAGATTAAAACCTACACCGGTTCTGTAGAAAGTAGCCTTTCTGTCTCCATACCGCCACGAATCAAGCTTCCGCCCATCAGCATAATACATTTGATATTTATTCCCTTCTTTTAGCAACGCATATTTTCGATTATTACTTTCATAAATGCCGCTAATATCATCACTGATAGAATCAATCTTGTTTTTTAATTGCTCCTCGTTCATTGAGGGAAACCAACTTTCAGTAGGAGTAAAATCGGCAATCTCTACACCTTTGAATGTAAAAAGCATAGGTTCAATGCTTGATAATATAGAGAATTTCTTTACTCCCTTTGGAAAAGTACCTCCAAAATATATGACCATATAAGTTCGTTCGTTCTTTTTTAACCATAATCTGTCGCCTGGTCGAACACGCTCATTCTCGGACTGCACTTGTTGATAATGCGAGGTTATCATACGACTATCGTACGACGGGAGATAGCGATGGATTGATATGATTTTACCATTCTCATCCAAGCCAACCAAACTAAGGCTGTTGTTTGCTATTAGCAATTCTCCATTCTTTGAGTTATAAGTCTTAAGTGCTGTTACATATATGCTTGCCTTAATGTATTCATCATTCATTTCTAATGACTGTAGGTCCACTACATAACCATCTGTAATGTATGGTTTGGGGTGAGTAAAATGTACAGACTCATCAGCTCTCATCTCAGGGACTGAAAACAGCAGTGCACACACCATACCGACAATAATATCGATGCAGGTTTTGATTGTTTTTTTCTTTGACATAATGAAAATGCGATAAAAAGATTAGTATTCGATGATTGCGGATTTCTGAATTTTACTGGCAATACCGGCATAACGATGTCTCAGTGCCGACAGCAGACATTCTTCGGTTTTCGGGTCCAAAAATGGAGAGAGTATTATATTGTCAAGTAGCTCAAACGGGTCTTTAAGATCTAACAATAAATGGTGTTTGCCATGACACAACACTGCGAGTCTCAATTCGGCTTCGTCTTTATAAAATGACAATTTATTGAATGTTAGTCTATCTGCAAGCAAACATGAACGGGAATTGCCGTAAGATACATCAGATACGATGATGTCATGAGGAATTGAAATGTGGTCAATCAGTTTGCCAATTGTAGTGCCGATGCGACACATCAAAGAGTCAGACCGATAGGCCTTCCACATCAAAAAACGTTCGGCCTCTTGTTCCATGCTCCAACATGAAATACATAAATCAAAGGCTGCATTACGGGTTTTATCATACTCGCGTTTAACCCTCTTGTCTTTGGGAGTTGAATATGCGGGTTCAATTTTGTATCGCAGATATTTGGAGTCCGTAGGAGGTATATACTTGTCCTCGCCTCTTCTGTCGCTGTGGTCTGAAAAACTGCTGCGATTCGGGACGTAGAGGGAGTAGCTATCTAGCAGATTATATAGGTGATTCAGCCGTATATAGCGATATATCGGCGTGTCCAAATTTACCTGCTCTGAGAGTGGTCTGAAATATATGGCGTGCCCATCTGAAACCCTATGGGCTGTGCCTAAGTCGCCGAAATTGTCTGCTTCGATGTTGACTGTTATTCTTGCCATGCATGTGCCGAGTCTTCGCCGTTGGGCACACTTCGCTGGCGAACAATGGGTTATAAGAAAGCGTGAGTGCCATTTCTCGTTGCCTGTTCCTGCGACTTGAGGCCTTCGCATTGCCTTTCACTGCCGGAACAAGCAACATGCAGAGGCCTCACGCAGAAATATGCAATCTTTCCGATAACGAATGATTGTGCATACGCGTCGGAAGAATGTACATATCTACCCAAGCCATCTACCGTTGCCGCTCTCTTGACAGTGAATTTTGAAATTTGCGAAGTTTCAAGTCGCCAAGAAAGAGCGTCGATAAATACGCTTTTTTAATTTAATATGTCCTTTTTGACAAAAATGCCAAATGTGAACCCGCCCTCAATTGCCCTTTTGGGCCTCTGCGAACGAATTTCACCGACAAAATTACAAATATTTATTCTGATATACAAACATGATTCAAAAATCAACAAAAAAATTCGTCAGCCGTCGACTCTAAATTCCTTAAAGGCCCTAAAGCCCTTATAATTTTCCCGGGTGGTCGAGGCAGTCGAGGAGACGGCGCTTGACCTGGATGCGGAGGCAGTCGGGCAGGGCGCCGACGGCCACGATGGCCACGCGGTTGAGCAGGCCGTTGATGTATTGCTTGCGGTTGCGCAGCGTGCGGCGAAGGGCTCCGCGCACGAACTTCTGTGGCGTTTGCGTGGCGCCGAGCCTGACGGCTAATTTGCGCAGGTTCATCGGCAGTCCGAACAGCGCCGTGTCGATGCCGCCGGGGCACGCCACGGTTACGCTCACGCCCGAGTCTTTCAGTTCCAGGCGCAGCGCCCGCGAAAAGACGCGGATATATGCCTTGGTGGCCGAATAGAGCGCGATGCCGGGCATCGGCATCCAGCAGCTCATGCTGCTCATGTTGAGAATGCGCCCCGAGCCGCGCGCGGCCATGCGCCGCCCGACTTCGCGACACAGTTGCGTGAGCGAGCGCACGTGCAGGTCGACGTAGAGGTCGATGCGCTCGGGCGTGAGGTTGCCCACCGAGCGGAAGTCGAACACTCCCGCATTGTTTATCCACAGGTCGGGCAGCACGCCTTCGGCGTCAAGGCGCGCCATCAGGCGCTCCGTGGCGTCGCTGTCGGTCAGGTCGAGCTGAATGGCGTCGGGCGTGTCGGGCTGCGGCGTGCGGTCAACCGAGAACACGCGCCAGCCCCCTTCGCGGAGCTGGCGGCAGAATTCCAGTCCGATGCCCGAGGCGCCGCCGGTAACGAGAGCAATCATTTCCGTGAGGCGGCTTTGCGTTTCAGGCCGTCAAGCTCGCGAATCAGGCAGTCGGGCAGGTCGCCGGCGCAGTGGTGGCACGCCATTTCGCGCGAGTACATGCGCGCAATGCAGTAGTTCACGTGGTCGCACCCCGCGCTCTCTTCGCCCGCGGCCATGCGGTTAACGAAGTCGGGCTGACGCAGCAGCGCGCGTCCCATCTGCACGAACTCAAACCCCTCGCCAAGCACCTTGTCGATGCCGGCGCGCGTCGAGCAACCGCCGACGTAGACCAACGGCAACTTCAGCTCGCGGCGGAACTGCTTCGCGTCGTCAAGGAAGTAGGTTTCGGTGTAGGGCACGGTCGGAATCATCATCTTGCCGAACATCTTCACGCCATATTTCAGCCACCAGGGGTGCATATAGTAGGTCATCGACTTGATGGGCATCGGCCCGCGCATCACGTACATCGGCGCGCGGCTCACGAAGCCGCCGCTCAGCACCAGTGCGTCCGCCCCTAACTGTTCCAGCTCCTGCGCAATCTTGATGCCTTCTTCAATCTCGATGCCGCCGCGGAAGCCGTCGCGCATGTTGGTCTTGACCAGTACGCCCACCTCGCCGTTTGCGGCTTTCATGACTTCTTCCATGCACATGCGCATGAACTTCATGCGGTTGTCGAGCGAGCCGCCGAATTCGTCGCGGCGCTTGTTGGTGTAGGGCGAGAGGAATTGCGAGATGAGGTAGCCGTGGCCGGCGTGAATCTCCACGCAGTCAAACCCCGCGTCTTTGGCCGTGCGCACGGCGTCGCCGAACGCGCGCGCCATCGGTGCTAGCTCGTCGGCCCTCATACCGCGCACCGGCGTGGGAGAGTAGAGGTTAAAGCCGGTCGAGGCGCCCAGCGGCGTCTCGCCGGCCGTTGATTTGTGGCTCATGTTTCCGCAATGGCCTAACTGCACCGAGGCTTTCGCCCCTGCGGCGTGAATGTCGTCGGTGATTTCGCGCAGCGACGGCACGATTTCGGGGCGCATCCAGAGCTGCGACTTGAACGACAGACCGTTGCGCGTAACCGAGGCATAGGCCAGCGTGGTCATGCCGACGCCGCCGCGCGCAACGCTGACGTGATAGTCGCGAAGCATTTGCGAGGGGTTGTTGTCTGTGGCCATGCCTTCGAAGGCGGCCGAACGGATTGTGCGGTTTCTCAGTTCGACGGGGCCGATTTTTGCGGGAGTGAATAACATAAGCGTTTAAGGTTAAAGTGAGAGATTTTTCTTCGGGTTAAAGCATGGTCAGCGCGCGCTTGATGGCGGCCTCGAGCGTGGCGCCGGGCTGCGCGGCATAGACCTTGGCCAGTGCTTTCGAGGCGGCGGCTTTCTGATAGCCGAGCATCACCAGGGCAGCCAGCGCCTCGGCGCGTTCGCCGCTGTCGGCGGTTCCCGAGGCTATGTCGGCCTGTGCGCCGGCCATGGCGGCCATCTCGGCGGCGTTGATTTTGTCTTTGAGGTCGACAATGATGCGCTGGGCCGTCTTGAGTCCGATGCCTTTCACGGCCTTGAGCTTGTCGGCGTCGCCCGCGGTGATGCACATCTGCAGCTGCGCCGGGGTGAGCGACGACAGAATCACGCGCGCCGTGTTCGGTCCGACGCCGCTCACGCCGATGAGCATTCTGAACAGTGCCCGCTCCTCTTCCGTCAGGAAGCCGTAGAGGTCGTGCGCGTCTTCGCGGATAACCTCGTGAACCAGCAGTTTCGCCTCTTTGGCCGACGAGAGCGCCGAGTAGGTGGTGAGCGTGATGTTGAGCAGATAGCCGACGCCGGCGGCGTCGATGACGGCCTCGGTCGGTGCTATGCGTGCCAGCGGTCCTGAGATATAGTCAAGCATCGGGGTTGTTGTATATGTGGGTTAGAATGTCAATATCTTCCTGAGTCAGTTCGACGTCGCGGTGGCTCATGGCGGTGCGGGCCGTGGCCAGCATCTTCTTGAGCACCACGCGCTCCGTGCCCTGCGGGCCGCCGGCGGTGAATGAGGCCGTGAAGGGGCGCGGAAAGCCCGTGCCGTGAATGTTGCACCCCACGCCGACCACCGTCGCCGTGTTGAACGTCGTGTCTATCGCCGCCTTCGAGTGGTCGCCCATAATCAGGCCGCAAAAAAGCAGCCCCGTGCGCTCGAAGCGGCGCGAACCGTAGTTCCACAGGCGAATTTCGGCATAGTCGTTCTTGAGGTTCGAGGCCACGCACTCGGCGCCGATGTTGACCCAGTGGCCGATGATGGCGTCGCCCAGAAAGCCGTCGTGCTGCTTGTTTGAGTAGCCGAGGAAAACGGTGTTGGAAATCTCGCCGCCCACGCGTGTAACCGGCCCCAGATTCGTGCCCGGCAGCAGCCTCGCCCCCGCCCGCACGCGACATTTGGGTCCCACGGCCACCGGGCCGCGCAGAACCACGCACTCCTGCACCTCCGCGCCCGCGCCGATATACACCGGGCCGTTCTTCACGTTGATGAACGCGCCCTCAACCTCCGCGCCCTCTTCGATGAAGAGCTGAGAAGGGTCGCCGATGAGCGTGCATGACGGCGGCAGCGGCGCCGATGTGCGTCCGGCCGTTAGCAGCTCGAAGTCGCGCGTAATCAACTCCTTGCTGCTGCGGAAAATGTCGGTGAGATGGCGGTAGGCAACGACGTCGGTAGAGATGGCCGTCGCCTCCCCCTCCGCCTCGCCGCGGCGCGCAATGCAGCGCCCCTCGGCGTCGGCAATCCATTGGCCCGCACTCAGCGAGGCCACGGCGCGGGCAAACGCCGGGTCGGGCACCACGTGGCCGGCAACGATGACGTCGCCCTCGCCCCCGGCGGGAAATTTGGCCGATAGATAGGTCTCGGTGGCGAATCCGGCGGTCGAGCCGGGCAGCAGCCGCGCCCAGCGCTCGGCAATGGTCTCGGCGATGCCGGCGGGCAGCGCGCCACACGGCCGCGTGAATGTCAGCGGCAGCAGGTTAGTCCTGATTTCGGGTATGTCTTCAAGAATTATATGCATTGTCAGTGGTCTATGATTGTTTGCGCGGGCGCGAGCTAAACATGGCGGCCAGGCGTCGCGGCCAGGCGGGCGACGCGATGACTTCGGCGCCCGTGGGGTCAATGAAGCTCATCACGTCTTCGTTCTTGCCGCTCTGCTCGGGAAACACCACCATGAGGTTGGCCTGCGTGAAATATTTCTGAAGGAAACTGTCCATTTCCTGAATGTCGCTGTTGTAGCTGAGCGAGCCGGGGCGCGCCGAGATGACGCACAGAAGGTCGTCGTCGGCTATGCGGCTCGAAAGCAGCACGAAGTCGTCCCACTGTTCCATGGTGCGGAACTCCATGCGCAGGTCAATGCGCTCGCGCTGCAAAACGCCCGTTATCAGGCGCCTCACCTCGGGGTGGCAGATGAACACGACGCGCGACCCCATGTTCTGCGCCAGCCGCCCCAGCGACGAGAGCCAGAGCCTGAAGCCGCTCTCGAATTCGGCATTCTTCGGCACGACGATGACGAGCCTCCTCAGGGTGTTCACGGGATTGAACAGCCTGCAAATCATAATCATGCGGTTCGTCGAGGCGAGAATATGCTCCATCTTGCGGCCGAAAAACGAGTCGACCAGCGTCGTGCGCCGGTGCAGGCCCATCACCACGCAGCTGACGTCGCGCTCGTTGATGATGTTGATGAGGCCCGACGCCACGTCGGCGTCATAGCGCTCTATGGTGTCGACTGGCAGGTCGACCGTGGCCGACGCCTCGCGCGCAAGCTTGAGCGACGCGTCGCTGTTGGCGCGGGCGGCCGGCGAGTTCGACGTGCGCACGTGCACCGCCATCAGCGATGCGTCCTCGCGCCCCGCCGGGTGCAGCAGCAGCGCCAGCTCCATCAGCGCCACCGACGTAACCGGGTTGTCAACCGGCACGAGCGTGTTGGCCGTCTGCGGCAGGCTGTCGGCGCCCGCGGCGTCTTCGAGCATGCGCAGCTTGATGCGGCCGGCGGCTCCCGAAGTGGCCATCGGGGCGATGGCGCAGGTAATAAGAATCATCAGCACCGTTCCGTTCAGCATCGAGCGGTCAAGCAGTCCGAAGCTGTAGCCGACCGACACTACCGCCAGCGCCACGGCCGTGTGGGCCGTCGTCAGGCCGAACATAACCTGACAGTCGTCGCGGGTCATGTGGCATATTTTCGTGGTTATCCATGCCGCGAGCCATTTTGTCAGCAGCGCGACGCCGAGCATGATGCCCGCCATTTTCAGCGTTGCCGGCGAGGCAACCACGCGAATGTCTATCATCATGCCGATGCCTATGAGGAAGTAGGGAATGAACAGCGCGTTGCCCACGAACTCCAGTCGCGACATCAGCGGCGACGTGTTCGGCACGAACCTGTTCAGCACGAGCCCCGCAAAGAACGCGCCAAGCACTCCCTCAAGCCCGATGGCCTTGGCAAGCCACGCGGCGAAGAACACCAGCGACAGCACGAACACGAACTGCGTTACCCGGTCCTGATAGCGCCGCAGAAACCGCCGCGCCGCATAGCGGTAAACAACCGTGATGCCCAGGCAGAAGCCTATGAGCTTGAGCAGCAACACGGCTATCTGGCCGAACGAGAAGTAGCCGTTGTGGTGCACGTTGACGGCCGTAGCCAGCGTGAGCAGTGCGCCGATAACGGCGACGATGGTGCCGACTATGGCCATCAGCACGGCCGGCGCCTTGGTGATGCCGAACCTCACGGCTACCGGATACGAAATCAGCGTGTGTGAGGCATACATCGACGCCAGCAGCAGCGCCGTAACCACGTTCGACCTGAAAAAGTAGAACGAGCTGATAAAGCCCGCAACGAGCGGTATCGCAAACGTCAGCACCCCGAACACGGCGCCGCGGCTCAGGTTGCGCCTCAGGTGGAAAAGGTCAATCTCGATGGCTGCGAGAAACATCAGGTACAGTAGTCCAACCTGCCCGAAAATCTTGAACGACGCGTCGTCGTCGAGCACGTGGAAGCCGTAGGGACCCACAATGATGCCCGCAACAATCATGCCGATGATGTGCGGAATCTTGAGCCGGTTCAGCAGCAGCGGCGCCAGCAGAATGATGGCCAGCACGATGAAGAAAATCAAGGTGGGGTCGGTTATCAGCGCGTTGCTCATGGGGCGTCAGGGTGGGGGTGAGTTACTTGATGTTCCAGACAATGACGCCGTGCTGCGTCGGCTTGGCGGGGTCGGGGGTGTACTTCAGCCGCAGTGACGCGTTGACACAGGCCTGCCTCACTTCCGACTCGCGCTGCCCGAAGCCGCTCGAGCGGTCAAACCGCGCGGCCGTAACGGCGCCTTCGGCGTTGACGGTGATTCGGATCCACACTTTGCCCTGGGCGTTCTTGATGCCGGGGTCGGGCTTGTTCAGGCGTTTGCGGCCGTCGAGGCCCAGGCCGTCGGCGTTGCGGTTGTTGCCTGTGGCGGCGTTGCCTTGTTGCGCGCTGCCCTGCGACTGTTGTTCCTGAGCCTTCAGGCCCGTGGCGCGCCCCATCTTTTCGCGTATGGCGGCGCGCTTCTGCTCTTCGATTTCTTCTTTTGTCGGAGCGGGCGGAGTCGGTTTTTCCGGTTTGGCCGTTTGCTCCCGTTCCGGCTTCGGCGTCTTGTCTGCCACGAGGTCGGGCACGCTTTCGCCGCTGCCTTGGTCGGTCAGGTCGGTGCCGCCCTGTTCCGAGGCTGCCGATGCTGCCGGCTGCGAGTCGACGTTTGGCGTCGGGTCGGTCTGTATCTCTTTGTATTCTATGTCGGCAAAAAACACCTCCTGCTCTTCCGGGTCTGTGGCATGGGGCAGGGTGGCGCTTGCCGGCGCTATCTTGCAAACCACCAGCGTCAGCAGCGCCGCGCCGCCAATCAGCAGCGTCAGCAGCAGCGAAATCAGCCGGTCGCGTTTGTTATTGTCCATCGGCGGGAGTGGGGGCTTTGGCCGGCGCGGAGGTGGCAAGCACCACGCGCACGTTGTTTTCGGCGCCGAGGTTCAGCATCTCCACGACCTTGCCATACGGAACTTCGGTGTCGGCATACAGGGCCACGAACGCCGTCGGGTTCTCCGTCGTCTCCTGCTGTTGCACAAGGGTGATGAACGCCTGCAGCTGCTCGGGCGTGTCGATGAGCTGCCAGTCCGCCCCTTCGCCATACATAGTGGCCGTCCGGCCCTCTTTGTCAATGTAGATGCGCGCCGAGGGTTTCAGTGTGGTCTGCGCCGAGCTTTCGGGCAGGTTCACTTCCAGCGCGTTCGGAAAGACGAACGTGCTCGTAACCATGAAGAAGATGAGCAGCAGAAATATAACGTCGGTCATCGAAGCCATCGAAAACGTGGCCGACATGTCGAATTGTCGTTTCAGTGCCATGGCTGTCTGCGGGGTCGGGGGTTAGGCGGGTTCGTTGAGCATGTCCATGAACTCCATGGTCTTGCCTTCGAGCAGGGTCATCACCGAGTTGATGCGCGCAACCAGATAGTTGTAGGCAAACAGGGCGATGACGCCGACAACCAGACCGGCGACGGTGGTTACCAGCGCCGTGTAGATGCCGTCGGCAAACGTGGCCAGTGTGGCGGCCGACCCCGCGGTGGCCATGGCGTGAAACGCCTCCACCATGCCCACGACGGTGCCTAAGAAGCCCAGCATCGGGGCGCCGGCGGCCGTCGTGGCAAGCCACGGCAGCCCTTTGCCCAGGCGGGCAATCTCGAGGTTGCCCATGTTCTCAATGGTTACCAGCACGTCCTGCATCGGGCGTCCGATGCGGCTGATGCCCTTGGCAATGAGGGCGCTGTAGGCGCTCGGGTCTTTCTTGCAAAGGTTCAGCGCGCTCTCAATCTCTCCTTCGTGAATATAGTCGTTGATGCGCTTCATGAACGTCGGGTCCTGCTTGTTGGCCCGGTTGATGACCAGCATGCGCTCAATAAATATATAAAGGCAGATAAGCGCCAACAGCGCCAGCGGAATCATGATGATGCCGCCCTGCAGACAAAGCTCCCATAGCGAAATACTTTCCATTTTTTTGCTGATTAAATTAAAATTGGTCTAATTGGTCTAATTAGTCTAATTGGTCTTGTTCAGGCAGCCTCGATACCGCCTGACGGTCTCCTCAAGCCCCAGATATAGTGCGTCGCAAATCAGCGCGTGTCCGATGCTCACTTCGTTCAGGTGGGGAAGCCTCGACGC
Organism: uncultured Porphyromonadaceae bacterium; assembly: GCA_902495245.1. Classification (GTDB taxonomy): domain Bacteria; phylum Bacteroidota; class Bacteroidia; order Bacteroidales; family Muribaculaceae; genus UBA3263. The sequence goes on from CABUWI010000005.1 coordinate 201,281, forward strand.
GAAAAACGCCAGGTTCTCCAGGTTGAGGTCGTGGCCGGCGTTGAGTCCCAGCCCGCAGCGCTTGGCCTGGCGCGACGCCTCGACGTAGGGCGCTACGGCGTTTTCGGGGTCGGTGGCATACTTGTCGGCATACGGCTTCGTGTAGAGCTCCACGCGGTCGGCCCCGCAGCGCGCGGCGGCCTTCACCTGCTCGGGGTCGGCGTCGATGAAGATGCTCGAGCGTATGCCCGCCTCGCGCAGCTTGTCAACCGTCTCGCTCAGAAATTCCATATTGGCTTCGACGTCCCAGCCCGCCGACGACGTGATGGCGTCGGGCGCGTCGGGCACCAGCGTTACCTGCGTCGGCCTTACGCGCAAAACCAGCTCCATGAATTCTTTCGACGGATACCCCTCGATGTTGAACTCGGTGCGCAGAACCGGCCTCAGCGTCAGCACGTCGTTGCGCGTAATGTGCCGCTGGTCGGGGCGCGGGTGCACGGTGATGCCCTGCGCGCCGAAGCGCTCAATGTCAAGCGCCGTCTCCAGCACGTTGGGGCGGTTTTCGCCGCGCGCGTTGCGCAGCGTCGCTATTTTATTTATGTTTACGGATAGTTGGGTCATTTGTCGGTTTGTCAGAATTTTCGTATCTTTGCATTTGCCAAATCCGATTTGGCATGTTGTTTGTTATGTTGATAAGAGCACCACAAATTTACGCATTTTTTAAGAAAGGATAAAATTTGGCCGCAGGAAATGACATTTTGACCGGGCAAAACGCTGAGATTTCATCTCAGTTCGCTCACCTCATGCCGCCGCTCGAAGACGCTTCGGTGCTGACCGTGGCTTGCCGTCCCGACGATTTCAGCGCCTCGCTGCTGGCGCGTGCGGTCGAGGACAGCGACGCCCACCTCATCAACCTCAACGTTACCGACCTGCGCCTCGACGACGGCCGCATCACGGTCGAGCTGCGCACTAACCACCGCAACTGCGAGTCGACCGCACGCTCGCTCGAGCGCTACGGCTACGAGGTTATAGGAGTTGACGGCCTGCGCAACAATCTGCCCGATTTCGGCTCGTCTTCCACTCTCCGCGCCCGCGCCAACGAGTTGCTCCACATCTTGAATCTTTAATAATGGATATTTTTCTCCACGGTTCGCGCCGCAGCATCGAAGGCCTGACGGTTTTCGACGCCATATTCGACAAGCTGCTCGACCTGAGCGCCGGGCGCCTCTCAATGTCGTTACCCCTCTACGACTATCTGTCGGGACGCATGGCGTTGCCTTCTTCGGTCAGGGCCGTAAAGCCCGGCGAACCTTTGCGGGCCGACCTTGCCGTCAGTCTCGGCGGCGACGGCACGTTCTTGCGCACGGCCCAGTGGGTCGGCGCATCGGAGACTCCCGTGCTCGGAATCAACGCCGGTCATCTCGGTTTTCTGGCCGACATGAACCCCGACGAGTTCCTGGCCGAAGATGCCGCCTCGCTCGCAAATCTTAAGGTCGAGCCCCGGCGGTTGCTCCATGTCGAGACTTCCGCCGGCCTCCCCGACGACTGCTGGCCCTACGCGCTCAATGACGTCGCCTTGCTCAAGACCGATTCCGCCTCGATGATTTCGGTCTATGCCTCGATTGACGGCCGTCCCCTCACCTGCTATCAGGCCGACGGCCTCGTCGTCGCAACCCCGACCGGCTCGACCGGCTATAATCTCAGCGTCGGCGGCCCGATTCTGGAGCCGTCGGTCGATGTGGTGCTCATTTCGCCTGTGGCGCCCCATCTGCTGGCAATGCGCCCGCTCGGCGTACGCGGCGATTCCCGGCTGGAGTTCACGGTCGAGGCCCGTTCCGACACTTTTATGCTCAGCCTCGACGGCCGTTCGCGCCCCTTCCCGGCCGGAACGACGGTGCGCGTCGGCCCCGCGCCGTTCCGCATTTTGGTGGCCCAGCGCCGCGTCCACCATTTCGCATCGACTCTCCGCGAAAAACTTTTGTGGGGTGAACGTCCTGGAAAACAGCATGTTGAGAAAAATTATTGAAAATTTTCGCAAAAATATTTGCACAGTTCAAAAACTCGCCGTAACTTTGCAGTCGAAAACGAGACGCAGCGGCGCCTCGAAAAATCCAAAAGCCTGGTGTGGTAGTTCAGCTGGTTAGAATACCTGCCTGTCACGCAGGGGGTCGCGGGTTCGAGTCCCGTCCATACCGCCGAGGAGAGAGGAGAATGAGTAATTGTTGGTCTTCGGACCGCGTTACTCATTCTTTTTTTGTGCCCGCTTTTGCACGTACCGAAAATTTTGCTAACTTTGCACCGGAATACCCGATACCATGAACCAATAAATTCATAACACAATAAAAAAGCAATGAGTCAACAAAAAAAGCAATGGGGTGCCATCATAGTCATGATTGCGCTCTTCGCCATGATTGCATTCGTTACCAACCTGTGCACACCCATGGCAACCATCATCAAGAATCAGGGAGACATCTCTAATGTGCTCGCCCAGATTGGCAACTACGGCAACTTCGTGGCCTATCTCATCATGGGTATTCCCGCCGGCATGCTCATCTCCAAGTTCGGCTACAAAAAAACCGCCCTCATCGGTCTCGCTGTCGGCATCGTCGGCATTCTGATTCAGTGGGTCAGCGGCCTCCTCGACGTCGAGAAGAGCCTCGGCCTCGTCTTCACCGTCTATCTCATCGGTGCATTCATCGCAGGCCTCTGCATGTGTATTCTCAACTGCGTGGTCAACCCCATGCTTAACATTCTCGGCGGCGGCGGCAACAAGGGCAACCAGCTCATTCAGCTCGGCGGCGTGTTCAACTCCACCGCAGCCGTGGCCTGCTACATTCTCATGGGCGCCCTCATCGCCGACGCCACCAAGGCCAAGATTGAAGACGCCACTCCCGCACTCTTCATCGCCCTCGCAATCTTTGTGGTGGCATTCATTGTAATCTGGTTCACCAAAATCGAAGAGCCCGCAACCGAACCCGTGCAGCTCGGCCATATTAAAAAGGCCATGAGCTATCGCCACTTCGCTCTCGGCGCTCTCGCAATCTTCCTTTACATGGGCATCGAGGTCGGCGTCCCCAACTTCGTCCAGCAATACCTCAGCACTGAAAAGCGCGAAGTCCTCGACCAGAAGGCCGCCGTCCTCAAGCAGTTCGAAGACGGTCAGATTTCAAAAGACGAAGCCGCCAAGGCTTTTGTCGGCGTAACCAACCCCGAAGTTGAAAGCATTCTCGCAAGCGGCGACGCCGTCAAGGTTGCCGAACTCGAAAAAGAAATCGAGGCCGCTGCCAAGAAAATCGAAAAACAGGAAGTTACGAGCCTTAAGCTCACCGAAACCAATCCCGGTCTGGGCATCGCGGGCAACATCGTCGGCATGCTCGTCGCCGTCTACTGGTTCATGATGCTCATCGGCCGTCTCTGCGGCGCCGTTGTCGGCAGCAAAATCAGCGCCCGCGCAATGATTACCACCGTTTCGAGCATAACCCTTCTCCTCGTGCTCTTCGGCATGTTCGCCCCCGATGACATCACCGTCAACTTCCCGGGCGTTGACTGGGGCAAGCTCTCCGTTGTTTGGCAGCCCGTTCCGCTGGGTGTCTTCTCCTTCCTCATGGTCGGCCTCTTCACCTCCGTAATGTGGGGCGGCATCTTCAACATGGCCGTCGAAGGTCTCGGCAAGTACACCGCAATCGCCTCGGGCATATTCATGACCATGGTCTTCGGCTGCGCCGTAATGATGGCAATCCAGGCCGGTGTTGCTGACGCCGTCGGCTACATCAACAGCTACTGGGTAGTCGTGGCCTGCGCCGCCTACCTCCTCTTCTACGCCCTCATCGGCTCCAAGGTTACCCGCCGCGCCGACAACGACTAACATTAGCAGTTTATTTACGCATTGGGGAGTCTTCGCAAGTCGGAGGCTCTCCATTGCTTTTGGGTAATTTGTGGGGTGTAAGCAGGTGTTGGGCCGGCATCTCAAAAAAATGATTAATGATAACCGCAGTGATTATTGTGCCTCCAAGCACACATGTAAGGTGAACTATAGGAGGAAGGCTCAGTCCGAAGTGAGTCGTGAAATAGCCAAAACCTTGCATAAACAGGACGTGGATCATGAAGAATGAGAAACTGATATTTCCGAATTGAACCAGAATTCTATTTGATAATAAATGTGAAATAATGCCTTTATGACGGGACGTTTCAGATGTGCTGAGGGTAAATGCAAAAATTGTTAGAGCGCAACTGACCCACCAAAAGGAACTTAGCTGCCATTGTAACGGTATGTAGGAGTATAGTAGCATCGAGCCGATTAGTAGGGTAGTAGCTCCTATTTCAATACAGTTTATCGCCTTGATGGACAGCTTTATTTTGGATTTGATTGATTCGCAAAAGTTGTATAGCACCATGCCAAGCGCAAAGTCTATGAGCCTGGCAAGTGGGTTGACGTAGATTATGTCATTTGCTCTTTCCTTCGGAATAAGACTGACCGCAAATGCCCAAATTAGTGCTACAGATAAGATAAGTGTTATGGTAAACTTTCGGTAGTGAGCCAAACATCTTGTTAAGAAAGGGAAACAACCATAACAAAACATTAAAACAGATAGAAACCATGAAACGGCATTCACCGAAAAGTAATAGGTCGGAACAGGTATCCAGCTTTGCAGTAAAAGAACGTTGGTTATCAGTGGCCATAAACCAATAGCGTCGAGCGAGAATTTCGCAAGAATCAACGCTCCCAAAATGCATAATAGATGTAACGGATAGAAACGTGCAAGGCGCTTGATCATAAAATGTTTATAATTGAATGACGGGTGCATGATGCGTTCGCTGTAGCCTGCAGACATTACAAAGCCGCTGAGCATAATGAAAAAGGCGACGCTTCCATCTCCAAAAACAGGCAATGGCGGTATTATACGTCCGGGGCTGCCATAATGGCTCAAGAAAATGAGAATGGCGAAAATGCCGCGCAAAGATTGAATCTCTATATACATGTTCGAAGAACAATTGAGGGGGATTTATTTGGTTTGTCTTTGCAAAATTACGTATAATTCGGCATTTTTTGTAACTTTGCACCAAAGATTCACTATTTGAAAACTGAAAAATGGCAAACTGGTTTGAATGTAAAGTCGCCTACCACAAAATCGTGGAAAACGGCGTGCAGAAAAAAGTAACTGATACCTTCCTGGTCGACGCCCTGAGCTTCACCGAAGCCGAGGCGCGTGTAATCGAGGAGGTTACCCCCTTCGTGAGCGGCGAAATGGACGTCGCCTCCGTCAAGAAGACCAAGATTTCCGAGATTTTCCGCGACGACACGGCCGACAAGTGGTATCTTGTCAAGGTGGCGTTCATCACCATCGACGAGAAAACCGCCGCCGAGAAGCGCTCGATTTCGCAGATTCTGACGGCCGGCAGTACCTTCAAGCAGGCCTACGACAATTTTATGGAGGGCATGAAGGGCACCATGGCCGACTTTGACATCGTGTCGCTGACCGAGACCCCGATTCTCGACGTCTACTCCGCTAAGCTCGATGGGCCGGATAAGCAGTAAGATTGCCGAACTGCACGCCGCCCTCCCTGCCGGAGTGAGGCTCGTTGCAGTCAGCAAGTTTCACCCCGCCGAGGCCGTGCGCGAGGCTTATGATGCCGGGCAGCGTCTGTTCGGCGAGAGCCGCGCCGACGAACTGGTGGCCAAGGCCGCCGCTCTGCCCGCCGACATCGAGTGGCATTTTATCGGCCACTTGCAGACCAATAAGGTGCGCCGTGTGGTGGGCTGTGTGTCGGTGATTGAGAGCATCGACTCCGAGCGGCTGCTGAAGGCCGTCAGCGACGAGGCGGTGCGCGCCGGCCGCGAAGTCGGCGTGCTGCTTCAGGTTCATGTTGCGGCCGAAGAGACGAAAACGGGCTTCGCGCCGGGCGAGCTGGTCGCCGCAGGCCGCTATGCCGCCACTCTGCCCGGAATCGAGGTCAGGGGCGTCATGGGCATGGCCACTAACACCGCCGATGCCTCCCGGGTGGCCGCCGACTTCGATGCCATAGCCGCCGTCGGGGCGCAGTTGCGCGTTTTCGTGCCGTCGGCCACCGAGGTCAGCATGGGCATGAGCGGAGACTGGCCTTTGGCCGTTGAACGCGGCGCCACGCTCGTAAGAATCGGCACCGACATTTTCGGTGAACGCGAGAAATATTGAGAAATTTCACATTTTTTCATAAAAATTGTGTGTAATTCAAAAATATTGCGTAACTTAGCACCGCAAAATGGGCACCTGTGCCCACTTAACTATTTGTCAACTATTTATTTAACTCACTAACTCATAAATGCTTATGAAAAAAAGTGCACTTCTGGCTCTCGCCTGCGCTGCTCTTGTATCGGCCGATGCAATGGCTCAGAGCGCTACCGAGATTACCTATGTTGAAGATCCCGCTCAGGGCTACACCTTCAACCGCTTCAAAGACAACTGGTTCATCACAGTCGACGGTGGTGCCAATGTTCTCTTCTCGAAGTCTGACAAAGAACTGTCGTTCAAGAATCGCGTAGCACCCGCTGCTGACCTTCAGATCGGCAAGTGGTTCTCGCCCATCATGGGCTTCCGTGGCGGTTTCACCTACCTCGGCACCCGTGGCGCTTCTAAGGGCGATGCTTACGGCCTCTGCTATGAGGACGGTGCGCTCCAGACTTACAAGGGTTACAACAAAACCAACATCACCAACTTCGGCGTTAACTTCGACGCTATGTTGAACGTTACCAACTGGTGGTGCGGCTACAAGCCCAACCGTGTTTACAACTTCATCGCTTATGTTGGCGGTGCTGCTTACTTCGGCTTCGGCGAGAAGACCGACGGCAAGGTGAACTTCGGCAAGGACTTCGACACTTCGCTCGCTCTCCGCGGCGGTATCATCAACAGCTTCAACGTAAGCCGTCAGGTTGCCCTCAGCCTCGATATCCGCTACACCGCCATGTCGGCTGCCCGCGAAGGTGGTCTCGAAGCTAACCGCATCAACAGCAACGTAGCTGCTTTCATCGGTGTAACCTATCTCTTCAACAACCGCACCTGGACCGCTCCTATCGTTCCGGTTATCCCCGTTATCGAGGACTGCGATCCCATCAAGGCTCGTCTCGCAGAGTGCGAAGGCCGTCTGCAGGACACTCAGCGCAAGCTCGACGAATGCCTGCGTCGCCCCGTGCCCACCGCTACCGAGGCTAAGCCCTGCATCGCTCCCCTCGCTACCGTTTACTTCCCCATCGGTTCTGCTAACGTGGGCCGCACCGACCGCAACGTCCTCAAGAGCGTAGCTGCCACCATGAAGGCTGACACCAACGTGAAGTACGAAGTTTGCGGCTGGGCCGACAACTACACCGGTTCTGACGCCGTTAACGCCCGTCTGCGTACCAACCGTGCAAATGCTGTCAAGAACATTCTCGTCCGCAACGGTGTCAACGCTTCTCAGCTCGACGTTACCACCAACCCCGGCGACCGCCACAGCGGCAAGGACAACGTTTACCTCGATCGTTGCGTAACCATTCAGGCCAAATAATTCAGGCTTCTGAAAGTTAACAAACAAAAATATGACAAGGGCGTCCGCATGGGCGCCCTTGTTCTTTTCAGAGATTTTCGTATCTTTGCACTTGAAAATGAAACGAACACTTTTTTATCTGATTCTTGTGGCCCTGACGCTCGGCTTTGCGGCGTGCAGCCACACTAAAGACCCCGGACCTGCGGTTACGGCGGTAAATATCGTTACGTATGAGTCGACCTTGGCCGACGGCTCGGTGTCAACCTTCACCTACACCGACGCCAAGGGCGACCTGATTACCCTCTCGGCCAACTGGAAGGCGCCCGAAAGCATCAAGCCCGGCCGACGAATGCTGATTACCTATGCGGCCGATGAATATGGCGTCTCCGGCCCCGTCGTCCTCTATGGCATTCAGCCGCTGCCCGGCGGCGACATCGTGTGTCGGGCCGATGTGCCCGGCTCCGAGCCGCTGAGCGGTGTGGCCGTTTCGCGCTCGGGCAACTACATCGACTTCCGCGGCGTTGTCAGCTTTACGGGCGATGCCGAAGAGATTTCCATGTATGCCCCCGATGTCGATGCCGAAGTGCCTGAGCTCTATGTCGTCGTCCGCCGAAAGGCAGACGGCGTAGTCGGCAACGGCGCGCCCCGCACCCTCTACGCCTCGTGGAGTCTGGAGTCGGTCGGCGGGTTCGCTGAAAAAACGGCGTTCAACGTCGTCTATACCGACATCTCCAACCGCCCGCAGACAATAACCGTAACCTCAAGCAATAACTAACCCTCAATACAAAAACAATAACTCAAATATCACTATGGCAAATCAACCTCAGAACCAGCAGGAAATAAAAATCGAACTGTCGCCCGAAGTGGCAAAAGGCAACTATTGCAACCTCGCCATGATTGCCCACGGCCCCAACGAGTTCTTCATGGACTTCATCACCGTGGCTCCCAACATGAATCCGGCCCGCGTGCAGACCCGCGTAATCATGACCCCCGAAAACGCCAAGCAGCTTCTCAACGCTCTGGCCGAAAACGTGCAGCGCTATGAAAAGACCTTCGGCGAAATCAAGCAGCGCCTGCCCAAACAGCAGCCCGGCGGCATTCCCAATCCGTTCATGAACGGCGGCAACGCCTGAGGCGATGAAACAGCACAATCTGACAATCTATAACTCGCTGACGCGCCGCAAGGAGCTCTTCACTCCGCTCCACCCCGGCCGCGTCGGCATGTATGTCTGCGGCCCCACGGCCTACGGCGACGGCCACCTGGGCCATGCCCGCCCCGCCATAACGTTCGACATTCTGTTCCGCTATCTGCGCCATCTCGGCTACAAGGTGCGCTATGTGCGAAACATAACCGACGTGGGCCATCTCGAAAACGACGCCGATTCGGGCGAGGACAAGGTGGCCAAGAAGGCACGCCTCGAGCAGCTCGAGCCGATGGAGGTGGTGCAATACTACCTCAACCGCTACCACAAGGCTATGGAGCGCCTCAACGTGCTCCCGCCGAGCATCGAGCCTCACGCCAGCGGCCACGTCATGGAGCAGATTGCCTACGTGCAGTCCATTCTCGACGCGGGCTATGCCTACATCAGCGACGGCTCGGTCTATTTCGACGTGCCCAAATATAACGCTGACCACCCCTACGGCAAGCTTTCGGGCCGCAACATCGACGAGCTGCAGGCCAACACCCGCGACCTCGACGGCCAGAGCGAGAAGCACAATCCCGCCGACTTCGCCCTCTGGAAGAAGGCCGCGCCCGAGCACATCATGCGCTGGCCATCGCCCTGGAGCGACGGTTTTCCCGGCTGGCATCTGGAGTGCTCGGTCATGGGCGAGAAATATCTCGGCGAGACCTTCGACATTCACGGCGGCGGCATGGACCTCATGTTCCCCCACCATGAGTGTGAGATCGCCCAGAGTGTCGCCCACAACGGCCACGACGCCGTGCGCTACTGGATGCACAACAACATGATTACCATCGACGGCAAGAAGATGGGCAAGAGCTATGGCAACTTCATCACGCTCGACCAGTTCTTCGAGGGCTCGCATCCGCTGCTCACGCAGCCTTACTCGCCGATGACAATCCGCTTCTTCATCTTGATGGCGCAATATCGCTCTACGCTCGACTTCGGCAACGAGGCCCTGCAGGCCGCCGAGAAGGCCCTGAAGCGCATGCTCGAGGGCTGGAAGCGCGCCAATGCCCTCAAGCCGTCGGCCGAGAGCACAATACCCTCGCTCGACGAACTGGAGACCAAGCTCTACGAGGCTCTCGACGATGACCTGAACACCCCCGTGGCAATCGGCCATCTGTTCGACCTCTGCCGCATTGTCAATCAGGTCAACGACGGCACCGCAAAGGCCACCGAGGCCGACATCGAGCGAATCAAACAGCTCTTCTCGACTTTCCTCTTCGACATTCTCGGCGTGGCTGCCCCCGATGCGGCCGGTGCTGACGTCGACCTGCACCCCTACGAGCAGGCCGTTGACCTGCTGCTACAGGTGCGCGCCGAGTCGAAGGCCAAGAAAGACTGGGCCACCTCCGACCTTATCCGCGACCGCATGGCCGAAATCGGCTTTAACGTCAAGGACACCAAGGACGGTGCCGAGTGGTCGCTGAAATAAATTTTTGACACGCAGCTATGACGGTCGGCGAGTTCGCTGAATCCATTCTGGCTCATCTGCCCTACGAGCCCACCGACCAACAGATTCAGGTAATGGCGGCACTGGCGCGATTCTGTCGCACCGGTGCCCCTTCTGATTCCGTATTCCTGCTTTGCGGCTATGCCGGCACGGGCAAGACAACGCTGGTCAGCGCCCTGGTGCGCGCGCTTCACGACGCCGGAGTCCCCACCGTGCTCCTCGCCCCCACGGGCAGGGCGGCCAAGGTGTTCGCCTCCTATTCGGGCATGCCTGCCTACACCATTCACCGCAAAATCTACAGGCCGCCGTCGCCGGGACGTCCCTTCACGGCCGTGATGGACAACACGCACTCGCGCACGGTCTTTATCGTAGACGAGGCGTCCATGATCGGCTCGACGGCCGATGGCGGTCCCGACGTGCTGACCGACCTTATCCACTACGTCTACACAGGCCATGCCTGCCGGCTGATTCTGCTGGGCGACACGGCCCAGCTGCCGCCCGTCGGCTGCGACGATTCGCCCGCGCTCCGTCCCGACGTGTTGCGCGACTTCGGCCTGCGCGTAACCCGCGTGCAGCTCACCGACACCGTGCGCCAGGCCCGCTCGAGCGGCATTCTCTATAACGCCACGCGCCTGCGGCGGCAGATGCGACTCGACCCGCTGCCGCTGCCCGAAATCCGATTCGGCTTCGACGACGTCATCAACCTTGGCGGCGAGGACCTGCAGGAGACGCTGGTCAACCTTTATGCCGCCGACGGCATCGACGAGACAATCATCGTTACGCGCGCAAACTGGCGCGCCACGCAGTTCAACCTTGCGATTCGCTCCGAAATCCTCGGACGCGAGGAGGAACTGACGCGCGACGAGTTGCTGCTCGTGGCCAAAAACAACTATCACTGGAGTTCTAAAATCACCGAGCTCGACTTCATTGCCAACGGCGACACGGTCAGAGTGGTGCGCCTCTACGGCGTGGAAGACAAATACGGCTTCCGTTTCGCCGACGTGCGCCTGCTCTTTCCCTACCGCTCGGTCGAGCTCGACTGCAAGATTGTGCTGGAGTGTCTGACCTCGAACGCGCCCGCGCTCACCGCCGAAGACCAGCAGCGCCTCTTCGACGCCGTCTATAACGACCCGGAGCTCTTCAGCGAATACACCCCGCGCGGCGTCAGGCTCAAGGCCATGAAGACCAACCCCTACTTCCAGGCCTTGCAGGTCAAGTATGCCTATGCCGTTACCTGCCACAAGGCGCAGGGCGGACAGTGGACCAACGTCATTGTCGACATGGCCGGAGTGCCCGCCGACGCCCTGACCACCCTCGACTTCTATCGTTGGCTCTACACGGCCACCACCCGCGCCACCACGCGCCTGGCCTATCTTACTACCTGATGCGGGCGCGTATCGCCGTGCGTATGCGCGCCGCCGCCGGTGTCTCGGTCTTCAGAATGTCAAGCACGGCCGTGATGTAGGCGCGCTTGTCGCCGCACCCCGTCAGCGAGCTGACGTTGCTCTGTGCAATCATTGACTTCTGGTTGTAGACCCGCAGCACGGCCTCGTAGTCGCCCCGCTGAATGTAGCCGCTGAACTCGCGGCAGAACGACTCGTAGATTGCGCGCGGATTGATTTCGTCGACAAGGTCGGCCATGTGCTCTTCGAGCTTGGTGATGGAGGCGAAGCGGCCGTCGATGCGGTGTTCCATGATGTGCTTCACGGTGTGGCGCGTGTGTTGCAGCGCCTGCTGGCGCATCTCGCCTTTGAACAGGCCGATGACCGCGGCCTTGACCTTTTCGAACGCCCGCTGCTCGTCGCGGCGGTGAACCGACGCCACCGTGCGTATCACCTCCTCGATCATCATCATGTTCTCGATTTCGGCGACCTCGGGCACCATGATTTTCTTTTTGCGCAGATAGGCCACCTCCTGTTCCGACCGGCGGTCGCGGTCAACGATGCCCATACTGTCCAGGTGGTGGAACGCTTCGAGCGAGTTGAACACGCGCGTCGACTCGATTACGCGGTCGCACGACCCCAGCGCCCTGACCGTGTGGTCCGGAAAAATTAGCGGGTAGAGTTTCGAGTCGATAGAGTGGGTGTTGTCTCCCTCGATGAAGAGCACGGGGCGCCGCGCACCGAGAATGGCCAGATACAGCTCTTCGCGCAGCTCGGAGTCGTCGGGCAGCAGGTCATAGTCGAACGTGTCGGCCGCCGGGTCGCACGACCGCACCCAGATGGTCGTGGCCGCGCTGCGCGTCGACGCGAAGTCGAGGTCGTGGGTGGTGTAGACAAACGTGCAGTCGGGGCGCAGCGCCTCGACGCGGTCCCACACGCGGCGCAGGGTCGACGGGTGCAGAAACATCTCCGGGCTGTCCACCGGGATCAGTGCCCCCGCCGGCGCATAGAGCACCGCCCCGAAATAGTAGAGCACAAGCTTCTCGCCCGCCGACAGCTTCATCTGCGGGCGCGACGCTCCCTCCGAATGGCTCGAAAAGAGAATCGACCCCTCGTGGCGCAGAATGTCGTTGTCCGGAAAAATCTCGCGCCACAGGGCCAGCACCTTGTCAATCTTCGTGTCGGGCAGCGCGCCCCCGTGGCCGTCCATCTTGTAGGCCAGCAAAATCGTCATCTCCTCCTGCAGCATCAGTGCCATCAGGCGCTCTGCCTCGGTTGCGGGCGCCCCGACTTCGCCTACTGTCAGCGGCGAGCGCGCCAGAGCCGTGGCATACAGCCCGTCAATGGTCTGCGGCTCTGCGTCGGGCATGAACTTGCCGTAGAGGGCACGCAGCGGCGAGAGCCCGAACACTTTTTCGTGGGGAAAAGACTCGGCTATGCGTGCCGTGAAGCGCGTCTTGCCGGCGCCGTTCGCGCCGATGACGATTATTTGTCGTGTGCCCGAAGGCAGAACGGGAATCTCGCCGTTTGATTTTGCCGGAAGTTTCATGGTTTCACGTTTTGAATCTAAGGTTTCCACAAATATACATCAAAAACCGCAAAATAAAAAATTCAAAAAAAGTTGCCCGAAAATTTGGTCAGTTCAAAAACTTGCCGTAACTTTGCAGCGCAATTCGGAAACGAGAGCATGACTCCGTAGCTCAGTTGGTAGAGCAACTGACTCTTAATCAGTGGGTCGAGGGTTCGAGCCCCTCCGGGGTCACCAAACAGAATCAGCCGCACGCTTGTCGCGCGGCTGATTCTGTTTTGCCGCCTGGCTGTAAGACGGTGGACTGACCCTCAGCTCCGTGGTTGAACTATGAATCTCAATAAAATTTTGTATCTTTGCAGATGCGATACCTCTGAATTTATGACGATTGATTTAGGCTACATACAGCATTTGGCTGAAAACCATGAAGGCGTTGACGTTGAGTTTAAGGAAACCACCGGACAGCTTAACCGTGGTATGGAGACATTATGCGGTATGATCAACGGCACCGGAGGTGTCGTTGTGTTCGGGGTATCGAACAAAGGTAAAATCATCGGACAGGAAATCGGCGACAAGACCACCCGTGAAATCGGGGAGGCAATCAATAAATTCGATCCGGCGGTTGACATTCAACCGATATATGTGCCGGTTGACAATTCCGACAAGTATGTCATAGTATTCCGGACAGATGGATTGGAAACTGACAAGCCTTATATGTGGGACGGCAAACCATATCGCAGACATGACAGCGTTACAAGTGTTATGCCCCGCGAGAAATTCATCCGGCTTCATGAGCTTCAGCACGGATTGAAATACAAATGGGAGTCTAAAGTGAATCAACAGCTGACCATCGGAGACCTTGACGGACAGCTTATTCAAAATGTAATCCAGAGTGCCGTAAGGCGTGGCCGCTTGTCAAGCATCGCACTTAACGACAATATTCAGACTGCTCTGGAGAGGCTAAAACTGATTAAAGACGGAAGTATCTGTAATTCTGCGGCAGTGCTGTTCGGAAAAGATTTCTCTGATTATCCACAGTGTAGATTGCGTCTTGCCCGCTTTAGAGGTACGACAAAACAGGATTTCATCGACAATCGGCAAGAAGAAGGTAACATCTTTCAGTTGGTTGATGCGGCAATGGCATTCTTCTTCAAACATCTTAACCTGTCAGGCACGACACATCACCGTATTGTCAGGGAAGATGAGCTTGAAATCCCATACGATGCGCTGCGCGAGAGTGTAGTGAACTCACTTTGCCACATGAACTGGGGATATGAAGTTGTCTCTGTCGGGATTGCCATCTATGATGACAGGATCGAGATAGAGAATGCAGGCCGGTTCCCGGTACGCATATCGCCTGATGCTTTGATGCAGGAGGAAGAGGAACACCAGGGTAATACTTCGCTCCCTCCGAATCCTGTCATAGCCAATATCATGTATCTCGGCGGCCTCATCGAACATTGGGGACGCGGTCTGTCAATGATGGCAAGGGAATGTGAACGTGTCGGATTGCCGGCTCCTACGTTCTATCAGAATGGCACTATTGTCAAAATCATTTTTGCACGACCCAAGGATACAGACAAGGATACAGTTGGAGTAAGTAAGAGTAAGTCAGGAGTAAGTAAGAGTAGGATAAAAATGCCTATTGCTACCGGATTATTAAAACTTATAAAGTCAATTGGCGAAGATTGGTATTCCTCATACGAATTATGTGACATATTGGGTTATAAATCGCGCAATTCATTTGTAAGACAATATCTTAACCCCGCAATACAAAATGGGCTTATTGTACTTGAAAATCCGGATAAACCCAATGCTCCAAACCAAAGATACGGATTGACATTGAAAGGCAAAGCCCTGTATTACGAGCGTCATGATAACGATAATGATGTTCAAAATGACCTGCAAAGAGTAAATGTTGACCCGCA
>CABUWI010000006.1 GCA_902495245.1 uncultured Porphyromonadaceae bacterium
ACTACTTCTTGTCTATTGTAAGCTTTTCAATGTCCTTCATGCTTTCTCGCGGCTCTCTTTCGAACCGCCCGGGCAGCCGTTGCTCCCCGAAAGCGAGTGCAAAGTTACGACGACTTTTTTAATTCTCCAAATATTTCAAACAACAAAAATTTTTATGCTTTGCAGCATGTTTTGATAACTGCCAAATGTACAAACATTTATTCAGCGTAGTTTTGTTTTGACTTTAACATTCTTTAACATGATCGAAATTTTGCCGCCTCGCGTTTGAGGGCGAATTTGTATTTTTTGCAGAAAATGCGGTTGAATTGGGAAATTCTTCTTATATTTGCAGTCTGAATATAACAATGAACGCTCACGTTTTAATATATAGATGAAAGTACTCAAATTCGGCGGCACATCTGTCGGCACTCCCGAAAGCCTTGCCAACGTGCAGAGCATCGTGGAAAACCAGCCCGAACCATGCATAGTGGTCGTGTCGGCGCTCGGCGGCCTGACAGACCGTCTGATAGCCACTGCAGAAATGGCGGCCAAAGGCGACAGCACCTATCTGCAGGAGTTCGACGGAATTTGCGCACGCCACCGCAAAGTGGCCGAATCTGTGATACCGTCAGGCTTTCTGGGCGACGCCTGGGACGCCATCAAGGTCTTGCTTGATGAGCTGGGCACGATTTTCAAGGCAATTTCACTGCTGGGCGAACTGACGGAACGCAGCCGCAATCTGGTTGTTAGCTACGGCGAACGAATGTCGCACATCATAGTAACGGCCATGATCAAAGACGCGCAGCCCGCGCAATCGCTCGACTTCATACGCACCAAGAAGGTTTTTGAAAAGTCAGTGCTTGACGCTGAAAAAAGTTCGGAACTCATAGCGAAAAACTTCGAGCGCCTGAAAGACGCAAAAACGGTGGTCGTGCCCGGCTTCATTGCCCGCGACGAAGACAACCGCATATCCAACCTCGGACGCGGCGGCAGCGACTACACCGCCGCCATACTGGCCGCCGAACTCGGCGCCGACGTGCTTGAGATATGGACAGACGTCGACGGCTTCATGAGCGCCGACCCGCGAGTGGTCAAAGAGGCACATGTCATTGACCGGCTGAGTTTTGTCGAAGCCATGGAACTTTGCAACTTCGGGGCAAAGGTAGTATATCCGCCGACAATCTATCCGGTATTCCACAAGAACATACCCATCGTCATCAAGAACACGTTCAACCCGACGGCCAAAGGCACCCGCATAAGCGACAAGAGCCGTGAAGCCGACGACACGGAAAGCACGTTAGGCGTAACCGCGATTGCCGACACCAGGCTGCTGACCCTTGAAAGCGGAAGCGGCAAAATGTATGAGCGCATGATTAACGCGCTCACACGCAGCGGCATAGAGACACTGATGCCCGACGGCAAGCGCAGCTGCGGCGTGCGCGACGCCGATGCCACCCGCGCCGAGACGATATTGCGCGAGGAATTTGCGTCGGAACTCGTCGACGGCACGCTCAAGAGCGTAAACATATCGCAAAAGTTGTCAACGCCCGCCCTGGTCGGACGGCGCGACAACTCCGAGCCGTCGGAGATTGCGGCAGCGCTGAACGTCGAAGGCATACCGGTGATTCACGGGCCGCAGCGCGCCAGCGGAGGCACGATTGCCTGCATGGTTCCGCGCGAGAACCTCAACGACGCGCTGCGTGTAATTCACATGAACTTCATTCACAACAAGCAAAACAACAATGGTTAAGAAATTCTTTCTGTCGTTTCTCGGTTCGATGGCAGCCATCTGGCTGACGTTCTTACTGTTGGTAATACTGATTATAAGCGGCATCGCCGTGTCAATCAGTTCGATGAGCAACGGCGTCAAATCAGTGGCCACCGCCGAAGTAAAGAAAGGCTCGGTACTGGTCATCGACCTTGCCGGCGCCATAAACGAGCGCAAAATCACGCCTTCGATAACCGACGCCCTGCAAGGCTCAATCAAAGGCGGCCTGAATCTGAGCGAAACCGTCGCAGCCATCTACAGAGCGGCCCACGACGCCCGCATCAGCGGCATATATATAAAATGTGAAGGCGTTGGCGGCGGCGTTGCGTCGCTTCAAGACATAAACGAAGCGCTGAAATATTTCAAGACACAGCCCGACAAATGGGTCATGGCTTACGGCGACAATTACGGCCAGGGCGACTACTACATTTCGAACAGTGCCAACGAACTGTGGCTCAACCCAATCGGCGCGGTCGACATTCACGGCCTGAGCGGCACCACCCTGTTCTACACCGGTCTGCTTGACAAGCTGGGCGTCAAAGTGCAGATTCTGCGCGTCGGCACGTTCAAGAGCGCCGTCGAGCCTTTCTTCCTCAAGGAGATGAGCCCGGCGAGCCGACTGCAGCAGGAATCATACATGGGCGCGCTCTGGAGCTCGATTAAAACGGACATAGCCGCCAACCGAGGCGTCAAGCCGGAAACAGTCAACAGCTGGGCCGACGAATTCACGTTCACCATGCCGGCCGACTCGCTGAAAGCCATGGGCGTCGTTACCGACCTGGGCTATCGCCACGAAGCCGAAGCACATGTAGCCGAACTCGCCGGCAAAGATAAGTTTGACGACGTGAACCTGCTGACCGTGCCGCAATATTACGCGGCATTCGACGCAACCGACTTTTCATACCTGCCCGATGTTGCATCGCCCAAGAAGAGCACCAAGGAGATTGCAGTGCTCTATGCCGTAGGCGAAATCAGCGACGAAGGCGACGAAGGCATCGTTGGCGACAAGATGGTCAAGGAGATTATGGACCTCGCCGACAATTCCGACAATCTTGCCGGCCTGATTCTGCGCGTCAACTCGCCCGGCGGCAGCGCGTTTGCCTCCGAACAAATCTGGGAGGCCCTGCAGCAGTTCAAAAAGCGCACCGAGCTGCCCCTTTACGTATCGATGGGCGACGTGGCAGCCTCGGGCGGCTATTATATCAGCTGCGGCGCAGACATCATCTACGCCCAGCCCACCACACTGACCGGATCTATCGGCATTTTCGGCATGATTCCCGACATCAAGGGGCTGCTGAACAACCATCTCGGCATCACCACATCGACCGTTCAGACCAACCGCAACGGGAACTTCCCCTCGCTTGTGAACCCGATGACCGCCGAACAGACAGCAAAGATGCAAGCCTACATTGAACGCGGCTATGACCTCTTCACAAAACGCTGCGCCGAAGGCCGCCGCATGAGCCAGGACTCAATCAAGGCAATTGCCGAAGGGCGCGTATGGGCCGGCTCGCAGGCACTTGAAAACGGCCTCGTAGACCGCATGGGCACACTGCGCTCGGCCATCGAAGGCATGGCCGCCGACCTTGAGCTCAAGAGCTATCGCGTCAAAGAATATCCGGCCATGGAGTCGAAATGGTGGGAAGCGCTGCTGACGCTCGACGAGCTCGACATGGACATGCCCGCCTCCGAGTCGAACATGCTTGAAAATGCAGCCATGCTACGCCGCATAGAGAAACTGGCCCGCACGCCGCGCGTGCAGTGCAGAATGGAAACCGTCGTAATCAAATAAAGCAGATGTCGCAGAAGTCGACCGCGAACATATTAGTCAAGAACCTGCTGCTCAAGCCGCTCTCGCTTGCGTACGGGGCCGTTACGGCCGCGCGCAACAAGATGTTCGACTACGGGGTTCTTCAACAACGCGAGTTCGACATACCCGTCATCGTGGTCGGCAACATAGCCGTCGGAGGCACAGGCAAGACTCCTCACACGGAATATCTTGTAGACCTTCTGCGCGGAAAGTATCACATTGCCGTAATTTCACGCGGCTACAACCGCCGGACCAAAGGATTCCAACTTGCCACGCCCGACTCGACCGCCCGTCAGATAGGCGACGAGCCATATCAGATTTACCGTAAGTTTGCCGATGCGGGCGTAGTCGTGGCCGTATGCGAAGACCGCTGCGAAGGCATTGACCGCGTGCGCGAGCTCCACCCTGAAATCAATCTGATAATTCTTGACGATGCGTTTCAACACCGCTACGTAAAGCCGACCGTGTCGATTGTGCTCACCGAGCAGTCGCGCCCGGTCTATGACGACGAAATGCTGCCCGCCGGGCGTCTGCGCGAAGGCAGCGGTGCGCTGCGGCGCGCCGACATAGTGGTCGTTA
This sequence comes from uncultured Porphyromonadaceae bacterium, assembly GCA_902495245.1. GTDB lineage: Bacteria > Bacteroidota > Bacteroidia > Bacteroidales > Muribaculaceae > UBA3263. The sequence goes on from CABUWI010000006.1 coordinate 4,137, forward strand.
CGAAATGTCCGGACGACATGAAGCAGATTGACTATCGCATCTTCACGAAAAACATGGGTCTGGAACCGTGGCAGAAGCTGTTTTTCAGCAAATACGCCTACGGCACGCTGACGCCGCTCTTTCCCGAAGACGCCACATGGGCACCCGACCTCGACACCATGAGCGAGCACGACACGGTGGTGGCGATTGCCGGAGTGGCCAATCCGCGGCCGTTCATCAAGCACCTGCGCAGCTCGAGGGCCAAAATCAGAGGCCTGCTGTTCGGCGACCACCACAACTTCACGACCGACGACCTGCGCATGATGCTGGAAAAAATCAAGACCTCGCCCGACCCCTCGCGCGCAATCATAGCCACTACGGAGAAAGACGCCATGCGCCTGCGCGACATTCCGGGCCTGCCCAAATCGCTGCGCCGCAGAATCTTCTACATACCCGTCAGCGTGAAGCTGATTCCGAACATAACGGACGGCAACCAGGCGGGAAGCCGCGAATTTGCGGAACAGCTGATAAAGCTCATCGCGTCGGGAGGTCAACATTAAAGGTCTGACCGACGTTATACAGACGGCGCATTTCGCCCCCGAACGAACAAAAAAAACAACAATAACCAAAAGACTGAAATATATGTTAGAAAAAATCAGACAGACAGCAGAATATCTTCGCGGACGCCTTGAAGGCGAACTTCCGAAACTCGGCATCATCATGGGCACCGGCCTGGGCACGCTCAGCGACCTGATTGAAGACAAACAGGTGATTCCGTATTCCGAGATTCCCAACTTCCCGGTGTCGACCGTCGAAGGCCACTCGGGCAACCTGATTGTGGGCAATCTCGGCGGCAAGCGCGTGCTGGGCATGCAGGGCCGCTTCCACTACTATGAAGGCTACGACATGAAGCAGGTAACCTTCCCCGTGCGTGTAATGAAAGCGCTGGGAGTGGAGACTCTGATTGTCAGCAACGCCGCCGGCGGCATGAACAAGGAATTCCGCGTAGGCGACGTCATGGTCATCACCGACCACATCAACTTCTTCCCCGAGAGCCCGCTGCGCGGCAAGAACTACAACGAACTGGGCACACGCTTCCCCGCCATGACCGAGGCCTACAGCAAAAAACTCGTTGCCCTGGCCGACAAGATAGCCGCCGAAAAAGGCATGCGCCTGATGCACGGCGTATATATCGGCGTAACCGGCCCGACGTTCGAGACCCCGGCCGAATATGAGGCCTACCGCATCATGGGCGCCGATGCCGTCGGCATGTCGACCGTGCCCGAAGTCATCGTGGCCAACCATGCCGGAATGACCGTATTCGGCCTCAGCGTCATCACCGACCTCGGCGGCAAGGACATTACCGACGTGCCCACTCATGAAGAAGTGCAAAAGGCCGCGCTGACCGCACAGCCGACGGTGCTCACCCTGGTTCATGAACTCGTGGCCCGCTGCTGATGGAAACAGAAATTGCCACTTTAGGTGAATTCGGCCTGATTGACCGCCTGACCGAAAACCTTCCGAAACACAACGCGTCGACGCTCACTTCGGTGGGCGACGACGCTGCCGTTATGGACTACGGCGCCGACAAAGAGGTGCTCGTGAGCACCGACATGCTGCTCGAAGGCGTGCACTTCGACCTGACCTACGTGCCGCTCAAACATCTGGGTTATAAAAGCGCCGTGGTGAACTTCAGCGACATCTACGCCATGAACGGCACGCCGCGCCAGCTCGTCGTGGGGCTGGGCATCAGCAAGCGCTTCACCGTCGAGCACATGGAGGCACTATATGCCGGCCTGCGTCTTGCCTGCGAGATTTACGGCGTTGACCTTGTCGGCGGCGACACCACCGCCTCAAACTCGGGGCTTGTCATAAGCTGCACGGTCATCGGCGACGCGCCCAAAGGCAGCGTCGTGAGGCGCAGCGGCGCCAAGCCCACCGACCTCATCTGCGTCAGCGGCGACCTCGGGGCGGCCTACATGGGCCTGCAGGTGCTTGAACGCGAAAAGGCGGCAGCCGCGGGCGACAAGAACTTCACCCCCGACTTTGCCGGCAAGGAATATCTTGTGGAGCGCCAGCTGAAACCCGAAGCGCGCAAGGACATTGTCAAGGAACTGGCCGAAGCCGGCATCATGCCGACTTCGATGATTGACGTCAGCGACGGGCTCTCGTCCGAACTGCTCCACCTCTGCAAGGCGTCGAAAACCGGCTGTCGCGTCTATGAAGACCGCATTCCCATCGACTACCAGACGGCCGTAATGGCCGAAGAGCTCAACATGAACCTCGTAACGGCCGCCATGAACGGCGGCGAAGACTACGAACTGCTCTTCACCGTGCCGCTCACCGCTCACGAGGAGGTTTCAAAGCTCAAAGGAATCAGGGTAATCGGCCACATGACCCCCGACGAACAAGGCTGCGCCATGATTGGCCGCAACGGCGAGGAGATTCCGCTGCGCGCCCAGGGCTTCACCCATATGTAAATTCTTCCCCCACCCCTCTTCAATAAACCAATCATGTCATCGTGGATTATCTGGCTAATCGCCGCCGCCCTGTTGCTGCTGCTTGAGATTCTGACTCAGGCGGTGTGGGCATTCTGTTTCGCCATCGGTTGCCTCGCGGCCCTGATAGCGTCGTTTTTCACCGACTCGGCAGCCGTGCAGGCCATTGTGGTGGCCGCCGGAGCCGTCTTGTCGTGGCTGCTGCTCGCGCCCGTGGTGCGCAAGTGGGAACACGGGCGCGGCAAGAAAGCCCGCACCGGCATGGACGCCCTGCTGGGGCGCCGCGCCGTCATTACCGAAGACGTTCACCCCGGTCAGACCGGCCGCGCGCGCATTGACGGCGACGTGTGGCAGGTGCGCGCGCCCGGCATTGAAAAGACCCTGCGCCGCGGCGAGGAAGTAGCCGTTACAGGCTACGACTCCATCATACTCACTGTAGAAATCCCCTCATAATTAACCTTAAACCAATCTCACCAAGCCATGACTTCAACAATGATTCTCGCGCTCTGCATAGTAGTGCTTGCCATAGTCATCATCTCGGCCGGCGTCAAAGTCGTGCCGCAGTCCGAAACCCGCGTAGTCGAGCGCCTGGGCCGCTTCCACAGCGTTCTGTCGCCCGGCCTGAACCTCATCGTGCCGTTCATTGACCGCACCAAGACCATCTACACGCGCCGCATCGAAAACGCCATCGGCGGCAAGACCATCGTGCGCATGTCGTCGACGCCGGTCATCGACCTCCGCGAACAGGTTTACGACTTTCCGTCGCAGCAGGTAATCACCCGCGACAACGTAACCACCGAGATCAATGCCCTCATCTACTTTCAGATTGTCGACCCGAAAAAGGCGGTCTATGAAATCGACAACCTGCCCAACGCAATCGAGAAACTGACGCAGACATCGCTGCGCAATGTCATCGGCGAACTCGAACTCGACGAGACACTGACCTCGCGCGACACCATCAACTCGAAGCTGCAGGCCATTCTCGACGACGCCACGAACAAATGGGGCGTCAAGGTGAACCGCGTCGAGCTGCAAGATATCACGCCGCCGGCAAGCGTGCGCCAGGCCATGGAAAAACAGATGCAGGCCGAGCGCAACCGCCGCGCCGAAATTCTGAACGCCGAAGGCGAGAAGCAGTCGCTGATTCTGAAATCGGAGGGCGAAAAAGCCTCGCGCATAAATCAGGCCGAAGCCGTGAAACAGTCGGAAATTCTGCGCGCCGAGGGTGAGGCGCGGGCCATCATTCTCAACGCCGAGGCCGAGGCCGAAGCCATCAGACGCGTGGCCGACGCCGTAACGGCCACCAACACCAATCCCGCCACCTACATTCTGGCCATGAAGTACATCGAGACCTTGCGCGAAATGACGTCGGGCCAGGACAACAAGACCGTCTACATTCCCTACGAGGCTTCGTCGGTGCTTTCGTCAATCGGCAGCATCAAGAGCCTGTTCGGCGAAAAATAATCGGCCATGGCCATCAGGCAAATACTTGTGGCCGCAATATTGTGCATCTGTGCGGCAGTCATGTCGACAGATGCACAAATTTCAGGCACGCTGCCCGTCATTCATCTGACGACTCAAAACGGTCAGGAGATCGTAAGCAAGACTCAGGCAATTGCGGGCAGTCTGTACATCACCGTGCCCGAAGGGAGCGACATGCAACCGCTCGGCAACGAAGAATCGCCAATTGCGCTGACCATACGCGGACGCGGCAATTCGAGCTGGCGCAGTCCGAAAAAGCCCTATAAAATCAAATTCATCAAAAGTCAGCAAATTCTCGGACTCCCGTCCAACAAACACTTCGCCCTGCTTAACCTCGGCTACAACTATATGGCCTCTATGGCGGCAATGGAAGCCATGCGCATGCTCAACGGCACGTGGAGTCCGCATATAGTCCCCGTCGAACTGATCATGAACGGCCGATATGACGGCATGTATTTTCTGGCCGAAACCGTCAGAATCGACCCGGGACGCCTTAACATCTTCAAACAAAATGACCTTGAAACAGACTCACGCCTGATTCCCTACGGCTGGCTGGTCGAAATTGACAACTACGCAGAGCCCAACCAGATTCTGGTTTACGAACCGGGAGCGTCAAGCATGAAGGTAACATATAAGTCGCCCGAACAACTCTCTGAACCGCAAGAACAATGGCTCAAGTCAGAGTTCAGCGCCATGGTCAAAGCCCTGTATGACAAGTCTCTCGGCGACGAACAGCGCACGGCGCACATCGACATACGGTCGGCCGCCTGTTATTTTGTAATCCGCGAACTGTTTCATGACACCGATGCCTATCACGGCAGCCTATACCTTCACCGCGACTATGAAGCAGACGCACGCTGGCACTTCGGGCCGTTATGGGATATAGGCTTCTCGCCCGACAAAACCGCATGGGTAATCGACAAGCGGCCGTCTTATGCCCAATGCCATCTGATCGGGCCGCTTATGGAGAACGCGCGCTTCATGGCGACAGTCAACGACGTCTGGGCGGAGTTTCGCAGCAGGGTCATGCCCCACATGATGGAATATATCGACGAGATTGCCAAACTCTGTGCCGCAGCCGATGACGCCAACCACAACAGATGGCCCGATATATTTCCGCCCGACGCACCCGCAAAGGCCCTGGCCCTTAAGGAAGGACTGAGCAACTCGGCGGCATGGATTGACGGCAAAACAGGCTATACAAACAAAATTGAAGACATTGAAAACAACCCGGACGCAGGCGAGCCTGAATATTTCAACCTGCAGGGCATGCGGGTGAAAAATCCGCGTAACGGCATATTTATCGAGCGCAGAGGCCGCGAATTCCGCAAAATCAGGCGCTGAAAATATGTTATGCGGCAGGTTATTTGGATTTGGTGAATAATTAGCGTAACTTCGTGGGATAAATAACCACCACGACGTTAATTAAACCAAAATACCACATATGAGCTATCTGAAATTCGATAGGAATCAGATGATGAATCTTGACCACGCTCTGACCAAAGAGATTATCAGGACCAATCAGACGGGAGCCTATCACTGCACCACGGTAGTCGACTGCAATACCCGCAAGCAACACGGCCTCCTGGTGATTCCCATTCCGGAACTCGACCCGTCGGGGAGCTACGTAATGCTTTCCTCGCTCGACGAAACCGTAATTCAACACGGCGCTCCGTTCAATCTGGGGCTACACCGCTACAGCGGGGGCGTGTACAGTCCGAAAGGCCACAAGTATATCCGCGAGTTCGACTGCGAAAACGTGCCGCGCACAACCTATCGCGTCGGCGGCGTCGTGCTGACCAAGGAGAAAATTTTCATTTCAGACGAGAATCGAATTCTGATTCGCTACACGCTTGTCGAGGCCCACAGCGCCACGACCCTGCAGTTCCGCCCGTTCCTGGCGTTCCGCGAGGTCAACGCCCTGGTTCAGGCCAACGGAGTCATCAACACGGAGTGCAAAGAGGTGAACAACGGCATCAGCTGCTGCCTCTATGCCGGCTATCCCACACTCTACATGCAGTTCTCGCGCAAGGCCGAATGGGTCAGCGAGCCGAACTGGTACAAAGGCATCGAATATGTCAAGGACATGGAGCGCGGAGTGCCCTACACAGAAGACCAGTGGGTGCCGGGCTACTTCTCCATTCCCATCAAAAAGGGCGAAAGCATCATCTTTTCGGCCGGCATCAGCGAAGTGAACCCGCGCTCGCTGACAAAGATGTATGAAAAGGAAATTGCCGTGCGCACGCCCCGCAGCTCGTTCTACAACTGCCTGAAGAACTCGGCCAAGCAGTTCTACATGCGCTCGGGCGACAACGAATACATGCTCTCCGGCTATCCGTGGGGCAAGGTGCTGGCCCGCAACACCTACATGTCGCTGCCCGGCAACACCCTGGCCATTGACCACGTCGAAGACTTCGAAAAAATCATAGCCACGGCCAACCGTGCCCTGCTCCGCTTCATGGAAGAGGGGGTGCAGGACAAGATTATACAGGGCATCGACCAGCCCGACATTCCGATGTGGGCCCTGTGGTGCATACAGCAATATGCCAAGGCCGTGAGCGTTGAGCGCGCCCGCAAACTCTACACCGACTTCACCACCTCGGTGCTCGACTACATTCTCGACGGCAAACACCCCAACATTTTCGTCGACAAGCAGACGGGGCTGATTTCGTCGAACGGCGAACATCAGGCCGCCAGCTGGATGTACTCGCAGTTCAACGGCCATCTGGTTGTGCCCCGCTCGGGCTATCTGGTCGAGAACAACGCGCTGATGTATAACGCGCTGATGTTCGGCGCCAACCTGCTCGAAGACAACGCCGACCTGGCGCCGACGCGCGAGCGCTGGCTGGCTCAGGCCGAGAAGATGAAACAGCCCTATGTCGACACCTTCCTGAACGACTTCGGATATCTCTACGACTACGTAAACGGCCAGTATGCCGACCCGAGCGTCCGCCCCAACATGGCCATCGCAATCGGCATGGACTATTCGCCCCTTGACCGCCGCCAGCGCAAGAGCGTGCTCGATGTGGTTACGCGCGAGCTGCTCACCCCGAAAGGCCTGCGCACCCTCTCGCCCAAGAGCTACGGCTACCGCCCCTTCTATGTCGGCTCGCCCGAAGAGCGCGAACAGGCCATGCACAACGGCCCCTCGCGCCCCTGGCTCATCAGCTTCTATGCCGACGCCTACATCAAGGTGTTCGGCCTGAGCGGCGTCAGCTACATAGACCGCATGCTAATCGGCTTCGAAGACGAGATGAATCAGGGCTGCATCGGCTCGCTGAGCCAGATGTATGACGGCAACCCGCCCTTCCAGGGCCGCGGCACGATTTCTCACGCCACGAACATTGCCGGAGTGCTGCGCACCCTGCGCATGCTGAAAAAACTCAATCCGTTCTGACACAACCCTAACCCATAATCAAGAAACAAACCACATCGAAGAAGCACATGAAAGCTCTAATGTTCGGATGGGAGTTTCCTCCCCACATCTTAGGCGGGTTAGGCACCGCCAGCTACGGCCTCACGCGGGGCATGTGGCAATGTGGCGACATGGACATCACTTTCGTCATTCCCCGTCCTCACGGCGATGAAGACCGCCATTTCGCAAACATCATCGGCGCATCGCAGGTGCCCGTGGCCTGGCGCGACGTCTCGCGCGACTATGTCGAGCAGCGCATCGGCAACGTGATGAACCCCGACCTCTATTTTGCCCTGCGCGACCATATCTATGCCGACTTCAACTATATGCGCACCAACGACCTGGGCTGCATCGAGTTCTCGGGCCGCTATCCCGACAACCTGCTTGAGGAAATCAACAACTACTCCATCATGGCCGGCGTCGTGGCCCGCACCGTCGACTGCGACATTATCCACAGCCACGACTGGCTCACCTACCCCGCCGGCATTCACGCCAAGCAGGTTACGGGCAAGCCGCTGGTGGTCCACGTCCACGCAACCGACTTCGACCGCTCGCGCGGCAACGTGAACCCCACCGTGTTCAACATCGAGCTCGACGGTTTTCACCACGCGGACCACATCATAACCGTCAGCAACCTGACGCGCAACACGGTCATTGAAAAATACGGCATCGACCCCTCCAAGGTAACCACCGTCCACAACGCAGTTACCCCCCTCTCCGAGGAACTGCTGAACGTGCAGGTCAACAAACCGAAAGAAAAGGTTGTAACCTTCCTGGGCCGCATCACGATGCAGAAAGGCCCCGAATACTTCGTCGAAGCCGCGGCCAAGGTGCTGCGCCTCGACAAGGACGTGCGCTTCGTCATGGCCGGCAGCGGCGACATGATGAACAAGATGATTGACCTCGTGGCCGAGCGCGGCATCGCCGACCGTTTCCACTTCCCCGGTTTCCAGAAGGGCAAGCAGGTCTACGAAATGCTCAAGGCCAGCGACGTCTACATCATGCCCTCCGTCTCCGAGCCCTTCGGCATCTCGCCCCTCGAGGCCATGCAGATGGGCGTCCCCTCGATTATCTCAAAGCAGAGCGGCTGCGCCGAAATCCTCACCAACGTCATCAAGACCGACTACTGGGACATCGACGCCATGGCCGACGCCATCTACGCCATCATAACCTATCCGGCAATGCACGCCCAGCTCAAGGAAGACGGCCTCAACGAGGTCAACCAGATTACCTGGGACAAGGCCGGACAGAAAGTCATCAACATTTACAAACAGCTGCTTAACCGCCAATAAAAAAACCAGCTCAACGATATGAAAGCCATAAATTTCATTTTTCAGATTCATCAGCCCTACAGGCTCAAACGATATCGCTTCTTCGACATTGGCAACGACCACTACTACTATGACGATTTCGCCAACGATGACATTCTGACCCACATTGCCCAGCGCAGCTACATTCCCGCCTGCGAAACCCTGCTGCGCATGATTCAGGACACCAAGGGCAAATTCCGCTGCGCAATCGCCATCTCGGGCGACGCCCTCGAGCAGTGCGAGCAATATGCCCCCGAACTGATTGACCTGCTGAAAAAGCTGGCCGACACCGGCAAGGTTGAATTCCTCGGCGCCCCCTACGCCAACTCGCTCGCCTCGCTGGCCGATGCCGACGAGTTTGCCGACCAGGTGAAGCAGCACCGCGCAAAAATCGAAGCCCTCTTCGGCCAGACACCCAAAGTGTTGCGCAACACCGAGCTGATCTATTCCGACGAAATGGCTCCCCTCTTCGTCGAACTCGGCTTCAAAGGCGTCGTAACCGAAGGCGCGAAACACATTCTCGGCTGGAAGTCGCCCGACTACGTCTACAGCGCCGCCTCAGCCCCCAAGCTCAAGCTGCTGCTCAACAACTCGAAGCTGGCCGACGACATTGCCCGCCGATTCTCCGACACCAACTGGGACTCCTATCCCCTCACGGCCGACAAATACATGGACTGGATTGCCTCCACGCCTCCCGAAGAGCAGATCATCAACCTCTGCATGAACCTCGAAACCTTCGGCGAACTCCACCCGCGCGAAACCGGCATCTTCCAGTTCCTCGAAGCGCTGCCCCGCTTCGCCGCCGAACGCGGCATCGACTTCTGGACGCCCTCCGAGGCCGTTTCGAAGCTCAAAGCCGTTGACACCCTCTCGATTGGCCACCCCGTTTCGGCAGTCGACGACGGTCGCGACGTCAGCGCGTGGCTCGGCAACCGCCTGCAGAACGAGGCCTTCCAGAAGCTCTACAGCGTCGCCGAACGCGTGCGCCTCTGCGATGACCGCCGCCTCAAAATGGACTGGATTTACCTCCAGGGCTCCGACCACTTCTACTACATGTCGACCAAGGCATTCGGCGACGGCGCCGCTGCCGCCAACTTCTCGCCCTACGGCTCGCCCTACGAAGCCTTCACCAACTACATGAACGTGCTGGCCGACTTCATTGTGCGCGTCGAAGAGCAATACCCCATGTCGATTGAAAACGAAGAACTCAACTCGTTGCTCACCACCATTCGCAACCAGGCCACCGAACTCGAAACCCTGACCAAAGAAAACGAATCGCTGCGCCGCAGCCTCGAACAGTTCAACGTGGAGCACAACCTGCGCACAGGCGCCGAAATTCCCGCACCCGCCGCCAAACCCGCGCTCGAGAAAAAAGCCGCCCCGGCCAAAAAGACTGCCGAAAAGAAACCCGCAGCCCCCAAGAAGCCCGCAGCAAAAAAAGCAGCTGAAAAGCCTGCCGAAAAAGCTCCCGCAAAGCCCAAGACCAAAGCCGAAAAACTCGCCAAGGTCGAAAAAGCCCTCAAAAAGTAACCCACCTGACCCAACCCCCTACGCCGGAGGCGCCCCGCGCCCCCGGCGTTATTTTTACGCGCAAATATCATCTGCAACAAAATTGCCCGCAGGGCATATTCTTTACGTTAACCCCGCCATGCCGCGAATGAAATGAGCGACTTGGCGGGGTTGCCACACCCGTCCCCCGACGTTGCCCGCAGGGCATCGTCAACAAGTCAGAGGGCGATTTTGAGGAAGTCGCGGAGGCGGAGGTGGTGAATGCCCGGGTAGCGGCCTATCTCGCCTCCGACGGGGTCCATCGACACGACATATTTCGGATAGTTGTCTTTTATCGCGGCAAGATTGCCGAACTCGCGGTCTATGGTTTCGTCAGACGCAAGCAGGTATGCGACCTGCACATAAAAGGTCTTGCCTCCCTTGGTCGCTACAAAGTCGATTTCGCCGGCACGGAGAATGCCGACGTTGACGGCAAAGCCTTGTGCTAACAGGTGGAGATAAACAACATTCTCCATTACTTTTTCGATACTGCTGCGCATGTTGAATCCACAGAGATAATTGCGCAGTCCGTGGTCTGAAAAATAATATTTACCAATCAGCTCGAACAGTTTTTTGCCATGAATGTCATATCGGGTAACAGAATTGATGATAAGCGCTTTGCACAGATGTTCAACATAGGCGGCAGTGGTCGTCTCGGACAACTGTTCACCTTGCGATTTCATGAACCGGACAATGCTGCTGACCGAAATGAGTTTTCCGATGTTGTCGGCGATGAATTTAGAGAGATTTTCGATAAAAGGTACATTTCGGATTTTCTCGCGCGTTATGACATCACGCATCATTATGGTGTTATAGACCCCCTGCAGATAGTCTCTGACCTGGACTTCGTCGTTTATGTCATAGAGTCGCAGACCCGGCAAGCCGCCAACCCTCAGATAGTCAAGAAGAGCCTCGTCTGAATCTGTCATTCCGTGAAATTCAAGAAATTCAAGGTAGCTCAGACTGTAAACGGGAATCTCTATGTAACGTCCGGCCAGCCGCGTGCTCAACTCGGAAGAGAAGATATAGGCATTGCTGCCGGTGGCCACAATCTGACAACGCTCTTCGGCCTGAAGGCTGCGAAGCGCATCTTCATAGCCCTCAATGTCCTGTACTTCGTCAATCAACAGATAGTTCTCGCCTCCGACCGCAAACTTCGGGACGACTTCGTCGTAAAGACTCTTGGCATCAGTTATATTGCTGAACTCAAGAAGCTCCTTGTTGATATACACAACGCTTGCAGACGGCTTGTTTTCTTCAAGCCAGCTACGCAACTGACGGAGCATAAAACTCTTGCCGACACGACGCTGACCGACGAGTATAATCATCATGCCTCGGTTCAGATGGGACGTGATGTGCGAAAGGTAGCTTTTGCGAACTATAATATCCATAATCATATTTTTCTGCAAATTTACTAATTTATACTATAAGAAACAACAATTTTTGCAAATTCACCCATTTATAATTCAGAAAATCGACAAAATTGCAAATTCTCCCACTTATAATTCAGAAATTCAACAAAATTTGGGGTTTTGCGTCTGATTGGGATTTTTTCGCTAATTTTGCGGGCTGAAATTTGAATTTGTTATGAAAAAGTCTTTGTTATCGCTTGCGCTCGGAACTTTCGCGCTGGGCATCGCCGAGTTCGGCATGATGGGAATTCTGAACGACATTGCCCGCGACACGGGCATCAGCATCGTGCAGGCCGGCCATCTGATTTCGGCCTATGCTACAGGCGTGGCCGTCGGCGCGCCGGGATTGATTTTGTTGCGCAGGCTGCCGCTGCGACGGCTGATGTTGCTGCTGGCGGCGGTCATCGCGCTGGGCAACGCCATGGTGGCCGCCGCTCCGGGCTACGCCACCCTGCTCTGCGCGCGCTTCATCGCCGGCCTGCCCCACGGGGCGTTTTTCGGCGCGGGTGCCATCGTGTGTTCCCGTCTGGCCGACAAGGGCAAGGGCGCGTCGGCCGTGGCCGTGTTGGTGGGCGGCATGACCGTGGCCAACCTCGTCGGCGTGCCCTGCTTTACGTTCCTGTGCAACGCCGTGTCGTGGCGCCTGCCGTTCGCGCTGGTGGCCCTCTGCGGCGCCGCGACGTTCGCTGCCGTCAGGGCGTGGGTGCCGCGGCTCGACGCGCTGCCCGACACCGGGCTCAAGGGCCAGTTCCGCTTCCTGCGTGCGCCCGAGCCGTGGCTCATCTATGCCGGCGTGTTCTTCGGCCAGGCGTCGGTCTACTGCTGGCTGAGCTATATCTCGCCCATCATGACGCGCGTGGCCGGATTTCCCGAAGCCACGATGACGGGCATCATGGTCATTGTCGGCGCCGGCATGGTGGTGGGCAACTACCTGTCGGGGCGCCTGGCAGACCGCCACCCCGCGGCGCTCGTAACGGCCGCAATCGCGGCGATTGCCGTCGTGGTCATGCCGGCAATCTATCTGCTGGCGCCGCTGAAGCTGCCCTCGCTCGTGCTGGCGTTCGTTGCGCCGGCGCTGCTGTTCGGCCTGGGCGGTCCGCTGCAGTATCTGATTGTCGGCTATGCGCGCGGCGGCGAGATGCTGGGCGGCGCGGGCATCCAGATTGCCTTCAACGTCTCCAACGCCGTGGCGGCCGCACTGGGCGGCGCGGCAATCCGCGCCGGGCTGGGGCTGGCGTCGCCGGCGCTCGTGGGCGCGCCGTGTGCCCTCGTGGGCGCTGCGGCTCTCTTCACTCTCTACCGCCGCGAAACCCGCCGAGCTCATAATTTTTAATTCTTAATTCTTACCTCTTAATTCTTAATTTTTTCGTAACTTTGCAGTTAAAATTAACAACGAAACTATGAGCGAAACCATCAAGAACGAGGAAATGACCAACGAGGGCGGCGAACGCGGCCTCAACTTCGTGGAGCAAATCGTATATAACGACCTGAAAGAGGGCAAGAACGGCGGGCGCCTGAACACGCGCTTCCCACCCGAGCCGAACGGCTATCTGCACATCGGCCACGCAAAGGCAATCTGCATGGACTTCGGTGTGGCCGAGAAGTTCGGCGGCACGTGCAACCTGCGCTTCGACGACACCAACCCGGTGAAGGAAGACACGGAATATGTCGACGCTATCCGCGAGGATATTCACTGGCTCGGATTCGACTGGGGCGACCGCGAATATTACGCCTCCGACTATTTCCCGAAGCTGTTTGACCTGGCCGTGCGCATGATCAAGGAGGGCAAGGCCTACGTCGACGACCAGACCAGCGAGCAGATTGCCGCCCAGAAGGGCACGCCGACCACCCCGGGTCAGAATTCGCCATATCGCGACCGCACCCCGGAAGAGAACCTTGACCTGTTCATGCGCATGAACGCCGGCGAGTTTCCCGACGGCGCGCGAGTGCTCCGCGCCAAGCTCGACATGGCGTCGGACAACATGCACTTCCGCGACCCCATCATGTATCGCATCATCACGAAATATCCCCACCACCGCACGGGCACGACGTGGAAGGTCTATCCCATGTATGACTTCGCCCACGGCCAGAGCGACTTCTTCGAGGGCGTAACCCACTCAATCTGCACGCTTGAGTTCGTGCCCCACCGCCCGCTCTACGACCGCTTCGTGCAGGAGCTGGCTCAGGGCGGCAACTACTGCCCGCGCCAGATTGAGTTCAACCGCCTGAACCTGACCTACACCGTCATGTCGAAGCGCAAGCTGCTGCAGCTGGTTCAGGAAGGCCTCGTGGCCGGCTGGGACGACCCCCGCATGCCAACCATCTCGGGCATGCGCCGCCGCGGCTACACCCCCGAAAGCATCAGAAACTTCATCGACACCATCGGCTACACCAAATACGAGGCGCTCAACTCCGTTTCGCTGCTTGAACACGCCGTGCGCGACGACCTCAACCGCCGCGCAACGCGCGTCATGGCCGTCATGAACCCCGTGAAGCTGGTAATCACCAACTATCCCGAGGGCAAGGTCGAGGAGGTGCAGATGGAGAACAACCCCGAAAATCCCGCCGAGGGCACGCACTCCATGCCGTTCAGCCGCGAAATCTACATCGAGCGCGAAGACTTCATGGAGAATCCGCCCAAAAAGTTCTTCCGTCTGGCTCCGGGCAACGAAGTGCGCCTGAAGGGTGCATATATCATCAAGTGTGAGGACGTGGTGAAAGACGCCGACGGCAACATCACCGAAATCCGCTGCACCTACGACCCCGAGACGCTGAGCGGCATGCCCGGCTCTATGCGCAAGGTCAAGGGCACGCTCCACTGGGTCAGCGTGGCCCACGCCGTCGACGCCGAGGCGCGCCTCTACGATCGCCTCTTCGCCGTCGAAAACCCTGCGGCCGAAACCGAGAAAGACTTCCGCGAACTGCTCAACCCCGACTCGCTGAAAGTGGTCGAGGGCATCAAAATCGAGCCGTTCCTGGCCGAGCAGGCCAAGCCCGGCGCCAAGTTCCAGTTCCAGCGCATCGGCTATTTCACCCCCGACAAGGACTCAACCCCCGGCCGCCTCATCTTCAACCGCACCATCGGCCTTAAAGACAGCTGGGAGAAAGAACAGAAAAAATGAGCATAGAAAAGCCTGCCAACGAACGCCTCGAACTATACAACCGCTTCAAGGAGAGCCTGCGCGACGGCACATCCGAAAGCGAGTTTTTCGATGCCGACGACCTGATCATCATCATTGACCAGGCCGTTGACATCGACGACGAGTATGTGCAGATCGAGGCGCTGATGCGCGGCTACCGCTTCTTTCCCGACAACGAGGAGCTGGCCACCCGGCGGGCGTTTCTCTACTACGACCTCAACCTCGACGCCGGTGTGTCAAACATGATTGACCGCCGACGCGACTCGGGCGCCGAAAAAGGCCCGATGTGGAACATTCTGCAGCTGCGCATGCGCGAGGAGGACATCAGCGACGCCGAGGCCGAATCGCTGCTCGAGCAGGTGCTGAAAACGCCCGGAAAGTTCGACGACGAAACCGTGATTCAGCTGGTTGACTGCGCGTCGGCCTGCGGCCGCTACGACTGGCTCAAGGCCAACGAAAAGCGGCTGCGCGCAAAGACAGACTACGCTCCCACCCTGCTCTACGAGCTCTTCATCGTTGCCGACCTGCAACACGACAGCGACTATGCCGTCAGACTGCTCGAGGAACTGACCGAAATCGAGCCGTTCAACATCGACTTCTGGAACGCGCTGGCCCAGACCCAGAGCAACGCCGGCGATACCGAGGGCGCCCTGGCCTCGCTTGACTACGCCCTGGCAATCGAAAGCGACAACGTGCCGGCCCTGACCCTGAAAGCCACCATTCTGATTCGCGACGGCCGCAATGAAGACGCGCTCGAAATCCTGAAGCCGCTCGCCGTGTCCGAGCCCTCGTCCCTGGTTGCCGAACTGACCGTGCGCGCACTCTTCGGCGACGGGCAGCAGACCGCGGCGTCAGTCCTGCTCGGCAAGAGCTGCCGCGAGTATGCCGACGACCGCAGCCTCATGGAGCTGGCGCTCTTTCTCAACGTGCCCGAACTTCACGAACTGCTCGACATGCACTATGACGCCACGGCCGCAGCCGACGACGACAAACAGCCCTGGACCGACTGGGCGCGCGAGCACTACGTGAGCGGCCACCTGCCCGCATGCACCGCCATTCTTGCATGCCTCCGCCGCAACGCCGACCTCGACTACAACGGCTACAAGATGCTGGCCACGGCCCTTTATTGCGGCGAACAGTATAAAGACTCCGTCGCCCTGCTCGAAGACGCCCTCGCCTCGCGCAACGGCGCATACCTGATGCCCGACATCGTTGCCGGCGGACTGATGAGCCTGCTGCGCTCATCGTCAAAGGCGGCCGTCAAGAAGATGCTGAAACGTGTAGTCGACGCCATGCCCATGTCCATTAAAGAGGACTGGACCCTGTCGTCGGCTATCGAGAGCATCGGTTTCGGCAATTTCATCAGCATACTCTCGACGAGCATTGACCATCTAAACAAAAACGACATCGACGACCTCGACTTCTTCAGGTTCCCGGCGAATTATTCTGATCAGATATGACTATGAAACGTTTACTCCTCATCTTGACGGCCGGTGCCGCGACTGCCGCAGCCGCCTTCTGCGCCGAACCGGCCGACTCGACCACCATTGCCGACTGCATCAACGCCTCGGCCAAGTCAAAGGTGATTCAGCCCGAAAAGCTGAACGCACGCCTTGTGCACAACGGCGCTCACGCCGACGGCGCCGACAAAGACGCCGTCGCGCCGACTCCGACCGGCGGCTACCGCATTCAGGTCTACAGCGGCAACAACGCGCGCACAAGCAAGAACGAGGCGCAGGCGCGCGCATCGAAAATCAGCTCGCGCTTTCCCGAACATGCAACCTACGTGAGCTACGACGCCCCCTACTGGCGCCTGCGCGTGGGCGACTTCCGCAACTACGACGACGCCCGCGCCGCCATGGGCATGCTCAAAAAGGAATACCCCTCCTATGCACGCGAGATGCGTCTCGTGCGCGACCGCATTAAACTCTGACTCTCAATGGAACGTAAAAACTACGACAACGAAACGATAGAAAAAATTGCCGGCCACATGGAGCAGATAATCAGGCTGCTGGGCGAGGACCCCTCGCGTCAGGGCCTGCTGAAAACGCCCGTGCGTGCGGCCAAGGCGCTCTATTACGCCACCTCGGGCTATCGCACTGACCCGTCCGAAATCATGCGCCAGGCCATCTTCACCCACGCAGGCTCGCGCATGATTATCGTCAGGGACATCGAGTTCTACTCTCTGTGCGAGCACCACGTGCTCCCATTCTTCGGCCACATGTCGGTCGGTTATATTCCGAAAGGCAACATGCTGGGGCTGAGCAAGGTGGCCCGTGTGGTCGACGCCTATGCGCGCCGCCTGCAAGTGCAGGAACGGCTGACGTCGCAGGTGTGTCGCGAAATCTTCGAGACACTGCCCGCCGAGGGCGTCATCGTGAGCTGCAGCGCCGGCCACCTGTGCATGAAGATGCGCGGCGTCGAGAAGCAGGACTCCATGACAACCACCACCGACTGGCTCGGCTCGTTCGAAAACGACCCGGCCCTGCGAACCGAATTTTTCAACGCATTAAAATCCTGACCCCCACACAACCATGCAGATTCAACGCATACAGACCCTTTGGTTCATCGTCGCGCTGCTGTGCGCGATTTTCAGCCTCACTCAGAACTGGCTCGCCATTGACGGCACGTTCGTAACCGTGCAGAACAACATTCCGCTGCTCGTGCTCGGACTGCTGGCAACGCTGCTGCCGCTGCTGGCCATTTTTCTCTACCGCAATCTGCGCCGCCAGAAACTCGTCGGCCGACTCGCCGCACTGTTCGTTGTCGTTACACTCGGCTACGCCGTTGCCCTCTCGTGGCTCGGGCCCAACCCCGAGGCCGAAGTGTGCATTCTCGGTCCGGTGAGCATGGCCATCAGCGGCATTTTCGACTGCCTGGCCGTGCACGGAATCATCAGCGACGAAAAACTGCTCCGGTCGGCCGACCGCCTGCGCTGATGCTGATTTCCGTCATCACCATAACGTTCAACGCCGAAGCCACGCTGCCCGCCACGCTGCGGTCTGTCGAGGCTCAGACGTTTACCGACTTCGAATATCTGATTATTGACGGACGGTCGACTGACCGCACCGTCGAAATTGCCCGCGCCTGCCCGTTGGCCAAAGTTATTTCAGAGCCTGACCGCGGACTCTATGACGCCATGAACAAGGGGCTGCGGCTGGCGCAGGGACGCTATGTGCTCTTCCTCAACGCCGGCGACACTCTGCCCGCGGCCGACACCCTGCGCCGCTATGCCGAAGCCATCGCCTCCGCCGCCCCTCTGGAGCCGGGCATGGTCTACGGCCAGACGGCCATCGTCGACGCCGACGGGCACTATCTGCGCGAGCGCCACTTCCGCGCGCCGCGCCGCCTCGACTTCATGAGCTTCAGCCGGGGCATGACCGTGTGCCATCAGGCCATGCTCGTGCGCCGCGACCTTGCGCCGGAATATGACCTGCGCTATCGCTTCTCGGCCGACTACGACTGGGCGTGCAAGGTGTTGCGGCGCTCGCCGCTCAACATCTACATCGACGGCTACACGGCCAACTATCTCAGCGAAGGCGTAACCACCGCCAACCGCCGCGCTTCGCTGCGCGAGCGCTTCGCCATCATGCGCCGCCACTACGGCCTGACCCGCACCCTGATTTCTCACCTCAAAGCCGCACTGCGGAAATTCACCTCCCACTCATGAAATTCACGGAATTTATCGACGCCTCGACCTGCAACTTCCTTGCGGTCGACACCATGGCTTCCCTGCTGCGCGAAGCCGGATTCACCCTTCTGGACGAAACCGAAGAGTGGACGCTGCGCCCCGGCGCGCGCCACTACGTAACCAAAAACGGCACGGCCCTGGCCGCATTCATTGTCGGCTCTGACGCCGCCGCGCCCATGGCTCTGATTGCCGCCCACAGCGACTCGCCCGGCTTCCGCCTGAAGCCGCGGCCCGAAATCGGCTGCTCCACGAATCCCGCCGACGGCTCGGTCATGGTGAAGCTGAACACGGAGGTCTACGGCGGCGCAATCTGGCACACATGGTTCGACCGCCCGCTGGGGCTGAGCGGCCGCGTCGTGCTCCGCTCGGAGTCGCCCGTCTGGCAGCCGCGCACGGTCAACGTGCGCCTCGACGAGCCGAAACTGGTGATTCCTCACCTGGCAATCCACTTCAACCGCACGGTCAACAGCGGCGTGGCCCTCTCGGCCCAGAAAGACATGCTGCCCGTGCTCGGCTACATCTCGGCCGAACTCGGCGGCGACGGCGCCGTGAGGCGGCTGCTGGCCAATCACCTCGGCGTGGCTTCCGACGAGATTCTCGACTACGACCTGACGCTCTTCGACGCCCAGCCGGCCGCCATTGTCGGCGCCGACTCGACGTGGGTCAACAGCGGCAGGCTCGACGACCTCGCCATGGCATGGTGCGGCCTGCAGGCAATTAAAGACGCACCCGCGGGCGAGCGCACGAAGGTGCTGGCCGTGTTCGACAACGAAGAGACCGGCTCGGCCACGAAACAGGGCGCCCATTCGCCCTGGCTCAGACGTGTGCTGCGCCGCGTCAACCGCGCCATCGGCGGCTCGGCCGAAGACTTTGCCCGCTCCGTCGGCGGCAGCTTCCTCATCTCGGCCGACTGCGCCCACGCCTGGCACCCCAACTACTCCGAAAAGATGGACCCCGTCAACCACCCCATGCTCGGCGGTGGCCCCGTGGTGAAAGTCAACGCCAACTGCAAATACATGACCGACGCCGACTCGGCCGCCGCGTTCAAGTGGCTCTGCGAGCGCGCCGGTGTGCCCGTGCAGGAGTTCGTGAACCACAGCGACTCGCCCGGCGGCTCGACCCTCGGCAACATACTGACGGCGCAGCTCGACGTGCGCGGCGTCGACATGGGCATCGGCCTCTGGGCCATGCACTCCGTGCGCGAAACCGCCTCCCTCACCGACATCGCCCACACCGTTCGCGCCTTCGCCGCCTTCCTGGAGTAAGCTCGCAAAAAACCAACCCATACGTGTAGGGACGCACGGCCCGTGCGTCCGCCGGTAACGACCAACGCCACTGCTCATTACGCACCGCGCGGCTGCGGACGCACGAACCGTGCGTCCCTACACGATGGCATACACAAAAACGGCGCGGCTCCGTGCGGGGTCGCGCCGTTTCTTGCGGATTGTGTGTTTTTCAGATGCGGATTTTCTTGCCGTTCACGATGTATATGCCCGGACGCGAAGGCTTGCCGACGCGCACGCCCTGCAGGTTGTAGACCTCCCCGCCACGGCCCTCGGCGTCGACCTTGATTTCTTCTATGTCGCTAAAGTCCGTTTCGGTAATCATCAGGAAATCCTCCCATTCGCGGGCCTCCCTATACGCGGCAGTGCAGCCAAGCGGAACATGCAGCGCACAATTATCCTTGTTAACCTCACCAAACACGCCATACGACGAACACGCCGGCGGCACCGTGGCCAATGAATAAATATCCTTCAGCCCGGTGCACCCTTTGAACGCATAATCATTAATAAATAAAACGGAATTGCCAATCGTTACTGTGGTCAGGCTGCTGCATAGGTAGAATGTATCAGCCCAGATATGGGTTACGGAATTGGGAATTGTTACGGAGGTCAGGCTACTACAGCAGGAGAATGCGGATTCACCGATAGAGGTTACGGAATTGGGGATTGTTACAGTAGTCAGCTCGCTACAACCGCGGAATGCATCTCTGCCTATAGACGTAACGGAATTGGGGATTGTTACGGTGGTCAGCCCGCTGCAGCCTTCGAATGCGTATTGGCCGATAGAAGTAACTGTATTGGGGATTGTTACGGAGGTTAGGCCGCTGCAGTACCTGAATGCTCCGTTACCGAGAGATGTAACGGAATTGGGAATTGTTACGGTGGTCAGAGCACTGCAGTAAACGAAAGCCCAATCACCAATCTCTGTAACGGAAATGGGGATTGTTACGGAGTGCATACTGCAGCCAAAAAATGCACCTTCGCCAATAGAGGTAACAGAATTGCCAATCGATACTGAAGTCAATCGGCTGCAGGCGGAGAATGCGTAGTTGCCTATAGAGATAACGGAATTAGGAATCGTTACGGCGTATAGATAGCTGCAGCAGTAGAATGTAAATTGGCCGATTGAGGTAACGGAATTTGGAATTTCGAACTCTCCGGTCCAATCGAGCGGAACAAAGTGTAATGAAGTTTTATCAGAATTATAAATGACACCGTCTTCCGTAAAGACAGCGTCTCTCGGATAACAGATAGAGACTCTATCGCCAAATGGATTGGACAAACCTTCGGGATATGCCGATTTTATCAGGCCGTCGCAGTCGTAGAATGCGGATTGGCCAATAGAGGTAACCGATTTGGGGATAATTACGGAGGTCAGTCGGTCGCAAAACTCGAATGCGCATTCGCCTATAGAGGTAACGGAGTATTCCACGCTATTGTACTCTACAACGTTAGGAATGACCACAGTTCCGCTGTATTCATCATATACCCCGGGATAATCACCGCGGTAGGTTACGTCGACGGTTTTGGCGGCGGGGTCGGTGATGTTGTAGTAGATGCCGTCGACCTCAAAATCGTGGGCGGAGGCGTCTACCCACAATAGAATCGAGATGCAGAGAGTGAGGAGTTTTGAAATGCTTGATTTCATAATGTGAATTGTACGGAATATGCCTCGGGCTCACTCTTTGGCACAAAAACATGATAATGATAAAATAAAAGCGTGAGAGCCGTACTTGTTGCCCGTTCCACGGTTAGAGGTTCTGGTATGACCCTGATTAGTTGAACGAGCAAACCTGCAGAGACCTCACGCGGAAATATGTACTTTTATCTTGTCAAGTTCTCACTTGATAAGACGAATATACATATCCACGAAAGGCATCTACCGTCTGCTTCATTCTTGACTAATCAATGAAATTTACCAGATTTCTAACCGTCAAGAAAGAGCGTCGAGTAAACGCTTTCAGTTATGTTTTTGCAACCCGCCCGCTTGACCCCGGACCGAGGACTCTGCATGGCGGTCTGCAACCGCAAAGTTAGCAAAAATTTCTAGAATCCAAGTGATTTATGGGGGATTTTTTAGGGAGCGGCGGATTATTCCGCCGGCTTGCGAGACAAGGCGTTTGGCGATAGGCAACTGCGGGTGCGGCGGCGGAAGAATCCGCCGCTCCTTGTTAGCGACCATGATTGCCGGAGATTATACCACGTATTATGTCGGTTGGTGCATTGGCGAATAGCGGGCGGTTCATGAACCGCCCCTACACCGGAAGGGGGAGGACTCTCGCAAATTAGACGATGCCCTGCGTGCAACGGGAGGTGGGAGTGCGGGAAGCCCGGCCAAGGCGCTGCGCGCCATGACCGGGTTAACGTAAAGATAATGCCCTGCGGGCAATTCGGGCACCACGGGGGATTTGTGTAGGGACGCACGGCTCGTGCGTCCGCCGGCAACAACCAATACTACAGCCAATTACACACCGCACAGCTGCGGACGCACGGGCCGTGCGTCCCTACAATTTGACGGCCGACCGTCAGAGGGCGAGGAGCTGGTCGCCGTGGGTCTTGGTCTTGATTTGCTTGGGGCCGATGATGTTTTTCACCGTGCCGTCGGGGGCGATGATGAAGGTGGTGCGCACGGTGCCCATGTATTTGCGGCCGCACATGGATTTTTCGGCCCATACGCCGAACGTTTCGACGAGCCGATGGTCAGTGTCGGCAATGAGTGGGAAGGGCAGCTCGTGTTTGGCAATGAACTTCTGATGAGATGCAGCCGAGTCGACACTCACGCCGACCACGGCATAGCCCTTGGCAAGGAGCGCGGCGTGGTTGTCGCGCAGCGAGCAGGCCTCGGCGGTGCAGCCGGGAGTGGAATCTTTGGGGTAGAAATACAACACGACGTCTTTGCCGCCGAAATCGCCGAGTCGCACCTCGGCACCGTTCTGGTCCGTGCCCAGCAGGTCGGGCACCTTGTCTCCGATTTTCATATCTATATGTCAGTTAAAAGAAAACGCCGGAGTCAGAAGACTTCGGCGCTTTGTGACTCATACAGGATTCAAACCTGTAACCTTCTGATCCGTAGTCAGATGCTCTATTCAGTTGAGCTAATGAGCCATCATTTTTAAGTTTCGTTGTTCGCTTTGAACACTGCAAAGTTACGGCGAGTTTTTGGACTGTGCAAATTTTTCAGCAACTTTTTTTGAAAAAAATTTACCGGATTCAACTACCTCGCTGATTCATTGAGACATAGTCAAACCGCGCCCGAAACCGGTCCCGGGCCGTCTGCTGCCCCGTTAAAAAACAACAATTCTTAATTTTTAATTCTTAATTCTTAATTTTTTTGCGTAAATTCGCAACATTATTTATAACCCTCTTTTAACTTTAAGTCTGAGATTCATGCAAAAGACTCTTTTGAGCGGAATTGTGGCGGTAATGGCCCTGACGGCATCTGCCACTACTCCTTTGGGCGGATTCGCCTATGGCGACGTCGCCGCCCCCGCAGGCACCGAGTGGGAAAATCCGGAGGCTCTCGGCCTCAACAAGGAGCAGCCCCATGCCTACTTTTTCAACTTCGCGTCCGTAGACAATGCGCTGAAAGTGCTGCCGCAGTATTCGGAGTACTACAAAAGCCTTGACGGCACGTGGAAATTCAACTGGGTGAACCACCCCGACAAGCGGCCGCAAGAATTCTACAAGGCCGACTTCGACGCCTCGGGCTGGGACGACATTCAGGTGCCCGGCTGCTGGAACGTGCAGGGCATTCAGACCGACGGCTCGCTGAAATACGGCAAGCCGATCTACACCAACCAGCTCGTGCCCTTCTGGGTCAACCGCGACTCCGTGGGCGACTGGAAAGGCGGCGTGATGCGCGAACCGCTCGACCGGAGCTACACGACCTACACCGACCGCAACGAAGTCGGCTCATATCGCCGCACGTTCACAGTGCCCGCCGACTGGAAAGGCCGCGAGGTCTACATCAACTTCGACGGCGTCGACTCGTTCTTTTACCTCTGGATCAACGGCAAGTATGTCGGCTTCAGCAAGAACTCGCGCAATCTGGCGCAGTTCAACATCACACGCTATCTCAAGCCCAAGGGCGAGAACACCGTGGCGCTCGAGGTCTACCGCTACAGCGACGCCGGCATGCTCGAGGCGCAAGACATGTTCCGCCTGCCCGGCATTATCCGCTCGACCTATCTGACCGCCGCACCGCAGGCTCAGATCAGCGACCTGGCCGTGCGCACCGTCATCGCCCCCGACGCCGAGCCCACCGGGCCGGTCGACGCGCAGGTGAGCATCGACGCAACCGTGCGCAACCTCGGCAAGAAAGCCGTCAAGGGTACGCGCATCAAATATGAAATATATCCCGTAGAGCTCTACTCCGACAAGACCGGCGCGCCGGTCAAGGAGCAGACAAGCCTCGGCACTTTCGACGTCAACGCCGGAACCGAAACCGAAAAGAACACCACCTTCACCCTTGAGAACGCCAACCTCTGGAGCGCCGAAACGCCCAACCGCTACGTGCTCGTTGCGCAGCTGCTCGACGGCAAGGGCAAAGTGCTCGAAACGGTCAGCACCTACTTCGGCGTGCGTCAGGTCGAGATTCGCGACACTCCCGCCGAGGCCGACGAATTCGGACTGGCAGGCCGCTACTTCTACGTCAACAACCGCCCCGTGAAGCTCAAAGGCGTGAACCGCCACGAGAACAACCTCAACACGGGCCATACGCTCACTCACGAGCAGATGGAGCGCGAGGCGATGATCATGAAGCAGGGCAACATCAACCACGTGCGCAACTCGCACTATAACGACGACCCCTACTGGTACATAGTCTGCGACAAATACGGCATCTATCTCGAAGATGAGGCCAACCTCGAGAGCCATCAGTACCGCTATGGCTCGGCCTCGCTCTCTCACCCCGTTGAATGGCGCGACGCCACCATTGCCCGCAACCTGGAGATGGCTCACGCCCACATCAACCACCCCTCGATCGTCATCTGGAGTCTGGGCAACGAAGCCGGCCCGGGCGAGAACTTTGTCCACGCCTACAACGCCCTGAAAGCCTTCGACCCCTCGCGCCCCGTGCAATATGAGCGCAACAACGCCATCGTCGACATGGGCTCGAACCAATATCCCGCCATCGTCGACGTGCAGGAGATGGCCACCGGCAAGACCGGCCACAAGTTCCCCTTCCACATCAGCGAATATGCCCACTCGATGGGTAACGCCCTGGGCGGCTTTATTGATTACTGGGACGCAATCGAGAGCACTAACTTCATCTGCGGCGGCGCCATCTGGGACTGGGTTGACCAGGCCATATGGTACTACACCCCCGACGGCACGAAGTTCATGGCCTACGGCGGCGACTTCGGCGACAAGCCCAACGACGGCATGTTCTGCATGAACGGCATTCTCTTCCCCGACTTCACGCCCAAACCGCAGTTTGCCGAGGTGAAGCGCGTGCACCAGTATGTCGGCGTGAAGCCCCTCGACATGACCACAGGCACCGTCGAAGTGTTCAACAAGAACTACTTCACGCCCATGTCCGACCTCAGCCCGCGCTGGATACTGACGCGCAACGGCGTGGAAGTGGGCCGCGGCGAAAGCGTGAACCGTCCGCGCATGGACGTAGGCCCGCGCGACAAGCAGACATGGTCCATTCCCTATGACTACGCCAAAATCGCGGCCGACCCCGAAGGCGAGTACTATGTAACCCTGCAGTTCCTGCTCAACGAAGACAAGCCCTGGGCCAAGGCCGGCTACGTGCAGGCCGAGGTTCAGCTGCCCGTCAAGGCCGCCGAGCCCTTCGCTCCCCTGGCCGTCAGCGGCAAACTGAACCTCACCGAAGGTGAGACCACCGACAAGATTTCGGGCGACGGTTTCGCAGTTGACTTCGACAACGCCACGGGCACCATCGCCTCGCTGACCTACGGCGGCAAACAGATAATTACGCCCGGCAACGGCCCCGTGCTCAACGCATTCCGCGCGCCGGTCGACAACGACGTGTGGAACTACGGCTCATGGTTCGCCAACGGCCTCCACAACCTCCGCCACAAGGCTCTCGGCCACAAGGCATACGTGCGCCCCGACGGCGCGGCAGTGCTGAAATACACCGTTGAATCGCAAGCCCCGCGCGGCGCGGCGGCCAGCGGCGGCGGCGAGCAGGGCACCTATACCATTCGCGACGGCCGCGAATTCGGCCCCGATGACTTCAAATTCACGACCGAGCAGATATGGGTGGTCTATCCCGACGGCACAATCGAACTCTCGGCCGCCATTAACTCCAACCGCCCCACCCTCTTGTTGCCCCGCCTCGGCTACGCCATGACTCTGCCCTCGGAGCTGAGCGAATATACCTACTACGGCCGCGGCCCCGTCAATAACTTCAACGACCGCGAAGTGTCGCAGAACGTCGGCCTCTACATGAGCACCGTCAGCGAGCAGTTCATTCCCTTCCCCAAGCCCCAGAGCATGGGCAACCGCGAGGACGTGCGCTGGAACGCGCTGACCGACAAGGAGGGCAACGGCGTACAGTTCATCGCCACCGAGGGCACCATGAGCGCATCTGCACTGCCCTGGGACGACATGGAGATGACCGTGGCCGCCCACCCCTATGAACTGCCCGAGAGCAAGGGCACGACCCTGCACCTCGACCGCAAGGTAACCGGTCTCGGCGGTGCCAGCTGCGGCCAGGGCATCACTCTGAAGCCCTACCGCACGTTTGCCGCCCCGCAGAGCTTCAGCTTCATGATTCGCCCCGTCAAGGCAGGCGCCGACCTGCAGCGTCAGGCCTCTGTCAGCTCCAACGGCGAGCACCCGCTCACCATCAGCCGCGACCGCTTCGGCAACGTCAACATCTTCTCGGCAAAACCGGGAGCTGAGATTATCTACACAGTCAACCGCATCGGCTCCAAAGAGGGACAAAAAGCAATGGCCAAACTGAAACCGATAGCCTACACCGAGCCGTTCAACCTGCTCGGCGGCGGCAAGGTAACCGCATGGGACGCCTCTGCGCCCGACTTCGCCGTTACGGCCGAGTTCCCCTACATGGAGAATATCCCGGTCGAAGTGATTGCATGCTCGTCAGAGCTCAACGACCAGCCTGCCTCCAACCTCGCCGACGGCGATCCGTCGACCATCTGGCACACCGTCTACGGCGTTACGCAGGCAATCTATCCCCACTGGATTGTGTTTGACTGCGCAACCGAAAAATCGGTCAAGGGCTTCACATACCTTCCGCGTCAGGATGGCGGCGAAAACGGCGACATCAAAGACTGGAAGATTGAAGTCAGCAACGACAACAGCAACTGGACCGAAGTGGCCTCAGGCACCTTCGAGCGCAACAAGAAGAACAAGCGCATAGAGTTCAAGCCCGTCAAGGCTCGCTACGTCCGCTTCACCGGCCTCTCGAGCCAGAACGGTCAGGACTTCGGCGCCGGCGCCGAGCTGGGCATTCTCGTCGAAGAGTAACCCGACCGGAACACTCACTCTCAGCGGCCCCGACATCGCCTGATGTCGGGGCCGTATGTTTTTCACACAATGGGGCACAATGAGAAAATCTATGGCAAAATGTTGGCATTTTTGTAAATTTTGTGTAATTTTGCAACCAAATTAGGCACAAAACAAATGGAATTACTTGACAACCTCGACAAAAAAATTCTTGACATCGTAATCCGCAATGCCAAAATTCCGTCGAAAGACGTGGCGGCGGTATGCGGAGTGTCCAGGGCAGCCATTCACCAGCGCATACAGCGCCTGATTGACCTCGGCGTCATCACCGGCTCGGGCTACAAGGTGAATCCGCGTTTTCTCGGCTTCTCGACGTGCACATACATCGGCGTGAATCTTGAACGCGGCGCAATGTATCGCGACGCCGTGCCCCATCTGCTTCAGATTCCCGAAGTGGTCGAGTGCCACTACACCACCGGCCCCTACACCATGCTCATCAAACTCTACGCGCGCGACAACGAGCACCTGATGCGCCTGCTCAACGACCGCATTCAGATGATTCCCGGCGTAACGGGCACGGAAACGCTGATTTCGCTCGACCACTCCATTGACCGCGAAATTCCGATTCTCAACGCTCCCACCGATGCAGACAAATACTGAATCAGACCCCAAATGGACCGAGATTGAACACCTGCCCGAATGGGACGAGGAGTTCTATGACGTCTACACCGCCAAGAAATTCGGCAAATGGGTGATGCTCAAAACCCTGAAACCCGAGCTGAAAGACGACCCGTATTACCGCCAGCTGCTCGACCGCGAGTTTGAGGTGCGCTATAATCTGGCCCACAGTCATATAATCATGATCAACGACCTGGAAGACGTGCCGAGCCTGGGCCGCTGCATCATCACTGACGACGTCTATGGCGACTCGCTGGCCAAGCTCATAGAGAAACATGAGGTTACGCCCGACATAGTCAACAAACTGGCCCACGACCTGGTCAACGCCATTGACTATCTTCAGACAAACCATATTGTCCACTACCCCATACGCTGCGAAACGGTGATTTTCACCGAGAAGATTCACAATCTGAAAGTCATCGACGTCGGCTTCGACCAGAAGAACGCCCTGGCGCCCACCGACGTGGCCGACGACATTCGCGCCTTCGGCCGCGTGATGCTCGCGGCGCTCGACGCCTGTCCCGACGCCGACCAGCGGCTGCGCGCCGTGGCCGAACGATGCGTGGGTCCGCAACCCTACACGTCGGTGCAGCAACTGCAGCTGGCCATTGCCGGCGGCTCATACAAGCGCCTCTATCTCGGGGTCATCGCATTCTTGATGCTGATGGTGGCGCTGCTGACAACAATAATCATTTTCATGCCGGTCAAATAAACAGCTGACCGGCTTTTCAATTCATTCACAGAAAGTATCAACATGTCCACAATAGAAATCAAACCGATTCCATTGACCAAGCGCGAACTCACCAAATTTGTGCGCTTCGGCATAGACCACTACAAGGGCAACGAATTCTTCGTGCCGCCGCTGATTATGGACGACGTCAACACCCTGCGCCCCGAAACGAACCCGGCGTTCGAATTCTGCGAAAGCGCCTGCTGGCTGGCTCTGCGCGACGGCAAACCCGTGGGGCGCATATGCGGCATAATCAACAACGCCGTCAACGCCCGCACCGGCAACAAGGACGCGCGCTTCGGCTTCGTCGAGTTCATTGACGACGCCGAAGTGGTCGACGCACTCTTCGCCACGGCCGAGAACTGGGCCCGCTCAAAAGGCATGACCTCGATTGTCGGGCCGCTCGGATTCTCCGACATGGACTATGAAGGCATGCTCGTCGAAGGCTTCGACCGCCTGTCGACCATGGCCACCATCTACAACTATCCCTACTATCCCGCCCACATGGAGCGCATGGGTTATAAGAAAGACGCCGACTGGGTTGAATTCTTCATCGAAGTGCCCGACGCCGTGCCTGAAAAGATGACCCGTGTGTGCAACATAGTGCGTCAGCGCTTCGGGCTGCACACAGCTAAGCTCACAACGCGAAAAAAGCTCAAGGACCAATACGGCCAGAAACTTTTTCAGGTCATCAACGAAGCCTACGACAAGCTCTACGGCTATTCGCCGCTGACGCCCCGACAGATCGAGCATTACATCAAGATGTATCTCGACATCATCAGGCTTGACAGCGTCTGCGTCATCGTCGACAACGACGACAACCTCGTCGGCATCGGCATCGCCATGCCCTCGCTCTCTCGCGCGCTGCAAAAGAGCGGCGGCAAGCTGTTCCCCACCGGCTGGATTCCGCTGCTCAAGGCGCTGCGCGGCACGGGGGCGACCGACATCGTCGACCTGCTGCTCGTGGCCATCAAGCCCGAATATCAGGGCAAAGGTGTGAACGCCCTGCTGTTTGAACACCTGATTCCGCGCTTCATCGAAATGGGCTTCAAACACGCCGAGACAAACCCCGAACTCGAAAGCAACGACAACGTGCAGAAACAATGGGAATACTTCAATTACGAGCAGCACAAACGTCGCCGTTCATTCCGCAAGGGCCTGTAAACACTTTTTAACATCAATACAAAACCGCAATTCACGACACAATTCATGGCAAAATGCCACCAAATTCCGCAGTTTTCAATCTTTTGTCAATCACATAAGAATTTCAGACCAGCGAAGCAGACATTTTAACCAACGTATGTTAAATAACACTTTGCTTGCATTCGGGCGTTTAAGTGTTGTATCTTTGCAGTACCGAAAGGGAAACAAAAACGAATCTTTTTCATTTTAAGTGTACTACATAAAAACAATAGGCTTAGACATAACGAATAATAGCATTTAAGTACTACCGTAAAATCCCCTCGTGGAGGCTCGTCGAGATGACGCGCCTCCACATTTGTTTTCATACATACCCGTCGGTCAGCACAAAACAACATAGCCACCCGATTGCAATCGAATGGCTACGTTTACCTTCATATTTCACATGGTCAAGAATCTTCAGCTTCTTGACCAGACTGAACTAAACCCGTCAAATATAGTTATAAATTATATAAAGCAATAAGATAACTGATGAAAAAAATTTTGGTAATAGTTGGTCATCCATATTGGAAAGACTCGGTAGCCAACAGAGCTATCATCGAAGAATTCAAACGCATCAATCCCGATGCGGAAATCAGCAACATAACGGAACTTTATCCCGACGGCAATATAGATGTGGAGGCTGAACAGAAGAAGCTGCTCGATGCCGACACAATCGTGCTCCAGTTCCCGATTATGTGGTATAGCTGTCCCTCGGTCATGCACAGGTGGCTGGAAGAGGTGCTGGCTTTCGGCTTCGCATACGGACGCGGCGGCGACAAACTGCAAGGCAAACGGCTCATCGCATCTTTCACGGCCGGAGGTTCAGCAGATATGTATAGCCGCTACGGTGTGCAGAAAATGACAATCGACGACCTGATATTATCCTTAGCCGGGATACCCAACCACTGCCTGATGGAATGGGGCGGCTATGTGTTCTCGGGCGGCATGATTATTGCCGGAAACACCGACGAGGAACAGCTCGCCACATTCCGCGGACGCGCCAAAGCCCATGCCCAACGGCTCAACAAACTTACCGAAAAGGCAGCTCATGAATAAATAATCAGGAAGCACTGAAAAGCCGGTCAAGAGCTTTGCTTACCAAGCATAACTCCTGACCGGCTTTCATGTCGGTTTCAAGATTTCTACTCATCGACTAAAATTTGTAGCAATCCCATCTTCAGCCTCATCTTCTTACCACTTTACGGGTTCATTGAGAATGTTTCCGTCGGCGGCATCATCGGCGGTAAACGTGTTGGCGCGATACTGCACGCAGAGCATCACAAGGGGTTCGGTGCCGTTGTTGCGCACGCTGCGGCGGCCGTCGGGAGCCACGCGCACCACTGAACCTTCCTCAACCGGAAAGAGATCGCCGTCAACCTGAAACTCTCCCTTGCCCGCGAGAAAGAAATAGAGTTCCTCATGATTCTTGTGGGTGTGGAGGAAACCGGTTTCCTGACCCGGAGCGAATACCTGAAATGAGAACTCGCCGCCCGTTGCGCCGACAGCCTGACCGCCGAACACCTTTCCCGGAATCTTGACGTCCGGGCCGAGTTCGAGAACGTAATTCTTGATGTCGGCGAGGTTGCCGAAGTTTGCCGCGCTGAAGTTCGCGCCTTTCTCGATTGTCTGAATCTGTTTCATATCATTCATAATATTTTGGTTTATGCGCTGCAAAGTTACGACAATAACACCTGCATGTCAAGAAGTTACATTTTCAGCCCATAGTAACCTTTTTATCGGTTTTACTGATTATCAGTGAGAAAAAATTCATCGGCGCCACATTTTTTTCATCGGGGCGAACCATAATCGGATAATTTTTGCGGATATATCGAAATATAGAACTAACTTTGCGAATAAAAGTAACTATCCCGACATATGATAAAGAAAGAAGAAACCGGTTCAATCATAGAGATGTGTCCCGTCAGAAACGTCATAGCCCGCTTTGGCAACAAATGGGCACTGCTCACGGTGCTAATCATCGGCGAACAAGGCGTTGTCAGGTTCAACGAACTCAGCCGCCTGATTCCCGATGTGTCATCGAGAGTGCTCTCAACTACGCTGCGCACCCTCGAAGCCGACGGCTTTATCGACCGCAAAGTGTATGCAGTTGTGCCCCCTAAAGTCGAATACCGTCTCACTGAAGTCGGCAAATCACTCCTACCCCTCATTCAGCAGCTCACGCAGTGGGCGCAGACCAACATGAAAAAATAATGACCCACCGCAAGGAATACGAAGCAACCGCCCAACCCACATAAGCCGCCCAAAAAGAAGAACGCCGAAAATCACTTGATTTTCAGCGTTTTGCGGTAGAAGTTCGGACTTCTTGGTGATCCGCCTGGGAGCCGTTAAACTCCGACGCTGTATGGTGAGTATCAGCAAGTTATCAACCCGTCGGTCGGGTGACTCACTTATCTATCACGCTGATTCTTCAATGTTCTGCAGAGGATTGCAAATCCTGTAATGCAAAGTTAATGAATTTCCTCCAGTGTTCAATGTCTATAAGTATTAAAAATATTAAGGACACTAATATCAATATCAAATTGTTTACCTAATATGACAAATATGAAAGACGTCATTATTAAAATTCAGTTAAGAACCCTTAGTAAAATATGCAACAGTCAAATTATTGAATTTTATTAGATCTGAGCATGTATAGTCCTGAGGCAATAACGTTTTTAGATAATCATAACTACCCTTTTCTTCCTTTCCCTCACTATATACAAATCTTCTAAAGTTAGCTCCTAGACCACTAATTGGGAGTGGCATAAATCGAAGAATTCTAATGCAAGTTCTTGGTTTGTC
The DNA here is from genome assembly GCA_902495245.1 of uncultured Porphyromonadaceae bacterium. Lineage (GTDB taxonomy): Bacteria > Bacteroidota > Bacteroidia > Bacteroidales > Muribaculaceae > UBA3263. The sequence goes on from CABUWI010000006.1 coordinate 36,727, forward strand.
AAAAAGCCATGATTTATGAGGTATAGGGAAAAGTATATCGAATGCGGATAATGCGTTATCAACCCCCTCTACGGGAATACCTGTCAACTCAGAAAGGAGTAAATATTCATCATCCTTTTTTGACATTAGTATAAAACCGCCAAAAACATAGATGAATATCTGCCAAAAGTGTGGATATAAATAATAATATGATTGCTCCTTTAATTTTTCAATACCTTCTTTTATATTCTTACTAGGAAGACTACTCTTTTCAAACCATTGTATAAATTCGTCTAAATTATCACACTTAATAATCTCTTCAACACATAGTTTTAAAACTGTCAAACGACAAATTAATTCTGAATACAATGATGCATGAAGCCTATCTTTTTGGGGCTCAACATCATAATACAATCGGCTAAATGAAGACTGACTTAGAGTGGCGTTCTCTATATCATTAATATCTCCTCCATTTAGATATGTATCAATTCGTTGTGTTAAATTTCGATGCTCTATGAACGATTTAAAAACTCTATGCAATCTTGTATAAGGATCAGCAATGAAAAAACTATGGACATTAACATCTAAGATACTTTTCTTTATTAATACAGCATCTAAAAGAGGTTTGTCACCACGAGCCATAGGAACAATATATTCATCAAACATTTTGCGTTCTAGCCAAAATGCGTATCTAAGAATAGCAATAGCACATTTTTTATGCATAGTATCAATAGTTGGTATGTTCCAATATGAAATAAACTCATCAGCCGAAATAGAAGTTGATGTTATTTCAACGTTGGTCAATGACACATTAATTTTTTGTGCTTCTTGCTGTATATAATTATAATCTTGTTTCTTACAATTCAACGAAACAAAAGCTCCTTTATCAAAACTTAGATAATCTAGCCACCCTCTAACTTTAAAAAGGTCAGGGAATCCCCACTTCCCAGACTTTATTTCTACAATTGTTTTGGATACTTTGCCACTTTCAAATTTTGAAGTGACTACGTCAAGCTCAAGAATATTAGTTGGATCCGTTAGACTAATCCTTCTATCTACATAGTATCCACTAGCACATAATGTGGCTGCAACCCAATCTTCATAGAATTCATCTTTGGGTATTTTAGGAAGTTTTACATTTGCCATAGTTCAATCTTACTTGTATTATAGTATTGTACGATTAATTATCTGTAGTTTTGCTTGCGAGGGTTCTTCGTAGGCGTTGCAGGCGGCAAGGTAATTCTTCAGCTCTGTAAAGTCGGTGCCGTATAGGTTATCGCTGAACTGCTGGAGTTTGGTCATCACGTTTATGTATGCGAGCGGGTCTTTGTGGCGGGTCAGCTTACGCAAAGCGAGGATGTAATCTTCGCGGAAGACTGTCGGGACAATGATACGCGATTGGTCGGCTCGTACAAGTTCGGCGTTCATCATCACACGGGCGACACGGCCGTTTCCGTCATTGAACGGATGCACCTCACTAATCATAAACATCATGAATATCGCACGGGCAAACGGGTCTGTCAAGGCTGCATAATATTTGAAGCCTTGTGAGAGCGTGCCTTTCACAAGTTGATAGTCCACAAACTCCGTCATTCCGGCACGATTGTTCTTCGTTTTAAAAATGCCGGGGTTCATGTGGGGGCGTCCTTCAAGTAGGATGCTGTGTCTGTGGCTAAGAATCGAAAACAATTCTTTGGGCGATGTCGGCGTCTTCATCATCTCGGCACGGTTGGACAATACCTTGAATGTTCCGAGTATGTCGTGTGAATCCTCATCACGGCGAGGCATGGGAATACCGGAGTCAACAATCGCTTTCGCTTCGTCAATCTCAAACTCCGTTCCTTCTATATAATTGGAAAAATAGCTCTCAAAGAATGAGAAAAGCCGGAACGATTCCTCATCAGTATTACGGTTGTTGCGGATAACAAAATATTGGTCCTTTATCGCATCAAAAAGCACTTCAAACAGTTCAACCCTTGTCTGGTCAAACGGATTACCGACAGCAAGTGCTTTTGCAGAGTCAGTTGACAACACTTTAGCATCATGAGTTGAGAGCAACGTGGAAATTATACTGTTGATCTTGGCAAATTCCGTCTGCATACCCAATTCTTCAGCAACGGTTCTCAGTTCGTCGCGATATTCGTTAAGGCGGTCTTCACCACCGGTGAGCAATATCTGTTCGAGTTTATTTTCAATCCCACTGATTGGAAGAACTCGTGATTCATCGCCTGATTTTCTTGACACTTGCATATTCTCAAGCATATACCGGTGTTCTCCCGATATGTGCATACCCATAAACGGGATATCATGCGGTGACGCTTTTGGCCCTTTGACAAAATTGAGAATTATACCAGGTAAGTCAGTTACTCTCCTTGTAGTTGAATTGGTAAGAAAGAAATCACCTGTGGCCGTCGGCCGCATTTCTTTTGCACTGCGATGGCTTATGATAGCGTCCGGATACCGATATACCAGAATATCCATGAGGTTTCGGCGCACTATATTTTCCAAGCTGTCAACCAAGTTGGTGGTATATATGCGCGGCGCAACCTTTCGCAACTCACCATCCTTTTCATTCTTGCTAAGCACACGGGAAATGTTCGGATCAGATGAGCCGAAGATAATCTCTTTTTGGGTATCAACTTTCACTGCCATACAAAAAATCACGATTAAGAGAATACAAAGGTACAAATTTTTGCGATTATAACCGCGATTTTTACAAAAAACTGAGTTTAGGGCACATTTTACTGCCTCATACGTCTTGCTCTTTTATAAGGAATTTGAGCCGCCGAGCCACTCTTCGGTTGTTACGGCCTGCGGCAGCAAAGAACGTGTCGCTTGCAATCCCTCCATAAATCCGCTTTCCCATTTTGAATATGCAGACAATTTTGGAGAAAGAAATAAGCCAAATTGCTGTTAGTTAGCAATTCGGCTTGACTTCTTGGTGATCCGCCTGGTATCCGAATTGAGCCTTTTTTATTGGCAAAATATCAAGCGTTATCTTTTCATTATCAGAGTCTTCCGATATTCAGTTGTAGCGTTCTATTTGAGTGAGTAACACAATGCGGTAACACATATTTATAAACTCACATGACGAACTCTCTTTGTCCGTCTTCTTTGCAAAGATAATGTTTCCTTTTGAAACAAAGCCCATTTTATGTGGCTATTTTTCTTCTACTTTCTTTTTTGTCGGCAATGGTCATCCCTTCCCTCCGCAAATTATAGTTCCTCTTATTCCCCCTGTAACTACTTGAAATATAGCGTTCGAGTATGAAAGTGAGTATGAAATTACCTTCATATAATAATAAGCGTTAAGTTTTAGCCTTTAGTGATTTGGAAATTTGTTTTGCTCATGACCAGTTCTGTACCTTTGTGTCACTTCCTGATTGAAGGTACCACAATCGGAAGGAATTTTACTCTTAAAAAGATAAGATATGAAGCAGGAAAATTATATCAAAGTAGTGAAGGATGTAGAGCGAGACCATCGAGCAGCAGAAAGCGGTCGGCGCATGGCTCTGTGACTATGCGGAACACCGACAGCCCTTTGATGAAATAAAAACATCGCCACACACTCAACAAGGTTGGCGATGTCGCAGACGGTCGGTATGATTGGAAAATTGAGAGAGGGCGAGGGTATTCCATATAAAAGATATTCAAAGAATTAGATGCCATGTGTCAGGAATCATACCATCTTAAATTAGATAGAGTTGTCAAATCATGGCTTGACAAAACACCTTTCTAATAATCCAATGTGTCTACAAACTCTATAACCAATTCTTTTCATTTTGGTTAAAATTGACTATTGTGCCACCTGTGGAAAAGCTATAATTTTGCAACATCAAATAAACAAACAAAAAACGAGTTACATATGAAATCAAAAAAAATTGTAGCATCCCTTTTGACTGTTCTTAGTCTTACGGCTTGCACGCCACCAAACGAGGAGGCAAAAGACGACACTTATGAGCCTGCCTTTGAAATTCAGGACTGTGATGTTAAATTGGGAGGTATCCATTTCTCCAAAATGACAAACAATGCCGACAAACAAGTAAGTCAGACAGACTCCGTAATACGCTTTGTCGCTCCTGAGGGTACCGACCTCTTCATAGACCCCAACGGGAAACTAACTAAATCAACAGCAAAAATCCTGTTGACGGAAATTGACAACACCAAGCCCTTTACATTCAAGGGGCGTCTGAAACCCGGATTCACAGAAGAAGGTCTTTACAATGCAGCCAATCTGATGGTTGTGGCAAATGACACACTTTGGCAGAAATTCTGTTTTGAGCAGGATGAACGCGGAAAGCATAGAGTCGTAACGGTACGAACCGTCGGCACTTCGGACGACAATAACCATGAAGTTGTTGAACAGGACAATATATATTATAAGATATCGTCAGATACCCACACCATAGCAAGCTATTTCTCTCTCGACGGCAAGGAATGGCAGATGGTCCGCCTCTACAAGAACAACTATCCGGCGAAACTGTATCTCGGCATATGTTCGCAGTCTCCTGTTAAGGGAGAGTGCGTAAGCGAGTTCAGCGAGCTTTCTCTGTCGACCGACAACGTGGGAGACTTCCGTTTAGGGGATTAATCCCATTGCTCTTGCGACCTTACATGCTTCAATGGCATTGCCTACTTTTAGTTTAGTCATTATATTCTGGCGGTGTCTGTGAACTGTATTGACGCTTATATATAGTCGCTCGGCAATCTCTTTGCTTTGGAGGCCATTGTTGATAAGCTTCAATACTGCAATTTCACGAGAAGAAAGAAGGTTTACATAATCATCATTCGTCAATACGCGGCACTCCCCGGTACGTGTATTGACGATTTTGGGTTTATCCAGATTGTCAATACACAGTGTATATACACACATATTCAGCCAATAACAGCCATCAACCGTTCCCTCAAGCGAGAACATGCGATGCCGCATGGTATGCCAAACACCGTCTTTATCCAGCATACGAAGACTATCGCTCAGTATGTAACTTCTCCTTTCTTCAGGCGTTTTATTTTTAGTGAGGTGTATGTATGCGAGCTCATGGGCATGACGCAGCATGAGGTCTTCCTGATTAGCTCTGTTAAAGATGAACTCCTCATAAAGTGATGGGATTGTAGGACAACGTTCCCCGGCTGACAAACCAAGCACATCCGCCAGTCCGCCGAAAAAACAGTAGCTGCAGTTCCTTATAGAATCGCCCATCGACACAATGGCGTTCTCTGCCAAAGCATAGGCTTCGGCAATTTGAAGACATTTTTTCAAATTGCCCTCATCACCCCTTTCGTCAAAAGGCTGTGAAAGATACAATTTATTTATTGGTTCAAAATATTTGTCCATCTACAAATCCGTGCTGTGAAAAGTTATTTCGGCACCTCATCTATCTTAAGGTATTGCAAAAATAAGTAAAATCATGTAATTGACCATGCTTTAGTCCGAAAATCAGCGTTTTAAGGCTTGTTTCCACTCTTTTTGTACCGTCATTGTATCTCCATGCGTCCAAAACCCTGTTTTATAGCGGTGAAAAATAATTCCTTGACAATTGATTATTGTTAATTGACCATCTGCATAAATAACAAACAAAAAGGAGATGCCTTTAATCATCTCCCTTTTGAAATTTTACTTCCACGCCTTGAACATCTTATCCCCGATATTCTGCGACACATATTGCATTGGCAACTTTGCATAAATTTCGGTTGTCTTAATTGAGGTATGCCCCATCATAAATTGTAACACCTCTTTGGATATACCTTGTCCGAGAGCCACTGTACAGGCGAATGTATGCCTTGCAATATGCGTGGTTAATGGGAAAGAACAATTGAGAGCCAAGCCTATGCCTTTGAGGAACTGGTTGTATTTCTGATTGGAGGTTATTTCCATCTTGTAATTGTTACGTTCCAATATCTTTCGTGTGATTGGCAGGACTGGAGTAACAAACTCGTTTCCAGTCTTTATACGATGTCCGTCAATGTAATCTTTGCCGTCAATGGTGACAATGTGCTGTTCATAATCGAACGATTTGGCATCGCTGTATGCCATGCCTGTAAAAGTCTGGAAGAGAAAGAAGTCAAGATACCTATTCATTACGGCATCCGTGCTTTCTTCCCGCATACGGATTAGCTTTTTTACTTGTGCTTCGGTGAGGTGAGGACGGTCGCTTTTCTCCCCACGTTTATCTTGAAAACGCTCGTATGGATTTTCCTTGATAAGTCCGAGACGGAAAGCTTCAGCCACATACGACTTAAACCGTTTGTGATAGTTGTGGATGGCAGCCTGGCTTCTTATGATTGGCTTCCCTTTCATCGTACAGGTTTGTTCCTCCCTTATGAAAAGGTCGAACTGATAGATATGTTGCAAGGTTACATCATCAAAGGTTTTGAACTTGCCGAATCGTTCAAGTGCTTAGTATGTGGTTAAATGCCCTGTTCGAGTACCTTCGCGAAGCGGACGATTATTGATACGTTCCCTGAGCCATGCCATAAAATTACGGCGATTGCCACCGTCTGCACTTAGGTATGTTTTGAATTGGACAATGGTCATATCATCCTTATTCACCTGCATGGCTATAAGAATATGCTCAAACTCTGTCACTTTCTTTTGGATTTCCTCATTGATAATAACGGCACGCGGATGATTAACCACCATTCCATTCTCCCATTGGTCGAGGGTAACGTTATGTCCTGAATGAAAATAACAGCGTTCCCTTTGTAGGCAAACTACGATTTCAATGGCTCCTGCCACTGTTGTTGTGGCTTTCTTCTTCCGGTTGAAGAATAATCTGACGTACTTACTCATAATGGTAACACATTTGTGAGATTGGTAACACAGCTACGGTAACACAAAAACCGTCCCGAGGAGGCTTTTTACGTCCAAGTGTGTCGCTTTTTCTCGTTTTTTTTGATGGTGTTACCACCTTATATACTGCCTCAAAGGAATGGATAACTGACTGAGCATCAGAGGTAGTGAATGTTTTTGAAAAAAAAAGGTCTTCATTGCTGAAGACCTTCTTGGTGATCCGCCTGGAGCCGTTAAACTCAAACGCTGCATGGTGAGTATCAGCGAGTTATCAACCAGTTGGTTGGGTGACTCACTTATCTATCACGCTGATTCTTCAATGTTCTGCACAGGATTGCAAATCCTGTAATGCAAAGTTACAAAATCTTTTCCAATCGCCAATATCCCAGACTGTTAAAAATGCTTGGGGTCATGAAGCCTGGGGTCATGGGTTCAAATCCTATTTCCGCATAGAACTATGAGTTAGACTGTCACTGACAATTAACGTCACTTATTACACTAATTGTCATTTGATCTTTCTCAATTATATTGAAGGCAGAAAGGTTATTTTACGCTTAGGTAAAGTCTGCACATAGACTATTATTGCAGACGTGATTAAACTTATAATTTAATAATAATTTTCCCTTAGAAAATTATTATATATCTAAACAGGATATATTTATTCTTATAATTATAACGCAACGTCAATATAACGGTTTAAATTGAGTATTTGTAAACTCTCTCATTGCTTTTATGTGTTCTTCTACACATTTTTTTAAATCAGATTTAGGAACTTTATGTTTCTTACACGTCTTACGAATAATTCTTTGCAATGTTTTCTCCCATTTCCTTTCAATCCCTGTTATAGGTATTTCTAATGAGATACGTTTTTTTGCCATAGATACCTTATCGCCTTTAGAACCATAGGAGATCAACAATCCTTTTGATTGTATAATCGCATCAATAATATTGTAATGGTCTTTTAATGAAAAGACGATATTCATCTCATATTTTATGGGACTACTAAATTTAATATTTAATATCCATTTGTTGATATTGAAACCTGATTCAATTAGTCCAGCCCATTGGATTTCAATATCCCCTGATGGAATTGACCGATGTAATTCAACAATTTCTTTTAGAAAGCTATCGGTGTTGGAATTAATTACAATAGCCGGAAGGAATCTGCCTTCAGCATAATCTCTATTTGCCACCAATCCTTCCTCTTGAATTATATATGTTGGAACTTTAGATGTTTTAATCTTCATAATGAATTTCTTTAACAAGTAAGCAACTTGAATTGGAAGTATTATTCTTTCCGTCCTTTATAACTATTTCATACTGCTCAATCCGTTTTGTCAATAGAAAATTTGGCAAATTAAAAATCACCCATCCAGATTTGATATCATTACTATCAAGTTGAATGTCTTTGCCAAGTCTATCTATTTGAGGATGCATTTTTTCGTTAAATAATTCGGGCGCGTGTGATAAATCTATTGTGCGTTCTGTCATATTATCTTTGTAATGTACACGCAATGTTGGATATACCGTATTCCTGCTCTGAGATTGGTTTAATATTTTTATATTGAATAGGATATGCACATTCTGGATGGATTTGTATGATAATCGATAATAATCAATAATGAAAACAGAAAACTTTTCTTTCTTATTATTGAACTCTTGTTTATCCATTTTATGCTTTTGACACATAATTCTTATTCTAACATATGCGAAAACAATCCCAACAAAGCTTATTATTAGCCCAATAATACTTATAATAACGGTAATCATGGGATTACTTTCTAAAAATTGAGATATTGAATTGAAAACACCTTCCATCTTAATATTAATATACTTGATAAAGTCTCGTTCTTGAAAATTAAGTGTTACAATTTAGTCCCTCTTTAAGGAATCTAACCAACCTTGGATTTCATCCTCATTCTTTTGCCATAACACTCTTAATTCGCTAAATAAAACATTTATTATAGATATTTCTTCATCTGACAAAACTTCATTATGTTCTATATAATGAACCTTATCTAATAAGGTAAACCTTGAAATAAAGACATTATCATATGGCAGATTACAATCACCGCTAAAATTCTTGAACAAGTCTTCATAATAAGAAGCTCCCATTACTGGTCCACCAATACGATTACTTTTAACTTCTGACCAATACCAAAAGATTCCATCAAGAAAGACTTGTGATATTTTGGTAGAACACATAAAAAGACCTACAGCAATCCTATCATAAAATGAACATAAATGAAGTTGAGATGACAATTCTAAAAAATCAGCTCTATTGAATCCTTGGTAATGAATCAACGTAAAAGTTGTTGGATTCTGCTTTTCATTCGCAAGAAGCCACGACTCTATATCAGAATATGTCTGCGTCGTTTTAAGTTTCTCTACTATATCTTCACCAATATATTCAGTTATGAATTTTATAGAATACGGTTCAGTTATAAAATCTCCTGATCTCATCATAAGATTTTCATCTGATAATACCAATGGCATGGGATCAATGATTAGACGATATATAGCTACTGCTCCAATACATGCCCGTAAAGATTTCTCAAAAAGTTTCAATAATGCCTTTTCTTTCTGGATAAGAAGATCGCCACAAACTCTTTGAAAACTTATATGAAAAGACTTATAGCCTTGTTTGTGAACGTACTTGTCTATTTGTTTTTTTAATTCATGGAGATTGTCGAAATAATCGCATAACTTTTCACGCACTTCTTTAAAAGTTGGTTCATTATCTGCTAAATAACGAGCCATATTCCCAGATTCAAAACCTTTTTCAAGCTTATTCCAATTCCTGTACTTATCTGGATTTGCATTTAGGAATATGGTACCGATTGACAATTCAATCGATTGTCTCAATGAATAAAATGCACAATCAAAGTATCCGTCTTGATATAATCTTATCGCATTAATAATCATCTGACAGGCTTCTGCGAAGAACTTATTGGATTCCATCGCATTTATAAAGCCAGTGGTTGCCATTTGAATATTATTTATTGCATAAATATACTCATCAGCATCCGGCAAGTTAAACTTATGTAATTTGTTCATTGATATGTCATCTAAATCTGCCATAGCCAAATCCTCTATCTGATGTATTAAAAGATCTTTCTATCGATTATTTGTAGTTTTGCTTGCGAAGGTTCTTCGTAGGCGTTGCAGGCAGCGAGATAGTTCTTCAGTTCTGTGAAGTCTGTGCCGTAAAGGTTATCGCTGAACTGATGGAGTTTGGTCATTACGTTGATATATGCCAGCGGGTCTTTGTGGCGGGTCAGTTTTCGTAAAGCGAGGATGTAGTCTTCGCGGAATACTGTCGGGACGATGATGCGCGATTGGTCGGCACGGACAAGTTCGGCATTCATCATCACACGGGCGACACGACCGTTGCCGTCATTAAATGGATGCACCTCACTAATCATGAACATCATGAATATCGCACGGGCAAACGGGTCGGTTAAGGCTGCATAATATTTGAAGCCTTGTGAGAGCTTTCCTTTCACAAGTTGATAATCCACAAACTCCGTCATTCCGGCACGATTGTTCTTCGTTTTGAAAATGCCGGGGTTCATGTGCGGTCGTCCTTCAAGAAGGATGCTGTGTCTGTGGCTAAGAATCGAAAACAATTCTTTTGGCGATGTCGGAGTCTTCATCATCTCGGCACGGTTTGACAACACCTTGAATGTTCCGAGTATGTCGTGTGAATCCTCATCGCGTCGAGGCATGGGAATACCGGAGTCAACAATCGCTTTCGCTTCATCAATCTCAAACTCCGTTCCTTCTATATAATTGGAAAAATAGCTCTCAAAGAATGAGAAAAGCCGGAACGATTCCTCATCAGTATTACGATTGTTGCGGATAACAAAATATCGGTCCTTTATCGCATCAAAAAGCACTTCAAACAGTTCAACCCTTGTTTTGTCAAACGGATTACCGACAGCAAGTGCTTTTGCTGAGTCAGTTGACAGCACACCAGCGTCATGAGTTGAGAGCAATGCGGAAATTATACTGTTGATTTTGGCAAACTCCGTCTGCATCCCCAATTCTTCGGCAACGGTTCTCAGTTCATCGCGATATTCGTTAAGACGGTCTTCACCACCGGTGAGCAATATCTGTTCAAGTTTATTTTCTATCACACTTATAGGAAGAACACGTGATTCATCGCCGGATTTTCGCGACACCTGCATATTCTCAAGCATATACCGGTGTTCTCCCGATATGTGCATACCCATAAACGGAATGTCGTGAGATGACGCTTTGGGCCCTTTGACTAAGTTAAGAATTATGCCGGGTAAGTCTGTGACTCTCCTTGTCGTAGAATTGGTAAGAAAGAAATCGCCGGTAGCCGTCGGTCGCATCTCTTTGGCACTACGGTGACTTATAAGAGCATCCGGATAGCGATATACGAGTATGTCTATAAGGTTACGGCGCACGATATTCTCCAAGCTATCAACCAAATTGGTCGTGTATATGCGCGGAGCAACCTTTCGCAACTCACCATCCTTTTCCTTCTTGCTGAGTACACGGGAAATGTTCGGATCAGATGAGCCAAAGATAATCTCTTTCTGGGTGTCAACTTTCACTGCCATACAAAAAATCACGATTAAGAGAATACAAAGGTACAAATTTTTGCGATTATAATCGCGATTTCTACAAAAAACTGAGTATATAAGACAGGTACGACAACGAGAAAAAAGATGAAATACATTTAGCCTCCTTAAATTTGAGAAAATTTTAGGTTTACCAAAGACACTAATCTGGATTTCATATTTGAATGTTTATTTATTGTATGAGTATGTTTGGTTTCATTCATTGTCATTTGGAAAACTGCCCGTTACTATCAAGCAATCCAAGCTGTATAAGGATGTCACGTTTTAGCTTAGATAATGGTCTGTCGAGATTTTTTGCCGGCAAATATTCAGTACCGAAGAACATACGGAAGGCGTCTTCTACTGAACACTTATACTTTGCTAAAGTATTCTTAAAAAGCCCGTTTATATAATCCGGTATATTCTCAATACTCCAGTCCATCAAATCTTTAGCTTCAAGCATGCCATGATAGGCATAAATCTCAGGCAAAGACAAATCATTAATCATTCGTTTTTCTTTCTCGTCACAATTTGAAGTGTCAATGTCCACAATAAAACTCATCATACCTTTAGGTTCAGGATTGGGAACTCTCTTGAAACGGAATGGTGGTTCAGGCTTACTGTATAAATAGGGATGAATATGAGTATCCAGATTGAATACGGTTTTTCCTTTTATTGATGAATTACATACTGGACAGCATGGAATCAGATTGAAAATATTCAATGAGAGCATCGGGTAATCAGACTTATCAAACCAATGATCCAAGTGTGGTCTCGCTATACGGCTACCTTTCTTCATATTCCCAGGCGATGCCTCCTTAGTTCCAGAAACTGTAGTGATGGTATAATGTCGATTACAATAAGGACATGTGAGGGTGCCCAACTTTTGTGAAATATAGTAAGATCTTCTTTTCTTCTTGCTGATTTCATTTTCATAATCGAAAACATCCAGCAACGTGGACTTTATATTTTTTAGTTTTGAGACCTTCTCTTCTGTTGGCAAACCATCATAAATTGCACTGATTTTACGCCAAAGCCAATTGTTCAGAATGAGCGATTTTTGAGGTTTCGCTGTTAGAAGTTTAATCAGATTATTATCTCCAATTTCAGCAGAGATGAACACCGACTTTACTTCTGACGACAGCTGAGAACTGATTCTATTCCGAAGCCCAGATAGCATTTCGGTTTTATACCAGTTGATTAGTTCTGTTGTAGGCTGTGATAATGACCACATAATCGAATTTTCATTTACCAAATTTATTCAACCTTTCGGTTAATCTCTGGATTTCATCTTCTATGCGCTTCCGTTCCATCATGTCGTCAACGGGGACATAATGGTTGAACTCGTCCATTAGAACTTTTTTAAGTATTGGCTCGTCAACTATTGATATTAGTAACTTAAGCCGATGAAGATTGTTCAAGGCTTTCTCGTTGATATTTTTTCCCTTTTTTGAATAATATCGAAGGACCTCAAGCCAACGAGCGATATTATTCAGAACATATTTGGCATGTTCTCCTACTGCGCCATCCTTCAAGAAAAACGGGTGTTTCAGAATATCATGGATGTTAGCTCCAAACGACTTAATTTCTGATGATTTCAGAGGTGTTCCATCTTTTTGTAATGCAAGAATATTTCTTGCTGGAATATCCGACAATACAAAAGGAGAATGGGTTACTAGAAGAATATGGATGTTCTTGACCGACCTAAACTGGCATTGATTTATACTATTAAGCAGAGTCTTGACTAAACGCCGTTGTAAATCGGGATGGAAATAAAGTTCAATCTCTTCCAAGATAATATCGACATCCTTATAATAAGCAAGGTCATCAGAAAAAGTCAGCGCAACAGAATCTATATTTATCAACTGATAAATGATACCAGTAACACTATAAATAAACTGTTTTTCTCCCGAGCTTAATGTATTGAATAGCACATGTGTATCGGTGTATATGTCCTTGACAATCACTGAAACGGAAATGAATGGAGGCGGTGTCAATTCTTCAATACTGTCACACCTCAGACGTAACTTGAATCTATCATCTTCGTTTTCCCTAAGCATCTCCAGTATTTGCCCTGCTTCAGAAGTCACAGCTTCAATACCTACGTAGCCGGCATCATCTGTATTATCGAATGCCCCATACTTAAGATATATCAGGGTCTGACGTATCTTTCGAGTGACATGAGATTCATCCTTTGCAAGTGCGGCTACTAAATTCCGAACTTCTATAAGATTTATATTGGTTCTTACACGTGCATGATTTTTATAAAAGTATTTCCGATAGCGTGAGTGCTTGCTTGTAATTTTTAATGTCTTATATACAAGATAGTCAAGCGCGTCCTCTCCATATTTCCTTTGGGAGGCAATGGTTGTGAGGTCACAATCCGCAATCTGTCCCCACTCAAGTATTATATTAGTGCGCAATACGTTGAAGCCAGCCTGTGTAAGATTATAATCCGCATGCTTTTTTAGATACTTCAAATCATAACATATACCTGTACCCGAAAGGCTCAGACCTATAATTGACAGATGATCATTTATCTTGCGAAATCTTGATTGAGGAGAGATAATAACGCTTATGAAACGGTTGTGTGCAAGCCAATTTTCCTTATTTATGTCTATTACCCCATCGATACGAGCTGGATACAGAACCAATGGAACTTGATATGACTCTCGTCTATGGAAAACTCCTGAAAGCCAGCTTCTTTCATGAGACTTTATCATGTTTGGCAACAAATTGCAGCATTTGGCTTCATACTGAGTGCTTAGGAACTCATCGGCAAAGTCACTGTGATTATACGCATATATACTGAAGTTGGATAAATAAGTATAAAAGAAAGTCTCCAGCAGTTCTTTTTTTGTTAGATACCCTTCGTTATTTCGATATGCCTTAAACGGAGCATCATCTTGCGTCTGCTGTGCATTATCGAATATTGGTGACTCTGAAATTGTGTAACTCCCGCGATCTTCATCATCACAATTATAACTTGTTAGAGTCACATGTCGATTCTCAATCTTTAAACGGAATATGGATTTCTTGTCACTGTCTTCTTTGATATAGTATAACTCCGCGTTAATACCATTTATAAAATGGAGATGCTTACCACCTTTTGTATCTGAGTACTCTCCAATAACAGCCGCAGAAAAATTATTTATTAGACGTATGAGCATCTCTACGATTGTACTTTTCCCAGCACCATTTTCGCCAACAATCGCTGATATAGAAATACAGGTGCTGTTCTTCCTATCCTGATTAAATAACTCATCTTCTATCCTATATGAATCAATATATGCATGCAGGCTATCAGAATCTATTGAAACATTGTTAATAAAATAATAAAATCTATTTCGATGAAGTTTTTTTGCTCCAGTACAGTTTTCTGAACAAATACGTATGGCTACAGGATAAAACATAAATTTCAAATGGTAAATATATCTCTATTATGGATTGAGTTAATAAGTCTGTTGATTATTACTATACTCGGTTATACCAATATTATTGTCAATTGTAATTTAGAACAAAGGCATCCTGATAGGATATAGCAGAGCGATTATCCTTGTTTTCTATCCAGCCTTTTTCAAGATGACTTGTCTGAGAAATTTCTCCGGCGTTCATTTTGCCGAAGTATTCGCATACTGCCTCTATTGTGGATAGTTCAGATTCAATAAGAATATTCTCGTTATTCTCAATCGTCTCCAGTCTGATACCACTCTGACCACTCGGATAGACGTATTCTTCCATATCAATTCCCGACAGAGAATTATATAATGTTCCCCAATGTTCGGGGACTGGGCCGAATGGCAAAGCTTTATATGTAAGGCCGGTTATTCCATATCCATGCTTTTTATAATGTATGAAATCAGCATAGAACAGGAGCTTATTCATTTTGGTGACAAAAGTCGAGCCTATATTGGCGATAATCAACTGCACGATATTTGCAATCTTATCTAACGATATTGAGCGGAACCCAGTGTATTCCGACGGCTGTCCGCTTGGCTTGTAATCACCTTCCGCCGCTTCTACTTTCTTTTTAATCCGTAAATATTCCTGTTCACTCATCTCGGACTTAGAGGCCTCTACAAAGGACATAAAAATGTCCTTTTCGCGGGCTGCGATGATTGTCCGGGCATTTGATACACTCGGTACCTCGCCATCTTCATACATACGGTATTGGTTTATGCCGAAACCAAGTATCTGAGCCATTTTTGCCGCCGACAGACCGTAGTGTTCCCTTATTCCGGATATTTCGTCAGGAAAAGGAATACCATGCTTGACACGATACTGGTTATACACCTGAAATATGTTTGCCTCATCCATTTCGGTCGTGGTCCACATTTCACCTTCCTCATCAATAATTCCGGTGTGAATATAGGAAAACTCCTCTTTTCGGAAAGTTATTGTTCTTACTTCCTGAAAGTATTTTTCTCCGGGTAATAATTTGTTATTGTCCATTGTGTTTATTCTTTAAGGGGTAAGACATCGGATGTTCTGCTTTATGAAACGAAATACAAATCGTATGAGAGTTAGGCTTTCCAAGAGTAATCTTTATATAGATCTCATTTCCTCTTACATCTTTGCCGAACACCCACATTTCACCTTGATTATTCAAAGCATCCACAATCGGACCTTCGGAATAATCGTAGCAACTCAAATTCATGACAACCTCCATTCGTTGATTAGGAGTTATGCCCAGCTCAACGAGGCTGTTATGGTTCTTCTGGCGATCATCACGGAAACGGATTCCGAAGATTTTGACCTTCAGACTAAAGTCCTCTAAGAATTTTTCGACTTGTTCTTTCGTAATCATAGTGCAAAGATACGCATATTCTTTTGATAATACAACTTTATCGTTGCATTTGTTCTCAATAAATCTATAAAGTTGACTTAATATAAAATATTACCTCTCTTGACTATATACAAAAATACACGATTATAATCTGGTGTAGGTACAAATTTTTGCGATTACAACTGCGATTTTTACAAAAAATTGAGTTTAGGACACATTTCACTGCGGAAACGGAGAGAGGCGTGGCGGCTCACAGTGCTGTCGTCGGCTATGCGGTCAGAGTGTGACGGCGAAGCAGGCTTCGCTGACACACTCTGACCGCACTCCGACTATGGGAGCCGGCTAAACACCGGCTGCCTCATACGCCTTGTGAGATTGCGACAGGGATGTCGCACACACAAGACTTCTAATCGACAGCCCGTGTTCTTAACGCCTGCTCCTTAATAAGGAATTTGAGCCGCCGCGCCACTCTCCGTTTGTTACGACCCACGGCGGCAAAGAATGTTTCGGTACCGATCACTCCATAAATTCCGCGTCGTCCCCGACACATACATTGCCTTGTACCGGGGCTGTCATTACAGTTTCTCCCGAAATATATCAATTCTATTTTTTACAGATATGCTTGTCAGTATGTCTGCCTTTCAGTGTCACCAAACTGGGCGATGCCAGCTCTATGTTTCGTGCGGATTATAATCATAGTTCAAAGTCTATTCGCTCGGAGTTGATGAACACGCCGGGACGGGGTATTCTTTCGCATTCGCCTGAAAAAATCTCCACAGCTCCCGATGGTCGGTAGTATTTTTTCCGGCAAGTGCCGAACACCCCTTTACTCCCGTCGTGCGAGAGTGTCAACGAGCGAACAAACTTCAAACAGCGATTATACGCATTAAAAAAAAATATCGCTTTATGACACTGAACGACAGACATATTAACAAAACGAGCTTCACTCCTTCTCCAGTTCATACCGCATTAAAAAAGGCGGCAAGACTGATAGGGATTATAGCCGGTCTGATTGTCGGAGTGCTTCTTTGGGCGATACTTAAACCGATATTCCGAGGCGTGGGCTGGGTTGTAAGCCTAATCTCGGCACTGATAATAATCTATTGGCTACTCACTTTATAAAACTCAACTGATATGGCTACACACAAATCAAACAACGCTGCAATCGCAGCAATGCAGCAGATGCTCCAAGAGCGTTGCATCGCAGAACCTATGTTCGCTATCAAGATGGCGAACCCATCCAAGAGTATGGAGGGAGCCGTGAACTACCTCTGTTCGCAAATCCAAAAGAGCGGAATGTGTTGTGTGGACGACACCACCGTGATGAACATATTGGTCCATTATTTCGACGAGAACGAGATTGAGGGCTGCGGAAAGGTCAACTGCAACATCGTGCTATCAAAGCCGGAACTCTCCGATGAGGACAAGGCGGAACTCAAGGAGCAGGCTATGGAACAGTACAAGCAGGAGCAACTCCGAGAAATCAGACGGCAGTCAGCACCTAAGGCTCAACCCAAGCAGACCACGGCACCGAAAGCCGGAGAAGAAATCAATGTTCAACCCAGTCTATTCGACCTCTAAAACCCCAGTAAGATGAAACCGAGAAACAAGAAACAACAGCATATAGTGGAACTGAGTGGGCGACTCCGCCCGCTCACCACCGCCCAAAAGCAGTGGGCGTTCAGCCATACCATCGACCATTACGCCTATCGTCTCAAATCGGGCAAAGCGGTCTGTATGGACTGCGGACACGAATGGCAGGAGGTCGGCTTCGGCATCTATCGTTGTCCCAACTGCGGAGAGAGGGTCGAGATACGCAACACCAAGGAGCGTGTACGTCAAGATAAATCCTATTTCAACGTAATCACAACAATGGAGGACTATCAGGTAATCCGTATGTTCCTGATGATAGTTGAAATGCGCAAGGGAATGAAGGCGAAACCCGCCTATCTTGAAATCGGGCAGTATTGGATTGCCCCAAAGGGACACGCCACGGTCGTGGGACTTCAGCGCACACTCGGCTACTACGTTGACTCCTTCGCTTTCGGTTCACCATTGGAGATAAGGGGTGACAACAATGCCTTCCGCCACATCGCAGGGCAATGGGTCTATCCCCGCATCAAGTCAACCAACACCATCAAGCGCAACGGGTTCAAGGGGTGTTGCCACGCCATGCACCCCGTGACACTCTTTCAGCAGTTACTCACAAATCCCAAAGCCGAGACGCTGATGAAATCCGGAGACATTGAAATGCTCCGCTATCTCTGCCAGCACCCGCAGGAGGTTGACAAGTATTGGAACTCCATCAAGGTAGCCAAGAGAGCCGGATATACATTCAACGCACCGAGTATGTGGTTCGACTACATCAAGATGTTGGAGCGTATGGGCAGAGACCTCCATTCTCCGTCATTGGTAGCACCCAAAGACCTCAAGCACGCCCATGATGAGTATGTGGAGAAGGTCAACCGACAGAGAGTGAAGGAGCAGAGAGAAGCCAACCGAAAGAAAGCGGAAGCCGACCAAGCCAGGTTCGAGGAACTCAAAGGTTGTTTCATCGGACTGACGATGACAGACGGAACAATCCGGCTCAATACCCTTGACAGCGTAGCCGACTATTACGAGGAAGGTACCAAGCAACATATCTGCGTAGGTTCGGCTGGTTACTATCTCAAAGCCGAAACATTGGTGTTCACCGCAACGATGGGAGGCAAGACCATCGCCACCGTTGAAATCTCGCTGAAAGACTACTCAATCGTTCAATGCCGAGCCTTCGCCAACCAGGTCTGCGAATACACCGAACAGATAGCCGGCATCATCAACGCCAACAAGAAACTGATAGCCGAGCGCAAGAGAGCATAAGTTTAACCCGACCACCGCCAACTCCGGCGGTGGTCACAACACCCCAAGACTATGACACGAATGACCCAAAACGGAATATCGACCACCCAAGCCGGACAGGAACAGTACGAGACTTTTTACTCCGCCCGCCGAGGTCGCAAGGTAACGAGAGTGATGTACGACTACCGCACCCCAGATGGAGACCTCTTTTCGGTAGTCGCTCCGACCCTCAGAGAGTGCCGTCACAAGCGTGACGAGTGGCTCGCCAAACGAAACAAATAACCATTAGTCATATCAGTGAAGAAGGCGGTGAAGCGTGATGCTCCATCGCCTTCAATTTGCCAAAAATTTCGGAGGGTGTTGCAGAACCTCCAAAATTGCAAAATCCAATTTTGCAATAGATTGATTCTCAATCGCTCTCTTTTTGAAAGTATTGACAAAAATGAAGTTCTGCAACACCCTCGAAGGTGTGTAGATTAATTATTAGTCTGAGTAATTAATATCAAAAAAATTTGCTAATTTTGTGATATGACATCTACCAAAGACAAAGGAGATAATTACGAGCTGGCCGTCTTAAATGAAATTGACCGCTTATTAGAGAGTGGATTACTTCCATTCCCTAAAAATCTTGTAGAAGTTCGTCATAAACATAAATACCAAACCCCTGCCGGGAATGAGATTGAAGTTGATATTTCGTTAGAAATTACTCGTCCGGGAGCATCAACATATACTCAGTTAGTTCTAATAGAATGCAAGGATTACAAATCTCCTATTAGCACAATGAGATATAATGATTTAGCAAAGAAGATGGAGTATCTGCACGCACACAAAGGATATTTGTTTACCACTTCATCTTTTCAAAAAGGGGTAATTCAACAAGGTCTATTAGACCATATTGGTTTAGTCCGATTTATACCTGGAACAGAACCAATATTTGATGCTGAAAGATGTGGCCTAAGCCCGCGTGATTTGTTCTTTAAAGAATTAGAAGATAATGAGTTGAAATCATCATTCATTTCATTGGAGGCTCGTGAGGCTTATACAGATTTTGCATCATTCTTTTTCAGACAAGTATTAGGCATTGAAGAAGATTCGATTATCCCATATCTGTCGGATGAACGTATAGAAAATTTTGCAAATCAAATTCGTGAAATTATTGGAATTGGGCACGAAAGGGCTATCTCAGACTTTGATTTAATTAAAATCGCAAGTAATATTGCAAAATACTCGTTGACCACACGAGATCTTCAAGAAAAAACTTTAGGCGTATGTGATTTTAAGAAAAAATGTATTATCCTTAATTCTAACTTAGAAGCAGGTACTCCAAGATGGAGATTTACTCTCGCACATGAAATAGGGCATACACTAATTCATAAGAGGTTTTTCAATCAAGGTTTTTGTTCAATTCTTTCCGATTCCGATGCTAATTATATTACCACATCTTCTAAAAATCGGATGGAAATCCAAGCAAATCATTTTGCGTCCTTTCTCCTAATGCCTTCTGAAAGTTTCTCTAAAGTCTATTTAGAGTGCCGAGAAAAATTAGGAATACCTCCAAGGCATTTCCCTAAGATGTATGTAGATAATCAGCCAGTTAATCTTCAAGATTATTATGGAATGTTAGATGGAATTTCCCGAAAATTCATTGTCTCGCAACAGGTTGTAGAGATTCGGTTATCTCAAATGGGATTAATCATTGATAATCGACCAAATAACACATTCTCATTTCTATAAGAAATTATAGTAAGACCTTTGTGAAAATTAGGTACAGCCCTAAATTCACAAAGGTCATAACTACTAATCGAATAATGCGGCAAATTCTGTCAGGCGGCGTTGGTGGAGTTGCTTGTGGAACTTACCCTTATAGCGGCAATGGGCGGTGTAGGCTTTGAAGATGTCGCGGTTGCCGGCTTTCAACTTTTTCAGGACACTGCTTTTGTTGACGACTCCGGGCCCGCAGTTGTAGGCGAGGCAGGCTAAAAGGAGAGAGTCCTTGCCGTATTGCGAGTACAGGGCGCAGAATTTCCGGAGGTCTTTTCGCAACAGGGCGTCGGCCTGTCTTTCGGTGAGCTGCACGCCACGGCGGTAAGGTTCTCCCGGCTGGACTTGGTGACCGTAGCCGACATAGGGCCAGTGTTTCGGTTTGTGGAGCGTCTCAAACTTTTTTATTATCAGCACGGCACGTTCAAACGGTGGCAGCTCCATAATCGACCGCTTTGCGTTGGCGGCGGGCGTTGCCGCCACAAGGGACAGCAACGCCACGAAGAAGAACAATAGTTTTTTCATCGGATAACAGGTGTTACGGGGCCGACAACCGGGCCAATGATCGTACCTCCGTTATCATCGCCTTTGTCCTTGCCGTTGAACTCGAAGGTCTGCTCCCACGGGGTAGAGCCGAAGTTATCTTCAACAACCACGAGGAATTTGTGGGCATCGGCACTCTTGGCGGTGTAGTTGAGACGGAATGTCTTGCTTTCCAGAAGCACACGGTCGTTGTTGACCAGCACCGGGCCATCGACGAGCTTGAGCGAGCCTTCGCCGTCATACTGGAAATAGCGGATTGTGTAGAGGGTATTGGTGTAATTGCCCTCCGGCTTTATCTCAAAGCGCAGTTCCACGGTCTGCCCCTGCGTGATTTTGTCAGCGTAAGGCATCACATCAACCGTGAACGGATAGGACTGCTGCACATCGAGGTCATCGGAACAGGAAGTCATGGAGATTACGATTGCGAAAAGGGCAATCCAAAAGCCGAAGAAGCGGCCGGGAGTGAGGCGAATATCGCCGATGCGTGAAAAGAAATTTGTAGTCATAATTTGAATTTGGGTTTAGTGATTTGTTTCGGATTGAGCGACATCAGATAGTCATTCAGATCCTTGTGGTCGGGATAGAGCGCGGATTTATCGCTCACCCTGTCGCCAAACTCGCGGCGCAGTCTGGCGACTGCGGCACGCCCGGCGGTGTCGTTGTCAAGATAGCACAGTATAAGTGGATATTCAGCCAGTACCGGGATTGCCTTGCCGACATTAGCCACGGAGTTAAGCACAACACTGTCGTTGCCGTCGTTGTAACCGAGGCGTTCAGCAGAAAGGAAGTCGATGAAACCCTCGAACACGTTACATCTGGGATTTCCGCCGGATATTCGTGTTATGTTCTTTGGCGGATAGCTCCCCTTGAAGAACGGATTGCGCAACTCGTAGCCGTGGGCGTTGTTTTCAAAGCCGATGGCGTAATACCTTTTGCCGTGAAGCTCATAGTCCACCTGTACGCAGTAGCGTTGTGCAACATCTTTCGGTATGCCGCGCTCCGCCAGATAGCGGAGCAACGCGGGCGACTCCAGCCGGGATATTTCCACATTTTCAAATGTCGGTTCCTCTACAAAAGGTACGGGTTTGTAAGGCTCTGCCACAGGCATATTCATCTTTTCGGCGATATATCGTGCCTGCTCAACAAAATCGGTCTTGCCCGACATTATCCCTGCGAGAGTGAAGATGTCGCCGCCTTCACCTGTACCAAAATCGAACCACACGTTTTTGCGCGGGTTGACATGGAACGATGGTTTTCTCTCGTTGCGGTACGGCGCATAAAACCAAAGACCCTTGCTGTCGCGTCCCGTCGGATCGTAGCTGAGGCGGTGCAGGAAATCCACAATGGATATTTCTTTTATTGCGTCTATATCCATAGGCTAAAAGCGCATTTTGCAACCGGGCTTCGGGGTTTTCTCCTTCGGCGGCTCCTGCACGGCATCGGCTCTTTTGCCGTCTTTGTTCTTGACAGGCATTGCCAGAAACATATCGGTATCCGCGCTCTTTCCGTTGCCCAGAACCTCGTAACATTTGAAATCCATAATCTTTTTCATCTCGGAGGCGATGAAAAGATTTAGTTCCGAGCGATTGCAACTGCCGGTTATCTCGTAGGCGAGGTCGTATATTCCGCCGTAGCTTTTCTCCGGCTCCTGCTTGTCGTACCAGCCGTTATTTTCGGTATCCACGACGATGGAGCCGTCAGAGGAATACGGACTGTCGTATGTCAGACGGTTGCCGTCGCGCGCTGTCGGCTCATAGCCCATAGCCCGCATAAAATCCGCAAGAGGCAGATTGTGTATGTCAAGGTCGAATACTTTGATACCCATAGCTCACTCGATTATAAATTTGACACCTATGCCATACTGCGTATGGAAACGCCCCGTAGAGTTGCCGAATACAAATCGCTCTTTCACATTCGCTGTCAGGGCAATTTTATCGGAGAGGTAGAAATCAGCTTGCAGAGTGAGCGCACCGCCATAGATGAAGGCGTCGCCGTTGTGGAGCGTGGAGCCGTCGGACAGGGTGTGTCTGCCCCAGTTCACCGTTTCGTAGCCGCCGAGAGCTGATAAACCGCCATAGAGGTGGAATGTCTGCGAATAATCGCTGACGAGGTGGAGATTGTATCCCGCCTCCGCCGTGAACTGCGCCACGGGAATACGACCCTTCTCCGCGTATGGCTTATACGTCTGGAGATACTCGCCGCCGAAGCTCCAAGTGTTCGCGCCACCCTTGAACACCGAGTAAAACACGCCGAATGAATAGCCACAGTCGCGGGAGTTGCCTGTATAGAAACCGTCTGCCATATCAGCCTTTATTTCCACCGCAGACATTCCGGGGAGGCATCGCTGGGCCATTGCCTGCCCCGTGAAAAGGGCAAGCATGGCAGCGAAGAAAAACATCGCTTTTCTCATAGGTTACTGGATTGAAAGTTCATCGATTACGTTGGCTCTAACAATATCCTCGTTCTCCACCACGAAGGATTGGTGTCTGCCACCTTCTTTTTCCACGACCTCAATCAAGAGCTGCTTGTCGTCGGGAATTGTGAATTTCTCCAGTGCAAACACAGTGCGTTCCGATGATTTGGCGGGAACGACCACGACATAGTTCTGGGCGCGGAGCGGTTCCAAAACCTGCTCCTGCATGGCGGTACGCTTGATAACTTTCTTGTCCACAATCTTGAACGATACAAAATCTATGTCGAAAGGAATGTTGGAGGTGTTCTTCAGCTCCGTATGGAAATACAGTAATCCGTTGTTGGCATAGATGGATTTCAGGAGGAACTGCACACCGAAACGCTTTGACCCGATATGCTTGATTTCGCGCTTGTTCTGCTTGTAGATACTTTTCATAATCAGCTTGACAAGCATAGGACTTTCACTGCCGAGGCGTTCAAGGTAGATTTCCTGCGCGTTGTTGGGACGGTTCACCGATTCGCCGTCGTGGAGAAAGTCAGTCATTTCGATACTTAGCAACAGCGGCTCTTTGGCGAATTTCACGTTAAACGTGTAATAGCTACCATCTTCCGTGATTACCGACAGGTTTGTTTCCTGCTTGAACGACTTGAAGGCGGATTTTACACGCAGCACGTTCTTCGCGCCGTCCGCAAGTCCGGCGACAAGGTTTTCGTTGCCGAGATCAACGTATGTAATCTCTGCCGGGAAGATGATGTGCGTCGTTTTCTCATAACATACCTCCAGAGCGTGAGGCGGAATCATGCGGTCGAAGCCGACCTTTCGGGTAAGACCGCTGAACTTGTCGCCGTCGGTGTAATCGGAACCGTACACGTTCAAGTCGTGTTCGGCTATCTGTTCTGTGGCAGACGACATATTGTTATCGGCACTATTGACCGTCTTTTTGCCTTTTGCAAAGGCCGGAGTTGCCATACAGAGGACGGCAATGAGAGAAAGAATAAATAATTTGAAATTCATTTGATTGTGGATTAAGTGGTAAATAATCATATCTCTTCCGGCTGGTGAAGCATCACACGGTAGCCGGCTTTGAGGTGGACTTTCACGGTTCTCAGCTTCTTGTTGAGATACTGGCTGACACCGTTTATCAGCCCTCGTCCCACATCGGAGGCAATCTGCGCCCCGGTATTGGTGGAGATGTTGATCGAGCTGCCCATCGAGCTGCCCATATTGGCATCGATTTCGTGCAGAGCATCACTCTCCATAGAGTTGGGGATGTTGATACCTTCCTGGCCGTCGGAGTCGTAAACCTGCAACTCCACATCGTAGATGGAGCCTTCGCACTCAATAGAGGATATTTCGATTTCCAGCCTCTCGCCCTGCACTCTTGCAGAGCCTACGATTACGGTGTTGCGTGGTATCAGCCGTGAGCCTACCCACATAGGTTCGGTGGTCCGTAACTTTACGCTTTCGCCGTCGCTTACACTCTGATTGTTGGCGACAACTGCGGCAATCGTGTTTTTATTTACAATTCCGGATGATCCGACCGAGGTGTTAAAACTTCTGCTTGACGAGGCACTGAGGGATGATACAACATTTCTGCTCACCTGTGCCACCGGCTGCACATTGCGCTTACCTTTCTCATCGTCGGCAGAGGCCGGAGGTGGATAATTGCCGCCGTTGCCGTTACCCATATACTGTGCCGCCAACTGGTAGGAGCGTTCAAGCATCTCCATCTGGTCCGGCTGCTGTTGCTGCTGTGCCATCGTATTTTGAGCTTCCAGCTCGTCTATCCGTGCCTGCAACTCGGCGACCTGCGCCGCCTCGCTGCTCTCCGGCACGAAGAAATCATCGAGCGAAGCCTGCACTTCCTGATACGCCTGAGCCGATGTTTCCACTGCCGAAGGCTGACGCATATCGCTGTCTTGCGGGGTTACGGCTGTGAGAGTGTCGAGGACGGATACCGTCTGCTGACGGGCCTCTTTCTCTTTCGCGGTTTCGGCAGCCTCATATTCCGACATCTTGTCTTTCATGCCGTCGTTCTCCCCTTCGGGTATCTCGGTGTTGAAGGCGTCGCCCACACGCTCGTCACCCTTGTTGAGACTGCTGTAAAGTAGCCATAGTATCACGGCACCGCAGAGAATGGCGGCGGGCATCACCACCAGATATTTCATCATCTTCTGCCGTTCCGCTTGTGATTTTGGCTGGAAGAAGCCGTTAATCCTCGCTTTCCATTCCTGCATTGTCATAGGCAGCGTGAGTTATTGGTTTGACATCAGGTTTGTTGATTTCCAGTGGCTGTATATGCTCGACCTTCACAAGACGCCCGGAGTGACCCAGCCCGATTTTATAGCAGGCATGACCGAACACGAAGAAGGCGATTAGGACGAAGGCGCAGAGCATGATGGTTACGACCATAAGCCGCTGTTTGTGAGAAAGACCGTCGCAAAGTCTCCTCAGCTTTGTCGAGAGTTTCCCTTTCGGGGCGTGCCACACCTTATTATATACGGTGTCTCTCGCGGCACGGAGATTTGAAAATACATTCATCGTTTGGTAGTGATTATATCCTTGTTTTCAAGGATGTTGAAACCTTCAATAATAAATCCGTTGGGATTGTCGTCGGAGCGCGATACATTTGACAGACGGCATACCGTTATCAATGTGCGCTCCGTCATATTGGACTCGCGGATAATCATCTGGCGCGCGTATGTCCTGGCGGTATAGGGATATGTGTTGAAATCGCATACCACGCTGTCAACCTGCACGACCTGATTGATATTTCCGGCAATGATACGGTTGTAGTAACCTTTCTCCGAGAAATCGGTATAATAGTTGTATGCCGACTTGTCGCTGAGTATCAGCGCACGGTTGATGTTATGCTCGATGGCTGACTTATCCGGTGAGAGGTTGAAAAACAGTTCATGGAAGCGTCGCACGTGTTCCCGTGCCTCCGCCGGACGGTTCTGACTCATGTCCTGCGACAAGGCAAGCATAAGCGACTTGCCGTTGTCAAGGACATAGATTTTCTCACGCTGCTTCTCGGCGAAATTGAACACCATTATCATGGCTACCGACACCACAACGGCACACATCGCAACGAACACGATACCGAAAAGGCGTATCTGGCGGAACGATGTTTCGATATTCCTTAATGATTTGAACTCCATAGACATGATTATTTGAGTAGTTTACCGGCCCGACCTGCCACATTGCCCGCAACTTTTGGAGTTGCTGTTTGAGGGGTTCAATCGAGCCAGTAATGCCAAACTTATCGGCGAGTGCTTGATATGATATTGCGCTCTTGCTCCTCCCATCCCAATACACAAAGAATATCTCCGTCCATCTTTCCCCAAACTGCTCGGTCAACACCTCCCGCATTGCCGCCAGAGCATTTGTAATGTCGGCGTCCTTGGCAACTTCATCC
Organism: uncultured Porphyromonadaceae bacterium; assembly: GCA_902495245.1. Lineage (GTDB taxonomy): Bacteria > Bacteroidota > Bacteroidia > Bacteroidales > Muribaculaceae > UBA3263. The sequence continues at coordinate 63,847 of CABUWI010000006.1, forward strand.
TCTGTCTGGTCGATGATTGTGTGGTTATCCCAAAAATCCCTGACCGTTTCCTTACCCCTCCGACGGTGCTGATTCTGGCGCATCTGGTAATGCCATTTGAGGGCGAGGAAGAAATAATTTTTGATGTTGTCGATTTCGCGGTTGTTCTTGACGATGGTGTTGTAGACGTTGATTATTACCTCGCTGTAAACATCATCAAATATGTCGGGGTCATAGGTGCAATTCTTCCTCAACGCTTTCCGCATTTCCTTCTCGTTGTCGGCTACCCAAGTAAGAAATTTCATCCCCTTTTCTTCGGGGGTGGTCGTGGCTTGCTCTTTATTAGTTTGCATCTGCTTTTAAGTGTTTCTCAACTATAAATAGCGGGTGCAACTTTAATTTTTCAAACGCCTCTTTATCGGGGTATGGAAAAAATTAAGTTAGGCTCTCGCGGGGAGAGCGTGAAAGAGCTACAGAGAAGGCTCGACCTCGCTGTTGACGGCATATTTGGCAAGCTGACCGATGAAGCGGTTAAAGACTTCCAGACGGCGCACAATCTTAAAGCTGATGGAATTGTCGGCGGCAAGACTTGGGCGGCTCTGGGCGTGTCTGGAAGCGTCCAGAACAAGCGTAAAATAACGGAGATTATCGTTCATTGTTCGGCAACCCCAGAGGGTAAGGATTTCACCGTTGCCGACATTGACCGATGGCACATTCAAAGGGGCTTCCGCTGCATCGGCTACCACTGGGTAATTTACCGTGATGGCTCTGTTCACTGCGGTCGCCAAGAGGGGTTAATCGGGGCGCATTGCACTGGTCATAACTCTCATTCCGTTGCTGTGTGCTACATCGGAGGCTGCGAAAAAGACGGAAAGACACCCAAGGACACCCGAACACCAGAGCAAAAAACCGCATTGCTCAAACTGCTGAAGGAACTTAAACAACGCTATCCGACCGCCTCAATCCATTCACATCGGGATTTTGCTAACAAGGCGTGTCCGAGTTTCGACGCGACAAAAGAATATAAGACACTATGAAACAAGCAAACAAAATACGCCTTTTCTGGGCGATTCTGGGCGCACTGGTGACGCTTTGCATCGGTGTGCTGACCTACCACCCCACAACGGTCAAAGAGAGCGTTAAAACGGTCGTAAAGACCGACACAATTACAAACTACATCGAGCGGGTTGATACCATCTACAAACCCAAGCCAGTCGAAACAACAATCATCCGCACCGACACCGTTAAAGCCGATACGGTTTTGGTGTACGAAAGTAAGCGTTACGATGTACCAGTGGCAACGGATAGCGTCAACGGCTCGATTGGGGTGGTTGCTTCGGGGGTGGATGTGTCGGTTGATAGTGTTAACTGGCGGTTGTCGTTCCCCATGCGCACCGTTACCAAGGAAATTGAGGTCGAGAGGGTAATCACAAAGAAAACACACCTCAACTGGGGCATTGGAGTTGGGGCGGGTTACGGTATCATCAACCGCAAACCAGATATATTTGTCGGAGCGTCCGTAATCTGGTCATTCTAAAGGGGTTGCCAGTGTCGGGATTATTCCCGATATTTGCGCCGTGGTTGAGTTAACCCCCCTCGACCTACCCAGACAATGAACAAGCAATTTGCACAATTTATGGTGGAGAGTAACACCGTTACCAAGCTGTTTCAACGGCTTACCGACATAGGCAATGAAGCGGTTGACCTCCTTGGTCTGCTCTTGCCACTCCCAGAGTTCCCCGATGAAGCAATCAAATTAACCCATCCGTATCACTTCGCCGAAACGGTCAGCATTAAAACCATCTGGCGGAGCGAGAACGGCGATATCCTCTTTCACTGGTGGGGAGAGGAAAACGGTATCGGCAAACTGGAAAGATATAATCCAGAGGATAGGGTTTGGTTGCTCCGCTCAATCGTCAACTATCTGGCGAAACAATAACCTCCACCGATAACACACAAATAAGGCTGACCCCGATGATGGAGCCAGCCTTAATTATTTCCTTATGTCGTGTCTTACCTCGTTCCCTCGTCAAGCTGAATTGTTGCGGAGAATGTAACATCAAACTCCTTATCCCATACCTCGCATTCGTAACGGTTGTGTCCGACCTCGACCAGTGTGATTGTACCGTAAAACCAAGTTTCATCATCCCAATTATAATCATCGTGCTTGGTACGGTCGTAGGATAGACAGATTTTTCCGTTCTTCTTGGTCGGCTTCTGTGGCTCGGTTGTTTCTCGGAGGGCGAAAACATTGACCTCGTACTTTCCGTTATCCCATGCCAGAAGGTGAAACTCCTTGAAATAGTTTTCGTAGTATGCTTTGAGCGTGGGAGAATCGCAATAAGCGTAAGACCTATGCCGCCCTGCATCATAACCCTCAAAATCTTTGTCGAGGTTCGTGTCATTGAAGGTTACGCTTTCAACGGTGTAGATTGTGCGGTTCTCGATGCTTGGGTTATAGTCGAAGTCATCCTCTCCGCAACTGGTTAACACCACCGCCAGAGTTGCGACGATGATGGAGGCGAGTAATCTGGTAAGTGCTTTCATTTGCTTGCTTTGTGTTTGTCGTTTATAAGTATGGTGCAAAGTTACAAAAATGAAAACCTCTTGTCAAGAGCCTTCACCATTTCCCACTTAATCGGACTTTAACAATCTTTAATCTTTCCCGATACCACACAAAAAAGCTGATTCCACCATCGGGGTCAGCTTATTTTTTGCTATCTTTGCAGATGATTTGCGTTAATGTGTGTTAAAACCAGATTAACCCACTTAAGTGGAATTTGCCTAAATCACTATATTACTGGGTGTTGCGAAATGTTGTAACTTTACACACAAATGTATATCTGCGTGGTCGTGATGTCACTATGTCCCAGCATTTTTGAAATGGTTTCAAGGGGAACGTGATTGTTGAGCGACATAGTTGCGAAGGTATGGCGCGCGATGTGCGATGTGAGATGCTTGGGAATTTTTGCCAGATCAGCTATCTCTTTGAGATAGGCGTTGACTTTTTGGTTCGACATGACCGGTAATACCACCCCTTTGGCAAGCACTATCGGGTGTGTCATATACTTTCGCATTATCTCCTGCGGTATGTCGAGCAGGGGTATGACACTGAGTTCATCGGTTTTCTCGCGTCTTTTGCGAATCCACATCTTGCCGTCGCTGTCGGTAGATATATCCGAAGGCTTGAGATTGTGGACATCTATGAACGCCAGCCCCGTGAAGCAGCAGAACACGAAGGTATCCCGGACACTCTCCAGACGCGGGAACGCCTTTAAGTCGAGAGCCATTATACGTTGCAGTTCCGGTTCCGTAAGGAAACAACGCTCCGCTTTGGTACGCTTGAAACGCTTGCCGGCAAACGGGTCGTCACTTATCCACTTGTTTGCGATGGCATACTGGATCACGTTCTTCAGGTAACGGAGGTAGCGCACGGTGGTGTTGTTGGCACATTCCTTGCTCATGCGAAGAAAATGCTCGAAGTCCTGAACGAAGCCTGCTGTAACATCTTTTACAGGAATATCCTTCTCGCCACGGTTGAGCGTCAAGAACTCTTCAAGATAAGTCACGCAACGCTCCCAGCGGCTGAACGTGGCATATCCTATGTCGCCGCGCTCATATTCCTCGCGGCGTTTGATGTTGGTTTCACGGAACACGTCACAGAGCATCTTGGGTTTCTCCACCATCCCGAAATAATGGTTCTTCATTATCTGCGGATTGATGAACTGCCCCTCGTTAATCAGGCGGTTGTGTATCTCGTAGAAACGGGAGCGCACCATTTCAAGATACTTGTTAAGCTCGATGTCACGACGCGAGCGGCCGTTACTTCTCTGGGCGCGCTGGTCCCATACCGACGGATTGACCTTGCGGCCGATTGTGAACTCCATCTTCTGCCCCTCGGTCGTGATGCGGGCATAAAGCGGATACTCTCCGCTTCCTGCGGAGCGCGGCTTTCTCGGAAAGAAAGTCAGGGTGAAAAAAGAATCTTTCATAAAGTCTGCGGATTTAATGGTTATATAAATATAATCATTTTTTGCCGGATATGCAACCCGCACAGACCATTATGAAGATACCAAACGCGACAGACAGAAGCCGGTCCCAATCGTGAGTCAATATTTATCCTGCAACTCACGGAATAGCTCGGAAGATAAGCGGTAAATCCGCTTAAAGCAGCCCGAATCCGGCTTAATCGGGCTTTAATTCTTAAATGAAGTTAAAAATCAAAGACCATTCTCCGAAAGTGGGGCCGAAAAGTGGAGCCATGAACCCTGAGCCTTCGCTAACTTGACGGCATAACGCCGCAAAATACTGATTGGCAGGCGACTCACTCGCTGAATTTTCAATCGTGAGTCATTTGCCTCACGATTGGGGTGACTCACGCATTACTCACGCTTATGCTCCGAAAACCGCTGTATTCTGCCGGATAGGGCAAAAACAAAAACGCTGGAAATCAAGTGATTTTCAGCGTTTTGCGGTGGAAGTTCGGACTTCTTGGTGATCCGCCTGGGGCTCGAACCCAGGACCCCAACATTAAAAGTGTTGTGCTCTACCAGCTGAGCTAGCGAATCTCCGTTTTGCGAGTGCAAAGTTAGGGAGTTTTTTTGAACCTTGCAAGTTTTTCGACATTTTTTTGAGAAAATTGCTTTTTGAAAGGTGCAGGTCATTTTTATCGCCGTATTTGCCGGCCCCGGGTGTAATAATCGAGCGGGTCAGTGCGTTATTGTTTCGTAATGATAATGAAGATTCTTAAATGGCCGTTGCTGGCGGCCGCTTTGGCTTTCGGCGCGACGGCGACGCAGGCTCAGAGCGGCGGCACGTCGGTCTATTCGTTTATGGATATAAGCGGCTCGAGCCGCATTTATGGTCTGGGCGGCGTCAATGTGTCAATCGTCGACGGCGAAGACGTGATGACTACTGACCAGAACCCCGCCCTGCTCGGCCCGGAGATGTCGCGCAGCCTCGGTGTGGGCTATATGCGCTACATCGGCGGCAGCAACTTCGCGAACGCCAAGTTCGCCCATGCAGCCGGCGAGAACGGCGCATGGAGCGTCGGGCTGCATTATTTCGGCTACGGGTCAATCAAATCGGCATTGCCCGACGGCACCGTAACGGGCACTTTTTCGCCGATGGACCTCGCCGTGGCGGCGCAGTATAGCCATAATCTCGGCGCGCGCTGGCGAGGCGGCGTAACGCTCAAATTCCTTTATAACAGCTATGATTCGTTCACGGCTATGGCCATCGCCACTGACCTCGGCGTTAATTATTATAACGAAGATTACGACTCGTCGCTGTCGCTGGTCGTTGCCAATCTCGGCGGCCAGGTCAAGAAGTTCGACAACCGCAGCGAGCGTCTGCCAATCGACGTCCGCCTGGGCTGGAGCAAGGCCCTGGGACGCTCGCCCCTGAACCTGAGCATCACGGCGTGGAACCTGACCAAGTGGCATCTGCCCTATTGGAAGCACGATTCGAAGACCGGCGAGGCCAAGCGGGTGAACACCTTCGCCGGCAATCTGTTCCGCCATCTGATTTTCGGCCTCGAATGGAAGCCGAGCGACCGTTTTTACATTGACCTGGCCTATAATCACAAGGCATCGACCGACATGGGCACCTATTCGCGCAACTTTCTGAGCGGCTTCTCAATCGGCGCCGGGCTGAAGGTGCGCGCTTTCGGCGTGGGCGTGTCGTTTGCCCAGCCCCACAAGAGCGCGGCCACTTTCATGGTGAATCTGACAACTAATCTCTATGAGTTCTGATAAGCTTAAACCTATAATAATTGCCATCGACGGCTATTCGTCGTCGGGCAAGAGCAGCATGGCCAAGGCGCTTGCGCGCCGCATCGGCTATCGCTATGTCGACACGGGCGCCATGTATCGCGCCGTAACCCTCCTGGCCATGCGCCTGGGTCTCATCGGTACCGACGGGTCGGTCAACGAGCCGGCGCTGATTGAGCGCCTCGGCGCGGCTGACATCGATTTTGCCGTGCTGCCCGACGGACAGCACACGCTGCTCAACGGCGAAGACGTCGAAACGGAAATCCGCTCCATGGCCGTAAGCGCCAACGTCAGCACCATCGCCGCCGTGGCCGCCGTGCGCCGCGACCTCGTGGCGCGCCAGCAGGCCTACGGGCGGCAAAAGGGCATCGTCATGGACGGCCGCGACATCGGCACGACCGTCTTTCCCGACGCCGAGCTGAAGATATTTGTCAACGCGCCCGCGGCCGTCAGGGCCGAGCGACGCTTCAAGGAGCTGACCGACAATGGAGTGGCCACGACCTACGAAGAGGTGCTGGCCAACGTCGAACACCGCGACAAGATTGACACCACCCGGGCCGAAAGCCCGCTGCGCCGCGCCGCCGACGCCATCGACCTCGACAACGGCCGCATGACCATCGACGAGCAGAATGCGTGGCTGATTGAACGCTATGAGCAGGCTGCGCGTAGAAATTGACGCCGACAGCGGCTTCTGTTTCGGCGTAACCACCGCCATCAGCAAGGCTGAAGACGAGTTGCGCCGTTCGGGCACGCTCTATTGTCTCGGCGACATTGTCCATAACTCTGACGAGGTTGAACGCCTGCGCCGAATCGGGCTCGTAACCATCAGCCACGAGCAGATGGCCGCACTCCACGACGTCAAGGTGCTCTTGCGCGCCCATGGCGAACCGCCGTCAACCTACGAGCTGGCCCGCCGCAACAACATCGAGATTATCGATGCCACATGCCCCGTGGTGCTCAAGCTGCAGCAGCGCATAAAGGCCGCCTACGACTCGCCCGAGCGTCCGCAGATTGTCATCTACGGCAAACACGGCCATGCCGAGGTTCTCGGGCTGATGGGCCAGACCGAAGGCGAAGCCAAGGTGGTTGAAAACGAGTCTGAACTCGACGCCGTCGACCCGTCGCGGCCGACGCTGCTCTATTCTCAGACAACAAAGAGCCTCGACGGACTGCGCCGAATCGGCGAGAAACTGGCCGCCCGCATGCAGCCGGGGGTGTCGTTCCGCTCGTTCGACACGATTTGCCGCTCGGTGGCCCACCGCGTTGAAAAACTCCGCGAGTTTGCGCGCCGCCACGACGCCGTCATCTTCGTGGCCGGCCGAAAGAGCTCAAACGGACGTTTTCTCTACGAAGAGTGTCGGGCCGAAAACCCGCACACTCACTTCATCTCGGCCGCCGGCGAACTTGACCTCGGCCTGATTGACGGCGCCGAAAGCGTCGGCATCTGTGGCGCCACGTCCACCCCGCGCTGGCTCATGGAGCAGGTCAAAGAACGCCTTGAAAGCGCCGAGTCCTCCCCTTCAATTGAAAAACACTGAAAATCACCCTTTAGCGAAACAGATAATATGAGGCGATTTATAATATACCTGCTGACGGCGGTCGCCGTATGTGTTGCGGCCTGTTCAGACAAAGAAGAGACGCTGCCCGCATCGGCCGTCGAGGCCGACAAGCGCGGACGCGAAGACGCAAAAGCGCTCTGCGCCGCCAACTACACGGCCGAGCGCGACCTCCACGCGGCCTTGCTGGCCGTAAAGTCGCGCGAATGGAAACTGCGCCAGCAGGGCGACACCATAGCTGCCGGCGCCTACATAACCGGCTTCCGCAGTCAGCTCACAGAAACCGACCGCGCGCTGGCCGAAAAAATTTTCTGAGACATGATATATCCCGAAAGTTTCGAGTCTAAAATCGGCTTCGGAGCCGTGCGGGCAGCCGTCGCGGCCAACTGTCTCACACCCGCGGGCAAAGACTTTGCGGCAGAGTCAATTGCATTTTCGGCCGATTTCGACGCCGTTTCGGCCGAACTCGAAGCTACGGCCGAGATGGCCGACCTTGTCAACGCCGCAGCCGACGACCTGCCCCTTGGCCGCGTGGCCGACATCAGGCGAGAGCTTGAAGCCGTGCGCATCGAAGGCACCTTCCTGCCGGCCGACGAACTCTCGGCCGTGCGCAACACCCTCGAGGCCTTCGGCGCCATTGCCCGTTTCGTGGCCAAATCGACGGCCGACGGCGTCTACCCGCGCCTGTGTGCCGTCGCTTCGCCCATTGGCGACTTCCCCGACCTTGTCAGGCAGATTGACAAGATTGTTGACCGCTATGGCAACGTGCTCGACTCCGCCTCGCCCGAATTGGCCGACATTCGCCGTTCGCTCGCGCGCGCTCAGGGCTCGATTGCCTCGGCCGTGCGCCGCGTGCTCTCCGAGGCCGTAGCTGCCGGGCTGGTCGACGCAGACGCCGCCCCCGCCGTGCGCGACGGCCGCATGGTCATTCCTGTCAGCCCGATGCACAAGCGCAAAATCTCAGGCATCGTCCACGACGAATCGGCCTCGGGCAAGACCGTCTTTATCGAGCCGGCCGAGGTGGTGCAGATCAACAACCGCCTGCGCGAGCTGCAGATGGACGAGCGCCGCGAAATTGCCCGCATACTCACCGGACTCACCTCCATGTTGCGCCCGCACATTCCCGAGATTCTCGACTCGTGCCGCATAGCCGCCCGTCTCGACTTTATCCACGCCAAGGCGCTCTATGCCCGCGAAATCGGCGCCTCGTTGCCTAAACTGTCGCGCTCGCCCGAGATGGAATGGTATCATGCCTGCCACCCCGGCCTGCTCGCATCGCTCCGCGCCCAGGGCAAGGAAATTGTGCCGCTCGACATTCATCTCTCGCCCGAACGTCGCCTGCTCATCGTCTCCGGTCCCAATGCCGGCGGCAAGTCGGTTACGCTCAAAACCGTCGGCATCGTGCAATACATGATGCAGTGCGGATTGCTCCCCCCGCTCTACGAAAACAGCCACATGGGCTTCTTCGAAGACATCTTCATTGACATCGGCGATGACCAGAGCCTCGAGAACGACCTCTCGACCTACTCGTCTCATCTGACCCACATGAAGCACTTCATGTCTCACGGCATGCCCTCCACCCTTGTGCTCGTCGACGAGTTCGGCGGGGGCACCGAGCCTCTGATCGGCGGCGCCATAGCCCAGGCAATCCTGTCGCGTTTCGCCGTCATCGGTCTGTGGGGAGTCATCACCACCCACTATCAGAACCTCAAGCAGCTGGCCGAAGAGACCCCGGGACTGGTCAACGGTTCGATGCTCTACGACCGTCAGCGCATGGAGCCGATGTTCCGCCTGGTTGTCGGCACGGCGGGCTCGTCGTTTGCCGTCGAGATTGCCCGCAAAATCGGGCTGCCCGACGACATCATCGCTCAGGCAAAGGAGATTGTCGGCACCGACTACGTGAACATGGACAAATATCTGCTCGACATTGCCCGCGACCGCCGCTACTGGGAAAACAAGCGCCTTGCAATCCGTCAGAAAGAGAAAAAACTCGAAAATACGCTCAACGAATATCAGGCTCAGGCCGACGACCTGCGCGCACGCCGGCGCGAAATTCTTGCCGACGCCAAAGAAGAGGCGCGCAAAATAGTCGAAGGCTCAAACGCCGCCATTGAACGCACAATCCACGAAATACGCAAAGTGCAGGCCGACAAGGAGCATACGCGCAAACTGCGCCTCGACCTGCGCGCCGAACAGGCCCGCGCCCAAAGCGCCGAAACCGATCACCCCCTGCTGCGCAAGGCGCCGAAATCGAAAAAACAACAGCCGGCTGCCGAACGCCAACGCGCCGACAAGCGCCCGATTGAAGTTGGCGATTATGTCAAGCTCGACGGACAGGAAACGCCCGGTCAGGTGCTTGAAATCAAAGGCAACAACGCTACCGTCAGCTTCGGAATGCTCAAGACCACGGTCAAACTTGACCGCCTGCGCCACACGCTTCAAAAACCCGCCACCGGCTCAAAGCCGACGGCGGTCGCCGTCATAACCGGCGAGCAGCACCGCGCGGCCCGTCTCGACTTCAAGCAGGAAATCGACGTGCGCGGCATGCGCGCCGACGAGGCGCTGCAGGCGGTTACCTACTTCATTGACGACGCCATTCGATTCAGCTGCAGCCGTGTGCGCATTCTTCACGGCACGGGCACCGGCGCCCTCCGCCAGGCCATTCGCCAATACCTCTCGACCCAGCCCGGCGTAGCCCGCTATGCCGACGAAGACGTCCGCCTCGGCGGCGCGGGCATCACCGTTGTCGACCTCGCCTGACAGCCCCCGGCACTGACACATCTAAAGACATCAGACATGAACAAGATTAAAATTGCGGTTTTTGTAAGCGGAAGCGGCACCAACTGCGAAAATATCATCAGATATTTCCAAAACAGCCCGACTGTAGATGTGGCCATGGTTGTCAGCAGCAATCCGCAGGCCGGAGCTATCGATAAGGCACGCCGGCTCAACGTGCCGACGGCAATAATCACACGCGCGCAATTACTCGACAACCCGCAGGCGGCCATAGAAACAGTCGGCGACTGCGACCTTATTGTTCTGGCCGGATTTTTGCCCCGCGTGCCCGATTGCCTGATTGAAAAGTTTCCGCATCGCATTGTCAACATTCACCCCTCTCTGCTTCCGAAGTTCGGAGGCAAGGGCATGTGGGGGCGCCACGTCCACGAAGCGGTCAAGGCGGCCGGCGAGACGCGCACCGGCATAACCGTTCATTATGTCAGCCCCGAGCTTGACGGCGGCGAACTCATCGCACAATACTCGGCGGCCATATCGCCCGACGTTGACACGGTTGACGATATAGCCGCAAAGGTTCATGAACTCGAAATGAAATATTTTCCCGCCGTCATCGAGAAAGTCGCGGAGCAAGTCGCGCTCGAACGCGGAAAAATATTGCGCGAACAGGCCGGTTTATGACTCGACCTCGAACAGATCTTTGCCTACGCCGCATTCGGGGCAGGTCCAGTCATCAGGCAGGTCGGCAAAGGGAGTGCCGGGGTTGATGCCGTGGTCAGGGTCTCCGACGGCGGGGTCATAAACCCAGCCGCAAACTGTGCAAACGTATTTCTCCATAGCTTTATCTTTCGTGAATTTTGATTAAGTAATCTTTATCCGATTTGATAACGCAACGGCCGCGGCATTGGTTCACTCCAGAAGCATATGATACAGCGCGTCGGCATGATATGCGCCGAACTTGAAGCCCGCTTCGGGCAACACTCCGGCCAGTTTGAAGCCTTGGCGCTCAAACATTCGCTCGCTCGGGGCGTTGCCTGCGGTTACGCATGCAATCAGCGCATGCGCCCCGTTTCGGCGACAGGCCTCGATTGTCGCTCCGAGCGACATGCGCCCGATGCCCCGGCCGCAAGCGTCAGGCGCCAGATAGATGGTCAGTTCGTGCGTGCGACCGTAAACAGGGTCGGACTGATATGCGTGGGCATACGCGTATCCGGCAACGGCTCCGGTTTCCGCTTCGGCAACAAAAAACGGATAATGCGACCCGACGTCAAGACGACGGAGCTTTTCGGCCATATCGGCGGCCGAAAGCTCCGTGTCTGAAAATATCACTGTCGACGTGCGCACGTAGTGGTTGAAGATGTCAGCCATGGCTGCGGCGTCGTCTTCAATCCTGCCCGGGCGAATCTTCACCATGATGTGTCAGCCCAGCGAGGCAAGCGATGACTCGAGCGCCGCGATGCGGCTCTTGGCGTCGGCCTGTTTGCGGCGTTCGGCGTCGACCACTGCGGCCGGCGCGCCGCTCACAAAGCGTTCGTTGCTCAGTTTCTTCTCGACCGATGCCAGGAAGCCGCGCTCGTAGTCAAGCTCTTTGAGCAGTTTGGCGCGCTCGGCCTCAAGGTCTACGCCGGCTGCCGTCATCGGAATGGCGAACTCGCGGTTGCCGACCATGAACACCGCTGCACCGCCGCTCTTGGCGTCGACAACCTCGACGGCCTCCAGATTGGCCAGTTTGCTAACAACGGCAGCCTCGGCCTCATCGGGTTTGGCGCCGACCTGCAGCGTCAGAGGGGTCTTGGGCGATATCTGCTTCGACGCACGCACGCCGCGCACGCCGTTAACAATCTCCTTGGCGTTCTCCATTGTCTGCAACAGCGTCTCGTCGGCGGCGCCGGCCTCGGGCAGCGATGCGTACATGATGCTCTCGCCCTCGGCACGCTCGGCCAGATGCTGCCACAGTTCTTCGGTAATGAACGGCATGAAAGGGTGAAGCAGGCGCAGCAGGCGGTCAAAATAGTCAAGCGTGGCGCGATATGTGCGGCCGTCAACCGGAGTGCCGTAAGCGGGCTTGACCAGTTCGAGATACCACGACGAGAACTCGTCCCAGAAGAGTTTGTAAATGGCCATCAGGGCTTCCGAAATGCGGAACTTACCCAGAAGGTCGGCCACCTCGGCAGCCGTCTGACGCACCTTCGAGTCGAACCACTCGACGGCAACGCGCGCGGCGTCTGACTGCGCGGCATTTTCGTCTACCTCCCAGCCCTTCACAAGACGGAAGGCATTCCATATCTTATTGCAGAAATTACGGCCCTGTTCGCAGAGTTTCTCGTCAAACATGATGTCGTTGCCGGCCGGGGCGGCGAGCATCATGCCCATGCGCACGCCGTCGGCGCCATAGGTGGCGATGAGCTCCAGCGGGTCGGGCGAATTGCCGAGACTCTTCGACATCTTGCGGCCGATTTTATCGCGCACGATGCCGGTGAAATATACGTTCTTGAAAGGCATCTCGCCGACATATTCATAGCCGGCCATAATCATGCGCGCAACCCAGAAGAATATAATGTCCGGACCGGTAACAAGTGTCGAGGTCGGATAGTAATAATTCATCTCCTTGTTGCCCGGGTCGAGAATGCCGTTGAACAGCGTGATGGGCCAGAGCCACGACGAGAACCACGTGTCGAGCGCGTCTTCGTCCTGGGTCAGGTCTGAGGCCTCGAGCGGGCGGCCGGCAACCTTGCGCGCTTTCTCCAGCGCTTCGGCGGCCGTAGGAGCGACGACAATCTGCGTCTCGCCGGCGGCGTCGGTGAAATAGTAGGCCGGTATGCGGTGGCCCCACCAGAGCTGACGCGAGATGCACCAGTCCTGAATGTTTTCGAGCCAGAGGCGATAGGTCGTCTTGTATTTTTCGGGCACGAAGCGGATAAGGTCGTCCATGACGGGCTGCAACGAAATTTCGGCAAAGTGCTTCATGTTGATGAACCACTGCTGCGACAGCCTCGGCTCGATGACGACCTTGGTGCGCTCGCTGTAGCCCACCTTGTTGTTATAGTCTTCGACTTTTTCCAGCAGATTGGCTTCGGCCAGGTCGGCAGCAATCTGCTTGCGGCAGTCAAAGCGGTCCATGCCGGCATACTTGCCGCCGTTTTCGTTCAGAGTGGCGTCTTCGTTGAAAATGTCGATGGTTTCGAGGTTGTGCGTCTTGCCGAGCATGTAGTCGTTCTTGTCGTGGGCGGGCGTAACCTTCAGACAGCCCGTGCCGAAGTCGATTTCCACATAACGGTCTTCGATGACCGGAATCTCGCGACCGACCAGCGGCACGATTACGCGCTTGCCCTTGAGCCACTCGTTTTTCGGGTCCTTGGGGTTGATGCACATCGCCGTGTCGCCCATGATGGTCTCGGGGCGCGTGGTGGCCACTACTGCATAGCGGCCTTCGGGGTCGCCGGCAACGTAATAGCGCAGGTAATAGAGCTTCGAATGCTCGTCAACATAGTTCACCTCGTCGTCCGAAATGGCGGTGCGGTTCTTGGGGTCCCAGTTGACCATGCGCAGGCCGCGGTAAATCAAGCCTTTGTCATAGAGGTCGCAAAACACCTTAGTAACCGACTCCGAACGCTGCTCGTCCATGGTGAAAGCCGTACGGCTCCAGTCGCAGCTGGCGCCGAGCTTGCGCAGCTGCTGCAAGATGATGCCGCCGTGAGTGCGCGTCCAGTCCCATGCATGCTCCAGAAACTGCTCGCGCGTCAGGTCGGTCTTCTTTATGCCCTCGGCAGCCAGCTTGGCAATAACCTTGGTCTCCGTAGCGATGGAGGCGTGGTCGGTGCCGGGCACCCACAGTGCGTTCTTGCCCTCCATGCGTGCGCGGCGCACCAGAATGTCCTGAATCGTATTGTTGAGCATGTGGCCCATGTGGAGCACGCCGGTAACGTTTGGCGGCGGAATCACTATGGTGTACGGCTCACGTGCGTCAGGCACGGAGCGGAACAGGTCATGCTCGACCCAGAAACTATACAGTCGGTCTTCAACCTCTGCGGGCGAATATTTGGTTGGCAGTTCGTTAGTCATTGTTGTGTTATGATGATAATGCTTGGTTTCTAAAGTGCAAATTTACGCAATTTTTTGCAAAGTCAGGCTTTTTCGGAGTTCTCTGAGTTCTCTGAGCTCTCCGAGTTCTCCGAGCCCTTGAACGGCGGCGGTGTGGCCGACTCGCGCGCGCTCAGAATCTCGTCGGTACGCGACGCCCATTGGCGCTTGCCGAAAATCTTTTCAACATCTTCGGTGAAAATCACCTCGCGGCTCACCAGCACGTCGGCCAGCTGGCCGTGGCCCTCGGTGTGGTGGCGCAGCAGCTCCTTGGCGCGCTCATATTGCTCGGTGATGATGCGCGACACCTCGCGGTCAATCTTCTCGGCGCGCTCCTCGCTATAGGGCTTCGTGAAGCCGTAGCTCTGGCCCGTCGAGTCGTAATAGCTCACGTTGGGCAGGTCGGCGCTCATGCCGTAGTAGACCACCATGGCATATGCCTGCTTCGTTACGCGCTCAAGGTCATTCGCCGCGCCGGTCGATATGTGGCCCAGAAACAGCTCCTCGGCTGCGCGGCCGCCAAGCGTCGCGCAGATTTCGTCGAGCAGGGCCTGCTGGGGCACAATCTGACGCTCTTCGGGCAGATACCACGCCGCGCCGAGCGCCTTGCCGCGCGGCACGATGGTTACCTTGATGAGCGGATTGGCATACTGCAGGTGCCACGAAACAGTGGCGTGGCCGGCCTCATGCACGGCTATGGCGCGCTTTTCTTCGTCAGTCAGAATCTTCGAGCGCTTCTCCAGACCGCCGATAATACGGTCAACGGCATCGATGAAGTCCTGACGCTCGATGACCTTCTTGTTGTGGCGCGCGGCAATCAGCGCCGCCTCGTTGCACACGTTGGCTATGTCGGCGCCCGAGAATCCCGGAGTCTGACGCGCCAGCAGGTCCACGTCGAGACCCGGCTCTACCTTCTTGTTGCGCAGATGCACGTTGAAAATGGCCACACGGTCGTTCAAATCGGGCAGGTCGACATAAATCTGCCGGTCAAAGCGGCCCGCACGCAGCAGCGCCTTGTCGAGAATGTCGGCGCGGTTCGTCGCGGCCAGGATAATCACGCCGCTGTTCGAGCCGAAGCCGTCCATCTCGGTCAGCAGCTGGTTCAGCGTGTTCTCGCGCTCGTCGTTCGAGCCCATGTTGGCGTTCTTGCCGCGGGCGCGGCCAACGGCGTCAATCTCGTCGATGAACACGATGCAGGGGCTCTTCTCCTTGGCCTGACGGAAAAGGTCGCGCACACGGCTGGCGCCCACGCCCACGAACATCTCGACGAAGTCAGAGCCGCTCATCGAAAAGAACGGCACGTTGGCCTCGCCGGCCACGGCCTTGGCCAGCATCGTCTTGCCCGTTCCGGGAGGGCCCACGAGCAGCGCGCCCTTCGGAATCTTGCCGCCCAGATCGGTGTAGCGGCCGGGATTCTTCAGAAACTCTACAATCTCTTCTATCTCTGTCTTGGCCTCGTTGAGGCCGGCAACGTCCTTGAACGTTACCTTCTGGTCATTGTCCTTATCGAAGATGCGGGCCTTGCTTTTGCCGACGGAGAAGACACCGCCTTCGCCGCCGCGCCCCATGCGCCGCATGAAGTAAATCCACACGAAAATCAGCAGCAGCATCGGGCCGAATGTCCAGAGCAGATGGCTATAGTCAGACGCGTCCTCATAGCTCACCGTGCCCTTGAACTTGCCCTGTTCTTTCCATTTGTCAATGTCTTTTTCAAATGTCTGCGTGTCGCCGAACTTCACAAGCACTTTGCCCTGAGCGCCCTGCGCGTTCTGGCGCTCGGCGGCCGTAAACTCGGTCTCCGTCGCGGCCTTCGACAGCGTGGCCTCCGCCTCGTGCTTGTTGCGGAAAATAGTAATCTTCTCCACGCCGCCGCTCTCGACGAGTTTCACAAACTCGTCCATCGTGTCGACATTGTGGCTCAGTCCCTTCTGGTCGAAATAGAAAATGCCGAGCAGGCACCCGAAAATCAGCAGATACATCCACCAGATGCTCATCTTGGGCATCTTCGGCATGCCCGGCAATCCGTTCTTAACAGGTTTCTTGTCAGCCATAAATCAGTCCGTTCTAATAGGTTTTTACATTCTTTCAGTCAAGGTCGGGAATCTCGGTCAGCTTGCCGTCGCTCCACAGTTCCTCGAGGTTATAGCGCACTCGCTCGTCGGGCAAGAAAATGTGGACAAGCGCCTCGCCATAGTCGAGCACAATCCACTGCGAATTGCCGTAGCCGTCATAGTTATAAGGCTTGATGCGGCCGTGTTCAAGCAGATAATCGCGCACCGAATCGGCAATCGACGCCACATGGGTGGCCGAGGTGCCTTCGCACACAAAAAAGTCCGAGGCCGGACTCGACTCTATTTCCGAAAGGTCTATGTGAGTGATTTTGCGACCTTTACGCTCCTGAATGCCGGCCACAATCAGCTCGGCTATCGATGATTTTTTCTCTTGTTTCAAAGTTCCTTATAAATAGTTGATATTTGGTGCAAAAATACGAAATTTTTCCGACTCTCACAACTACAACGTCCCCACCCTCCCCCGGGTTTAACCCAAACCACAACTATTCAGCCCTATTCATTCCAATTCAAACTCACTCCCCCGTAGGGACGTGCCTTTGGCATATTGCTGATTGTCAAAGCGTTATGAAACATGCCAAAGGCATGTCCTAATGCTATTAACTTAAGAGTGTGGTGCAAAATACCGGTTTCGTAAATTCTGTAGGGACGCACGGCCCGTGCGTCCGCGATAACGGCCAATAGTGCAGTATTTTATGCACTCCGCAAAGCGGACGCACGAGCCGTGCGTCCCTACCCTTTGGCATAATGCAATCGGTGAGGATTCCACCGATAATTTCTTTAAGTTAATAGCATTGAGGCATGTTTCATAACGCTTTGACAATAAGCAACGTGCCAAAGGAACGTCCCTACGAATTGTCCGTATGCCGCATTTTGCAACAGCCTCTTTCTTATCCGAGGATTGTGGCGAGAATGCCGGTGGCGTGCTCGACCGATTCGACACCGGAAATGACGATGGAGCGCTTGCTCTCGGTCTGGCGTATGCGGCACTGCTTGGGGTTGTTGGCCACGTAGGCAAGAATGCGCCCGAACATGTCGCTCTGATAGTAGGCAATGTTTTCTTCGCCAACGAAGTAGAGGTACATGCTCTCCTGCTTGAGCGCCACCTTCTCGATGCCGAGACGGCGGGCAAGACGGCGCAGACGGGGCACGCGCAGCAACTCGGCGGCCTGGCGCGGAATGCGGCCGAAACGGTCTTCAAGCCGCTCGGCAAAGGCGCGCAGATCGAGCTCTCGCTCAATGCCGTCAAGCTCGCGATAGAGGGCGATGCGCTCGCTGTCTTGCGGCACATAGTCGGCCGGCAGCAAAAGCTCCATATCCGATTCTATCGTGCAGTCCGACACGTAGTTTTCCTCCTTAGCGTCGGCAAATTCATCGGCAAACTCTTCGGTGCGCAGCTCGGTTACGGCCTCCTGCAAGATGCGCTGGTAGGTCTCATAGCCGAGGTCGGCGATGAAGCCGCTCTGTTCGGCGCCGAGAAGGTTGCCGGCGCCGCGAATGTCGAGGTCCTGCATGGCTATGTGTATGCCGCTGCCCAGGTCCGAGAAGCTTTCGATGGCCTGCAACCTGCGCCGCGCAACGGGCGAGACGTGAGCCCCCGACGGAACGGCAAGATAGCAGAACGCCTTGCGAGCCGAGCGCCCAACCCTGCCGCGCAGCTGATGCAACTCGCTCAGGCCGAAGTTCTGCGCGTTGTAGATTATCATCGTATTCACGTTGGGCATGTCGATGCCGCTCTCGACGATGGTTGTCGACAACAGCACGTCATAGTCTCGCGCCGCAAAGTCAATCACCGTTTTTTCAAGCTTTTCGGGCGGCATCTGGCCGTGGCCCACGGCAGTGCGCGCGTCGGGCACCAGTCGTTTCACCGTGTTCTCCAGGTCATACAGGCCCTCGATGCGGTTGTTGATGATGAACACCTGACCGCCGCGGCTCAGCTCGAAGTTGATGGCCTCGGCCAGCAATTCGTCGGTCATGTTGCAGACAGTGGTGGCTATGGGGTGGCGGTTGGGCGGCGGCGTGGTGATGGCGCTGAGGTCGCGCGCCCCCATCAGCGAGAACTGCAGCGTGCGCGGAATCGGCGTGGCGCTCATGGTCAGCGTGTCGACGTTGACCTTCATCTCTTTAAGTTTCTCTTTTACGGCCACGCCGAATTTCTGCTCCTCGTCGACCACGAGCAGCCCCAGGTCGTGAAACTTGACGCTCTTGCCTATGAGTTTGTGCGTGCCGATAATGACGTCGATCTTGCCGTCGGCCAGATTGGCCAGTATCTCCTTGACCTGCTTGGGTGTGCGCGCACGGCTCAGATAGTCCACCCTGACGGGAAAGTCTTTGTAGCGCTCGCTGAACGTGCGGAAGTGCTGATAGGCCAGCACGGTCGTCGGCACCAGCACTGCGGTCTGCTTGCCGGCCGTGGCCGCCTTGAAGGCCGCGCGCATGGCAATCTCCGTCTTGCCGAAACCGACGTCGCCGCAGATAAGGCGGTCCATCGGTCGCGGCGACTCCATGTCGGCCTTGACGGCCTGAGTGGCCGCCAGCTGGTCAGGCGTATCCTCATAGATGAAGCTCGCCTCCAGCTCGTGCTGCATGTAGTCGTCGGGCGGAAATTCGAATCCCTGCTCCTGGCGGCGGCGCGAATAGAGGCTGATTAGGTCGCGGGCAATATCCTTGAGCTTCGACTTGGTGCGCTCCTTGAGCTTGTTCCATGCTCCGGAGCCGAGCTTGTTGATTCGCGGTTCCACACCCTCCTTGCCGCGATATTTGCTGAGTTTGTGGAGCGAATGCAGCGAAACGAAGATGGTGTCGCCGTTCAGATAGGTGAGCTTGATCATCTCCTGCATGCGCCCGTTGATGCCGGCCGAGCGTACCAGACCCGCAAACCTGCCAACGCCGTGGTCGGAGTGCACGATGTAGTCGCCCGGCTCGATGCTGCCAAGCTCTTTAAGACTGAGCGCCAGCTTGCCCGAACGGGCGCGCTCGCTCTTGAGCGAATATTTGTGAAAACGGTCAAAAATCTGATGGTCGGTGAAGATGCAGGCGCGCGTCAAGTGGTCGACATAACCGGCATGCAGCGTGCCGTCAACCGGCGTGAACTCGATTTTGTCGCCGCGCTCGGCAAAGATGTCGCGCAGACGCTCGTGCTGCTTGGGCGAGTCTGACAGAATGTAGATTTTATATCCCTCGCCGAGCATACGTTTCAGTTCCGAACTGATCAGCTCGAAATTTTTGTGGTAGATGCCCTGAGGCGAACAGCGGAAGTCGAGCGACGCGCCGGCTGCCGTGGCATGGTCGGCATCGGTGTAGATGAGCGTGCGCATGCGCCTGACGGTCTTTTCAAACATGTCGGGGTCGACAACCTGCTCCATGGCCCGCGAGTCGCCCTCGTCGGCATAGGCCGCCGACATCGAGAACTGCTCGCCCGCCACGGCGCGCACCCGGTCAATGAGAAAATCCGCACCGTCGCGAACGGCCAGCACCGTCGAAGGGTCGACGTAGGCAAGCAGTGAGTCGCCTGCCGATTGCTGTTCGACGTTGGCGGCTATATCAACGGCATCGAGCTGTTTTTCCGACAGCTGAGTCTCGACGTTGAAAAGTCTAATCGACTCGACGTCCTCGCCGAAAAGGTCAATGCGGAAGGGCTGCTCGTTGCTGTAGCCGTAGATGTCGACAATCGAGCCGCGCACGGCAAAGTGGCCCGGCTCATAAACGTAGTCTTCTTGCTGAAAACCGTTGTCGCGAAGCCACTTCTCTGTCTCCGTAAGGTTGAGCCGGCCACCTTTGGCAATGTGAAGCGTGTGGACGGCCACGGCGTCGGGCGATGCCACGCGCTCGGCCAGCGCTTCGGGATAGGTTACGATGAAACGCAGCTGCGCGTCGCCGGCATAGAGGCGCGACGTGGCCTCGTTGCGCAGAATCTGCGACGGCGCGTCGGCCTGGCCATATTTGATGTGGCGCCGATAGCCCGACGGCAGCATGGCAACGGCCTCCTCGCCGCAGAGGCGCGCAAGGTCGTGATACATATATCCGGCGTCGTCAAGCGAGTCGGCCACGACTACCATCGGCTTCTTGCGGCCGGTGGCCGCGAGCATCACGGCGGCCGACGAGCCCGCCAGCCCGTAGACGGTCATCACGCGACCGGCCCCGAGCGCCTCGCGCAGGGCCTGTTGGCGCGCTTTTTTTTGCGGAATGTCTATCACTTTGATTTCGACGGGCTTAAAATCTGTTTATAGCGCTCAGGGTCGTTGAGAATGGCAATAGCCTCCTGAACCGGCGGATTATAGGGCATGGCCGCCGCGATTGCCGCACGCCTGAAACCATAGCGCGGCACGATGGCGTCAATCAGAATATATTCAACGGCCTTGCGGTTTCGGTCGAGGTCCTGGCCGAGATTGCGTTTGAGCGCACGGTCAAGCGCATCCATATGCACCATGACCGAATCGGTCAGATAGCCTTCCGACTTCAGATTGTCGCGAAACGCCTTCATGGCCGCTTCATAACTCTTGTCATATTTGATTGCGCCCGAGTCGAGATATGCCTTGAAATCCTCGTATATTTCATCGGTTATCACGAATTTGGCCGGGTCGCCTATCGAGTCATGCCCGGCGGCAAACTTGTTGGCATAGTCAATGTCCCAACCTTCGGCTCTGATGGTATAGAGCAGGCTGTTGCTTTTCAGCGGCTCTACCTTCACGTCGGGAGTGATGCCACCGCCGTCGCGCACCTCGCGCCCGTGAATAGTGCGGAACACGTGGGTCAGACTGTCGGGCGTGCGGGCCACCGACCCGTCGGCGTTGCGGCGCGAGTAGTCAATGGCCTGTATCAGGCGCCCCGACGGTATGTAATATTTTGCCGTGGTTATCTTCAGGGCGGCGTCATAGGGAAGCGGACGGCTGGACTGGACAAGTCCCTTGCCGAATGAACGCTGGCCGACAATGACGGCGCGGTCAAGGTCTTGCAGCGAGCCGGCCACGATTTCGGCCGAGCTGGCCGAGGCGCCGTCGGTCAGCACCGCCAGAGGCAGCTCCTTGGCCAGGGGCTTGCGCGAAGTCTTGTACACGCGGTTGTGCATCGGCTCGCGACCCTTTGTGCGCACAACCTCCGTGCCCTTGTCGACAAACAGCCCCACAATCTCGACGGCGCTCTCGAGCAGACCGCCCGGATTGCCCTGCAGGTCGAGAATCAGCGACGTGATGCCGCGCCCCTGCAGGTCGGTCAGCGCGTCGGCAACGGCCTCGTGGGCCTTGTCGGTAAACGAGTTGAGAGTGATGTAGCCCACCTTGCCTTCGGCATCGACCGTGCCGTAGAAAGGCACTTCGGGGTTATGAATCTTTTCGCGTTCGATTGTCAGAGTCTTTACCGAATCGGCTGCATAGGGGCGCATCACCTTGACGGTGAGTGTAGTGCCGGCCGTGCCGCGCAGGCGTTCGCTGACCTGGGCCACGCTGAACGCCGGCGTAATCTCGGTGGTGTCAATCTGCAGAATGACATCGCCCGCGCGGACGCCGGCCTTCCACGACGGCGTCCCCTCATAGGGCTCGGAAAAGCGCACGCGCCCGTCGCGACCCTTGTTGATGACGGAGCCGACGCCGCCATATTCGCCCGTCGAGAGCTGGGCAAGGTCTTCGGTGTCATCGCTCGAATAATACTCGGTATAGGGGTCAATCTCGTCGAGCATGTACACGATGGCGGTGTTGATGGCCTTCTTGGCGTCGAGGGTGTCGACATAGTTCAGCTGAACCTCGCGAAACAGCGAGTTGAATATGTCGAGACTCTGCGAGATATCTGTTTTCGAGCTGCGAGTCTCGGCCGTCGCCGCGCCGACGAGCATGGCCGATACTGCAAGGGGTATGAGTGTTCGTTTCATTAGCTATAGCTTGATTTTCAATGATGATGAAGGCGCCGACTCGCCGTTGGCATGGTCAAGGGCGGTAACCACGTAGACTCCGCCGCGCGTCGGGCGATAGGCCGGCTTATATGTAACGGCGCATATCGCCGCAGGGTTCTCGATGTCTATGTGTTTATCGGAGTCGAAACGATAAACCACCCACTTACGGGCGTCCTGACTGCGATGCCACGTCAGTTCGCCGCCGCGAAACTTGAGATGCCCCGGTCTTGAGGCCGGCTCGGCGTGCTTCCAGATATATTCGGGCACGAGCGCCGGCGCGGCATAGCGCTTGCGCTTCAACTGCGGGGCCAGCTTGTCGAGCGTGGCCGCATACCACCAGCAGTTGCCGTCGGCAGCTTCGGCCATGGCCATTTTTTGCTCCAGTTCGCCGAGGTCGGCGGTCTTCTCCACGTCCTGACCGATATAGACGTGGCGTCCGCGCCCGTTCTTCACCCACCAGGGTGCCAGTTCGCGATATGGCGCCGACTTATGGTCGAGCGGCCAGTAGAGTTGCGGAATCTGATAGTCAATCAGACCCTTCTCGGCCCAGGCGGGCACGTCGGCATAGAGGTCATCGTAGTTTTGCAGACCGCGGGTCTTGCTGCCGCGCGGGTCGCTCGACGAGTTGCGCCATATGCCGAAGGGCGAGATGCCGAAGCGCACCCACGGCTTCACGTCGGTTATGGTGCGGCTCACCTGCTCTATGAGCAGTTCGACATTGTGGCGGCGCCAGTCGGCAAGCGACAGTCGCGTCTTTGCGGCCGCATAGGCCTTGGCGTCGGGAAACTTCGCGCCTGCCACGGGATAGGGATAGAAATAGTCGTCGAAGTGAATGCCGTCGACGTCATAGCGCGACACGATGTCGCGCACCACGCGGCATATGTGGTCGCGGTTGGCCTGTTGCGACGGGTCGAAGTAGTAGCCTTTGCCATACCTGACAAACCGCTTCGGCGACGTCTTGAGCAGATGGCCGGCAGGCAGCGAGGCGGCTTCGGCCACGGTGGGTGCCCTGTACGGATTGAGCCACGCGTGCAGCTCCATGCCCCGCTCGTGGGCCTCGCGCACCATGAATTCCAGAGGGTCCCATGCCGGCGAGGGCGCTTTGCCCGTCTTGCCGGTCAGGAACGAACTCCACGGCTCGATGTCGCTGTCATAGAAGGCATCGGCGCGAGGCCTGACCTGAAAGATGACGGCGTTGATGCCGGCATCTTTCAGGTGGTCGAGCAAATCGGTGAGATATGCCTTGTTCTCGGCCGTCGAGCGCTTTTCGTAGCCCTGATAGATGGTCTGTATCCATGCACCGCGAAACTCGCTCTTCGGGGCGGCCACCGCCATGGCGACGCCCAAGGCAAGCAGGCAATATGTCAGCAGTCTGCGCAGCAAAGTCTGAATCAGAAAAGCGATTTATAGGTTTCCATCAGCGTCTTGAAGCGCGCCGTGTCGCGCAGCGGGCCGACGTTGATGCGGCCGTCGTTGTTGGCCGTCCAGTCGTGATAGTTGGCATAGCCGGCCTTCAGCGAGGCCTCCATGCAGTCGAGCGCCTTGTCGGGTTTGCCTGCCCAGGCATAGAAGCACGCGCCGTAATAATGGTTCTTGCCGTCATAGTCGGGCTCGGCGAGTATGGCGTCAATCCACGCCACGGCCTGCGCCGTCTTGCCGTCGAACAGTCGGGCGAAGCCCAACAGCGACCCTACGCGCTCGGAGTGGTCAAGCTCAAGGTCGATTACTCGCCCGTAGAGGCCCTTGGCGGCTTTCTGCTGATTGAGAAAGTCGTTGAGCACCCATGCGCGCAACATGTAGTTCATCGGCTCGTAGGGGCGGCTCATAATCACCTCGCCTAAAATGGTCGATGCCTCTTTGGCCTGTTTTTTGTCGGTAAGAATCAGCGCTTTCTCGACCATGGCCTCGGGGTTCTCGGGCGAGAAGTCGAGCGCGCGGGCAGCCGAGGCAAGCGCCTTGTCGGTGTCGCCCATGGCGCGCTGAATCTGCGCACGCACGACGAAATAGCGGCACACGTCGTCCTGCTCGTCATAACGGCTCAGCGCCGTGTCTATGTTGTCGAGCGCGGTCTGATAACGCCCCAGGGCATAGTAGCACTCGGCGAGCGAGCAATACAGGCCCGAATAGTCATACAGGCCTTCGGTTATGATGTAGTTGAAGTCGTCGATGGCGGCCTTGTAGTGGAAGTGGGCGGCGGCAATCGATGCACGCAGATAGTAGAACAGCGGCTGTCGGGGCGCCTTGCGTATCGCCCCCGACAGTCCGGCCATGACCGCCGAGTAGTTGCCGTCGGCCAGAGCCACGAGGGCCGGCAGCGCCTGCGGGTCGTTGCCGTCGGTAGCGATGGCCAGCAGCAGGTCGTCGACAGCGCCGTTATAGTCGCCCATCTGCTCTTTCACTTCGGCGCGACGCACGTAGACGTCGCTCTTGCCCGGCGTCAGCGCCACGGCTTTGTCCATATATTCCGACGCCAGGCCGTGGTTGCTCTCTTTGGCAGCCACGAGCGCCAGCCCGAAATATGCTTCCTGACTGCGCGGCTGTATGCGCAGCAGTTTGCTGAAGTCGGCCTTGGCCTCGGCATATTGCCCGAGGTCATATTCTATCTCGCCGCGCAGGTTGAGCATCGGAGCCGACATCGGGTCAATTGCCAGCGCCGCGTTGGCCTCGGGAAGCGCCTGCGAGTAGCGGTGAAGTTCGCGATAGCATTCGGCACGCAACGCATAGATTGCAAATCGCGTGTCCGTATCGGTTTCGGGCGCATATTTCACGGCCGCATCCAGATCGTCGAGGGCCTTCAGATAGTCGCCGCTGTTATAGTAGGCATTCGCCCGGCGAAAAAGCGTCTCATAGTCCTTATAGTTCTCACGCAGAAGTTCTTCGTAGGCCTGCATCACAGCACGGTTGAAGTCGGCCTGAGTGGGCGCCGCGGCATAGGCGGCGCCTGCGGTCAGGGCGGCAAGAAGCCCGGTGATAATGATTTTCTTCATAAAAAAGTATCTTGGTTTATTCTGTTTCGTTGATTATGTGAACGGTCGAGACGCCGTAGAGAGCGGCCGTCTCCGTGCGCAGGCGGTTGTCGCCGAGCGTTACGGCCACAAAGCCGCGGCTCAGGGCATAGGCCACCTCGTCGGGGGTGAAATCGCCCTCCGGACCGATGAGCAGGCACACGTCGGCTCCCGGCTTGATTTCGCGGGCAAGCACGCGGCGCTCTACGGCAGGGTCGCAATAGCAGATAAAGCGTTGCGCGGCCGTGCATTCGTCGACGATACGCTTCAGCGGTGTCAGCGGGTCGATTGTCGGCAACACGGCTTTCAGCGACTGCTTCATGGCTGAGACGGCAATCTTTTCGAGCCGTTCGGTCTTGAGCTCGCGGCGCTCCGAGCGGTCGCAAAGCGCGGGTACAAAGCGGTTTATGCCTATCTCGGTCAGCTTTTCGACGAGCCATTCCATGCGGTCAAGGTGTTTTGTCGGCGCAACGGCCACGCTGATGTCATAGGCCCAGTGCAACGGCTGTTCGCGCCGGCTGTCGATGCGCAGCAGCGCGTGCTTGCGGTGGGCGTCAATCAGCGTGCACGTGTACGCGCCGCCGCGGCCGTCGATAACCTCCACCTGCCGCCCCGGCTCCATGCGCAGAACCTTGACGCAATGAAGCGACTCGGCTTCGGGAAGCACGGGGTCAGACTCGATGTCGGGGGCATAGAACTGTATCATCTGCTCAGACGGTTTCGGTGTCGTTTTCAGCGGCTTTTATTTCAGTCGCGCTGATTTTCTCTTTTTTGGGCTCTTTGAAAATAAACATGAAGAGCACGGCTACTACCAGGGCGTAGGCTGCAAAGATGAGCCATGATTCGGTCCAGCCGGCGCTCTGCCGCTCAATGGTGTCGGTGTCGCGCACCAGACGGTTGACAATGCAGTTGCCGGCAATGAAAGTGCCCAGTGAGGCGCCGATGCCGTTGGTCATCAGCATGAACAGGCCCTGAGCCGACGAGCGCTGGGCCGGCTCGGTCTGCGAGTCTACATAGATGCCGCCGCTGACGTTGAAGAAGTCAAAGGCCACGCCATAGACAATGCAGCTTAGAATCAGGAATATGACGCCGGGAAAGTTCGTATTGCCGACGCCAAAGAAGCCGAATCGCAAAACCCATGCGAACATGGCCATGAGCATGACGCCTTTGATGCCGAACTTCTTCAGGCAGAAGGGAATGAGCAGAATGCACAGGGCCTCGGCACACTGCGAAATCGAAATCAGGAATGTCGGGTTCTCGGCCCAGAAGCCTCCGGCAAACGCCGGCAGCGAGTTGAAGTGGTTGATGAAGCTCGAGCCGTAGGTGTTGGTAATCTGCAGCGAGACGCCTAACAGCATGCTGAAAATAAAGAAGATGGCCATCTCTTTGCGCTTGAACAGGCGGAAGGCCTTGAGCCCGAGGGCTTCGGCCAGACTCTTGCCCGCTCCTTTATTGACCGGGCAGGCGGGAAGCGTCAGGCAGTAGAGGGCGAGAATGATGCTCAGCGCGCCCGAAACATAGAACTGGTCATACGAGTGCTGAATCGTCGTGCCGCCGCCGAAGCTGACGAAGTTGACAAACAGTTCGGCGCAGATAAAGCCCACCGTGCCGAACACCCTGATGGGCGGAAAGTCGGTTACGGTGCTCAGGCCATGCTTTTCAAGGGCGTTGAACGCCACTGAATTGGCCAGGCCGATTGTGGGCATGAAGAATGCTACCGAAAAGGTGTAGAGCGTAAACAGCAGACCGAACTGCAGCGGTCCGCCTGCCGCAAGCTGGGAAGCCGCCACCGCTCCGGCCGCAATCATGAATGCGCCGGCAAGGAAGTGGCAGATGCTCAGGGTTATCTGAGCCGGAATCCAACGGTCGGCCACTATGCCTATCAGTGCCGGCATGATGATGCTGACCAGACCCTGCACCGTGTAGAACCAGAACACTTGCGGCCCCAGACCGTTGGAGCCGAGAAACATGCCCATCGAAATCAGATAGGCGCCCCAGACTGCGAACTCCAGAAAGTTCATTAGCGACAGTTTCGCTTTCAGACTGCTGTTTTTCATATACTTTTCTTTTGGTTGATGATTTCTGTCAGACGTGATGCCTCTTCATAGTCTTCGCGCTCGACGGCATCGGCGAGCTGCTGCTCGAGTTCTTCCACTGTCGGGTCGGCCGACTTGGCCGGTTCCGCACGGCCCGTGCTCTCTTCCATGACGAAGCCGCATTCGTGAAGAATTTCGAGGGTGGTATATATCGGTGCGCCCGTGCGCATCGCAATGGCTATGGCGTCAGAGGTGCGCGAGTCGAACGTTACGCGGCGCTCGCCGTCAGTAAAAGTGATTTCCGCGTAGAAAATGCCGTCTTCAAACTTGTGAATGAACACTTCCTGCATGGCGATGCCGAAGGCGTGGGCAAACGACGCGAAAAGGTCGTGAGTCAGAGGCCGCGGCAGCACAAGGTGCTCCATGCGCGCGGCTATTGACCGTGCCTCGGCCTCGGCTATGACCACGGGAATGCGCACGGGGCCGTCGGCCTGCGCCAGAATCAGCGCATAGGCTCCTTTTGAAATCTGGCCTGTGCTCAGGCCCAGAACCGTCAGGCGTACTCTTTGACTTTCCATTGGCATTTCTTTTATTTATAATCGTTCATAACGTTATGACGGCCGACCCGTGGCAAATGCGGTGCTCGCGGTCAT
The DNA here is from genome assembly GCA_902495245.1 of uncultured Porphyromonadaceae bacterium. GTDB lineage: Bacteria > Bacteroidota > Bacteroidia > Bacteroidales > Muribaculaceae > UBA3263. The sequence continues at coordinate 91,613 of CABUWI010000006.1, forward strand.
AAATCACGGCAAACTGTCCGGGCGCTATGCCCTGAACTTTCTGCTGCGAGTCAATCCGGTAGCGCCCGTCGGGCAGACGGGTCAGGGTGCCGGGAATGAATTCGGGCATATGTCGGTTTTTGAACGTTATTTCGGTCAGCCCGGGGTCGCGCGTAATCCAGTGCATCTCGTCGAGCATGATTTCGCGCCCATACTGTTTCTCCGTGTCATAGCCGCGGCTCACGTAGATTACGTTATCGTCTATATTCTTGCGCACCACGTACCACGGGCCGCCGCTCAGGCCCAGGCCCTTGCGCTGGCCGATGGTGTGGAACCAGAAACCGCGGTGCTCGCCGAGCTTGCGACCCGTTTCCAGCTCGACTATCGGCCCGGGGCGCTCGCCCAGGTGGCGGCGAATGAAGTCGTTATAGTTTATGTTGCCCAGAAAGCAGATGCCCTGACTGTCGCGGCGCAACGCGTTGGGCAGGTTCAGCTCCACGGCCAGCTCGCGCACGCGGCTCTTCGGCATGTCGCCTATCGGAAACATGGCGTGGCTGAGCTGCGCATAGGTGATGCGCGCCAGGAAGTCGGTCTGGTCTTTCACCGGGTCGGGCGCCGTGCCGAGATAGGTCAGGCCGTCAGGGCCGACAAGGGTCGTGGCATAATGGCCCGTAGCGGTCTTGTCGAATTCGTGGCCCCAGCGTTCGTCGAAATATCCGAACTTGATTACGCGGTTACACATGATGTCGGGGTTCGGCGTCAGGCCGCGGCTCACGGTGTCGAGCGCGTAGGCCATGACGTTGTCCCAATATTCCTCATGAAGCGAAACAACGTCAAAAGGCAACCCGTAGCGCGAGGCTATGACCTGACACATCTCTATGTCCTCTTCGGCCGAGCAATCGCCCTCGCCGTTGTCCAGACCAATGCGAATGTAAAAAAGGTGCACGTCGTGGCCCTGCTCAACCAGGCGGTGAACGGCCACGGCGCTGTCAACGCCTCCCGAAATCAGTGCTGCTATCTTCATTTGCTGCTGTTCTTTAATGCCCTGACAAGGTTTTCGCAATTGACAATCAAAGTAGACAGCGGCATCCACTCGCTGACCACGGTCATCGTCGGGTCCATCATGTAGACCGACGGGCTCACCCTCAGGTCAAACCGGCTTTCGGCATCGGCCAGGCGGCCGACGCTCCACTGCGCGGGCAGATTCTCGACCGACTTCCACCAGCCCTCATCGTCTTCGGCGGCGGCAAGCACGAGTATAGGCTTGAGCAGACCGGCCTCTATCAGCTCGTTGGCGGCGCTGTTTGCCGTGAAGCGCACGCGCTCGAACCGCCCGTCGATGTCCGAGGGGCGCTCGATTATCAACACGTATGACTGCGCGCCGGCCGTGGTGTCGTTCAGCGCAAAGCGGCTGCCGTCGCGCCTCACGGCCTCGATGGCGGGCAAAACCGAGCCGGCAGTCGACGATTCCATCACCTGCACCTGGCGCGCATAGCGCTCGCGCAGACCGGCCGGAAACTTCTTATAGACGGCCGCCGCGCGGGCAAAGGGCAGATAAACCTCGGCCGAGAAGAGCAACGCCGTGTCCGAGCGGAACGTAGCCTCGGCCATCTGCATCAGCTTCTCGAAATTGGCCGGCTTTTTCGATGATTCCTTGATCAGCTTCTCTACCGACGCACGCACCGTGTCAGGCGCGGCCAGAGGCAGAAACGACGCGAAGTCGCGCAGCGACTGCTCCATACGTGCCGGAGCCGTGTAGGCCGTTTTCCACGCCACGCGGTCCCAGAAATGCTCAACCATATAGTTGGCGCGAGGACGCCCGATGGCAAGGCTCTCGGGCGGAGTCGGATAAGGGAAATAAGTCGCCGCAGACTGTGCCGACGCCATGGTCAGCGACATCAGTGTGATTATGAGGAAGATATATCGTTTCATTAGAATTTACACTTTTCAACCTACAAAGTTACAACAAATTCCCCGTCCAAAAAATTCAAATTTCCCAAAAAATCCTAAAAATTCATTTTTCTCAGACCTTAAGGTTCTTAAAGTCCTTAATGACCTTAATGACCTTAAACTCCTAAAAATAAAATTTCTCCAAAAATTTTCAATTCTTAATTTTTTTTCCTAACTTTGCACCCGATTTAAGACAAACCGATGCCACAATAGCTCAGTCGGTAGAGCATTTCATTCGTAACGAAAAGGTCCGGGGTTCGAGCCCCCGTTGTGGCTCCCGAAGCGGTCGGCATCGAAAGATGACGGCCGCTGACGTTTTTTGATTATGAAGTATATCAACATCATAGCTGCCGGAGGCCGCGGTTCGCGCTTCGGCTCGCAGACGCCGAAACAGTTTCTGAACCTTGGCGGCAAGCCGGTGCTTCACCATGCGGCCGACCGCCTGGCCCGGGCGCTGCCGGGCGCACTGACAGTGGTGGTCATCGACCCTGCCTGGGTCGATATGGCGCCCGCCGGCGCGATTCTTGCCGCGCCGGGGCGCTCGCGCTGGGAGTCGGTCAGGAACGCGCTCGACGCGTGCAGCGCCGAGCCGGCCGACGTGATTCTGGTTCACGACGGCGCCAGGCCTCTGCCCGACGTCGCGATGATTCGCCGCGTGGCCGACGCTTGCCGTGAGCATCAGGGCGCAATTCCCGTCGTGCCCGTAACCGACTCGCTGCGCCGCGTCGACGGCACGCCGGCCGACCGCTCGCAGTTTCGCGCCGTGCAGACCCCGCAGGCATTCCGCGCCGACCTGCTGCGCCGAGCCTACGCCCTGCCCGAACGGAGCGACTTCACCGATGACGCATCGGTCATGTCGGCCGCCGGATTCACCGACATCGTCCTCGTCGACGGCGACCCGCGCAACTTGAAAATCACCCTGCCGTTCGACCTGAAAATTGCCGAACTCTATCTCGATGGAGCTGACAACTGACATAATGTACCTCAAGGGCATCGGCCCGAACCGCGCGGCGCTGCTGCGCAAGGAGCTGAACATAGCCAACGTGGGCGACCTGCTGGCCCATTACCCCACTTCCTATCTCGACCGCTCGCAGATTTACAAGATTGCCGACCTGCGCGGAGCCGAGCTGCCCATGGTGCAGCTGCGCGGACGCTTTGTAAGCGCGTCGCTTCAGGGCGAGGGCGCGCGCACGCGCCTCGTCGCCGTGTTCACCGACGGCACGGGCGTGGTCGAAGTCGTGTGGTTCCGTCAGGCCAAGTCGATTCAGAAGTCGCTCAACCCCGACGCGACCTACGTGCTCTTCGGCAAGCCCTCGGAATATAATCACCACTGGCAACTCGTCCACCCCGAGCTTGACACGGAGGCCTCGGCAGAGAAGCATACCGGCCTGCGCGGCGTCTATCCGCTCACCGAGGGGCTGCGCTCAAAGGGCGTAACCTCGCGCCAGATGCACACATGGGCCGTTACCGCCCTCGACGCCCGGCCGCCCGTCGCCGAAACGCTGCCCGACGAAATCGTGAGCAGTCTGAGGCTCATGAGCCGCGCCGAGGCCCTGCGCGCGATTCATCGCCCCGCCAACATGATTGAGCTCGAAAAGGCGCGCTATCGCCTCAAGTTCGAAGAACTGTTTTTCCTGGAGCTGAACATTCTGCGATACGGCCGCAACCGCAAGGCTGCGCTCAAGGGCCACAGTTTCAGCCGCGTGGGCGACTTTTTCAACCGCTTCTACAGCGAGTGCCTCCCCTTCGAGCTCACGGGCGCGCAGAAGCGCGTAATCAAGGAGATTCGCGGCGACATGAACACCGGACGCCAGATGAACCGCCTGCTGCAGGGCGACGTCGGCTCGGGCAAGACGCTCGTGGCGCTGCTCACCATGCTCATCGCCCTCGACAACGGCTGCCAGGCCTGCATGATGGCGCCGACCGAGATTTTGGCCACTCAGCATTTCGAGACCCTGTCGGCCATGGCAGGACAGATTGGCGTGAATATCCGCCTGCTCACGGGCTCCACCCCCCGCCGCGAGCGCGAGGAGATTCACCGTCAGCTGCTCGACGGCTCGCTCCACATTCTCATCGGCACTCACGCCGTGATTGAAGACGCCGTGCAGTTCGCCAGACTGGGCTACGTGGTCATCGACGAGCAACACCGCTTCGGCGTAGCTCAGCGCGCCCGCCTGTGGCAAAAGGCCGAGGTGGCGCCCCACGTGCTCGTCATGACCGCCACGCCGATTCCGCGCACGCTGGCCATGACCGTCTACGGCGACCTCGACGTCAGCATTATCGACGAGCTGCCCCCGGGCCGAAAGCCGATAACCACCCTGCTGCGCTACGACCGGGGGCGCCAGGGCGTCTACGACGGCCTACACCGCCAGCTCCTGGCCGGGCGCCAGGCCTACATCGTCTACCCGCTCATCGACGAGAACGAAAAATTAGACCTCAAATCGCTCGAAAACGGCTACGACTTCATTGCTCACCTGTTCAAGGACTTCAAGGTGGCCATGGTCCACGGCCGCATGAAGCCCGCCGACAAAGACCTGCAGATGAACCGTTTCGCCTCTGGCGAGGCGCAGATTCTCGTGGCCACCACGGTAATCGAGGTCGGCGTCAACGTGCCCAACGCCACGGTGATGATTATAGAAAACGCCGAACGCTTCGGCCTGAGCCAGCTCCATCAGCTGCGCGGCCGCGTGGGTCGCGGCGGCGAACGCAGCTACTGCATCTTGATGACCAAAGAGAACATAGGGCGCGACACGCGCCGACGACTCGAAATCATGACCGCCACCACCAACGGCTTCATCATTGCCGAAGAAGACATGAAACTGCGCGGCCCCGGCGACATCGAAGGCACCATGCAGAGCGGCCTGCCCATCGACCTGAAAATGGCCTCGCTGGTCAGCGATACCCCCATTCTCGAACAGGCCCGTAAGGCCGCCGACGCCCTACTCACCGCCGACCCCGGCCTCGCCGCCCATCCGCGCGTTCGCATGCTGCTTTCGCAGCTCTTCGACCGCACCATGGACTGGGCACGCATCTCCTGACGCGCCACCCAAAAATTCTTAATTCTTAATTTTTAATTCCAAATTTTTAATTTTTTTCGTAACTTTGCGGTCGAAAATACCGACTGCCTCCGTAGTTTAATGGATAAAATAGAAGATTCCGGTTCTTCAGTTTAGGGTTCGATTCCCTACGGGGGTACCACCGCATCTAATAATCAACAGATTATCTGATTTGCGCACACATTTACGCACAGAATTTTGGTTCTGTGCGTTTTTGTATGTCATTCAAAAAGAATACGAAAAAAGTCTTCTTTTGTCATGCCGAGATTACGAAGTGTGTTTCTGACAATAAATTCCGGCACCGGGTCGATATGAGTCTGCACGATTATCGGTCGCAACAATCCGGGTTTGGTCCACTTTTCGTGTCCGCCCTTTATGCTCTCGGACTTACAACCGGCCTTGGACAGAAAATCGCGAAAGTCTCTTAAAGAAACGTTCGATAATTTTTGTGCGGCAGCCATCAGGCAATATCGGGAAAAGGTTCTGCAACTTTGCGATACTCTTTGTGCTCAAGAATATCCTTAAAAACATCATTGCTTCTAAGCATCACGTCAAACGATGGAGCAGACATTTTACGCTGCTTGAGTGAGCGGACTTTCCATCCATGGGCGCGAAGGTCTTTAACCAAAGTCCGGCGGGAGAGGCCATATGAAATATACTCGTCCATCACGATTGAGAACGACTGCTTGGCCTCATCTTCCGAATAGCCATAACCGCTCAGGTCAAGCGCAGGACTATAGGCAATATATGAGTCGCCGTCCATGAAGACATAGACATCTAACGTTACGGATAAACTGCCGTTTCGGTTGACTATTTTATTAGGGCTTTCCATGTTGCATCTATTGAAGTTTGCGGTTGCGACATTGCGAAGTTAGCAATTTTTTATCAGAATGCCAAATGTTGCGAAAAAGCGAGAGGCCGTCGCGCCATGCGGCGCGGCAGCCTCTCGGGTTATAGGTTCAAAGTGAGGATTAGTCCTTGACTGCGGCGATGCCGGGGAGGATTTTGCCCTCGATTGCTTCGAGCAGGGCGCCGCCACCGGTCGACACGTAGCTGACTTCGTCGGCCAGACCGAACTTGTTGACGCAGGCAACGGAGTCGCCGCCACCGACGAGCGAGAAGGCGCCGTCTTTGGTGGCCTTGACAATGGCGTCGGCAATTGCACGCGAGCCGGCGGTGAAGTTCTCGAACTCAAACACGCCTGCAGGGCCGTTCCACAGAATGGTCTTGGCGGGCAGAATGGCGGCTTCGAAGGCCTTGCGGCTCTCGGGACCGGCGTCCATGCCTTCCCAGCCGTCGGGCACGTCCATTACGGAGCAGATCTGAGTGTGGGCGTCATTGCTGAAGGCGTCGCCGGCAACGCAGTCGGTGCCGAGCACGAGGTTCACACCCTTATCCTTGGCTTTCTTCATGATGTCGAGAGCCAGGTCGAGCTTGTCGTTCTCGCAGATGCTGTCGCCGATCTTGCCGCCCATGGCCTTGGCGAAGGTGTAGGTCATGCCGCCGCAGAGAATCAGGTTGTCAACCTTGTCCATCAGGTTCTCGATGATGCCGATTTTGGTCGACACTTTCGAGCCGCCCATGATGGCGGTGAAGGGGCGCTTGATGTTGCTGAGAATGTTGTCAACGGCCTGCACTTCCTTCTCCATCAGGTAGCCGAGCATCTTGTCTTCGGGCTTGAAGTAGTCGGCGATGACGGCGGTCGAGGCGTGCTTGCGGTGAGCCGTGCCGAAGGCGTCGTTCACGTAAACATCGGCATAGCTTGCCAGCTTCTTGGCGAATTCTTTCTGAGCCACCTTCATGGCCTTCTTGGCTTCGTCATATGCGGGGTCTTCCTTGTCGATGCCTACGGGCTTGCCCTCTTCTTCGGGATAGAAGCGGAGGTTTTCGAGCAGCAGCACCTGGCCGGGCTTCAGCGCGGCGGCCATGTCGTCGGCCTTGGCGCAGTCGGGGGCGAACTCTACGGGAGCGCCCAGTGCGGTCGAAACCACGTCTTTAATCTGGCCCAGCGAGAGCTTGGGGTTAACCTTGCCTTTGGGTTTGCCCATGTGGCTCATGACGATGAGCGAGCCGCCGTCGGCGAGGATTTTCTTGAGGGTGGGCAGGGCACCGCGAATGCGGGTGTCGTCGGTAACATGGCCGTTCTCATCGAGAGGCACATTGAAGTCAACGCGGACAATCGCCTTCTTGCCGGCGAAATTGTAATTGTCGATTTTCATTTGGTTACGTATAATTTTTATGTGTTACTTTGGTTCGCAGGCGCAAATTTACTAATAATTTTCGTAACTTTGCAGAAAGTGAACAATGAAAAATAGCTAATGAACCTTAAATCTTTATCATCGTTGGTGCTGGCGCTCGCGCTGACTCTGCCTGCCGCCGCACAGTTCGACCTCTCGAGCCAGCGGTCGGAAGACCAGACCGTACGCTCGGCCGCCGCTGCCAAGACTCAGTCAAGCCCGTTCGGAATCAACCCGCGCCCCCACAGCCTCACGCTCTCGGGCGGAGAGTATAAGCCTAAGAAGCAGAAGGTCAATATCAAGTCTGCCATCGGCCTCGACGGCCCGTCGGGCGCCTACCGCCTCACCATCGGCAAAAAGGGCATTGAAATCCTCGCAGCCGACGCCCGCGGCGAGTTCTATGCGCGTCAGACACTGCGGCAACTCCTGGACTCGACCGACACGGCCGCCATTCCGCAGCTCGTCATCGACGACCGCCCCGACATCGAGCACCGCGGCGTCGTCGAGGGCTTCTACGGCACGCCGTGGAGCCACCAGGCACGCCTGAGCCTCATCGACTTCTACGGCCGCAACAAGCTCAACACATATATCTACGGTCCCAAGGACGACCCCTATCACTCGTCGCCGAACTGGCGCAAGCCCTACCCCGCCGACCAGGCCCGCAATATCCACGAGCTCGTCGAGGCGTGCCGCCGCAACTACGTTGACTTCGTGTGGGCCATTCACCCCGGCAAGGACATTCGCTGGACCGACGCCGACCGCGACAGCCTGGCAATGAAGTTCGAGATGATGTATGACCTGGGCGTGCGCTCGTTCGCCATCTTCTTCGACGACATCGAGGGCGAGGGCACCAACCCCTACCGCCAGGTGGAGCTGCTGAACTGGCTGACCGACAATTTCGTGAAGCGCCACGACGACGTGGCCGACCTCATTGTCTGCCCCACCGACTATTCGCGCCTCTGGGCCAACCCCACCGAGCGCGGCGCCAACGCAATCTACGGCCGCGAGCTCCGGCCCGAAATCGACGTGATGTACACCGGCGACTTTGTCTGCTCCGACCTCACAAAGGACACCATGGACTTTTTCAACGCGCTCATCAAGCGCCCGGGTTACTACTGGTGGAACTGGCCCGTAACCGACTATGCGCGCAACTTCCTGCTCCAGGGCCCGGCCTACGGGCTCGACACGTCGCTCACCGCCGCAGACGTCGCCGCCCTTGTCAGCAACCCGATGGAACACGCCGAGGCGTCGAAAACGGCGCTCTACGGCGTGGCCGACTACGCATGGAACGTCGCGGCCTACAATCCGCTCGAAAACTGGGAGCGCGCCCTGCGCGAAATGATGCCCGAATGCCCCGAGGCCTACCGCGCTTTCGCCATTCACAGCTGCGACACGCAGACGGGCTATCGCCGCGACGAATCGTGGCAGACCGACTCGACTACCCTCGAGGCCGACCTGCGCGCACTCGCCTCGGCGCCCGCCGAAATCCGCGCCAAATGCGCGAACAAGGCGCTCGTGGCCGAACTTGACCCGTGGCTCACTCAGGCCGAAGCCATTGCCCGCCGCGGCCTCGCGCTGATTGAACTGCAACGGCAGGCCCCCGCTCTCACCCCCGCCCAAATCGCCGAGCGCCTCAACGCACTCGAACCGACCGAAGCCGAAAACGAAGCCCTCAAGGCCCACACCCTCGGCACCCTCCGCCTCCAGCCCGCCCTCGACTCCATCGCCGCCCGCCTCCGCGCCCAAACCTCCCCCAACCCTTAACCCTCAACCTTTAACCCTTAACTCTCAACTCTTAACCTTAACCCTGCTCAATTGCTCTGCAGGACCTTGGGTGTGAAACTGAAGCGGTAGCCCACGGTGAGCATCGCATAACGCGGCAGCGAGTTGGTCCACGTTTCGGTGCGCCCCTGGGCGTTGACATAGTAGCTCACAACCGAGAGTTGCCCCAGAATGTCGACGGCCTCGAGCTTCACCGTCAGCGCCCCCTTGAGGAAGGCTTTCTGCACCGAAGCGTTCCAGATCCACTCCGTCGTGTTTAGCGCCGCGTCTTCATAGCCGCTGCGAAAATCCGCCCGCATCGACGTCTCGCCCGAGATTTCCCACGGCAGATAGAATGCCACGGAGGCCGTGGCGTGCGACTTCCAGGCCGAAATAGTGTGGAAATCGGCGCGTGGAGAGCGAGAGTGCTGCCACGTCGTGCCGCCCGCAAGCGAGAAGCGGGTGCCGTTTTTCAGTTTGTAGGAAATGTGGGCCTGCGCGGCGACGTCGTCGGTGAGCACAAGCGAGCGCACCGGCGCGCCTCCGGCCGAGGTGTAGTCAACGCTGTTGTTGTGGCTGTAATTGACGTTGCCGCCCGCGCTCCAGCACTCGCCCGGCCCGAAGGGCGAACGATAGTTCGCGAAGATTGAAGCCTGCCAGTTGCCGTTGACGGCCACGGGGCGGTGGGTGGTGATGCCCGTTGCGGGATCGAACACCGCCGTCTGTGCCATGGCGTTGTCGCGGCGGAAGAAAGAGCCGTAAATGGTCGCGAAATCATGGCGCTTGTTGCCGTAATAATAGCCGTTGATGAAAACATTGTGTATACGTCCGCGCGGCAGCGTCATTCCCTCTGTCGGGCCGAGATAGACATTGAGCGGGTCGGAGGAATTGACCGTAGGCACGAACGTTAACAGGTCTTCGAGCGACTCGCGGTAGCTATAGCCGGCCTGCAGGTTGAAATAGCTGATTTTGTTGTTTGACGACACTCCGACGGTTGCCGACGCGGAGCTCACGCCGTCCGTGGCGTTCAGGCGATAGTCAAGCGGGTCGGTAAGGTGCGGCTTGCGATAGGCGAGATTGCGGAACTTCTCGCGGAAGCTGTATGACACGTTCACGCTGAAGGTCGGATTGAGCGCCGAGTCGGCCGGAGCTATGATTTCGCTCCTGTAGCTCACGGAGGCCCTCACCGCGGCGTCATTGTCGAGTTTGCGGTAGTTGAGCGTATTTTCGGCGTCGAGGAGCGGGCGCACGTTCTCGGGCGCCGTTACCGACGGCAGCGGGCGCGACGCCGGGTCGACGGCCTCCATCAGCACGTCGTAGGCCAGAGCCTCGTTCTCCTTGTTGCGCTCCATGTCCCACGAAACCGACGGGTTGAACTCGACCGAGCGCATGCGCCGCTCGCCCATGAAACGCTTGGTGTGATTATAAGTCAGCGAGGCGTTGGCCTCGGTGCGGTGAGTGGTGTTGTCGCCCCACTGCGTGCGGCGCAACGGTTCGACAGCTGCGTCGGCAATATACGGCTGGTCATATAGCCGACCGTAGCGCGAAGAGAAGTGATGGTCATGGACATAGCCGCTGAGCGTCAGTGAGCCGCGCCACGTCGGCGGCCGCAACACGGCGTTGAGCCGCGCCGAAAGGCGCAGACGGTCGGGAAATCCTGACGGTGCACCCCGTTGCGACTGATAGACGCTCGACGTCAGCGACCGCATCAGCTCCTCCGAGATGTCGGGCGCCGCGGCTGAGAAGAGCGAGTCGATGGCGGCGCCTCGGCTCTGCTCGGGGGGATTGCTGTCGAAATTGGCCTGCATGACATATTGACGCATGTCGCCGCGGCCCCAGTCGAGCTGCGGGCTAAACCAAACGGACAGATTGTCGCCGAAATAGCGCATCGAGGCATTGGCCTCGAGATGGTTGCGCGTTTCCCTGCGGTCGCTCCGCGAGCGCCCGTAAACATTGCCGGTCTCATAGAAATTGGTGGTCGACGTCAGCGACTGCTTGTCGATGCGCTCGTCGGTATAGAGCATGTCGGCGCTCAGCTCCCACCTCTTCGTAGGATTCCAGAAGACGTCGAAACCGCCGATGGCCAGCTGCAGCTCGCCGTCGGGTGTCCAGCCGCGACCCCAGTTCTTGTTCGACGAATTGGCCTTCGAGGTATTGCTGATGTTGTTGGCGTTGCCGTAGGCGCTCCATCGGTAGGTCTTGCCGAACCCCACAACGAAGGCGCGCCCCAGATAGCGGTGGTCAAACCGCCGCGGGTCCTTGCCCGAATATATTCCCGGGCCGTAGCCGCCCTCCACGTTAAGAATCGTGGCCATCGAGAACTCCTTTTTCAGATGCACGTCCATGACCAGGTTCTCCTCCTGAGGCGAGTCGGTGAGCTTTTGCGAGTCAAGGGTCAGATAATCGTCTTTGGCGGCCTTGTCATACACCTTGATTTTGTCGACGGTATAAGCCGGCAGGTTTTTCAGCGCCACGTCGGGGTCGCCGTTGAAAAAGTCGTTGCCGTTGATTAGCAGCGAGTTCACCTTCTTTCCGTTGACCATGATGGAGCCGTCTTCGTCGAGCGTGGCGCCGGGCAGCTGGCGCACGAGGGCGTCGAGCGTCGAACCTTCGGCAAGCTTGAACGCACGCGAGTCGTAGACAATGGTGTCGCCTTTCATCACCATCTTGATGGCCGTGCCGACCACTTCGACCTCCTCAAGCGTGTTCTCGCGCCGCTTCTCCATGAAGAGGCCGCGAAGATAGACAATGTCCTGCCCTTCGGAGGCCACCTTGAACTCGTGGCGAAGCGGCTCGTAGCCCGCACGGTTCAGAATCAGCGCATAGCGCCCCACTCCGCCCTGCACCATCAGGCGCAGTTCGCCGTCGGGCGAGAATTTCATTTCGTCGTCGCCCTGCAGCATCTTGAAGTCAACCGGAATCGAATCGTTGAGCATCAGTGCCACATAGACACTGTCAACTTGATCGTGCCGCCACTGCGAGCGCGAGTAATCCTGTTTTTCCACAGTGCCGCGCACCACGAACTGCGACAGTTTGGCCGGTGCTGTCAGGCAAACGGTTGCCAGCACGAGTGCAAAAATTATTTTGCGCATTCTTCCACTAACGATTGGTTAATAATGCGACAAATATAGGCAAAAAGAACCAAACCGGCAAGCCCCTTCCACCCCCCCCTACAACCCACTGTATATCAACGATTTACCCTGTTAATTCATGTAAAATAATTCAAAACGGCATAGCGGCCGACCGAGAAGCGCTGCTCATCTGGCGGCGGGGGTGGAGTGAGTGGCGGTTGCGGAGGCGTCGATAAGCTTGTCGACGCCGCGCTTGCGCCGCCCCCAGTCGAGATTGTAGGAAATCGAGACGTAGGGAATGCGGAGGTTGACACGCATATGCTTTACGTTTGAGTTGTAGCGGTTGAGCTGCCGGGAGCCCTGGTCATATTTGCCGAAGGGCATCAGCATGCCGGCGCCGAATTGCCATTTGCCCCGATTGTATGACAAGTCAATCAGCGAGAAGTCTTCCTGCCACGTGATTCGTTCGCCGAAGAGGGTGCGCCGCGCGCGATTATATTGGGCGGAGAGGACAAAGCCGTAATGACTCAGCATCAGTTGCGCGTTGCCGCTCCAGCCGCTGTTGTGCGCATCATAGCCCGAGCCCCTCATGCGCTCCGCCCGATATTCTACCGAGCCGGCAATCGTCAGCCAGCCGGGAATGATTTCAACCTGCGGCGACAGGGTGAACTCAACGCGCTGCAGTCCGCGGCTGTTTTCAAACGAGGTGATGAGGCGGTCGCCTTGCCAGTAAAGGCGTGGCGCAATCGCGTCGGGCGACGTGTAAGCCCTGATGCCGAACGTGCCGTCAACGCGCGGCAGGCTGAAACTGTAGCGAAGCCTTAGCGTATAAGAGTTTGCGGTTTTCAGCGCGGGGTTGCCGATTTGCCACTGGAAGCCGTCAATCTGCAGCGGCGCGATGTTCGTTTCAGACAATGTAGGCTGAGTCTGCCATGATGAGAATCCGAGCAGCAGCTTGTGGTTGGAACTAATTGAGTATGTAACCGTTGCCTGCGGGCGGAGGTTCCACGAGCCGTTGCCCCGGTCCGAGTCGAGAAAAAGAAATGCGGCATACTGCGCGCCGAATCCGGCCGTGAACGTGAAGTTTTTGACTTTCTGATAATATTCCGCAAAGAAATAGAGGTTGTCGCGGCGCTGACGGAAGATTTGGCCGTCGAGATTCTCGTAGGCCGAACGGTTGCGGTGTGCCGAGAAGGAGACGCCGGCCGTGAGCCGCGAGTTTTTCCATCGTTTTATGTAGTTCGCCTCCAGCCCGTAAGCCTGATTGCGGTCTTTGATGCGGGTGTGAATGTCGTTGAGAACCCCGGCGGCGTCAACACGACGTTCGACATAGTCGGAGTAAGACACCCCGGAATAGAACGAAGCGGAAAAATCGACCACGAGCGACTGACGGTGCGCAAAATGCTGCTCAAGGTAGGCCGAGACTGTCGGCGCAGTGCCATACGAGCCGCTGCCGTTGTCGAGCCTGATGTCGCCTCCGCCGTCGCTGAGTTTGAGAATGCCTGAATATTTTTCGCCTGCCGAAAGGGTTCGGTAACCTTCTAACGACACGAAAACCACGGTCGTGTCGGGTCTCACATAACTATAAGAGGCCCAAGCCGAGACTCGGCTGTCGCTGACAGAGCCGCCAAGCGGCTGCTCCGTGCGCGTGAGCGAATGGCCGTCGGGATAGGTGAAACGCTCGTGGTAGTCGCGATGCGCCTTGATGTCATCGGTCATTTTATAGAAGGCGCCGACGTTCCACTGCGACCGGCCCGAATTAAGCTTCAAATCGGCCGAATAATTGCCGAAACGGGCCGTGAGCGCCGGCCGTGCATTGAGCATCAGCGAACCGCCGGCGGCGGGATTGGCAACAATGAAATTCAACACGCGGGCCGCGCCGTTATAGCGCAGGCCGGGATTGTCAATCCACTCCACGCGTTTGACCGATTCAGGTTGCAGATTGCGTACCTGTTCCGCAGTAGCCGTGCGTCCGTTGATGCGCAGCTCCACTGCCTGCCCGCTTGCCGTAACCGACCCCATCACGTCGTTGACGCTGAGCTCGGGAATCATCAGGTTATTCAGCAGCTGCATTCCGTTTTTAGAGTTCTCTACGGCACTTTTCGGGGGATAGAGCACGTCCATGTCGGCCTTGCGAACCACCTTCGGCGCCTCGATGACGATTTCGTCGAGCGCACGTGGCGACACGGTGTCGGCGGTTTCTGCGGCGCGAACCTCGTCAACTGCCGAAACAGCGAGCAGCGCAAGAGTCAGTTTCTGAAAGATTGTCGTTTTCATTTTGCATTACGGTTTTATTGATTTTTCACGATGCAAAATTACGTCTGAATCAACCTTAACGCCAAAAACAAAGTCTTAACCGCAAATGCGCAACACACTGATAATCAGCGGCAGTTCAGCCTAAAAGTCTTAACACCGCGACCGAACGTCCAAACCGCCGTTAAAGACCGCCCTCGCGGCGCAGAAAAGCGACTATATCCTCCTTTTCGGGCACTCCGAGCTTCTTCCTCACGGAAGATTTGCGCACGTAAATGGTGGCGACGGTCTGCCCCGTAATGACGCTGATTTCCTTCGTTGAAAACCCGGCCACCATGAGCGCTATGATTTGCTCCTCTTTGGGCGAGAGGAGATTGCCATGACGTTCACGCAACCGCGAATAAAACCCGCCGTAGAGATTGTCTATCATGCCGTAGACGCTCTGCCAGTTGACAAGCGTCCCGTCAGTGTCGCCGTCAATCGATGAAATTTTGCGCAACATGTCGCGGTTCTGCTCGGTAGGAGTCTCGGCTACCATCTTGATGATGCCGAGCTGCTTTAGCATGGCCCGGCGCAGGGCTTCGCTTGCCGACGAATCGGCGCTGGGAGCTTTTGACTCGTCGACCAGTTTCTGCAAGATTTCATTGCGCTCAAGCATCTCAAGGGCCTTGCGCTTGCGGTTGCGGGCATAGACCGCTAACGCGCCCGACACGAGTAGCGCCGCCAAAACGACAATGACAAGCAACGCCGTCTGGCGGTCGTTTTTGGCCTTGAGAAGCAGGCGTTGGTTCTCAATTTCCAGTGCGCGACGCCCCGCCTCCTGCCGCAGGCGCCGTGCGTCAAACAGATAATCCCTTTGTCTGTTATTTAATCTGGCCGAGGGTAGAAAGCTGACCTTACCCGTATCGTGGTAATTGAGCACGGTATGCAATACTATCGCAAAACTGTTGTAATATCCTCGTTCATCAGCGCCCATCGCTGTTGCCAGATTGTCGGCCGTTTTAAGTTCCCTAGCCGCCTCCTCAGGTTTTTGCATATTAAGGAGCGCCAGCGATTTCCAAATGAGAAAATAAGGCAACGCCGAATCGTCATCAAGCGCATTCATCAAACTGTCGGCCAAATTTATGCTTTCCGCATATCGGCCCGATTCAATGAGGGCGCCAACCTTTTCGTATTTGTAACGAAAATGTTTTTCCTTATCGCCCTCGCGAACGGCCATGTCAATAAAATCATCTATGACCACGAGAGCCGAATCATTCCGCTCACCGAAAAGGAAAGCAAAATAAAGCCAATATTTATACTGTGAACGCATGTTCTCATCGCGGTCAATGGCTATCAGCCGCCTTATCCGAGACTCGTTAGGCCCGTCATATGCTCCCAGCCGAACCCTGAAGCGCAATGGTTCTATCAGCAACGTTTCGGGAACATTCGTCAGCGAAGATAGCGAGTCCAACATCTTGATAGCCTCTTCCCTTTCTCCGATGTGGTGTCTGTAGGCCGCCAATAACGACGTGCTGTTTATGCTTCGCCGCAAATCGCGGCCACGGTAAAAATCGCACGAAAAGCTCACCAGCGAATCGGCAAGAGACAGATGGCTGCGGCTGTCATGTGCGTAGGCCATGACATAATGATATTTGGCCTTTATCGAGTCGACGGTCAGCTCGTCTGGGTCGATGCCTCCGAGAAGCGCCAGAGCGCTGTCAGGGTCGGCCGACATCACCGACTCGGCCCGGTCAATAATCTCGTTGCATTCGGATTGCGAACGCGAGCACGAGAGCAGAAAGATACAGGCAATTATGAAGAACGCCTGAAAATGTAGCCGCACTGTTTGATTAGTAGCTGGTGGGGAAGTCGGTGGGGACCACGATGTAGAAGTCGGCGCGGTCGCGGTTGTCGGGGTCGAGGGCGTCGATTTCGTCCTGCCGCACGGAGGTTACCGTGGCGATTCTGAGGCCGGGCTTGTATTGCTCGAGATAGGGAATGATTCCGCCGCGACAGTCGGAGTGGAACGAACCGTTGATGTGGAGAAAGGGCCCGGTGAGGTTGCGGGCTATGAACCAGGCCATGGTTGCGTCCTTGAGCGCCTGGGCCTCGGCCATGCGGCGCATCTGCTCGGGCGAGCGGCGCGACAGCATGGCCATTGCGCCGAACTTGCCGGCGGTTTCATCCTCGTCATAGCTGAAAGACACGGGCAACGGCGGCAGATAGCGCTTGGCCTCGGCCGAGAGCGAGTCGAGCACGGCGAGGCCGCCCTCGTTGACGGCGGCGGCATAGCGGCGCGGCACGTTGGTGGCCACGAACGGGAGGCCGTTGTCCTTGGCGTAATAGACTACGGGATAATAATCGGTCGAGAAGTTATCCCACAGCCGCGCCTCGGCCTCAAAGCGGTCAAATGATATTTTGCGGCTGAGATACTCGTCGAGAATCAGCTGATTGTCGGCCTCCATCATCTCCTCGCCCAGCACGAGGCGCGGGCCGTGAATCTTGTGGAGCGCACGGGTGATTTCCTGCTCGAACCAGTGGGATATGGGGCAGTTGTGGTTTTCGCCGATGAAGACCACGTCGGCGCGGCCGAGCGAGTCGGCCATGGCGTCGAAATCGACCTCGCGGCCCGCATTGTCGAAGAGCCTATAGGCCACGGGAGAGGCGGCGAAAGCCGCCGGGAGCATGCAGGCTGCGGCCAGGGCCGCGAGAATGAATCGTTTCATTTCCATTCTATCATTTAAGTTTTACATCTTCGGCGCTGAGGTAGAGAAGAACGTAGAGCGAGGGGTCGATGTGGGTGCGGAAAGCGTCGCGAACCTCCTCGGGCGTGATTGAGCGGATAATCTCGTCGTAGTTCTCGAAATCTTCAAGCGCCTCGCCGTTTTTAATCAGGCCGGTGAGAGTTGTGCGCCACATAGCCGTGGCCGACTCGCTCAGAGCCTCGCGACGCGCCACGATACACGACTGCTTGATGGCGTCGAGTTCGGCCGGGGCGACCGCTTTGGTGCGCAATTGGTCTACAACAGACATCAGCGCCTCGTGCACGGCGGGCATGTTGCCGTTTTCGGCCGACGAGTTTATGTCGAAATAGAAATACTTGCGCGGATAGCCCTCATATTGCAGCATTACGTAAGGCGAATAAACCAGTGCACGGTGCTCGCGCAGCTCGGCGATGGTGTGGTTGCGCAGCAAGTTCGACATCATTTTCAGCACCAGCGAGTTGCGCAGGCCGGGCGTGTAGCGTCCGAAAAAGAGATAGTCGAACGCCGTCTGCGAGTCGTTTTCATTGTTGAAGCGCTGGGTCATCACCTCCTTGGGCAAGTTCAGGGCGGAAGTGCCGGCATAGTTCGGCGCGGCCGATGCGGGCATGCGGCCGAACACCGAGGCGAACTCGCGCGCCACTGAATCGGGCTGCACGTCGCCGCAGACAATATAGGTGGTGCGGTCGGTGCGGCCATAGAGTTCCTTGAAGAACACGGCCATGCTGTCGAGGCTCATCGCCTTGAGAAAGTCGCGACGCGCGCGGTCGCGGTCTTCAACGCCGGCATAGGCCGCCGCATAGTCGAGCGTGTTGCCCATGAGCTCGTCCATGCGGATAAGCAGCTGGCGGTCGGAGGCGCGGCTGAGCATCTTCGAGAGCACCGACTCGCGGCCGTCATCTTCGAGCATGTCGTTGCGGATTGCCTCGAACTCGCCATACAGCAGCTGGGGGTCGGTAATCTTTTCGTAGAGATAGTTGAAGGCCTCGTTGGTCGTTGACGGCGTGCAGGCGCCGAGATAGCCGTGCCAGTCGTTCTCGAGGGCCGTAGTCATCGAAATGCCCGACTGATAAAGATATTCGCCGATGTGCGGCGCCTTGGCAATGCCGCCCATGTCGATATAGCTGGCGGCGCCGCTGAGCAGCGGCAGTTTCTCGGTTGAAATCGCGCCGTAGCCGCCGGGGCTCACCGAGCCGAACAGCACGGAGCCTTCGTCGTCGGTGGGTCTGACAAGGAGCGTGATGCCGTTTGACAGTTTATATTCATAGAGGTCAAGACCCTCGTAGTGGCGCGGCGACGAAAGCGTCGACGGGTCAAAGGCGTGGCGCTCGGCAAGCACGGCAGGCGTCGCCACGGGTTCTGAAACCGCCTCGACCGGCTCGGTGAACACATACATCTGCGTCGGCTCGGCCAGGCCGCGGTTCCACCACCCTATCACGTCGTCAAGGCGGCAGCGGTCAACGTTGCGGTTAGACGTATGGGCGGCCACGAGCAGCGTGTCGTTATAGTTCGTGAGCCAGCCTGCAAGCACGTCGCGCACCTCGTCGGGCGAAATCGTCCCGACGCCCTGAATCAGCGCCGCAACCTGCGTGGAATCGGAAATATACCGGTCGCCCGAAATGATATAGTCCGCAAAATCATCACACCAGCCCGACGATGAATTGCCGTGGCCGGCAAGATGGCGGAGATTGCGTGCGCGCAGGTCGCGCTGATAGCGGATTTCGTTCTCGTCAAAACCATGGACAAGGGCGCTCTGAACCTCGTTGGCAATGCGGGCCACGCACGAGTCGAGCGGCATTTCGCGGCCGGCGCGGGCGCTGAATACCAGATGGTTCGTATTGCCCAGATACCAGGCGTCGCTGACGTCGCCGCGAATCTTGAGGTCTGACAGGCGACGCGAAAGCGCGTTGACGGCTATGCGCCCGATTTCCTTGCGGCGCGCGTCGTCGATGGTGCGCACCGTGAGCCCCTTGTGAGGAATAATCAGCTCGACCGAATCGTGGGTGGTCAGCGAGTCGATGTCGAACATTATCTGACGTCCGGGGTCATACGTCAGCTCATATTTCGTGTAGTCGCTCACATCGCCGCGTTTGAGCGATGAGAACTGCTTGATTATCTGCTTCTCGACGGCCGCGGGGTCAACGTCGCCCACCACGACCACCGCGCCCAGTTGCGGGCGATACCATTTGCGGTAATATTCTTTGAGCGTCTTGGCCGTCATGCGGCTCACCTCGTCGGGCGAACCCAGCGGCATGCGGCTCGCAAAGCGGCTCTGGCCTATTTTCAGATTATAGAAGGGATCTTCCTGCACCGTGCTTCGCAGCTCTTCGAGAATGATGCCCTTTTCCGTCTCTACACGCTTGGGGTTGATGGTGAGCCGCTCGGTCCAGTCGCGGATAATCGACAGCGGCTTGGCATAGCCGTCGGCCTTGAGCGAATCGGTTGACGGCGTTGCGAAAAGATAGATTGTGCGGTCGTGGCCGGTGAAGGCATTGATGTCGATGCCGTAGCGCATGCCGAGCGATTCGAGATAGCTCACCGCCCCGCGGTTGGGAAAGTTGTCCGTGCCGCCGAAGGCGATATGCTCCAGAAAGTGGGCGGCGCCCCCCTGGCGGTCATTCTGCTGCACCGACCCCACTTTCCACACAAGGCGGAATTCGGCGCGGCCGGCCGGATAGTCGTTCGGCAGAATCAGATAGTGGAGCCCGTTGGGCAAAAAGCCTTCCACAGTCCCCGCGGGCAGCGATATGGTGTCGGACAGCTCGGCCGCATCGGCCTGTCCGAAAGAAAGAAACAGAGCCGTCCCCATGGCGAGGACGGTCTGTTTCAAGAATCGGATAATCTGTATTTTCACTTTGCGGTTTTATAGATTCGTGGTTGAAATTCGAGCTCAAATTTAGCTCAAATTTCTTTATTTCGCAAGTGTGTAAGTAACTTTTACGCGCGAATAGCCATACTGGTCGGCGTGGTCGAAGGGGAATTCAAAGGTCATGATGCCGTTGGCGAAGTCAATCTTGCCGGTCGGTGCGACATAGAGGTTGTTGTCTTCGACCTCCCAGTAGTCCTCGTTCACGCTGTTCATGCCCAGATACGATTTCGGATTGGCCGTGATGCTGTAGGTCATCAGCTCGATTGCATCGGGGTCATTCGCGGCAATTTTGTCGAGATTGCGGTTCCATGCGCTGTAGTTGTAGGCAAAAGGAATCCACGACTCGTGGTCGATATACCAGTCATCTTCAATCAGCGAATTGTAAATATGGTTGCCGTTCTTGTCGAGAACATAGTCGTCGCCTTCGACAACGAACTCAAGGTCGGCGGTCTGTGTTGCGGCGTCGTAGTTGACAATCTTGATGTCGGGCAGCGAAACCTCGAACGTTTCGGCAGAGGTCGAGTTCCAGCCGAGCAGGCTCATCAGACGCAGGCTTTCGGGAGCAGCCTCGGGGTCTTCGTCATAAGCGAAATATTCCTTGTCGTCAACCGTGAGCTTGCGGAAGCTGTCATACAGATAGTCGCGCATGCCCATGGGGTTGGCGGCCATGGTCAGGGTCGGGGTCTCGACGGTTGCCTCGTCGCCAAGGGTGATGGCAGTCGTGCCGCCCAGCTGAATCGTGGCTGCTTCGATAAACGGAGCGCGGGCGCCCGAGCCGGGGAACTCGATGATGCCCTGCAGGGCGATGTTGCCAATCCATTGGCCCAGGTCGAAGCCTTTGGCCTCGTTGATGCTGCTGATGAGTGCGCGCTGCTCGGCGGTCAGTTCGGCCAGCGACGAGTGGGGCGTTACGTTGAAAATGGCTGCCGAGGCCATTTCATAGCCTGTGGGCACCGATGCGAGGGCAACGGTGAGAGTAACGGGAGCCTCCAGCTCTACGTCGGTGGTCTTCACGCGGAAAGAGGCGGCGCGCGAGCCGGCGGTTACGGTTACGGGATTGTCGAGAATCTCCATCGCTTCGGCGTGGTCGCCGGTAACGGCAAAGGTAAAGGTCACGTCGGCCTTGGCATTCTGGCTCAGGTCGACGTTGATGGTGATTTCGTCGGCATAGTTGACGGGAATGTCGGTGGTGCCGTCAACGACTGTGAGGTAGATTTTGTTTTTTACTTCAGGGTCGCCGCCGTCATCGTCCTTACATGAAACGGCGCCAAGCGCGAGGGTCAGCACGGCGGCCGACGCGAGATACTTGATTGCATTCATTGCGAAATGAAATTTGTAATGATTAAAATGTTGGTTTGTTAATTGTTTATCAATCGTTGAAGGAGTTCTTGGGCCATACGGGGTTCTGGCTCATGTTCTCGTTATAAAGATATTCGTCGCGCGGAATCGGCCAGAGCCAGCGGTAGTCGTCGGCCGCGATTCGGCGTTCGGCGCTCTGACCCGACGTCCAGTCGGCAAGCACCGTGCGGCGATAGTGCTTCAGGTCAAACCAGCGCTCGCCCTCGCCGACGAATTCCTTGTGCTTCTCGGCGAGAATGGCCCGCAACAGCGGCGTGCCTCTCAGCCCGGGGTCGACCGTCGGGGCGCCGCGCTGCGTCAGATAGTCGTTGAGCACACCGACGGCCTTATCCTCGTTCTCGCCGTCGAGCGCATAGGCCTGAGCCAGAATGAACACCGCGCCCGACAGGCGCATCTTCACAATCTGCGAAATCGTTTTCTGCTGCTTGCGCAAGGCGTTATACTTGCCCATATAAGACTGGAATCCCAACGTGGGCGACGTCGTTTCAAACAGACACCAGGCGCGGCGGCAGTCGTCGGCGTCATATGAGCTGACAAGCGCCGGTGCCACCGAGAAATAATCGCCGGCATCGCGGTCATAGACGATGTCGAGATAGAAAGTCTCGGATTTGTCGACATTGCCGTAGGTCAGAATGCGTTCGGCGCAGTTGTCTTCGGTCCATAGATTGTTGTAGGCCGCAGGCGCCAGAACGTCGGTGCCGATTTCGTCGATAAGGGTCTTGGCCAGTTCGGCGGCGCGGCCGTAATTGCCGGCATAGAGCTCGACCTCGGCGGCAAGATAGCGCGTGGCGTTGAGCGAGAACCAGTGGGTCTCGGCCATGGTGCGCGTCTCGACCTGCAGCGCGTCGCCCAGCAGCGTGCGTATGGCCTCGACCGAGGCCTTGACCGACGAGCGGCTGAGGTTCTGCATCTTAACGGCATCTTTGAGCACTATGGCGTCGGCGTCGGGGCCGTCGGCATAATCCGGGCCGTAAATGCGCACCAACTGGAAGTAGCAATATGCCTTCAGCGCCTTGGCCTCGGCCGTGATTTCGGCAAGCAGGGCGCGCTCGCCGTCGTTCTGAGCCTTGATTGCGGGCATGCGCTCGAGCAGGGCGTTGATGGTGGAGATGACAGAATAATATTGCGGCCAGAGCGACGCCGAGATATCCTGAAACGACTGCGGTTGCCAGTTGTAGGCGTTGATTGACGACGGATTGTTGCGCGCCCACGCCGTCGGGGCGAAGTCATCGGCAAAGACCGACAGGTCATATTCCGGGTTGGGCAGAGCGCTGTAGGCCGTGGCCAGCAGTTCGCGGGCAGTGCCGGGCGTAGAGATGGCGTCGGGGTCTGAGAACTGGTTCTCATAGGGCACATCGAGCGAGCAGCCGCCGGCCAGTGCGCCGAAAACCGACAGAATTGCCGTATATAAAATTTCCTTTGTCTTCATTTTTCAGAACGTAACACTGAGGTTGAGCGTAACGACGGGCTGAATGGCGGCGCCGAGTTGTCCGGTCTCGGGGTCAGACTCGTCGTAGGGGGTGATGGTGAAAAGGTTTGATGCCTGCAGGGCCACCGACGCATATTTAATCACGCCGTGAGTGCGGTCGAGAATGCGGCGGGGGAAGCGATAGCGGAACGAGAGCATCGACATGCGCAGATAGTCGCTGCGGCCGGTGTTGTGCGTGTTGGCATACGAGAGCGTCTCGATTGCCGACGACGAATAGAACGGCGAGGCATATTGCTTGTCCGTGTCGCCGCGGTGCAGCCACATTGTCTGCGTCAGCCCGGCCAGGGCGTTCATGTTCACGTTGTCGCGGTCGCGCACATAGGTGTAGCTATACTGGCGCTTGCCGCCGGCCACCCAGTAGAAGTCGGCGTCAAGCTCGAACTCGCGCCATGCCAGGCTCAGGTTCACCGTGCCTGAATAAGGCGGCGTCAGGTGGCCGATTTCAACGAAGTCGTCGCGGGTCAGCTTAGTCTTGCCCGGCTCGATTTCGCGGCCGCCGGCACCGATGAACACGGGCAGGCCCGTAACGGCGTTGATGCCGCCCCACTGCAGCCCGTAAAGCATGTCATAAGGTTTGCCGACCTCGAAGTCGGGAATCAGCGACGACTCTGAGGTGTAGATTTTGTCGGCATAATAGAGGTCGACAACTTCGTTGCGGTTGTAGGCCACCGAGGCGCCCAGACGGAAGCGGAAGTCGCGCACAATGTCGGGCAGCGTGTATGAGGCGCTGATTTCTATGCCGTCGTTGCGCAGGGTGCCCATGTTGCGCTTCATCATGTTGAAGCCGTTAGACGAGGCCACGGGCACGTCGAGCAGGGCGTCGGCCGTTTCGCGCCTGTACCACCCGAAGTCAATGTTGACGCTGCGGAAGAGGCCCAGCTGAACGCCGGCATCAATCGAGGTTGTGTGCTCAGGTTTGAGGTCGGTGTTGTAGAGCGCGAGCAGTTGCAGCAGGCGCTGGGTGCCGTAGGTGTCTTCGAGATAGGCGAACGTGCCGATGGTCTGCGCGGCGCTCACGCCCGCAAGGCTGGCCGTCTGGCCGTATGAGCCTTTGAAGTTGAGGCGCGACAGCACCGGATTGCCGTTCAGAAAGTTATACTGTGTCGGTGTCCACCCCAGGCCCGCGGCCCAGGCGCTGTTCCAGCGCTTTGACGACGGAAGCACCGACGAGGCGTCGAGCTTGTAGGTGGCGAAGAGGTCATAGGTGTGATCGAACGTATAGCCGGCCACGGCGCCGACACCCAGCTGCACCACCTTCTCCTTCAGCGAGGCCACGGCCGGCTTGCGGCTGCCGGTAATCGACTGGTTGATGAGCGCGGCCGAGGCGTGGTTGCCGACGCCGTAGCCGGTGATGCCGAGGTTGTCAGTATCGGTCAGATAATAGTCGTGGTTGAGACTGAGCGTCAGGTCATGCTTGTCGTTGAACAGTTTGTTATAGAGCGCGCGTATGTTATACGAGAAGTTGAGCACGGTGTTCATGCTCTTGCTCAAGCGCCCCAGCTCGGCGGCGGGGAAGCCGCTCTGCTGTTCGGAATAAGACGACGCGGGCGTGAAGTGAACCACCTCAGAAACCATGTAGTCCAGACCGGCGACGGCTGAAATCTCGCCGCCCTCGAAGGGCCGCAGGTTGATTGAGGCCGACGCGCCGCCGCGCTTGTCGTTGCTGTTGCTCTCGAACTGCTTCTGCAGGTCGTTGAACGTGCGGTTGGGATAGGACCAGAGTTTGCCGCCCGAGGGAGTCTCGTAGGGATTCAGATTATACACGAGCGACGACGGCGAGAAGTCGCTGCCGTTGGGCGACTTGGTCTCGGTGTAGCCGCCGTCCATGTTGAACGAGAAGTAGCCTATCGAGCCGAGCTGCTGGTCAATGCCCAGGCGCAGGTTGCCGCGAAGGGTGTTGTTGCCCTTCACCTGGCCGCCCTGACTTGAAAAATTGCCCGACAGGAAGTAAGAGGTCTTTTCGTTGCCGCCGCGCACCGAAATGTTGTGGCTCTGATAGAGGGCCAGCCTCATCAGCTCGTCAAACCAGTCGGTGTTGATTGCGCGCAGCGAGTCGAGCGTGGCGGCGCCTTCGGCAATGAGCTGCTGCAGGCGCGGGTTGTTGCGCTCGTAGCGGTTATAGTAGTCGGGGCTGTAGCGATAGCCCGGCGCGGCCGGATTGCCCATCAGGCGCTCGAATTCAAGCTTTTCGGCGCTGTCCATGGTGTGGATTCCGCGGCGCCCCTTGAATGTTACGCCCATGTTGAGGCTATAAGTAACGTCGATGCCGCCCGACTGAGTGCCGCGCTGCGAGGAGATTTCAATGACGCCGTTGGCGGCCTTGATGCCGTAGAGCGCGCATGCGGCGGCGTCTTTCAGCACCTTGATTTCGCGAATGTCCTGCGGATTGAGCGTGTTGAAGGCATCTGACGAAATGACCTTGCCGTCAAGAACGTATAGCGGCTCGTTGGCCGCATCGCCCGTGCGCAGCGACTGGTTGCCGCGAATGCGTATTTTCGGTTTCGAGCCGAGCTCGCCCGAGTTGGTTACTATCAGGCCGGGCACCGAACCCTGCAGCGCCAGGCCGAGGTCAACCATCGGCTTTTCGTTCAGGCGCTTCATGTCAACGGTCTGCACCACACCCGACCGGCTGCGAATGTCAATGGCGTTGATGTTGCTCTCGGCGCTCACAACCACCTCTTTGAGCATATTGTCGTCGCTCTCCATGGCGGCGTCCTGCTGCTCCTGGCCGTCATAGGTGAACTCAACCGGCTTCATGCCGACGCAACTGAACTGTATTTTGGCGCCGCGCTTGAAGCGTCCGCGCAACAGATAGAAACCGTCGGCATCGGTCATGGTGCCATAGGGCGACGATTTGATTTTAACCACAACTCCAGGAAGAGTCTCGCCGTGATGGTCGGTAACCACCCCGGTCAGCACGCGTTCGGGGGCGGTCTCTTCGGCCGCCGCTGAAATCGGCGACATCAAAAGACCCGCAAACAGTGCCGTGAGCAAAAAGACATAACGTATCATGCAATCCATTTGTAAAGTTTTGCAAAAGTACATATAATTTCACAAATAGCCAACATTTTGCCACATTTTAACCCTAATTTTTAACATTTGGAAATTTGCATATGGCATTTTTACCCACAAAATACTATTGCGGATATTGGATATTTTTTGTAAATTTGCGGCGTACAACACCAATCTCATGCTCACACAACATCACAAACACACTGCAAATCAACGTTTTATTCGTTTCTCGCAACAGGTTTGCATGAGCGCGGAACACCCTGCGCCTCGCCGTTGTGCGCGCTTTAACATACCTTTACAATAGCAGCATGGGCGCAAATAAATCGAAAATCGGCTCTAACATATTGACGGCAACGCTGATTACGCTGCTGGCATTCGGTCTGTCGTTGCTTTTTTCTCAGCCGCTTGCTTTTTCGGCAGGCGCGTTGCTGCAAAGCGCCGACAAGCAGGATTTCAACATGACCGACTTCTATAATATAGCGGCCGACGCAAGGCCGGTCATGGCGCTCGACACCAACATAGTAGTCGTTGACATCGCAAACACGACGCGCGACGACGTAACCGACGTGCTCGAACTGCTTGGCGACATGAACCCGCGGGCGGTCGGCATAGACATCACATTCAACGAGCAGCGCGAAGACGACGAACGGCTGCTTGAGGCCATTGACCGCTGCCCGAATCCGGTCCTGGCCGTAGGCGTGAGCGCCAAACCGACCGAACGCGACACTTTCATGGTCGACGATTTCTCATATTTCTATCCGTTCAGCCGCGACTCGCGCACATACGGTGTCATCAACCTGCCGACCAAGTTCGACGGCGCCACGGTGCGCAACTTCCGTGTGGACTATACCGAGGCGGGTGGCCGTGAACTGCCGTCGTTCGCCCTGGCCGTTGCCCGCGTCGCCGACCCGCAGGCCGCCAAACGCGTCGAGGCGCGCGCCAACACGGTGGAGACCATCGACTTTCCGAGCCGCAGATTCACCGTCATACCCTGGACCGAACTGCCCGACCGGCCTGACGAAATCGACGGCAAAATCGTGTTGGTCGGCGCAATCGGCGAGCTGGGCGACGTTCATCGCACCCCGGTGAACGACAAAATGGCCGGCGTGATTATTCACGCCCACGCGCTCAGCACGATTCTGCGCGACAGTTTCTACACGGTGGCTCCGAAATTCGTCAACATCTTGCTGGCGTTTCTGATTTGTTTCTCACTGTGCTTCACCAACTTGCAGTTCAAAAGCCCGGCGCGCGGACTGTGGTTCCGCATTTATCAGATTGCCATGCTTTACCTGATGATTCGTCTCGGCTACTGGCTGTTTGTCGACAACCGCACAATCGTTGACTTTTCTTATTCGATGCTCATGCTCGCTTTCGGCTTCTTCGCGTTTGACCTCTGGAGCGGCCTCACCCACTATATCAAACTGGCCTACAACCGAATTTTCTTCAATCAATCACATAAATAAGACCACACATGACACGCTTTTTATCAACAATCTTATTGCTCATAACCGCAGTCGTCGCCGTCCGCGCCGACTATAGCGTCCGAAGCGTATCGGGCAACGTTTTGATTCAGAAATCGGGCAAGCAGACCGCCGCCACGACCGGAGCGAAGCTCGGCTCTAACGACGTCTTGATTCTTGAACGCGGCGCAAAACTGGAGATATTCGACAGCAAAGACTCGCAAATCTACACGGCCGATGCTCCGGGACAATTCACCGTTACCCGCATCATTTTCGACGCCCGCAAAAAGGCGCGCTCAAACTCGAGCGCGGTCCACGGCAAACTGCGCGTTACCAAAGACAATAAGGCCGAAGGCGTGGTCTACATCGAAAAGGGCAAGGTTACACGCTCGCTGGCAATCTACGACCCCGAAGCCCAGAACATTCAGATTGACACCGACCGCCTGAGCCGCCGCCTCTACACCATGCTCCGCAACGATTCGGCCATGTGTGCGGCCTCCGACCCCGGCGCTATCGTGCTCAATCAGCGCATCGACCCTGACGGCCTGGCCTTCATGGTGCAGAATTCGACGGAACACCCCGTCTATTTCAACGTGTTCAAAATCAATGCCGAAAACGGCTCGGTTACCATCTCGGAGCTCGGTCAGCCCGTTGGCTGCTATGCCATTTTGCCGACTCAGTTCCTTGCCCGCGAACAGGGCGCCGGCCTCAACCCCTCCGAGCTGCACATTCTGATAATGACCGACTTCTATTTCGACATCGACGAACTGCTCGGCAAGCTCAACGCGCTCATCGACTCCAAGCCCGAAATAAACGAGCCTGAAAGCACGCCGCTCTATCTGCTGCCCCTCTGAGGCCGGCCCTCCCTACCCCCCTCGCGAACAAACTATTAAACCGTTATCACATTCATTTTTTCTTTCAATGAAAACACTGCTTATCCGTGCTATTATTCCGCTGTGTGCCGTTTTGGGCACAGTGCAGACAGTCATGGGTCAGGACGAGACCTCGCCGCTCCCCGCAACCGCCCAAAGCCCTGACTATCATTTCAAGCTGACAACCAATCCGACGGGTCTGACTCGCTTTTTCTACGCAATCTACCCCAACGACCAACGCTCAATCCTGAACACTCGCGGCACGCGCATCGCCGAGTTCAACGCCGACATCGAATCGGTGGTCGTGAACCCCTCCGGACTTAACTTCACCGTCATCACCTCGGGCAAGAAAGGCACCGCCTACGTTGCCAGCACCTACGAACAAGACGAAATCAAATTCAAGTTCAACCGCAAGAAGTTCGGCCAGCCCCGCTCGGCCGCCTATACGCCCGACGCCCTGAACCTGCTCATCGCCACCGACACCACCCTCTACGTTCTCGACGCTCGCAAGTTCAAGCCCAAAGGCACGATGAAGCTCAACCACCCCGCCCGCCTCATGAAGCTGAGCGGCAACGCCTACCATCTGGCCACGGCCAACGAGGGCGAAGTTACCGTCTACAACTACGAAGACAAAACCGTGCGCCACCACTGGAACTTCGAGTCGCCAGTAACCGACCTGCAGTTCTCGCCCGACGACACCGAACTCGCAATCACCTGCGGCGACGGCTCGGTCAACATTTACGACACCCGCTCTTTCACAATCAAGAACTCGCTTGAAAACGTGGGCGACGCCCTTTCGTCGTCCTACAACCCCGACGGCAAATACATGGCCGTGGCCCAGTCGCCCCACAGCATTGTCGTGGTCAACCTGCTTGAGCCCGAAACCGACCGCGAGGCAATCAGCGTGCCGGCCGGCAATGTCCGCGAAGTCGTCTTCCTGCCCAACGTCAAGAAGGAGACCCTTCTGGCCTACACCACACAGCGCGCCGTCGATATCCGCAACATGAAAGACCTCGCGCCCTACTATTCGAAGCTGGTCGACGACGAAGTGAACCGCCGACTCAACGAATGGCTGAAAATGATGCCCGACGAGACGCTTGAGGAGTATCAGGCCCGTGTCAACGACGAGAGCCGCGCGCGCCAGCGCCGAATGCTTGAAGACGAAATCGCAACCGGTTTCGCCCCCGACATGCTCACGATGGCCGAAATCACCCTCGGTCAGTATGACAAACGCCACGAACTGCTCGAGGTGAACTTCAACAACATGCCGTCAATCTACCTGCCCGTCAGCAACGAAGACATCGAGGCATTCCACAGTGCCGGCGACCTTCAGTTCACCAACGCGAAATATACCGTCGGCAACAACGACCGCTTCGAACTCATCTATGCCGAAGTCGTCAACTCGGCCGACGGCAAGACATATATCTACAACAACATTGACCGCGTGGCGCTCAACTTCATGGCCAACGAGCCCGAAGAGGAAGTGTCGATCGAGCTTATCAAACAGCAGCAGATGGAAGAAATCAAGCTGCGCGAGCTCCAGCAGCAGATTGTCGAAGAGGCAAAGAGCCGCAACGTCATCTCAGACCACACCGGCATCACGGTCAACACTGAGGTCGTGCCCGACTACGATGCCAACGGCAACCGCATTCTCAACTACAAGGTAAACTACACCTACGAGGTTGAACCCGAATTCACCGCCCGCGAAGACTTCGGCCCCGGCAAATATCACATCAACGAATCGGGCGCCGCCCAGTCAATGCTCGAAATCGTGCGCAAGTCGATTGACGGCGAACTGGCGCGCTATGTCAAAGAGGGCAAGAAGGTCAACGTGCGCATTTCGGGCACCGCCGACTCAAGCCCCATCGTGGGCCGCATCATCTACGACGGCAGCTACGGCACGTTTGAAGACGAGCCCGCCTACAACAACGGCGAACTCACAACCATCACCGTCATGCCCAAAGGCCGCATCACCGAGAACAAGCAGCTCGCCTTCCTGCGCGCCCAGGGTGTGAAGCAATATCTCGAAGAGAATATCAAAGAACTGCAGCAAATGAAATCGAACTACCGCATTGACATCAATGTGGCCGAAGGCAAGGGCAGCCAGTTCCGCCGCATCACGACGGAGCTCACGTTTGTCGACGCTTTCTAATTATTCGTCATAAGCCAATGAAGTCCTCACATCTACTGACAATTGCAACCTTCAGCGTCATGGCCGCCGGCACGGCCATGGCGCTTTCATCGCACCTCGACCCCCTGCCCGGAGCCGACGCCCCCGAAATGCCGGAACTGACCTCCGGCATGCTGACCGGCGAAGGCGCCGAAGCCGCCGAAGATTCGGCTGTAGTCCTGTCGCCCGACTCGCTCGCCACTCTGGCCGGCGAGGCGTTCAAGGCCTACCGCGTCAGCAAATTCGACGGCGAGGAAGACGCCGTGCTCTATCCGCGCCTCTACGACCTCTACGAACAGGCTCTCGCCGCATTCGACGCTCAGCCGAACGCCACCCGCGGCTTCATGCAGTGTCGCGACATTCTCAAGCAAATCGACGACGAACTGCTGCGTGGCGCCTTCTTTTACTCGTCAAACAACCGCCGCGAAGAGCTCAACAAGTTTGCGCGCGCATATCTCGACATTCAGCAGCTGCCCCGCATGGAGGGCGAACGCTGGAAGCGCGACGAGCAGGTTTATCCCTTCATCTGCTACATCGCCGCCTCGTCGGCCTATAACGCCTCCGAGTGGGACAAGGCCATCGACTATTTCAAACTCTTCCTTTCGACCGGCGCGTCCGACCGCCGCGAGCAGGTCTACCAGTTCATGGGCCGCGCATGCCTCAGCGCCCGCAACTATCCGCTGGCAATCACCGTGATGCAGGAGGCCATGAAAGCCTATCCGCAAAACGAGATGTTGCCCATGATTGGCATTCAGGCATGCGTTGACGGCGGCCACGGCCAGTTCCTGCAGGATTTCCTGACCCGGGCGCTCGAGCTCAAGCCCACCGACGTGCAGCTCATGACCCTTCAGGGTCAGCTCTATGAAGACCGCAACGACTATCGCGCTGCCATTGCCCTCTTCAACGACCTTGACCGTCTGAAGCCCAACTCGATGAGCATCACCAAGCATCTGGGCACGAACTACTATAACATGGCCGTCAGCGCCTTCAACAACGCAATCAACGAGCCTAACGAAAAAGAGGCCAAACGCCTGCGCCGCCAGGCTCGCAACTATTTCGACGCCGCCGCCCTGAAGTTCCGCGCTATTCTCGAGTCGGACCCGACGGCCACAAAGTATATGCGCTCGCTCGGCGTCTGCTACCTCTGTCTTGAAGACAAGTCTTCGTTCTCTGAAATCAACGACAAACTCACGGCTATGGGCGAAGACCCGCTGGCCGACGTGTTCATGCCCCCGATGATGACCTATTCCGACTCGGGCAACAAGAACTTCGCCACTTCCTCGCTCGCCGACGACGGCAACGGCCTCGACGCGCCCTCCTATCGCGACTTCGCCACCCGTTACATCACCGAACGTCTCGACAAGTGGTCGAAACGCGGCGAGTTCGAACCGACCGACAAATATCAGCAGCGAGTCAACGAAACGACTCTCGCCGCCGAGGGCAAACGCCTGCAGCGAAGCGCCGCCGAGGAATATCTGAACCGCTACGGCGGCAATCTGCGCCTCGACGGACTGAAACTGATGCCCTACGACGCCACCAACGAAGTGTTCAAGATTGAATCGAGCTATGGCCCCATCATTCTGCCCGTGCCGCTGAAAAACGGCGAGGCCGAAAACTTCAAGGCCACGTTTGCCGGCGTGAACATTCGCACTCCCCGCTACTTCATCGACGAAGAGGGCGTGAAAGTGGCCTCGGTTACTTTCGTAACTCCCGGCGGACGCAGCTACACCTACGACAACAGCAAGGCCCTGGCCTATAACGACGTGCCCGACATCGACATCGACTACAACTCGATTCTGCGCAATCCGGCCAAAAAGCAGACGCAGTCGTCAGGAAGCGAAACCGTTACTATACGCCACAAAAGCGACGTCGACAAGGACATTCCGCAAAACCGCAATAAAGACGCCAACCGCCTGGCGCTCATCATTGCCAACGAACACTACCACGCAACGGCCGACGTGGCCTCCGCAATCAACGACGGCGAGGCTATGGCCGAATACTGCAAACTGACGCTCGGCATTCCCGACAACAACGTCGAGCTGCTGACCGACGCCACCCTGGGCCGCACACTCGGCGCAATCATCTCGCTCAAGGACAAGGTGAACGCACTCGGCGGCGAGGCAGACGTGCTGGTCTACTACGCCGGCCACGGCCTACCCGACGAGCGCACCAAAGACGCCTACATTCTCCCCGTCGACGGCACCCCGACCTCTAACGCCACCTGCCTGTCGCTGGGCAAGCTTTACGACGAGCTCTCAAACATGAAGGCAAAAACCGTTACCGTTCTGCTCGACGCCTGCTTCAGCGGTGCGCAGCGAAAGGGCGGCGGCGAAATGATCAGCGACGCCCGCTCGGTTGTCATCAAACCGAAAGAATCAGCGCCCAAGGGCAACATGCTGGTGCTCAGCGCTGCCTCGGGCAACGAAACGGCTCTGCCCTATGCCGAGAAGAACCACGGCCTCTTCACATACTACATTCTGAAACACCTCCAGGCCACCAAGGGCAACACAACGCTCAAGGAGCTGAGCGACTATGTTATCTCTAACGTGAAGAAGCAGAGCGTGTTCATCAATTCCAAACTCCAGACACCCACCGTTACCACCTCGGGCAACATGGGCGAACTCTGGCAAACCCGCAAGCTGAAGCCATGACCCGCCGACACAAACTGATTGCGCTCGTTGCCGCCGGCCTCCTGTCGGCCGCCGCCCCGCTCACGACTGCCGCCAAAGGCGTGCAGACACTGACGGGCGAGGCCACATACTATGGCGACGCGACCGACTCGCCCGCCGAGGCCAAGCGCAAGGCCCTTGACCTGGCCCGAATCAACGCCCTGGCCCGCGAGTTCGGCACCGTGCTCAGCCAGACAACGGTGAGCCGCGACGTGGCCGACAACGGCGCCGAGCGGCAGTTCTTCTCCTCGCTGTCCGCCTCCGAGGTCAAGGGCGAATGGATTGCCGACGAGGGCGAGCCGAAGTTCACCATCGAGCTTGACTCTGACGGCCACTACGTGGTTCATTGCCGCGTAACCATCAAGGCGAAAGAACTTTCAAACAAAGCCGCCGACTTCCACGCCACCGTTCTGCGCAACGGACTCACCGACAAACACGCCTCGACCGAGTTCAAGACGGGCGACGAGATGTTTCTGAGCTTCCGCTCGCCGGCCGACGGCTACGTGGCCGCCTATCTCGTGGCGGGCGACGACGTACTGACCCTGCTCCCCTACACATCGTCGGCCTCGGGCAAATGTCCCGTGCGCCACGACCGCGACTACATCTTCTTTTCCGCGCCCGACGGCGACAAAGAGTTCGGCACGGTTGACGAATATCTGATGCAGACCGACGGCGCTTTCGAGCACGACCGCCTCTACGTCCTCTTCTCGCCCAACGAGTTCTCGAAAGCGCTCGACCGCGCAAACGGCGACTCCATGCCGCGCGTGCAGCCCTACGAAGACTTCGTCAGGTGGATTGCCAAACTGCGCCGCGCCGACGACGAGATGGGCATGAAAGTTTTCAACCTGACAATAAGCCAATAAACACCAATTAGTCCATTTAGTCCAATTAGTCCAATTAGTCCAATAAAATTTTTTAAGATTATGAAAAAATTAGTCATGATGATGGCCGCACTCTGGCTCGCATTCGGAGCCATGGCCGCTGCACCCGAGCTCACCAAACAACAGCAGAAGCTCGTGAACAAAGAGGTCAAAGCAAAGATGAAAGACTACAAGAAAGAAGGCTGGAAAGTATTCGGCAGCACACGCACCCTCGAGGGCATGCTGACGCGCCACCTCAGCGAACTCGAAGCCGCAGGCGACGACGCCTTTGAAATCGTGGGCTACGCCAATAACTTCAAGAGCAAGAGCGTAGGCCACCAGCAGGCCGTCAACAACGCCTGCATCACCTACGCAGGTCAGGCCGGTTCGTCGCTGCGCGGCAACATCACCACCGACATCAAGGCCAACGGCTCGGACGAGGCCGACGAGTTCGAACACTTCTATGCCGCCTACCAGCGCCTCGTAGAGCGCGAAATCAAAGACGAGATGAAAGAGAGCATCGCCCTGATTCGCGACATGGGCAACGGCGCATATGAAATGCAGGTCTACTTCATCGTCGGCCAGGATTCGGCCGCAAAGGCTCGCCAGCGCGCCGCCGAGGCTGCCATGAAAGACAGCGAAATCGCCCAGAAGCACTCTGCCACCATCTCCGACTACGTGCGCAAGGCGTTTGACCGTCAGTAATTTCCACTCCCCCGAAACCCTATGCGATACGTTCCGGCTTTCATTCTTCTGTCATTGGTCGGCCTGACGGCATCGGCCCAGAGCGCCGTCGACGATTTCGAGAAGTTCCGCAGCGAGGTCATGGGCAGCTATGCCGGCTTCCGCAACGACATTCTCAGCGACTACGCCAAATTTCTTGACGGCATCTGGGAGGAACACGAGCGCTTTGCAGGCGAGAGCCGCAATGCGCGCCCCAAGCCCAAAGAGGCACCCGTGGCGCCCGCGCGCGAAACGCCGCCCGCGCCCGCGGCACTGCCCGCGCCCAAGCCTGAAGAACGCAAGCCCGAACCCGCAGACAATACGCCCGCCCCGCTGCCGGACCTCAAACCGGCAGCCCGCGGGGGCGCGTCGGTCTCGTTCGATTTCTACGGTCTGCCGCTGCAAATCGACGAGCGCCGACTCATGCTCAACCGCCGCCTGGCCAACGGCTCTGACTTCGCCGCCCAGTGGCGACGACTGCTCAACGACCCCGCCGCGGCCGACATGACCGCACGTCTCGCCGACCTGGCCCGCCGACTGGGGCTGAACGACTATCTCACCTTCGAACTGGTGCGCCGCTACGTCAACGGCCGCTATGCCGACTCCCACTCGACGACGCGCACCGCCCTTGCCCACTTCCTGCTCACGGCCATGGGCTTCGACGTGCGCCCCGCCCTGTCGGGCGACGACGGCGTACTGCTCGTGCCGGTGAAACAGACCGTCTTCGGCCGCCCATACATGGTCATGAACGGCGAAAAATTCTATGTCTTCGCCGACTCTGACAACTTCGCGGCCTCAAACCGCATCTCAACCTGCAACATTCCGGAAAACACCGAGACCGGCCGCGCCATAGACATGCGCTTCACCCGCCCGCTGAATCTGCCCGAAAAGCCCTACGAGTTCAACATCGAGGCCAACGGCCTGAAGCTCAGCGGCACCGTCAACGAAAACATCTATCCCCTGCTCTACCGCTATCCGCAGACCGACATGGCCGTCTATGCCACATCGATCATTGACCCCGCGCTGCGCGCCCGTCTGGTCGAGCAGCTCAAGGCCCAGCTTGACGGCCGCCCCGGACTCGACGCCGTCAACACCCTGCTCGGGTTCACGCAAAACGCCTTCGACTATGCCTCCGACGAGGTTTCACACGGCTTTGAAAAGCCCTACTTCATCGAAGAATGGCTCTACTATCCCCAAAACGACTGCGAAGACCGCGCCGTGTTCTACACCTACATGCTCTGGAACGTGCTCGGCGTCGAAAACCAGCTGCTCACCTACCCCGGCCACGAAAGCTCGTCAGTCAGGCTCGACGAGCCGCTTAACGGCGACAATTATCAATTCGACGGCCGCACATTCTACATCTCCGACCCGACCTACATCGGCGCCACCACCGGCATGTGCATGCCCGACTTCGTCTCCGAGTCCCCCGTAATCGAATTCCACTACAAATAACGATATTTCATAATCAAGGCGGACGCACTGCTCGTGCGTCCGCCTGATTATTTATTCAACACCCCGGGGGTTATTTCACCGTGAGTTTGCGGCCGTTGTGAATATATATGCCGCGAACCGAGGGCTTTGAGACGAGGCGGCGGCCGTCGATTGTAAACCAGGCGCCATCAGCGGCGGCGGGTGCGGTTTCAATCGACTCTATGCCCGACTCTTCTTTTTCCTCTTCGGGGTCATATTTCGAGAAAGTGATTTTCTTGTCTGCCACGGTTGCCTTGAGCGCTCCCTCGCAGTTGAGCGGGGCCTCCATCTGGCGCCACTCCTTCTCGCCGGGCAGCATATACACGGGCGTAACCACATAGTTGCCGTCTTTCATGACGCCGGGCATGTTGACGTTGATAGTGCGATAACCGGCCGAGGCGGGAATGCTGCGGTTCTCGGTAAACGACATGTGGCGCGTGGCGCCTGCGCCGCCGACAAAGGGCCTGATGCGCACGCCGATTTTGATGCCGCCGGGCATGTTTTCAAACGACTGGTTGATGAAACCGCCGCCAAACGTAACCTGCTCTCCGAAGCCTACAGTGGCGGGCGAAGCGGTGAACGACTCGGCGCATACCATCACATATTGTATCTGCGAGTCGGGCTGCAGTTTCTGAATGCCGATAATGGCGTCTTGTTCGTAGTTATAGCCGCCGTTGCCGCCGCCCACACCGGTTGCGGCGGGATTAAGAGCCGTCAGCGCGAAATAGCCGTCAGACACGCCGCTCCAGCCCCAGTTGAAGTGGAAGAAGCCGTCTTCGGCCCTGTAGCCGTCGCAAACGAACTCATGGCCGCCACCGGCTTTGGTCTTGCCGCTGTAAACCACCGGACGGCCCGCAGCCAGTTCGCCATAAATCAGGTCGGTCCAGTCGTCAAGGGTGTAGCGGTTGCGCTCGGCCATTCTCATAGCCTTGTCATATTTGAAATATCTCATCAGCGCCGTACCCACCGATGCGCTGGTCGCGCCGCTCTGGTTCGTATTATAGCCCATGTTGACGCTGACGCCTATGGTGTACATCAGGGTGGCCACGGCGTCGATTTCGGCGTCGGTCGATGCCGACGAATATGTGTCGGTCATATTGGCCCAGTCGAACTCGGTTTTCGAGAAGTCGGCCGAGAGTTGCTGACCGCCGCGTTCCCAGTTATAGGAATACGAGCCTTCGCCGACATCGGGCCACTTGTGGAAGTTCATGACCTGAGCCATGGCCGTGGCCACGCAGCCGGTCATGCAGCGCTTGCCTGAAAGTTCGGGGCACTTGGCGTTATACGGAGCCATCTGGTTCCACTGCGACGTAATCATCGGCGCCACGTCTACGCGCGACGCGGGCTCTTCGGCTTCGTCAGCCGCAGCCTCATCATAGGCCTGCGCGCCGGCATTGACGGCTGCCTCGATTTCGGCCGCGTAGAATTCGAGCCACGCGGCCAGCGCGGGGTTGGCTTCGAGGTCAAAAGTGCCGCTCTCGGCATATCCGAGCAGCGGTGCGGCAACATCGTCTGAGGGCAGAATCATATAGCCGCTCCCGGTCGAAAAGACGTAAAGATTCGGCAATTCGGCAATCGGTGTCAGCGCCTGACGCGTGCCGTCAACCGCCGCATGCTTGCGCAGTGCGCCTGACTTTCCGAGACGGGCAAGGGCCTCGGCCGGAGTGAGCTCGGCGGCATTGGCCGACGCGAGTCCGCACAGAGCCACGGCAAAGAGTGATAATTTTTTCATGGATTTTATGTAAAATTGGATTTTAATGTGAATCGATTTATAATCGGCAAAGTTAGCGAAAAAAACTTAAATTCACTTCCGACTCGCCGAGAAAATTTCAAACAAAAGCTGAAAAAAGGGCGAACCCTCAGCGGATTCGCCCTTCTTTTTATATCTGAATGCTGTCAGGATTTATTTCACGACAACCTTTTTCGAGGTCTGTTTGCCGTTGACGCTGTAGGTTACGATATACATGCCTGCGGGAACGCTGATTGAGCGGCCGCTGCGAATCGAGCCCACGAGCTGGCCGGCGGCCGAGTAGACGGAGGCGCCGTCGCAGTCGCCGATCATCGAAATCGTGCCTGCATTGACAATGACGTCGGTGTCGCGCACCTCGGTAACCGACATCAGACCGCTGTTTTCATCGTAGCTGAAGGTGTACTTATGAATCGGCGTGGTCGGGCCTTCCTCCCAGCCCATGGCGATCAGATAATACTCCTGCTTCTTGCCTGCACGGGTGGCATCGAGCTCAGGCATCACGACGCGGGCGGCGTCAGTTACCAGAAGAGCTGTGTCATAGAACTGCTGGGTGATGAACTTATAAGTGTTCTCTTCAGGATTCTCCTCGTCGTTATACTGGTCGAGAATGATGGTGCGCATGTAGTTGAACATGTAGGGCGCCGAGTCGTCAGAGGGATAGATGTCAATCGTTGCGGTGTAGATTGTTCTGCCTCCCCATGCGGCCGAAGCTTCTTCGTCCTTCTCCATCGAAACAGGCTCGAACGTGAAGGTCAGGTCTTCGTTCGGCTCTGGTTTGGGCGTGGTGAAGCGCTGAACGGCAGTCTTCGTAACGACTTCGCCTTCGGTGTTGAAACCTACGGCATAGACCGTCCAGTCGCCGCCCCAGTAGAGATTGCTGATTTCACCCTTTTCAGCGAGGTCTTTAATCCAGACGTCCATCGACCCTTGTTCGCACTGCATCGGAATGAAGTCCTGCCATTTCGTACCATCAGTAAAGAGGCTCTCCAGGAATTTCCACCAGTCGATAATGCACTTTTCGGGAATAGCTTCGATGCCGCCTTTTTCTTCTATAATAGAGGTCGGGGTGATGTCGACAAAGTAGTAGATGTCGTCGCTGGGCGGAGTAACTTTCAAGTGGGCGTTCATCGGCGAGATTTCGCTGATTTCGAGCTTGATTTCGGGCAGCGGTTCGGGATATTGGCTCGTAACGAAATCGTAGCGGGTCAGTGTGGTGGTGGGTGCGCGGTCGGCGTCGAGACCCATCACGAAAATGCAATAGTCCGTATCGGCCACAATCCGCTC
Organism: uncultured Porphyromonadaceae bacterium; assembly: GCA_902495245.1. Lineage (GTDB taxonomy): Bacteria > Bacteroidota > Bacteroidia > Bacteroidales > Muribaculaceae > UBA3263. The sequence goes on from CABUWI010000006.1 coordinate 130,651, forward strand.
GTAAGTGAACTCATGCTCGCCGCTCACGATCTCGTCGGCGCTCAGGCCATAAAGCAGCTCGCTGCTGATGAACTTCTTGTAGCTGTCCGACCCGGGAACGCTGAGGTCATATTTGTCGGCCACCGACTTGGCGACACACTGCGCAATGTAGGTGTCGTCGTTGGTCGTGCCTACCGTGGCCTTTACCACCACACGCTCCGGACGGTTGGCCAAAGGCTCGACCGAATTCAGAGTTACCGTAAACGTGTTGGCCGACGGAACAGGGGCTGTCGTAGTGAACTCTTTGGTGGTAACCGGAACGGTTACGTTGCCTTCGGCGTCGAGCGCGTAGGCGTAGACAACATATTTGGTGTCAGGCGAAAGAGGCTCATACATGAACTCGCGGGCCGAGAATTCTTCAGCACCCTTTTTGCGATTTATCTCCATCATCTCCTGCCAGGTGGTATCGTCATACCATGCGGCAGCATTGGTCCATGCCTGAATCTGCTTCTCAACAACGGCGTCTGCGCCGCCGTCAGCATCGAACGCAGCCTTGGTCTTCAGGTCATAGAAGTAGCCGAGCTCATCGTCAGAGGGCGTAATGCTGATGGTGGCGTCGGTCGTCTTGATGTCTTTTACTTCAAGGGCAATCGAGGCCGCAACCGGTGCGGGTGTTTCTTTCGCTACGAAATCATAGCGGGTCAAAGCGGTGGTTACGGCGCGGTCGGCGTCAAGGCCAAACACAAAGATGCAGTACTCGGTTTCGGGCACTTTGCGGTCAAAGACGAAGGTCTGCTCGCCGCTCACGATCTCGTCGGTGCTCAGGCCGTAAAGCAGTTTGTCGCTGATGAACTTCTTGTAGCTGTCCGAGCCGGGAACGCTGAGGTCATAGTCGTCGGCAACCGACTTGGCGACGCACTGCACCGTATAATTATCCTCGTTGGTCGGCGTTACTTTGGCATTGACATTCAGGCGCCCGAACTTACCGGCCTCGATTGATGTGATGGTGATTGTGAACGTGTTGGCCGACGGAACCGGAGCAGCCGTAGTGAACTCTTTGGTGGTAACCGGAACGGTTACGTTGCCTTCGGCGTCGAGCGCATAGGCGTAGACAACGTAGTCGGTAGCTGAAGAAAGAGGCTCATACAGGAACTCGCGGGCCGAGAATTCTTCAGCACCCTTTTTGCGATTCATTTCCATCATCTCCTGCCAGGTGGTATCGTCATACCATGCGGCAGCATTGGTCCATGCCTGAATCTGCTTTTCGACCACGGCGTCGGCACCGCCGGCGGCCTCAAACGCGGCTTTGGTCTTCATGTCATAAAAATAACCGAGGTCAGCGCTTGAAGGCGTGATGCTGATTGTGGCATCGGTCGTCTTGATGTCGCTTACCTCGATAGTGATTGAAGCGGCGTCCGGCGTGGTTTCCTGAGCCACAATCGGGGCGGTTGCTCCAACGAAAGCACATGCAAAGGCAACGGCTTTCACTGTGCGGTAAAATTTAACCATAGAACTAAATTTTGGTTTATAAAAATGTGATTTGTGTCAAAAAACAATAGGCGTCTGTATTCGACCTGATTCTGTGGAAATTTGTCATCGCGACAGCCGCATATTCCGTCCGCATGCTATCGTTTAACCCGATTTCCCATCAAATTGCAAGTGAACTACGCGGCAAAGGTACGTATAATTTTTTACATTTTTTAGCCGTTATAGCCAAAAAAGAGAATTTTGACTCACTTTTTAACAATTCCTCTAATGTTTGCACACGAATCGCCCGCTGTTTTCGCCTCATAATCAACTGATTTTTGGCGAAAACGGCGGGCGGTCCATGAACCGCCCCTACATCAGTGGACGGTAGATTCTATTGGCGCCGGAGCGTTTATTTCACGATAACCTTCTCGGCTTTTCCTCCGGTTACCTTTACGTAAACGCCGGGCACTGAAGGACGCCCTGACAGGCGCTCGCCCGAAAGATTATAGAATGTGGCGGCGGTGCCTGCGGCCGCAGCGACCTCATTGATTGAACCCTCGTCCGCGCCGGGAAGCTTGATGTAGAATTTATGGTTGATGTTGCCGCGCGGCATGCCGAACTCAGGCATATAGAGGAAGATGGCGCCGCCGAGGAAGGTGATTTTACCCTCCTTGAGCGTGCCGAAACCTTCAAGCACAAACTCGTCGGTAAGGTCTGAGCCCATCTGCATGCTGAACCAGCCCTCGGAGAACATCATGACCTGACCATAGCCGAAGTCAGCGCCCAGCGGTGCGGCCTCGATATAGACCATATCGGGGTCGGTGGCGTCGACAACCGTGTAGTGGTGATGCTTGTGGCCGAGAACGTTCTCGTCTTTCACGAGATTGTCATAGTGGGTGTAGGCGGGACCGTAGAGGTCGACAAGGCGATAGCGGCCGGGAGTTGTGGTGCTTTCCTGAATGTCGACTTCATAGACGCACGGCGACACTTCGTCGTAATAGATGCTCGCCAGCACGTCTTCCGAATATTCGGCCTTGCCGATTGATTTCCACTTATCGGCCTCGTCTTGCTGGCCGAAGCAGTAGAATGTGCCGGTGCCCATGATTTCGCCGTCGGCCGACATGGCGGCGAAAGCTACGGTGTTGATGCCGAATTCAGGCTCGACGCTGACCGAACCGTCTTTAGCCGGGGTGCCCTCGGCTTTGACTGTGTCATAAAGTGCGTCGTCCAGGCCTTCAAAATCGAGCATGCCCTTATAGACGGCATATTTCACTTCGGCGATGCCGGAGCCGGCTTTGTAGGTTATGGTAACCGGGCCGTCGGCACACATGTCGGTACCCTCGACCTTGAAGGTGTAATCGGCGGCGCCGGGCAGTGCGACGCGGAACAGGCCTTCGAGATTCGATGCAAGGCACAGCCCCGTTTTCTGACCGTCGGTGTAAAGCGGGAAGTTGAGCATGAGGCTCTTTTTGGCAAATGTGATGCAGCCGCCGCGCATCTTGCCGCCGGCCATGCCCATCTCGATGGCGGTAGCCGTATCGAAGTAACCTTCGGCAATGTAGTAGCCGGCCATGTCGCCGGTATAAGCCGGGCAATATATCCCGTCGTCCATCAGGCCGAAGTTAACGCTTTTGATTTCGACATATTCCATCCACACCGCGGCCGGATTCTCGGCGTGGAGCAGAAAGTCGCAACATTCAAACGGCCCGTCAAAGTAGGGGCACTTGCCGTTGCCGTAGGGGTTTTCAACACGATAGAAACCCGGAGTCGACTTGCTTTCATATATCTCGACCTCCCAGGTCATAGAGGGCTCCCCGGCGTTGGTAATGATGTCGTCGGTATATTTGCCCGTGCCCAGCAGGGTCCACTCTTCGTCTGTCGTGGCGTCTGAAGCAGAGTCGTCGCCCTCGGCGGCACGGCTTGCGGCGGCTTTCATGACTGAATCTGCAATCTTCTTCTGCACGCGCAGGTCAAGCGGCATGCGGTGAGCGCTGCCTGCGGCAAAGGCCGACACTGTGGCGGCCGCGAAAAGGAGCAATAAGGTGTAAAATTTTTTCATAAATAAACAGTTTGTTGGTTATTCGGCCACAAAGTTAGTGAAAATTCACGAATCAGGCCAATTTCATAGCAAAATTGTGTATCCGACGCCGATTCGACGCCATTTTGCCGCCGCGACGCAATCTCATAAATGTTAAATTAGTTAATTCCGCGCACATTCCGGGCCGAACGAGTGTTATATGGTCAAACTGTGAAAATAACAGATGCCACAGGCTCTGTTGGCACACACAACTAATTTATTTATTAACCGACCCTTGCGGCGGATACGGGAATACTTCGAATTTTCGGCTCTACTGTTCGGTCGACAACAAAAAAACAACTTAACAACTAAACCTTTATGGAAGAGAAAAAGTATTCTCCCGTCGTGCAAGAGCTTGCCGACCTGATCAAAGAGAACAACTGGCAGGACAAGTTCAACCAGGCTATTGCCAAGGTGGTAGCCTACAAGATTCCCGGCCTTTCAGACATCACAAGCATCGAGCAGTATCTCGACTACCTCGAAGCCTACATGCACTGGGTTCCCGCCGAAAACGCCGAAGGCACCCACGTTTATCAGCACCTTTTCCGCTCGTTCTTCCTGCTTGACCAGGAACCCGTGAAGTCGCTGCAGACCCCCTGCGCGCCCGCCGACAAGATGCCCGAACTGACCCCGCTGTCAAAGTGGATGGTCGACTATTGCTATGGCATCGGCGACTGGCTTGACAGCCCCGAGTCAATTACCGACGACAGCGTCAAGTCGTTCTACAACAGCGCCGTCTATAACATGGACGAATATCTCGAACCCCGCGGCGGCTGGAAGACCTTCAACCAGATGTTCGCGCGCCACGTGAAACCCGGCTATCGCCCAATCGCCGCCATTGACGACGACCGCATCATCGTGCACCCCGCCGACGCTTGCTTCGGCGGCCAGTGGGAAATCCGCCCCGACACTCACGTGCGCATCAAGGGCCTCGACTGGAGCATCGACGAACTGCTCGAAGGCAGCCCCTACAAGGATAAATTCAAAGGCGGCATGTGGTGCCACTCGTTCTTGAGCTGGACCGACTATCACCGCCAGCACGCTCCCCTGTCGGGCATCGTGCGCGAAGCCCGCGTAATTCAGGGCGCATGCTATGTCGACCTCGTTGCCGTTCCCGACAAGGTGAACCCCGCAACCAATCAGGTCGAGGCATGGCGTGCAACCGCCCCCGACCAGGCCGGCTATGAGTTCATGCAGACCCGCGGTCTGATCGTGCTCGAAACCAAATACGGCTATGTGGCCATTCTGCCCATCGCAATGCCTCAGGTTTCGTCGGTTGTCGTAACCGCCGAAGAGGGCATGGCGCTGAAGAAGGGCGACGAAATCTCCTACTTCCAGTTCGGCGGCTCGGACATCGTCTACCTCTTCTCGGCCAACATGAACGTCTCGATGTCGGCTCATCTCGGCACCCACTACAAAGTCGGCACAAAGATTGGCGAGGTATATCCCGTGGTAGAACTCTGAACCTCGGCAACCGGACATAATCTTTATACCTGACCCGCAAAAAAAACGGTCATGGTGATATGCGGAGACCGGCATGCAAACCGGTCTCCGCTCTATTAACCGGACTTTTGTTTCACAAATTATTTATTTATGGAAACTATGAACAACACTACCAATGCTTCAAAAGCACCGTCGGGCCCCGCGAAGCCCAAGACGCCCGCAAAGGCTCTGATTTCGACGGGAGCGATGACAATCATGATAATCACCACCGTGGTGAGTCTGCGAGGGCTGCCGTCGCAGGCCGAGTTCGGCATACAGTCGATTTTCTACTACCTGTTTGCCGCCGTCTTCTTTCTGATTCCGTTCTCGCTGGTCTGCGCCGAGCTGGCGTCGACCTACACTCACTCGGGCGGCCTTTACCGCTGGGTCTCCGAGGCCTTCGGCCCGCGCTGGGGCTGGTCGGCGATGTATCTCGAGTGGCAGACTCTGGTAATCTGGTTCCCGGCCGTGCTGATGTTTGCCGCAGTGTCGCTGGCCTATATCTTCTGGCCCGAATCGTTCGACGCCAGGCTGTCGGCAAACAAGATTTACACGCTCATCGTGGTGCTCGGCACTTACTGGCTCACTAATTTCATTGCCTTCCGCGGCATGAAGTCTTCCAAGACGCTGAGCACCCTCGGCGGCCTTTTCGGCACGATTGTGCCCGCGGCCGTGCTGATTGTCCTGGGCGTGGCCTATTTCTGCATGGGCAAACCCATCATGCTGACCCACGAGTCGTTCTTCCCCGACTTCTCTAAAATCGGAACCATCGTGCTCGCGGCGTCGATTTTCCTTTTCTACGGCGGCATGGAAATGAACGCCGTTCACGTGCAGAACATGAAGAACCCCGCGCGCCAGTTCCCGCGCGCAATCTTTCTGGCCGTTGCCGCCATCGTGCTGATTTTCGTCTTCGCCACTCTGGCAATCGGCTTCGTGGTGCCTGCCAAAGACATCAACCTGCTCGCGTCGCTGCTGGTGGCCTACAATGACCTTTGGGCTTCCGTCGGCCTGCCATGGCTCGGCAACGTGATGGCCCTGCTCATAACCTTCGGCGTCATCGGTCAGGTCAGCGTAATCATTGCCGGCCCGTCGACCGGTCTGGTTGCCGTCGGCGAGAGCGGCTACCTGCCCCGCGCGCTCCAGAAGGTAAACGCCAACGGCGTGAACAAACCGATTCTCTATGTCCAGGCAATCTTCGTGAGCCTGCTGGCGCTGGTTCTGGTCGTGCTCCCCTCGGTCGAGTCGGCCTATCAGGTAATGTCGCAGATGTCCACGGTGATCTATCTGATTCTGGTCATGATGATTTACTTCGCCTTCTTCCGTCTGCGCCGCACTCAGCCTCAGAAACCGCGCGGCTTCAAGATTCCGGGCGGACGCTTCGGCGAATATGTCATCGGCGGCGTCGGCGTTGCCGGGGCATTCGTTGCCATGGTGCTCAGCTTCTTCCCCCCGTCGCAGATCAACACGGGCAATCCCGTTGTCTACGTGCTCATCATTCTTGTGGGCGCAGTGGTGTTCTTCTGCCTGCCGCTGATTGTGTTTGCAAAACGCAAACCCTCGTGGCGCAATCCGTCGGCCGATTTCTATCCCTTCGACTGGCAGATTGAAGACCGCAAGCCCTCCGAAGTGTCGAAATGGGCGGCCGGCTATCAGCCTACCGATGCCGAAATCGCAGCCACCGACGCCCGCATTCTTGCCCGCGAAAACGGCAAATCCGACGCCGAGGCCGAAGCAATGGCCGCCGAGGCCGCAAAAGCTTATACCCCGGGCGAGAATCCGCAGTCAGTAGCCTATAACGTCTTCAACAACAGCAAGTCATGAAAATCAATACGGGCAAGGGCACAATTTCCCTGATGACGCTGATTGCCATCTGGTCAATCTCGCTGACAGTCAATCTGCCCGGGCTGGCCATAACCCCCATGCTCGGCAATCTTGACCGGATATTTCCGCATACGTCAGAACTGGAAATTCAGCTCTTGACCGTATTGCCGAATCTTCTGATAATTCCCTTCGTGCTGCTTTCGGGCAAGCTGTCGCTCTCGAAAAGCAAAATCAAAATTGTAGTGATTGCGCTCGTCATTTATCTGGCGAGCGGCATTCTCTACTTTTTTGCCCGCACCATGGCCGAGCTCATTGCAATCAGCTGCCTGCTCGGAATCGGCTGCGGACTGCTCATTCCGCTCGCCGCAGGCTTGCTGGCCGACACATTCGTCGGCAAGTACCGCATGCGTCAGCTCGGAATCAAGTCGGGCATCTCGAACCTGGCGCTGGTGGCCGCAACCTATGCCGTAGGCTGGCTCGGCCACGGCAGCTGGCGCCTCCCCTTTCTGGTCTATCTGATTCCGGCCATTCCGCTGGTGCTCTCTGTCTTTCTGCGCGGCATTCCGCGCAGCGACCTCTACCCCGCGGCGCCCCCGTCTGACCTTAAGGCCACGGCAAAGGCGGCCTCGAAGGCCGCTGCCGCCGGCACCCCCGCGCGGAGCATACATGCCAAAGCACCTGAAGGCACCGCCGCCTCCAAGGTCAGGAACGGCTTCATCATTCCGCGCACGTGGGCGCTCATAGCCGTTTACTTCTTCGTTTGCTATGCAACGGTAATCGTCAGCTATTATACGCCGTTCCTCATGCAGGGCAACGGCATGTCCGTGGCCGACGTGGGCACTGTTACGGCCGTCTTCTTCCTCGCCGTCTTCCTGCCCGGCTTCGTTCTGCCTTATATTTTGAAAATCTGCCGGCAGACAACGCTGATTATATGCTCGCTGACAATGGCCGGCGGTGTGCTGCTCATGGCCGTGAGCCACAGTTTCGCCCTTACCTGCCTTGCGGCCGTTCTCGTCGGCTTCGGCTACGGCGTGTTCCAGCCGCTGATCTACGACAAGGCCACTCAGATTGTTACGATTCCCGCCAAGGCCACCCTCGCGCTGGCCATAGTCCTCGCGGCCAACTACATGTCAATCAGCGCAACGCCGTTTATTGTCGACGGCCTGCGCGACCTGTTCGACCCCGCTCACGCTTCAAACACTTTCCCGTTCATTCTCAACTCGGCGTTGCTCGCTGTGTTCACCGTGGTTGTGGTCATTTTCCGCAAGTCGTTCGTGTTCCGCATCGACCCGTCTTATTATTAAAAATTCAAAAGTTATGAAAAGCATCAGTTGCGCGCTGCTGCCGGCAATATGCGCACTTATTCCGGTCTGCGCCGCCGCGCAGCAGAACCACCCCGCCGCGCCCCCGCGCCACGACATCACCATTCTCAACGGCAGCCGTGGCGCCGCCGACACGGTCGACGTCTACGAAATCTTTCAGCAGAACGCCCCCAAGGCGTTCAACGTGCCCGGCGCGCCGAGGTTTGCCATTGCCGGCAAAGACGGCAAGTTTTATCTCGGCATAGGCGGCACGGCAAAGGCCACCGTGGCCTACGACTGGGGCAACCCGATTCAGAACGCCTATGACTTCACCACGTCGGCCATTCCGATGCAACAGAGCCGCGGCAACGGCGGACTGGTGCAGTTTTCGGCCGCCACGAGCGGACTGTTTGTAAACTTCGTGGCCATGCCCGGCTCGAAACATCAGCTCGGCGTCTACTTCAACTTCAACCTCACCGGCAACGGCAACAACTACGGCTTCAATCTCAATTACGCCTACATCAACTACTTCGGCTTCACCGTGGGCTATGACTACAGTCTCTTCTCCGACATGGCCGCCACGCCCCCGAGCATCGACAACGAGGGCCCGAATGCCCTGACGGCAATCCCCAAAGGCGTCGTTGACTACCGCCACTCGTTCAACGACCGGTGGAGCATCGGCGCCGGCATCGAAATGCCCATCGCGTCGGCCACGACAGGCACCGGCACCTATGCCGTCAACCAGCGCGTGCCCGACATTCCCGCCTACGTGCAATACGCCTGGGGCAAAGGCAGCGGACGCATACGCCTGTCGGCCATCGTGCGCAACATGCTGTATCGCGACGTCCCCGCCGACCGTAACCGCGACTGCGTCGGCTGGGGCGTGAAACTCAGCGGAACGGCCACACTGCTCCCATGGCTCACGGCATATTATCAGGCGGCCTACGGCAGCGGAATCACAAGCTATTTCCAGGACCTCTACGAGGGCGGACTCGACATGACGCCCGACCGCCGCGACGGACGCCTCAGCCCCGTCAAGGCCTGGGGCGGATACATCGGCCTGCAATACACATTCTCGCCGAAGGTCTATGCCACGACAACCTATAGTCATCTGCGCACGTATGCCCGCAGCTATGCCGGCGGCTCCACCCCATGGGGCGAGCAATACCGTTACGGCCAATACGCTCTGGCCAACGTCATCTGGAACATCACCCCGCAGATTTCAACCGGCATCGAATACATCTACGGCCGCCGCGTCGACATGAACGGCATCAGCCGCCACGACAACCGACTGCAGACCATGCTCCAGGTAACCTTCTGATTATGGTAGAGGTATAAAAAAAATTGATTGTCATCGCGACAACCAATCTTAGTTAACCTTAAATCTAATACCATGAAAAACACGCTGCAAATTTACGTACTTTTTTGAAATCTGCAAATATTTTTTAGAAAAAATTGCTAAAAAATTATGTTTTATAGCATATTTTACGCCAAAGTCAGCGTCCTCAGCGGCGCCTGCGCCAGTTTTTCGGCCACTTCGCGCAGTTCTTAGCTGAATAAATTTGTGTATATAAGATATATTATATATCTTTGCAACATAAAAAATCATTTCAAAGATATGGCCACAACTCTAAACATCAAGCGCAAAAACATTGACCTCCCCGTCGATACACTGCAAAAGCTCTCGATTATGGCAGTAGCCCAAGGCAAGAGCTTAAAGAATTACATCGAAACAATCCTTATTTCCAAAGCCGACGCCGTAGCCATCGAAGTAAGCGAAAATCCATCACCGTCAGGCGACGAGTGGTTTGATAATCCAGACAACATGGCCTCCGTCAATCGCGGCATTGAAGATATTAAAGCCGGAAGATGTCGCGCTTACTCGATGGACGAAATTAGGAAATTGCTGGACGTATGACTTACGAACTGATTTTTTCTGACGAAGCTGTAAAACACTTGAAAGTGTGGCGCAAATCCGGGCAAAAGAAAACACTGAAAAAGATTGTGGACTTGTTTGAGGAGCTGCGCCTGCACCCTACGACGGGCACAGGCCACGTCGAGCAGCTCAAAGGAGATTATTCAGGCTATTGGAGTCGCGAAATCAATAAAGGCGACCGCATGATTTATCGCATTGAAGATGACAAGGTAATTGTTGCGGTGGTTTCTCTCAAAGGTCATTACAACGACAAATGACTCTTTGAGACGCGCAACAATGATGCTTGATGGCGCATCATCACGCCAAAGTCAGCGTCCTGAGCGGCGCCTGCGCCAGTTTTTCGGCCACTTCGCGCAGTTCTTCGGGGGTGATTGAGGCGATTTTTTCGGCGGTGCGCGCAAACGAGGGCACCGGCAGGCCGTGAAGCACGGCGCGACCGCAATTCAGCGCAAGCTGCTCCTTGTTGTCGAGGCTGAGCGTGAGCTGGCCGAGATACTGCCGCTTCCACGCAGCGAGCCTCCGCTCGCTCAGCGCCGACGAGGCGAAACGGTTAAGCGTGGACTCCACGAGGCGTGAGCAGCGCCTCAGATCGTGGTGGTCGCAGCCGAAGTAGACCGTCATCATGCCGCAGTCGCTCATCAGTGCCGTCGACGTCTCGACCGAGTAGACCAGGCCGCGGCGCTCGCGCAGCTCGACGTTGAGCAGGGCGTTCATGCCCGGCCCCCCGAGAATGTTCGACGCCAGGGCGACGGCATGCCGTCGCTCGGAGTGCAGGCCGCCCACGGGAACGCCCATCAGCGTGTGGCATTGGTGCGACCCGCGGTCAGTGAGGCGGTTCTCCGGCCCGCACACCTGCGGGGCAATGCGCGCGGACATGTCGGCCCTCGCAGGCAACGCGCTGAAGGCTCGGCGCACGGCCGCCATGACCTTTGAGGGCGACTCGGGGCCGAGATAAAAGTAAACGGCATTGTCGGCGGCGAAGGCGCGCCGCAGATAGTCGCGACACATGGCCGAGTCAATGGCCGCCACGCTCTCTTTCGTACCAAGAATATTGTGGGCCAGCGGATTGCCCGCATAGGCAATCTCGTCAAAAAAGTCGTAGACCGACTCGGCAGGCGAGTCGAGATAGGAGTCTATCTCGTCGCAGATGACCTCGCGCTCGAGGTCGAGTTTGCGCTCGGGAAAGACCGATTCCGAGGCCAGCTCGCCGATGAGCGCGCAGGCGCGGGCGTGGTTGCCCGCAGGCATGGCGGCATAAAGCGTCGTTTCCTCTTTGGTCGTGTAGGCGTTGAGCTCCCCGCCAACCTGCTCCATGCGGTTGAGCACATAGGAGTCCGAGCGGCGCCCGGTGCCTTTGAAGATGGTGTGCTCCACAAAGTGGGCCAGGCCGTGAGTGGCGGCCGTCAGCTCGTCGCGCGAGCCGGCGTTGACAATCAGGCCGCAAAACTCCGTCGGGCCCGGCATCGTCGTGCACACCACCCTGAGCCCTGCGGGCTCCACGCGGTCAATCACCGTGGTCAGGCTGTCGGTTCCTGCCATTTGCCGTCGGCCTTGATGAGGTTGACAAGATGCTCTATGGCCTCTTCCTGCGGAATGTTCTTCTCGACGCATTCCTTGCGGCGATAGAGGCTGATGCGCCCCACTCCGGCGCCCACATAGCCGTAGTCGGCGTCGGCCATCTCGCCCGGACCGTTGACAATGCAACCCATCACGCCGATTTTCAGCCCCTTGAGGTGGCTCACAGCGGCCTTGACGGTTTTGAGCGTCGACTGCAGGTCATACATCGTGCGCCCGCAGCTCGGACATGAAATGAACTCCGTCTTGCTGAAGCGCAGGCGCGCGGCCTGAAGAATCGACAGGGCGAGGCCCGTGGTGTCGGCGTCGCCCGCCTCGATGCAGATGCCGTCGCACACCCCGTTGAGCAGCAGCGTGCCGAAGTCGGCGGCAGCCTTGATTGCCAGGTCGGGGTCGGCAGGGTCGTATGTCAGCTTCATGATGACGGGCGCCGAGACTCCGGCACGCACCATGGCGTGGCGCGCGGCCTGCAGGCGGCCGACGCGATTGGCATGTGAAGAGGTCAGGAGCACAATCGACCCTTCGGCCACGTCGGTGAGGTCGTCCTTGTCGGCGTCAAGCTCCACAACGGGGGCCGATACGGGGTCGAGGCCGCAGACCGCCACCTGATTGTCGCCCCCCACCCCGCCGACTGCCGCCGACGCGAGGCGCTCGGGCGCGAGCGGGTTGTAGCCCGGAGCATATTCAAATTCGATTGTCGGCGCCTCGGCCGCGCGGCCAACGTGAGCTAACAGCGCGCGCGCCACGGGCACCTCCAGCTCGGGGTCTTCGCTGAGCGAGACGCGAATCGTGTCGCCCACACCCTGATAGAGCAGCGCGCCGATGCCAACGGCCGACTTGACGCGGCCGTCTTCGCCGTCGCCCGCCTCCGTAACGCCCAAGTGGAGCGGATATTCCAGGCCTTCGCGGGCCATGGTCTCCACCAGCAGGCGCACCGTGCGCACCATCACGACAGTGTTCGACGCCTTGATGCTCACTACGATGTTGTGGAACCCTTCGGCCGCACAGACGCGCAGAAACTGCATGGCGCTCTCAACCATGCCCTCGGGCGTGTCGCCGTAGCGGTCCATGATTTCGGGCGAAAGCGAGCCGTGGTTCACGCCGATGCGCAGCGCGGCCCCGCGACGCCTGAGCACTTCGAGCAGCGGCCGCAGCGATTCCGCGATGTCGGCGCCGGGACGGCAGAAGTTGCCGGGGTTGATGCGCACCTTGTCAACGGCCTCGGCCGCTGCCATGGCGGCGTGGGGGTTGAAATGAATGTCGGCCACCAGAGGCACGTCCACTCGCGCGCGCATGCGCCCCATCGCCTCCGCCTCGCGAACGCCCTGCGCCGTGAGACGCACCAGGTCGGCGCCCGCGGCGGCGATGCGCTCAATCTGGGCCACTGAGGCGTCCTCGTCGGTAGTCGACGTCGACGTCATGCTCTGCACGGCCACGGGTGCCGGCGCGCCGATAAGCACCTTGCGGTCGCCCAAGCCCACCTGCGCCATACGGCACGGGCGGCGCCGACAGTTAATAAGGTCCATCATGTGTCAGTTGGTTTTGAACCGGTATTCAACCTTGGCCAGCTCGGCGTTGGCCTTGACAATCTTCTCGCTCAGGCCGGCGCGATAGGCGTCGAGGCGCGACGCCAGCGCGGCGTCCGACAGCGCTAGCATCTGCACGGCAAGCACCGCCGCATTCAGTCCGGCGTTGATGCCCACCGTGGCCACTGCCACACCCGGAGGCATCTGCACGATGCTCAGCAGGGCGTCCTGGCCCTGCAGGGTCGAGTCGATGGGCAGCCCGATTACGGGCAGCGGAGTCATGGCCGCGATAACGCCCGGAAGGGCGGCCGCCATGCCTGCGGCGGCGATAATCACCTTCACGCCGCGCTCCTTGGCGCCGCGCGCAAACTCTTCGACCTGCGCCGGGGTGCGGTGGGCCGAAAGGGCGTTCATTTCAAAAGCCACCTCCATCGAGTCCAGAAAATCGGCGGCCTTTTTGAGCACGGGCAGGTCTGAAGTGCTGCCCATGATGATTGAAACCTGGGGGGTCATAAAATATCGGGGAGTAAAAGAATTGGTTACATAAAAACAAAGCGCCGCCTCGAAATGCGAGCGGCGCTTCTGAAACCGAACGGTTTACTTCGCAGCGGCGGCAGCCAGTGCGGCCTGTTCGGAGGGCTTCAGGCGACGCTCTTTGATGCGTGCCTTCTTGCCGGTGAGGTTGCGCAGATAGTAAAGCTTTGCGCGACGCACCTTACCGTGCTTGTTCACGGAAATAGAGTCGATGAACGGAGACTCCATGGGGAAGATGCGCTCTACGCCGATGTTGTCGCTCATCTTGCGAACGGTGAAACGCTTTTTGGCGCCCTCGCCGCAGATTTTGATAACAACGCCGCGATACTGCTGGATACGCTCCTTGTTACCTTCCTTGATGCGGTAGGCAACGGTGATGGTGTCGCCAGGGTAGAAGGGAGGATAATTCTTCTCCTGGGCAAATGCCTCTTCGGCAACTTTAATCAAGTCCATTGTGATTGATTATTAAAGTTTTACATTCGTCCGCAACATCAACGCGCACCTCTACGTCGCGCCAGCGGTTGCGAAATCCGACTGCAAAGTTACAAAAAATTCCCGAAACCGCCACACCCCTCCCCACTTTTTTACCCCATTTTTGACGATGTCGCTAACTTAAGGAATTATCAACCCTACGCAGGCAGACATTTGAAAATTGTTTTGCAAGACCGCCTTAAGTTAGCGACATTGCATCAAATAGGAGCGGCGGATACTGAGAGCCCCGGCTCTCATTCCGCCGACTCGCCGCGACAAAACGATTGCCTCCCGCGCCCGCGGAAAAATCCGCGGCCCCAATTGCCCGCAGGGCATAATCCTCCGGTTAACCGGGTCATGGCGCGCAGCGCCTTGGCCCGGCACGCCCAGCCCCCACCCATGTTGCCCGCAGGGCATCATTAAAAAGAATCCGCGGCTCCCGGCTATCGTTTTTCTGAAATAATTGCTATCTTTGCAGGCAGTATGAAGAAACTTGTAATTTTCGACCTTGACGGCACGCTGCTCAACACCATTGACGACCTTGCCTATGCCGCCAACCATGCCCTGACCGTGTGCGGCTTCCCGACGCACGACATCTCGACCTATCCCTACTTCGTGGGCAACGGCGTGGGCCGCCTGATTGAGCGCGTCCTACCGCCCGAACATCGCGACGAGGCCACCGTGAGCCGCACGCGCGAGGTTTTTCAGGAGTATTATGACCGCCACCTCTGGGACCACACCGTGCCCTACGACGGCATTCCCGAGCTGCTGCGCGACCTGGCCGACGAGGGCGTGAGGCTCGCCGTGGCCTCCAACAAATATCAGTCGGCCACATCGGCGCTCGTGGCCCGCTTCTTTCCGCGACTGCCCTTCGACGCCGTCCACGGCATGCGCCCCGGCGTACCCGCCAAGCCCGACCCGTCAATCGTGTTCAACGTGTTGCGCACGGTGCCGACGCCCAAGACCGACGTGCTCTACGTGGGCGACAGCGGCGTCGACATCGAGACGGCGCGCCGCGCCTGCGTCGAAAACGTGGGCGTTACGTGGGGCTTCCGCCCCGTCAGCGAGCTGCGCCGCTTCTATGCCGAACACATCGCCAACACCCCCGCCGAGGTGCTCGACATCGCCCTCCGCACCTCCCTCCACTGCTGAACCTCAGGCGAAATTGCTGAAAAATTTCGGTAATTCGGATTTTTTAGTTAAATTTGCTGCAACCATAAAGAAAAACAGCCTAATATCATTTGTTAAACATGGCAGAAAATAAAGAAAAACTATTCGAGATGTTCGCTCCGGTTTCAACCGAAGAGTGGCGCGCAAAGGTCGATGCCGACCTCAAGGGCGTGCCCTTCGAGAAGAAACTCGTGTGGCGCACCAACGAGGGGTTCAACGTAAACCCCATGTATCGCCGCGAAGACATTGAAGGTCTGGCAACGACCGCGTCGCTGCCCGGCGAGTTCCCCTACGTGCGCGGCACGCGCTGCGACAACACATGGCGCATCCGACAGGAGCTGACGGCCGACAACGCCGCAGACGCCAACGCCAAGGCGCTCGACGCCATCAGCCGCGGCGCCGACTCCATAGGCTGGCACATGCCCGAGGTTACGGCCGAGGCAGTGGCCACGCTGCTTGCCGGCATCGACCTGACCAAGATTGAGGTTAACCTCAGCTGCTGCATGCGCAAGACGGTCGAACTGACGCGCCTGCTGACCGACTATGTTGTCAGCGTCGGCGCCGCCTCCGCCTTCAGCGGCAGCGTGAAGTTCAACCCCTGGAAGCGCGAGCTGAAACACGGCACGAAGACGCCGCTCGACGCCGTCCTCACAGCCAAGGCCCTGCTCGAAATGGCCGCGCCCGTCAAGGGGCTGAAGGTGCTGGCCGTCGATTCGGCCATGTTCACCGACGGCGGTGCCTACATCTATCAGGAGCTCGGCTACGCTCTGAGCTGGGGCGCACAGTGGCTCACGCTGCTCACCGAGGCCGGCCTCAAGGCCGACGAGGTCGCAGCCCGCATCAAGTTCGACATGGGCATCTCTACCAACTATTTCATGGAGCTGGCCAAGTTCCGCGCCGGCCGCATGCTCTGGGCCCGCATCGTCGAGCAGTATAAGCCCGAAAGCCTTGACAGCTGCAAGATGACCGTCCACGCAACCACCTCGAAATACAACCAGACCGTCTACGACGCCCACGTGAACCTGCTCCGCAGCCAGACCGAGGCCATGAGCGCCGCCCTGGCCGGTGTGGACTCCATCACCGTGGTGCCGTTCGACACTCCCTACAAGACCCCCGACGAGTTCTCAGAGCGCATTGCCCGCAACCAGCAGCTGCTGCTCAAGGAAGAGAGCCATCTGGACAAGGTGGTCGACCCCGCCGGCGGCTCCTACTACGTCGAGACTCTCACCCTGAGCCTGGCCAACGAGGCCTGGAAGCTCTTCCTGCAGATTGAAGACGAAGGCGGCTTCGCCAAGGCGCTCGAAGAGGGCCGCATTCAGGCCGCCGTCAACGAGAGCAACGCCAAGCGCCACGCCGACATGGCGCGCCGCAAGGAGGTGCTGCTCGGCACGAACCAGTATCCCAACATCAACGAGATGGCCGCCGAAAAAATCGAAAAGGCCGCCGAAGGCTGCGGCTGCGGCTGCCACCACGACGATGCCCCCGAGGGCAACGGCGGCATTGCCGGCAACCGCCTGGCAACCGACTTCGAGCAGCTGCGCCTGGCAACGGAGCACGCCTCCAACCGCCCCAAGGTGTTCATGCTCACCATCGGCAACCTGGCCATGCGCCTGGCCCGCTCGCAGTTCTCGGGCAACTTCTTCGGCTGCGCCGGCTATGAGATTATCGACAACAACGGCTTCGCCACAGTGGCCGTCGGCATCGACGCCGCCCTCAAGGCCGGAGCCGACATCGTCGTGCTCTGCTCGTCCGATGACGAATATGCCGAGTTCGCCCCCGAGGCCTTCCGCCTGCTCGACGGCAAGGCCGAATTCGTCGTGGCCGGCGCTCCCGCCTGCGCCGACGACCTCAAGGCTCTGGGAATTGAAAACTTCATTCACGTGCGCTCCAACGTGCTCGACACCCTGCGCGCATTCAACGCCAAACTGCTCAAGTAATGAAACCCGATTTCAGCAAAATCAACATAGCGGAGGCCGTGGCTCCGAAAGCCGCCGCCTCATGCGCCCACGGCGAAGACTGGCTCACGCCCGAGCTCATTCCCGTGAAGCCCGTCTACACCAAAGAAGACCTTCAGGGCCTCGAACATCTCGACTACGTGGCCGGTCTGCCCCCCTTCCTGCGCGGCCCCTACAGCGGCATGTATGCCATGCGCCCCTGGACCATTCGCCAGTATGCCGGATTCTCCACTGCCGCCGAGTCCAACGCGTTCTATCGCCGCAACCTCGCCTCGGGCCAGAAGGGCCTCTCCGTGGCCTTCGACCTGGCAACCCACCGCGGCTATGACGCCGACCACGAGCGCGTCGTCGGCGACGTCGGCAAGGCCGGCGTGAGCATCTGCTCGCTCGAAGACATGAAGGTGCTCTTCGACGGCATTCCGCTCAACAAGATGTCCGTCTCCATGACCATGAACGGCGCCGTTCTCCCCGTGCTCGCCTTCTACATCAACGCCGGCCTCGAACAGGGCGCCAAACTCGAAGAGATGGCCGGCACGATTCAGAACGACATTCTGAAGGAGTTCATGGTGCGCAACACCTACATCTACCCGCCCGAGTTCTCCATGCGCATCATCGCCGACATCTTCGAGTACACCTCGCAGAACATGCCGAAGTTCAACTCAATCTCCATCTCCGGCTACCACATGCAGGAAGCCGGCGCTACCGCCGACATCGAGCTGGCCTACACCCTGGCCGACGGCCTCGAATATCTGCGCGCGGGCGTCAACGCCGGCATGGACATCGACGCCTTCGCCCCGCGCCTCAGCTTCTTCTGGGCAATCGGCATGAACTTCTTCATGGAGATTGCAAAGATGCGCGCAGCCCGCATGCTCTGGGCCAAGATTGTCAAGCAGTTCAACCCGAAGAACCCCAAGTCGCTCGCCCTGCGCACCCACTCGCAGACCTCCGGCTGGTCGCTCACCGAGCAAGACCCCTTCAACAACGTCGGCCGCACCTGCATCGAGGCAATGGGCGCCGCCCTGGGCCACACCCAGAGCCTCCACACCAACGCACTCGACGAGGCCATCGCACTGCCCACCGACTTCTCGGCCCGCATTGCGCGCAACACTCAGATTTACATTCAGGAAGAGACCTACATCACCAAGGAGATTGACCCCTGGGGCGGCTCTTACTATGTCGAGGCGCTGACCGACCTCATTGCCCGCCGCGCGTGGGAGCACATTCAGGAAATCGAAAAGCTCGGCGGCATGGCCAAGGCAATCGAGACCGGCCTCCCCAAGCTGCGCATCGAAGAGGCTGCCGCCCGCACCCAGGCGCGCATCGACTCGGGCCGACAGACAATCGTCGGCATCAACAAGTATCGTCTCGACCACGAAGACCCCATCGACATTCTCGAAATCGACAACACCCAAGTGCGCAAGGAGCAGATCGAGCGTCTCGAGCAGGTCAAGGCCAACCGCGACGAAGCGCAGGTAAAGGCCGACCTCGAGGCCATCACCGAATGTGTGCGCACCAAGCAGGGCAACCTGCTCGACCTCGCCGTCAAGGCCGCCGGCCATCGCGCCACCCTCGGCGAGATTTCAGATGCCTGCGAAGCCGTCGTGGGCCGTTATAAAGCAGTAATCAGAACAATTTCAGGCGTGTACTCAGCAGAAACCAAAAACGACCCCGAATTCCAGCGCGCGCGCAAGCTCACCGCCGAATTCGCCAGACGCGAAGGCCGACAGCCCCGCATCATGATTGCAAAAATGGGCCAGGACGGCCACGACCGCGGCGCCAAGGTGGTTGCCACCGGCTATGCCGACTGCGGCTTCGACGTCGACATGGGCCCGCTGTTCCAGACCCCGGCCGAGGCCGCCCGCATGGCCGTCGAGAACGACGTCCACATTCTCGGCGTCAGCTCCCTCGCCGCAGGCCACAAGACCCTGATTCCGCAGGTAATCGCCGAGCTCAAGAAGCTGGGCCGCGAAGACATCATGGTAACCGCCGGCGGTGTCATTCCCGCCCAGGACTACGACTTCCTCTACAAGGCAGGCGTAGCCGCCATCTTCGGCCCCGGCACCCGCATTCCCCTCTCGGCAATCCAGATGCTCGAAATCCTCGACCCCACCCTCGCCGAAATCTAATCCGACCCCCCAGAAATGAGGGCGGCGCCAATCAGCGCCGCCCTCATTTTTAATATAAAATAGCTACCTTAGCTATAACAGCTATTATAGCTCGCCCTCAATCAAACTGCTTGCGCCGGAAAACGAAGTTACGGCCGAGATACTTCTCGCGCACCGTCGGGTTCTCCGCCAGCTCTTCCGACGTGCCCTGAAACAGAATCTTGCCTTCGAAGAGCAGATAGGCGCGGTCGGTAATCGAAAGGGTCTCGGGCGCGTTGTGGTCGGTGATGAGAATGCCGATGTTCTTCGACTTCAGCTTGTAGACAACGCTCTGAATCTCTTCCACGGCAATGGGGTCCACTCCCGCAAACGGCTCGTCGAGCATGATGAACTTCGGGTTGATGGCCAGACAGCGGGCAATCTCCGTTCGGCGCCGTTCGCCGCCGCTCAGGCGGTCGCCGTAGTTCTTGCGCACTTTCTGCAGCGAGAATTCCTGAATCAGCGTCTCCAGCTTCTCCTTCTGCTCCTCGCGGCTCATGCCCGTCAGCTGCAACACGGCGCGGATATTGTCTTCAACCGTCAGCTTGCGGAACACCGACGCCTCCTGCGCCAGATAGCCGATGCCGGCGCGGGCGCGCTTGTAAACCGGAAACTTCGTGATGTTCAGGTCGTCCAGAAAAATCTCGCCCTCGTTGGGCGTGATGAGGCCGGTGGTCATGTAGAACGTCGTCGTCTTGCCGGCGCCGTTGGGCCCGAGCAGACCGACGATTTCGCCCTGCGTAACGTTGATGCTCACGTGGTTGGCCACGGTGCGGCGGCCGTAAATCTTGACCAGGTTGTCGGTGCGCAGAATCATACTTTTCCCAGTCGGCTTTCAATGTAATCCGTGAGCAGGCGCATGGCCACGTGGTTGTGGCCTCCCTGCGGCACGATGAGGTCGGCATAGTCTTTCGACGGCTCGATATAGAGCTGATGCATCGGCTTGAGCACGCGCGCATAGCGGTCGAGCACCTGCTGCGGCGTGCGTCCGCGCTCAACGCAGTCGCGGGCAATCAGGCGGATCAGGCGGTCGTCGGCATCGGCGTCGACAAACACCTTCACGTCGAGCATCGAACGCAGCTGCGGGTCGCAAAGGGCCAGAATGCCCTCGACGATGACCACGTCGCGCGGCTCCAGGTGCACCGTCTCGGGCTGCCGCGTGCACGTCAGATAGCTGTAGGTCGGCATCTCTATCGACTCGCCTCGCTTAAGCGCCTCAAGGTGCTTCACAAGCAGCGGCCAGTCAAAGGCCGCCGGCTCGTCGAAATTGATGTTCTGGCGCAGTTCGGGCGGCACGTGCGATGAATCCTTATAGTAAGAGTCTTGCGAAATGACGGCAACCTCGCCCGGGGGAAGCTCCGAAATAATCTTGCGCACCACCGTGGTCTTGCCGCTGCCGGTGCCGCCTGCTATGCCAATAATCAACATATCTGCTAACTGTCTCTGTTAAGTTTGCGCAAAGTTACGCAATTTAATCTAAAGCCGCAAGATTTTTTACTGTCGGCGACGCCATAAAACAGCGACAGCGAAGAGAATAAACCCCGCCGCCAGGAGGCGCCCGCTTGTTTCTTCTTTCGAGGCGGTTTCGCGGGCAATGCGCTCGACGCGCGAGGCCGATTGGCGCGAAAGCTCCACGCTGGCGGCGGCAATGCGCGGCGCGCCCGAGTCGGGCGGCGTGATGACGACGTTGCGCATGGTTACGCGCAGCTCCTCGGCCACGAGCGCCCTGAGCGAGTCGGCGCGCCGATAGTCGGTGCGCACCTCCTGACGCGCCGGGCGGCAACCGGCGCCGGCCATCGACGCGGCCGCAAAGAGACATAAGGCAACGCGCTTCATGACTCGAAATAAAGCGCCGCCTCCTTAGCGCGGCGCCTGACAAGGCCGGCCATGACGCGCCCTCCGGCATATTTCCAGCGGCCGAACTCGGCGGCAATCGTCGGGTCGGAAGGGTTGGCCCGCACCTTGCGCCACAGTGTCGACCGCCTCAAGGCGTCGAAACCGACATTATAGGCAAAGCTCAGCAGCGCGGCTTCGCGGTTGGGGCTCAGTGCCACTCCCGTCTGCCGCAGCCGCCGGCGCAGGTCGGCCACATCGGCGCGTAACAGGCGCTCCGCCTCGGCTTCGGTGATGCTGTCGCCGCGCTTCACTCCGGCGGTATGGCCCCACCCGATTGTCCACACTCCGGCGGGACAGCGATAGGCCCGGGTGCGCAGCGATTCGAATTCTTTGATCAGTTCAATTGCTTTTTCCATATGCTGTTTATTTGTCATTCATCTCTTTTCGATAGCGATAGTCTATGCCCAGCAGCGAGCCGGCAAAGGTCATGCACTCGCCGAACCCGACGAGCACCGAGTTGTGAATCTCGCCCGCCGGTGCAACCACGAAACCCGCAATCAGCAGCCCGCAGCCGGTGGCCGTTACGCCAAGAGCCGCCAGCAACTGTGCGCGGCCCGATTTTTTGTCTTTCTGTTCCATAATCTGCTTGCAAAGTTAGCCCGCGTCTCCCGCCTGCGCCCGTAGAATGGCAATTCCCGATTTTTTAATCCTTAATTCATAATTCACAATTTTTAATTCTTAATTCTTAATTCTTAATTCTTAATTTTTTCGTAACTTTGCGCAGCAAAATTATTCATATGATTAAATGGCTTAAAAGATACGTTTCACTGTCGCTGCTCGTCGTCCTCGGGTTCGTGGCTTTCGTCTTGTTCTTCAACGAGAACTCCGTAATGCGCAGCATGGACTACAACGCCGAGATTCGTTCGCTCGAAAAAGAAATCGCGCAATATGAAGACACCCTGCGCCACTATCAGGCGCTGAACGACCGACTCAACAGCGACCCGGCCGAGATGGAGCGCATCGTCCGCGAGCACTACCACATGCAGCGCCCGAGCGAAGACGTCTACATTTTCGACTGATAACCCCCACACACCAACGTAACCAATGAAAAAAATATCGCCCATTCTGCTGATTATCGGGCTGCTGCTGGTGGCCGCGGGCGTCATGATGCCGATTATTACGGAAAATATCTTCAACGACACGTTCCGCTGGATCTATGCCGCCGGTGCGGCCATAGCCCTCATTGCCCGCATATTCCAGCCGCAGGTGCCCGCCGGCACTCCCCTGCGAATCAAGCGCCTGGCGCGCCTCGAAACGTGGAGCACCCTCCTTTTCTGCGTCGGTGCTTTCTTCGCCTTCTATTCCGCACCCGTGCTGCGCGACTGGCTCGCCTTCACCCTCGCAGGCGCCGCGCTTCAGGTCTATAGCGCCATCGCCCTCTCTATTGCCCAACGCAAAAAGAAAGCATGAGCTCAGCCCCCGACGCAATCATAACCCTCGACCAGGGCAACAGCTCCACCAAGATGGTGGCCTACAATCCGGCCGACGACCGTGAACTCGGCTGCGCCGTAATCAACAGCCGTCGCTCGCTCGAGGCTGCCGCCGAGATGTTCGGTCGCTGGCACGTCGAGGCGGCCATCGGCTGCAGCGTGGCCGACGGCCGCAACCTCTCCGACCTCATGGCCCTGATTGACGCTCCGCTCAAGATGCAGCTCGCGGCCTCCACCCCCGTGCCCCTCAAAAACCTCTACGGCTCGCCCGAGACGCTCGGCGCCGACCGCCTCGCAGCCGCCGTGGGCGCCGCGGCCCTCTGCCCCGAAGCCGACCTGCTCGTAGCCGACATCGGCACGGCCTGCACCTTCGACGTCGTTACGGCCGCCGGCGAATTCCTCGGCGGCAACATATCCCCCGGCCCCGGCATGCGCCTGCGCGCCCTCAATCGATTCACGGCGCGCCTGCCCCTGGTGAGCGGCCACGCCGACTTCATTCCCGGAATCGGCAACAACACCGTCGAGGCGCTGCGCTGCGGTGCCATGCGAGGCGTCGTCGCCGAACTGCTCTACTACAGCCAGTGGGGCAACTCCCGACGCATCATTCTCTCCGGTGGCTGGGCGCCCGAAATCGCAGCCCTGCTCCCCGACGGAGTCGAACGCCGAATCGAGCCCCATCTGGTCAACCTCGGGCTGCTTAATATTCTCAAGTTTCAACATCAACCCTCATGAACATAAAACACCTGCTGACCTCAGCCGCAATCGCTCTATGTGTCGCCGCACCCGCCGCGGCCGACGAACAGTCGCCCTACTCCATGATGGGCTACGGCGTGCTCAACGACCACATCTCGGCCTCACAGCGCGCAATGGGCGGCATCGGCTACGCCCTCCGCTCGCCGCGTCAGATCAACGTCAAGAACCCCGCCAGCTACGCCGCCATCGACTCCATGACATTCCTGTTCGACATCGGCGCCAACGTCGGCGCGGTCCATAACTCCGAAAACGGCCTCTCCGACAAGCGCACCCTCGGCGGACTCGACTACATAACCCTCCAGGTACCCATAGGCAAGTGGATGGGCGCCTCCATTGGTCTGCTCCCCTACAGTTCCGTGGGCTATCGGTTCGGCGCCGAAATCGTCAACGGCGAAAGCGCCTACCAGGGCTCCGGAGGCATCTCCGAGGTCTACCTCGGCTATGCCGCTCGTCCCGTCAATGGCCTCAGCGTCGGATTCAACGCCGGCTATCTCTGGGGCAACATAATCAACGACGTCTATGTCAACGCCTCGGGCGGACAGTCGTCGCTCTACGAACGTGTAATCAAAGTGCGCGACTTCAACATTCAGTTCGGCGCCCAATACGGCTACACCTTCGCCCGAAACCACACCCTCACGCTCGGCGCCACCTATACCCTGGGCCACCGAATGCACGGCACCACCTACGGCGAGAAATTCGACATCTCAACCTCCGAGGCAAAAACCGAGGGCACCATCGGACGCCGACGCCTCGCCCGCGGCAACTCATTGCCCTGGACCGTCGGAGCCGGCCTCGCCTATAACTTCGACCGACGGCTCACGGTCGGTGCCGACTTCACCTATCAGCCATGGGCCGACGCCCGCTTCGACGGAATCGAAGGCTTCAGCTCGCCCCTCAAGTTCGCCGACCGCTATAAAGGCAACTTCGGCGCCGAATTCATTCCCGCAACCCGCGGCAACTACTTCAAGCGCATTGCCTACCGCCTCGGCGCATACTACGGCCGCGACTACATGATGATCGGCTCAAACAACGTCAGGGAATTCGGAATCACATGCGGCTTCGGACTCCCCACCCCCGTGCGCACAACCGTCAACGTCGGCTTTGAATATCGCCACCGCTCAACCTCTCCCGTGGCCACCGTCAACGAAAACTTCTACATGGTTACGCTCGGCATCGCCCTCAACGAAGTCTGGTTCGTACCCTCCAAAATCCGTTGATGCGACGTCTCCCCGCGCTCATAACCCTGCTGATTGCACTGCTCTGGAGCTGCGCCGGCGAGGAAAACGCCGACTCCGAGCCCGCCGACGGCAACACCTCGCCGACAATG
The DNA here is from genome assembly GCA_902495245.1 of uncultured Porphyromonadaceae bacterium. Lineage (GTDB taxonomy): Bacteria > Bacteroidota > Bacteroidia > Bacteroidales > Muribaculaceae > UBA3263. Next base: position 155,498 of record CABUWI010000006.1, read on the forward strand.
GTTACCGACTCGGTCAACTCATTCGTCAGCGACTCCGGCATCACGCGCTATCACATCGAAGCGCCCCTGTGGCTCATGTTCGACGAGGCCGACGAACCCTACTGGATTTTCCCCGACGGCCTGCGCCTCAGTCAGTTCGATGACCGCATGAACGTAATCGCAACCATGGTCGCCGACACCGCACGCTACTTCTCGCGCCTCAAACTCTGGAGGCTCGACGGCAACGTGCGCATGCGCCGCCTCAACGGCGAAAAATTCCTCACCACCCAACTCTTCTGGAATCAGAACGACCACAAAGTCTACTCCGACTCGTTCATTCACATCGAACGCCCCGACCGCATTCTCGAAGGCTACGGCTTCATCTCCAACGAACAGATAACCGCATACACCATTCGCCGCCCCACCGGCATATTCCCCACCGAAGGCTTCACCGGCGGCGCCCCCACCCAACCCTCCGACTCCCAACCCCTCTCCCCTCAACAGCAACCGCAATGACAACCTGGATCATAATAGTCGCCGTCTCGCTCCTGCTCTCGGCATTCTTTTCCGGCACCGAAATCGCCTTCGTGTCGTCAGACCGCGTACGCGCCGAACTCGACACCCACAAAGGCGGCCTCGTCGCACGCATAATCGACCGCTACTACTCCCGCCCCGACTTCTTCATAACCACCCTCCTCGTCGGCAACAACATCGTACTCGTAATCTACGGCATGGCGGCCGCCAAACTCCTCGAAGACGACATCTCCCGCTGGGTCGGCGGCAACGAAGCCCTCACCCTCCTCGTCCAGACGCTCATAACCACCGTCGTCATCATCTTCACCGGCGAATTCATTCCCAAAGCCCTCTTCCGCATCAACCCCAACGCGTCGCTCCGAATCTCCGCCCTCCCCATGTCCCTATTCTACTGGACACTCTACCCCATTTCCCTCTTCTCCACATGGCTCTCCAACGGACTCATGAGAATTGTCGGAGTGCGCAAAACCGGCGTCGAAGAAACCGAACTCAGCGTCGTTGACCTCAACGAATACATCGAACGCACCCTCGACAACCCCGTCGAAGAGCGCCCCCAACTCGAAAACGAAGTCAAAATCTTCCACAACGCAATCGACTTCAGCACCATTCACCTGCGCGACTGCATGATTCCCCGCAACGAAATCGTCGCCGTGAACATCGACTCCACAACCCGCGCCGAACTCTCCGCGCTATTCACCTCCAGCGGCCGCTCCAAAATCCTCGTCTACGACCACGACATCGACACCGTCCTCGGCTATATCCACGTCTCCGAACTCCTCCGCCCCGAAGCCGACTGGAAAGAAAACCTCAAACCCGTCCTCTTCGCCCCCGAATCCCTCCTCGCAAACAAAATGATGCGACGCCTCCTCGCCGAAAAACGCTCCGTCGCCGTCGTCGTCGACGAATTCGGCGGCACCTCCGGAATGGTTACACTCGAAGACCTCATGGAAGAAATTCTCGGCGACATTCAAGACGAACACGACCGCACCAACGTCGTCGCCCGACAGCTCCCCGACGGCACATTCGAATTCTCCGGCCGTGTCGAAGTCGACCGACTCCGCGACCAGTTCGGACTCGACATTCCCGAAAGCGACGACTATCAGACCCTCGCCGGCTACATTCTCAACTCAACCGGCACCATACCCTCCCGAGGCGACGACGTCCGCCTCGGCGCCTACAACTTCCACATCTCCCGCTCCTCCGCCACAAAACTCGAACTCATCACCGTCAGCCGCCTCCCCGCCCCCGAACCCTAAATTTGTCCTGGCGCCCCACCCGTGTTGAGCGCGCAAGCGCGAAAAATCCCGCCAATTCAAGCTTAATCAAGCCAAATCAAGCTTAATCAAGCAAATTCTTAATTCTTAATTCTCACCCCTCCGCGCACACGCGCCGAATCACCAGCGACGCGAGCGTCATGCCCCACACGGCGGTGATGTGCACCAGCGAGCCGTTGCTCTCGCCTTGGCGCCGGTTCTGACGGACCTCGTCAGAAAAAACGGCCTGAAATTTGCGGGCCGGGAACTGACCCGTGCGCTTGAAGCGGCTGCGCAGTGCGGCCGCAAGCGGGCAGCCCTTTATCTGCCAAAACTCCTTGACCTGCACCCGGCTCGGGTCGAGTTTGCGCGCCGCCCCCATCGAGCTGAAAAGCGTGGTCGTCCGACACTCAGTGGCCCTCAGAATCAGCAGCGCCTTGTCGGCCACCGAGTCTATGGCGTCGATGACGAAATCATAATCGCCGAACTCAAACTCATCGGCCGTGTCAGCCGAATAGCGGGCCTGAACGGCCCTGATGTCGGCATCGGGATTTATCTCAAGCAGCCGGCGCCTCATCGCCTCTACCTTGGGCTCCCCGAGAGTGGCGGTGGTTGCCGGCATCTGCCGGTTTACGTTGGTGGGCACAACCACGTCGGGGTCGACAAGCGTCATCGAGCCCACGCCCGTCCGAATCAGCGCCTCCGCACACCAGCTGCCGACGCCGCCAACGCCGAACAGTATCACCCGCGTACGCCCAAGCCGCTCCATGGCTTCGTCGCCGAGCAAAAGCGCGGCCCTATCAAAAATCTCATTCACCGGCATCGGCAAAAAAACGTTTTGTCTCCTCCACATCGTCTGCAATGGCGCCCTTCAGCTCGTCGAGCGAGCCGAACTTAACCTCGCCGCGCAGGCGCTTCAAGAACTCCAGGCCGAGCACTCTGCCGTAAAGATCGCCGTCAAATCCGAGCAGATGGGCCTCGACCGAGAGCGGCGCGTCATAGCGTCCCTCAACCGTAGGCCTGCGCCCGATATTGACCACTGCCGGACGCCCGAGCACCCGCCCCGCATACACTCCCGGCGCGGGAAGCATGCGGTCGCCGCTGACGCTGAAATTGGCCGTCGGGAATCCTATGGTACGCCCCAAGCGACGGCCGCCGACAATCTCGCCTTCGATTTCATAAGGGCGCCCCAGCATGGCATTGGCCGCCGCGACATCGCCCTCGGCAAGCGCGCTCCTGATGGCCGACGAACTGGCCGCCAAGCCGCCACATTCGGGTGCCGCAAACAGCTCAACACCCGCCGCGGCGCTCAGGCCGGGCGTGTCGGCCCCCGCACGGTCCGAGCCGATGCGGTTGTTGAATCCGAACATAAAGGCGCCGACATCGAAGCGCTCGCGAAGCATGCCGAGGAACTCCGCCCCCGTCAGGCGCCGCAAATCGTTGTCAAACTTCAGCACCTCCACCCTCACTCCGGCCTCTTCCAGCAACCGTCGGCGCTCGGCCGGCGAGGTGAGCGCCGGCGGCACGGCCTCCGGCCTGATAACCGACAGCGGGTGGCGGTCAAATGTCAGCACAAGCGGCTCCAGCGCGCGCTCGCGACCAAGGCTGACAAGGCGGTCAAGCAAAAAGCGGTGGCCAAGGTGAACGCCGTCAAACGTTCCGGTTGCGGCTATCCTCATAGCAGTCGGCCGGTCAGCGCCATGAAATCGTTCTGCGGCGCCACGAGCGCCGTCTTGAACCCGAGCTTGCGCGCTGCCTCGATGTTGGCCGGCCCGTCGTCAAAAAACAGCGTGCACGACGGATCGAGCCCCTGCGCCTCGCAAGCATGGTCGAAGATGCGGCGGTCGGGTTTGCAGCATCGCGCGCCGAACGAGGTTACGATGCCGTCGAAATAGTCATTGACATCGCCGCCCTCCTTCCGAAACTCCGGCAGAATAAACTCATCCCACATTATCGGATTCGTGTTGCTCAGCATGCACACCTTATAGCCCTTGCGGCGCAAGGCGGCAAGACGCTCAAGGCGCTCCGGCGGAATGCCGATGAGAAAACGGCATAAGCCTGCGTCTATCTCCGCGTCGCTCACCGGGCGGCCGAACAGCGGCCTGACCTCCCCGCGAAACTCATCGGCCGAGATAAGCCCCTCCTCAAGGCGCCCGAACAGGCCGCGCTGAAGATAAGGGTCAAAAAATCCGTCGGCATCGCTCATGCCCATCGCGGCAAAAGCCTCGACCGCTCTCATGCGGTCAATCTCCATGATCACTCCGCCGAGGTCAAACAGCAATGCGTCGGTCATTTCGAAGCCGTCATTTTGTCCAGGACCTCTCTGATATGCTCCTCGGGCGTATCGCCGTCATATCCGTTGACCTCCTCGAATATCTTGCCGTCCGGGCTGACGTAGAGAGTCGAGGGAATTGTCTGCACCTGCAACTCGTCGGTCAGTTTGCGGTCAACATCAAAATAGAGCGGAAACTGATCCCAGCCGTGCTGCCGCATCATGTTGGCCACAATCGGAACCTGATTCGGATACTTGTCGATTGACACCACAACAAGCCCCAGCCCGTAGCGCTCTTGAAGCTCGGGATAGATGGACTTGATGACGTTCAACTCCTGACAACACGGGTCGCACCATGTTGCGAAAAACGTAATCATCAACGGCCCTTTCGGATTTACCAGTTCGTTGGCCGAAATTGTGTTGCCGTACATGTCCGCCAAAGGAACGTCAGGCATGACTTTTGGCGTGGATTTGCCACATGAGCTAATCACTAAAGCAGCAACTACAAGCAAAATGGAGGTTAGCTGTTTCATTCCTATGTCATTTTTGAGCCGCAAAGTTACGCAAAAAATCCGAAAAACTAAAAATTATGAGGTTAAGAGCTCCCATTTACGCAAAACATGCACTCCCGCAGGCGGAAATGCATGTTTTGTGTGGAATATTTCCGATGCCGTTTACTCGGCGCCGGCAAGTTTCTTGAACTCGTCGAGGCTGACGGTGTGGTCGTCGATGGTTACGGCGTTGCCGATTGCCTCGAAAAGGTTGGCGTTGCCAACCTGCTCGGCGATGAAGCGGCGGTTGTTCTCGTCCTTGAGCAGGCTCTCCGCATAGTTCTTGAGAATTGCCTCGTCAAGGTTGGCCATGCCGTACTGGGCAAACTGGCGTGCTGCCGAGTGGGTGGCAAACTTGAGCATATCCTCCTCGGTTACTTTCACGCCGAGGTTCGAAGCGATGCGGCCGCTGAGAATCTCCCACTTCATTGCCTTTTCGTTGTTGGCGAATTCCTGGTCGATGTTCTCGGAGTTGAGGGCCTGCGGATTGCGGCGCATGAGCCACTTCTTCAAGAACTCTACGGGCAGCTCGAAGTTGCCGTACTTCTCCATCAGCGCCTCGCGGGTCTGCTTCTCAAACAGAGCGGCCGAGTTGGGCAGCAGCTGTGCGGCGATATTCTTTTTCAGGGCTTCCTGATACTGTTCCTCGGTGGTGCAGTCGGCGCCGAAAGCGTGCTTGAAGAACTCCTCGTTATGCTCGGCCGGCTTCAGACCGGTGATTTCAGTAATTGTCAGCTCGAAGTCGCCTTTGAGGTTCTCGGCCTCTTCCTTGCTCACCGAGAGCATGGCGGCCAGCTCGGCTGCATTGCCGTTGCTCGACTCGTAGGGGTTGTAAACGATTACGCTGCCAACCTTGGCGCCTTCGAACTTGGCGGCCTGGTCGGCGTTTTTGAACGTCCAGGGAGCAACGATTACATTCTCCGCAACCTTCGCGCCCTCTTCCTTGCCGAGTTCGCGAATGTTGCCCTTGATCAGAGCGCGGTCGGCATACACCTCTACGGGCTCCTGCGAGCCGAAGCGGCCGGTCAGCATCTTGTCCTGCTCTTCAATCATCTCGGGGGTAACCTCGATGCGATAGTAAGGAAGGTGGGTCTCCTTGTTGAGCTCGACATTGATTTCGGGAGCGAAACCGAGCTCGTAGGTAAACGTGTAGTCTTTCTGTTTGTCGAGGTCAAGCTCCGTAACGTCCGTCGGCAGCGGTTCGCCCAGAATGTCGAGCTTGTTGTCTTGCATATATTTGACCACGGCCTCATAGACAACCTGATTGATAACGTCTGAGGTAGCCTGCTTGCGGAAGCGCTTTTCGACGATGCTCATCGGCACTGCGCCCTTGCGGAAACCGGGTATATTCGCGTCGCGGCGAATTTTTTTGAGTTCGGCGGTTACTTTGTCCTTGTAGTCGCCCTCTTCAACGCTGACGGTCAGCTTGCCGTCAACGGCGTTGATTTTGTCGAGTGTTACGTTCATTCTTGTAATAAATGTGTATCTATTATATTTTTCTTTGCAGTTATGAGTGAGCAAAGTTAGCAATTTGCCCCGACTCTGCCAAACCCTTTATAATTTTTTTGCATTTCCCGCACACCGGAACGCCTCTCGCATTTGCATGCCCTCAAAATTTTCTCGGAAATTTCGCCAAATCGCCAAATTTTTAATTCTTGATTTTTAATTCTTAATTTTTTTGCGTAACTTTGCAGTCGGGTAAGTCCTGTACGACCAGCTCCCCGAGAATCCCGCCAGGTCCTGACAGAAGCAACGGTATCGGGTCGCAGCAGGTGCGATGCAGGGAGCTTACCCTTTTTTTATTTTTGCCCGGCGTACGGACGCACGCCTCGTGCAATGCGGTTCAAATAACCATCCAGTGTAGGGACGCACGGCCCGTGCGTCCGCGCGCAATCCGCTTATAATCAACACATAGCAGACAGACACACGAGCCGTGCAATGCGGTTCAAATAAAGTCATACAATGCCCGTAGGGCATGGTCTTTACGTTAACCCCGTCATGGAGCGGAGCGACTTGGCGGGGTATCGGATACACCCCCTCATCGCGTTGCCCGAAGGGCATCGTCTGTCCTATTCGCGCAAAGATGCCCATATTTTGGGTAGAGTTGATTCATGAATCAACCGCTTGCCGCGACGCTTAATCGGTTGATTCGTTGGCGCGACACGGCCGCGGAAGAATCCGCGGCTCCTATTCTAATCTTCGACGGGGACATTGTACAATGCCCTGCGGGCATTAACGATCATTTTTCGTTCAGCAAAGGGGGAGCGCACGAACCATGCGCTCCCCCTTTGTATATCGGCATTTCTCTGTACTGACGCCCTGTCAGTTATACACCCGATTGAGCGTCTGGCGCACGTCGGCAAACTTGCAGGTCATCTTCGTGCCCTTGTCAATGAACTTGATGTCGTCGATATCGTCCATCTCATGCAGCGCCGAGGTCATGGCGTCGCGCATCTGCTTGACAAACGATTTCTTGACGGCCTCCGACACGGTGCGCTGCGTGGGCACGTCGCCCGACGCCCACACATTGGCCAGCTCAAATTCAACCTCCGGGTCCATGTTGATTACGAGCGTCGAAAGGTCAAACGCCAGGTCGATGTCGTCGTCGCCGTCAGCCTCCCATGTCCCTCTCACCGTTGCCAGGCCGGCTGCCGTGGCGCTCACTGCGGTGGTGCCGATTGAGTCAATCGGTGCGTTGACAGGCATCATCACCGACAGTCGGGCCGACAGTGTCATCTCGCCGCCCGCGCGATTCGAGGCGCGCACAAAGCTGAACACGGGGGTGAACTCGCCGTTTACGGGAATCTTCTTGTCGAAACGCACGGGTGTGCCGCTCCAGTCGCCTTCAACATTCTTGGCCAGACGGCCCGGTGTTTCGCAACCTGCAAGAGCCGCAAGCGCGGCCACGATGGCAATGAGCGAAAATCTTACGGAATTTGTCATAAAAAATTAGAATTGATCATGTCATTTACTCTGAAAAACGCCGCCGGACGATAGATGGTTCATTCGACTCACTTGCGCTTGCGCACCGGGTCGCACGTCAGGCCGACACCGAGCTTCTTGAAAATCTTGTGGTCTACCTCGCCGAGCATGACGGTTGAGTGCACCTGACACCCCCTCAGCTTCGGCAGCTGCTCCAGAGCGCGGCGGCAGTTCTCGTCGCGCGTCGAAAGCACCGAAAGGGCCACGAGCACCTCGTCGGTGTGCAGGCGCGGATTGCGGCTGCACAGATAGTCGGTCTTGGTGTGCTGAATCGGCTCTATCATCTCCTGCGGAATGAGTTTTACGCTGTGGTCAATCCCGGCAAGATACTTCGTCGCATTCAGAATCAGCGCGGCGCTGCACCCGAGCAGCGAGCCCGTCTCGGCCGTGATTATCGAGCCGTCGGCAAGCTCGATGGCGCTCGACGGCGCGCCCGACTTTTCGGCCCGCTCTTTGGCCGCTACGGTGGTGCGGCGATAAGACGTGTCTATTTTTGCCTGCTTGAAAAGAAGCGCAATCTTGTTGACCTCGCTGTCCGAGCCGTCGGCAAGAGCCATGCGGTTGAGCGCGTCATAGTAGCGGCGGATAATCTCCTGCTTCGACGCTTCGCGGCATGCCTCGTCGTCGTCGATGCAGAAGCCGACCATGTTGACCCCCATATCCGTGGGCGACTTGTATGGGTTATCGCCGTAGATCCCCTCAAACAGCGCGTTAAGCACCGGAAAAATCTCGATGTCGCGGTTATAGTTGATTGCCGTCTTGCCGTAAGCCTCCAGATGGAACGGGTCAATCATGTTGACATCGTTAAGGTCGGCCGTCGCCGCCTCATAGGCGATATTGACGGGGTGTTTCAGCGGCAGATTCCACACGGGGAATGTCTCGAACTTCGCATATCCGGCCTCGATTCCGCGCTTGTGTTCGTTGTAAAGCTGGCTGAGACACACGGCCATCTTGCCGCTGCCCGGGCCCGGAGCGGTTACGATTACCAGCGGACGCGTGGTCTCGATATAGTCGTTGCGGCCGAAACCGTCGTCCGAATCAATAAGGCTCACGTTCGTCGGATAGCCCTCTATTGTGTAATGGAAGTAAGCCTTGATACCCATGCGCTCGAGGCGGTGGCGATAAGCGTCGGCCGACGACTGGCCGTTATAGTGGGTGATGCACACCGAGCTGACCATGAAGCCGCGCTCGATAAACGCCTCGCGCAGCCTGAGCACATCGACATCATAAGTGATGCCCAGATCCTGGCGCACCTTGTTTTTCTCTATGTCGAGCGCTGAGATGACGATTACGATTTCGGCGCGGTCGGCCAGCTGGCTCAGCATGCGCAGCTTGCTGTCGGGGCGAAAGCCCGGAAGCACGCGCGAAGCGTGGAAATCGTCAAAAAGCTTACCGCCGAGTTCAAGATACAACTTATTACCGAACTGAGCGATACGTTCCTTAATGTGGTCTGACTGAATCTGACAATACTTGTCGTTGTTGAAACCGTAAATCATAAAGCGATGTCGAATTTGAAAGCGCAAAGTTACCAAAAAAATTTGTGAAACTCTCATTTTTCCCCTAAATTTGCATAGGGAACGGTTTCATACACACATCATCAGCTCATACCTCGCCGCGCAATGAACCCGGCGGGGGCGGCGTGTGTTAGAGAGTAAATGTATTACTCTATTTTTTGACACACAGATATGCCTGACGTTTCAACCGCCCGCCACCGGGCAATCGTCGACGGCTGCACCGCCGCAACCTATATCGCATACGCCCTCTCGGACGTTGCAACCGTCTACCCCATCACTCCCGTCGCCGCGATGGGCGACGTTGCCGCGAAGTGGGCGCTCGAGGGACGACGCAACGTGTTCGGCAACACGATGAAGGTCATGGAGATGGAAAGCGAGCTGGGCGCCGCCGGAGCCACCCACGGCGCGCTGTCGGCCGGAGTGCCCGCCACGACTTTCACCTCCTCGCAGGGCCTGATGCTGATGATTCCGAACATGTTCAAGATTGCGGGCGAACTGCTGCCGAGCGTGTTCCACATCGGCTGCCGCTCCGTGGCCACTCACGCCCTGAGCATCTTCGGCGACCACTCCGACGCCATGGCCGTCCGCTCAACGGGCTTCAGCATGCTCGTCAGCAACACCGTGCAAGAAACGGCCGATCTGGCCCTCGTGGCCCATCTCGCCGCTTTCGAGGGCTCGCTGCCGGTGCTCCACATGTTTGACGGTTGGCACACGGGCAACGAAATGTCGTCAATCGAACTCCCGGGCTACGACGAGATTGCCTCGCTCACGCCAATGGACGCCGTCGCCGAATTCAGGCGCCGCGGCATGAATCCCGACACCCCCGACATTCGCGGCACGGCCCAGAATCCCGACGTGTACTTCCAGAGCCGCGAGGCCAACAATCCATATTACAACCGATTCCCGGACATCGTCGAAAAATACATGGACAAAGTCGCCGCTCTGACCGGGCGCCGCTACAATCTGTTTGACTATGTCGGCGACCCCGAGGCCGACAAGGTGCTCGTTGCCATGGGTTCGAGCTGCGAAGTCATTGCCGAGACCGTCGAATATCTCAACCGAACGGCCGGCACACACCTGGGCTTAATCAAGGTGCGCCTGTTCCGCCCCTGGCGGGCCGACAGACTGCTGGCCGCTCTGCCGCCGACGGTGAAGGCCGTCGCCGTGCTTGACCGCACCAAAGAGTGCGGCGCGCAGGGAGAACCGCTGTTCACCAACGTCTGCACCTCAGTTTTCAACGGCGGTCGCCCCGTCAAGGCCGTCGGCGTCCGCTACGGTCTCAGCTCTAAAGATTTTTCTCCGGCAATGGTCAAGGCTGTTGTCGACGCTTTAGACTCCGCCCGTCCCGGCGAGCAGTTCACCGTGGGCATCAATGACGATGTAACGCACCTGTCGCTCCCCGTCGGGGCGGAATTGCCCACCGCACCCGCAAGCCAACAGCGCTTCCAATTCTATGGGCTGGCCTCTGACGGCACAGTCGGGGCCACACGCCAGGCCGCACAGATTCTCAACACTCTCGGCGGCTATGACGTGCAGGCCTATTTCGAATACTCGGCAAAGAAGTCCGGCGGCTACACCGTCAGCTCGCTGCGCGTCGACTCGCAGCCCATACGCTCGGAATATGAAATCAAAAGCGCCGACTATGTCGGCGTGCATCAGGAGCGCTACATCTACATGTTCGACATCGCTCCCACGCTCCACGCCGGCAGCAGACTCGTAGTCAACACGGCAAAAAGCCCCGCCGAACTCGCGGCCGTCATGCCCGATGACCTCAAACGGACAATCAGAGATAAAGGCGTGGAGGTCTACACGGTCAATGCCGCCGCAATCGCCGCCAGATGCTCGCTCGGAGTGCGAATCAACACCATCATGGAGACGGTTTTTCTGAAACTGACCGACATGGTTGACTACAACCGCAGCCTCGAAACGCTGAAAGAGCTCGTGAGCAAGCAATATATCCACGAAGGCGCCGATGTGGTCAAGAATAACTGCGATGCCATTGACCTTGCCGAAGCCTCGATTGTGCGCATCAGCGTGCCCGACGTGAAGTTCACCGACCCGCGCACGCCGGCCGGAGCGATGCCCCCCTTTGTCAGCGAACTGGCCATGCCCTGCCTCCACCGTCAGGGCGACGCTATCCCCGTCAGCAAGCTGGCGCCCGACGGCTTCTACCCGTTGGGAGAGACGGCATGGGAAAAACGGCGCATCGCCCTTCAGATTCCCGCCTGGACGTCGTCTAAGTGCGTGCAGTGCGCCATGTGCTCGCTCGTCTGCCCACATGCGGCCATACGTCCCGTCCTGCTGACCGACGCCGAGAGCGCGGCCGCCGGGTTTGACACCGTTGCCGCTCACGGGGTCAGCGGCATGAACTGGCGCATACAGGTCTACCCCGAAGACTGCACCGGCTGCGGCAGTTGCGCGACCATCTGTCCGGGCCATGCGCTTGAAATGCTCGCACCCGCGCCGCAGATGTCGGCCCAACAGGCCAACCTGCGGTTCACTCAGACCCGCGTCAGCCCCAAACCCGACGCGTTGCCCCGGTTCAGCCTGCGCGGCTCGCAGCTTCAGCAGCCTCTGCTGCAGTTCAGCGGCTGTTGCGCCGGCTGCGGCGAAACGCCCTACGTCAAACTGCTGACCCAGCTTTTCGGCGAGCGCATGATTATTGCAAACGCAACCGGCTGCTCGTCCATCTGGGGCGCCGATTTCCCCTCGATGGCCTACTGCGCACGCACCTCTGACGGGCGCGGTCCGGCCTGGGGCAACTCGCTCTTTGAAGACAACGCCGAATACGGCCTCGGCATAGCCCTGGGCGTGGCCCGACGCCGCGAGGCCACGGCGCGACGGCTTCAGGCGCTTGCCGCAGCCCCCGACACCTCCGCTCCCCTCGCCGCTGCCATAAAGAAATATCTTGCCGACCCGAGCGACATTGCCGCCGCCGAGCAACTGCGCCCCATGCTGCCGACCGACTTCGACGCCGACATGCTGGTCAAACCCTCGGTATGGGCCATCGGCGGCGACGGCTGGGCCTACGACATCGGCTTTGCCGGACTCGACCACGTCATCTCGCTCAACGTCGACATCAATCTGCTGGTCATGGACACGGAGTGCTATTCCAACACCGGCGGTCAGATGTCAAAAGCCACCCCGCTCGGCGCCGTAGCCAAATATGCGCCCGACGGCAAACGCACGGTCAAGAAAGACATCGGCCGAATGGCCATGACCTACGGCCACGCCTATGTGGCCTACATCTCGCTGGCGGCAAACCCGATGCAGGCTATTAAGGTGATGCAGGAGGCCGAGGCCTACCCCGGTCCGTCGCTGATAATCGCCTACAGTCCGTGCATCAACCACGGCATTCGCGCAGGCATGAGCCACGCCGCAACCGAGATGCGCGAGGCCGTCAAGTCGGGCTATTGGCCTCTGTGGCACTACAACCCGCAGTCAGCCCGGCCGCTCACCGTCGACTCGCCGGCCGCCGACGGCTCGCTCTTCACCTATCTCGACGGCGAAGACCGCTATGCCGACCTTGAGCGCCGCGACCCCGCCGCTGCCGCCTCTCTGCGTCCCGAACTTAACAAACGACTCGAAACCGTCTACACAATTCTCAAAAACGACCAACAACAGCTATGAAGAAACGCTACACCCTCATTCTCCTCGCGGCCGCTGCCGCCGCGACATCGGCTTCGGCCGCTCACCTCACTCCCGAGCAGGCGCTTGACCGACTCACCCACAGTCCGGCCGACATGCGCCGCGCTCCGGGCCGAACAACCGAAATGCGACTGATTGACCGCCTGCCCGAGCTCTACATCTTCTCGTCCGGACGGGGCTTCATGGTGCTTCCGGCCGACGATGCCGCCCCGGCTCTGCTGGGCTACACCGACACGGGCCTCTATGACGCCGCGAACCCGACCCTGAGGTGGTGGCTCGACAGCTATGCGCGCCAGATTGAACATGCAGCCGCAATCAACATCGAGCCGCGCCCCATAATGCGCCGCAGCCGCCCGGCAATCGCCCCCATGCTGCAGACCCGCTGGAACCAGGACGGCCCCTATAATGACCTGACGCCTGAAATCGACGGCAAACACGCGCCCACCGGCTGCGTGGCCACGGCAATGGCTCAGGCCATGAAGTTTCACGCCTGGCCCGAAAAAGGCACGGGCTCACACTCCTATAGCTGGCAGGGAAAGACCCTCAGCTTCGACTACGGCGCCACCACGTTCCGATGGGACGAGATGACCGACACTTACGGTGCCTCCTCGACCGACGCCGAGCGCGCGGCAGTGGCCACGCTGATGTATGCCGCGGGCGTGAGCGTCGACATGAACTATACTGCCTCCGAGAGCGGCGCCGCAAGCCGCGCCATGGGAACGGCGTTTCTCGACTATTTCAACTACGACTGCGGGCTGCAGATGCCCGAGCGCGACTACTACGGCCTCGCCGAGTGGGAAGATATGGTCTACGACGAGCTTGCCGCAGGACGTCCCGTGCTCTACGGCGGCACGGGCTCGGCCGGCGGCCACCAGTTTGTCTGCGACGGCTATACGGCCGACGGCTACTTCCACTTCAACTGGGGCTGGGGCGGCATGAGCGACGGCAACTTCCTGCTGACGGCGCTCGACCCGCCGAGTCTCGGCATCGGAGGCGGTGCGGGCGGCTTCAACTATAATCAGGTCATCGTTACCGGCCTGCAGCGACCCGTCGAAGGCTCAGAGACGGCGTGGCTGATGTATTGCTCGGGCTTCAGCGCCGCGACCGCGCAGACAACCAAGGGCACGGCAATCGAGTTCGGCGACGGCTTCTATAACTACAGCTTCGCCACCACCCCCGCCGGAACTAAAATCGGCCTCATCATCACTCCCGCCGCCGGCGGCGAGCCGACCTATGTCGAGGCCTTGAGCGCCGAAATCAAACCCGGCTACGGCACACGCGCCTTTAGCGCCGCCATTCCGCAGTCGCTGGCCGACGGCACTTACACCGTATCTCCCGGCTATCAGATTCCGGGCAAGGAGTGGACGCCGATGCGCGCCCCCCTGAGTCAGACCGGCGAACTGACCGCCGCCGTGAGCGGCAATAACGTAACACTTGCTGCCGCCGAAGCTCCCGAGCTCACCGTTGAAAACGCCGTCATGGCCACTCCGCTCTACTGGGGCTCGCAGTTCAGACTGACATTTGACGCCGTCAACAACGGCGCGAAAGAATATTACGGCGGCCTGATTCCCGCTCTGCTCGCCGAGACCGACGGCAATCTCAGCCTCGTGGCAACGGCTACGCCCTACCCCGTCGACATTGAAAGCGGCGGCAGCAGTTCAATCACCTACACCGGCACATTCGCCTCGCAAACCGGCATCGCACCGGCCGCCGGCACTTATCTGCTCGCTCTCCTTTCGAGCGACGGCCGGCTGATGAGCACGCCTGTCGAAGTAACGCTCAACGCCGCGCCGGCGGCCACTTCCGTAGCGGTGCGCTCGCTCACTCTGCGCGACGACTCCGCGCTCGAGCCCTCGGGCGAAGCGCGATTTGACCTCTCGGCCGAATGCACCGAAGGCTATTTTGCCGGCACGCTCACCGTGGCCATATTCGCCTCCACCGGCGGCTCCTCGAAAACCGCAGCAACGTCGCCCGAATTCTTCCTTGAAGCCGGCGACAGCGCCACCGAGCAGGTCAACGTGAGCCTCGACGGCCTGGGCGCGGGCAACTACATGGCGGCCGTCTTCGGCAACGGCAAACAGCTGACCGACCCCGTCTACTTCACCATCTCCGCCACTCCGCTCGGACTGACCGAGATTGACGCTGATACTCACGCCGACAATGTCTACGACCTCAGCGGGCGCCGCGTCAACCCCGCCGGCCTTCACGGCATCTTCATTGCCAACGGCCGCAAGGTGCGCCTCTGAGCACCTGATTACCCCACCACGACAAAGGCGCCGGCTTCACTTGAAGTCGGCGCCTTTTGCGGGTAGCCCATAGCAGAATCGAACTGCTCTTTCAAGAATGAAAATCTTGCGTCCTAACCGATAGACGAATGGGCCGGAAAAACAGCTGCTGTTATATTAAGCAGCCAAAGAGTTTACGTGCTTCTGAAGCGCGCTCTTGAGGTTTGCAGCCTTGTTCTTGGAGATGGTGTTCTTGCGAGCCAGCTTGTCGAGCAGGGCGGCCAGTGCGTTGAGGGCGGTCTGAGCTTCAGCCTTATCGGTCATTTTGCGAATGCGGCGCACGGCTGTACGAGCGGTCTTCTCGTAGTAGCGGTTGCGCAGACGGCGGCTCTCGGTCTGGCGGATTCTCTTGAGTGATGACTTGTGGTTTGCCATTTCAAATAAGTTGTGTCGTTTTGTTCGTTCTTTAATAAATTTAGTAGCCCATAGCAGAATCGAACTGCTCTTTCAAGAATGAAAATCTTGCGTCCTAACCGATAGACGAATGGGCCGGGAGTGCCTTAAAGCGAGTGCAAATATACGACAGTTTTTTGAACTGTGCAAATTTTCTTGTAATTTTGCCGAAAAAAGTGCAAAATCCATGCAGATTACCCTACAAATCGTACCCCTGAAGCTCACCCGACACAGTGATCGGACTTCAATTCTGACGGCCTACAGTCGCGAAAACGGCACGATGGGATTCGCCGTGCCGGCAGGCGCGGGCGTCGGTGCGCGGCGCCGCCGCGCGCTGCTGATGCCGCTCAATCCGCTCGAGGTCGTCGCAACGCTCCGCCCCGGCAGCGAGCTCGCCACGTTCCGCGAGCCCCGACCGCTCCTGGCGCTCCACACCGTGCTGACCGACCCGCTGCGCGTGTCGACCGTCATGTTTCTGGCCGAGGCGCTCCTCGCCGTCCTGCGCCAGAGCGAAGGAGACCCGCGCGTGTTCGACTTCATTGTCGACGCCATGGAGCGGCTTAACGACCCCCTGACTCCTACCGCGAACTTCCATCTGACGTTCCTGACACGTCTGGCCGCGATTCTGGGCATTGCCCCCGACACCGGCGGCTACCGGCCCGGCATGGTCTTCGACATGACCGACGGCTGCTTCAGGCTCTCGGCGGCGCTCCACGGCCACACGCTTTCGCCCGCTGAATCGGCCGCCGTCGAGCGCCTGAGCCGCATCTGCTGGGACAACATGGGCGCATATAGGTTCACGCGCGCCGAGCGCGCCGCCGTGCTTGACGGCATTCTGGAGTATTACACTCTACACCTCGCCAACCTCTCGTCAATGAAATCTCCGGCCGTGCTGCGCGCGCTCCTCCAATAAAAGATAAAAGAGCAAAGACAGCGGGAACCGCATTTGCGATTCCCGCTGCTGTCATTTCGGGGTTCGGAAGTCGAATCAGAAAATCTGCTTCTTGCCGTTGTCTGAGATGAAGAGACCGCGCGAGGGGCGCACTACACGGCGACCGGTGAGGTCATAGTAGGCACCTGCCTTTTCAACTTCGGCCTTGTTGATTTCGCTGATTGAATCCTGCTCCGGAGCCTTAAGGAGCTCGATATACCACTTTGAGGCTTCTGCTACTTTGGTCCAGATTACTACGCTGGCATTGCCGGCCATGTGAATGGCCGGATATGCGTTGTTGCCTGGGTTGACGCCGAAGACGCTGGTGCGGCCGTCGAGGCTGCTCTCGAAGTCAAATGCAGCGGGAGCCTCGGCCATGAGAAGTGCCTGGTTGGTCTCGGCGCGCGGATTGTCGATGTAGCGTTCGCTGTCGCGCGAGTAGATGGTCCAGTGGCCCGCTTCGGTTTTCTCGATGACGAACTTCGTGGCCTCGTCGGTTGCGTCGGTGGTGGTCAGAAGGTTTGTGCCGTCATTGGTCAGATAGCGGGGCTCGGTATAAGCGGCATAGTGCCCGTTATGGGCGCTGATGAAGCGGTAAACGCCGCCGCTGAGCACGGGCACCACCTCGGGAGTGGCGGTATATTCAGCCTTGTTGAAAGCCACGTAGGCGTCATATGACGGAGCGGCGTTGAAAGCGGCTACTGCATCGGAGAGGAAGGAGTCGTCGGCAATCTCGCCCACATAGCCGTGCTTCTCGAACGAGGTGAGAGCTGCTGCACGCTGCTCTACCATCTCCTTGCGGAGCTTGTTGGCGGCGGCGTCGTTTTCGTCTACCTGATATGAGTAGCGTCCGCCGGTAATGCCTTCGATGGTGAGGTTCACGTAAACGCCCGAATAAGCACCGGTGCCGCGGTCTTCCTCAAAGAAGAAGCCGAGCGTGTTGTTCTTCTGCCAGGTCATGGTCGAGTAGGCCGAGGGGCGTGCGGTTACCTGATAGCGGCCCTCCCAGGTGGTGAATGCCGAGGGGGTGGCGATGTCGGCTGCGGTGTTCAGCGGCTTGTAGGCGATGCTGACATTGTTGCGGCTGCCGCCGAAGGGGAACGACTGCAGGGCCAGGTAGGTCTGCTCGCCGGTGGTGTTGTCCTTGACGGGCAGAATCATGATTTCGCCGTCGCAGGCATTGATGCCGCCGAAGCCCATGTTGGTGTTGATGGGGCTGTCCCAGCGGCCTTCGCCCTTCTCGACGTCTGTGTAGCGGAAGATGTTGAAGTTGCGGTTGCCGCCCTTACCGCGGGCTGCGAGCAGCACGCTGCCGTCGGGCAGCTCTTCTGCCTTGGGTTCGTCGCCGTTAGATGGCACGGGGCAGACGTCGGTGCCGCCCAGAACCGCCCAGTTCTTGCCGAAGTCGTCGGAGAAGATGATCCAGTTGCGGGTATTGCCGCCGTTGTTCTGGCTGGAGAGAACGGCATAGATGCGATAGTAGTCGCCGACCTTGACATAGCGGCTCTGCATGATGCGGCCCGAGCCGATGAACATGCCGTCGATTTTGCCGAACGTCGGCTCGCCGTTGAACAGGTCGTAAATCTTGTAGGTCATACATTCGGCGGAAGTCCACGTGTCGCCTCCGTCTTCAGAATGCCAGCTGACGCTTTGCATGGGGTTGTTATAACGGGAGTTGAAGAACATCACAGGGCCGCCGACAGCCATCAGAAGCACATTGCCGGATTCGCGATCGGCCACAATCGCAGCATCGCCGAAGGCAGTGTTCCAATACTTGTTGCCGTCTTTGTTCTGTACATTCAGCGGAATATTGCTGACTGCATATTCCTCAGGGTAAGTTGTTACGGCATTGCCCTGTGCATCTTTGCAGTATTCAGGTTCGGTCCATGTCTCGCCGTTATCGTCGCTGACTGATACCTGCAGCGAGATGTTGCCGTTGAAGCCTATATCGCCGCCGTTGTGGCGCAAGTCATATACCGCTATGAGACGACCTGCATTCTCGCCTGCGCCGACAGTGGCGATTGCCGGAATGCGACGCTCGATGACTCCGCGGGGGAAGACGTTGACGCCATGGCTCTTGAGCATGCGGCGCACGGTTACATAAGCGTCTGACATGATGACTCCCTTGCCGTTGAAGCCGTTCTGAACGAAGCTCGACGAAGCGGTCTCGTCAATGTCGGCGGTTTCGATGCGCTTGAAGTAGTTGTTCATCGCCGTGGTGATGCCGCCGGCGGTGATTGTCGAGGCCTCGGAATAGGTGCCCGATTTCTTGGCCAGGAAAGTAAAGCCTGAAATGTAAAGTTTCTCGTCGGCGCCTGCAAAGGTCCAGCTGAAGTTGCCGGCCTTGCCGTTCGAGCCGGTTTCAAGCTGGAAGTCGCCGGTCTCGACCAGCTCATTGCCTGAATCGGTGGTGGTCATGTTGTTCTGCGAGCCGCTTAATTTGACAACCGGCTCGTAGGCGGTGGCGGTCCAGAGGCCGCGCCATTTGTTGGTGGCGTTGCCGTCGCCGCGCGAGGTCGTGCCCAGCTCGACGTCGACCGGGAGGAAACGCTGGGCAAACGATACGGTCAGTTCCGTGCCGCCAAGCGTAACCTTTTCGCCGGCAATCACCACGCCCTGCACGGGAGTCGAAATGCCGCCTTCTTTATTGTAGAGCACATAAGAGTTGCCCGACTTGACGAAGCAGAAGAGCGACGCGTCGTCATAATTGCCCTCATTGCCGCCGTCGGCCAGAGTGGTGCCGGTCAGGTAGGTCTTGTCGTTCTGCAGATGATACCATGCGGTGAAGCAGTTGAAGTGGTCGTTGCCGACGATGTCCGTAACGATGTAGGGGAAGGCGGCGTCGGCTGCGGGGAAGGGGTCCACGGCAAGCGTTGCGGCGTCTTCTTCGACATCGGGGACCAGAGTGATTACGAAGTTATCGAACTGCACGGGCTTGTTGGCACCTGAAATCACGACCGACGGCTCCGTGCCGGCAGGCAGCGTAACTTCAACGTGCTGTGCGGTCTCGGTGGTGGTCAGTGTCTTGCCGTTATAGGTCAGGGTCATGGCCTGCTTGTCGCCGCTATACTGCAAGGCGTCGAATTTGTATGCGCTCACGCGCCAGCCCTCCGAGGGGTTCATCTGCACTGTGCACGAGCCGGATTGACCGCCGTAAATCACGGGCGCCTGACCCGAGTAGCCGGCAGTGAGCATATTGTTGGCGCCGCAGTTGATGACGAGCTGCGGATTGGTGGCCGTCGAGGTCCACGTGCCCTTATAGGTCGATTCCTTGCCGATACATGCAAGCGAACCCTGGTCGTAGGCAAATGTAATCTCAACCGGTGCGGGGGTTTCGTCGGCCGCGGCGGCGTTAAAGCCGAGTGCCAGCGACGTCAGAAAGAGGAATGGAGTAGCAAACTTCATTGCGGTAATTAGATTGGTTAAAAGTTTATAAAAATTTAATATTTGGGTGCAAATATAACAATTTATTTTGAAAAATTATGTGTAAATTTGCAAAAACATTCAGCATCACAACACTTCTCATGAAAAAAGACACCATTTGCGTCCAAGGCGGCTGGCAGCCCAAAAAGGGCGAGCCGCGCATAGTTCCCGTCTACCAGAGCACCACGTTCAAATATGACAACAGCGAGCAGATGGCCCGACTGTTCGACCTCGAAGAGAGCGGATATTTCTACACCCGCCTCCAGAACCCGACATGCGACGCCGTAGCCTCGAAAATCGCGGCTCTCGAAGGCGGTGTCGCCGCAATGCTCACCTCATCGGGTCAGGCCGCCAACATGTTTGCCCTGCTCAACATCTGCGAGGCCGGCGACCACATTGTCAGCTCTTCAACGATTTATGGCGGCACCTACAACCTGCTGGGCGTTACGCTGAAAAAATATGGCGTCGACGTAACCTTTGTCAATCCCGACGCCTCTGACGAGGAGATCCAGGCCGCTTTCCGCCCCGAAACGAAGGCGCTGTTCGGCGAAACAATATCCAATCCAGGCGTGGAGATTCTCGACATCGAAAAGTTTGCACGCATCGCTCACCGCAACGGCGTGCCGCTGATTGTCGACAACACATTTGCCACTCCGATCAACTGCCGCCCCTTCGAGTGGGGCGCCGACATCGTAACGCACAGCACAACGAAGTATATGGACGGACATGCGGCCACCGTCGGCGGCTGCATTGTCGACAGCGGCAACTTCGACTGGGAGGCTCACGCCGAGAAGTTCCCGGGACTGACCACCCCCGACGAGTCTTATCACGGACTGACCTACACCAAGGCCTTTGGCCGCGCGGCCTACATAACCAAGGCCACCGCCCAGCTCATGCGCGACATGGGCTCGTGCCAGTCGCCCCAGAATGCTTTCCTGCTCAACCTCGGCCTCGAGACGCTTCACCTGCGCATGCCGCGCCACTGCTCCAACGCTCTGGCCGTGGCCCGATGGCTTGAGGCGCGCCCCGAAGTAGCGTGGGTCAACTACCCCGGGCTGGAGTCGAGCAAGTATCACGCCCTGGCCCGTAAGCAGATGCCCGACGGCACGTGCGGCGTCATAGCCTTCGGCCTAAAGGGCAGCCGAGAAGATGCAATCGCCTTCATGGACCGGCTGAAGTTCATCGCAATCGTTACTCACGTGGCCGACGCGCGCACCTGTGTGCTCCACCCCGCAAGCCACACCCACCGACAGCTCTCCGACCAACAGCTGCGCGAGGCCGGCGTGGCGCCCGACCTCATCAGACTGAGCGTGGGCATCGAAGACCCCGGCGACATCATTGCCGACCTCGAGCAGGCGCTTCAGAAGGGATAACCCACCGAGAAGTGAAACGTGGCGTCGCGACGCCAGTTGGGGTGAGTCAGGGGCCACGGCTCCTGATTCATCGCAGGGTTATACGCTTTCATGCCCAGGTCGAAACGAAGCAGAAAGTAGTTGAAGTCGAGGCGCAGCCCGAGCCCGTAGGCCCACGCCACCTCTTTCCAGAACGAGTCGAAACGGAAAAGGCCGCCCGGCTGATTCTCATATGACCGTATGGTCCACACATTGCCCGCGTCGATGAACGCGGCGCCTTCAAGAACCCAAAACAGCTTGACGCGACATTCAAGATTGAGGTCGAGGCGAATGTCGCCGCACTGGTTGATGAAGTTGCTCACGGTGTTGCGCGCGTCGTAGCGACCGGGACCGAGCGTGCGCACGCCCCAGCCACGCACGGAGTTGGCGCCGCCCGCATAGAAGCGTTTCTCAAACGGCACCATCGACGAGTTGCCGTAGGGCACGGCCACGCCCGCCCCCGCCCTGAAGGCCAGCGACGTGCGGCGCGAGAACCGGCGCTGAACCATATAGTCGGCCTCGGCCTTGGCATACTGGGCATATTGAGTACCGAAAATCTTGTAGGCGCCGTCGCGGCTCTTGTGCTGCCCGACTGCTTTCGAAATCGCATACAGAAGGTTGCCGGCAGTCTCGGCCGAGGCGCGGAAGGTCCATATCGTGCGCTTCGGCGCCGCCGGCGGCATGCCGGGCAGCGGAGCCGCCGTGGTCTTGTTCGTCAGAAAAGCCGAATAGCCCATGCGCATGATGAAGTGGTCTTCATAGCTATAGCGCAGCAGCGGGTTGCCGGCGGCCACCTCGTCGAGAAAGTTGATGGTCGAGCGCGGCAGGAAGACGTAGCTGACGTCGAGCAGGTCAAAGATGCGGCGGTTGTTGTTGTGGCGGTTGGTCCACTTGTAGCGCCAGCCCGCGCCGGCAATGACGCGGGTATATTCAGGCCGCTCCTGATAGTTGCCGTTGATTGAGAATTCGGTCGAGGCAAGCATGTTCCGCTTGTAGCGGCGGCTCAGAAAAGGCGCGCAGAACTTCGGCAGCGTCAGCGCGACTTCGGCCGAGGCCTCGGTGTAGTGATTGTTGATGAGGCCTTCGAGGTTGCCCGACAGACTTTCATAGCTGCCGCGCGCTTTCACGGTCAGCTGCTCCGAGCCGTGAAAAAGATTGCGGTGCTGATAGGTTACGCCAACGCCGGCGCCGAGGTCGCCTTCCGAGTTGGTGCCTTCGAGCTCGACCGAGACGCCCTGAAGCTGATTGCGCGTCAGGCGCACAATGGCGTCAAGCTCGCCCGGACCGGCGGGCACAAGGGCTACCGACGTGGAGCGAATTATGCCGAGACGCCCGAGGGCCTCATAGGTGCGGTTGAACTCGGTGGAGTTGTAGGGGGCGCCGGGGGTGATGCGGTTGCAGTCGCTCAGCGTGGCCGGCGAGATGTAGCGGCTGCCGCCCGCGGGGTCGGTAATGACCATGATGTCGCGAAACGGCACCGTGTCGAGCAGCAGCGCCTCGGCCGGCGTCATTTCGGGGCGATAGTCGGGCTGGAAAATCACGCGGCGCACGACGTAGCGCGTGTGGGCGTCGCCGGCCACGTTCATGGTCAGCGCAACGTCATGGCTGCCGCTGACGGTGTCGGCCGTAAAGGTGATGTTGTCTTTGACGAAGCCGTAGTAGCCGCACTGTTGCAGGCGGTTGGTCAGGCGCGTGCGCTCGCTGTCGAGCAGGTTGCGGTCCAGCGCCGAGCCCGGGCGCAGCAGCGATTTGCTCTCGGCGCCCGCAACCACGGCGCCCACCTCGGGGTCGGCACAGACGGTGCGCACCGAGGCGATGCGGTGAGGCGTGCCGGGCGTAATGCGGTAGACCACGTCGATTTTCTTGCGGCGCGTGTGCACGGTGTCCACTTCGACGTCGGCGTCCATATACCCCCTGTTGACCAGAGCCAGACGCAGCTGTCGGCGCGAGTTCTCGGTCAGGCGGTCGGAGTAGATTACCGGCGGCTCGCCGAGGTTGCGCAGCCAGCGGTTATACCATTTCGTCGAGTCGCGGCCCGAGGCGCTGTAGGTGTGAAGCCTCATGGGGGCGATGCCGAGGGTGCGCGCGTTGGGCTTCTGACGCAGGTAGCCGGTGAGGTCGGCGGGGCGCACGTCGGCCGCCGTGTCGTTCACGACGATGCGGGCGTGGTCAAGCAGAAAGCTGCCGTCGGGCACATGGCGCGTGGTCGAGCATGCCGCTAATAGCGACACGCACGCAAGAATCGACAGCAGTCTGAGCGGTTTCACGCCGGTCTCCGGGAGCTCTTAGCCAACGGCCCCCTCGAGGGTGATTGCAAGCAGTTTCTGAGCCTCGACGGCAAACTCCATCGGCAGCTTCGACATGACCTCTTTGGCATAGCCGTTGACAATCAGCCCCACGGCCTCTTCCGACGGAATGCCGCGCTGATTGCAGTAGAAGAGCTGGTCGGCCGAGATTTTGCTCGTGGTGGCCTCGTGTTCCACGATGGCCGTCGGGTTCTTGACGTCGATGACCGGGAAGGTGTGGGCGCCGCAGGTCGGCGACAGCAGCAGCGAGTCGCACTGCGTGTGGTTACGGCACCCCGTGGCGTTGGCGGCCAAGCTGACCATGCCGCGATATGAGTTCTGGCTGCGGCCGGCCGAGATGCCTTTGCTGACAATGGTCGAGCGCGTGTTGTTGCCTAAGTGAATCATCTTCGTGCCCGTGTCGGCCTGCTGGAAGTGGCGCGTAACGGCAACGCTGTAGAACTCGCCCACCGAGCCGTCGCCCTTGAGCACGCAGCTCGGATATTTCCACGTGATGCTCGAGCCGGTTTCGACCTGGGTCCACGAGATTTTGGAGTTGGCGCCGCGACAGAGGCCGCGCTTCGTAACGAAGTTGTAGACGCCTCCCCTGCCCTCTTTGTCGCCGGCATACCAGTTCTGGACCGTAGAGTATTTCACTTCGGCGCGCTCTTCGGCAATGATTTCCACAATGGCGGCGTGAAGCTGGTTTTCGTCGCGGCGCGGGGCGGTGCACCCTTCGAGATAGCTCACGTAGGCGTCGTCGTCGGCCACGATGAGCGTGCGCTCGAACTGGCCCGTGCCCGCCGCGTTGATGCGGAAGTAGGTGCTGAGCTCCATGGGGCAGCGCACGCCTTTCGGAATGTAGACGAACGAGCCGTCGGAAAAGACGGCCGAGTTCAGGGCTGCATAGAAGTTGTCAGCATAGCTTACCACCTTGCCCAGATATTTCCTCACAAGGTCGGGGTGTTCCTTGACGGCTTCGGAGAACGAGCAGAACACGATGCCTAACTCGGCGAGCTTGGCGCGATGGGTGGTCTTGACCGACACGGAGTCCATGACGGCGTCGACGGCCATGCCGCTCAGCGCCTTCTGCTCGGCCAGCGGTATGCCCAGACGGTTGAACGTGTCCAGTATCTCGGGGTCGACCTCGTCGAGGCTCTTGGGCCCTTCTTTCGCCTTGGGGGCGGCATAGTAGCTGATGGCCTGGAAGTCGATTGGCGGAATGTCGAGATGGGCCCACGTCGGCGGCGTGAGCGTCAGCCAGTGGCGATAGGCCTTCAGGCGGAAGTCGAGCAGCCATTCGGGCTCGCCCTTGAGGCGCGAGATGGTGCGCACAACCTCCTCGCTCAGTCCGGCGGGAATGATGTGGGTGTCGACGCCTTCCGAGAAGAAGCCGTACTTATAGTCGTCGTTCTCGTTGTCAGAGATGCGGCTCAGCTCGTTGTCAGTATCTTGTGTCATCGCAATCAGGAAATTTGAAGATAATCTTGCGCGAGGCCGAACAGCCGCGGCAGCAGCTCGACGGTCCACTGCGTGGGCCGGGCGGAGAGCGCCGTCGTGTGCGGGTCGCACAGAAAGAACAGATTCAGGGCTATGGAGGTTGCAAGCAGCCACTTGGCCGCCCCGATAAGGGCGCCACACAGGCGGTCGACCGCCCCGAGCAGCAACATGCGCACCGTCAGCTTCAGCACCCGCGCCAGCATCATCACCACCACGAAAACCAGGGCGAAGACAATGATGTAGCACAACACCTGAGGCAACCCCAAGAGGCGGGCAACCTCCGTTCCGAACAGCCGCGCGCCGAGAAAGCCAAACAGAAAGGCCGCAACCGACCCGAGCTGGCAGATGGCGCCGCGCCACATGCCCCATGCGGCACAGACGGCCGTTCCGGCTAAGATGACGGTGCTGACAATCGCGGGCGTGGTCATTTCGTTTCGAGATGTTTGAGCAGACGCCCGGGCGTCGGGTTCTTAAGCACCACCGTGCGGTCGGCGTCAAGCAGATAGACCGACGGCATGGAGCGGATAACGTATGTGTCGTTGCCGAGAATGCCGCTGCGGTCAAAAGCGGCCGTCCAATCTTCGGGAAGCAGACCGACGCTCTGACGCCAGCGCTTCTCGTTGCCGGCGATGTCGACTGCCAGCACGTCGATTTGCGAACCGATGCCCGACAGCTCGTCAATCACTTCGCGGCAGTGGTCGCAGTCGGGGTCGTAAAACAAGAGCACCAGCGGCTTGCCCGGCAGATAGTCATGAAGCGTGAGCGACGCCTTGGTCAGCGTGCCGAACATGAAGTCGGCCGCCTTCGTGCCGGGAGCATTCACCTCGCAGACGTCGTGGAGCATCCACTCGGCCGTGGAGGTCTGCGTCTCGTTGAGCGCACCCGTGGCGAGCGCCGCCCTCAGAATCTCGGCCATGCGCTCCTCGTCGTTGGGAAACACGGTCGTCTCCGCCGCCTCGAGCAAGTCGGGCAACTTGCCCGCAGCCGCGGCGTCGGCAACCATACGCTCCGCCGCACCCTGCGTCAGGTCCGCCGGCACGGTCCACGCCGAGCGCCGCGCCGCGCACCCCGCCAACAGCAAACAGCCCGCCGCCAACACAAATAAAAAACTCTTCTTCATACGAACTGCAAAGTTACGAAAAAATTAAGAATTACCCCGATAAATCAAGAAAAACCTTAATTCAAAATTTTGTCCACTGTGCCGCCGGCTTGCCGGCGCTCCCCTCAACCGTGTGAGCGCGGCAGCGCGAAAAAACAAAATCACGTTTAATCCCGCTTAATCCCGCCAAATCCCGATAAATCGAGAAAAAACTCTTAATTCTTAATTTTTAATTCTTAATTCTCAAAAATTCTACGCTTCCCCTCCTCCCCCTTGTCGTAACTTTGCCGCCGGTATGCAAAGCATCTGGCTACCGTTCCGACAATACTCCGTCAGCTTCCGACGCTGGGTCGGCCGCCCCCTGAGGTCGGCCGAAGCCAACTTCATCGAAGCCGCCGAACGCGCCCGACAGCTCGCCGACGGCTCCCTCCTGATGCTCGTCAACGACCCCCGGCGCGAACTCATGCGCGTAATTCTCGAATACGTCTCCTGGCATCAGAACATACTCCTACCCTTCGCCAACACCCCCTCCCTCCCCAACATAGTCGTCGCCACAACCCGCGCCGCCGCCTTCGCCGCCTGCCGCATCTTCTCCCCGCCAAATGCGCTCCCCATCGCAGCCCGAAGCATCTACTGCGCCCGCGGCTACGACTTCAACAGCGCAGTCCTCTTCAACGCAAACACCTACTGCCCCTCCGTACCCGTCTACCGCAGCCGGCTCATCGGCCCCGTACACTCACTCGTCGCCGGAGCCGCCGTCGCCGACGGCTCAATCATCATCGTCCACGGAGACATCTCCTGGCCCTGGCGACGCAACCACTTCCGCTCCCTCTGGCGCCGAACCCGCAAAAAACCCTTCTGGTGCCGCTACGACGTCCTCTCCCCCGACCCCCTGCTGCTAAAACGCCGCAAAATCCTGCGGCCTCCCAAAATACGCTACCCCGTCAAAATCTTCAACAAGCGGAGCGACGCGCCTCCACGGCGCCTGTCCCCCGGCGTCGCCCTCCTCCCTCTCCCTCAGATACCTGCCTGAGCGGCAGCTGCCCCGCGAGCCCCGAAAGCCAAAACGCAGCAAAAGTCGCACCTCTTCCAATAGGTCGCAAAGCGCACACACTCCAACCCTGACATGTTTCCATCTCCTTCTGGTGCCGATGGGGCTGCCGACCCAGGTCCCGCACGCACCGCGCCGCCGCCGTTGAGCCGGCGCAAACCGCCACGTGCCT
>CABUWI010000007.1 GCA_902495245.1 uncultured Porphyromonadaceae bacterium
ACAGACTTTCGAGTTCAACGGCAAAGACAATGGCGATGACGACGGTGGCAAAATCATCGGTCCGATTGTAGGCCCTGTAACACCGGTTATCCGATGAAGAAACTGTTGCTATTCTTCGTGGCGTTGCTGTCCCTTGTGGTGGCAACGCCCGCCGCCAATGCTAAACGGTCAATAATGGAGCTGCCGCCGTTTGAACGTGCCGTGCTAATAATAAAGAAGTTTGAGACGCTCCATAAGCCGAAGCACTGGCCCTATGTCGGCTACGGTCACCAAGTCCAGCCGGGAGAACCTTACCGTCGCGGCGTGCAGCTCACCGAAAGACAGGCAGACGCCCTGTTGCGGAAAGACCTCCGCAAGTTCTGCGCCCTATATTCCCAATACGGCAAGGATTCTATCCTTTTAGCCTGCCTCGCCTACAACTGCGGCCCCGGTGTCGTCAACAAAAGCAGCGTCCTGAAAAAGCTGAAAGCCGGCAACCGAGACATCTTCAAAGCCTACACCGCCCACTGCCGTTATAAAGGCAAGTTCCACAAGCAACTCTACCAACGCCGCCTGACTGAGTGGATTGTATTGTTCGCAAAATAATGAAACTCCGTTGAAATAGCACTTTATGTTATTTCAACGGAGCTGATAATTTGCGATTTAAGTCTATTGCCAATTCATAGTGGCGCATATATCAGAAGTGACAGATGGAAATCTGTCATACTGCGATAGCCATCCGGGGACATCACGGTTCATCCACCCCAATACTTCCATCATTTCAGAATGGATATCCCTGACCCGATTGATGTTCCAGCATATTGATTCGTTATGAAAAACGCGATTGCGAAATGCACGGAAACGGTTTAGTGGAGCTGAGACATTCTTACGTTGTCTTTTAGCTTTAGGCATAAAAGGAAATGCCCTGCGCAAATCTTTCCACAAAATACGCTCGTATTCACTGTTAAGCAATGACACCCAAAAACCTAACGTAAGTTCGGCAACAATTTTTGAAGGTGTTATTTGTTCATGCCTTCCGGATATCTGTTTTGCAGCTTGCGTAATATACCTGTTCAAATTAGATAATCCGGGTGTATTCGGGAATACGGCGTACCAATCATCTCTACCGGTCATCTGTCTTAGCTCACGACAAAGGGCGTTACGTAAGGTAACCTCAAAAACAGATAAAGAAACATACATTGCCTCTGACAGTTGCAGGTTACACCTATAATGTGTTATAGCCCGTTTCTCGTCGTGCGGATACAAGGTAAAATACCTTTCCATCCGCTTGTCTGAAAAAACTTTATTGAAAAAAGCTTTGTTATATGACATATAATGACTAATTTTGCATCGCAGTCCCGGTAATTCCTCTCCCTGTTTTCAGATGCAGGTGAAGAATCCGGGTTTTTTATTTCCGCAAAATTAGCAAAAATATCTCATATAATCCTAAACAGATACAGCAATCCGCCCAATGCCGCCTGTGGCGGCCGAAATTTTTAGCGAAATCAACGGAGCGACTTCATCACGAGGTCGCTCCGCCTGCTATATTACGACTTGGCTAAATTATTTCTTCTTGTTGAGCCATTCATCACGGCGTTGTCTGCACTCTTTGAGAGTATCAGCCACGCAGGAGAACAATTCTCCGTCAGTGTGGCGGTAATCAAATTGATAGTGTTTCTTTCTCCTTGTGCGGTAGCCTGTGTAAAACACTTCGTATTGTTCAGTGCCGGAAGTGGTGGTTGTGCTTACTCCGTGGACGGTCATTCTCGTTGCCATAGTAATGCGGTTTTAGTATTCTACAATCAGTATCCGATATTCAAATGTTATTTCGGGGTTGGTTATCTTTCTTTGTTTCAGCCATAGGTGGTGGCTGCCGTAGCCATAGACAAAGTATCGGTCAAGGTCGTATTTGTCGGTAAAGTCAGCGACTATCTGCCGTAGCGTTTCCTCGCTATCGGCATAGAGGATGTGATTTACAAACTCTATGATGATTTCAGCCATCTTATCATCAAAGATGATAGTCGGATGTTCAAATGTTACGTTCATAATCGGTGGGGATTTATGACCTGCGCCATTGCTGACGCAGGTCGGGTTATACATTTAGGCAGTCATTCTCTCCTTGATTAGTCGGGCGTTTGAGTTCACAAGGTTGATGATGCGGTCGTGGTATTCGGTGTCCTTATTATATTTGCCGTGGCACTGCACCACTTTGAGGGTCTGCAAGTCAACCTCTACCGTCTCTATTATGGTATCGCCAATCCTTGCTGACAATACCAGCGTGTTCTTTTTAAGGTAGTAGGAAGATGAGAATACGCAGATGTGCTGTGTGTTACCCTCCTGGCAGTATTCCTCTATGCTCTCAAGCACCTTCACCGATATTTCATTGTCGGAGATTACCAGACCGAAGAATTTGGATTTGAGAGCCTTGAACTGTTCTTCGTTCTCTTTCTCTCGGAGCAGTCTTTCCTCGGCTCTCCTGCGCTCGGCGTCCTCACGCTCCCTTCTGCGTCTGTCCTCTATCTTTCGGCTCAATCCATCGTGCGCCTCTATGAAATCTTCGGGGCAGATGTTCTTGGGATTGCGGAGGTCTTTGCCGAGGTTCTTCAGCATCCGCAGATAGTCGCACCACATTCCTATGTTGTTGATATGGTAGCGGTGGCGTTTGGCGATAAGGTACGATGCCCAAAATTCATCAGCATTGTCGGGATTGGCAATAAAGTATTTCATTTCCTCAATCTCTCCGGCTTTCATCAGCGTCTCCATTCTTGGGTCGGCAAGGAGAGCCTTGAAAAGTCGGACGGGGGATAATCCATAGAAATCACCCTTGAAGCCGTTGCGTTTGAGTTGGGGTATTACCTTAATTCTCGGATAGACCTCACTCCATGCGACAACATCATCATATAGAGAGTTGTGCGGGCGTATCTCCATTTCGCTCCAATAAGACCAGCAGTCGCAGTAATGGAAAGTAAATCCACGGAGCAGAGCCATGTCGGTAACTTTGCCTTCCGGAGAAATCCACCTTTGCACGACCTCCTGACAATAGAGTTGCCTGACCTCTCCCTTACGGCTTTCGCTCGTTATCTGCGACACACGGATTACTTGAAAACCCTTGTGTGCTGTTATGACGCTGAAATATGCGGTTTCCTTATGGGTGCGTTTGCGGGTGTCCTTCACTTTCAGTTCAGTTCCGCAGTGAGGGCATTTGCAACCTGCGACAGTGTCGCAAAGATTGCCTTTCTCTCCTTTCCAAACGTGTCCGCAGTCGGAGCAGGTCATTGTTCCGCTATTGGTGCGGTAGGCGAAATGCTCAACGCAGTTGCGGTATGCCCATTTCTCTTGTGTCACGGTTATGGGGCGCAGTGTGGCGGATAGTCCTGCCACTTGCTTTTGTAATGCTGTCTTGGGTTTCATAGCCGTAATGTTTTAGAGGTCAAAAAGACTGGGTTGTGCGATTTGGGGATTGTTCTCGGTGGTTTTCTTTTCGGTGGTCTTGGGTCTGCGCATTTTAGCCATTTCCTCATCACGGAGTTTGTTGATGGCGTCCTGCCGTGCCTGTTCCTTTTCTTCCTCGGTGAGTTCTACCGTATGGTTTACCACCACTTTGCAGTTTATTGGGTTGCCGACCTCAATCTCGCTTTCCTCCCAATAGTGTACTGCCATTCCGAAGATTTCTTCATCTGCAAAGCCGTTGCAACCGCTTTTCTGCACTTGGTTGATGATGTATGTAACGCAGTCCTCTACCGATTTAGAGGGGTTCGCAAAGCGTATAGCGAACAAAGCGTCATTGTCGGCTCTCTTTTCAAGATAAGCCTTGATTGTGTCGTTGAAGGCTCGTGTGCCTCGGTTTTCTCTTGTGGTTGCCATAGTCGTATGAATTTAGAGTGTTGCGAGTATCATTTTTTCAATCTCCGTGCGGTTGAGTTCCGTTTGGAAAAGCCAGCTTATGAAAAGTCTGCGCCCCGCAGGTTTGAGTTCCCGGTACAGCTCGCGGAATGTTGAGATGTTTCCGTTGAGATAAGTTTCCACCATATACTCGGCGATGTTGTCAACCTCGTAATATTTGGCTTGCTGTTCCCAAGTCTTTGAATGTCTTGTCATTGCCATAGTCGTAAATGCTTTTAGAGTGTTAAAATCCAATAGATTACTCCGATTGCGGTAAGGATTGAAATGAGCCAGCCTATTCCCCTCAGTATGGGTTTCGCTATCGCCCACAACGCTATCCCGATAACCGCCCCGATGATGATTGCCACCGCTTTGACCGCCCTTGTGATTATGCGGTAATGATAGGAGGATTGGCGAGCTTGCCTTGACCTAATATCTTTATGTTTACCTGTGGCTTTCATATCGGTGGGGGCTTTTTTTTAACCATGCGTCCAAAGACAGTGTGGTTGTATGAGTTGCTTGACACTTGAAAGGCGTGGGGCGGTAAAAGAGGGATGTTCAGGCCTTGACATAAAAAATACGAGCCGACGCAGGAGGTCTGGAGATTTTTTATGCCAAAGCCAAAAGAATATCCCTTCGCCACACGTTAGGTTAAGGCAAGCAACTCGTACTGACCCACTTGTTGATGGTGCGCCTTGTTGAGAAGGCTCCCCCGGATGAAAGACCATGAAAACATAAATCGTCGCCGACCCGACGGTGGTGGCGATGGATTGGAACACTGAAAAAAAAGAAAATCGGTGCAGCCCCGCTAAAAAAGAAGTGTGCCGCAATGACGAGGATCTGAAAGGCCCGTCATTACGACACTGTTCTTTTCGGTGGATGCTGTTCAAGCGGTGAGTGAGGGGGCGGTCGTAAAAGTCCTTATCCGGCAATGCGTCCCGGAACACGGACGACAGCCATTCAGTCTTATGGTGACGGCAGCGTCCCCGATGCCATTCCATAAGGCGATGGCCGTCGTCGGTGTTCAGCATTGCCCATAGGCGTGATGCGGTCAACTGGTGTCAGTGGACTTGTCCACCGTCACTTGTTGACGGCATATCGCCGCAGACACGGAAGACCGCCCCGTCTCTCACCGCTTTAACCGAGAAATTAAATGAGAAACAAAGAGAAAATCACGAATGGCTTGTTCAATCCGATATTTCTTATTAAATTTGCAATTCGCGAATTGCAAATAATATTGTATAAATGACTAAATCACATAATGGTATGCGTCCACAGGATATAGTGATTCTGTTGAAGAAAGTCACTTTGACAGGACGAGGTATGACGAATGCCCAGATTGCCAAAGATCTCGGCATAAGCGCATCGGAAGTGTCGGAAGCACTGGAACGTTGCCGCATTGCCCGTCTGATTGACAATCTGAAACAACGTGTAAACATACTTGCCCTAAAGGAATTTATGGTTCACGGACTGAAATATGTTTTTCCTGTGCAGCCGCAGGCAAAAGTGCGGGGAATCGCCACCGCAATATCCGCTCCGCCGTTGAATGAGAAAATTCTATCGGAAAAGGATGCGTATGTGTGGCCGGACGCAAAAGGGAATATACGCGGGGAAGCTATCGTTCCGCTTTATCGGACTGTTCCGGAGGCAGTAAGGATTGATCCGATGCTGCATAGTCTTTTGGCAATCGCCGACGTTTTCCGCATAGGTCGGACAAGAGAAGTGGAACTCGCCAAAGTGGAACTGGACTCAATACTTTCTACCTATGATGTCAAGTAATGTAAACCGGCTTAAAATCATAGCCGTGGGGCTGGGAGACCTGTGTCGTGATGTCGTCTTTGTCGGCGGTTCTGTTGCCGAACTGTATGCCGACGATCCGGCGGCGACAGACATACGTCCGACAATGGATGTGGACTGTGTGATAGAGCTGGCAACCTACGGCAGTTTGCAGGAATTTGAAGATTTGTTGCGCCGGCATGGATTTGTGAACGACATAGAATCCGGCGTGATTTGCCGATGGAAATATAACGGCGAGACTGTGGATATAATGCCGGACAGGGACAGTATCCTCGGATTCACCAATCAATGGTATCGCCCCGGCTTTCAACATAGGGAAATATATGAATTACCTGACGGCACTGCGGTCTATATTCTGCCTCCGTTATATTATCTCGCCACAAAGATAGAGTCGATAAGAGGTCGTGGAGGTGATGACCTGAGATTCTCACATGACTTCGAGGATTTTATCTATGTACTAAACAATCGTCAGGACATCACATCGTTGTTTGACAATGAAAACAATGCTGCCCTTATAGAATATATTTCTTTTTGGGCTTCTGAGATGCTTGCCCGTCAGAATTGCCGCGAGGAGATAGAATGTATGCTGCCTTATGGCGATTATGACCGTGTTGACTATATAATCGAGATTCTAAATCACTTTAGGCGATGAAAATCCAATACGCTTCCGACCTCCATCTCGAATTTGGAGCAAACTCCGCCATCCTCAGAGAACATCCGATGCAGCCTGTCGGTGATATCCTTGTCCTTGCAGGCGACATAGGCTATTTGGGCGATGATTCTCTTATTAAACATCCTTTCTGGGATTGGGTATCTGACAACTTTCGAGAGGTTGTCGTGATTCCGGGAAACCATGAACTGTATAGGAATTTCGATATAAATGACCTGACGGATCGCTGGGAACTGAATTTGAGGCGCAATGTCAGATATGTTTACAATAAGGTCATTCCTCTTGATGATACCACCGATTTGATAGCTTCAACCCTATGGGCGGAAATCTCACCGGAGAACGGATATATCACCCAGCGAAATGTGAGCGACTTCCATTATATAAGGAACGGCGAAAATGTGCTGACCTGGGAGCGTTTCAATGAGGAGCATAGAAAATGCAGGAGGTTTATTGAAAACGCTGTTAAAGAAAGCAGGGCCGATAATATTATCGTAGCCACACATCATGTGCCGTCATTTGCACTGATGGATGATGAATTCAACGGTAGTCCGATAAATGGTGCCTTTACATCCGAATTGGGTGATTTCATTGCTGCCAGCAAAATCAAGTATTGGATTTACGGTCATTCCCATCGCAACATATCAAGACTGATAGGAAACACCCGATGCGTGTGCAACCAGTTGGGCTATGTCAGAGCATTGGAGCATATCTATTTCAAGACAGACGCAGTCATAGAGTTGTAAGGAAAAAAACATTTGCAATTCGCGAATTGCAAATCATACTATTGCCTGCTTTGGCAAACGGAGGTTATATTATATTTTCTCAGTTTGTTTAACAATTAGTTATAAAAGAGTTAAAACGAACCTTCGGACTTGCACGAGCGAGAAAAAATGACTAAATTTGCATATGGCTTGGATACTTGTGGAGACAAGTAATGCAGCAGAAAAATCAGAACTGAATTTTCAGGCACTACCAAGGCACTAAGGAATTTTGAGATTGTCTATCTACTTGATAAAGGCATATTTGGAGTATTGGGTTCAAGTCCCTCCAGCTCCACAAAATAACGGCGGGCTGTCGGGAAGGGCAGCCTGCCGTTGTCTGTTACGTTGCGCGAATTGCCGGCGGGTCAGGGGCGGTCGGGGGAGGCGATGCTGTCGGCTTCGGCCAGGGCGGCGGCTTCGAAGGCGGCGGCTTCGGCGGGGGTCAGTTCGCCCTGGAAGATGCCGAGGCGGTCATATTTGAGCTCTTTGCCGCTGGCGAGGCCCACGGTGTAGTAGAGCGACGAGCGGCTGATGCGCACAATCTTCGCGCCGGCATATTTTTTGGCGACGCTGTTGCGTATGGCCTTGGGCACCAGCGTCTCGGGCACGCTTTTTTTCTTGCAGTCGATGCTGGTCCACCGCCCTTTGTTGCTGAACTCGATTTTGGTGCCGTTGGTGAGTTTCACGTCATAGTCGGTGCGCTTGAGCAGATGGCGGTCTACTTTCACCATGCTCACTTTGGCTTTCGGAAAGTGCTCGTCGAGCATTTCGCGCGCTTCGGCGGGCAAATCCTTGCGGTTGATGCTGTATTTGTCTATCGGCAGTGCGCCCGAGGCTGCGGCCGTAGGGCCGACGAGCGCCAGCAGTGCCATCACTATAAGCTTTCCAATCTTCATCATCATATGCGTATGTGTCTTTTCATTTTTTATGTTCTACCTAACAACGCCGTGCACTCCCCGATGGTTGACCCCAAGGGCGAAAATACAGACGCGGCCGAACTGTTTTTAAGTTCAGTCGTTTATAACTGCGGATAGATTTGCCGTCGTTGCGGCAAGTCTGCCCGATGCCTTTTCATGGTAACGGAAATATTTTGCCGAATCAATTTTTATTAACGCTCAAAATATGCTACATTATGATGAAAAAGACACTGTTTTTCCCGGTCGGCGCAACGCTCCTCATGGTTGCGACGGCCGTTCTGCCTGAAAATGCCGATGCGTGCACCCGCGCGGTCTATCTCGGTCCGGACAGCATGATTGCCACGGGACGCACGATGGACTGGAAGGAAGACCCGCAATCGAACATCTATTTTTTCCCGAGGGGCATTGCCCGGCGTGGCGGCAAGACCGACAACTGCGTGAAATGGACCTCGACCTACGGCAGCGTGGTAACCGCGGGCTATGACATCGGCGTCTGCGACGGCATTAACGAGAAAGGCCTCGTGGCCAATCTGCTCTTTCTGGCCGAGTCTGACTATCACCGCCCCGACGACAAGCGTCCCGTAATGGGCCTGAGTATCTGGACACAATATGTGCTCGACAATTTCGCCACGGTCGACGAGGCGGTCGAGGAGCTGGGCAAAGAATTGTTCCGCATCGACGACCCCGACCTTCCGAACGGCGCCAAGTCTACCCTCCACCTTTCAATTTCCGACCCCACGGGCAACAGCGCCATTTTTGAGTACATCAACGGCAATCTGGTGATTCACCATGGCCGCGACTGCCAGGTGATGACCAATTCGCCCACCTATGACAAGCAGCAGACGTTAGACGACTATTGGGAGCAAATCGGCGGCCTCGTCATGCTGCCCGGCACCAACCGCGCTACCGACCGCTTTGTCCGCGCCAAATTCTACATCAACGCGCTGCCCCCGACGGCCGACTATCGTCAGGCCGTGGCCGGGGTGTTCAGCGTGATGCGCAACGTCTCCGTGCCGCTCGGCATTTCGATTCCCTCGCAGCCCAACATCGCCTCGACCCGCTGGCGCACCGTGGCCGACCAGAAGAACCTGGTCTATTATTTCGAGTCGACTTTGAGTCCCGACATCTTCTGGATAGAGCTCAAGAATCTTGATTTCAGTGCGGGAGGCCCGGTCAGAAAGCTCACGCTGACCAATGGCGAAATCTATGCCGGCAATGCCGCCGACAAGATGCGTGATTCCGCCCCCATCGATTTCCTCTTCGGCGTCTGACCGGTGGCCTGCGCAATACAACATTTTATCACCCCCTGCGAATAAAAATCTATCGGCCTCCCGTGTAGGGGCGATTCATGAACCGCCCCTACATAGGTGAACGATAGATTTTATTGAAGATGAAGATAAACCCTCCACCCTCTCCCCCGGGCTCAGAGGGCGAACTTGAACGTCTCGCCGCCGAGCGTCATGATGACCACTCCGCTCCGTGCGGGCAGCTCGACGCTCCGCGAGTCCGTGCGGCGAATCAGGCGTCCCGAGGCGTCATAGAACGCGGCCTCGGCGTCCGTGCCGCTGATTTCAACGCGGTTGCCGTAAACGGCCACCTTTGCGGCCGGGGCCTCCACGCGGTTCAGGGCGGTCGAGGCGGCGAACACGGCGGTGAGCACCTTCGGCTCGGCCAGTCCGGGCACGGTGTAGATGCCGCCGGCCACATCGGCCGTTACCTCAGTGTCGCCCAGTGTCAGCGAGTGGAGCTGATAGCCCTCGTCGGGCGTCAGTTTCAGCTCCATGCCCGCGGGTTCGGGAATATGGAGCGTGCCGCCGGGCAGCTTCACGGCCAGCGTAACCGGCACTGCCGGCTCATCGCCGGGAATGCTGACCGGCGACCATACGGCATAGTTCGCGCCCGAGGCCCGGAGGTCGCTGTCGGTGTAGCCGCTCGGAGTGTCGGTCGACGAGCCGATTCTAACCACGGCCTTGCCCTGCGTGCCCGTAATCTCGGCCATGTAGCAGTCGGCCGTCGATTTCAGCACCCTGACCGTCGACTGATTGTGAATGCCGACGGCATTGCGCAGTTCAATGAGCTTCCCCAGCTCCGCCTTATGGGCCGTCCAGTGGGGCAGGTAGACGCAGGGCGTGCCGGGGCTGAACAGAATGAACGCATTGGCGGCCACGACGTCGCCGTTGAATTTAGTATAGTCGCCGGCGGCGGTTTTGTTGTCCTCGACCAGCGTAACGGCATACTGCCTGTAATCCGGGTCGTGAATCAGGCCCGCGGGCTGGTCGGTTGTGCCGTTTAGTTTCCATACCAACTCTGTCATATTGCCGCTCGAAAAAGCCTTGTTGAGCTGATATTTGCACGGAAAGTCATAAGCAGCCGAAGTTTTTCCAGCAGCTGTTATCCAATTCCCTACAGCGTCATAGCTGGCGTCGTAATACTCGCCGACGCTGAACCTTGGCCTGATTTCCTCGTTATACATCTTCGTGAACTCCGCACCGTAGCCTTTGACAAAGTCGTAGCTGAAACCGCTGAAGAGCAGATCCTCGCTAAGAGCCTTAAGATGGTTCTTGCAGATGGCCTGCACGTTGGGGCGGTTATGGTCAAGATCGCAAGCCCCTTCGAATCCTTCGCCGCTATCGCTAATGCCGCCATCGTCGCTCAGGCCGGCTTGGGTGAGGACATCGTCATTTGAGCAGATGTCATATGTGCTGAGGAAGAATGTCCGATCGTTATATTTCTCATACGGGAAGGTTATACCGGTCTCAACGACAGTGCCGTAGCGGTGGTTGAGGACAACATCGCCGATGACGCTGACGTTTTTATTGCCGAATTCCATGACCATTTCCCGCAGGGCGAGCTTGGGCCCGAACGTCGAATCAAAGTCAAACCAGTACATCGGTTTGTTGCCATAGGTGCAATTGGGCACACGGATAATCGAGAAATACCGGCTCAGCTCGTCGGCCTGAGCCTTGAGGCCGTCCCAGCTGACGTCAGTGTCAGAATCGGAAGAGTTCGCCTGGAGCATTACTCCCTGATAGTTGGCCGGCCAGCCCGCCGCCTGCGCCTGAGCGCCGAGGGCGCAGAGCAATGCCGCCGGCAAAAGAAGCTTGAAAATTTTCATTGTGTAAAAAAATGGGGAATGGTTGATGTACTATATAATGTTTATTATCGGGTGCAAAATTACTCATTTCAGCCTATATAGACAATAGACAGCCGATAGACAATTGCCTAATCCACGGGGAATTTCCGCCACCGGCCCGCAAACATTTCGCCCCGGCCGGGCGTTCTTTCTGAAGAAAAAGTTTCACCTCACCTTAACTTCAACCTATATGAAGAACAAGACCAAAACCAACGTCTGGATTGTCATCGGCGTGATAGTTCTCATCATTTTGCTGCTCATGTGGCTGTTCGACGCTTTCTCCGTGGGAGACACCGACGTCAACGCGCCGCTCACTTTTCTTGGTAATTATGTAAATTTTGCGTAATTTTGCGCAAACATAAATTCATAACCGATTCAACAAAAATCATGGAAAGTAACACTGAACTGCTCAAGCAGGTAAGGGCTAAGGCAGCCGAATGGCTCAGCGACGGTTACGACGAACCGACCCGCGCCGAAGTCAAACGCATGCTTGACGCCGAAGACCCCACCGAACTTATTGAAAGCTTCTATAAAGACCTCGAATTCGGCACGGGCGGTCTGCGCGGAATCATGGGCGCAGGCACCAACCGCATGAACCGCTACACCGTGGGCGCCGCAACCCAGGGCCTGGCCAACTACCTCCGCGAGGCCTTTGCCGACCTGCCCGAAATCAAGGTCGCCGTGGGCCACGACGTGCGCAACAACTCGCGCGAGTTTGCCGAAATCGTCGCCGACGTCTTCTCGGCCAACGGAATCACCGTCTACCTCTTCGACAGCTTCCGCCCCACCCCCGAGCTGAGCTTCGCAATACGCCACCTCGGCTGCCAGAGCGGCGTCAACATCACCGCCAGCCATAACCCCAAGGAATATAACGGCTACAAGGCCTACTGGAGCGACGGCGCCCAGATAATCGCCCCCCACGACGTCAACATCGTCAGCCGCGTGGCCTCTATCACCCCAGCCGACATCAAGTTCGGCGGCGACAAGTCGCGAATCCACATCATCGGCGCCGAAATTGACCGTGCATTCCTCGACGCAATCAAGGGCCTCCAGCTCAGCCCCGACATCGTCAAGAAGCACAGCGACCTCAAAATCGTCTACACCCCCATTCACGGCACCGGCGTCAAGCTCGTGCCCGAAAGCCTCAAGAACTACGGATTCACCAACATAATCCACGTGCCCGAACAGGACGTCCCCTCGGGCGACTTCCCCACAGTCGAGAGCCCCAACCCCGAAAACCCGCCGGCAATGGCAATGGCTATCGCCAAGGCCAAGGAGACCAACGCCGACATCGTCATGGCCTCCGACCCCGACGCCGACCGCATCGGCTGCGTGATGCGCAACAACAAGGGTGAATACGTGCTCATCAACGGCAACCAGATCGTAATGATTCTGCTCAACTACATCATTACGCGCAACCGCGAACTCGGTCTGCTCAAGGGCAACGAATACATCGTCAAGACAATCGTAACCACCGAAGTCATCAAGAGCATCGCCGACCGCGCCGGCATCAAGATGTTCGACTGCTACACCGGCTTCAAATGGATTGCCGCCGTTATCCGCGACCACGAACAGACCTCGCGCTATCTCGGCGGCGGCGAAGAGAGCTACGGCTTCCTGGCCGAAACCTTCTGCCGCGACAAGGACTCCGTCAGCGCAATCTGCCTCATGGCCGAAGCCTGCGCCTGGGCCAAGGACAAGGGCATGGACTTCAGTCAGATGCTGGCCGACATCTACATGGCCAACGGCTTCTCGCGCGAGGAAGGCATCTCCGTGGTGCGCCCCGGCAAGACCGGCGCCGACGAGATTCAGGCAATGATGAAGAACTTCCGCGCCAACCCGCCGCGCACTCTCGGCGGCAGCGAGGTCATCACCGTCAAGGACTACGCCGACCTCAACGTAACCGACGTCAAGACCGGCACGGTCAGCAAGATGGACATGCCCG
This sequence comes from uncultured Porphyromonadaceae bacterium, assembly GCA_902495245.1. Lineage (GTDB taxonomy): Bacteria > Bacteroidota > Bacteroidia > Bacteroidales > Muribaculaceae > UBA3263. Next base: position 13,085 of record CABUWI010000007.1, read on the forward strand.
CAACGAGCAACGTCCTGCAATATTTCACCGCCGACGGCTCCAAGGTCTCGATTCGCCCCTCGGGCACGGAACCCAAAATCAAGTTCTACATCGAGGCCAAGCACCCCATGGCCTCCACAGCCGACTACGACGCCGCCGAAGCTGCCGCCAAGGCCAAAATCGACGCCATCAAGGCCGACCTCGGCATCTAACCCAAACCACCAAGAACTCAAAGAGGCTGCCCAATTGGACAGCCTCTTTTATTTATCTAATTGATAAAGGTATTATTTGCATATCATTTTTCGACTTCGGCCATTGGAGTAAACGACAATGTTAAGACCGCGCTGAGGTACGTTGTAACGACGTCCGTTAATATCGAAATAGCCAACAATGGTCGCCGGGATATCACCATCAGTAACATCATCAACGCCTGCCTGTCCGGGCGTATCGAAAGTCAGCTCTTCACCATAGGCAAAGTCAGAGGTGGTTTCGACGTATGCACGATAAGCATAGGTTACGCCCGGTTTGAGGTCGCGTATGACTGCCGTCATACGCTGGCCATCAGCCTCCACAGTCATAACTCCCGAAGTTGATGCAGAAGTTTTGTGTCGCGCCACACGCTGTTCGCCGGAGGACACTATCCAATATTGAAAACCTTGACTAACGATATTGTCGGTCCCGCCTAAAGCATATCCGCGCAGCGTTGCCTGTTTACCGTCAGACTCGGCGGGATAGGTGTGTACGGTAGGTTTGAAATAAGAAAAGTCTGTCGGGTCAAAACTGATGATATCAGTATAGTAATAATGCTCGTTGGCATCTTTATAGAACGCACGAACATCATAATATGCATTCTGCAAACCCTGAATCAGGCCTTCAACATAGCCGTTATAAATAGCTGAATAGCCGGTACTATAAGGCAACGTAGCCGGAGCATCGGTCTTCTTCCATTCAAAACCGACATTTTCTTCGCTCTCCGAGAGGTTCGTTTTTGCTGAAACAAGCATCTTTCCGTTGCCGGCGCTCCTTGGAGTCTGCATTTCCAGTTCCAAAGCCGGAGTAATCACTTTGGCCGTCTTAAATTTAGAATACATGACGTCGTCTTCGCAGGCTACGTTAACCCTAAATGTTACTTCATACTCTTTCTCGGGAACCAAACCGATAATAGTAGCCTTGGGAGAGGTTGCAACGATGCGATCTGACAAAATCCACTCTACCCCCGCAAGAGTGGCATCTCCGAGGTCATAGCCACCTTCTCCCTCAATTGCATCAGGATAAAGCGTAGCAGACATACTGACATCAATGTCCTTCGTACAGATACTCGAGGTCACCAAACATCCGTTTACTTCAGCCCCGACCTGAAGTTGCTGCATCGGCCTTAACCCGGTAAACAGCAAAGGCTCGCCTTTATATTCCCGACCGCCAACAGTAATCTTCGGGACACAAGTTCTATCTCCGACCGAGACATCTATCGAATCTACTCTTAGTGTCGTCTGAGTTGCATTATAATCTACGTTCCTTATTATGAGCCTTTTTGTAGCAAATGGAAAAGTTTCCACCACTGATTTTTCAAAATTAGCGTTATACTTATATATTTCCAATGTATAGTTTTCCGCTACATTCAACCCACTAATGAAATTGTTAGCATTAGTCAAAACAGGCACGGAAGAGATTCCCGCCTCTGGAATGGCGGCATAATATTTAACATCAGGAAGTGTCCCTTCATAATACGGGTTTCCATAATCAAACGAGACCCCGGTATAATATACTTCCGCATTATTAAATACCAACTCCGGCTCATCAATCTGATAAATTACCCCTGCCCATTTGCTCCTAAATGAGTCATAATTTATATGATAACACACTATTTCAGAGGTCAGATCCATACCCGTAAATGGAAATTCTATTTGAATAAGGTCTTTCGATAGAATTTTCAACGGGTGAAGATTACATCCGCTGAAACAGCTAGAACCAAGCTTCGTTACACTTTCTGGTAAGATTAAAGGCCTCAACGCAGTGCAACCGCTGAAGGCCCAACTACCTATCGACGTAACACTAGTAGGAATGGACACAGATGTCAAACCGGTGCAACCGCTAAATGCGCTCCTTCCTATTAACGTAACACTCGTAGGAATGGACACAGATGTCAAACCAGTACAACCGCTAAATACGCTCCCCTCTATCGATGTTACACTAGTAGGAATGGACACAGAAGTCAAACCGGTGCAACCGCTAAATGCGCTCTCCCCTATTGACGTAACACTCGTAGGAATGGACACAGATGTCAAACCGGTGCAACCGCTAAACATGCCGCGACTAATAGATGTAATACTTGCAGGGATTGATATTGAGGCCAATCCAGTGCAACCGCTAAATGCGTTACCTTCTATTGACGTAACACTAGCAGGAATTGACACTGAAGTCAAACCGGTGCAGCCTCTGAATGCATTTATGCCTATCGACGTAACTGTGGCAGGGACTGATACAGAGGTCAAACCCGTGCAACCGCTAAATGCGCTCCACCCTATTGACGTAACACTACTCGGAAGATGACACTCTTTTACCCCTCCCGGCCACGCGACAAGCACAGTTGCATCTTTATTATATAGGGCTCCATCAATAGAGGTGTATTCAGCATTCCGAGCATCAACATTTATAGAGATTAAGGAGGTGCAACCTGAGAATGCTTGAGGTCCGATATAGCTGACACTACTTGGGATTGACAATGTCGTTAAATTTGTATAACCTGAGAACATTCCGGATTCAATGCTTGTGATTGAGTTTGGAATATCAAATCTCTTCTTCCCGGCCGGAAGCGCAATCAGACGTGTCATCTCTTTATTATACACCACACCGTCTACAGAAGTGTATTTGGCATTTCCGGCATCTACATCAATACTTTTCAAACCGGCACATCTATAGAAAGCACTTGAGCCTATCGACGTAACACCGGCTGGGATTGACACCGAGGACAAACCGGTGCAACCGCTGAACGCCCAACTTCCTATTGTCGTAAGACTCGCAGGAATTGACACTGATGTTAACTTGGTGCAATCGCTGAATGCACTGCTTCCTATTTCTGTAACACTGGCAGGAATTGACACTGAAGTCAAACCGGTGCAACCGCTGAATGCGCTGTTTCCAATCGACGTAACACCGGCAGGAATTGACACTGATGTTAACCCGATGCAACCTCTGAATGCGTCGGCTCCTATCGACATAACACCGGCAGGAATTGACACAGAGGTCAAACCTGTGCAACTACTGAACGCGCCGCTTTCTATTGCCGTAACGCCGGCAGGAATTGACACCGAGGTCAAACCGATGCAACCACTGAATGCGCTGCTTTCTATAGACGTAACGCTGGCCGGAATGGACACAGAAGTCAACCCGATGCAACCGCTAAATGCGTTCCCCCCTATTGACGTAACACTCGTAGGAATGGACACAGCAGTCAACTCGGCGCAACCGAAGAATGCGCCTGCGCCAATTGACTGGACACCCTCGGAAATTGACACCGACCTCATGCCGGTACATCCGGAAAAGGCGGATAGGTCAATCGTTCCGACAGTGGCAGGAATTGACACCGAAACTATGCCTGTACAGCCGAAGAATGCTTCATCGCCTATATACTTAACGCCATCGGGAACTGAGAGCAAAGTTATTCCGATACAACCGGAAAAAGCCCGTTTTTTAATTGAGTTGATACTGCCTGGGATTGACAGCGAAGTGATGTCCGCACAATCGCAAAAAGCTTCTTCACTAATCAAAGTTACATCGTAGTGCTTGTGTTCATATTCAACACTTCTTGGGATTATAACATCTCCGGATATATACTTGCTCCTTGCCTGAACACTTACTTGCTCATTGCCAATCGTCTTATATGTAAAATCGCCAACTGTAAATGTATCGGACTCTGCAGAAGCATGCATAGCGATAATCATGAGCCATAGAAACAGGGATAACCGATGTCGGGCCAAAGGGAATTTTTGTAGAAATGTGTGCATAATTGCGTTTGGAGCCTCGGTCATCCTCTCGTTGGCGCTTTATTGGTTAGATTGTTGAAAACGAAGAGCGTAGGAATCTGTATCGTTGCCGTCCTACGAATCGAGGCTTCTCGCATTGCCTTACCTATGTTGGACGGCAACGCAGAAGCCCACGCTCGTATATGCAATCAGAGCGTCCGGCAATATTTCTCGCGAAATAACGTGCCGAATGCAAGATAGTTACATATCCACGGGCATCTACCGTTGCTCAATCCTTGACATAGGTATGAAATTTTGCGAGAATTTCGATTCGTCAAGAATCAGCGCTGATAAACGCTTTCTAAAACATAATAAGCAGAGCCTCTCTTGGCTTCTTGCGCAACAAAGTTACAACATTTTTCATTTCTCACAAAATTTTAACATACATTTATCCGGTCCTCTCCTTTTTACGCCGATAACTGCCGCTCGAAACCGGCAAGCAATAATTCGCGTCCGCTCGCTTTCCATGTTAACATCTGTTAAAAATCGGGGGGGTAAGTAATTACGTATATTTTTCGTAACTTTGTGGCTCACGTTTCAACCAATCCTGACATCATGATTCGCAGAATTGCCGCGCTCGCCGCGCTCTTGCTCATTGCAAGCCTCCTCCCCGCCGGGGCCAAGGAACTCAAAAAGTTCATTGCCCGCGGCTATATCACCATTGCCGACACCACCTCCAAGTGGGTCGGCCTCGACTCGGTCAGCGTCAGCCTCTCCAAGGCCAACGACACGATTTCCGTGCCGTTCAAGATGCTCGTGGGCAACGACGCCGAAAAGAGCACGGCCGACAGCGACGAGCTGCGCATTATGGTCTACTCCGGCCGCGGCGAATATGTGCTCACGCTCGACCGCGAAGGCTATCAGCCGCTGATGAAGGAGTTCAAGGTTACGTCGCTGAGCCAGGACGTTGTCTGGCTCGGCAACATGCAGATGCGCAAGGAGCGCGTCAACCGGCTCAAGGAGGTAGAAGTGGTGGCCACGGCAATCAAGATGGTCATGAACGGCGACACCATCGTTTACAACGCCGACGCTTTCAACCTGGCCGAGGGCTCGATGCTCGACGCCCTGGTCAAGCAGCTGCCCGGCGCGGAGCTGAGCTCCGACGGTCAGATCAAAGTGAACGGCCGCTTTGTCAGCTCGCTGCTGGTCAACGGTCAGGACTTCTTCAAGGGCGACCCGCAGGTGGCCATGCAGAACCTGCCCGCCTATACCGTCAAGAACATCAAGGTCTACGACAAGGCCGCCGAAGACGACTATCTGACCCACGAGTCGGCCAAGCTGTCGCGCCGCGAGGAAGAGGAGAACATCGTCATGGACGTCGTGCTCAAGAAGGAATATTCCGTCGGGCTGCTCGGCTCGGTCGAGGGCGGCTACGGCCTGCAGAACCGCTATGTGGGCAAGGCCTTCGCCATGCTTTTCACCGACAAGTTCAAGATTGCCGTGTTTGCCAACGCCAACAACCTCAACAACTCAGACGAGTTCTCGTTCTGGAACGACTCGTGGGAGAGCTGGGACCGCGGCGGTGGCGGCCGAAGCGACATGCAGAAGGCCGGCATCACCTACAACTACGACGACACCAAGCGCTGGAAACTCAACGGCGATGCCACCTACACCCACAACGTCAACACCACCGAGACCCAGACCTCGACACAGCAATATTTCCCCGGCTCGAAAGATCTCTATAGCCGCGAGTCCTCGCTGGCTAAGTCATCATACCATTCGTTCCGGACGAACCACGACATCAACTATAAAGGCGACGTGGTCTACGTGAACCTGGAGCCGAAGTTCAACTACCGCCGCTCGGAAAGCGGCAACCTCAGCCGATATGCCGAATTCAACGAGCCGCCCCTTGAAACCTATCGCACCGAGAGCCTCGACTCCGTGTTCAGCCCCAAATTCGGCCCGCGCAGCCCCTACTACGGCAGCCTGCTTCGCCGCACCTGGCTCCGCGACTCCACTTTCAGCGAAAACCTTAGCGGTTCGCTCTATTTCTACTCCAAGATTGCGCCGCCCGACATGCGCGGCTCGTTCTTCGTGCAGTTCAACGGCACGTTGCAAAGAAGCACCTCCGACGCCCACACCCTGATGCTCCAGCACTTCGGGGGCGCCAACACGAGCACCGACACGCCCATCAATTCCGACCGCTACCGCCGCACCGTCTCGCGCGACAACAGCGCGGCACCCTCCATCTGCTATAGCCACAAATGGACCGACATGGGCGACGAGTGGAGCCGCTCAATCGAACTGAACACCGAAGCGCGCTATAACTACGGCTACACGGCCAACACACCCGACCAGTTCGACGCCCCGGCCGACTATGAGTACACGCAGACCTTCCTGCCGTCGCTCACCGCCCCGGCCTTCTTCGTGCGCAACGAGCTGAACTCATACAACTCGCGCACAACCTCCCACCGCTTCCGCGCACAGGCATGGCTGAATTTCAACATCGAGCGCGTGGCTCCGGTTGACACCGGCTTCAATCCGAGGCTCAACATAAGGCTCCGAGCCGAAGAGACATATCTGAAACGCCGCCTCGACTATCGCGGCCACACAGATGACCTCGTGAACCGCACGGACAACTTCGTCATTCCGGAAATCAGCATCAACTTCTCGTCGGGCGACAAACGGCGCCACACCTATCTGTATGCCTCATATTCTTACCGGCCCAACGAACTGCCGCTCAACATCTTCCTCGACATCCCCGACAGTTCCAACCCGCTGGCCGTCTACACCAACAACGCCCGAGGTCTCTCCACTCCGATGGACCACCGATTCTGGGGCTACATCGGCTCATATGACCGCTCGCCGCGCCAGCTCAACTTCGGCCTGAACGCGAGCTACACCAAATCGGTCAACTCCCTCGGCCAGATGCGCCGTTTCAATCCGCAAACGGGCGTCAGCACCTACACGCCATGCAACATTCAGGGCAACTGGAACGCCTCGGGCAGCCTCTCCGCCTCGTTCTCGTTCGGCCCGAAACAGATATTCTCGCTCACCAACAATTTCTCGACGGGCTACACCAACAGCGTCGACTATCAGACGCTCAACACCGAGCCGGAGCGTTCGGAGGTGCACATGACGCGCTTCAGCGAGTCGCTCAGCCTGACCTACCGCTTCATGGAAGGAAGCACCATCGCGTTGGGCGGACAGGGCGAATGGACCCGCGGCCGCTCGGCCCTCGCCGGCTTTACGCCCGTCAACACCGCACGCTACACTGCCGAACTGGACGTGAATGTGGATCTGCCGGCCGACATCGAAATCAACACCGAACTCAACATGATTGCCAACCGCGGCTTCGAATCCTCCTACATGAACCGCACCCAATGGATATGGAACGCCTCGGCCACTAAAAGCATCTTGAAAGGCAACCTCGCCTTCAAAGTGTCCGCCTTCGACATTCTCAACCAGCGCAGTCCCTACGAAGTGCGCGTCAACGCCCAGGGCCGCTACGAAAGCTGGAGCAGCCAGCTGCCCCGCTACGTCCTCTTCTCCGTCATCTACAAATTCCGCCACACCCCCAAAAAACCATAAAACCAATCAGTCCAATTAGACCAATTAGTCTAATTAGTCTAATTAAAAAAGGGAGCCCGACCGGAACGGCCGGGCTGTAAGCCGGGTTATGTCGGGTACCGTGGTTATCGCCTCGCGGCGAACCGCGGGCCCGGTTCGTCATTTATCTTCGCGGTCTACCCCCCGGCAGCGGGCGAGCAACCCTTAATTGCCGGTATACTTGACCTTGCAACCCATAAGGCGTGCGGCAGCCGATGTCGCCGTCGGCCCCGGTGAGCTCTTGCCTCACCTTTTCACCCTTACCTGCCGAAGCAGGCGGTTATTTTCTGTCACGCTACTCTGCCGTTATTGATTCCGACAGCTACCCGTTAGGTAATATGGTGCTCTATGTTGCCCGGACTTTCCTCACACCACACTCTTAAAATGCGGCGCGCGACGAACCGTCCGGCGGCTCCGATTCAGGCTCCCCTGAATTTAATAATTGCGGGCAAAAATTACGCGGCGGTGCGAAGGCTTGCCCGTGAGCATGTCAACGCCCTCTTCCTCGGGGGCGTCGAGCGGAATGCAACGCAGCGTGGCCTTCGTTTCCTCCTTGATGCGCTCTTCGGTCTCGGTGGTGCCGTCCCAGTGGGCAAGAATGAATCCGCCCTTCTCGATTTCGGTCTTGAACTCCTCGAAGGTGTCGACTTTGCGCGTCATCTCCTCGCGGTGGGCAAGCGCCTTACGATAGATGTTGGTCTGAATCTCTTCGAGCAGGGCCGGAATGCGCTCGACGATGGTGTCGAGGCGGTCAACCTCTTTTTCGAGCGTGTCGCGGCGCATCACCTCGACGGTGCCGTTCTCCAGGTCGCGCGCGCCGATTGCGAGGCGCACGGGCACGCCCTTGAGCTCGTAGTCGGCAAACTTGAAGCCGGGGCGGCGGTTGTCGGCGTCGTCATACTTGACGCTGATGCCCTTCTCGCGCAGAGCCTCGACGATGGGGAGCACCTTCTCCGTTACGGCGTTGCGCTGCTCGTCGTTCTTGTAGATGGGCACGATGACGACCTGAATCGGCGCCAGATGGGGCGGAAGTACCAGGCCGTTGTCGTCGCTGTGGGTCATGATGAGCGCACCCATCAGGCGGGTCGATACACCCCACGAGTTGGCCCACACATATTCGGGCTTGTTCTCCTTGTTGACAAACGTAACGTCAAACGCCTTGGCGAAGTTCTGGCCCAGGTTGTGCGACGTGCCGCACTGCAGCGCCTTGCCGTCCTGCATCATACCCTCGATGGTGTACGTATTGAGCGCGCCGGCAAAACGCTCGTTGGCCGACTTGACGCCCTTGACCACGGGCAACGCCATATATTTCTCGGCGAAATCGGCATAGAGGTTAATCATCTGCACGGTGCGTGCCTCCGACTCCTCGGCCGTGGCGTGGGCGCAGTGGCCTTCCTGCCAGAGGAACTCGGCCGTGCGCAGGAACATGCGCGTGCGCATCTCCCAGCGCATCACGTTGGCCCACTGGTTGCACAGAACGGGCAGGTCGCGATAGCTGTGAATCCAGTTGCGATATGTGCCCCAGATGATGGTCTCCGACGTCGGGCGGATAATAAGCTCCTCCTCAAGGCGAGCCTCCGGATCGACAATCACGCCGTTGCCCTCTGGGTCGTTCTTGAGTCGATAGTGCGTAACGACGGCACACTCCTTGGCGAAGCCCTCAACGTGTTCGGCCTCGCGACAGAGATATGATTTCGGTATCAGAAGCGGGAAATAGGCATTCTGCACGCCCGTCTCCTTGAACATGCGGTCAAGCGTCTGCTGAATTTTCTCCCAGATGGCATAGCCATAGGGCTTTATGACCATGCAGCCGCGCACGGCGCTCTGCTCGGCCAGGTCGGCTTTGACGACCAAGTCGTTATACCACTGCGAGTAATTCTCGCTGCGCTTGGTCAGATGTTGAAGTTCTACTGCCATGTTTAATTATGTCAAATTTTTATGTTTATGAGTGCAAATTTACGCATTTATTTGTTTTTAAGAAAATTTTCGTAACTTTGCATTGATATTAGCCGAAGAGAATGGGTAAAATTCGCAAGAAACTGAAACGAGTCAGGCTGCACCGTGAAGGGACAGACATACTGCTGGTCGCCTTTGCGCTGCTGTTGCTGATAAACATAACCTTGTGGTGGCTCAACACCGTTGCAGGCATCGCCGTCAGCGTCGTCTCCATCATTCTCTATCTGACTATGGTCAACTTTTTCCGCTCGCCCAAACGCAACTTCACCGGCGACCGCGAAAACGTGGTGGTCAGCTCGGTCGACGGCAAAGTCGTGGCCCTCGAGCAGACCTTTGAACCCGAATATCTCAAACGCGAAACCATTCAGATAAGCGTCTTCATGACCATCTTCGACGTCCATGCCAACTGGTTCCCCGTTGACGGCGAAGTGATTTACGTCAAACACCACCCCGGGCGCTTCATGAGCGCATGGCTCCCGAAATCGAGCACTGAAAACGAGCGCAGCACCGTGGTTATCCGCACCGACGACGGCCAGGAAATTCTCATGCGCCAGATTGCCGGAGCCATGGCACGCCGAATCGTTACCTACGCCGAACCCGGCAACGCCGCAAACATTGAAGACCACATGGGCTTCATCAAATTCGGCTCGCGAGTCGACATCTTCCTGCCCCTCGGCACGGAAATTCTTACCCGCATCGGCGAAAAAGCCGTCGGCGGCATGTCGGTCATTGCGCGCCTTCGCCCCGAACTCTCCGAAATCATCAACGAAGATGAAAATTAAAATCCGTCAGTCAATTCCAAACGCCGTTACATGCCTGAACGTTACTTCAGGCTGCATCGCCGTGGCCCTCGCCTTTGCAGGCAACTATATCGGCGCCTCCATCGCCATATGCGCCGCCGCCGTATTCGACTTCCTCGACGGCGCCGTAGCCCGCCTGCTCGACGCATACTCCCCCATGGGCAAGGAACTCGACTCGCTCAGCGACCTCGTCAGCTTCGGCGTGGCCCCCGCGGCCATGGTCTACACCATACTCCCCGCCCCCGCCTGCTACTTCGCCATCGCCATTCCAGTCTGCGGCGCCCTGCGCCTGGCCAAATTCAACATCGACACACGCCAGGTCAACGGCTTCATCGGCCTCCCCATTCCCGCCAACGCCCTCTTCTGGATAGGCATGGTCAGCTTCTGGCAAGCCAACCACCCCCAGGACTCTCAGGCATGGAGCACCACCTCGGCCATTCTCATCGTGGCCATGGCCCTTGCAATGCTCGCACCCGTAAGACTCCCCTCCCTCAAATTCCACTCCGCACGTCCCTCGATGGAAAACTCGCCGCGCTACATCATCATCATTGCCACGGCGCTCCTCGTTGCCTGGCTCGGAGTGCCCGGCCTGGCGGTAGCCATTGCCCTCTACTTCCTCTACGGCGCGGTGATGACCCTTGCCACCCGTTCTCTCTAACCCTTTTCCTTCCCCCCTCTCTGAACTATGTCTTTTATACTCGCCCTAATAATATGCCTCGGCGTCTGGTTCTTCATGATTGCGCCCTTCCTGCGCCTCTGGCGCGCCTCAAAACAATGGCGCGACCTCTACAGTGCCGCCACCGGCAATGAACGTACCCGCCAACGCCGCCAACAGCAGCCGCAACCCAAGAAAAAGAAAAAGAAAATCGACCCCACCGTCGGCGAATACGTAGAATTCACCGAAACCCAAACCACCACCACCCAAACCGACACCGACGGAACCAACGAAGTCCACACCGAAACCGAATCCCAGATCACCGACATCACCTGGGAAGACCTCCCCCCGCAAAAAGACTAACATCCCGATTCTTCCCCCCTCATCTGTAGGGACGCACGGCCCGTGCGTCCGCGCATAACCGTCAACACTACAACACGTTACACACTCCACAAAGCGGACGCCCGGCCCGTGCGTCCCTACACAAGGCTGTGCGGTCGCCGCTCCGGTTTACCTTGCCAGCGAGAGGTTGAAGGTGAGGCCATAGGCGGTGTTGGAGGTGGGGAAGGCGGAGTTGCTGACCAGCGGGGTGTTGACCTGGTGCTCGAAGAACATGCCGAGCTGAATGCGCTTCGAGAGGGCGTATTTGGCCGAGACGTTGATGTTGAAGTTGCGCGTGCCCGAGGTGGCCTGCGTGTAGTTCGTCTCGATGCGGCGAATCAGGGCCTGCGACTGCGTCAGCTTGAAGGCGGCGTCGATGTCGAGGTCGCTCGACGTGGTGTTCTGCTTGCCGGCGAGTTTGATGACCTTGAGGAAGTTGGCAATCTTATAGCCGGCGTTGACGGTGATGCCGCGCTTGGTGCCCTCGACGAGCTGGCCGGCCGACGAGTTGAGCGTCAGCGTGCGCTCTTCGGTCCATTCGGCGCCGAGGCGCAGGTCGTTGCGCATGGTTACTTTCAGGCCCACCAGCGGCGCGAAACGCTCCTGAATCGTTACGGACGAGATGTTGTAGGGCGACGACGGAATCGGCGCGCCCGTTAGCTCGTCGAGCGTGAAGCCCAGGTCGTTGTTGCTGCCTCCGAGGCTCAGCCAGTTCATGAAGCCGTTGTAGGAGCCCACGGTGTAGGTGCACTGATATGCGTGGTTAATCGTGAAGCTCTTGAACACGTTCTTGAGGTTCCAGTAGTTGATGAGGCCGTCGTAGGTAACGGTCCAGTTGGGCAGTATGGCGGCAAGCGAGGGGAACGGGTTGAGATACTGCTTGTGGGGGTCAGTGCCGGTATAGGCGGCGATGAAGGCCGGTATCAGCACGTCTGACGACGTCGGGCTCACGCCGCCGTTTGCCGCGTCAAACGGCTTGCCGGCCAGCGGGTTGTCGTCCATAAAGCCTCCCGTGGGATAATTGGTGCCGGCATACTGTCCCTGAACCCTGCGCGCCATGATGGGAATGAAGTCGAGGAACTTCTGGAACGTCGGGTCATAGTAGCCGTCTTCGGCCTTCGACGAGCGCAGCGCCGTTGCGATGGCCACGTGCGTCTTGGTGTAAGAGCCCGAGCGGGCCGTCGGCATGTCGTCATACATGAACTGCACCGACCCCGTGCGCGAGTCGTTGCGCTGGGCCTTGAGGTCGATTTTCAGCCCCGGAATCGGCTCGAGCTTGGCCTCCATGCTGATTTCGAGCTGGCGGTTGGTCAGCGCGGGCGAGGTCTGACCGTCGTCGGTCATGAGCCAGCCGCGCTCTTTGGCCTTGTCGATATAGCTGTCGTCGACGAATCCGAAGGCAAAGTCGAGACCCGGAGCCATCGGGCCGTAGGCTCCGCTCTGGCCGAACACGGCGCCGACCGAGGGGCGATAGAGCGGAATCGAGAGCGAGCGGGTGTGGTGCACCCGCATGGTAAACGAGCGCGGCGTCATGAGCAGGCGCGTCGTGTAGGCCGCGGCCTCGCCCCAGAATGTCTTCTTCTCCTCTTCTTTCACCTCAGTAATGAGGAATTTCAGGTTCTTGTCGCCGCGCGTCATAATCTCCACGGTGTTGTCGTCTACTGTCTTATAGTCGATTTTTTGCGGCTTGTTCGACGTGTCCGAGGCCGATACGCGCACCTTCTTCACCTTCAGGTTGTGCTTGATGAAGAGCGACGTGTCCGGTTTGAGCGCAAACGTGCGCTCATAGCGTTTGGGGCGGTTGGCCCGACGGTTGGCGGCCGAGCTCTGATTGCGCCCTTTCGACGACGAGAATCGCTGGTTGACCGTCTTGAGATAGGGCACCTTGTTGAACAGGCCCTCGAGGTTCACTCGCCCGTCGAGCGACAGGTCAGACTTGTTGGCGATATTGTTGCCGAACGATGCGCCGTCAACCGTGGCGCCGCGGTCCCACTGATAGGTGGCATTATACTTTGCCGAGGCCGTGAGCCAGTCGAGCACGGGAATCAGGTTGAACGGCAGCTTATATTCGGCCGAGAAGGTCTGATTGTAGCCCCACGGTGTGCCCAAATGGCGAATGGAGCTCAACACGGTGTCTTTCCACTCCTTATATTGGTCGGGGAAGAGGCGGCGGTTAACGGCGCCGGCGGTCTCCTCGATGCGGGCCGACGTGTTCGAGTCGAAGCGGAAGCTCAGCGTCTTGGTCAGGTTCCACGACAGCGAGAGCTTGCGGTCCCACAGGAAGTTCTTGCTCACCGACACCGGCAGCTGGAAGTTGTCGTCGACCTCCGAGCGCACCTGCTGCTCGTAGTAGTAGCGCGACATGTTGGTCGACAGCGAGATGTTGTTGAACAGGAAGCCGAACTCCCACTCGCGGAAAAAGCGCATCGACTTCTTTTTCGGGTCGACCATCTTCTTGAATGGCCTGACGGTGCGCTTGAACGGGCTCCAGTTATATTGCAGCGAGCCGCGATAGTCGTTGGTGTTCTGATATTCCGTGGTCGGGTCAACGAACTTCTGCTTCGAGAAGGAGAAGTTGATGGTGAAGTTGGCGGGGTCCCACGGCATGGAGTTCTTCGACTTGACGTCGAATTTCAGGCCCGAAATCGAGAAGTTCTGCGTGCGCGTCTCTTCGACGGCGAAGGCCTTGATTGAGTCCTGCTGGTGCTTGTCGGCGCAGTCGTCGAGCGCGTCGCGCAGCAACACGTCCGTGTCCAGAGGGTTATATTTGGGCGTGGTGCGCTCCGAGGTGGTCGAGTAATAGATGGGCGCGCGCAGCTTCACCTTTTCGGGCAGGAAGCGGCCGGCATCGACCTGCATGGCGAAGTTGAGCTGGCGGTAGTCGTCCATGCGGCGGGCGTTGAGGCTCTGGTCCACGCCGCCGAATCCGGCCGTCTCGTAGTGGGCGGCGAAGTTGAGCGTGGCCACGTCGCTGACGGCCAGGTTCACGTTGGCCTTGGCGGCCCAGCCGCCCTCTTCGTCGAAGTCGGTAACCTTCAGCTCGTTGACCCACACGGTGCCCGACTTGTCGGTCGACGAGTTGTTGCGCACGCCGATAAGCATCACGCGCACATCGCCGATGGTCGGGTTGCCCACCACGGCAATCGTGTTGGCCTCGTTGTCGGGGTCGCGGCGAGTGAAGCGCGTCGAGTAGCTCACTCCCGGCTCCTTGGTGTTGATTGCGTGGTTGCGCTCGTTCTTGACATTCACCAGGTTCTGCAGCGCGAAGTCCATGTGGTTGCTTTCGGGCCACACCAGATAGCGCTGCGACGTCAGGTCGCCGTTATAGCGCCCCGGTGCCGTCAGCTCCAGCGGAATTTCATATTCATAGTAGTTCTGCTTTACGTCCGAGCCCAGACGCAGGAAGATGGAGAACTGGCCCGAACGCAGGTTCTGCTCGTTGTCGATGGGCGCTTCGGCGTGGACCCACATCTGCATGCGCCGGTAGTTGCGCAGGTCGCGCTGCGTGTTGTTGTAGACGCCGCGCGCATCGCCGGGGCGAATGTCGGTCAGCTTCATCGACATCGACTGCTCGTTGAGCTGCACAATCTGGCTCTGGTTCGGGTCGGAGATACGAGTAACCCCCGGAGGCAGAACGTAGTTCACCGGTTCGCGCCCGGCGTTCTCTTCGATGTTAACCACCGAGAGGTCCAGCTTGCCCTCGGCGGGGGTGTCGCCGCGGGTGTTCAGGTTGAAGTTATAGCTTTTCCACTCGCCGTGAACCAGCTCGAGCGTGGCGAATCGCAGATGGGTAACCGCCTTGAAGTTCGTCATGAACATGCGGGCGAAGCGCACCGACGAGAAGTCGTTGATTGACCCGACTTTCGACTCATAGTCGGCCAGCGGAATCTTGAACTGATACCACTCCACCTGCTGGCTCTTGCCGTCGCGGGTGTAGACAATCGAGGTCTGCTTGTCGGTGATGTAGTTGCGGCCGACGACGAGGTCTTCGGGCCTCAGCGACACGCGATACTGGAAGTAGCGCTCATACTCGTTGAGCGTGTTGTCCTGGTTGATGTCTTCGACGTCGGGGGTCGAGCGCGAGCTCTGATAGAGCGGATCTTCCGCGTCTTCCGGGCTCAGCGAGTTGCCCTCCACACCGTTGTAGCGCTTGTAGCGCTCAAGAATCGACAGGCGCTCGCGGTCATAGTCGTTGCCGCGATAGAAGTGATAGTTGTCGCCGGCGGGGTCGTTGAAGGGCGATGCCCGGTCGGCCTCATAGCGGGCCGTGGTCTCGGCGTCGAGGCGCGAGCGCAGGCGTTCGAGGAAGTCCTTGTAGGTCGGGTGCTCATATTCCATGTCGTTCTTCAGCCCGTCGAGGCCCACGTCCTGCACGGGGCGCGAGCCCGAGTTGTTGTCGAACGAGTAGGTCAGCGACGGCTGCGTCGACACGCGGCCCCACGCCGTTTCGCGCATATACTGGTCGTTGCCGTCATAGGGCACGCCGTTTTCATAGCTCTTGTAGCCGTCCTTGAGAATGTCTTCCGACACTTCACCGAAATTCAGGTAGAGGTCGCCGCCGTCGAGGTTCGGATTCTCCGGGTCGAGGAAGGGGTTCATCAGCCAGAACTGCACGTACTCGATGTTGTTCTGCTCGAAGTTGGTCATGTCGAGCTTGCGCATGATGCCGCCCCAGCGCTTGTCGGGGTTCATCAGCGAGCCGTCTGAGTTGATGTTGTCGGCGTCGGTGTTATACGGGCCGCGCTCGGTCGGATAGAAGCTGAGATTGAGCGTCTGCACGATGTTCGACTCGCCGTAGTTCAGCTTGCGTCCGGGGAAGATTTCCGTGCTCGTAACCTCGCGCACATAGGGGTTCGACAGCTGCTCGAGGTCGGCCTTGATATAGCCCGGACAGAGCGACGAGTTGCGCTGCGTGAACATGCGGTCGATGTAATACCAGTTGAGCAGCGCGCGGTTCTTGCCGTAGTCGGGGTTGTTGCTCAGCGCCGCCTCGGGGAACATGGAGGGTGTCGAGGCGAGGCTCCAGGCGTAGGGCGACTTCAGGTCGATGCCGGTCTGGGTGTTCTCGAAGTCGTCGACATAGCTCGAGCCGGAGGCCGACCCGCTCTTCTGCTTGTGGGGCACAAGCTGCGCGAACTCGCCCTGCACCGAAATCTTCGACGGTGCCACGGCGTTGACCGTCGGAATCCAGTTCAGCGCATTGGTGAGCCACTGGAATTCCTTGTTATAGTTGAAGTTGAGGCCCCACATGGTGTTCTTCACCGTCTCTTCGCCGATGAGCACTTTTTCAGTCAGCGCTTTCTCCGAGAAGTGAAGCACGGTGAAGCCCAGGTTGAAGTCGCGCGAGAATTTATAGTTCAGGTCGAGGCCGAGCAGCGTCTTGCGCTGCATGCTGTACATGTCGCGGTTTTCAAGCGTTACGCTCACGGCCTGGCCCGAGTCGATGATGCTCTGGTTGATGATGGTTACCTCGCCGTTGGCGTAGTCGACGGTATAGTCGGAGTTTTCGGTAAGCTTCACGCCGCCGGCCATCACCACCACCGACCCGCGCGGCACGTTCGACGCCCCCAGCGAGATGCGGCTGCCGTCCGAGCCCTGATATTCGCCCGTCAGCATGAATTTGTTCTTGTCGGCAAACTGCGCGGCAACGACCTTGGTGCTGTCATACAGTTCTTTGTAGACATACTTCTCGGCCAGCGCCGGCGAGCCTATGGCCTGCTCCAGATGCGCGCCGAAAGGCTCCGCGACGGGAAAGATGACCTTGCCCGTACTGGGCATGATGGTGTAGCCCTCCAGAAAGTCGAACATGCCGTCGGGGTTCCCCTCCTTGTTCGAGTCGAGACGGTCAAGGTTCATAACCTGCAGCAGCGTCTTGTTGGCCAGGTCGCCCACGGGCAGATAGTTGATGGCCGTGCCCGTCGTGTCGCTCAGATACTTGATCTGCATCTTGAAGTTCGACGACGACACGCGATAGGCCCCCAGGTTGTAGACGTTTTTCATCATCAGCCGCCAGTTGGGCCAGCGGGGCGACTGCGTCGTGCCCTTCAGCAGCTTGACGTAGATGTTTTCTGACGTCGTGGTGATGTCGTCCGAGAACTCGCCCACCTGATACACCTTGCCGTTATAGGTATATTCGTAGGCCACGGCAAGCACCTCGTCGGCGTTCAGAGTGGTGCGCAGCGAAATGTAGCCCAGCGTCTCGTTGAGCGTATATTCGCTCGACGTCAGCAGGCGCGCGCTCTCAACCTTCTCATATCCCCGGCCGCCCTCGAAGCCGTAGGCAGCCAGAGGCTCCAGCGCCTGCGTAACGGTGTTGATTGAACGCGCCCCGGGATAGTCGCTCTTGATTGTCTGCAGCAGGTTGTTCGAGTTGTTGGCCGGATTGTCAAACGTCATGTTCGGCGACCAGTAGCGGCAGTCAAGGTCCTGGTTCTCGCCGACGTCCATGAAGGCCACCAGGTTGCGGCTCTCGTTGAAGTTGCTGTTCTTGTTCGTGATCCACACCTGAATGCGCGTGATGTTAACCCCGCTGGCCACGTAGGGAAGCTTGGCGGCGAAACGGTCGTAGTTTCGCCGGAAAAAGTGGCTCAGGAAGAAGTGGCGGTTCTCGTCATAATTGTCGGCGTTGATTGAGAACTTCGTCGTCTGCACGCCCCCTTTCGAGCTGACCGACGTCGACTGCGAGTTCTGCTGCGAAATGAGCGCCGTGGCCGTCAGCTTGCCGAACTGCAGCTTGGTCTTGAAACCGAAAAGCGCCGTGGCGCCGCGAATCAGCGACGACCCCGACGTGAACGACACGTTGCCCGCCTCGATTGACTGGATAATGTCGTCTTCCTCGCCCTGATAGTCGAGCTTCAGGTCGCGAGAGTCGAAGTCGAACGTGGCGTCCGTATCATAGTTCAGATTGAAGCTCAGGCGGTTGCCGACGCTGGCCTGCACCGTGGCCTGAATCTTCTGGTCGAAGTCGAAAAACGTCTTGCGCCGGTTGTTCACCGAAAGCGCCGGGTTGTCGGTCTTGTTGCTCTTGATGCCCATCTGCACGGTTACGTTGCCCGTGGTCTTCAGCGCCACGCCGCCCGGGCCGAAAATCTTTTCCAGCGGACCGAGCGAGAAGTTCATGTCGAGAATGTTGAAGGGCTCTTTGGTGGCGTTGTTCGTAAAGAGTTCCGAGTTGCGCTTCTGCCAGTAGCGCCCCAGCGTCTGCCGCGTCTGCCACTGGTCATACTGCTTGCGAGTCAGCGCGAACGGCGTAACCAGGTCGTTCTTGCCCAGACGAATGTGCATCAGATATGAGCCCGTCTTCGGGTCATATTCGGCCTCCGTCGTGATGTTTTGCGGCTGCCGCAGGTCGTTGGCGAACTGCCATTGCATCAGCTCCTCGAAATTGCGCGGCACGGTCGGGCGCACGTCAACCCTCCCGTCAGGCATCACCGTGTCCATGCGCTCGCCCGGAATCGGACTGACCGACAGGGCGGGCGGCGGCGCTATGGTCGGCTCATAATACTGTGCGAAAGCACATTGCGCCCCCGCCACGAGAGACACAACCGCCATAACCGTATGAATAAGATGCCTGAAGCTTAGTTTCATTGCAAAGTAACTGACTTTATAACGCCGCCCCGCCGCCCTTTATTACATCGCGCGGGCAAAACATTTTAGCGCCGCCCCGCGTTATATGGCTAAAAGACCGCACTACGTTTCGACTTAATTCATTTTTTACTGCGATGAAACTGACATTTCTCGGTACCGGCACCAGCACCGGAGTTCCTCAGATTATGTGCGACTGCCCCACTTGCCGCAGCCGCGACGAACACGACAAGCGCCTGCGCTGCTCGGCCATGGTTACGTTCAAAGACAAGAACATTCTCATTGACTGCGGACCCGACTTCCGTCAGCAGATGCTCGCCCAGGGCTCGCCCATGCTCGAGGCGCTCCTCATCACCCACAGCCACTACGACCACGTCGGCGGCGTCGACGACCTCCGCCCCTACTGCGCCATGGGCGACGGCTTCCCCATCTACTGCCGCCCCGACGTCGCAGGCGACCTGCGCGACCGCGTCCCCTACTGCTTCGCCGAAGCCCCCTACCCCGGAGTCCCCGCCTTCAACATCACCGAAATCACCACCAAGCCCTTCACCGTGGCCGACATCGAAGTGGTGCCCCTCCCCGTCATGCACCATCGCCTCCCCATCGTCGGCTTCCGCATGGGCAACCTCGCCTACATCACCGACGCAAAGACCATTCCCGACTCCACCATCGAACTCATTCGCGGAATCGACACCTTCGTCATCTCAGCCCTCCGCCTCAAAGAGCACCACTCCCACCTCTCCCTCCAGCAGGCACTCGACATCATTGCCGAAGTCAAACCCCGCATCGCCTACATCACACACATGAGCCACGGCATAGGCCCCGCCGCCGAAGCCTCCCTCCGCCTCCCCGAAGGCGTCAAGCTCGCCTACGACGGCCTCGTAGTCCACATTCCCGACCAATTTGACGAAAACGACTGACCCCACACCATGAACAAATCACTCAACCTCAGCGGCAAAAGCCGCACCCAGCTCTTCGGCTCCGCAATCATAGTCTTCAACTTCGACGGCGACGAAGACGGCACCCTCGCCCGACTCGTCAGCGCCCACCCCGGCCTCCCCGTCATCTTCCTCTCCACCCGCTTCAACCGCGACGTCTTCTCTCAGGCCGAAGGCCGCAACCGCATCTTCATCTTCTCCACCGCCGCCATTGACCCCGCCACGGTCGACCCCGGCTACCCCGCCCAATGGCTCTCCCCCGGCGACCTCCTCCCCGCCCTCCCCGGCAACCTCACCGTCGCCGCCACCCCCGCCGGCTTCACCCTCACCCCCGCCCAATAAGCTCCCTTAATACACAACGTATAAATACGCACGGCCAATAGGGGCGGCGGATAAGGAGGCGGAGCCGACGTTACGCCGACGTGCGCCGACATGAAGTAACTTTTTGCTACCGAGCTCGGCGTAACGTCGCTCTCGCGCCTTATCCGCCGCCCCTAATCGTCGCCTCCGCCTTATCCTCCGCCCAATAATTCCCATCGTCCTCCAATGTAGGGGCGGTCCATGGACCGGCCGCCGTTTTCGCGGACAAATCAGCCGATTATCCACCTCAGCGGAAACCTTGTAATTTTTTTGTTTTTACAACACCCTCGCTCCCCACGCAACAAAAAGACCATGCCCTACCGGGCAACGAAACCCACAAACCCCGCCAAGGCGCTGGCGCGCCATGACGGGGCTAACCTAAAGACCATGCCCTTACGGGCAATAGGGGGCCGCGGATTATTCCGCGGATTTAGCATCAAAGCCCTGAGCAACACCCTTTTGACACTCCCGTCCGCGGAAGAATCCGCGGCTCCAAGATGCCCGCAGGGCATCATCAACCCTCGCGACAAAAAGCGGGTGGACGCCCGCAATGGCCTCCACCCGCCGCAAAGATATTTCGTAAGGTCAATCTTGATAAATCTTTGTCGCGCTGCCGTCGTCATAGCGCACAATAGTTATCCCCTTGTGGCCACCGTCAACCTCGCGTCCGCTAAGGTCATATCGTCCAACTTCCTTACGCACAGCACCCGGCGCAACAACCTCGTCAATGCCGTCCTCTAAATCATACTCGACTATTTTGAAATCTTTCCACCCCTTAGCCTCTTTGTACGCCTCAAGACTCCCTTTAGGCACATAAAGCGTCGTATTTGTTTGATAATAAGACACATTCTTGTCATAGCCATAAAAACTGTTCCCTTCAGTGTCGGCCGGAACAGCTGATCTGCATATCAAACTTGACAAAAACGGACATCCTAAGACGTCGCTATAATATTCGCGACAAAAGATCCTATTTTCAAGTTTTCGCAATGATTTTGGCAAATACAATTCAGATAAATTTTCACACACAAATGTATATGCGCCAATTGACGTTACACCGTCAGGCACCTGAAGGCTCCTCAAAGAACTACAACCTTCAAATGCAGAATTGCCAATAAACGTAACGCTGTTGGGCAATTGAATACTCGACACCGAACTACACCCCATAAATGCAGAATTGCCAATGGTCGTTACGCCATCTGGCAAGTGAAGACTTAGCAAGGAACGGCAATTGCAAAATGCTTCATTGCCAATAGCTGTTAGGTCGGCAGGCAACTGAATGCTTGTTATTGAGCTACAGCCTTTGAAAGCTTGATTGCCAATGGAGGTAACTCGAAATATTCTGCCGTCGAATTCGACGGTATCGGGAATCTTGATTGCACCATCGGCCTTAGTGAAAACATCGGCCACTTCGCATCTCAGTTCATCGTATGACAGCACGTCGTAGCTGATGCCATTGATGGTAAAGTCGTAGGCATGAACGGTCGCGGGCGATGCAACCAGGAGCATGCATAATGCGGCAAAGCAGACTTTCAAGTCTCTTTGCAGTTTGTTAAAAAATGGAGTCATAATGCTTTTGATGTTATTTGTTTAACTTGATTTTTGAATGCGTTACTTTGCACTTTAACTTTTTTTCTATATATGATTTGATGACGTTTGCGGTTGCTTTTGACAGATAAGGCGATAATATCACCTCTTCAATCATATCATGGTGATTCACAGGCAATAAAATGTGGCGTCGCCGATGTTTCTCATCTTCGTCCATGTTGCGCGGAATAAAAAGAAACCGCATCTCCGACTCGAACATATATGCCGGATCTTTTATAAATATAGTCTCCTTTGGGTCAAATTGAAAGTCAAACTGTCGGTATTGCACAGGTCTCCATTCGACCCGATAATCCTCCCAACACCGAGCATCGAAAGATTCGAGGAATTTATTTATTGTTGATTTGATGCAGACGCCATGGTCAGGGCCGTAACATTTCCACATGAAAATGTTTTCATTCTGCTCCGTGGTCCAGCATGAGACGAAATTCTCACAATACTCCTTAAACCTATTGAATCTTTCACGTTGTTCCGCGTCCATTTTATGGTCAGCGGGTCTCAACGGGCGGCATGCCTCCGCGATTCCGAAAGCATATTTAATTGGCATTGACGCCTCATTCGCATCTTCAAAACGCTTTTTCTTTTTGACATAATAGTTGCCGGAAGCCAGTTGCGCAATCAGATTGTCCAGCGACATGTATTGCCGGATTTCGACGTTTTCCTGGCCCTCTGCAAGATAAAAGCGGCGGTCTGTTTTATCCATTGACTGTTATGTTGCCGCGGTCATCCTCTCGTTGGCAATTGATTGGTTTACACAAGAAGAGCGCAGGAATCTGTATCTGTTACCGTCCTACCATTGGAGGCTTCTCGCATTGCCTTTTAGATGTCAGACGGCAACGCAGAAGCCCACGCTCGCATATGCAACCGATGCATCCGACCATATTCCTCACGGAACAGCATGTCGAATGCAAGATATTACATATCCACGGGCATCTACCGTTGCTCAATCCTTGACATCTAAATGAAATTTTGCGAGAATCTCCAATGGTCAAGAATCAGCGCGGATAAACGCTTTTCTATTTATGTTTCTGCAACCCGCCCGCTTGACCCCGGACCGAGGCTTCTGCAAGGCGGTCTGCGACTGCAAAGTTAGCAAAAATTTCTAAAACCAAAACAATTCCGCGCGATTTTTGACAATTGCAACAAGGAGCGGCGGATCATTCCGCCGCCACGCGCGACAAAACCCTAACCAACAGATACATATCCCGTTTCGGCGGAATAATCCGCCGCTCCGATGCCCGCAGGGCATCATCTCCCCCGCACAAACTATATCTATAAGGGTGTTGCTACAACAATGTTCAAACGTCCACCCGACAATTATACCCACATTAGTGTAGGGGTGCTTCATGAAGCACCCGCCGTTTCGGCCAACAAATCAGCTGCTTAAGCGTCGCGACAAGCGGGCGCTTCATGAAGCGCCCCTACGCCGGAGATTGGTCATTCCCTCAAGTCAGCGCGCCTCCCGCGCGACGAAGCGTTCGCAGAGGGCGCGGGCGGCCGAGCCGGGGCGGTTGCTGACCAGGGCGAGGATTTCGTCGGGGCGGTGCCAGGCGGCGGAGTCCACCTCCGTCGAGAGGCGCAGCGGCCTTGCCGTTACGCGGGCGAAGAAGCCGACCATCAGCATCTCCTTGCGCGGGAACCAGGTGGTGCACACCGGTTCGAGCAGTTCGACTTCCTGGCCGGTCTCTTCCATGATTTCGCGCACGGCCGTCTCTTCGGCGTTCTCGCCCGGCTTGATGTAGCCCGAGACAAGGTTGCAGAAGTCGCGCGAAATGTAGTCCTGATGCAGCAGCAGGACTTCGCCTTTTTCGTTATGCACGAGCGCTATGACCGCCGTGGGAAAGATGGGGAACCACGGCTTGGCGCACCGCTCGCACCACTCGACGACGCCCTCGTCGCCAAGTTCGCGCCCCGTCAGCGGGGCGCCGCAGTCAGGACAGTACTTGAATCTCATTTTCGGGCGCGGCGTGCGTTGAGTCGCCGCATGATTTCGCGACGGTAAAACACTACGGAACAGAGGAAATAGACACCTGCCTGAATCCACATGGCAATGAACTCGCGGCTGACGTCGTGGAGCGAGGCGCCCATCGTGTTGATGCGCACGTAGCCGTTGGTGGCGAAGGTCGAGGGGAACAGGTAGCCCACCCAACGCCAGAAGTCGGGCACGGCCGCCCCGGGCCACGAGATGCCCGAAATGAACAGCAGAGGCACGGACATGAACACGAAGAGCAAGATGCAGTCTTCGCGGCGATAGACGAACGCCGAGTAGGTTATGGCCATGAAAATCGACGCTAACAGGAACGGCACCATGAAGGCGAGATACGTTGCCCAATGGCCGAGCTGAGGCAGCGTGAACAGCCGCGTAACGACGACATACATGTACATTGCCAGCAGCAGATAGAGCACGAAGTAGAACAGCGTGCGGCCGGCAACGATGTGGAGCGGATTCTTGTAAATCTTGCCCGGGGGCACGGCAATCTGGCCGAAGCGTTCGCGCACGCCGCCGCCGGTCATGCCGATGCCGAGCATCAGCGTCTGCTGCAGAATCAGCATCAGCACGGGCGGCATCAGGAAGGCCGCGAAACCGCTCTGCGGATTGTAGAGCGACACGTAGTCATAGCCTATCGGCTGCGTGGCAATCTGCTCCTGGCGATCGGTGGCGCCGGTGTAGAAGCGCTCCACCTTGATGTCCTTGTTCAGCTCCAGGCTGACGTTGGTGGCGGCAAGGAGCGCCGACTTGTAGTAGAGCATGCCGGCCATGTCGGCATAGACGCCCACCGTGGCCTGCTCGCCGCGCACGAGGCGCTTGCTGAAGTCGGCGGGAATCACCACGACGGCATAGACCTCCGAGCGCCGGTTCAGCTCTTCGGCCTCGGCCACCGAGAGGCAGCGCGCGGCCACCTTGACCTCGGGCGTGGCGTCGAGCATGCGCACTAACCGGCGCGACAGCGGCGACTGAGACTCGTCGACGACGGCCACCGGCACGTCGCGCACAACCTCGTTATTGTAGATGAACGCGTAGAGCAGCGGATAGAGCAGCGGCACGATGAACACGAACAGAACCACGCCCTGGTCGCGCATGACGTTGCGCAGCTCGGCCCACCATATCTGGGCTATGTTAACAATCGAATTCATGGAACGTATTTGGCATGGCGTATGGCGTGGCGGTAGAGCGGCAGCGTGAGCAGCGGAAGCAGCATGAAGCAGAGCAGCGCAACTACCGACGACCACGCATAGAAGACTGAGTAGCCGTGCAACGCCTGGTTTACGTATAGCAGATAATAGTGGCGCAGCGGAAAGAGCCACGCAAAGGCCTGAAGCAGCGGGTCCATGGCCATGGTCGGGAACGACAGACCGGAAATGGAGAAGCTGACGATGCCCCAAAGCGAGCAGATGCACATCGAGAAGCGCATCTGGCCCTGCATTACGCCGAACACGAACGTGCCGAACGCCTGCGCGGCCAGAATGCACAGCACCCCGACGCCGAACATAGCCCACAGGCCGCAGCGGCAGGGAAATTGCAGATACTTATAGAACACCACGTCGCAGAGCAACATCATCAGCGAGAACAGCAGCGTCTGCGGCACGAGTTTGCCCGCGAGGAACACCGTTGACGACCCGCCGGCCATCTCGTAGGCCTCGCGCTGAGTGCCGCGCTTCCACTCCAGGCCGATTGTGTAGGGCGTGAAAATCAGTACGAACAGCAGCAGGCAGCCGGGCACGATTATGTTGCTCAGATAGACCGAATAGTCAAGCACGGGGTTGCCTATGGGGTGCGCCTCGATGACGATGGGTCTGATGGCCGCCATCGCCTCGTCGTCGGTCATGCCTTTGGCCGTGAACGTCTGGCGCGAAACGGCCATGCCGGCCATCTCGGAGATTGTGCGCAGGTCGCGCATCATCAGCGACCCGGCCACGAAGTAGGCCTCGTTGGTGTAGAAGGCAATCTTGGGGCGCCGCTGGCTCAGGGCGCGCGCCGTCGTGCCCTGCGGAATGTGAATGAAGCCGTAAATTTCGCCGCGGTCCATGGCCTCGCGCGCCTCGGCAAAGGTGTGATAGCGGTGAACCAGGTTGGTGTTCTCCATGGCGTCGAGCGTGCGCACCAGCTGGCGCGTAACCGACGTGTCGTCCTCGTCAATCACGCCCGCGGGCAATTCCGAGGGCAGCCCGGCGGCCATGAGCGACGTGAAGAACCATATCAGCAGAATCGGGGCAAGAAACAACAGTATGAGCAGCATCGGGCGGCGCGAAAAGAAATGCAATTCGCGCATCCACAGCGTCCACACGCGCAGAAAAACGTTTTTCCGCTTCATCTTTCCCGACGGTTCACTTGCGTTCGACAACGGCAGTCATGCCCGGCTTCACGTCGCCGAGCTCCGCGCCGTCGGCCGGCACGGCCTTCACTTCGAATGTCTTGAGGTCATATTGGTCGAGCGCCTTGGTGGCCTTCCAGACGGCATAGCTGCCGACCTCCTTGATGCGCGACACGCGCAGGGCCACCCTGCGGTCAAGCGCGGGCATGTAGGCCTCGAACTCCGTGCCGACGGTCAGGCCCGGCAGCATGTCCTCGCGCACGTTGAAGACGAACCATGTGTCATCGAGCCGCGCAATGTTCATCAGCGGCGCGCCCGTGCCCACCAGCTCGCCCTGCTCGGGATAGATTTCCGTAACCACTCCGGCCTGCGGGGCGGTCAGAACGGTTTCGTTGATGTAGGAGTTCACCTCGCTGACGGCAGCCTCGGCGCGGAGCACCTGGGCGCCGGCCATCGACTTGTCTTCCGAGCGGGCGCCCTTCACGGCCATGTCATACTGGCTCTTGGCGGCGCGCTCCGATGCGAGCATCGCCTGATATTGCGCGTAGGCCTCGTCGCGCTTCTGCTCGGCCAGGACTCCCTGCTCAAACAGGCGGTTCACGCGGTTATAGCTCTTCTCGGCCACTTCGACGCCGGCCTTGGCTTTCTGCCAGAGCTGATAGGCGCCCTCAATCTGCTCGCGCTGCGCGCCGTTGTCGGCCTTGCGCCGCTGGGCTTCGGCAGCCATGCGCGCGGCGTTGGCCTGCGCCAGCTTGGCCTCCACGTCGGGGGCTTCGAGAATGACAAGCGTGTCGCCGGCGCAGACGGTATCGCCCTCCTGCACGCGGATTTCGAGCACACGGCCCGGCACTTTGCCCGACACGCGATAGTCGCTCGTCTCGGCCTGACCCTGAATAACCTCGGGCTGCTCCGACATGTTCAGGCCTATTATGATGACTACGATAATGGCAACCACCACTATGGCGGCGGCAAACAACACAAGCGTGAAATTCGTTTTCTTGCGGTTCATATCTCTTTATTTCTCAATGTGATTGTTCTTGTTTACGATTTTTAGATGGTGCCGAGGGCACGCTGCAGGTGAATCGCGGCGAGCTTCATGTCGATTTTGGCGGCGATGAGCTCCGACCGTGCGCCGAGCCATGCGGTCTGCGCCTCGTTCACATTTATTACGGGAATGACGCCCTCTTCCATGCCCAGCGTGGCGATGCGCAGGTTCTCCTCGGCCACACCTGCCGCGCTCTCCGAGGCGGCCAGGCGCTTGCGCGACTCCTCGACCTTCTGCCGGCTCTGGGCAATCTGCAGTTCAATCTTTTCGGTGGCCTCGTCGAGCTTGAGCTTCGCCACCTGACTGCGGGCCTTGGCGGCCTTGACCTTGTAGATGCGGTCGCCCCAGGTAACGATGGGTATGTTCACCACTACGCCCACCGACCACAAGTTGTGGAACTTATTCTCGAAACCGTTGAACAGCGAGGGATTCATCAGGGAGTATCCGCCGGTAAGCGCCACCGTTGGCATCGTCTCGGCCAGTGCCAGCTTGACGCGCTGGTTGTCTACCTCGGCGGCGCGGCCCAGGGCACGCAGCTCGGGGCGGTCGGTGCGCCAGCTTTCAGACGCAGCGCCGACAGGCATCTCCGTCTCTGCCGTAAGATTGTCAAGCATGCTCTCGTCGGCCAGGCTGATGTCCGTGTTGACGTCAAGGCCGATAATCTGACACATCAGCATCTTCAGCAGGCTAAGGCCGTTGTTGACCTGAATCAGCGCCACGTTGGCCTGATTGGCCTTGACCTTGACGCTCAGGCCGTCGGCCTTGGTGGCCACGCCCTCGCTGACCATGGCCTCGACGTCCTTGTCGAGGTCCTCGACCAGCTTCAGATAGCTCTCGGCCAGCTCTTTCTTGGCCGTCAGAGCGACGATTTGCCAGTATGTCTCGTCCACCTCGACCATGACGTCCTGAAGGGCGATGTCATATTTATCGGCGGCAGCCTGTTCGGCAAGACGGGCAATTTTATTGTAGGCGCGGATTTTGCCGCCCATGTAGACGGGCTGGGTCAGCATCACGGCCAGGGCGCCGGCATTGCGCGTGTCGGTGTCAAGCGCGTCGACCAGACTCTGACCGGCCGCATTGAGCGGGCCTTGCAGCAGCTGGCCTATCGGCAACTGCGGCATGGCCTGACCCAGCTGCGCGGCAACGGCGTCGCCCAGATGAGGCAGCGTCGACTTCTGCTCGTCGTTGAGCAGCGAAATCTCGCGCGACGTAAACATGTAGCCGCCCGTGGCCGACACCTTGGGCAGATAGTTCGTAAAAGCCGATTTGCGCTGATAATATGCCGCCCGCTGTTCGGCCGACGCCATGCTCAGGGCCTTGTTATTGTCGCGCGCCATCTGGCGGCACTCGTCGAGTGTCAACACCTGTTGCGCTCCGGCCGGCATCACGGCCGCAAGCGTCAGCAACAGCGATATGAATTTCTTTTTCATTATTCGTGATTTGACGGTGTTTTTGAATTACGGGTGCAAATTTCGCCAACTTATTCGAGACACGTATAATCTATGAATCCCCGAAATTCGCCAAATTGGCGAATTTCGGGGATTAGATGTGTTGATTGCGTTATATTATTACTCTTCGCGAATCGGGTGGTACTGCACGAAGGCCTCCATTGCCTCATATTCGGCGAGACCCAGCGAGCTGTAGAGCTCGGCCGTGGCGCGGTTGCGCTCTTCGGCGCGCTGCCAGAACAGGCGGTCGTCGTCGCCCAGGAAGGGGGCGTTCTCCATCTGACTCTGGTGCTTCAGAATCGAGTTGCGCTTGAAGCGGAGCTCTTCGGGCGAGATGGGCACGGCCATTTCAATGTGGTCGATTTCCCATTCGGCCCATGCGCCGCGATACATCCAGATGCGGCAATCCTTCATCCACTCTTCGTCCTTGCACTCGTCGATGACGGCCAGGACGGCGTCGGTGCAGACGCGGTGAGTGCCGTGGGGGTCGGCAAGGTCGCCGGCCACGAAAATCTGATGGGGCTTGACCGACGTGATGAGCTCGCGCACGATGGCGATATCCTTCTCGGTCAGGTCGCCCTTCTTGATTGCGCCGGTCTCATAGAACGGCAGGCGCAGGAAGTGGACGTTTTCGGGCTTGACGCCGATCCACTTGCAGGCGGTGCGGGCCTCGGCCTGGCGAATCATGGTCTTGATTGTGCGGATATCTTCCGAGTCCATGTCGCCGTTCTGCTTGTTGGCGACGAACTCGTTGATTTCCTTGCTCTTCTTCTTGAAGTTGTCGTTGTCGAAGCCGAACAGGGGGGCGATGTAGTCGTTGAGCATGATGTAGCGCATCATGTCTTCGTCGCCCACGGCGATGTTGCCCGAGGTCTCGTAGGCCACGTGAACGTCATGACCCTGGTCGACGAGGCGCTTCAGCGTACCGCCCATCGAGATGACGTCGTCATCGGGGTGAGGCGAAAATACGATTACGCGCTTCGGATAGGGGTTGGCGCGCTCGGGGCGATAGGTGTCGTCGGCGTTGGGTTTGCCGCCGGGCCAGCCGGTGATGGTGTGCTGCAGCTCGTTGAACACCTTGATGTTCACGTTGTAGCCGCTGCCGAAGATGGCCAGCAGTTCGCCAAGGCCGTGGTCGTTATAGTCCTGGTTGGTGAGTTTCAGAATCGGCTTGCCGGTCTGCTGGCAGAGCCATACGATTGCGCGGCGAATCAGTTTGTCGTTCCACTCGCACGAGGTTACGAGCCAGGGGTGGCTGATGCGCGTCAGGCCCTCGGCGGCATTGATGTCGAGCACGAGAGTGGTGCGGCTGTGGGTCTGCAGCATCGAGGCGGGAACGGCGGGCGTTACCTGGCCTTCAACGGCCTTGCCCACAATTTCGGCGCGGTTTTCGCCCCAGGCCATGGCGATTATGCGACGGCTGGCAAGAATGTCGCTCACGCCGAGGGTCAGAGCCGTTGTCGGGGCGTGGTCTACCTTATAGGCGTTCGAGATGTTCTGACGCTGCTCGGCGCTCAGAAGCACCAGGCGGCACACGCTCGAGGCCGTCGAGCCGGGCTCGTTCATGCCGAGCGCTCCGTGAGGGCCTACCTGACAGAGGCAAAGGTCAAGACCGCCTGCGGCCTCGATTTCAGCCTCATATTCGCGACACATGGCGCCCACTTCTTCGCGCGGGCAAGCCGTATTGAACGAATGAATGTTTTCGGGTTTGATGTCGACATGGTCGAGGAAGTTCTCTTTGAGCACCTTCAGGGTCGATGCCGATTCGGTGGTGCCGTCGGTATAGAAGTCGCAGAGGTTGAAAACCACCGTGTTCTTGAAGCTGACTTCACCCTTCTTGTAAAGCTCTATCAG
Organism: uncultured Porphyromonadaceae bacterium; assembly: GCA_902495245.1. Lineage (GTDB taxonomy): Bacteria > Bacteroidota > Bacteroidia > Bacteroidales > Muribaculaceae > UBA3263. Next base: position 43,571 of record CABUWI010000007.1, read on the forward strand.
AGCCGAATATACGGAGCTCACGCTGTTGCCGGCGCCGAGGGCCATCACGAACTTGCCGCGCTTGGCTTCGGCGCGGTGAAGGGCGTGAACAACGTGTTCGGCAATACCGTCCGAGCCTTCGGTCAGGTTCTCGTAGATACGGGTGTCGATTTTTTCCTCGCGCGTCAGGGCGGCGAGCTCGATTTCATCGGCAGGCGCATAGTAGCGGCTGGGAATGCTGTCGAGTTTAATCTTGGAACTAAGATTCGTTCTCATGGGTTGTTAAGTTGAAGATTGGTTTTTATACGTAGCGCAAAGTTACACAAAATCTTCATTTCGGCCAAATATGTTTGCCCCCAAAATGGCGCAAAAATTGCGCCGGAACTCCATAAACCTCATTTTTTGAGGTCGGAAACGATGATGGAGGCCGCTGTGGCCGCGGCATGGGTGCGCCCCAGCCGCTCCCTGACGAGCTTATAGCCGTCGAGCTGGGCGGCGCGCCCGGAGTGGCCGGGAAGTATGTCGAGCAGACGGCGCAACACCTGCAGCGGCGTGCAGCGGTGAAGCAGCAGCTCGGGCACCACGTCGCGGCCCGCAATCAGATTGGGAAGGCTGACATACGGAATCTTCAGCACATGAGACATGACCGCATAAAATGCGCGCGATCCGGAATGGCGGTAGCACACGACCTGAGGCACGCCCGCCAGAGCGGCCTCGAGCGAGGCGGTGCCCGACGTTACCAGCGCCGCCGTGGCGCTGCGCATCAGCGTGGTCGTCGCGCCGAACACCACGGGTAACCGCGTGTCATAGAGCGAGCGGTCAATCGAGGGCGCGCCGGCAATGACCGCCTGAAATTTCGACTCGAGCACCCGGGCGGCTTCGAGCATGACGGGCAGATTGCTGCGTATCTCGCTGACCCGGCTGCCGGGCACGAGGGCGATAATCGGTTTGGTGCCGAGGCCGTTTTCCTGTCTGAATGCGTCAAGCGCTTCGGGGGTAAGGGCAGAGAGCCGCGCGTCAATCTCCTCGACCGACGGGTTGCCGACATATGTGCACCGGCCATAGCCGCGGTCGGCATAAAATTTCGGCTCGAACGGCAAGATGGAGAGCACGCGGCGGCAATAGCGCGCAATCTGCGCCGTGCGATATTCCTTCCACGCCCACACTTTAGGCGAGATGTAATAGTAGACCGGTATGCCCTCTTTTTCGGCCTCGGCGGCCAGCCTGAGATTAAACGACGGGTAGTCGACAAGTATCAGCGCGTCGGGCCGCAGACGCCCCAGAACCGAGCGGGCCACCTGCAGGTTGCGGCCAACCTGCGGCAAATGGCGCACGACGTCGCCGAACCCCATGTAGGCCATCTGCGAGTAATGGATCACCGGCTCCGACCCGGCAGCCTCGGCCATGAGGTCGCCGCCAAGAAACGCGAAACGCGCCTGCGAGTCTTTTTGCCGCAGAGCGCGAATAAGTTCCGAGGCATGCAGGTCGCCCGAAGCCTCGCCGGCGCAGAGCATGTATCTCATTGGCCGTTACTGGTTTTATGAACAAGCATCTTGCGCCCCGGCATGTCAAGCACCATGTCCTGGTCGAACAGGCGCAGGGGGTTGACGGAATATTTGTCGGTGTGAAGCGTGTCGCAATACACCACAGAGCTGTAGCGCAGGCGGTCGCCGAACGTAACGTAACATCGGGGCTGAATCAGATAGCCGGTAACGGAGTCTCTTTTCAGCGACGAGAGCGCGTAGTCGGCGTTGGCGCGCGGCTGCACGAGCTCATATTTGCGCATCTCGCCGCCTGTGTCGAAGAAGTATTCGCGCGGCTCGTCGTTGTTGACGGTCAGCATGATGCTTGCGCGGAGGCTGGGCGATAGCAGGTTGCCGAGCTCGGCATCGTAGACGTTGATGTCGCACACCGGCACGTAGCCTTCGGGCACATTCTTGTAGAGCCGCATCTCGTTGTCGTCCCACGTGCGTTCAAGAACATAGCGGCGAAGAATGTCCATGCCGAAAATGTTATCGTCGGCGCGGTCGCTGACAAGCAGGTCGGCATTGCGTATATGGTAATATCCTCCGGGCAGTTCGGGATTGGGCAGCCCGATGTCCATAACCACTTTGCGGGTGTAAAGCTTGTAGCGGCCCGAAGGGTCGGTCGTAACCATCAGGCAGCGCTCCAGGCGGAAAGGATAGCCGATTTCGGTAAGCCGGTCAAGCTCGGCGCTCGAAATGAACGAATGGCGCGAACCCATATCGAAAAAGACTTTGCTGCCCGTGTTGGAGCGCACCGTACACTCGGGGTCAAGCGCAAAACGCACCACCATGTTAGACTCTACGGCCTGAGGCTGCAAATTGTTGTTGAGCCGGCTGACCTGCCAGACGCCGAGAGTATACGCCAAAGCCGCCACGGCCACGAGCACACTCAGCGACAGCATCAGGAATCTGTTATGTGATGATTTCTTCATTACGGTTACAAAGTTAGCCACAAATGTAGCCGCAGACAAATTTTGAACACATTTGCCACAAAGTTTTCACACCCCCCGATTGTCAGAATTCGCTGAAGAACGTGGGACTCAGGCAGATGCCTATGCGAATTTCACTGTGAAATTCCTTGTATGCAAGCAGCCCTTCGCCGTAACCGTTGTAATATTGCAGAAACAAGTACTGGTTGTCGCGGGCAAAAATGCGATACTTGATGTTCAGCTCCGTGTTGAAGTTAAACGGATTCCAGTCGGCGCGTTTGGTCAGCACGGCGGCCACGCCGAAGCGCCGGTTGTCGTTCATGTACTGTATGCCGAACTGATATATGCCGCAATATTTCAGAATATCCCTGTTGTTCGAACCGTCGATAATCGGAATCCAGAATTTGCCGGACACCATCAGGTTTTTGTCAACAAGAATCGTGCCGCCGAAGCTGACGCGGTTCCACGAGCGCGAGGCCAGACCGTCGCGGCCGTTGCTTTCGTGCTCGAGCAGCAGAAACGCCTTGCCCACATAGCGCCCCGTGGTCTCCGAAAAGAACGGACGCGCCAGGCCGATGCCCGGATTGAAGTTGAGGTCGGTCATCGGCAAGGAATTCTCGAACACGTTCCAGAAACACTTCTGCGAGTAAAAAAGATAGAGATAGGTATGAAACGGCAGCACCGACTTGGTCAGCTTCTGCTGAATCGAAATCTGGAACTTGACGTTCGAGTTATATTTTGTCGGCTTATAGCCGAGCGCCGTTCCGATGACGAAATAGTTGTCTTTATAAAACGTGAAATACGGACCCGAGTCGTAGGCACGGCGCAGCGAATCGGCGTCAAACTTGGCCACGGAGTCGTTGCGCGAAATAATCTGACCCACAGCGACAAACTGCGCCAGAGCCACAACGGTTATGAGCAAAGAGATTAGTCGTTTCATATTTTTCGCAGGCAAATTTACTCACTTCCCCGATTCTATGCAAACAGAAAAGGCCGTTTCGGAATGTTTTGTACCCGAAACGGCCAAATGCCGGAAAGGCAGATAACTTATTTCATCTTTTCGGCAATAAAGGCGGCGAGCTCCTCGCCCATCAGGTCGCGCGAAATGATGGTGCCTTCTTCGTCGATTACAAGAATAACCGGAATGGCCATGATGCCGTAGAGGCTTGTGGTAGCCTGGTCGCCGTTATAGATGACGGGATAATCGATTCCGAGAGTCTTGACGGCTTCCTGACCTTTGCCCTCTTCGCGCTCCCACACGTCGACTCCCACAACCTGCAGGCCCTTATCTTTATACTCGTTATAGAGCTTGATGAGGCCGGGAATCTCGGCACGGCAGGGCGGGCACCACGAAGCCCAGAAGTCGACAATGGTCAGCTTCTTGCCGGCCATATATTCCGACAGAGAAACGGCCTTGGCGTCGGGCTGGGCAATGGTGAAGTCAACATACTTGGCGCCGACACCGGTCTTCTCGCGTGCTTCGGCATTGGCGCGCAGCATCGCCAGATTCGGGTTGTCGGCCAGGTCGGGATTCAGAGCTGCAAGAGTGTCGATGAGCGACACGGGCGCCAGGTAGCTGAAGCTGTTGAACAGAGCCATCGAATAAGGGTTGGCCGGATTCTTCTCCATGAACTCCAGGGCCAGACGGTCCATATGCTCCTGGTCGGCCTCGGCGGCTTTGTTGAACGCGGCAAAGGCGTCATTGTCGGGCGTGCCGGTGGCTATGCCCTCGCCGTCAACGGTGATTGAACCGGGTTGAACAACCAGCTGAGCCACGGGCATCTGTCCGGCCAGGGCAACGACGAGAACGGGTTTTTCAATCTTGCCCTTGAAGGTCGCGATTGAGTCTGCGGCAGTAGCCGCGGCAACGGTGTCGCCGTTCAGGGCATTGACAAGCACAATCTCTTTGCCCTTCAAATCGGGCGAAACGGGAATTTTCACGTCATAGGCTGTCTTGTCGCCGCAACCGGCAAGAATAGTGGCGATTCCCGCCACTGCGATTAGAATTTTGTTCATTGTTTGAATTTTGGATTAAATATGCTTAGTTTTCAACATTTTTAGAGGGGAAATAGTTCTTGGCGAGCTGCCAGAGCAATATGCCGGCGGTTACGGCAACGTTGAGCGAGTGCTTCGTGCCGAACTGCGGAATTTCAAGCGTCAGGTCGCACGCGTCGACAACCGACTGCTCCACACCGTAGACTTCATGGCCCAGCACGACGGCATATTTTGCGTCGGCTGCGGGGCGGAACGACTCGAGCGACACGGAGTCGTCGGCCTGCTCGACGGCACACAACGTCCACCCCTCGGCGCGCAGCTCGGCCAGCGCGTCGGCTGTCGTCTCGAAATACTTCCACTCCACCGAGTCTTCGGCGCCGAGAGCCGTTTTGTGAATCTCGACCGACGGCGGAGTGGCCGTGATGCCGCAAAGGCAGATACGCTCGACGCAGAAGGCGTCTGACGATCGGAAAATCGAGCCGATGTTGTTCAGCGACCTCACGTTGTCGAGAACGACGGCTATCGGAAACTTCTTTTTGGCACGAAACCCGTCCACGGAGTCGCGCCCTAGGTCGTCCATTGTCTTTTTTCTACTCATTTCGCCGCAAAGTTACGAATTTTAATTGACAATCACGGGGCAGGCGAAGCGCGAGGCGAAAACGGCGCGGGCGGCTTCGAGCTGTCCGGGGGTGTTGAGCGGAGTGTCGGCAAGGGCGTAGTCCAGCCCCATGGCCTCGTATTTGTGTACGCCGAGCTTGTGATATGGCAGAATCTCCACGCGCTCCACGTTTCCGTAGCCGCTCAGGGCGTCGGCCCAGGCGGTAAGGTTGGCCGGGTCGTCGCTCACCCCGGGCACGAGCACATAGCGCAGCCAGACCGGAACCGACTTTTCGGCCAGCCGTCGCGCCGTTTCGAGCGTGTTGGCGTTTTCGCGGCCCGTCAGGGCCAGGTGGCGCGCGGGGTTGATCTGCTTGACGTCGAGCAGCACCAGGTCGGTCAGCTCATGCAGGCGGTCAACGTCGGGCGAGACTATGGCGCCGTTGGTGTCGAGGCAGATGTGAATCCCCTCGGCCTTCAGCCGCTCGAACAGCGGAATCAGCTCGCGCGCCTGAACCGTAGGCTCGCCGCCGCTGAAGGTGATGCCGCCCCGGCGCCCGAAAAACGGCTTCTGGTCGACGGCCATCTGCAGAATATGGTCGGCCTCCGTCAGCTCCGCCTCGCCGACGGGGTCAATCGTATCGGGGTTGGCGCAATAGAGGCAGCGGAAGGGGCACCCTTGCAGGAAAACGACGAGCCGGAGGCCCGGCCCGTCGAAAGTTCCCATTGATTCGTAAGAGTGGACTCTGATCATCACATCGACTCGTGGAATGAGCGCGAAATCACCTCAAGCTGATGCTCGCGGCTGAGTTTGGTGAAGTTGACGGCATAGCCGCTCACACGGATTGTCAGCTGCGGGTAGAGTTCGGGGTGCTCCATGGCGTCCATGAGCAGTTCACGGTTGAGCACGTTGACGTTCAGATGGTGGGCGCCCTTGGTGAAGTAGCCGTCCATCATGCCGACAAGGTTCTCCACACGGGCGTCGTCGGTGGGTCCGAGCGACTTGGGTATGATCGAGAAGGTGTTGGAAATGCCGTCCTGGCTGTCGCGGTAGCGCAGTTTGGCCACTGAGCTGAGCGAAGCGATGGCGCCGTGAGTGTCGCGGCCGTGCATCGGGTTGGCGCCCGGAGCGAAGGCAACGCCCTTGGCGCGGCCATCGGGGGTGGCGCCGGTTTTCTTGCCATACATCACGTTCGACGTGATTGTGAGCAGCGACAGCGTCGGGCGCGCGTTCTTGTAGACGGGCAGTTTCTTCAGCTCTTCCGAGAAGAAGTAAACGAGGTCGACGCCCAGGTGGTCAACGCGGTCGTCATTGTTGCCGAAGCAGGGGAATGTGCCCTCGATGTCGAAGCCCTCGGTCAGGCCGATTTCGTTGCGGCGTGCCGTTACCTTGGCATACTTGATGGCCGAGAGAGAGTCGATGGCAATCGACAGGCCGGCCACGCCATAGGCCAGGTTGATGCGCGGGTTGGTGTCGATGAGCGCCATCTGCGCCTTCTCGTAGTAGTATTTGTCGTGCATGTAGTGGATAATGTTCTGCGTCTCGTTGTAGACGCGGGCAATCTCCTTGAGCACCATCTTGTAGTTGCGCATCACCTCTTCGAAGTTGAGGGTGTCGGAGGTCAGCGCCGGAATGCCCTTGACCATCACCGTGCCGGTGTTTTCGCAGCGGCCGCCGTTGATTGCCAGCAGCAGCGCCTTGGCCAGGTTGGCGCGGGCGCCGAAGAACTGAATCTGCTTGCCGATGGCCTGATACGACACGCAGCAGGCAATGCCGTAGTCGTCGCAGTTGCGCACCTCGCGCATCAGGTTGTCGTTTTCATACTGTATCGACGACGTGTCGATGCTCACCTTGGCACAGAAGTCCTTGAAGCCTTCGGGCAGTTCGGGGCTCCAGAGCACGGTCATGTTCGGCTCGGGCGACGGGCCGAGGTTATAGAGCGTCTGCAGGAAGCGGAACGACGTGCGCGTAACCTTGATGCGGCCGTCGTTGAAGCGCCCGCCGAGGCTTTCGGTTACCCATGTGGGGTCGCCGGCAAAGATGTCGTTGTAGCTGGCCATGCGCAGGTGGCGCACCATGCGCAGTTTGATTACGAACTGGTCAATCAGCTCCTGGGCGAAAGTCTCGTCAATGATGCCGTGGTCAAGGTCATACTGAATGAAGACGTCCAGGAAGGAGCTGACGTTGCCCAGCGACATGGCGGCGCCGTCCTGTTCTTTGACGGCGGCGAGATAGGCCATGTAGACCCACTGCACGGCCTCTTGCGCGCTTTCGGCGGGACGGCTCAGGTCGAGGCCGTAAATCTCGCCCATCTCGCGAATCTGGCCGAGGGCGCGGATCTGTTCGGCCACTTCTTCGCGCAGCCTGACGCGGTCTTCGGTCATGGGGCCGAGCAGGGCGGCAAGGTCGGCGCGCTTGGCCTCGATGAGGCGGTCGGTGCCGTAGAGGGCCAGGCGGCGGTAGTCGCCGATAATGCGGCCGCGGGCATAGTTGTCGGGCAGGCCGGTCAGGAAGCCCAGCGAGCGGAAACGGCGAATCTCTTCGGTGTAGACGTCGAAAACGCCGTCGTTGTGGGTCTTGCGGTAGTGGGCAAAGATATCCTTGATTTTTTCGGGCAGCTCGATGCCGTTTTCGCGACATGCTTTTTCAACCACCTTGATGCCGCCGAAGGGCTTGATTGCGCGTTTGAGCAGTTCGTCGGTCTGCAGGCCGACAATCAGCTCGTTCTCGCGGTCAATGTAGCCGGCGCCGTGAGATGTTATCGTCGAGATGACTTCCGCGTCGATTGAGCGGACGCCGTTGTTGGCCCTTTCTTCTTCAAGTGCCGCCAGACACTTCTTCCAGACGGCCAGTGTGCGCTCGGTCGGACCTTGCAGGAATGAGGCATCGCCCGTATAGGGCGTGATGTTGTGGCTTACGAAATTGCCCGGGTCGATGATAGATGTCCATTCGCCGGAGGTGAATTTTTCCGAAGGAGTCATAAATAAACGGTTGCTTGATGAAAAATACGGGGATTCAGAGGGCCAGAAGGGCGTCGAGAGTCTCGCGCAGTTTGTCGATGCTCTGCGCGCCGACAAGGCGCAGGTCGGTCTTCTTGCCGTCCTTGAAGAACAGAAGCGTCGGAATCGACATGATGCGATATTTCATGGCAAGATCGGTTTCTTCGTCGATATTGTACTTGCCGATAACCACACGGCCTTCGTATTCCTGAGCCAGAGCGTCGATAGTGGGAGCCATGCCCACGCAGGGGCCGCACCAGGTTGCCCAGAAGTCAATCATTACGGGTTTGCCCGAAGCGATGATGTCATGAATGTTTTCGTCAGTGAAAGTCATATCAGATTGGTTTTTGTGAGTAAATATATTTCGTAATTCATATCGGTCAGGAGGCGAGAATGCGGAACGGTATATCTTCCGATTCGAGCATCTCGACGAGTTCTTTGTTGATAGGAATCGTGCGCTGGCTCTGAAGCTGCACCGAGCGGTTGAGCTTCGGGTCGTAGACCACGATCTGAAGCTCGCCGGCATTGTCGGCACTCTTGGTGGCGGCATGCTTTTTGAGCAGGTCGACGAATGTTTTGGTCAGCGTGTGCGTGTCGAGCCTGATGCTCACCCCGCGCACTACGCGGTTCTTCATGTCGTCGAGCCGCGTAATCGCCACGATGTTGAAGCGCGGGTCTTCGTTGGCATAGCGGCGCTGATACTTGCCGATGACCCTGATGAACTGGCCGTTGGTGCAGTAGCTGTTGAATTGAGCGTAGGTCTGCCCGAAAAGGCGCAGCTCAACCGAGCCGGTGTGGTCTTCGAGCGTCAGTATGCCCCACGGTCCTTTCTGGCCCGGGCGCGTCTCGAACTTGGTGGCCATGCCGCCGAGAGTTATCTCCTTGCCCTCTTCGATGACGAACTCTTCCGAGGTGAAGTCGCTGATGGAGGTCGTGCCGAAGCGTAGTTCCATATAGTATGGGTCCAGCGGGTGAGCCGACAGATAGCGACCCACGAGCTCGCGCTCCATCGACAGCAGCTCGGTCTGCACCCACGGCACGGCGTGCTTTATCGGCGGACGCCCCGACGTGTCGAGCGCCGGGTCGGCAAGGTCGTCGAACAGCGACGCCTCTTGCGCGCTGCGGTCGCGCTGATAGAGCTGGCCGTAGCGCACCAGCTGCTCGGCAAAGGTCTCGTCGCGCGTGTTGACCTCGAAAAAGTCTTCGCGCCTGATTTCGTCTGAAAAGCAGTCGAATGCGCCGGCTTTGGCAAAGTTCTCGATGGTGCGGCGGTTGATGCCGGCCGTCAGCGGCACGCGCTCGATGAAGTCGTGAATGCCCTTGAAGGGGCCGTTGGCCGTGCGCTCGTCGATGATGGCGGCCACTACCGCCTCGCCGATGCCTTTGATGGCGGCGAGTCCGAAGCGGATATCGCCGGCCGAGTTCACGCCGAACGACGAGAACGATTCGTTTACGTCAGGGCCTTTGACGTTGATTTTCATGCGCTTGCATTCGTCGATGAAGCCCGACAGTTTGTCGCCCATGTTGCGGCTCATGACGCCGGCCATGTATTCGGCCGGGAAGTTGGCCTTGAGATAGGCGGTCTGATAGGCCACCCACGAGTAGCATGTGGCGTGGCTCTTGTTGAAAGCGTATGATGCGAATTTTTCCCAGTCTTTCCAGATTTTTTCAAGCGTCTCCGGCTTGTGGCCATTGGCCTGGCCGCCTTCAAGGAATTTGCCCTTGAGGTGGTTCATCTTGTCGATGAGCTTCTTGCCCATCGCCTTGCGCAGGGTGTCGCTCTCGCCGCGAGTGAAGTTGGCCAGCAGGCGCGACAGCAGCATCACCTGTTCCTGATACACCGTTACGCCGTACGTGTCCTTCAGATATTTCTCCATTTCCGGAATATCGTAGACAATCGGACTGCGCCCGTGCTTGCGGTTGATGAAGTCGGGAATATAGTCCATGGGGCCCGGGCGATAGAGGGCGTTCATGGCAATGAGGTCTTCGAACGTGGTCGGCTGAAGTTCGCGCAGATACTTCTGCATGCCGGCCGATTCGAACTGGAAGGTGCCCACCGTGCGTCCTTCGCTGTAGAGGCGGTAGGTGGCCGGGTCGGAGAGGTCAATCGACGAGATGTCGAGGTCTATGCCGCGGGTGTTCTTGATGTTGGCCAGGGCCTCCTTGATAATCGAGAGCGTCTTGAGGCCCAGAAAGTCCATCTTGATGAGGCCGGTCTCTTCAATCACGGAGCCTTCATATTGCGTCACGAGCATCTTCATGCCCGAGTCCTTGTCGAGCGCGATGCTCAGGGGCACCCAGTCGCTGACGGCGTCGCGGCAGATGATGACGCCACAGGCGTGTACGCCCGTGTTGCGCACGTTGCCTTCGAGCTGCAGGGCATATTTCAGCGTGTCGCGCACAAGCATGTTCGGGCTTTCGAGTTCGGGCTTGAACTCGGGCACGTATTCATAGCAGTTTTTCAGCGTGCATTTCAGCTCCTTGCCGTTGACCTCGGGCATGCGTTTGGGCACGAGGTTGGTCAGGCGCGTGCTTTCGGGCAGCGGCAGCTGCTCAACGCGCGCAACGTCCTTGATGGCGCTCTTGGCGGCCATGGTGCCGTAGGTGATGATGCGGGCCACTTTCTCCGCACCGTATTTTTCCGTTACGTAGGCAAGCACGTCCGAGCGGCCGTCGTCGTCGAAGTCGATGTCGATATCGGGCAGCGAAATGCGGTCGGGGTTGAGGAAACGCTCGAACAGCAGGTCATACTTGATAGGGTCGATTTGCGTGATGTCCAGACAGTAGGCCACGGCGCTCCCCGCGGCCGACCCGCGGCCCGGGCCGATGCTCACGCCCCTCTCGCGCCCCGCGCGGATAAAGTCCTGCACAATCAGGAAGTAGCCCGGAAAGCCCATGTTCTTGATTGTGTCCAGCTCGAAGTCTATGCGCTCACGCTGCTCGTCGGTCAGGTCGCGGCCCCAGCGACGGTAGGCGCCTTCGTAGGTCAGATAGCGCAGATAGTCGTCGTTGTCCGTGAAGCCGTCGGGCAGCGGAAAGTTGGGAAGAATCGGCTTGTGGTCAATCGTGTAGGTCTCTACCTTGTTCAGCAGTTCTACGGTGTTCGACAGCGCTTCGGGAATGTCGGCGAAAAGCGCGTTCATCTCCGCCGTGGTCTTCATCCACTCTTGCTTGGTGTAGAGCATGCGCGTCGGGTCGTTCAGGTCCTTGCCTGTCGACACGCAGATAAGGCGGTCGTGGGCCTCGGCGTCTTCCTCGTTGGTGAAGTGCACGTCGTTGGTGGCCACGAGTTTGATTCCGTGCTTGCGCGCAAACTCCACGAGCACCGCGTTCACCTCCTGTTGCAGGGGATAGGCCTCATGGTTGGCGTGGGGCACGGTGGCCTTGTGGCGCTGCAGCTCCAGATAGTAGTCATCGCCGAAAATCTCCTTGTACCAGAGCACCTGCTTCTCGGCCTCGTCGATGCGGCCTGCCGTAATCAGCTTCGGAATTTCGCCGCCCAGACAGGCCGAGCACACAATCAGACCCTCGGCATGCGAGGCCAGCTCCGACTTGTCGGTTCGCGGGTGGGAGTAGAAACCGTCGGTCCATGCGCGGCTCACGATTTTGATCAGGTTGTGATAGCCCGTCTCGTTCTTGGCCAGCACGATGAGGTGGCGGCCCGTATCCTTCTTGTCGGTGTGGGTCAGCAGCGACTCGTTGGCCACATACATCTCGCAGCCGAAAATCGGCTTGAACGGCTCCAGCCCCTCCTCGCTGCGCTTCGCATTGATTTTCTTTACGTAGTTAAAATACTCTTTAATGCCGAACATGTTGCCATGGTCGGTGATGGCAAGCCCGGGCATACCGTCGGCAATAGCTTTGTCGACCAGACCTTTGACCGTGGCCTGGCCGTCGAGCACGGAATATTGCGTGTGGACGTGGAGATGGACGAATGGTTGCATATTCTGCACAAAGTTACGCATTTTAATCCACATTTCATAATCAATTTATCCACACCCCCGCCACACTCCCGCTTTTCGCCCTTACCCCCGTCCCGCCAAATCCGCCTCAAAATTGCCCGCAGGGCATCATCATCTCCTCCCGCGCCGCTGCCTTCCCGGGGAGGACACACCAACCGGGGCCGCGGATTTTTCCGCGGACTTTCGCGACAAAAAACTTAACGACAAAAAATTGTCGACCCTCTGCCGCGGAAGAATCCGCGGCTCCATAACCCTCAAAGAATTCTTAATTCTAAATTCTTAACTCCCTCCGCCGCGTCAGGGCAGGCGGCCGAGAAGCTCGCGGCCGAGGTCGGTCTTGGCCGAGATGTGGTCGGCGACCATGCGCACAAAGGCGTCCGACTCGAAGTCGCCGCGCACGCCCTCGAAGTCAGACCGCCGCCTGACGTCGTCGCCGTCTACGCCGAAGCCGGTGCGCGAGATGTCGGAGAATTCCTTGCGCGCGTCGTCGTAAAGCATGCGGTCGAGCCCGACCACACTCTCGGTCCAGCGCCCGACGATGGCACGCACGTCGGCGGCGGTGAGCTCAGAGGGCGCCTTGCCCCACCACGCCTCGAAATTGTCGGCCACCCAGGTCCACTCCATGTCGTAATAATTGCGCTGCAGGGCGCGGAAACGCTCTTCAAGAGCCTCGGCCGTGGCCACCGCACCGCTGCCTATGTCGGCCACAAGGCGGCAAACTTCGGCCTGAGGCGCGAACATGCCGGCCAGGTCGACCCATTCGCCGCGCCCTGCCTCATGAGTGGGCTTCAAGCGCTCGGCAATCTCGGCGTCGGTGGCATACGTGCGCCCTTCGAGACGCTTGATGAGCGAGTTGCCCATGAACTTGTCAACGGCCATGGCGTAATATCGGCGTCCGTTGCGCAGAGCACGCGCCTCGATGGTCATTGCCTGATAGGCATACTTGTCGGCGCCCGTGCCCGCCACGGCCTCGATCGAGTCGAGCAGCCGCATGCCGCTCTGCATGCGCGAAATCGTGTAAGGGCTGAGCAGGTTGAAGTTAATCATGTCCAGGCGGTCAGGGTCGTTGCGGCGGTCGCGGCGCGGCCATTTCTGCGAGTCGCGAATCGTGCCGACGCTGCGCAGGTTGACGCCCGGCACGAGATAGCTCCGGCCGTCGTTCTCTATCAGATAGGAGAACGGCAGCGACGACGTGTCGGGGTGAGACACGTGGCGCCCCATCACGAGCGAGAACGCGCCGATGCGCGCCGGCCAGAGCACGTAGGAGTCGCTCGTGGTCTTCGACCCGCGCTCGACGACGCCCTGATGAATCGGCCCGAGCTTATACATGTGATTGCTCTGGTTCGAACCCGAGCCGGCGTTGAGAAACGAGAACAGGCCCGCGATGAGCAGGCTCGACTTGTGCATGCTGACGGTGAACGGCCCGGCGAACACGGCACACGCCTCGCCGTTTTCAAGCGTGCAGTTGGCAAAGAACAGCGAGTCGTGGGCCGAAAAAAGGTGGGTGATGTGAGTGCCCTGACCGACAAACACGTTGCGCATCAGCGCGCCGTCGTCGGCGTGCGCGCCGGCCGCCATGATGAAGTTCTCGGCAATCACATTTGCGCCGGCCACCACCGGGTCGGCCTGCGACGACGCCAGAGTGCCGTTCACGAGCTTCGTGGCGCCTTCGACCCGCGCATAGTCGCCGACCAGCACGTCGACAAGGGTGCCGGCATTGACAATCCGCGCCATGCGCCCCACCCTGCCGCGGTCGGCCCGCGCCGCGTCGACCCGACGGGCCGCGATGGCCCGCATGCCGGCCGTGAGCGCCCGGTCATGGCGATACATGGCCGACAGATACGCCTCCTGGGCCGACAGCCGCTCGTGGATAATCACCTCGCGGCCGCCCGTCTCGTTCAGCACCGACACCTCCGTGCCCACACCGAACGTCGCCCCCGGCCGCGTTACCATCTGATTGACGTTCTCGATGAACGCGCCGTCGGCAATATCATAGTTGGCGATGTAATTGGCGACACGGCCGATGTAGACCCCGCGGCCTACCGACACGTTGTGGAGCCGCGCATCACTGATGCCGGCGCTGACCTCCACGCCGCCGTCGAGCACAAACGACCCGACAGCCGGTCCGAGACACACGCGGCCCGAAAATGACACTCGACGATAGGCCGACACCACAAACGGCTCCTCGACCTCAACTGCGCCCCAGTCGGCGGCGACACAACCGGCGGCGCTCAGCGTCCCGATTTCTTCAGCGGTAAGTTTTCGCATAGTTTTCATCTGATTATAGAACAAATTTAACGCTAAAATTCCGAATACACAAATCTGCACGGAAACAAAAACCGGACCCCCGGCGTTAAAACCACAAACAAACCCCTCCTATTGATTATGAACGACCGACTTTCATACGAAGAGAAAAAAGAACTGCCCGACTCCGTTTTCGGGCTGCCCGAACGCCGGGAATACCCCATGCCCGACGCCGCCCACGTGCGCGCCGCCGAGGCCTACTTCCGCTACTGTCCCGAAGAGTTGAAGCCCCGCCTGGCCCGTGCAATCATGGAGCGCGCACGCCGCTTCGGTGTCGACGTCGAATCGCCCACCGTGCTCTCCTACGCGCAGGCCCCCGACCCCGACTGAAAAATTTTTTTGCAAAAAATTCCCGAAAAATTTTGCAGAATCAAAAAAACGCGCTAACTTTGCACCGTTCAAACGAACAACCCACTGCCTTGTGGTGTAATGGTAGCACGTCGGATTCTGGTTCCGCCTGTGAGGGTTCGAATCCTTCCAAGGCAACAAAAAAGCTGAGATTTGAATCTCAGCTTTTTTGTTATTTCACCACAACGCCGATGCCGGGGAGGGAGGTGAGCGTTACGCGGCCGTTGACGATGCGCATGCCGGCGAAGAGGTCGTTGGCAATGAGCAGGTTGCCGTCGAGGTCAACCCAATCGGCCAACGGGGCGAGCTGGGCGGCGGCCGAGACGGCACACGAAGTCTCGGTCATGCACCCGACCATCACTTTCATGCCGAGGGCGCGCGCCAGAGTGGCCATCTTGTATGCGTCGTGCAGACCGCCGCACTTCATCAGCTTGATGTTGATGCCGTCGTAGGCGCGGGCCAGGGCCGGCACGTCGGCCGAGGTCTGCACTGCCTCGTCTGCAATGATTGGGAGCGGCGAGCGCGCTTTGAGCCACGCGTGGCCCTCCATGTCGGTCTTGGCCATGGGCTGCTCGACGAAGAGCACGTTCTTGTCGGCGAGCCACATGATGTTTTCAAGCGCCTCATCAGGCGACTTCCACCCCTGATTGACATCGACGCAGAGGGGCTTCTGCGTGTGGCGCCTGATGGTTTCGATGAGCTCGCGGTCGCCCGGCACACCCATCTTCACCTTGATGATGCTGTAGGGCGCCGACTCTTCGAGCTTACGCGCCAGCTCTTCGGGCGTGTCAATCGAGATGGTGTATGACGTGCACGGCGCGTCGGCGGGGTCGAGGCCGTAGATGCGATGCCACGGCTGACCCATCATCTTGCCCGACAGGTCGTGCAGGGCGATGTCGACGGCCGCCTTGGCCGCGCGGTTGCCCGGCGCCAGCGAGTCCATGTAGGCGTGAATCTCCTCGAGCGCGAACGGGTCGGCCAGCCGCTGCGGGTCGATGCGCCCCAGAAAGGCCATCACCGACTCGACCGACTCGCCCAGATAAGGGGGCATCGACGCCTCGCCATAGCCCGTCAGCGAGTCGACTGACAGGCTTACCTGGACGCCCGGCGTAGTCGTGCGCGACATCGACGCCAGATTGAACGCATGTTTCAGCTTCAGCTCATAGGGATAGAACCGGAATTCCACCCCTGCGGCTCCCGCGGCGACGGCCAAAGCCGACACCAGCGCAGCCAATTTTTTCAAAACACATTTCATATGCCCGCAAAGTTACGAATAATTCCCGACAGCGCAGAAAAATTCTTTTTAACCCCACCGGGCACAATTCACGCCCACGCCGCCGCTAACTTTGCTCCCGTAAAACTTCAAAGCGTAAACTGATATGAAAAAGTCGCGCGACAAACTATCGAAATCAGACATTCGGGCCATAATCCTGTTTGTTTTGTGTGTTATTGTTATCGGAGTCTTAATTACATGGCTAATTATTGAGGCTGTTCCCTACCTAATATTTGCTATTGCATTTATACCGTGGCTTCTTCAGGCACTCAACGACGGCGGCAAGGTCTGACACTCGGGACTTGCCGTCTCAAATAATTTCCGTAACTTTGCATTAGACTGAGAATTCTATCATTCATAATGCAAAAATAAAACAAGATGAACGGGTTTCTGAAGATAGCAGGCGATTACACCAATTGGAATGTCTACCGCAAGTCGGTGGTCATCTGCGACGTTACGGAGATGTTCATCAATCGCGCCCTGCCGCGCGGGTCGCGCACTATCGACCAGATGCGTCAGGCGGCACGCTCATGCAAGCAAAACATTGTGGAAGGCATTAGCGACGGAACGGTTTCTGCCGAAATGTGCATCAAACTAATCGGCGTTGCGCGCGGCTCGGTCAGAGAGCTGCTTGAGGATTATGCAGACTTTCTGCGCCAGCGCGGCCTGGAAATCTGGAGCAAGGAAGACCCCCGCACTCAGACAACCCGTGCATATTGCATAAAGAACGATGACCCCGTTGCATTCGCGGCAAAATGCCGCGAGCGCAGCGACGAAACCGTAGCAAACATCATGCTGACGCAAATACGTCAGATAGATTCCATGCTTGCGTCAGTCATAAAGAAGGTCGAGGCCGAGTTCATCGCTAACGGCGGCATAAAGGAGGCCATGGCGCGCGAACGGCGTAAATCCAGAGGCTACTGACCGCCGGCATTATAACTCTTATAAATCTTATAAAATCCGGCCGGGATAGGCTTTGAGGGCCTCGGCCAGGACGCGCAGGGCGGCGGCAAGGTCTTCCTTTTTGAGAACGTAGGCAATGCGCACCTCGTTGCGGCCGGCACTGGGAGTGGTGTAGAAGCCGTTGGCGGGAGCCATGAACACCGTGGCGCCTTCATACTCGAACTCTTCAAGACACCATTTGCAGAACTTCTCGGCGTCGTCGACCGGCAGCGCGGCAACGGTGTAGAACGCACCCATCGGTATCGGCGAATAGCAGCCCGGAATGCGGTTCAGCCCGTCAATCAGGAATTTGCGGCGCTCGACATACTCGTTATAGTTCATGAGCATGTATTCCTTGTCGGCATCAATCGACGCTTCGGCCACAATCTGGCCGAGCAATGGCGGGCTCAGGCGCGCCATGCAGAACTTCATGATGCTCTGCTTCAGCTCTTTGTGTTTGGTGATGATTGCGCCGATGCGAATGCCGCACTCACTGTAGCGCTTGCTCACGGAGTCGATGAGCACCACCTGCTCCTCGATTCCGGGCAGATGGAAAGCGGAGATATAAGGCGCGCCCGTGTAGCAGAACTCGCGATAAACCTCGTCAGAGAAGAGGTAGAGGTCATATTTCTTCACCAGGTCGCGCAGCTGAATCATCTCCTTCATCGTGTAGAGATAGCCCGTCGGGTTGTTGGGGTTGCAGATGAGAATGCCCTTGGTGCGCGGCGTGATGAGCTTTTCGAACTCTTCGACCGAGGGGAGCGCGAAACCCGTGTCGATGCTCGAAGGCACGGTAACAATCTTGGCGCCGCAGCTGATGGCGAAGGCCATGTAGTTGGCATAGGCCGGCTCGGGCACGATGATTTCGTCGCCGGGGTCAAGGCAGGCCATAAAGGCGAACAGCACGGCCTCCGACCCGCCGGCGGTTACGATTATGTCATCGACGTCAACTTTGATGTTAAACCGCTCATAATAAGTCTGCAGCTTCTTGCGCAGCGAAAGCAGCCCCTCGGAGGGAGAATACTCCAGAGTGGTGCGGTCAATGTGCTTGAGCGCCTCGAGACCCTCTTTGGGCGTGGGCAGGTCGGGCTGGCCGATGTTGAGGTGATAGACCTTCAGGCCGCGCTTCTTGGCCTCGTTGCTCAGGGGCACGAGTTTTCTGATGGGAGATTGCGGCATATCCTTGCCGCGCTGTGAAATCGATGGCATAAACAGCTCTTAATATCTATTAAAATTGCCGCAAAGTTACGAAAAATATCTTATCTTTGCAGGCGAAAATGGAAAATAAGTTCATGTCGGCCGACGAGGCCGTTAAACTCATAAACAGCGGCGACAATGTTTTCGTGCAGGGCAGCTGTTCGATTCCGGAGGCGCTCATCGCGGCTCTGGCACGCCGCGGCCACGAGTTGCGCCACGTTGTGCTCTACAACGCCTTCGCCCTCGGACGCCGCATTTCGCCCCTTTGCCGCCCCGAGCTGAAAGACTCGTTTCTCATCGACTCTTTCTTCGTGTCCAACGCCGTGCGCGGCTGGGTCAACGAAGGCTATGCCACGACCACGCCGCGCTTTTTCGGCCAGGTGCCGCAACTGTTCCGCGACGGCACGATTCCGCTCGACGTCGCGCTCATCAACTGCTCTCTGCCCGACGCCGACGGCTACGTCTCTTTCGGCGTGTCGGCCGACATCACTCCCGCAGCCGTCGAGAAGGCCCGCATCATCATTGCGCAAATAAACCCGCTGATGCCGTTCACCTATGGCGACTCGGTGATTCACACCTCGCGCCTCAACGCCATGGTGCGCGTCGACGACCCTCTGGCCGAGACGCCCGACCTTGCCCCTACGCCTGACGAACTGCGCATCGGCCGCTACATCGCCGAGCGCATTCCCGACGAGGCCACCCTCCAGGTCGGCGTCGGCACGATTCCAAACGCCGCCCTCTCGGCTCTGATGGACCACCGCCGCCTCGGCCTCCACACCGAGGCGCTGACCGACGGCATGGTGCCCCTGATCGAGGCGGGTGTCGTCGACAACTCCTGCAAGCAGATCGAGCCGGGCCGCTCGGTGGCCTCGCTGGCCATCGGCACGCGCCGCCTTTACGACTATATCGACCGCAATCCCGCCTTCATCTTCCGCGACATCGCCTGGGTCAACGACCCCTTTGTCATTTCGCAAAACCGCAACATGGCCGCCATCAACTCGTGCATCGAAATCGACCTCTCGGGCCAGGTGTGTGCCGACTCCATCGGCACGCGCATCTACTCGGGCGTCGGCGGCCAGCAAGACTTCGTCTACGGCTCGTCGCGCAGCCCCGGCGGCCAGTCGTTCATTGCCATGCTGTCAAAAACCTCGCGCGGCCAGAGCAAAATCAAGCCCGTGCTCACCAGCGGCGCCGGCGTCGTCACGACGCGCTTCCAGACCAACTGGGTCGTTACGGAATATGGCGCCGTCAACCTGCGCGGCCGCAACATGATTGACCGCGCCAAGCTGCTCATCTCAATCGCCGCCCCCGAATTCCGCGAAGAACTCGACCGCGCTGCCTACGCCATGCTCGGCTACGCCTACCGCAACTGGCGCTGACCTCCTCAGCGCACCGGAGTCAAGTGCACCACTCCGCTCATCGAGCGGTTTATAAAATCATTTATTGTAGTGCCGGCCGACGAGGCGGCCAGTGCAATCGCCGCATGCAATTCCGAGGGCATTCTCAGATTGAGTTTGCCGCTATATGGCTTTGCGGGCGCAATGCCTCGCTCGGCGCAGCTGACAAGGTAGTCGTCAATCGCGCCCTCGAAATCTTTACGTATATCTTCAACCGACTCTCCCTCATATGAAATGAGAGTGCCGTGAAGACCCTGTACCTGACCGAACAGGCAGTCGTCCTCCGGGCTGTATTCCACGGAACCGGTATAGCCTTTATATTTCAAGTATCCCATACTATATAAGTTTTAGCGTTTGCAACACATTTATAATCTGTCTTATCTGATAAGGCTTGAGCTGATTGCTCGGGTGCGGCTTGTGCAGTAAAATCGTGTCGGCGCCTCTCGCGAACTCCACCCGCGAGCCCGACGTGCGCCCTTTGCTCCGCTCCTCGAAGCCGAGAAATCCAAGCAGCGTTCTCATCTCGTCATAAGTGAAATCTCGCGGATATGTCAGCAGCCTGGCAACCAGTTTTTCTTTCTTGCTCATATGCTTGTTGTTTTCATAACGCAAATGTAACTACATTTTCCGGAATAACCAAATTTAGTACCACTTTTTCTTACCCCTGCTATATAAATGCTCAGCGAGGAACGGCCGTCCCGGTCGCTCCTCGTCGAATAATTAAACCAATCATTATCACATTTCTTTCACAATGGAAAAAGCTTTCGTCTTTTCGTTTTATATCTTATAAACGGCCGGACGATGAAAAGGTTCGTCGTCTATGTGAATTTTTTTTCGTATCTTTGCCACTGATTCAGAAAATGCGACGGCGCAACGCAGGCATCGGACTACTGTTTGTTGCGGCGGCGGCCGCAGGGCTGCTTGCCGTGGCCTACGCGTTCAATCCCGACGGGGGCACCTTCCCCTACCCCCGCTGCCTCTTCAGGCAGCTGACGGGGTGGCAGTGTCCCGGCTGCGGGTCGGCCCGCGCGCTCCACGCCCTGCTCCACGGGCGGCCGCTGCAGGCGTTCGCGTTCAACCCGGCGCTCCCCTTCATGGTCGCGCTGGGCGCAGGGGCGCTCATAGTCGACCGCAAGGGCTCGCCGCGCCTGCGCCGCGCGCTCTTCTCGGCGCCTGCCGTGGCCCTGCTGCTCGCCGCCGTCATTGTCTGGACCGTTTGCCGCAACATGTTCGATGTTTAACTTAACCATGCAACGAATCGACAACGAAACCGTACGCAAGATTCTCGACACCGCCGACATTGTCGAAGTGGTCAGCGACTTCGTGAGCCTCAAGCGAAGCGGCGCCAACTACATGGGCCTATGCCCCTTCCACAACGAGCGCACCCCCTCCTTCTCGGTCAGCAAGGCCAAGCAGGTGTGCAAGTGCTTCTCGTGCGGCAAGGGCGGCTCGGCAGTGGGCTTCATCATGGAACACGAACAGCTATCCTATGGCGAGGCCCTGCGCTGGCTGGCAAAGAAATACAACATCGAAATCAAGGAACACGAGCTCACGGCCGAAGAACTTGCCGCCGCAACCGAGCGCGAGAGCATGCTGGCCGTCAACGAGTTCGCCCTGCAATTTTTTGAGCGCACTCTGACCGACACGCCCGACGGCCGCGCCATCGGTCTGGCCTACTTTCGCGAGCGCGGGCTCTCGGACGCCGCCATCAAGCGCTTCCGCCTGGGCTATGCGCCCGAAAACCGCGAGGCCCTGAGCCGCGAGGCGCGCTCGAAGGGCTATGACCCCAAACTGCTGGTGCAGACCGGCCTGTGCTCGCAAACCGAGCGCGGCTCGCTCTACGACCGTTTTCGCGGCCGCGTAATCTTTCCGGTCTTCTCCCTCTCGGGCAAGGTGCTCGCCTTTGGCGGCCGCACGCTCCAGACCACCAAAGAGGTGGCCAAATATGTCAATTCGCCCGAGAGCCTCATCTACCACAAGAGCAACGAGCTCTACGGCCTCTACCAGGCGCGCCGGGCCATCGTGCAGAAAAACAAGTGCATACTGGTCGAGGGCTACATGGACGTAATCTCCATGAGCCAGCGCGGCGTCGAAAACGTCGTGGCATCGTCGGGCACATCGCTCACCGAGGGCCAGATTGCGCTGATTCACCGCTTCACCGACAACGTTACCGTCATCTACGACGCCGACGCCGCCGGCATCAAGGCCTCGCTGCGCGGAATCGACATGCTGCTGGCCCAGGGCATGAACATCAAGGTCATGCTCCTGCCCCCGGGCGAAGACCCCGACTCGTTTGCGCGCAACCACTCGCTCGACGAAATCGAGGCCTACTTCCGCGACAACGAAACCGACTTTATCCGCTTCAAGACGCGCATTCTGCTCGACTCGCTCGCCGGCGACGACCCCGTTGGCCGCGCGGGCGTCATCAACAGCATCGCCGCCAGCATCGCCGTGATTCCCGACCGCGTGATTCGCAGCGAATACACAAAGGAGTGCTCGCGCCTGATGCAGACCGACGAGGAGATTGTGCGCCTCCAGGTGGCCAAATATGCCAACGAATACGTCGAAAAGAAGCGCACGGCCGAGGCCCGCGACCGCGAGCGCGTCCGTCAGAGCGACGCCTCGAAAGACTCTACCGTCGTTTCGCGGCCGGCCGAGGCGGCCAAGGCCGACAGCCGCAACGACTATCTGCGCGCGGCCGAGACGGAGGTGGTGCGCCTCATGGCCCGCTACGGCCTCTGCGTCATGGCCTCGTCGGTCAGTCCCGAAGGCGACCTGACCGAGGTTGACGTGTGCACCTACGTGCGCAGCGAGTTCGAGGCCGACGACATTACCCTGGCCAACCCCGACCTTAACAAAGTCTACCTCGCCGTGCTCGCCGCCGCCGTCAACTGGCCTGCCGAGCGCGAAGCGGCCCGGCGCGAGGCCGACGCCCTGCGCGCGCGGGTCATCGATGAGGCGCGCGAGTCAATCATGGCCGCCCGCACGGTAGAGGGCATAAACCAGAAAGAACAGGAAGCCGCCGCCCGCGCCGACGAAGCCGCCCGCCGGGCAATGGCCGACGCCGCCGAGCGCTACCTGACCCGCACCCTGGCCTCCGACCCCGACGACGAGGTGCGCCGCCTCTCCACATCGTTTGTCAGCGAAAAATACACGCTGAGCAAAATCCACACCAAGGGCGTGCACATCGAGGCCGAACGCGACCGCCTGGACGACCGCGCGCCGCGCGCCGTCTATAGCCTCAAAATCGCCATTCTGCAGTGGCGCGAAAAAGAGCTCCGCGCCTCGCTCACCGACCCCGGCGCCGACATGACCGCCATTTTCAACGAGCTGCAGCAGACGCGCACAATCATCGGCGAAATCGCCCGCTATCTCGGCGACCGCATAATCCTTCCGAAATAAATTCATTAATTTTTATAAATCGTATAAATTTTATAAGTCTTATAAATAATTTTTAATTCTTAATTTTCTGATGAAGAAACTACTGATGGCAACATTTGCAGCCGCAGGCCTCGCAGCCTGCTCGGGCCCGGGTGCCGACGAGAACATCATCGACAAACCCGACTTCAAATCGGCCGACGGCGTGTTCACAATCGAAGCCCTCGAGGCCCTGGGCCGCGTCAGCTCGCCCGTCGCAAGCCCCGACGGCTCGCACCTGCTCTATTCCGTGAGCTACGAAAGCGTTGAAGAAAACGCCTCGAACGCCGACCTCTACGTCGCCGACCTCACCGACCTCGCCGCCCCCCACAAGCGCATCACCCGCTCGGCCAAGAGCGAAAGCAACGCCGTCTGGTTTGACGGCGGCAAGAAGATAGCTTTCCTCTATCCCGACGAAAAGGGCACCCCTCAGGTCTGGACAATGAAGGCCGACGGCTCTGACCGCAAGCAGGCCACCGAAGAAGAAAAAGGCGTCAACGGCTTCCTGCTCTCGCCCGACGAGAAGAAAATCGTCCTGATTCAGCCCGTCAAGTATGCCCGCACCGCCCAGGACACCTATCCCGACCTGCCCAAGGCCAACGCCCGCATCATCGACGACATGATGTATAAGCACTGGGACGAATGGGTAACTGAAATTCCCCACCCCTTCGTCGGCAACTTCAACGGCAAGAAAGTGTCTGACCTCAAAGACATCATGGCCGACGAGCCCTACGAGTCGCCCGTCAAGCCATTCGGCGGCATCGAATCGTTTGCCTGGAGCCCCGACAGCAAGCAGCTCGTCTACACCTCGCGCAAAAAGACCGGCATGGAATATGCCATCTCGACCGACTCGGACCTCTTTCTCTACACCCTTGCCGACGGCTCGACCCGCAACCTGACCGAAGGCATGCACGGCTATGACACCAACCCCGTCTTCTCGCCCGACGGCTCACGCCTGGCATGGCTCAGCATGGAGCGCGACGGCTATGAGAGCGACAAGAACCGCATCATGGTGCTCGACATCGCCTCGGGCGCCAAGACCGACCTCACCGCCAACTGGGACTACACCGCCGACGCCATCGCCTGGCACCCCGAAGGGCGCTCGCTCTTCTTCCTCGCCTATAAAGATGGCGTGAAGCCCGTCTTCACCGTCGACCTCAGCGGCAACGTGGCCCAGCTGGCCGGCGGAGAGTGCGACTACGACGGCCTCGCCCCCCTGCCCAACGGCAACCTCGTCACGATGCGCCACTCAATGCTCGCCCCCAACGAGCTCTACCTCGTGGCCAACGCCGCGCCGCAGAAAATCTCGGCCGTCAATGACGACATCTTTGCCCAACTGACCATGCCCACCGTCGAGCGCCGCATGGTGGCCACCACCGACGGCAAGCAGATGCTCACCTGGATTGTCAAGCCCCAGGGCTTCGACCCCAACGCAAAGTATCCCGCAGTGCTCTACTGCCAGGGCGGCCCGCAGCAGGCCGTCAGCCAGTTCTGGAGCTACCGCTGGAACCTCGCCCTCATGGCCGCCAACGGCTACGTGATCATCGCCCCCAACCGCCGCGGCCTCCCCGGCTTCGGCACGGAGTGGAACGCTCAGATTTCGGGCGACTATCCCGGCCAGAACATGCGCGACTATCTCGCCGCGGTCGATGACGTCAAGACCGAACCCTGGATTGACGCCGCCCACATCGGCGCCACCGGCGCAAGCTATGGCGGCTTCTCAGTCTACTGGCTCGCCGGCAACCACGACCACCGCTTTGCCTGCCTCATTGCCCACGCCGGCATCTTCAACATCGAAAGCCAGTATCTCGAAACCGAAGAAATGTGGTTTGCCAACTGGGACATGGGCGGCGGAGCCGAAAACGCACCCCTCCAGGCATCGGCCAACCCCACCTACGGCGCCTACTGGAACACCGCCAACAAAACCGCGCAGCGCACGTTTGCCATGTCGCCCCACCGCTTTGTCGACCGCTGGGACACCCCCATTCTCATCACCCACGGCGAATATGACTACCGCATTCTTTCCTCGCAGGGCGAAATGGCCTTCAACGCCGCCAAACTCCGCGGAGTGCCCGCCGAGATGGTCATCTTCCCCGACGAAAACCACTGGATTCTCAAGCCGCAGAACGCCATTCTATGGCAGCGCGTCTTCTTCCGCTGGCTCGACCGCTGGCTCAAACCCCAACAAAAATAACCGACCTCAACCCCGCGCCCCGAAAGCCCTCCGCCTTCGGGGCGCATTTTTATGCTGTCCTAAATTTGGGGACAACTCTATCCTAAACTGTCCTAAAATTTAGGACACTCAACCGGTCGCACAAAAATTTGCCCAAAGGGCATAATCCATGTGTTAACCCCGTCATGGCGCGCAGCGCCTTGGCGGGGTTTCCCTCTCCACCCCCGTTGTTGCCCAAAGGGCATCATCAACAACTTAAGCTTAATCTCGATTCAACCCACTGACGCCCCACAGTCCGTGAACAAATCAGGAGCCGCGGATTCTTTCCGCGGTCTGTCCCCTCAAAGCCCATCGCCACAAAATCCGCGGAAGAATCCGCGGCTCCGGGTCTGCCCGACAGCCGATTTTTTGCTTTTTTGTTAAATTTTCAATTTTATTTGCTTTTACTGAAAAGATGGCGTAACTTTGCCCCCGTAAAAGGAAGTGCTTTCAATCGAATTCCCAAACTAACTATTATATTACTACACATTCACTTCTATGAAAAAGTTTTTACTTTCCCTGCTACTTTGCAGTAGCGCCACATTTGGCGTATCCGCTCTTAGTGTGGACATCACACCCAATGCTACCAATACGGGCGAGACGTCTTCCTCATACATTGAAACAGCAAAGACATACACTGTCAACAAAGTTTCATATGTGGCCAACAACTTCAATCCGTCAACCGGTCAAATACGGGGAAATCAAACAAATAATGCCAAAAACTTCTCTTTGAGCAACACTGTAGCGGCCGAGAACATTCAGAGCATTACATTCACATTATCCACCGGTTCTCTGAACACATCAAACATAACATTTAAGACCGGAAAGACAAGCGCCACAGAAGTCGGCGTAATCACAGCTAACGGAAACACTTGCACCTTCACCCCTGCTACTGGCCGCACTACTGATTCATTCTTCAGCATCACATTCGCCAACAAAGCCACCACCGGGACTGTAAAAGTCAGCAAAATCGAAATTGTGTACAATCCTTCTACAGAAAATCCTGAACTTGGCGCTATAAAACTTGGCGGAGCCGAAGTAACCGAAAGTGCCATGACAGCAACTCCCGGTCAAATTCTTGTATTTTCTGCCGACAATGCAACTTCGATGTCCACCCAAATTGGTGAAGATGGAGAACTGACAACAGTCGAAACGGCCAGCATAAACTGGACTGCTCCCACCGAAGGCGGCACTTACAAACTGATTGTCAATGCATATCGCGGTGAAGACAAAACAAACTGCGTGATTGACGTTACAGTGCCCACAATGGCAAAGACCACCGGCCAGCTCGACATAACGCCAAACGCAGCAAATACCGGTAAAAATGACACTAAATATATTGAAACAGAGTTCGAGTATTCTCCTTACGACATCACAATCAATGCCAATAATGTAAATCCGTCTACCGGCCAAATTCGCGGCAACAAAACTGGAGACTCAAACTTTTACATTGTCAATGCGACCAAGATGCAAAGCATCGGACGTATTGTTGTCAAAATCAGTAGCGGGTTAACCTCATTCAAACCTGAAAACACAGTTTTCACTACCGGTGAAACCGCAGATGCCCTAAATAATGAAGGTTACTACCTGATTGACAACGCGACAAATTCAATCATCTATTGCATTAAAGCTGACACCGAGAACCAGCACTTCTTCAAACTCGCGCTTAACAATGGTGCGACAGCAGGCACATGTACTGTTGAATCCATCATCGTGCATTTCAACCCCGACGCTCCCGCCGCGGCAACCACTGTATTCCATGGCACGGAAACCGGAACAGGCAACACAATTGACCTGGCCGGCGCCTCGAAAAAAATCCACTTCACTACATCAAACGGAGTCAACGTATGGTATAAATTTGTTGCAGACGATGATAATGAAATCCAGCCTCAAGCAGAAACCGACGAAGACGGCTTCACCAAATATGAGGGCTCGGACGGCATCGAACTGACCACAATCGGCAATCTGCTCCATTACACCGAACAATTCGGCGTCAAGAGCGACGTCCAGACAATCCGCGTAAGCGATTCGACGACGAACATTCGCGAAATCACGGCCGAGGGCGCTGCTGCCGGCGCAATCTACGACCTGCAGGGCCGCAAGGTTGTCGCTCCCGCCAAGGGCATCTTCATTGTCAACGGCAAGAAAGTCCGCATGTAATCCTCCCACTCCCCACATATCGAAGGCCGCGCCACCCGCGCGGCCTTTTTTTATTGCCGCGGCTCCCTCCCCCTTAACGACTCTTAACCAATTCTTAATTTTTAATTCTTAATTCTTTTTCGTAACTTTGCATCTGCGAAATTATAAATCAATCAAACACATATATCACTTAACCATGAAAATCAATCATTACGCGCTTGCGCTGATTGCAAGCATCGGAATGACGGCGTCGGCCACTGCGGCGGTTGTTGAAAACCCGCAGGGCGTGCGCGACATGCTGAACCGCATAGGCGGCGCAGGCACAGCCGAGCGCATCATCACCATTGTCGACGACAGCTACGGCACCGCCGACAACGAGAAATTCCAGATTTCGGCCCGCGACGGCAAGCCGTGCATCAAGGGCACCACTCTCTCGGCCGTTACAACCGGCATCGGCTGGTATCTGAACCACACGGCCAACGTCAACCTGGCCTGGAACCGCCTCACCGACGACCTGAGCGGCGTTGACTTCCCCGTGCCCGCAGCAACCGAAGAGCATTCAACCACGGCAAAATATCGCCATTATCTCAACTACTGCACCTTCTCCTACTCCATGTCAACCTGGACATGGGAGCGCTGGCAGCAGGAAATCGACTGGATGGCACTTCACGGCATCAACATGCCGCTCCACATCATCGGCATGGAACAGGTGTGGCGCAAGATGCTGATGGAAGACTACGGCTACACTCAGGCCGAGGCGAGCGCCTTCGTGGGCGGTCCGTGCTTCATGGCATGGTTCGGCATGAACAACCTGCAGGGCCACGGCGGTCCTAACCCCGAGTGGTGGTACACCCGCCAGGCCGAACTGGGCCGCAAGATGACCGACCGCATGCATGAGCTGGGCATCGAGCCGGTGCTTCCGGGCTTTGCAGGCATGGTGCCAAGCAATTTCACGCAGAAAACCGGCATCGCCGCCAACAGCCAGGGCAACTGGTGCGGCTTTCAGCGCCCTTACATTCTGACCACGGGCACCGACGCCTTCAAGCAGGTTGCCGCCAACTATTACAAGCGTCTTGACGAAGTCATGGGCAAGAGCGCCTACTACTCGATGGACCCCTTCCACGAGGGCGGTTCGACGGGCGGCGTCGACACCCGCGTGGCCTATCGCAGCATCTACGACGCCCTTGAGGCCTCCGAGCCGGGCGCACTGTGGTTCATTCAGCAGTGGCAGTGGGGCAGCGGCCAGTGGGCATCGGTCGGCAAGAACCAGCAAGGCGAAGACGTCGTGCCCAAGGGCCGTCTCATCGTGCTCGACCTCTACAGCGACGGCAAGGCCGGCTCACAGCTCAACAGCTACAACGGCCACGAAACCGTTTTCTGCATGATTCCCAACTTCGGCGCGCGCACCGGCTTCTTCGGCCGCGTGGCCACTCTGATTGACACCTACTTCAACACGAGCCGCAAAATCGCAAGCGTGAAAGGCGTGGCTGCCGTGCCCGAGGGCATCGAGCAGGTGCCGATGCTCTACGACCTGCTCTACGAAATGGCATGGCTCGACGCCAAACCCGACGCCGCCAAGTGGGTGGCCGACTATTCTCAGCGCCGCTACGGCACCGCCAGCCCCGAGGCCGCCGAAGCCTGGGAGCTGCTGCGCACGTCGGCTCTCGACTGCAAGACCTCGCTGCAGGGTCCCCACGAGGCCATTACCTGCGCCCGACCCAACCTGAGCGCCGACCGCGTTTCGTCATGGGGCGGCGCCAACATCTTCTATGACACCAACTCGACCTACACCGCCGCCTACAAGCTGCTCAACGCAGGCCTCAGCGGCGAGAACTATTCGTTTGACCTTGTCGACATCAGCCGCCAGGCGCTGACCGACTATTCGAAGACTCTGCTCGGCGCAATCAAAGACGCCGACAGCGCCGGCGACACCCAGGCCTTCAACAAGCGCCGCGACACCTTCCTGCAGCTGATTCTCGACCTCGACGAACTGCTCAACACGAACAAGGACTTCATGGTGGGCCACTGGACCGAGCGCGCCCGCGCAATTGCCGACGAGGCCACCGGCACCACCGACGCCGACCGCGACTGGCTCGAGCACAACAACGCCCGCACCCTCATCACCACCTGGGGCGCCGAATACCAGGCAAACACCGGCCGGCTGCACGACTACAGCTACCGCCAGTGGGGCGGCATCATGAAAGACCTCTACTACGAGCGCTGGAAAGTCTGGTTCGACGCCGGCATGAAAGAGCCCGCCGGAGGCTGGTATAACTTCGAACACAAATGGGCCACTAACAGCAAGCGCTACCCCACGGTTCCCATCGGCTCTACGGCCGAAGTGGCCGCACGCCTGCTGCCCAAATACATCTCGCCCCTTAAGTCGCACATCGCCGGCCACGAGCCCCGCTACATTCAGCGCCTCATGACCACCGACCTCAAGGGCAAGTTCTTTGACAGCGCAAAGCGCGGTGAGGCCTACACCCCCGACTTCAACGTGGCCGGCACCACCATCGGCGAACTGGCCGTTGACCTCAACGACAACACCCTCTTTGACGACGGCGAGACCTCGGCCACCGGCTCGATTGCCATTCCGGCCGACGCGGCCATCGGCGAACACACCGTGCGCATCACCCTGGCCGACGGCACCGTCGTTACCTACACCCTGCGCATCATCGAGGAAATCACCGAGCCGCGCACACTGAGCGTGGCCACCGAAGACACCGCCAAGGGCACCGTCAGCATTGACGGCACCGACGCCCTGAGCGTTACGGGCACCGACTTCTACGTTGTCCGCGCCAACGCCACCGCAAGCTATGACTTCGACCACTGGGAAGACGCCGACGGCAACAACCTGGGCAACGCCAACCCCTTCACCTACTACGGCAAGGCCGACATTGCCATGAAGGCATTCTTTGCCGACAACAAATGGGGCATTCCCGAACTCGACACGAGCGACTTCGGCGTGATTCAGAGCAACAAGCAGTGGATTCCGTCAATCACGCTGACCCAGAACGGCGAGACCACCGAAATCTACTCGAGCCCCGAAATGCCCGAATCGCTGTTCAACGTCGTGCCCACGCGCATCAAGGCAGCCCCCGGCGGCGAATTCACCTTCGGCTGGGCCGGCGCCGACGGACTGAAATTCCTCTACCTCTCGGCCTATGCCGACTTTGACAACGACGGCACGTTCGAGACCCTCATCGGCACCGTCGGCACCAAGGACGCCCAGAACGCAGCCGTGGTCAAGAACACCATCAACGTGCTGCTGCCCTTCACGGCCGCCAAAGGCACCACACACATTCGCCTGCGCTTTGACAGTGCCTGGAACAAAGAGTTTGACGACGCAACCGGCGCCGTGCCCGCAACCGCCAAGACCAACCGCTGCATCTATGACCTGCTGCTCGACGTGAACGATTCGCCGACATATCCCTCGACCGTTACCGCCAACGTCAACACCCCGGCCCTCGGCTCGTTCCGCACCGAGAACATGGCAAACGTCTACGTGCCCGGCGAACAGGTAATCATCACCGCCTTCCCCAACCCGGGCAGCCGCGTGGCCTCGTTCACCGACAACCACGGCCGCACGCTCCCCTCGGAATGGATCAGCGAGAACTCGGCGCGTTTCACCGTCTACGACAACGCCCACATCACCATCAATTTCGAAAAGGAGCCCATTGACGGCTGGTCGTTCAACTGGAACTTCAACGCCGACGGCACCGCCGGCATTACCGGTGTAGCCACTCCCGGCGAACCCTCGCTCGACCTCAGCCAAGCCCACGCCGGCGTCAGCATCAACGCAATCGACGCCGCCACCTTTGCCGGCCGCGACGACCTGGCCGAAATCACCCTGCCCGACGCTCAGCTCATCGGCCCCGGCGCAGTGATTGCCCGCAACGAAATCAAAGGCGCCGGCACGCAGAACGCTTCCGTAACCCCCGCCAAGACCATCAGCGGCACCAAGCCCTGGGTCATGACCATCAGCGGCACCACCGGCCAGAACTCATTCAACCAATATGGCAGCGCCCTCTTTGCCAACGGCACCAACGCCACTGCCAACGACTACTCAAACGGTTGGAGCCAGTTCTATCTGAAGGCCGACGGTACTCTCGTAATCAAATGGGACTCGGCCGGCGAACATAAATTCTCGGTCAACCTCAAGGGCGACTTCACCATTCGCGCCGAATTCGACGGCGCGAAGTCGCTGACCGTTACCTGCACCAATGCAGCCGGCCAGACAGAGACGAAGACCATTCCCAACTCTTCGACGATGAAAGACATCAGCCAATATGTCAGCTGCGTGCCCGCCGGCATGAACTATACCATCACCTTTGCCGAGCCCGACGCTGCAATTGAACCCGGCACGCTCTTCACCGGCTGCCGCAGCCTCACGGACATTCACGTTCCGTCGGCCAACAAGGCCTATGTCGAGAAAAACGGCGTGGTCTACGACAAGGCCGGACGCAATGTCATCGCCTACCCCGAAGGCCGCCTGAACGGACGTCCGTTCTCACTGGCCGACGCTCAGGGCCGCCTGCTCCACCACGACGGCGAGACCACCGTCTTCACCTCGACGGCTGCAAACGCCCTCCACACCCTCTGGACCATCGACGGCAACACCCTGCGCCACCTCAACGCAAACGCCCCAGCCGCTGAAACCGCCAATGTGGCCTACGAACTGGTCTACGGCACCGGCATGCCCGGCATGGCGCTGAAAACCGGCAATAAATATCTGAGCTCTAACGCCGACGGCGAACCCGTTCGCGCCGAAGCGAAGACGGCTCTGACATTTGCCGAGCCTCTCACCGCCATCAGCCGCGGCGTCGCCGAGGGCTACACCGCCCTGGCTCTGCCCGTAAGCGTCATCGTGGGCGCCGACACCAAGTGCTACGTTGTCAGCGACGTTGACGCCTCCAAGGGCGCCCTGCTTGCCGAGCTCAACGCCGGCGACGTGATTCCCGCCCGCACCGGCTTCATGCTCAAGGCCACCGCTGCCGCCGAGACCGTCTTCGAAATCGCAGACGACGCTGCCGCCGCCGCTGCTCCCGCCGCGAACCTGCTGACCGGCACCACCCTCGACGCCGCCATTGACGGCTACGTGCTCTCGGGCACCGACTTCGTCAAGGCCGACGCTGCCGACGCCAACACCGCCTACATCTCGGCCTCGGCCCTCGGCGCCCTCAAGCTCGGCGACAGCTTCGCAATCTTTGACGGCATGACCGGCATCGGCGCCGTTGATGCCGCCGGCACCGCCGCCGCGCTCTACGACCTCAACGGTCGCCGCGTGGCCGCCGGCCGCAACGTTCCCGGCATCTACATCACCGCCGACGGCAAGAAAGTCATCGTCGGCCGCAAATAATCCCCTCTTCCCTGTAACTCCAAATCCGAATATAGCCTGATGAAACTCTTTCTGCTCGACGCTTACGCGCTCATCTACCGTGCCTACTACGCACTTTTCCGCAACCCGCGCGTAACGTCGGGCGGATTGAACACATCGGCCATATTCGGATTCATCAACACTCTCGACGACCTGCTGCGCAAGGAGAAACCGACGCATCTGGCCGTCTGCTTCGACCCTCCCGGCGGCCACACGTTCCGCCACGAACTCTTTCCCGACTACAAGGCCGGACGCGACAAGCAGCCCGAAGACATCACCCTGGCCATTCCCTACATCAAGCGCCTGCTCGAGGCAATGCGCATTCCGGTGGTCGAGCTGCCCGAATATGAGGCCGACGACGTGATCGGCACGCTGGCCACCCGCGCCGCTGCCCAAGGCTTCACGACCTACATGATGACGCCCGACAAAGACTACGGCCAGCTCGTAACCGACTCCATCTTCATGTATCGCCCCGCCTTCAAGGGTCAGGGCTTCGAGGTGAGAGGGCCGCAGGAAGTGTGCGAGCGCTACGGCATCGACTCGCCCGCCCAGGTAATCGATCTGCTCGCACTCGAGGGCGACACCGCCGACAACATTCCCGGCTGTCCGGGCGTGGGCGAAAAAACCGCCGTGAAGCTCATCGCCCAGTTCGGCTCGGTCGAGAACATGCTCGACCACACCGACGAAATCAAAGGCACCCTGCGCTCAAAGGTCGAAGGCGCGCGCGAGCAGATAATCATGTCGAAAGACCTCGCCACCATACGCACCGACCTCAATCTCGACCTCAACCCCGACGACTTCAAGATGCGCGAGCCCGACACGGAGGCTCTGCGCGCCCTCTACGAAGAACTCGAATTCCGTTCATTCCTGGCCAAACTGCCGGCCAAAACCGCCGGCGCCGCTTCGACACAACAGGGCGCCGCAGCCCCGGCCGACGGCATGGGCTCGCTGTTTGACGAGCCGGCCGCCCCGGCGCCCGAAGCGTCAATAGCCACCGACTATGCGGCCTGCAACGGGTCCGAAGTACTCGAACAGGCCCTCTCGGCCCCGCGCATCGGCCTGAGCGTCTATGCAATCGGCCCGGAGCCGATGACGGCCACGCTGCGCGGCGTCGCAATAGCCGTCGGCCCCGAACGCGCCGCCTACTTCCCCGCAGAGCGCATCGGCGAACTGGCCCCGCTTTTTGCCCGCAAAGACCTCGAAGTCGACACGTTCGACATCAAGCGCGACATTCTGCTGCTGCGCCGTGCCGGCATCGAACTTGCCTGCCGCCACTATGACGTCAGCCTCGCCCACTATCTGCTGCAGCCCGAAATGCGCCACGCCCCGGCCGACCTGGCCATAGAGCTGCTTGACTATCGCACGCTCGACGCCGACAATCCCGGCGCGGCGCGCAAATATGGCGAGATTGCCCCCGAGGCGGTGGTCAACACCGTCTGCGAGCGCGCCGACCTTGCCCTGAGGCTGCGCGAGCCGCTGGCCGCCAAGCTGCGCGATGCCGAAATCACTCCCGAGCTCGAGCAGCTTGAACAGGAACTGGCGCCCGTGCTGGCCGACATGGAGTGGAACGGCGTGCGCATCAATCCCGAAATTCTTTCCGAACAAAGCAAAAAATTAAGCGCTCAGCTTGCGGCGATGGAGCAGCAGGCCTACGACTCGGTGGGCTATCGGTTCAACATCGCCTCGCCCACTCAGGTGGGTCAGGTGCTCTTCGGCGAGCTCAAGCTCGACGACAAGGTGAAACGCACAAAAACCGGCAGCTATTCAACCACCGAAGAGACCCTCGAAAAATATCGCACGGCCCACCCCGTCGTCGAGCTGATTCTTGAAATCCGCGGCCTGCGCAAGCTCTTGGCCACCTACATCAATGCCCTGCCCACGCTGATAAACCCCCGCACCGGCAAGATTCACACCACCTACAACCAGACCGGCACGGCCACGGGGCGACTCAGCTCAAACAACCCCAACCTGCAGAACATACCCATACGCACGGACGAGGGGCGCGAAGTGCGCCGCGCGTTCATTGCCGACCCAGGCTGCCTGATTCTGTCGGCCGACTATTCGCAGATTGAACTGCGCCTGATGGCCGACATCTCGGGCGACCCCGCAATGATTGAAGCCTTTGCCGACGGTCAGGACATTCACCGCGCCACGGCCGCCAAAATCTACCACACGCCGCTTGACCAAGTCAGCGACGACCAGCGCCGCCATGCCAAGACGGCCAACTTCGGCATAATCTACGGCATTTCGGCCTTCGGCCTGAGCGAGCGCCTCAAAATTCCGCGCTACGAGGCGAAAAAACTGATTGAAGGCTACTTCGCCTCCTATCCCGAAGTGAAGCACTACATGACCTCAACCGTTGAATCGGCGCGCGAAAAAGGCTACGTAACCACCGTGATGGGGCGTCGCCGGCTGCTGCCCGACATCAACTCGCGCAACGCCATTGTGCGCGGCTATGCCGAGCGCAACGCAATCAACGCTCCGCTTCAGGGCTCGGCCGCCGACATAATCAAGCGCGCCATGGTCAACATTGCCCGCGCCATCAAGGCGCGCGGCCTGCGCTCGACCATGATTATGCAGGTTCACGACGAATTGATTTTCAACGTCGTGCCCGAAGAACTGGCCGAGCTGCAGCAGCTCGTAACCGCCGAGATGGAAAACGCCTACACCGGCCGCGTGCACCTCAGCGTCAGCTCCGGTGTGGCCGACAACTGGCTCGACGCCCACTGACCCCCGCAACCGACGCATGCGCCGCAAGCTCCCGTTGACCTTCATCGCCGCCCTCTCCGCCCTGACAGCCGGAGCCGAGGGCGGCCACATATTCGTCTACCGCAACGACGCGAATTTCAACCACTTCAGGCAGGAGGCGGGAATACGGGCGCCGGGCGGAACGTTTGAGCTCACCTGTGGCGACACGAGCGTGCCGCTCGAGGTCATCGACTCGTGCACCGTGCGCGCCACCGACATTCCCGTGCTGCGGTTCACCCTTCCCGACTATCCCGACGCTGAAACCGTTTGGGACAAAGAGCTCTATGTAAACGCCGTTCTCGACATCGAAGGCAACGGCACGACCGACCCGGACAACGCGTTGCAGCTGACAATAAAAGGGCGCGGCAACTCGACATGGAACATGCCCAAGAAACCTCTTCGCCTGAAGTTCCCGTCGAAAACGTCAATCTGCGGCTTCGCGCCGGCCAAAAGCTACGTTCTTCTGGCCAACTACGTCGATCCGACGCTGATGCGCAACGCCGTGGCCCTGTGGCTTGCGCGGCGCCTCGGCGTGCCCTATGCCAACCACGCCATGCCCTGCCACGTCTACATAAACGGCAACTATCAGGGCGCCTATCTGCTCACCGAGAAAGTGGGCATCAACTCGGCCAGCGTCGACATCGACAAACAGACGGGCATGCTCTTCGAGATGAGCGTGGAATATGACGAGCCATACAAATTCCGCTCGGAAATAAACAAGCTCCCCGTCATGGTGAAAGGCTCTGACTTCGGGCTGACCGACCCGGATAACCCTTACGGCGCCACGCCCGAAGAGCGACTTGAAAAATGGAAGGCCGACTTCAACCGGGCCGAACGCCTGGCCGAAAACGGGCGCGCCGCCGAGGCCTTCGACGTTGAAAGCGCCGTGAACTACATGCTGCTCTTCGACATAATCGGCAACAACGAAATCGGCTTTCCGCGCAGCTTCTTCATTCACAAAAATGCGCTTGGCGACACCGAACTTTATCGGCTCGGCCCGGCATGGGACTTCGACGTGAGCTGCAACTTCTCGTCGCCCGACGGCACCGGCGGCTTCAAAGAGGCCGACCCGAAACAAGGGCTATGGTGGAACGGATTGTGCGGCGCCCTGCTGGCCGACCCGGCAATCGCCGCGCGCTATGCCGCGCGCACCCGCGAATTCATCGACGACATATATCCCGAGCTCAAGCGGTTCATTGCCGAATACTCGCAGCTCATCGAACCGTCGGCACGCGAAAACGGCGTGCGCTGGCCCGACTCACACGTCTATCAGGGCTGGGCTTATGTGCAGCCGTCGTTCGACACGTCGCGCCAGGTCAGCGCCCTGCAGCAATGGCTCGACGCCAGGGTCGAATACCTTTCGGCACGCTTAAATCGGTAAAATCAGCCCGTTAGACGAAAAATCTACGGAAAAACTTGACAAAGGGGTGTAGAATTTCGTATCTTTGCAGTTAATTATGAACTCACGTAAAGGATTTTCGGCGCTGAGCGTACAGCTCACGGCCACAGTGTCGGTTGCGCTGGTGTTGTTGCTGCTCGGCATGGTGGCGACGCTTGCGCTTGCGGCCCGCAGCATCACGAATCAGATTAAAGAACACATGGGCTTTGACGTAGTCCTGGCCGAAACGGCCACGCTCGACGACGTCAACGCCTTCAAACAGCGGCTGACCGAGGCGCCCTACGTGGCCTCATTCCGCTACTTCTCGCCCGAAGAGGCTCAGGAGACATGGCGCAAGGAAATGGGCGAGAATCTGACCGAGCTGCTCGACGTCAATCCGTTTCTGCCGGAATTCGAGGTCAACGTCAAGGCCGACTATGCCGTGGCCGACAGCCTGGACGCCATCATGCTTCCGCTGGCCGACGAAGATATTGTTGAAGAAGTCAACGGCCACTCCGAAGTGGTTGAACAGGTCAACAAAAACCTGTCCACGCTGATGCTCGTGCTCGGAATCGCCGTCCTGGCCCTGCTGCCGATTTCGTTCGTGCTGATAAACAACACCGTGCGCCTGACCATCTTTGCGCGGCGCTTCACAATCCACACAATGAAACTGGTCGGCGCATCGCGCGGCTTCATCAGGCGACCGTTCCTGCTGAGCAACCTGCTGCAGGGGCTGATTGCGGCCGTGGTGGCCTCGGCGTTGCTCACGGGCATGTACTTCTACGTGTGGAGCCTCGATGCCGCCCTGCGCAACGTGCTCAACGAGCCGATGCTGGCCGCCGTATGCTGCGGCATGGCCGTAGTGGGGCCGCTGCTCTGCGTCAGCGCCGCCGCATGGGCCACGCAACGCTATCTAACCTCCTCCTACGACGACCTCTTCTAACCCCGAAGCAAACAATTTTTAATTCTTAATTCTTAATTTTCAACTGTGTCAAAGAAAAATTCGCAGCTCGACCTCGAGAATCCGGCGGAATTTCCGCTGGTGAAGACCAACTTCATTCTCATGGCCATTGCCGGCGTCGCAATTGTGGCCGGTTTTCTGCTGATGCTCGGCCCGAGCACCACCGCCGCCGGCTTCGAGCCCGACATCTTCTCGACCCGCCGCATCGTCGTCGGGCCTGCAATCTCGTTCCTGGGCTTCGCCTTCATGGCCTTCGCAATCATTTACCGCAAACACAAATAAGGCAATGGACTGGATAGACACCCTTATTTTAGGCATAGTGCAAGGTCTCACGGAGTACCTGCCCGTCTCGTCGAGCGGCCATCTTGAAATATTCCGTCAGATTCTTGGCAAGGACCTTGAGGGCGAAATGGCCCTGGAGTTCGACCTGATGCTCCACGTCGCCACCGTGTTGAGCACGATTGCCGTGCTCTGGCACGAGTTTTGGCCGCTGGTCAAATCGTTTTTCACCTTCAGGCGCGACGCCGACTTTTACTACGTGTGCAAGATTCTCGTGTCGTGCATTCCCGTGGGGCTCGTCGGCGTGCTGCTCGAAAAGAAAATCGAAATGTTCTTCGAGGGCAACCTGACCATCGTGGGCGTCTGCCTGCTGGTTACGGCCGCGCTGCTCTGCTTTGCCTACTTCACACGCACGCGCAAGGCGCTGCTCGACCCCAAAGCTCCGCAGGGGCGCGACATCAGCTGGCTCGACGCGTTCATCATCGGCTGCAGCCAGGCCGTGGCCGTTCTGCCCGGCCTCTCGCGCTCGGGCACGACGATAGCCACGGGCATCATGCTGGGCGACAATCGCGAAAAGGTAGCGCAGTTCTCGTTCCTCATGGTCATCATTCCCATTCTGGGCAAAGGCCTGCTCGACCTCAAGGACATGCTGATGCCGGGCGCCGAGGCTGCAACCGCCGGTGCGGCCGCCGCCATCAGCCCCATGGCCATGATTGTCGGCTTCCTGGCCGCATTCGTCGTGGGCTACATGGCCTGCCGCTGGATGCTGTCAATCGTAAAGAAAGGCAAGCTCGTGTGGTTTGCCGTTTATTGTGCCGCAGTCGGCATCATCTGCCTGGTGTGGTAAGCCGAAGCCTATGGATTTCATTTCCGGACAGATTCTGAAAGTTGACAAGCCGCTGGGCTGGACGTCGTTCGACGTCGTCAAGCGCATTCGCGGCGTGCTTTGCCGGCGCCACGGCCTCAAGCGGTTCAAGGTGGGCCATGCCGGCACGCTCGACCCTCTGGCCTCGGGCGTCATGCTGATCTGCACCGGCCGTGCCACCAAGCTCATCGAACAGCTTCAGGCGGGCGAGAAAGAATATGTGGCCACGGTGCGCCTGGGCGCCACGACTCCGAGCTTCGACCTGGAGACGGCCGTCGACGCCACCTACCCCACCGACCATCTTGACCGCAACGCCGTCGAGAACGCCCTGGAGCGCTTCCGCGGCCCGATAATGCAGGTGCCCCCGGTGTTCTCGGCGGTCAAAATCGACGGCAAACGCGCCTATAACATGGCCCGGAAGGGCAAGACGCCCGAACTGGCCGCCAAGCCGATTGTGATTTCTGAACTCGAACTGCTCGACTGGAATGCGGCCACAAACGAGGCGCGGCTGAGGGTGGCGTGCAGCAAAGGCACCTACATTCGCTCGCTTGCCCGCGACCTCGGCGAGGCGCTTGGCTGCGGCGGCCATCTGACAGGCCTGCGGCGCACGCGCGTGGGCGCCACGTCAATCTACGACTGTGCCGACGTCGAGAGCCTGATTGCCACACTGAAAGAAACCGAAATTGAATTTCCCGACGACTATAACATCGAAAACAAATAACACCCTGATTTATCATAAATGAAACTGAGTCAATTTAACTTCGACCTGCCGCAAGAGCTGATTGCGCAATATCCGCGCGCTGAACGCGACGAAGCCCGCCTGATGGTTCTCAACCGCAAAACGGGCAAAATAGAGCATCGGATATTCAAGGACATCATTGAATATTTCAACGAGGGCGACGTGATGGTGTTCAACGACACCAAGGTTTTCCCGGCCAAACTCTACGGCAACAAAGAGCGCACCAACGCCAAAATCGAAGTGTTCCTGCTCAGGGAGCTCAACGCCGACCTGAAGCTGTGGGACGTGCTCGTCGAGCCGGCGCGCAAAATCCGCATCGGCAACAAGCTCTACTTCGGCGACGACGAATCGCTCGTGGCCGAGGTCATTGACAACACGACGTCGCGCGGCCGCACGCTCCGCTTTCTTTTTGACGGCTCGCACGAAGAGTTCAAGAAGGCGCTCTACGCCCTGGGCATGACTCCGCTGCCCGAGCACATAACGCGCAAGCCCGAAGCCATTGACGACGAAATGTTCCAGACGGTCTATGCCACCAAGGAGGGTGCCGTCGTTGCTCCCGGCGCCGGACTTCACTTTTCGCGCCTGCTCATGAAGAAACTCGAAATCAAAGGCATCGAGCTCGGCTTCATGACCGTGCATTCGGGTCTGGGCACATTCCGTGAAATCGACGTCGAAGACCTGTCGAAACACCGCATCGACTCGGAAGAGGTGATTGTCGACGACAAACTCGTCGACATGGTGAACAAAGCCAAAGACTCCGAACATCAGGTGCTCGCAGTGGGCACGTCGGTATTGCGCGGCATGGTTGCCGGCGAATCGATGGGCGGCCACCTCAAAAGCTATGCGGGGTGGAACAACAAATTCATCGCCCCGCCCTATAACTTCGAAGTGCCGACGTGCCTCGTAACGAACTTCCACCTGCCGCTCTCGACGATGATTATGATGGAAGCGGCATTCGGCGGATATGAAAACGTCATGAAGGCCTACGAAGCCGCCATTGCCGAGAAATACAACTTCGGCACCTACGGCGACTCCCTGCTGATTCTCTGACAATCTTTAATTTTTAATTCTAAATTTTCCCCGACATATGACTAACCCGAAAACCTATCTCGACCCGGCCGAAGAAAAGATGCAGATGGCCGTGGCATTCCTTGACGAAGCCCTTTCCCACATTCGCGCCGGCAAGGCCAACCCGAAACTGCTCGACAGCATCAAAGTAGACTATTACGGCTCGGCCGCGCCCATCAGCAACGTGGCCAACGTGTCCGTGCCCGACGCCCGCACCATCGTAATCACCCCCTGGGAGAAGTCGATGTTCAAGGAAATCGAAAAGGCAATCATCAACTCCGAGCTGGGCATCACGCCCGAAAACAACGGCGAGGTTATCCGCCTGGCAATTCCGCCGTTGACCGAAGAGCGCCGCAAGCAGCTCGTGAAGCAGAGCAAAGCCGAGGCCGAGACCGCCAAGGTCAGCGTGCGCAACGCGCGTCGCGACGCCATTGACGGCCTGAAGAAAGCCATCAAGCAGGGCATGCCCGAAGACGTCGAAAAAGACGCCGAAGGCACGGCTCAGAAGCTCCACGACAAGTATCTGAAGCAGATTGACGACCTCTTCGCCGCAAAAGAGAAAGAAATCCTGACAGTGTGAGGCGCTTCATCAGATTGTCTGCCATGGCCGCGCTGCTGGCGGCAGCGGGAATTCCGGTCGGCGCACGCCTCACCGTGCTGTCGGCGCTGCGCACCATGCCGTTCGAGCAGGCCGCGCCGGTCGACCCCGTCGTCATGGCCAAAGTGCTTGACCAACGAGTGCCGGGCCACACCGAAACGACTGTGCTTGGCGGCGAGGCGCGGCTGGTAAGCCTCGACTCGCTCAGCGGCAAGCTGCAGACCGGCAAAGGTCGCATTCTCGACCTGCATCTGCTCCCCGCGGCCAAAGACACCCTCATTGCCCTAATCGAGACCATCGACTCGCCTCAGCCCGACAGCCGGCTCAGCGTCTTCGACCGCAACTGGAAGCTGAAATGGAACTTCGCGCCGACTGCTCCCCAATCGGCGCCCGAGGGCAGCGTCATGTTCGGCGCGATGGTCTATACCCCTGCGTCGGCAACGCTGACCGTCGACTGGCGGGAAGCCGGCAACGACTCGATTACGGCTCGCGAAGAATACTTGCTCACCCCCAAGGGAGTCAAACGCGCAAAGAAATAATGGAGACAGCCACGCCCCCATATTGCTCGCTGCTGCAGCTGCAACAACAGTTGCGCGACCTCGTTGCCGCCTGCCCCGAGCTGCGCGAGCGCTGGATTGTGGCCGAGCTGAGCGACGTGGCCGAGCGCGGCGGCCACTGCTACATGAACCTGATTCAGAAAGACCGGTCGACGGGCGAAACGGTGGCCAACGCGCGCGCAACCATCTGGCGCAATGTCTGGGCGAACATCAAGTTCACATTCATGCAGACCACCGGTCAGCCGTTTGCCACGGGACTCGTGGTGATGGTCCGGGCTACGGCCAACTATCACCCCGTCTACGGCATGAGCCTGAACATCACCGCCGTAAACCCCTCGTTCACCATGGGTGAGCGCGAACGCCGGCGCCGCGAGATTCTCAACCGCCTGAAGGCCGACGGGGTCTATGACCTGAACCGAAACCTGAAATTTCCGCGCCCCCTGCAGCGAATCGCCGTCATCTCGGCGGCTACGGCCGCGGGCTATGGCGACTTCTGCAAGCAGCTCATCAACAACCCCTACCGCCTGCGGTTCGTGCCGAAACTGTTTCCGGCCACGGTGCAGGGCGCAAACACCGCCCGCAGCGTCATCGCGCAGCTGAACGCAATTGCCGCCGAGCAGGACCGCTGGGATTGCGTGTGTATTATTCGCGGCGGGGGCGCCTCTACCGACCTCGACGGCTTCGACGACTACGAGCTGGCGACCAACGTGGCTCAGTTTCCGCTGCCCGTCATAGTGGGCATCGGCCATGAGCGCGACACGACCGTGCTCGACTACATCGCCGCGCAGAGGGTCAAGACCCCTACCGCAGCCGCCGAGTTCATAGTGAGCTGCGGAGCCGCCGAACTCGGCACACTCCAAAGCCTCGGCGCCGCACTGCTGCAGGCCACCACCGACATTCTGGGCGGCGCGCGCCAGCAGCTGGCCTACATCAGCGGCCAGTTGCCCACGGCGCCCGTCAACGCACTGAGCCGCGCCGAAAAGCGGCTCGACAACATCGGGCTGACCCTCGGCCACATTGCCGCGCAACGCCTCCAGCCCCTCTCAGCGCGCCTTGACCGCCTGAGCGACGCGCTGCAGACCGCCTGCGCCAACCGCATCGCGCAGGCCGACACCAAACTGCGCGGCTATGAGGCTCTGAC
Source organism: uncultured Porphyromonadaceae bacterium (assembly GCA_902495245.1). Classification (GTDB taxonomy): domain Bacteria; phylum Bacteroidota; class Bacteroidia; order Bacteroidales; family Muribaculaceae; genus UBA3263. The sequence continues at coordinate 86,499 of CABUWI010000007.1, forward strand.
GGCGGCACTCTCGCCGGCGGCAACGCTGAGCCGCGGATTCTCGATTACACGCGTCGACGGCAAAGCTGTTACCGACGCCGCAACCATAGCCGCCGGGGCGCGACTGGAGACAGAACTTGCCCGCGGCACAATCATTTCAACCGTACAAAAGCAATAACATACAAAACTATGGCAACTCCCGTTAAAGAACTGACATACACGCAGGCCGTGAGCGAGCTGGAACAGATTCTGGCCCACATGCAAAGCGACAAATGCGACATCGACAAACTGTCGGCCTACACCCGCCGCGCAACCGAACTGCTCAAGGAATGCCGCTCGCGTCTGACGGCCACAGACGAGGAGCTGCGCTCGATTCTTGCCGAACTGAATGTTTAAGAGCCCGCTAAATATTGGATACACAATGAACATGAAGCACCTGTTAATAACGCTGCTCGCGCTGCTGCCGATGGCCGCCCGCGCACAAATGACCGACCCCGTCAGCTGGACCTCGGACTTCAAGGCCGAGGGAGACACGGCTACCCTGACCATCAACGCCACAATCGAAGCCGGGTGGCACCTCTATGGCACCGAGCTCCCCGAAATCGAGTTCGGACCGCAGGCCACGGCCCTCACCATCACCTCGTCAAACAACCTGACGCCGGTCGGGGCGCTGACGCCGTCGCGCGAACCGGTGCAGCAATATGAAGACACCTTCGAAGCCGAAGTGAAATTCTGGGAAGGCTCAATCACGCTGACCCAGAAATTCGTCATCACCGGCAGCGACCCGTCGGTCAGCGGCACCATCGACTATCAGGCATGCAACGACCAGAGCTGCATTCCGCCGACAAGCTACGAATTCACGTTCGGCGACGCTCCCGGAGCCGCTGAAGCCGAAAACGCCGGTTCTGCCACAGGAGCCACGTTCAATCCGGCCGACATGCAATGGTGGACACCCGTCGAAGGCGGAGGCGACAATCACGACATTGGCCACGCCTCGCTCTGGAGCATCTTCATCTGGGGCTTCTTAGGCGGACTTATCGCGTTGCTCACGCCGTGTGTATGGCCCATGATACCGCTGACCGTCAGCTTCTTCCTGAAGAAGAACAGTTCGCGTCGCAAATCCGTGCGCGACGCGTCGATTTACGGTGCGTCAATCGTTGTCATCTATCTGCTTTTGGGTCTGATTGTAACTGCGGTTTTCGGCGCGAGCAAGCTCAACGACCTGAGCACCAACGCCGTGTTCAATCTGCTGTTCTTCGCCCTGCTCGTGGTGTTTGCCGTCTCGTTTTTCGGCGCGTTCGACATCAAACTGCCCTCGCGCTGGAGCAACGCCATGGACAGCAAGGCCGAAAACGCCACCGGCCTGCTGAGCATCTTCTTCATGGCCTTCACCCTTGCGCTGGTCAGCTTCAGCTGCACCGGCCCGATTATAGGCACGCTGCTCGTCGAGGCCGCCACCATGGGCAACATCGTCGGCCCGGCCGTCGGCATGGGCGCCTTCGCCCTGGCGCTGGCCATTCCGTTCGCACTGTTCGCCATGTTCCCGTCGATGCTCAAGGAGATGCCTCGCTCGGGCGGCTGGCTCAACTCGGTCAAGGTGGTGCTCGGCTTCCTTGAGCTGGCGCTGTCGCTCAAGTTCCTGTCGGTGGCCGACCTGGCCTACGGCTGGCATCTGCTCGACCGCGAGGTCTTCGTGAGCCTCTGGGTGGTCATCTTCGCCCTGCTCGGCCTCTACCTGCTTGGCAAGATTCGCTTCCCCCACGACACGCCGCAAGACAGCGTCGGCGTCGGCCGCTTCTTCATGGCCCTGGTGTCGCTCAGCTTTGCCGTCTATCTGCTGCCGGGCCTCTGGGGCGCACCGCTCAAGAGCGTGAGCGCCTTCGTGCCGCCGCTCTACACTCAGGACTTCAATCTCTACACCCACGGCGAATACCGCAAGTTCAACGACTATGACGAAGGCATGCGCTATGCGGCCGAGAACAACATGCCGGTGCTGATGGACTTCAGCGGCTACGGCTGCGTGAACTGCCGCAAGATGGAGGGCGCCGTGTTCGACACCGACGAGATTTCCGGACTGCTCGGTCAGAACTTCGTCGTCATCGAACTGATGGTCGACGACAAGCAGCCGCTCAACGCCCCCTTCGAGGTCGAAGAGAACGGCAAGAAGACCAAAATCACCACAGTGGGCGAGAAATGGAGCTACCTGCAGCGCTATAAGTTCGCGGCCAACTCGCAGCCCTACTACATGGTGCTCGACAATAACGGCACGGCCATGTCGCCGTCCTACAGCTACGACGAAGACATAGCCAAGTTCAAAGCCTTCCTCGAAGGAGGCCTTGCCCGATATAATGAATAACCTCCCCGCCATCAGCGCTTCGGTCCGCAAGACCGTGCAGTCGCTGGCCACCCCAAAAGGACGGCGCGAAGCGGGCGCATTTCTGGCCGAAGGGACGCGGTGTGTCATCGACTCGCTGCCCCACTTCGGCCTGCGCGCCCTCTACTGCACGCCCGAATGGGCGGCCGCCCACCCCGAGGCTGCCGCAAAGGGAGCCACGGTGGTTGCGCGGCGCGAAATCGAGCGCATGTCGCAGCAGCAGTCGCCCCAGCCCGTGCTGGCCGTGTTCGACCTGCCCGAGACCGGGCCATACGTCTACGACGGCAAGATGACTCTGGCGCTCGACGGCGTGCAAGACCCCGGCAACCTCGGCACGATTATCAGGCTGGCCGATTGGTTCGGCATTCGCCACATCATGGCGGGTGCAGGCACGGCCGACGCTTTCAACCCCAAGGTCGTGCAGGCCACGATGGGCGCGCTGGCCCGGGTGAAGGTGCACCGCACCGACTGCCTGGCCGACGACCTGGCGGCAACCGGCGCGCCGGTCATAGGCACATTTCTTGACGGCGGCGACCTTTATGCCGACCCGCCCGGGCTCGACCCGCAGCCGATTGTCGTGATGGGCAACGAGGGCAACGGCATCTCCGAGGCGGTGAGTCGCACGGTGAGCCGGCGCGTGCGCATACCGTCGTTTCCCGTCGGCGCCCCCACGGGCGAAAGTCTCAACGTGGCCATGGCCACGGGAATCATAATCAGCGAATTCAGCAGGCGAATCTATGGCTAAGCAGCAATATAAATCCGTGTGGTTCTGCTCGAACTGCGGCAATGAATCGCCCAAGTGGGAGGGTCGGTGCAGCGCCTGCGGCGAGTGGAACACCATGACCGAAGAGCGAGTCTCGACAGCCAAGGCCGCCACCCGCTCGGCGCGCGGCACACTGCGGCTCAGCGGCGACAGCGGCCTGTCGAAGCCTCAGAAAGTGAGCGAAATCACCGCCCAGGAAGAGGAGCGCATCAAGCTGCCCAGCGGCGAGCTGAACCGGGTGCTCGGCGGCGGCCTCGTGCCGGGGTCGATGGTGCTTGTCGGCGGCGAGCCGGGCATCGGCAAGTCGACACTGGTGCTTCAGAACATTCTGAGCATTCGCAAGCGCACGATTCTCTACGTCAGCGGCGAAGAAAGCGCCACACAGCTGAAAATGCGCGCCGACCGCATCGGGCGCCTCAGCGACAACTGCTACATCGTTACGGAGACATCGCTCGACAACATATTCACCCACATCGAGAACATCAATCCCGGCCTGCTGGTGGTCGACTCGATTCAGACCATCGCCGACGACTCGCTCGAATCGTCGGCCGGCTCGGTGAGCCAGGTGCGCGAATGCGCGGCCCGGCTGCTGGCCTATGCCAAGCAGAGCAATGTGCCCGTTATTCTCATCGGCCACATAACCAAAGAAGGCTCGATTGCCGGCCCGAAGGTGCTTGAACATATTGTCGACGCCGTTTTGCGCTTCGAGGGCGACTCGCACCACATGTTCCGCATTCTGCGCGCCGTCAAGAACCGCTTCGGCTCGACGTCAGAGCTGGGCATCTACGAGATGTGTCAGCGCGGACTGCGCGAGGTTACGAATCCGGGCGAACTGCTGCTCGGCGCAGGCACGGAAGAGCTGAGCGGCACGGCCATAGGAGTCGCCGTCGAGGGGTTGAGGCCCTTTCTGCTCGAAGTGCAGGCCCTGGTGAGCACCGCCGCCTACGGCACGCCGCAGCGCTCGGTAACGGGCTTCGACTCCAAACGCATGAACATGCTGCTGGCGGTGCTCGAAAAGCGCGTGGGCTTCAAACTCGCCCAGAAAGACGTGTTTCTGAACCTGGCGGGCGGCATCAAGGTCAACGACCCGGCGCTTGACCTGGCGGTCATCACGGCCATCTTGTCGAGCAACACCGACATGGTCGTGCCGCGCACGACGTGCCTCACCGGCGAAGTGGGCCTCAGCGGCGAAATACGCCCCGTTACCCGCATCGAACAGCGGCTCACCGAGGCCGAAAAGCTCGGCATGGAAACGATTATCATACCCAAGGGCAACCTGAAAGGCATCGACACGTCGACGCGCAAAATCAGCGTTGTAGAAGTTTCGAGAGTAGACGAAGCCTTCCGCGCCCTGTTTTCTTAAAAGACTCTGACAATGAAACCGGGAGATACCGTAAGATTTCTGAACCAAACGGGCGGCGGCGTCATTGCGCGCATCGAAGGCCGCATGGCCTATGTTGAAGACGCCGACGGCTTCGAACAGCCGATGGCGCTGAACGAGTGCGTGGTTGTGCCGACCGGCAAGCCCGACATGATGTCAGACAAGTCAGACAAGTCAGACAAGTCAGACAGGTCGGACAAGTCTGACCTGTCGGTCAAACCGCAAAAGCCGGCGGTGAGGCAGACCGCCAAAGGGTTCAACATTGCGATGCTGTTCGAGCCCGACGACATCAGGCGCCTGTCGCAGGCGCGGTTTGACGTCTATCTGGTCAACGACACCAACTATACGCTGCAATTTGCCGTGGCCACCCGCGACCGCCTTGACGGCGAGTGGACGCTGTTTGCCGCCGGCGAGGCCGAACCGTGTACTCAGGCATGGCTCGGCGAGGCGCTCCACACCGAACTGAACCGATTTGAAAACATTGCCGTGCAGGCCGTGGCCTACAAGACCGACGCGCCGTTCGCGCTGATGCCGCCGGCCGCCATGGAGGTGCGCTTCGACGTTACCCGGCTTGCCAAACTGCACTGCTTCACGCCCACAGCCTACTCGACCGTGCCCGTGGTTACTCTGCCGGTAGTTACCAACGGCAATATCCACCACCCGCTCGACGCTTCGGCCCTGGTTGAGCATTTCGAGCCCAAAGATGAAACTCCGGCCGCGGCGCCCCGCAACCGCCGCAATGCAAAAACGGCCGTGAAAGACCCGAAAGAGCCCGAAGTCATTGACCTGCATGCCTCCGAACTGCTCGACACCACAGCCGGACTCGGCCCGGGCGAGATTCTGGCTCTGCAGCTCGACGTCTTCGAGCGCACCATGCGCGAGGCCGAGAAAACACCCGGCAAACGCCTGATTTTCATTCACGGCAAGGGCGAGGGCGTGTTGCGCCACGCGCTGCTCGACCGCCTGCGCCGCCGCTGGCCCCGCTGCGAGGCTCAAGACGCCTCGTTTCGCGAATATGGCTTCGGAGCCACCCAGATTACCATACACAAATGACAGACCTTCATTGTTTTTCAGGCCTCGGCAACTCTGCCGCCGTGGCCGCACAGCTCGAAAAGCTGTTGCCGGCCGATTTCAGCGATTCCGTGTGGGTCTTTCCGGTCTATGCGTGGGGCGTGCCCCCAATCGTCATCGAAGAGCTCGGCCGCACGGATCTGACGGGCAAGCTGGTGCACATGGTCTGCACCTGCGGCAGCGAAACCGGCCACATTGACCGCCAGTGGCGCCGGCTGGTAACCGAGCGCGGCGGCATGGTCGGCGGCATATACTCCGTCGTGATGCCGCGCAGCTATGTCTTCATGCCCTTCATGAACACCGACCCCACCGCGCTCGTCGATAAGAAACTGGTCGCTGCCCGCCGGCGCGTGGAGACGATTGCCGCCTGCATCGGCGCGCGCCAGCAGACGGTCGACCTGCATCTGGGTCCCTTTCCCGGCTTTCTTAGCCGTGTGGTCTATCCGTGGTTCTTCAGCCGGCTGATGAAGACGCGCAACTATCACACCCGAAAGCAATGCACGGGCTGCGCCACGTGTGCGCGCTCGTGTCCCTACGGCAACATCACCATGGGCGCCGACGGCCGTCCGCAGTGGGGCGACCGCTGCACATGGTGCCTGCGCTGCTATCACGCCTGCCCCGTCCACGCCGTGGGCTATTGGCGCTTCACCCGCCGCAAAGGCCAATATCACCACCCCGACTGGAAACTTCCGCCCGATAAAATTATGTAATTCCAAATCTTTTGCGTATCTTTGTCGACAGAAAAAATATAACTTAAATCTATATCAATCACTCATTATGATTAAACTTACCCACGTGCTGATTGCCGCAGCGGCGTTAGCGACAGCCACTCCGGCCGCCACACGCGCCGAAGCCGCCGCTTCGATTCAGACCACGACAATCACCGACGGCCAATTCGCCGCAAACACCCGGTGGTATGTAATGTCCATCGGCCAGCAAGGCTATCTGTTCACCAACCGGACAGTCGACGGCTACATGCCCCTGAGCGAGAACAACCCCATGTTCACCGACGACCAGCTTTGGTGCGTAACCGGCAACGAAACAGACGGCTACCGCTTCTATAACAAAGCCGCCGGAACCGGCATGCAACTGTCGGCTCCCACCAATCCAGGAAGCTACGGCACTACGGGTGCCGAGGCCTACGTCATTCTGGCCGACCCGACCACGTCGGGCCGCACCTTCACATGGGACATGACCACATCGAACAATCTCGGCCACGCCGCGTTCTACCTCAACGTTCACGGCCGGTCGGGTCAGAAAATCAATAACCGCGCCAACCGCCTGGCCTTCTGGACGGGCGGCGCCGACGGCGGTTCGTCGGTTACGTTCACCCCGATGCCATCGCTGAGCACCGACGTGAACGGCAACGTCTGGACGCTGTCGACCGACCCGCTGGTAACCGTAACCGGCCCCGCCGGAGCGACGGCAACCCCCGTTGACGGCATGATGCAGCTGAGCGAAGGCGACTGGCACTTCTCGACGCCCGAAGGCAAGATTATCGGCAAGACCACCGTTACGTTAGCCGACAACACCTCAAGCACCCACATTTCGAGCGGCTTTGACAACGCCCACCATACCATTCACGGTCCCGCAACCATCAAGGTGTTGAGCTACAACGTCATGGACAAGCTGGCAGAGCACCCCGTCGGCTATCCGCTGTTCATCTACACCAACGCCGAACCCTTCAACGTGCCCTACCGCATTCCGACCATTCTCACCGTTCAGGCCGGCGAGCACAAAGGCCGCCTCATAGCCATCAACGACTACCGCTACAGCGGCGCTGACATAGGCTCGGGCCGTATCGACCTCTACATGAGCCATTCTGACGACAACGGCCTGACCTGGTCGGAACCCGGCCACATGTATGGCGCCGACGGTCAGCCCGTGGCCAAAGGCGACGGCGCACCCTCGCAGCAGTCTGACGGCAACGGCATCATCACCGCCGGCTTCAGCTGCGGCTTCGGCGACCCCGCCTCAATCAGCGACCGCGAAACGGGCGAGATTCTCGTCGTGGCTTGCGCAGGACGCATGAACTTCTTCTCTTCGACCCGCGAAAACCCGCAGCCCTCGGCCCGCTGGTGGAGCACCGACGGCGGCCTGACCTGGACGCAACCCGACGACGGCCAGTATAAACAGATCTACGCCCTGCTGGGCGACGACGCCCAGGGCGGTCCCATCAAGGGCCAGTTCATCGGCTCGGGCCGCATTATCCAGAGCCGCCACGTCAAGGTGGGCAGCCACTACCGCATCTACTGCGTCAACTCCGGCCGCGCCAAATCAGACAACACCATTCGCAACTGGGTGCTCTACTCCGACGACTTCGGCCGGAACTGGAAAGTGCTCGGCGGCGCAGCCAAACCCGGCGTAACCTCGGGCGGCGACGAGCCCAAGTGCGAGGAACTGCCCGACGGCTCGATTCTGCTTGCCGCACGCGGCAACGGCGGCAACCGCAACTTCAACATCTTCCGCTACACCGACATCGAGAACGGTCAGGGCGACTGGGGCACGCACATCAACACCAACATGGGCATGGGCCACGGCATCAATGCCTGCAACGGCGAAATCATGATCGTGCCCGTCAAAGACAAGGCCACCGGCGAGAAGCTCTACATGGCTCTGCAATCGTTCACCAACAGCGGCGGCCGCGAAAAGGTCTCGATTAACTGGAAATCGCTGGCCAACCCCGCCGACTATGACGAGCCCTCCGACTTCGCCACCTGGGGCGGCACATATCAGGTTACCGACCAGCCCTCGGCCTACTCGACCATGACCCTCACCGCTGACAACAAAATCGGCTTCCTCTACGAAGACGGTTCATATGCAGGCGGCAACACAGGCACCGAAATCTTCGTCTCGCTCTCAATCGAGACAATCACCGGCGACCGCTATGAATACTGCGCCGACGAAGACTTCACCGTAGGCCGTCAGGCTGCCGCCGACATGCTCAGCCACCGCTACTCGACCGAAGCGACCCCGAGCACCGACGGAAAGCAATATGTAGGCCGCCCTACCGCCGAGAACACTGCCGCCAAAGCGGCAGTCGACGAGTTCAACGCAGCCACAGCCTTCTCGTATGACGCCATCGTTAAATTCAACAACGAAATCGCCAACACGGAGATTCTGATGCCCGAAAGCGGCAAAATCTACCGCTTTATGTCGGCCCAGAACGGCACATATGCCAACGTCACCACTCCGCGCTATCTGACACTCAACAACGCAGGCAAACTCGTGCCTACCGATAAAGACGACGACGCCAATGCCCGCTTTATGCTGACCGACGCCCGCGAAGGCCGCGACGACTATCTGCTCTACAGTGTCGGCGCCAAAAAGCTGCTGCCCGCGAGCCACGCCGACACCGAGAAGGAAATGACCGCAGTGGGCCACGCATACGACGCATCACCCTATTCCTTTCAAGTGCAGAACAACGGCTGCACAGCCATCGTCAGCTCTATCCCGGGCAACGCAAGCTATCCGGCTCTCCACTTTTCAGGCAGCTCTAAAATCGTGATATGGACTCCCGCCGCGCAGGCCTCGCAATGGTACATGGAGCTGATGGGCGACGCCGAGAGCGACATCGACGAGGCAGACCGTCGCCATGTGGCCCTCACCCCCGCCACGGCCGAACTTGAAGTCGGCACAGAGAAAGCTCTCACCGCGACAGTGCGCCCCGTATGGGCCGAAGACAAGAGCGTCGAATGGTCTACATCGGCGCCTGACGTAGCCACAGTCGACTCCACCGGCAAGGTTACGGCCGTAGCCGCAGGCACAGCCGCCATTGCCGCCACCGCCGGCACGGCATCGGCCACGAGCCAAATCACCGTAACCGACCCCAAACTGTCAATTGACGAAATCAACGCCGACGCTGCCGCTGGCACTGCGCTCTATGACCTGCAGGGACGCCGCGTCGGCAAAGCCGCCCACGGCATCTACGTCTCCGGCAACGGCCAAAAAGTGCGCATCTGACCCCGGTCAGCCACAAAAAAGTCAGCGGTCGGCGACGCAAAGCGTTGTCGACCGCAATTTTTATACGTCTGAGAATCACTCTGTTGAAATTTTTCTAAAATTTTTATGCAGAAATATTTGGTCAGTTCGTGAAAAGTTTCTAACTTTGCAATCGCAAAACCAAAGCGACCACTGCGAAAATAGCTCAGTTGGTAGAGCACGACCTTGCCAAGGTCGGGGTCGCGGGTTCGAGTCCCGTTTTTCGCTCAACTCAAAAAGAGAACATTAACATATGCGAAAATAGCTCAGTTGGTAGAGCACGACCTTGCCAAGGTCGGGGTCGCGGGTTCGAGTCCCGTTTTTCGCTCCACGATGTCCGGATGGCGGAATTGGTAGACGCGCTACTTTGAGGTGGTAGTGGCAGAAATGCTGTGAGAGTTCGAGTCTCTTTTCGGACACCATCGTAAGAAAAACCGAGTACTTGCAACGCAACTACTCGGTTTTTCATTTTATATACAATTTTTTTTTCGCACTTACGTTAAACAAGAAAAGAAATTTTCAACAAGCATATATTTTACATGCGTCTGACCTTTCTGATACCACCGTGCTACGACCATAAACAAGCTCCGGAGCGCTCGGCCGGGTGTACCCGCGTGGTTTACCCAATGCCCAACATATACGAATTGACAGTTGCCGGCGCTCTTCGCGAAGGTAAAAACCGCGAAATCCGATACGAAGATTTCGTTTTCAAAGGGAAATCCATCGATGACTTCCGGCAATTTCTGAAACATGACGACTCAGACACCTATCTGATTTGGACAGTAAACCTCTCCATTGAGAGCGACCTTTGTGCCATTGCCGACATTCGAACCGCACACCCGTCAACTCCTATAATCCTTATGGGACCGGGTGCGACATATTTCACAAAAAAATGCCTTGTCGACGAACATATCTTCGTGGTCAGAGGCGAACCCGATGCAACAGTGGTCGAACTCGTATCGAATCTTGAGCACGACAAACCGGTTGAAACAATCTCCGGTCTTTCTTTTCTCAAAGACGGGAAAATTATCAACAACCGCCCCAGACCGCTAATAAAAGATTTGGACAGCCTGCCTTTTCCCGCCCGCGATTTAATCAAAGACCAAATCTATCATAACCCCAAACTCAAAACGGGGCCGTATACCACCATGTTCACTTCGCGCAACTGCCCGTTCCATTGCATCTATTGCGTACCGTCATCACTCTCGTTCGCACGCGAAATTGAATACGGGCGAGAACATGAAGGCCGAAAACCAACAATAGGGTTCCGTTCATTGGAAAGTGTAGAAAAAGAAGTTGCACAACTGGCGGCCGAGGGCTATAAGGCTATCGGATTTATGGACGACAACTTTATATGGAACGAAGAGCGGACTCGCGGCCTATGCGACATTTTAAGCAAATACCACATGGCATGGGGCTGCGAAGCGCGCGTCGATGCCATAACTGAGCCCATAGCGAAAATGCTTGGCGAAAGCGGGTGTAAATACGTGGACCTCGGCGTTGAGTCATTTAACCAAAGTATTCTTGACTATATAAAAAAGGGCATCAAGACCGAAGACATATATCGCGCGGTTGAATTGCTAAAAAAGCACGACGTACCGGTTAAGTTAAATATTCTCATCGGCAGCAGTCCTTTGGAAACCCGCGAAACGGTTTTGCATACGCTCAAAGAAGCAAAGAAACTAAAAGTCGATCAGGTGATGTTCAATATAGTATCTCCGTTCCCCGGCACTAAATATTACGCAATTGCCAAAGAAAACGGTTGGATAAAAACCGGCGACTATAGGCCCACCGACGTTCAACGGGAATCAATTCTTGAGCTGCCGGGCATTTCCTCACATGAAATGGAGAAACTGCTGTTTAGAAACAACATCAGTTTCTTCCTCCGGCCGTCATTCATTGCAAAGCAACTTTGGCGATTCCGTTCATGGAGTGAGTTTTCCGCCTCGCTTAAGGCTCTGAAAATAAAGCTTTTCGGATAATGTTAAGCATCATCATCTTAACTTTCAATCAAAAAGATATTACGCTGCGTTGTCTGGATTCTCTTGACTCGTACATGCGCAAACACCCCGATGACGAAATTGTGTTGGTTGACAACGGCTCGACCGATTCCACCACACAAGGCGTCATAAGTCGCCAATATGAATGGCAAACGCGACTAAGCATCGTCAACCTGCCACACAACCTCGGCGTTGCGGCCGGCCGCAACCGAGGCCTTTTGATTGCCAAAGGAGACATATTGATGTTGCTCGACAACGATACGCTACCCGCCTGCAATGCAATTGAAACTTTGGTTGATTATATCACCGCTCACCCCAAAGTAGGCATTTTGGCGCCGCGGCTATGCGATTCCGCAGGCCACACCCAAGACAGCGCAAAAACGTTTCCCGGCATTAACGTAAAGTTAGCTAACGTCATCGGGATAAGCAAACCGACTGCACTCCCAACAAATCAGGTATCACACCCCTGTTATGTGATTGGCGCATGCCAACTGATGCGGCGTGAAACCATGGAACAGGTCGGTTTTTTGGACGAACGTATTTTTTACGGCCCCGAAGACGCCGACTACTGCCTGCGCATCAAAAATGCCGGTTACAGTATCGACTATCTGCCCTCTGTATCAATTATTCATGACTACAGACGGCTCACCACCCGGAACCCTTTTTCACGGCTTGCACGAAAACACATGTGCGGTTTGATTTATTTCTGGATAAAACACCGGCGCATAATCTAAATTTCGGGAGCTACGCAAAGATTAACCTAAATCCGGAATAAACTTTGATTCTTGATTTTAATTTTTAATTCTTAAAATTTTTTCGTAACTTTGCCGCGCCATTACGAATAGACACGGCCTTACCAGCCGAAGAATTCAACCACTTACCAACGTATAATTAACTGACTGACAAGATATGAAAAAAGACATTCACCCCTCAGACTACCGCGAGGTCGCATTCAAGGACATGTCAAACGACGAAGTGTTCATCACTCGTTCGACCGTTGCCGCCAAAGAAACCATCACCATTGACGGCGTTGAATATCCTCTGGTGAAGCTCGAAATCACCTCAAGCTCTCACCCCTTCTTCACCGGCAAGCAGAAGCTCGTCGACACCGCCGGCCGCGTGGACAAGTTCATGAGCCGCTACGGCAACCGCACCAAAAAGAACTAATCAGGCTCTTCCCCTCACGGGTAAACCGAATCTCACACAGGCGAGATGTGGCCACGCAAGGCGGCCGCTTCTCGCCTGCAACATATCCGAATGTCAGAGCGTCTGTTCCGTTTCAAGCAGTTTGCCGTGAGCCACTCGGCCTCGGCCATGAAAGTGGGCACCGACGGCGTGAGCCTCGGCGCGTGGGCGCCGTGTGGCGGCCGCGTGCTCGACGCGGGCTGCGGCTGTGGCCTCATCGGCCTCATGGCCGCGCAGCGCGGCGCGGCGAGCGTGGTGATGGTCGACATCGACGCCGCCTCGGCCGCCGAAGCGCGCTCAAACGCGGCGGCCTCGCCCTGGAGCGAACGTGTCAGTGCGGTCTGCGCCGACTTTCTGACATTCGGGTCAGACGTTAAGTTTGACAACATAATTTCCAATCCGCCGTTTTTCGCCACAGGGATTCAGGCGCCCGACTGCCGCCGCGCCGCCGCGCGCCACGACGACGCCATGCCGCCCGAGGCATTCATGACCCGCAGCGCCGAGCTGCTGGCCCCCGATGGGCGCCTGAGCGTCATCTTGCCCCCCGACCGCGAAAAAGAGTGGACATTCGCCGCACGCCTGGCAGGCCTCTATCCCCGCACGGCCACCGAGCTGCTGACAAAACCGGGTGCGCCCCCACGGCGAGTAATGCTCACCTTCGGGCGCAATGAGCAAACCCCGACCCGAACGCGCCTTGCACTGAATTCTGACGAATATAAACGCCTCACGGAACCTTTCTACCTATGAAACTTTCGCTTTCGTTTTTCACGCGGCTGGTGCTGCTGTTTCTTCTCTTCATGCTCGGCCTGATTCTGACAGGCGCCATGCAGTTTCTCGTGATGCGGCTCACGGACAACGCCGTGGCCGCGACGCGCATCACGATGGTGATGCAAGACCTGTTGGCGTTCATCTTGCCGGCCGTCATCACCGCCATGTTGATTACCCGCCTGCCGGCCGACTTTCTGCAGCTGCGCAAAGGCCCGGGCGCGTGGCCCATGGTTCTGTTTGCCGGCGGACTTATTGTAGGGCTGCCGCTGATTGAGTGGATAAACGCGCTGTGCGAGCAGCTGCCGTGGCCTCAGAGCGTGCTCGACCTCGAAGCGGCCGCCGAGTCGGCCGCGGCTGCCGTCATCGGGCCGCCCACGGGGGCAAACCCGCTGGTGGCCATATTGATTGTCGGAGTGCTCACAGGCGTGGCCGAAGAGCTGTTTTTCCGCGGGGCGCTGCAGCGCATACTGGCCACACGCCCCATGTCGGTTCACGTCGCAGTGTGGCTGACGGCCGTCATCTTCTCGCTGATGCACGGCCAGCCGGTCGGATTCGTGGCCCGCACGCTTCTGGGCGCCTGGTTCGGCTATGCCGCTGCCCTGACCGGCTCGCTGTGGACGGCCGTGATTCTCCACGCACTCAACAACTCGCTGGCCGTCGGCGCCGAGCTGTTGAACTTTGACCCGTCGCCCTCGACAATAACGGCGGCTGCGTCGGCAATCGCCGTCGCAGCCGTCATCGTGCTGTTGCGCCGCCGCCTCAGTCGAGGTTGAGGTCGAGCGCCATGTAGTGCTGATAGGGGTGGTCGCACGCCGGGCAGACTGCCGGCGGTTCAGTGCCGTAATATGTGTAGCCGCAGACCAGACATTGCCATTCAATCGGCTCCGCGCGTTTCCAGAGCGTGCCGGTGTTAATCTGGTCGATGAGTTTGCGGAAGCGCTTTTCGTGGCGAGCCTCAACTTCGGCGATAGCGCGGAAATGGGCCGCGATTTCAGGAAAGCCCTCGTCGTCGGCGTCTTGAGCCGCCTTGACATAGGCGTCTACGCCCTCGCGCTGCTCTTCAGAGGCCGCAGTGGCGAGATTCTCGACCGTGGTGCCGATGACTCCGGCATCGACCGTCAGGTCCACCGCCACCTGCCCGCCTTCAAGAAACTTGAAGAACACCTTACCGTGGCGCAACTCGTTGGCGGCGGTATCGGTAAAGACTTTCTCCACGGGGAAGTACCCTTCCTTGTTGGCCTGTGCGGCATAATATGTGTAGCGGCTGTAGGCTGCCGATTCTGCCATGTAAGAGGCCACGAGATTGCGTTCGGTCTTCGTGCCCTTGATTGACTTTACGTTTGTAGTCATAGCTGAGAGTTGAATAGTTGTGTTGCATGTTTTTCATAAGTTCAAACGCCGTCGCGCCCCAAAAGTTCAGACCGACGCCCTCAGATTCGCCGAAAATGCGTAACTTTGCACTACAAAAAACTTACGCAATGGCACAACCGAAATTCTGGCTCAAAGTTCACAAAGAGTATATATTCGACAACTTCGACTCGCTGCTCGATTATCTGCAACGCTACGACTACCTTCCCGCCGGAGACAATGCAGACTATGACGATACGCTTGACTGCATGATTGACCTTGCCGACGAGATTCAGGAAGGCAAGACCGCCGAGCCCCTATACCCGCTGACGGGCGCCACAGAGGCGCAATTCAGAGAAATCAGGCTGACCGCCGCAATCATTCTGGCCGACCTCAAGCGCAGAAACACGAACCACAAGGCGATTGCCGGCCTGGTGAACCTGCTGGTTCGCCACACGTCGCTGCCGATTCTCAACGGTCTGGACGATTTCTATAAGATTGTGTGCGGCTGCATGATGAACGCCGCCGTCAAATCGGCCGGCTTTGCGTGGGAAGACATAGCCGCTGGCCAGTTCGCTCCTGACATCTTCGTGCATAAATTCTGCAACATAAAGTTTTCCGAATCAGCCGCCCCGGGCAGCTTCTTCCTCGAAGGCAAGGGGCTGCTGACGGTGCAGGACGGAGCGCTGCCGGCGCTGAGCACGGTGAACCGCCACCAATACGTGCAGACGCCGATGAAGCCGCTCTTTGTCATTCCCGACCTGATAAGTCTCAACGTCCCGGCGCGCGACTGGGAAAAGACCCACAGTTTCAGCCAGCTCTATGCCGAATCGCGGACGGCGCTGGCACAGATGTCCACGATGAAGCCGTCGCCAAAGGCGGCACTGAGGGTTTACGGCCGTGATGACGAAATCTTTATTCGCATCACGAAAGTGTCGGGCATCTGCATTCTTGCCGAAACAATTGACAGCCGATATGAGCACATCGAGGGCAAGGTCTGCTACGTCGCTTCGACTCAAAGGCCGAGTCTGAGCACATTTACATCAGGCATAAAAGCGGGCGACCGGCTGATTGCCTATCTGGCAGACAACGACGAATTCGCGTTCGACGTTACGCCGGCGTTCGAGTACTCCTATCGCGACCTCGCCGCCCACTATGCGGGCTGCGCCCTTCCGGCAGCGCCCGCGGGCCAGTACCGCTCGGGCGACATCTGGATTACCCGCCAGGGCATCAGCCTCGGAGTCGACAAGGCCAAGATTGCACAGCTCTCCGACGACGAAAGCATTGACTACATGCAGGCCAAGGAGAAGAACAGCCCCGTCAACATGCGGCTTTATGACTCCCCGCAGGATTATGATGCGGATGTCTATCACACCTATGCCGAGCCATGGGACAACGGCGATTCGATTTTTTCAGACTGTCTGCCCTTCACCCGATCGGAGGCAGAGCTGAATCTGATTAACTATTTCCGCAAGGATTGCAGCGATTATATCGAGCAGAAACTACAGGAAAGCCGGCCCGACTCGTGGGAGCCGATTCCGGAATTCTATGTCCACGTGCTCGCCGCCGTCCTCTCCAAAATGCTTCAAAGCGGCATCTCCTCGTCGTCTGACCGCCTGAAGTACATTCTGACGCTCGAAATGCTCAGCCTGCTTCTGGGGCGCACCGCCGACAAGGCCGTCTTTGAATTTGAGAAGCAATATCTGAACCGGCTCGTGGCCTTTGCCCACAACGAAGACATCAAGGCATTCGAGGCCGACAAAGAAATCGCCGATTCGCCCATGACCGCCCGGCGCAACCGCGTGCTCAGCGCCCTGGCCGGCTACCGCCGCAAGGAGGAACTGACCTCGAAACCCGAATTGCGCCTTATACGCGAAGAGGCCGATGTAATTGACGACGTGCAGAAGCTCGTAACCGCCTCCAACAATCTGCGCGACATAATCGACGACCAGGAACTGCTGAAAATCAAGCGCACCCTCGCGGCCAAGCTTGGCGTTGACGACGAAATGACCGTCGACATGGAAAGCCGCACATTCTACGGCATCGAAAGCATCGGCCTCGAATTCAAGAAGTCGGCGGTCTTTCCGCCGGCCAACCGTCGCCGCTATCAGACCGAAGTCTATGCGCCCGAGGTGCAGAAATGGGCAATTCTCAAGGCCATCTGCGGCTTCCTCAACACGCGCAACGGCGGACATCTGCTCATCGGTGTCGACGATTTCGGCTATGCCACGGGCATCGGCTCGGACATCGACGCGCTCTTCAAGAACAACCACATAACCGTGGCCGACAAAGACAACTACCGCAACTATCTTCAGTTCATAATCGACCGCGGCTTCAAGGTTGCCGGCACTAATGTCAAACCCTCTGACATTGCCCGCTCGTCGGTCGACTACGAATTTGAAGACGACGCCGAGGGCAACACCATTCTCCGCATCAAAGTGCGCCCCTATGCCCGCGGAATCGTCTCGTTTGCCGACACTCCCCCGCAAGACTACGGCCAGTCCTATGTGCGCCTGAGCGGCAGGACGGTAGTGATTACCCCCGAGCTCGCCGAACAGGTAAAAACCTACAAGGCGAAGTAGCCTGCGGGGGCGAAAGTTCAGATTTTTTGCCCTCGGTTCGCTATTTTTGTGTATATTTGCGCCGTTATGAAGAATCATGAACCAAGCAGAATGCCTCTCTCGGTAGACGAGGCCATGAAACTCAGCTCCGAGCTGAGTCTTGACGAACTCTGCGACCTGGCCGACGCCACGCGCCGGCTCAACGTGGGCAACCGCGTGCACACCTGCTCGATTGTCAACGCACGCTCGGGCCGCTGCCCCGAAGACTGCCACTGGTGCGCCCAGAGCGCACATTACCATACCGGCTGCTCGGAATATCCCCTTGTCGGCGCCGAACAACTCAACGACACCTATGACCAAAGCGCCGCGCGCGGCGTGGGCCGCTTTTCGCTGGTAACCTCCGGCCGCCGCGTAACCGAGCGCGAGATGCCGCAGTTCACCGAACTGATAAGCCGGATTGCACGCCGCGGCACCATGAAGCTCTGCGCCTCGATGGGGCTGCTCGACGAAGAGTGCCTGCGCCTGCTCAAGGAGGCGGGCGTTACGCGCTATCACTGCAACCTCGAGGCGGCCGAAGAGATTTTCCCGACGCTCTGCACCACCCACACCCGCGCCCAGAAACTCGCCACTATCGCCGCCGCCCGCCGCGTGGGGCTTGAAGTGTGCGTGGGCGGCATCATCGGCATGGGCGAGACCATGCGCCAGCGCCTTCAGCTGGCCGAGGAGTGCCGGACCACGGGCGCGCGCTCGATTCCGCTCAACATTCTCTGCCCCATCGAGGGCACCCCGCTGGCCTCGCAGCCTCCGCTGGGCGAGGAAGAGATTATCCGCTCCGTGGCGCTGATGCGCCTCGTCGCCCCCGACTGCCACATCTTCTTTGCCGGCGGCCGCGCGCGCCTGAGCCTCCCGGCGGTCAGGCGCATGCTGCGCGGAGGCGCCGACGGCGCCATGGTCGGCAACCTGCTCACCACCGTGGGCAACGACGTCGACGCCGACTTCCGCCTTTTCTCCGAACTCAACTACGATTAACCCCCCAAAATTCAATATCGACATGACTCCCGCACTCGTTTCAATCATACACGACTTTACCGACGAGCAGAAACCGGCGCTTCACCGCCTCATGGACCCCGCCACCGGCACGTGGACCCCGATTCGCTGCGGCGAATTCCGCGACATGGTGCTCGCAATCGGCGCCCGGCTGCTCGGGCTCGGGCTCGAGCCTCAGGAGGCCGTCGGCATCTTCTCCGAAAACCGCCCGGAATATCTCGTGGCCAGCTTTGCCACATGGCAGACGCGCGGCGCCACGGTGGGCATCTATGCCACCTCGTCAGAGGCCCAGGTCAGCTATCTGGTCCGCGACGCCGGAATCCGCATCATGTTCGTCGGCTCGCAGACCCACTATGACATTGCCCGCGCCGTCGGCGTGAAGCAAATCATAGCCATCGACCCCGAAATCGAGCTGCAAGAGGGCGACACCACCACCCTGCGCTATCACAAGGCCCTCGAACAGGGGCGCCACGCCGACCCCGAAGTCAAAGAGGCCGTCGCCGCCCGCGCCGCCGACGTCAAAGGCGACGACCTGGCCACCCTGCTCTACACCTCAGGCACCACCGGCGAGCCCAAGGGCGCCATGCTCACCCACAACTGCTTCAACTCGGCAATGGAGATTCACAAGCGCCGACTGACGATGCTCTCGGCGGCCGATTCATCGCTCAACTTCCTGCCGCTGAGCCATGTGTTCGAACTGGCGTGGAGCTGCTTCTGCCTCTACATGAACATGGAAATCTACGTCAACCAGGACCCCAAGCGCGTGCAGCAGTCGCTGCGCGAGGTGCAGCCCACGTGCATGTGCTCCGTGCCCCGCTTCTGGGAAAAGGTCTACGCAGTGGTGCAGGAAAAACTCTCGTCGATGGGCGTCTTCTCGAAGACGCTGATGAACCGCGCGCTCGTCGTCGGCCGCCGGCGCAATCTCGACTACGTGCGCAAGGGTCTCCCCGTGCCCGCCCTGCTCGAGCGCGAATATCAGACCTACAACGGCCGCATCTTCCGCAAGGTGCGCAACGTCATAGGCGTGAACCGCGGCAACATCTTCCCCACCGCCGGCGCCCCGCTCGCCCCGCAGATTGTCGAGTTCTGCCACGCCATCGGAATCAACATCGTCGTAGGCTACGGCCTGAGCGAGACCACCGCCACGCTGACCTGCTTCCCCGAGCGCGACTTCGTCATCGGCTCCGTCGGCACCGTCATGCCCGAAATCCGCCTGCGCATCGGCGAGAACAACGAAATCCAGGCCAAAGGCGCCACAATCATGGCCGGCTACTTCAACCGCCCCGAAGCCACGGCCGAGGCCTTCACGCCCGACGGCTGGTTCCGCACGGGCGACGCCGGACGCATCGACGCCGAGGGCAACCTCTTCCTCACCGACCGCATCAAAGACCTCTTCAAGACCTCAAACGGCAAATACATCGCCCCGCAGGCGCTCGAAAGCCGACTGAGCCGCGACCCGCTCTTCGAGCAGGTAGCCATCATCGGCGACCAACGCAAATTCGTCAGCGCCCTCATCGTGCCCGACTTCGCCGAGCTCACCCGCTTTGCCGAGAGCCACAAACTCGGCCACCTCACCAAGGCCGAAATGGTCGAGAACCCGCGCATAATCGAGCACGTACAGGAGCGCATCGAGCGCCAGACCGCCGACCTCGCCCCCTACGAGCACATCAAGCGCTTCACGCTCCTCACCGAGCCCTTCACCATCGAGAACGGCGAACTCACCAACACCCTCAAGGTGCGCCGCCGCGTCGTCGCCGACCGCTACGCCGCCCTCATCGACCGCATGTACGAATAAACCCCGAACCGACCACACGACGACGGCGTTGATATTTCAAAAAGAATGACTATATTTGCACCGCAAACAATATTTGACCGCCATGAAACTGATTGAACTGAATCTACAGCAAATCTTCGACCTCTGCCGTCGGCATAAGGTCAGGACGCTCTCCGTGTTCGGCTCAATTCTCACGAACCGGTTCAACGACAAGAGCGACGTGGATCTGCTGGTAGACTTCGAGCCTGTCGACCATGACACGTTCGACTACGTAGGCAACTATTTCGGGCTGCGCGACGCCCTTGAACGCCTTTTCAACCGCAAAGTCGACCTCATCGAAGAAAAAGGCCTGCGCAACAAATACTTCATCGCCGACGTCAACCGCACCAAACAACTCATCTATGGCTGACTTCAAGGTCCTTGCATATCTCCAGGACATCTTAGATGCCATCAACGACATGCAAAGTTGCTTTGTCGGCTATCCGAACAGATATGACGTGTTCGAGAAAGACATGATGCGAATGTGTGTCGTTGAGCGCAAAGTGGAAATTATGGGCGAAGCAATCAACCGCATACGAAAAACAGACTCATCGGTTGAGATTCCGAATGCCCGCGCCATAATCGACACCCGCAATCGAATCATTCACGCCTACGACAACGTGCGCCCCGACTTCCTGTGGAGCCTTGTCATTCGCCACATTCCCGAACTCAAAACCGACATCGAACGCATTCTCGCCGAATACGAAAGCCGTTGCAACAACGAGGCCGGTCAACCCGACGCCTGACCTCCGCCTCCGCTAACATTAGCGCACCAATTGGGGGCGGCGGATACTGAGGGCGACAGCCCTCATTCCGCCGATTTCGGGTGGGATTGTGATGGACGTAAGGATTTAGTCGCGGAGTGTCGGCGGAATGAGAGCTAACGCTCTCTGTATCCGCCGCCCCATAGAAGCATCAAAACCTCAGATAAAACACGCAAACAGACGATGCCCTGCGGGCATCATCAATTGGTTAACCGGGTCATGGCGCGCAGCGCCTTGGCCCGGCACGCCCTCGCCCCCACCCACGTTGCCCGCAGGGCATCGTCTGACAGGAGCCCGCGGATTTAGCGGCAAATTCCTTACGCGGCAACGCTTTGCTTCCCCGCCCGCGGAAGAATCCGCGGCTCCCGTTTGCCACGCCTGCGTGAGAGTAGCGCCACACCCGCATCTCCGATAATCTGTGTTTTTCAGCACATTTCGCTTTGCGATTCAAATAATATTTGTAAATTTGCACTTGAATATCGACCGCGGAGTCCCGATATGGGGCGCGCGGCGGGTTGCAGACATATTTTTTATAAGCGTTTATCAGACGCTTGTTCTTGGCTTCCTGAAATCTGGCAGTTTCAATATCTGAGTCAAGAATGAGTCAACGATAGGCGCCTTCGGGTATGATTAGCACTCATAGAGAATGCCGCAGCGATGCGCATGCTCTATCCATCAGGCATATCATACGGCGTGAGGCTCCGCGTTGCTCGTTCTACTCAGATGGGCACATGCCAGAGCCTCAGGAAGCGGAACGGGCAACAGATACAGACCCTCGCGCTTTTTTGCATTTGGTTGGACGGTGGGTCTTCCAACTTCAAAAACCATTCACACAATCCTTCTATGAAAAAGAAGATTACGCAGTTGCTTACTTGCTTAGCGGCAGTAACCGCATTATTCCTTTCATCATGCAAATATGACGAATTGTTCATTGCCGAGGTTAAGTATCCACAAGAAACCGTCGATAATGTACTGACAGTTGATGCGTGGGCATCGGAATTCCCTATCGAAATCAAAGCTGAGTCTGAATGGAAAATCGAAAAGGACTCGCGATTTTTCCGTGTCTCGCCCGAAAGCGGCGTCGGAAACGCCACGGTCATGGTGTATATCCAAGACAATCAGGGTGAAGAGCGTAAAGACGGCACATTGAAGGTTATATTTCCCGGACATGAAGACAAAAATGTTGAACTGATACTCGAACAAAAATATTTCGGAGACTACAATGGAGAAATCGCCAATCCCATAGGCACCTCCAATAAAGTCTATGCCATAGGCTACAGTTACGATGCGACAGGCGAATGGGCGAGCCCGAATTCCGTAAAGATAGAAATATTCGACACCAAACAGCTGAGCGAGGAAGGGAAACATGTTGTGGGGCCGACGCAGGCGTCGCTTGTGGAAAATATTATTACGGGCAGCAGCATCTCGGAAATGACGAACGCTCTGGCGGTGAAAGCAGACGTAAAGGGAGGATTCGGCAAATTCAAGGCAGAAGCAAATGCATCGTTCGACATGAACCATGCAAAAAACACTAATTTTGAATATGCCACCACCTATTTCAATCTTGATGTCAGGACGGCGTCATTCGACACCGACCTGATGACGCTCGCTGAAAACTACATGACTGACGATGCCTGGTATGCAATCAACGGTGTGCCCAGAGAAAACAAGCGGACCCACAAGAAAAAGGTCAGCTATCCCTCCACTGCTGAAGGATTCAAAAACCTGGTAAAATATTATGGGACGCATGTAATCATGAGTGCCAATCTTGGCGGCAGAGTCAGATACTCCATGGAGGCCGACATCAGTAAAATATCGTCATCGTTTGATATCAAGGCATTTGCCAAAGCAAGTTATGAAGGCGCATTTGTGAGCGCGAGCGGCAGCGTCGATGAAAAATTCAAACAATCCTACAAAGACAATAAGCAACATGTTACAATTCGCCTGAATGTCCTCGGAGGAGACGAAAGCAAAGCAAAACGCCTCGGGGCAAGCGATGGATTCAAAAAGTCCAATCTTGACGACTGGGTTCAGTCGGTTACGGCCGACAACATGGCTCTTGTAGGCTTCAACAAAGGTTCACTTGTGCCTTTGTATGAACTGATTGACGAGTCGCTTACCGAAGAGGAAGAGGGAGTGGACGGCAAAGCCCGTAAAGAAGCATTGAAACGTTATCTGGAAGGAGGCATGGGCAATGACCCCGACTTCTCGACCTACGATTGCGGCACCGTAACCGAATTTGACATCAATGACATCAATTTCAGTAATGCCGGGAATGGAGGTTCATTGGTCAGAGACATCGTGCTTGACGGACAATACGTGGGACAGATATGCAACGAATATATACCGAACATCAACAGAGATGAACGTGTTACGGTAGTCTATCCGGTCATCAACAATGTCCCACGCTACAACATGGGGTTCTTTCTTGGCAATAACAGCCATAAACCCGCCCGAATATGTTGGGACGGGACTAATGTGGCCGTAGAAGAATATGCGGATTTGGATTTTGGGGCAGTATCCAAACTATATCTTCGCGGAGCCTCCGTTTCCGCCGTTCTGTCTGACGGAACCACTACTAAGCGTGGAAGCGTGAAGGACAGTTACTGCAAGGCATTCGGAAAGTCTTATCGGCTTGTGAAAATTTTCAATCACGTATGGCTTGGCGAAGACTGGCAGGCAACGAAGAAATGCAATGGGAATCCATTTTATTTACAAAAAAATTTAGGTTCCGGTATAGGGGTCGTTGATGAAATGCTTCAACATAATAACCTGAACTATTATGCAAGCATTTTAGGTAAATATCCTGAAACAGCGCCGTCCGGGTGGAGATTTCCGAGCGCCGATGATTATCAAGCGATTCAAGACAAGCTTGCAGCCAACGGCATATCGGAAATCGGAAAGGCATTCAATGGTGGAGGTGTGATCGGGTTTGACGTTACGGACTGGACGTATTGGAATGGCTCTCTATGGAAAAACAATCGCGCAGTCTATATCACCTCAACTTATGAAGGTGAATGGAGTAATGTCATGGCGATTATTTCTACCGATGGCGGATTTAGAATTACAAGAGTATATAAGACAATGGGATCCATAAGATTTATAAAGGAATAACGAAGTCCTACGAAACGGTGAATAAATCGGGACAGCAATATGTCCACACAATATGTCCGTAAACAAACAGTTTGGTAGTGTCGCAAATTTTCGGTAAATTTGCGACATTATTATAATAACCAACTCACTAAATAACCGAATTATGGAAATCAGCCATATCGAACACATCGGCATCGCCGTGCCCTCGCTCGACGAAGCCATTCCTTTCTACGAGAACATGTTGGGCATCAAATGCTTCGCCATCGAAGAAGTTGCCGACCAGAAGGTGCGCACCGCATTTTTCCGCATCGGCCAGACCAAAATCGAGCTGCTCGAGGGCACGTCTGACGACAGCGCCATCAGCAAGTTCATTGCCAACAACGGCGGCCGCGGCGGCATTCAGCACGTGGCCCTGAACATCACCGACGGCGTGGCCAACGCCCTGGGCGAACTGGAAGAAAAGGGCTGCCGCCTCATCGACAAGGCTCCCCGCAAGGGCGCCGAGGGCCTCGACATCGCCTTCCTCCACCCCAAGAGCACGTGCGGCACGCTCATCGAACTGTGCGAACAGCCCAAGTGAATCCCCCAACCGACAAGTATAGCCAACGCGATAAATAAATAAATAAATGTGCATTTTAGAACGTAGGGACATGCCTTTGGCATGTTGCAGTTCAGCATTACCGATTGATATTTGAAACATCGCAAAGCGATGTCCCTACATTTTCATGTCAAATTAAATGCCCATATATTTTGATTTTTACGTATAAAAATTTTTTACACTACAGATAAATGAGCACTCAACTCGAAAAAGTGCAGGAACTCATCAAACTGCGCGAAGAAGCCCACCTCGGTGGCGGCCAGAAGGCCATTGACAAACAACATGAACGCGGCAAGCTGACCGCGCGCGAGCGCATAGCCCAGCTGCTCGACGAAGGTTCGTTCGAGGAATTCGACACCTTTGTGCGCCACCGCTGCACCAACTTCGGCCAGGAGAAGAAATCGTTTGCCGGCGACGGCGTCGTTACCGGCTGCGGCACCATCGGCGGCCGCCTGGTCTACATTTTTGCCCAGGACTTCACCGTTTTCGGCGGCTCGCTGTCGGAGACCATGGCCCTGAAAATCTGCAAGGTCATGGACATGGCCATGCGCATGGGCGCTCCCGTCATCGGCCTCAACGACTCGGGCGGCGCGCGCATCCAGGAGGGCATCAACGCCCTGGCCGGCTATGCCGAGATTTTCCAGCGCAACATTCTGGCCTCGGGCGTGATTCCGCAGATTTCGGCAATTCTCGGCCCCTGCGCCGGCGGTGCCGTCTACTCTCCGGCCCTGACCGACTTCACCATCATGGCCAAGGGCATCAGCTATATGTTCCTGACCGGCCCGAAAGTGGTCAAGACCGTTACGGGCGAGGACGTTACCCAGGAGGCCCTGGGCGGCGCTTCGGTCCACTCGACCAAGAGCGGCGTCTGCCACTTCGCCACGGAGACCGGCGCCGAGGCCCTACAGCTCATCAAGCAGCTGCTGAGCTACATTCCGCAGAACAACATGGAGGAGACTCCGGTGGTTCCGTGCACCGACCCCGTTGACCGCATCAACCCCGAACTGAACGAAATCATTCCCGAAGCCGCCAACAAGGCCTACGACATGTATGGCATCATCGGCGCGCTGGTCGACAACGGCGAGTTCCTTGAAATTCAGCGCAACTACGCCCGCAACATCATCATCGGCTTTGCCCGCTTCAACGGCAAGAGCGTCGGCATCGTGGCCAACCAGCCCAAATATCTGGCCGGCGTGCTCGACAGCAACGCCTCGCGCAAGGCTGCGCGCTTTGTGCGCTTCTGCGACGCCTTCAACATTCCTATCGTCTCGCTGGTCGACGTTCCCGGCTTCCTGCCCGGCACCGGCCAGGAGTATAACGGCGTGATTCTTCACGGCGCCAAGCTGCTCTATGCCTACGGCGAAGCCACCGTGCCCAAGGTTACGGTTACGCTGCGCAAGAGCTACGGCGGCAGCCACATCGTCATGAGTTGCAAGCAGCTGCGCGGCGACATCAACTACGCATGGCCCTCGGCCGAAATCGCCGTCATGGGCGGTGCCGGCGCCGTCGAGGTGCTCTACGCCAAAGAGGCCAAGGCCGCCGAAGACCCCAAGGCCGTGCTGGCCGAGAAGGAGGCCGAATACAACAAACTGTTCTGCAACCCCTACAATGCGGCCAAATACGGCTATATCGACGACGTCATCGAGCCGTCGACCACCCGCTTCCGCATTATCCGCGCCCTCGAGACCCTCTCGACCAAGCGCGTGCAGAACCCGGCCAAGAAACACGGCAACATTCCCCTGTAAGCAACCACTGACGCTACGAAATGAAACGTCTTGCAACCCGAATCGCGCTACTTGCGACCCTGACCCTCTGCTGCTTCACCGCGGCGTCGGCCCAGGGGCGCAAGAGCCTGCGCATAAACGAGGTCATGGTCGTCAACGACAGCTCCATCGTCGACGACTACGGCGACCGCTCGGCCTGGATCGAGCTGCTCAACCCGACCCATGCCGCCGTCGAAATCAGCTCGATCTACCTGACCGACGACCTCGCCGAACCGACCAAATACTACGTGCCCCGCGGCGACAAGGCCACCAAAGTGGGCAAAGGCCAGGCCGTCCTCTTCCACGCCGACGGCAAGCCTCATCGCGGCACGTTCCACCTGAACTTCACCCTGACTCCCGGACGCCCGACGACGCTCTACGTCTTCGACGCCGACGGCAAGTCAATCATCGACTCCGTGGCCGTGCCCGCCAATCTGCCCGCCAACTGCAGCTATGCCCGCACGCCCGACGGCTCGGGCCAATGGAGCGTGCGCGACGACTCGACCGACGCGCTCGCAATCACCCCCGGAGGCCACAACGTAATCAAAGGTCCCAACAACAAAATAGCTCAATTTGAAAAAATGGACAGCAACGGAACCGCAATGGCCATGATGGCCATGAGCATCGTCTTCGGCGCCCTGCTCGTGCTCTGCATCTGCTTCGTCATGATTCGCCTGCTGAGCCGCCGACCCGCCGCAAAGGCTCCCGAGGCCACTCTGACCCCCGCGCCCCAGCCTGCCGCCACGGCCGACGCCGAAGTGGCCGCCGCCATTGCCATGGCGCTACATCAGCACCTCAACGCCGGCATCGGCTCCGACCGAATCACAATCGTTCACAACCCCGCATCGGCCTGGACCTCCAAGCTCCACGGCATGCGCCAGATGCCTCTGCGCAAATAAATCACCCCTCCAAACCCAACCAGACAATTTTTCCCGGAAATGAAAAACTACAGCTATAAAATCAACGGAAAAGAATATAACGTGGCCATCGGCGACATTCACGGCACTCAGGCCACGGTCAACGTCAACGGCACCGACTACACCGTCGAACTCCCCTCCGCCACCGCCACCGCCGCCGCTCCGCTCGCAGCACCCGTTTCGCCCGTAGCGGCCGCCCCGGCTCCCGCTGCCGCCAAGCCCGCAGCCGCCGCTGCAGCCGGCGCCGGCACCGTCGTGGCTCCCCTGCCAGGCACAGTGCTCTCGATTGACTGCAAGGTGGGCGACACCGTCAGCGCCGCCGACACCGTCGTCGTGCTCGAAGCCATGAAAATGGAAAACGCCATTCACGCCGGCCGCGACGGCCGCATCACGGCCATCAATGTCAAGCCCGGCGACTCCGTGCTCGAGGGCGACACGCTGGTAACTATCGGCTAAACCTATGGAAGGCTCTTTCACCGACTTCATTCTCGGCAATCTCCAGCAGTTCTGGCACCTCACCGGCCTCTACAACTGCCACTGGACCAACCTGGTCATGATTGCCATCGGCATCTTCTTCATCTGGCTCGCAATCAAAAAGAACTTCGAGCCGATGCTGCTCGTGCCCATCGGCTTCGGCATGCTCATCGGCAACATTCCTTTTGACACGGCCGCCGGCCTCGAAATCGGCATCTACGAAGAAGGCTCCGTGCTCAATATACTGTATAGCGGCGTCGCCGCCGGCTGGTATCCGCCGCTGATCTTCCTCGGCATCGGCGCCATGACCGACTTCACCGCCCTCATTGCCAACCCCAAGCTCATGCTCATCGGCGCCGCCGCCCAGTTCGGCATCTTCGGCGCCTACATGGTGGCCCTGCTGCTGGGCTTCGCGCCCGACCAGGCCGGCGCAATCGCCATCATCGGCGGTGCCGACGGCCCCACGGCAATCTTCCTCTCCAGCAAGCTCGCCCCCAACCTCATGGGCGCAATCGCCGTCAGCGCATACTCCTACATGGCCCTCGTGCCCGTGATTCAGCCGCCCATCATGCGCCTGCTCACGACCCGCAAGGAACGCCTTATCCGCATGAAACCCGCCCGCAAGGTCAGCCAGAACGAAAAGATTATCTTCCCCATCGTCGGCCTGCTGCTCACATGCTTCGTCGTGCCCACGGCCCTGCCCCTGCTCGGCATGCTCTTCTTCGGCAACCTGCTGCGCGAATGCGGCGTAACCACCCGTCTGGCCAAGACAGCCAGCAACGCCCTCACCGACATCGTAACGATTCTGCTCGGCATGACCGTCGGCGCCTCAACCCAGGCCTCGCAATTCCTCACCGCCGAAACCGTCGGCATCTTCGCCCTCGGCTTCATGGCCTTCATCATTGCCAGCGCCTCCGGAGTGCTCTTCGTCAAGATTTTCAATCTCTTCCTCCCGGCCGAGAAGAAAATCAACCCGCTCATCGGCAATGCCGGCGTCAGCGCCGTGCCCATGTCGGCCCGCATCTCCAACAACATCGGCCTCGAATACGACCCGAGCAACTACCTGCTCATGCACGCCATGGGCCCCAACGTTGCCGGCGTAATCGGCTCGGCCGTCGCCGCCGGTGTGCTGCTCGGCTTCCTCGCCTAAAGAATACAACCCTTTCTCTCACTTACCGCCGGACGCCACGATGGGCACCCCGCGGTAAGTGTTTTTTATACGCCTTATTAGTCTTAAAAACCATAAATTTGCAATCAAAATGAGAGAGTTAATTAACGTTAACAAACGTTAAAAATTTTGGGGGGGTGGTAATTGTCCGTACATTTGCACACACGGAAACACTAACTATTATCACACTCACAATGAAAAAACTTTTACTTTCAGCACTTTGCGCTGTAACCGCATTCATCGGCAGCGCAGACTCTTTAGACCTTCCAGGAGCAAGTAAGACGTGGGACAGCCACACTTGGGCTCAGAGCGGCAAAAATTATACCGCATCAATTGAGAATTTTACACTTCTGTTAAATAAGGGAACATCTTCCACTGACCCGATCTCTCCGGACGATGCTTCAATTCGCATATACGCAGGCTCTGATTTGACCATCACCGCACCTGAAGGCTACCTCATGACATCTGTATCTGGCGTTACTGCCGCAAGCAGTAAGGCTACCTCAGTTGCTGTTAGCGGGACAACTTGGAGTATTAAAACGAATCTTTCGGCCGCTGGTGCCAATCAGAATTTCCTGTTTGAATGCACCACAGGAGAATCTTCAATCACATTTGATGGTAATGGGAAGCAACTGCGCGTAAAAACACTATCTATAACCTACTCAGCAGCCGGTACGTCAGACAAAGAGAGCGCAGGTCTGTCGTTCCCCGAGGCCGGCTACACGGTTGAGTATGGCCAGGAGTTCACCGAGCCCGAACTGACCAACCCGTACAGCCTCACCGTTTCTTACGAAAGCTCAAAGCCCGAAGTTGCAACCGTTGACGCTACAACCGGCGAAGTTACAATTGTTGGCATCGGCACAACCACCATATCTGCCAAATCGCCTGAAGACGACACATACAATGCAGGCAACGCCAGCTACGAACTGACTGTAACGAAGAAAGCGGAATCGTTCAGCGAAATTTACGCAGTCGGACAAAACAACACCGCCGAAGTTGGCTTCCCGATGGTCGTTACCTACGTCAACGGAGCAAACTGTTATGTTCAGCGACGCGACGCCGAAGACTTTTCATTGCTCTACAGCTCAGCTCTCACATACAAAGTCGGCGACGTAATTCCCGCAGACTGGACATGCAAATACTCTCCCTATGGCAATCTGCCCGAAATAACGCCCGCCAACGGTGTTACAATGCCCGAATCGACCGAGACCGCCGACGTTACATATGCTAAAGTCAGCAACATCACCGAGGCAGACGCCAACCGCATTGTTGTGATTGAAAACGTAACATTTGACGCAGCAACCCCTGCGACCAAAAAAGGCACTTTCACGGGCACGGTTCATGAAGGGACTGAGACAATCAATTTCTACGTAAATTTTGACGGCACACCCTCTGTTGCTGCCGGTGCATATGACGTTACCTGCGCCGTGTCGACCTATAGCGCAACCAAGTTACAGGCTTACCCCATCAGCTATGCCGAACACGTAGCCACCTCAATCAGCGAGGTCGTTGCCGAAGGCAAGCAGAGCGGCGCGCTGTTTGACCTGCAGGGTCGCCGCGTACTGACCCCGCGCAAGGGCATCATCTACATTCAGAGCGGCAAAAAAATCCGCTTCTGATCCACCAGACTGCTGAACTCTTAGTAGTAATATAATAGTTACCGAGAGGGGCCGCCGCGAGGCGACCCCTCTTTTATGGAGCGGCGCTGAGGGCGCAGCCCTCATTCCGCCGACTTTTGCGACGAAATATCCGTAGATTGCGGTTTGCGGCGGAATTTTTCGCGGAGGGTCTGCATGAGCTGCCAGAAGACGGGGACGAAGAGGGTGCCGATGGCGGCGTTGAGAGCCATGCCGAAGACGACGGCCGTGCCGATTTCGATGCGCGAGTTGGCGCCGGCTCCCGTTGCGAACATCATGGGCATGACGCCGAACACGAAGGCGAGCGCGGTCATCATGATGGGGCGGAAGCGTACCACTCCGGCGTCGTGGGCACTCTTGATTATGGGCAGACCCGACTTGCGGAAGTCGGCGGCGTATTCAACGATGAGAATGGCGTTTTTGGCCGACATGCCGAGCAGCAGAATCAGGCCTATCTGAGTGTAGATGCTGATGCTCTGGCCCATGAAGATGCAGCCGAGCACGGTGCCGAGCACGGCCACGGGCATGCTCATCACCACGGCAATCGGGTCGGTCCAGTTTTCATATTGCGCCGAGAGCACGAGTATGGTCATTATGATGGCGAAGATGAAGACAAAGTTCACGGTCGTGCCGGACTGAGTTTCCTGATAGGCTATGCCCGACCAGGCGTAGGAGTAGTTTTTGCCTACGGCGTCCTTGACAATCTCTTCCATGGCTTCGATGCCCTCTGACGAGCTGACGCCGGGCGCGGGAGTGGCCGTGAGCGAGGCGGTCTGATACATGTTGTATCGGTCGACGCTCGGCTCGCCCATGGTGGGCGAGATGGAGGCGAAGGCGCTGAAGGGCACCATGTCGCCGGCGGCGTTGCGCACCGCCAGTTTCATCAGGTCGGCGGGATTGGTGCGGGCCGAGGCGTCGCCCATCAGCGTAACCTGAAATGTGCGGCCGAACTCGACGAAGTCGTTGACGAAGTTGCCGCCCATATAGGCCGACATGGCCGCATAGACGTCGCTGATGCCGATGCCGAGCATCTCGACGCGGTTGCGGTCGACAGAGACGAGATATTGGGGCACCAGGCCCTGATAGAGCGTCGTCACGGAGGCTATGCGCGGGTCTGACTTGGCGCGCTCCGTAATCTCGGCGATGGCCTTGGTCATTTCTGCGGCACCGAGATTGTTAATGTCGAGCAGCTGCATCTGCAGACCCGACGACATGCCGAGTCCGGGAATGGCCGGCGGGTTGACGGAGAAGACAATGGCCTCTTGAATCTCGGCCGAGAGGCTGTCTACCATCTTGATGACGTTGTCGACGCTGCCGCGCCGGCCGCGTTCTTTCCACGGCTTGAGAATGACGTTGATCGACCCCATGTTGGAGCTTACGCCGCCGCCCATCATCGAGAAGCCCGACACGGCCATGACATCTTTGACATAAGGAATCTTCTTGATTTCGGCCGAAAGGCGGCTGACCACCTTCTGCGTGCGGTCAAGCGAGGCATCGGTGGGCAATTGAACCGAGGTCATGAAATAGCCCATGTCTTCTTCGGGAATATAGCTTGTCGGCCAGCGGAGAAAGCCGTAGAAGGCCGCGCCGGCAATGACCAGGAAGACGCCGAGCGAAATCAGCGGCCGCTTGAGCATCTTGTCAATGGTCGCGCCATAGAACGTCTCGGTCTTCGAAAAGGCCTTGTTGAACCACTTGTAGACGAAGAAACGCGCGGGCTTGCGCGGCTTCAGAAACAGCGCGCACAATGCCGGGGTGAGCGTCAGGGCGTTGAAGCCTGAAAAAGCCGTAGAGACGGCAATGGTCAGCGCAAACTGCTTGTAGAGGCGCCCGGTGATGCCGCTCACGAAGGCCGTCGGAATGAACACCGACAGCAGCACCAGTACCTCGCCCACCACCGGGCCGGTCAGTTCGGTCATGGCCTTCTGAGCGGCCTGTTTGCGGTTGAGCACCCCCTTGTCGAGCAGGCGCGAACAGTCTTCAACCACGACGATGGCGTCGTCGACGACAATGGCTATGGCCAGCACCAGGCCGAACAGCGTCAGTGTGTTGATTGTGAACCCGAGCAGCTTCATGACGGCAAACGTGGCGATAAGCGACACCGGAATGGTGAGCATCGGAATGATAACCGCACGCCAGTTCTGAAGGAAAATCAGAATCACAATCATCACAATCAGCGACGTGAGCAGGAACGTGGTCAGCACGTCAGAGATCGACTCCCTGACATAGTCGGTAGAGTTTAGCACCACCTTATAGTAGACGCCGTCGGGAAAATACTGCGCCAGGCGGTCAAGCTCGGCCAGGGCGCCGTTGGCCACGTCGAGCGCATTCGCGCCCGGCAGCTGCTCGATGCCGATCAGGGCCGTCGACTCGTTGTTGACGGTCGAGACGGCCTCATAGCTCGTGCTGCCAAGTTCGACGCGCGCAACGTCGCGCAGCCTCAAGATGCCCGAATCGTCGCTGCGTATGATTATATTGCCGAACTCCTCGGGCGACTGCAGCTGCCCCTGACTCACGACGGTATATTCAAACGGAGTGGCTGCCGCGGGCTGCTGGCCGACGGCGCCGGCCGAGACCTCCATGTTCTGCGCCTGAATGGCGGCATTGACGTCGGCGGGCGTCAGGCCGCGCACGCGCATGGCCTCGGGGTCGAGCCACACGCGCATGCTGTATTCGCCGCTGCCGAAGGCCGACACGCCGCCCACGCCGCTCACTCGCGACAGCGGGTCGACCAGATGCAACTGCGCGTAGTTGGTCAGATAAAGCGCGTCGTAGCGTTCGGGGTTGTCGGTACACAGAGCCAGAAACAGCACATTGTTGCTGCTCTGCTTCTGCACGCTGACCCCCTGCTGCGTAACGGCCGACGGCAGCTGGGCCGAGGCGCCCTGCACCTTATTCTGCACCTCGACGGCGGCGTTGTCTATGTCGGTTCCGTTCTCGAAAGTGATTGTCAGCGAATAGCTGCCGTCAGAGCCCGAGGTGGAACTCATGTAGAGCATGCCCTCCACGCCGTTGACCTGCTGCTCGATGGGCTCGCCCACGGCGCGGGCCACGGTCTCGGCATCGGCGCCGGGATAGTCGGCCGACACCACTACGGTCGGCGGCGTGATGTCGGGATACTGGGCAACGGGCAGCGTGAACAGCGTCATGGTGCCGGCAAGCACCATGAGCAGTGCCAGGACGGTGGCGAATATCGGACGGTCAATAAAGAATTTCGAGAACATAGGCCGCAGTGTCGTTCGTTATTCGAGTCGTGGATTCACGCGCTCGCCGTTGCGCACGGTGAGCAGCGCTTTGGTTACGTAGAGGTTGCCCTCGTCGACTCCCTTGGTGATTACGCGCAGCGAGTCGCGAAACAGTTCGCCGGTCTCGACGGGAGTGTAGACCACGCGGTTCGAGTCTCTGACCAGATAGACATACTTTCCGCGCTGGTCAGTGCCGATTGAGGCATCGCTCACCAGCACCGCCCGCGGGTCGACGCCAAAAGGCAGCGAAACGGTTACATACATGCCGTCTTTGAGCTCGTTGTCGATGTTGGCCACCGTGCCCTTGAGCTGCACGGTGCCCGTCGAGGTGCTGACCGACGGCGCCTGATAGGTGAGGTCGGCGGTGTAGGCGTGGGCAATATGCTCTCTGAACTGCAGCGGAATCGAGCGCAACAGACGCCGCTCGGGGGCGCCGACGGCGCCGCCAATCATTTTTTCATATTGCGACTCTTCGATGTCGAACACGGCCATCAGCTCCGAGTTGTCATATATTTCACATAGTTTCACCGGCGACGCCTCGCCGCTCACGTAGTTACCGGGCGTAAAGTCCGAGTCGGAGATATAGCCCGAAATCGGGGCCGCCACAGAGCAGTAGCCCAGATTGGTGCGCGCCGTCGACAGCGCCGCCGTGCAGTCGCGAATGTCGGCTTCGGCCTGGTCGAGGGCGCTTTTGGCCGATAGCACCTCCATTTTCGACACGGCGTCTGCCTCCAGAGCCTTCTTGACCGCATCGTAATGGCGCGCGGCGTAGTCGCGCGTGCTCACGGCCGAGGCCAACGCCGCCTCGGCGCGGCTCACGGCGTTGCGATACAGGGTGGGGTCGATAGTAAAGAGCAACTGACCGCGCTCAACGTGCGAGCCGGGCGTGTAATGCTTCTGAAGAATCTTGCCGTTAACCTGCGCCACGACCGAAGCGCGGTTACGGGCCGAGAGATAGCCGGGATAGGTTTTATAAAAAGTTACGGAATCGCAAAAAGCCCGCGCCACGTCAACCGCGGGCGCCTCTTCGGCCGGGGCATGCGCCTTTTTGCGGCACCCCGTCGTCAAGCCGGCGGCCGTCAGCGCCGCGACGGCGATGTATAGAAATCTCTTCATCTTCATGGTCATTTTTCGTTAAAATCTTCATTATACCCGAATCCGCCTCCCAACGCCTGATAGATGCTCACCAGCGCCGTCAGCGCCGAGCCTTCGAGACCCGCGAGCGTGTTTTCGCTCTCGAGCCAGTTCATCTGGCCGTCTACGACGTTGCTGAAGGCGGTGAGGCCAGTCTTGTAGAGGTCGAGGGCCAGGTCGAGCGACTTGCGGCTCTGCTCGACGACCCGCCGCTGCACTTCGATTGTCTGCATCGTGCCGTCATATTGCAACAGGGCGTTGTTCACCTCCTCGACGGCATTGAGAAGCGTCATGTTATAGCTGTCGACGGCCTCTTCGAGCTGCAGCCGCGCCTGAGCCGTGCGGGCGCGCCGCGCGCCGCCGTCAAAGAGCGTCCACGACAGTTGCGGAGCCACGCTGTAGGTCAGCGAGTGCTTGCCGAACAGGCCGTCGACGCGCCGTGATTCGGTTGCAATCGTGCCCGTCAGCGCGAGCGACGGCAGATATTCCTTGCGCGCAACGCCCAGAAGTGCGGCACATTGGTCAATCTCCCTTTCGGCGCTCACAACGTCCGGACGCCGGCGCAGCAGGTCGGCCGGCACGTCATAAGGCACGCGCCCGGCATAGACGGGAAAAACCGTATCGGCCTCCAGCCCCGGCAGCGGCGAGCCGGGATATTGGCCCACGTAGACGGCAATCGTGTTGACAAGCGACTCGGCTTTGGCGCGCAGGGCCGGCAGCGAGCTTTGGGTGTTGAGCAGCACTATACGCGCCTGCGTAACATCGAGCATCGAGCCGAGTTCCGCCTCGAAACGCGCCTCGGCGATGCGCACAATCTGTTGCTGCGACTCGATGTGGCGCTCGGCCACCTGAAGTTGGCGCCGCGTGGTGCACAAATCCATGTAGGCCGTGGCCACATCGGCCGCCAGGCTCACGAGCACTCCGGCATAGTCGGCGCGCGAGGCGCTATAGGCCGCCTTTTGGGCCTTGACGGCGGCACGCACCTTGCCGAAGATGTCAATCTGCCAGCTCATCTGCGCCCCGGCCGAAAAATACGAGTTATGGCCGCTGCCGACTGCCGGCTGCTCTTGAGTCCAGCCGGCCGAAAGTCCGATTGTGGGGAAATATCCCGCGCGGGTTTCCTGTATCATTCTCCTACCCGCCTCGATGCGCTTCAGTGCAACCGCAGCGTTCGGGTTGTTGCGCTCGGCGCGCACAATCAGCGAGTCGAGTACGGGGTCGCCGAACGACCGCCACCAGCCGTCGTCGGCCGGAAACGGCTGTCCCGCCGCTCCGATTGCGGCTACACAGAGCAGTATTGTCAGAAATATGCCTCTCATAACATAAATAATCTATAATTCAATTAACAATTTTCCCCCGAATTTTGCTCACGCCGCCCGCTTGCCGCAAAAATGTTCACCAAATTAACGCAAAAATATTCAGCAAAACACCGCAAAAATATTCATCAAAATACCGCAAAAATATTCACCGATTTGCATAATCAATAGAAAATCACTACCTTTGCAGAAAAATTATGGCCATGAAATATCTCCCTCGAGTAGCAGACAAAGTGCTGCGCAACAAACTGAAAGCATTCGGCGCCGTGCTGATTGAAGGTCCGAAATGGTGCGGCAAGACAACTACAGCCGCCCAACAGGCCAACAGCATCATACGGCTCCAGGACCCCGACATGCGCGATGCCTATCTCGCCACCGCTCAGACGCGACCGTCAAACCTGCTGAAAGGTGCCACGCCGAGACTTATCGACGAATGGCAGGACGCTCCCGTCATATGGGACGCCGTCAGGGTTGCCGTCGATGAGCGCGACGAGAACGGACAGTTCATTCTGACACGCAGCAACTCGGTTGACAGCTCACAGATCCGTCATAGCGGCACGGGCAGAATCGACCGCATGAAGATGTTGCCGATGAGCCTCTACGAGTCGAAAGAATCGAGCGGCGAAGTCTCGTTGAAACAGCTGTTTGATGAGAAAGACCATATATTGGGAGGCGAAACTTCTCCGATGACGGTCAACGACATCATATTTGCGGCATGCAGGGGCGGCTGGCCGGCTGCACTCAAGACTGACGACCGCCGGGCGCAACTGAGCATTGCCCGCGGCTATGTCGAAGGGTTGCTGGCTGAAGATATTTCGCGGGTCGACGGCGTCAGACGCGACCCGACCATCGCCGAGGCGATTCTGAGGTCATATGCACGCAACGTGTCAACACTGGCTAAAAAATCCGCGATGATGCAAGACGTTATGGCCATAACCGAAACATGCTCGCAAAACACGTTTGACGATTATGTCAAGGCGCTTACCAAACTGTTTGTCATCGAAGACATCGACGCATGGTCGCCGGCCGTCAGGTCGGCGGGAGGCATTCGCCGTGGCAAGAAACGTGAATTTACCGATCCCTCCATACCGATTGCGATGCTCGGACTCTCGCCGGAACAACTCGAAATCGACCTGAAGACCTTCGGATTCATATTCGAATGTATGTGCATACGCGACTTCAAGGCTTATTCGCAGGCCCTTGGCGGGAAAATATCTTACTATCACGACCGCTATGACCTTGAGGCCGACGGCGTTCTGCATCTTTCCGACGGCAGGTATGCCCTTCTGGAGTTCAAACTCGGCAGCGCGGAAATTGAAAAAGGTGCAGAGCACCTGCTTGAAATCAAACAGCTCGTCAAGGAATATAACAAACGGGAAAAACAGATTCGCCTCCGCGAGCCGGATTTGCTGATGGTCATCACCGCCGGCCCCATTGCCTATACGCGCCCCGACGGCGTCCACGTCGTGCCGCTCGCGTGCCTTAAAGACTGAAATGTTGGGGCAAAAGCGGCGGGTAGTGGAATTTTGGGCGCAAACGGCGGGCGGTTACAGATTTTTTTGCTAATTTTGCAGGGAAGTATCGAAGAAAACAGTGTAATGGACCACGAACATAAAAAAATAAAGATAGGCATAACCCACGGCGACTATAACGGAGTCGGGTATGAGGTGATTCTCAAGGCATTCGAAGACCCGACGATGTTTGACCTGTGCACGCCGATTGTATATGGCAGCCAGCGCATTGCGTCGCACTATCGCAAGCTGCTCGAACTGCCGCAACAGACCACCTGCCACATCGAGACGGCCGCCGAGGCCAAAAGCGCGGCGCTGAATTTCATCAACGTCGTCGGCGACGAAGAGCAGATTACCCCCGGCCGCAGCACCGAAGCCGCCGGCCGCGCCGCGCTTGCCGCGCTTGAGCACGCCGTCAAAGACCTGAAAGCCGGCGAGATAGACGCGCTGGTAACCGCTCCCATCAACAAGGCCAACATTCAGAGCCCGGAATTTCAGTTTACGGGCCACACGGAATATCTCGAAGCCGCGTCTGACGACAAAGACCGGCGCGCGCTCATGATCATGGCCTCCGAGAGCGGCCTGCGCGTGGCCCTGGCCACCATACACAAGCCGCTGGGCGAAGTGGCACCGGCGCTGACCCGCGAGCTCGTCGGGGCGCGCATCAGGGAGCTGAACCTTGCGCTGCGCCGCGACTTCGGCGTGCACTGCCCGCGCATAGCCGTGCTGGCGCTCAACCCCCATGCGGGCGACGGCGGCCTCATAGGCCGCGAAGAAGAAGAGATTATCGCTCCGGCCATCGCCGACGCACGCGCCGAGAAGATTCAGGTGTTCGGTCCCTACCCCGCCGACGGATTTTTCGGAGCCGGCAGCCACCGCAAGTTTGACGGCGTCCTGGCCATGTATCACGACCAGGGCCTGATTCCGTTCAAGGCCCTCTGCGGCACCGACGGAGTGAACTATACCGCCGGACTCGACTGGGTCAGGACATCGCCCGACCACGGCACGGCCTATGACATCGCCGGCAAGGGCGAAGCCGACGCGCAATCAATGCGCTCGGCCATCTACATGGCCATCGACGCCCTGCGCAACCGCGCCACCGACGACGCCGCCTTTGCCAACCCTCTGAAAAAACTATATCAAGAACGCGGAAACCGCGACAACTGACACGATGCACGCAGAACCACACAGACCGATTGACCACAGCCGCGACGCCGAATTTCCGCTGCTGCCCAAACTGATTGCCACGTCGTTTGGCGTCGGCTTTCTGCCCGTCATGCCGGGCACATGGGGCGCCATTCTGGGCGTGCTGCTCTGGCTGCCGCTATATATCTGGTGCAGCGCGGCCACCACGGTAACCGTTACGGCCATTGCCGCCGTTGTGCTCGCCGTGGGCGGCACCTGGGCGTCGGGCGTGAGCGAGAAATACTGGGGCAAAGACCCCGTGATTGCCTGCGTCGACGAAACCGTGGGCCAGTGGATTTCGCTGCTGCCCGTGGTCATGTGCCCGTGGTGGGAGATACTGCTCTCGCTGGGTCTGTTCAGATTTTTCGACATTTTCAAACCGCTCGGCATACGCAAGACCGAACGCCTGCCCCGCGGCTGGGGCATGATGGGCGACGACATACTCGCCGCCATCTATAGCGCCGCCATCATTCTCGTTATCAACTATTTCTTCATCTGGAAATGATAGACAACATCAAACATTCGGCCAAGACGCAGCGCGACAGGCTGCAGCAGGGCATTTACCGTATAATCAATCCGCCCGTGCGGGCCATGATAAAACTTGGCGTAACGCCAAACATGGTTACCACCGTAGGCATGCTCGGCAATCTGGTCGGAGCGGCCTTTCTGGTATGGGCCGGAACGATAGCCGCCGGCGGCGGCGACCCGTTCACGGTGTTCACCTGGGGCGGCGTGCTCATCATCGCGTTCTCGCTCTTTGACATGCTCGACGGGCAGGTTGCGCGCCTGGGCAACATGGCGTCGACCTTCGGTGCCATGTATGACTCCGTGCTCGACCGCTATTGCGAGATGTTCAACCTCGGCGGCCTCGCGTTCTATCTGATTCAGCGCGGCGAAATGTGGGGAGCGCTCATAACCTTCCTGGCCATGATGGGCTCGCTGATGGTGAGCTATGTCCGCGCGCGCGCCGAAGGGCTCGACATCGAGTGCAAAATCGGCTTCATGCAGCGGCCCGAGCGCGTGGTCGTTACCGCCGTCGGCATCATTGCCACGGGCATCACCGGCCTGAGCCTCAAAGCCGGCGCCACGTTCAACCCCGACGTGATTATCATCGTAGCCATGGCCATCATCGCGGTGTTTGCCAACATGACGGCCTTTGCCCGCATTGACCACTGCCGCAAGGCGCTGAACAACCGCCCCAAATGACAACCGGACGCCCCACACTGCGCGAAGGGGCAATCTGCGCGACGGTGCTCGTCGTGTGGCTGGCCATCACCGCCGCCTTTGTCGGGCTCAGGCCCGAACACCCGGCGCTGGCCCTGCTGATTGCAGTGCTCTTTTTTGCATGCGGCGCCACCCGGAGGCTCGTCGTGGCTCTGCTGCCGTTCATCGTGTTCGGCATGAGCTACGACTTCATGAACATCGTGCCGAACTACACGGTCAATCCCGTCGACATAGGCGGCCTCTATGAGGCCGAAAAATCGCTGTTCGGAATCGACACAGCCGCCGGCCGCCTGACACCCAACGAGTTTTTCGCCGTTCACCGCTCGACGGTGGCCGACATGCTCGGCGGCGTGTTCTACCTCTGCTGGGTGCCCGTGCCGATAGCGTTCGGACTCTACCTCTACTTCGCGCGCCGCGAAAAGGCTTATCTTCACTTCTCGCTGGTGTTCCTGCTCGTGAACCTCCTCGGTTTTGCAGGCTACTACATTCACCCGGCCGCGCCGCCGTGGTATGTGGCCGAACACGGTATGGAATTCATGCTCGGCACGGGCGGCTCCACCGCCGGCCTCGGCGCATTCGACGCCATGACGGGCCTGCCGATTTTCGACACACTCTATGCGCGCAACTCCAACGTGTTTGCCGCCGTGCCGTCGCTCCACAGCGCCTACACCCTCGTGGCATTCATCTACGCGCTGCGCTTCAACGCCCCGACGGGCTGGAAAGTGGTGCTGGGCATAATCACACTCGGCATCTGGGCCACGGCCGTCTATACCTCCCACCACTATATCATCGACGTAACCCTGGGCATTCTCTGCGCCCTCGCGGGCTACCTCGTGTTCGAACAGGGGCTGATGAGGATTCCCGCCTTCAGCCGCTTCATTGACCTCTACACACGCTACATCAAACCCTATGGAAACTGAAATCATAAGACCCGAAGTGCTCACAGCCGATGACCTGATGCAGATGATTCCGCAGCTGGCCGGCCGGCGCAAGCTGACCGAAAGGCTGATGCACTGGGTGAAACTCGACGATATTAACCGCGTGCACGCCATGACGTACGACACGCCCGGCGCCGAATGCGCCCGGCGCCTGCTTGACGAGGCCTTCGGAATCAAGCTGAGGATTGACAACGCCGACGTGCTCGACCGCCTGCCTCAGGGGGCGTTCGTAACCGTGAGCAACCACCCCTTCGGCGCCCTCGACGGCATTGCGCTGATTTCGCTCATAGGGTCGCGCAGGCCTGAATTCAAGGTGATGGTCAACATGATTCTGAACCGCATCGGCGGCCTGCGCCGGAACTTCATCGCCGTTGACGCCTGGGCTCAGAAAGACCCCGCAAAGAAGGCGGTGTCGGTCAACGGCATACGCAGCTGCATCGCCCAGATCAAGTCAGGTCAACCCCTCGGCTTCTTCCCCGCCGGCGCCATGTCGAAAACCAATTGGAAGTGGCAGCTCGAAGACCGTCAGTGGCAAGATTCGGTGCTCCAGCTCATATATCGGTTCAACGTCCCCGTGGTGCCGGTCTACTTCCACGGCTCTAACAGCCAGATATTCAACATCATGGGCCACCTGTGCTGGCCGTTGCGGTCGCTGATGCTGCCGCGCGAGGTGATGCGCAAGTCGGGCACGACGATGCACATCAGCATCGGCGAACCAATCAGCGTCGAACAGCAGGCCGCTCACCGCGAAAACCCGGCCACACTCGGCGCCTACCTGCGCGAGCAGACCTACGCGCTGCGCCGCCTGAAATAAGCAATACGTGGAAAGGATATTACAGGCGAGCGGGGTGGCTTCTCACGAAGACACCCCGCCGCCCATACTTATATATTCGAGGAGAGAAATTGTTTCAGACAATACAATAGCCGGTCGGCCGCCTGCGCAGGGAGCACGGGCGGCTGAAACAGATGTGCCGGAAA
This sequence comes from uncultured Porphyromonadaceae bacterium, assembly GCA_902495245.1. GTDB lineage: Bacteria > Bacteroidota > Bacteroidia > Bacteroidales > Muribaculaceae > UBA3263. Next base: position 128,714 of record CABUWI010000007.1, read on the forward strand.
TCGGCACATGAAATTATTTTCGCTGCTGATGACAACGTAAGGACAGGATTGATAGGATAATTTGCGGCAAAGTTAGGAGAAAAACCGCAAATCCTCGCGCCGTGCGTGGTTAAAAAAAGTTAAGGGCGCCTTCGCGGGGAAGACGCCCTTAGTTTCATAAGTTTTTTGCACGAGCTGAAAATCAACGCACAAGAATCTTGTGGCCCTTGACGATGAGCAGACCCTTGGTGCCGGCAGCTACGCGACGGCCCTGAAGGTCATAGGCAGCCGACGTTGCGGCAGGCTCGGCAACGATTTCGCTGATTGAAGTCAGGTCAGCCTCGCCGGGAGTGAATGCCCACTTTTCGGCCCACTGCGCATCGGCATAGCGCATTACCTGACGATTCTGAACCGGGCCGGCAACCTGCATGTAGCGCCAATTGTCGAGCAGAGGGGTGAAGGTGATGAAGGCCTCATAGCCGGTTTCGTTATAGGCGGCAAGCTCTTCGAGCGAGAACCAGCACACGTCGGCGGCCGAAGCGGTGCGGTCAGCGAGATATGTCCAGCGCGATGTGTTGTTTGCGGCATCGGCAGCAACGGGTTCGCCGGCATTGTTGACCGGAACGTTGCTGATTGCACCGGCCGGGAAGGCCACATTGACAAAGGCATACTTGCCGGCATTGTCGCCCTCGCCCTCAACGAGCTTCCAGAGCTGCTGGTTGACCTCTGATTTGGTGAAGTCGCCTACAAGCGCCTGCATGCCGGTAATCAGCAGCGGGCTGCAGCTCTCGACGATTTCGCCTGATTCCGCATCATAGTGCTCCCACGGGGTCTCGGCCGATTCGGGATAGTAGCCGAGATATTTGTAATCGCCGACATGGGTGTTATTGAATGCGCTGATATAGTATGTCTTTGACGTGTCGAACACCACGGGGTCAGGCTCCGGTTCGGCCACTTCGGGAATGAGCTGCCATTTGGTAGAGGCTTCGCCGGGAGTGGTTACGCGGATAATCTGATATTTCTGACCGCTGGCAGCGAGCGCAATGTATTTCGCATCGGCATTGAGAGGGTTGGTGAACGTGGGCTGGAACACATTGTCGCCGAGGTTCTCGCCGAGGGTGAACCAGCACACATCGTAGGGCGCTTCGGTACGGTTGGCCACATACTGCCAGCGCGAGGGGTTGGCAGCCTGGTCGGTACCGGTTATGGGCACGCCGTCGTTATTGACAATGGCGTTGCTGATGGCGCCGTCGGGGAAGGCACGGTTCACGATGCAATATTTGCCCTCGTTATCGCCTTCGCCGGCAACGAACTTCCACATCTGGGCGTCGATAATGGCCTCTGAGCCGCCTTCGGTCTCTGCGTCGCAGAGCGAGCAGCCGACAATGAAGGGGTTCGTGCCCATTGCGCGGGCGCCGGCTTCGTACTTGTTAAACACATACCACTCGGTTTCGGGATAGTAGCCGAGATAGGTGGCCTCGCGGTCGCCGCCGCCCTGCTGGTTGAGCATGCGATACCAGGCGCCGTCGGCCGGCACGGTGGTCTGGGCACACACCGATGCGATGCATGCGAGTGCGCCGAACATAGTAGTAAAAGTCTTCTTCATGTGAAAAACTGATAATAATGATAAAACAATTATATTGGCAAATTTAGGCAAAAACGGAGCAAACGGCGCGAAAGACGGCGTTAAAAAACGTTAACATATAAATGATGCGGAAATCTCGCATTTTTTGCGTAACTTTGCGGCAAGAATAACCATAAACAATATCACTATACACATGAAAAAGAGTGCATTGCAGCAAGCCCGTGCCGCATATCAGCCCAAGCTCCCGCTGGCGCTGACCGGCGCCGTAACGGCCAAGGCGGGCAAACCCACACAGTCTGTTGCCAACCAGGAAGAAATCAAGGCCCTGTTCCCCAACACCTACGGCCTGCCCGAACTGACGTTTGAAAAGACCAACCCCACCGTAGGCAAGCCGCTTAACGTCGGCGTGATTCTGAGCGGCGGTCAGGCTCCCGGCGGCCACAACGTTATTTGCGGCCTTTTTGACGGTATCAAGAAAATCAACAAGGAGAGCCGCCTCTACGGCTTCCTGATGGGCCCCGGCGGCTTCGTCGACCACAAGTACATGGAGCTGACCTCGGCCATCATCGACGAATATCGCAACACCGGCGGCTTCGACATCATCGGCTCGGGCCGCACCAAGCTCGAAACCAAAGAGCAGTTCGACAAGGGCCTGGAGATTCTGAAAGAACTCGGCATCACGGCGCTCGTCATCATCGGCGGCGACGACTCGAACACCAACGCCGCAATCCTGGCCGAATATTACAAGGCCATCGGCGCCGGCGTACAGGTTATCGGCTGCCCCAAGACCATTGACGGCGACCTGAAGAACGAGCTCATCGAGACGTCGTTCGGTTTCGACACGGCCACCAAGGTCTACTCGGAAGTAATCGGCAACATTCAGCGCGACTGCAACTCGGCCAAGAAATACTGGCACTTCATCAAGCTGATGGGCCGCTCGGCCAGCCACATCGCTCTGGAGTGCGCGCTGCAGGTGCAGCCCAACGTCTGCATTGTTTCTGAAGAAGTCGAAGCCAAGAACCAGACGCTGCAAGACATCGTGAACTACATTGCCGACATCGTGGCCGCCCGCGCGGACAAGGGTCTGAACTTCGGCACGGTGCTGATTCCCGAAGGCCTCATCGAGTTCATTCCGGCAATGAAGAGCCTCATCGCCGAACTTAACGACCTGCTGGCCGGCAAGGGCGACGAATTTGCCGCCGTCGAGGGCAACGAAGAGCAGCGCAACTGGATTATCGGCCACCTCTCGGCCGCCAATTCCGCCATCTACGAAGCTCTGCCCGCCGGCGTGGCCCGTCAGCTCAGCCTCGACCGCGACCCCCACGGCAACGTGCAGGTCAGCCTCATCGAAACCGAGAAGCTGCTGGGCGAAATGGTCGGCAAGCGTCTGGCCGAGATGAAGGCCCGCGGCAACTACAAGGGCAAGTTCGCCACCCAGTATCACTTCTTCGGCTACGAAGGCCGCTGCGCAGACCCGTCGAACTTCGACGCTGACTATTGCTACGCGCTGGGCTACAACGCAGCCATGCTCATCAACGCCGGCGTTACCGGCTACATGAGCTCCGTGCGCAACCTCGTCGCTCCGAGCGTGCAGTGGATTGCCGGCGGCATACCCATCACCATGATGATGAACATGGAGCGCCGCCACGGCGCCATGAAGCCCGTAATCCAGAAGGCTCTCGTCGACCTGAACGGCACCCCCTTCCAGCGTTTCGCCGCCAAGCGCGACACCTGGGCAAAGGAGACCTGCTACATGTATCCGGGCCCGATTCAGTATTTCGGCCCGAGCGAAGTGTGCGACCAGTGCACCGCCACCCTGCGCTACGAGCACCTCGACAAGTAAAAACGCAATCACCGACCGACACTGAGATTGCCGCAAGAGCCCTCACGCTCTTGCGGCAATCATTATTTTTGCGTAACTTTGCGCTAATAAATAAAAAGAAACCGCGACAAATGAAGAAAATCATACTGACAGGCGACCGACCGACCGGCAAACTGCATCTGGGCCACTACGTAGGCTCGCTGAGACGCCGCGTCGAGCTCCAGAACTCGGGCGAGTTCGACAAAATATTCGTCATGATTGCCGACGCACAGGCGCTGACCGACAACGCCGACAATCCCGACAAGATTCGCGAGAATCTGATTGAGGTGGCGCTTGACTATCTGTCGGTGGGCATCGACCCGACAAAGACAACAATCTTCGTGCAGACTCAGGTTCCGGAACTGACCGAGCTGGCGTTCTACTACATGAACCTGGTGAGCGTGAGCCGCGTGCAGCGCAATCCGACCGTCAAGACCGAAATCAAGATGCGCAACTTCGAGCAGTCGATTCCGCTCGGATTCTTCTGCTACCCCGTCAGTCAGGCATCAGACATCACGGCTTTCGACGCCACGGTAGTGCCCGTCGGCGAGGACCAGGCGCCGATGATCGAGCTGACGCGCGAAATCGTGGCCCGATTCAACCACGTCTACGGCCCGACGCTCGTCGAGCCCGAAATCATGCTTCCGGGCAATGCCACATGCTGCCGCCTGCCCGGAACCGACGGCAAGGCAAAGATGAGCAAGTCGCTCGGCAACTGCATCTATCTTAGCGACTCGTCGAAAGAGGTGAAGAAGAAAATCAACAGCATGTACACCGACCCCGAGCACCTGACCGTCGACTCTCCCGGCCATCTCGAAGGGAACGCGCCGTTCATCTATCTCGACGCCTTTTGCCGCGACGAGCACTTTGCGAAATATTTGCCCGACTATGCCAACCTGCAGGAGATGAAAGACCACTACACCCGCGGAGGCCTTGGCGACGGCACGGTGAAGAAGCTGCTCTTCAACATTCTCGAAGAAGAGCTTGCGCCGATTCGCGAGCGCCGCAAACAATATGAAGCCGACATTCCGCAAGTGTTCGAAATTCTGCGCCGCGGCTCGGAAGAAGCGCGCCAAACGGCAGCCGCCACGCTCGACCGCGTGCGTGCGGCCATGCGCATCAACTATTTCGACGACAAAGCCCTCATCGCCGCCCAGGCCGCAAAATACGGCAAGTGAAACTTGGGCGGTTGCGCGAAAATGTGTAATTTTGCAAACTGAAACATTGACGACGCAGTGGCATCACGTACACGCGAACGGTTAATCGACGTGGCCCGTCAGCTCTTTGCGCGCAAAGGGCTTGAAAACACCACAATGAACGATATCGCCACCGCCAGCGACCGCGGGCGGCGCACAATCTACACCTATTTCCGCACCAAAGACGAAATCTATCAGGCCGTCATCGAAGACGAGGCAAACCGCATTCTGGGCGAGATAGAGGCCCGGCTGGCACAGGCCGACACCCCCCAGCAGAAACTGAAGGCGCTGATGGACTACCGCATGCAGCTGGCCGTGAAGACGCCCCACAGCTATGAAGTGTGGCTCAAGTCGCTGTTTAACCGCGACCTGAAGCGCGCGGCCGGCGTGAGGTCGAAGGTAACCGCCCGGCTCTACCAGATGACCGAAAACATTGTCAATGAAGGCATCGCATCGGGCGATTTCATTCCGAGCCAGGCCCGGCGGCTGCCCGCCATGCTGACCCTGCTGATTCGCGGCAGCGACACGTCGGTTGTGCGCGACGCCGAATACGGCCAGACGGCGCTGTGGCTCGGCGAATGCATTGACTTCATAATTCAAGGAGTGGTCAACCCCGGCAAGTCCGAACCGACCTCGTAATCAAAAAAGATATAAAAAGCAAGAAAAACAGTAACCATAAAAAGAAACTGAAAAACGATGAAATTACTCGAAGGAAAAACAGCTCTCATCACCGGCGCCGCCCGCGGCATCGGCAAGGCTCTGGCCGTGCGCTTTGCTAAAGAAGGCGCAAACATTGCGTTTACCGACCTCGTTATCGACGAAAACGGCGAGGCCACCAAGGCCGAAATCGCCGCCCTCGGCGTCAAGGTCGAGGCCTACGCATCGAATGCCGCCGACTTTGAGCAGACCCAGGAGGTTGTGGCTCAGGTCATGAAAGACTTTGGCCGCATCGACATTCTGGTCAACAACGCCGGCATCACCAAAGACGGCCTGCTGATGCGCATGACCGAGGCGCAGTGGGACGCCGTGCTGACGGTGAACCTCAAGAGCGCCTTCAACTTCTGCAAGGCCGTGGTGCCCGTCATGATGAAACAGCGCGGCGGCTCGATAATCAACATGGCGTCGGTTGTCGGCGTTCACGGCAATGCGGGCCAGTGCAACTATGCTGCATCGAAGGCCGGCCTCATCGCCCTGGCCAAGAGCATCGCCCAGGAAGTCGGCAGCCGCGGAATCCGCGCCAACGCCATCGCCCCCGGCTTCATCGAAACGGCCATGACCGCCGCCCTGCCCGACAACGTCCGTCAGGAATGGGTAACCAAAATTCCGCTTCGCCGCGGCGGCAAACCCGAGGATATTGCCGACGTCGCAACGTTCCTTGCCTCCGACATGTCAAGCTACGTCAGCGGCCAGGTTATCCAGGTTGATGGCGGCATGAACATGTAAGCCACGCAGATGCTACAATACAACACGAAACAATCTTCGCTGCCGATGCCCGAATACGGGCGTCAGGTGCAGCAGATGGTCGACTATTGCCTCACGCTCCCGACGCGCGAAGAGCGCAACGCCTGCGCGCAGGCAATTGTCGACACCATCTGCCGGCTCAACCCGACCCAGCGCACCAATCCCGAATGGCGCGCCAAACTCTGGGACCATCTGGCAATCATGAGCGACTTCAAGCTCGACATAGACTATCCCAACGAGCCTGTAAACCCCGACACCCTCAAAAGCCGCCCCGCCAAGATGGGCATTCCGCAACACGGCATCGACAAGCGCGTCTATGGCGCCACCATCGGCAAGATGATTGAAGCCGCCTGCGCCATGGCCGACGATGCCCCCGAGCGCGAAGAGCTGGTGATGCTGATTGCCAACCACATGAAGAAACTGCTCGTAGCCGAAAACCCCGAGGTGGCGACCGACGGCCGCATCTTTGCCGACCTGGCGCACATGAGCCACGGCCGGATACGCCTCAACCCCGAGACCACTCGGCTGCGCGAGTTTGAAATCATGGAGGCGCCCGGCCAGATGAAGAAAAAACGCAAACGCCACTGATGCTCACCCCGGGAAAACACAAACTGGCCGTAGGCCGCATTCTGAAAACCCACGGCATCAAGGGCGAGCTCAATGTCGAGCTGACCGACGAGGCCGAGCCCGACGAGGACTTCGCGCCCGGAGCACCCGTCATCATGGAGATTGACGGCCTCGACGTGCCCTTTTTCGTGGCGTCGGCGCGACAGCGCGGCAGCAGCTCCGTATTGCTCACCCTCGACGACGTCGACACCGAGACCGACGCCGCCGAACTGGCCGGCCACACAATCTACGTCTACATCGACCCCGCCGACGCCGACAACGGCGACAGCCTGACAGCCGGCGACCTCGTGGGCTACGAAATGGCCGACGCCGAGACCGGCGCGGCCATCGGCCGCATCGGCTCTCTGACCGAACTGACGCCCGGCGCCTGGTACTTCAGCCTTGAAGACGGCCGCCTGGTGCCCGCCGTCGACGAATTCATCGTCGACATCGACCACGAACGGCGCCGCGTCGAGATGACCCTCCCCGCCGGCCTGCTCGAACTTTAAGAATCCGTCTGCCCACAGGCTCCGCCGTTTGCCAGACACTCCTTGGCATAAGCGGACGGCGACAGTCCGAACTGCTCGGCGAAACGCCGCGCAAAATATGACGGGCTTGAAAAGCCAACGGCATAACACACCTCGTTTATGCGGGCATCGCCCTTTCGGATAATATTTGCGGCCTCGCGCAAACGCAGTGTGCGTATATACTCATTTGGCGTCTGGCCGGTCAGTTCTTTCACTTTCGAAAAGAACTGACTGCGCCCCATTCCAAGCGTCTGAGCCAACACATCGACCGTCAGCGCCGGATCGCTCATAGCAGTCACGGTAGCGCCATGCAACCGTTCAAGGAATTCCCTATCAACGCGACTGACGGAGCAAATTAACTCCGGACTGGTCTGCGGCTCGGCAGCAAAACGCCTGCGCAACATCTGCCTGCGACGCCTATGCAACTTGAATCCGAGCCAAACAAATATGATCATGACCAACAAAGCATAAACGCACTTCATGACAGGTGAAGCCCACCAGTACGGACGAATAATGACTTCCAGCCGACGCTCTTCACTGATTTGTTCACCGCCGTTACTCGTCCGGACCCTCAACACATAGCGCCCCGCCGGCAGGTTGGTATAGGCGGCCGTGCGCTCGGGTTCCGTAATGCTATGCCATGTCGACTCCAAAGGCTCCAGCATATAATCATATCGGTTTTTAGACGGATCCATATAACTCGACGAGGCAAACCGCCAACTAAAACTGTCAGCCTCAGGAGGGAGCGACACCCTCGAAACCACACTCACCGCACTGTCGAGCCTGCAATCGGAGGCTCCCGGCTCTATTGCCCGTCCAAACACATACATGTCGGTTATCGACACCCGAGGAACGATTCCGTCATTACGACTCAACCCCGCAGGCCTGAAAGCATTAAGGCCGTTCACCCCTCCGAAAATCAGGGTGTCGCCGAGCGCCAGCCCGCTGTTAACCTTAAACTGGTTGGACTGCAAGCCGTCTCGGACGGTATAATGCGCAATCCGTTTCGAATCCGGATTATATGCCAGCAAACCGCGGTTGGTCGTAAACCATATGCGTCCATCGGCATCGTGAATGTCAAACACGATCATGTGCTCAGGCAAAGATAAAGGCAGCGCAGTTATCTTGCCTGAAGGAATATCGGCCACATACATCGGAGCGTCATCGCTCCCCTCCGTGCCTATATAAAGCCGAGAACCACTCGCACAAAGCGAGATAGCCTTGCCCTGAGGCAAAACATAACGCACCCACTTGCCGTCAGGCTTGCGCCTGTATACGCCAAGACCATAGGCGGCAACCCATAAGGAACCGTCGGCCGACCCTACTATGGAATGAACTACGTCCTGACCTACGGCGTCTTCACGTTCCAGCGTAGCGGAACCGGCATCAAGCGTATATAGACCGTCGCCGGCGCCTACCCACACCTTGCCGGGCTCCCGCTCAAAAAAAGCGAACACGCTCAACGGATTCTTTCCCTTGACGGGGCGTCGCTTCATCGAGGGCAACTCAAGCATTTCGAGTCCGCAAAACAACGGACCGACAAGCAGCACATTGCCTGATGAAGCGTAGACGCCCTGCACATTGTCCGAGCCGGGGACGTAGACTCCCTGCGGCCGGCGACTGTTGAAGTTCTCCACACTGCCGTCGGACGGATTATATCGGCTTAACCCGCCGTCTTCAATACCGAACCAGTAATTCCCGGCTTCATCACGGGTTATGGCGCTCACGACATGGCCGTCCAGTCGGTCGTTCACATCTGCCATATCGTTGAAATCACCCCCGAGAGGAGCTATATAGTTCACGCCGCCATAATATGTGCCGACCCACAGGCCGCCCTCGCGGTCAGACATCGCAGTCATCACAGTTTCGTCATTCAATCCGCTCACCCTCTCTGCCGTTTCACTGCCGTCGGCAAGAGAATAGAGTCCCGATGAGGTCGTCATCAAGGTCGCCTCACCGTAACGGGCCATCGTCCTGACCCGACTATCTACGCCTACTGCACATATCCGTTCAAATCGACCGGCCGGAGCGGCGCTCCATATTTCATTATCCACAGTAGCCACGATAAGGCGCCCGGTGCTGTCGCAACAGGCGGCGACAGGCCGTCTCGGCAATCCGCTGCGGCCGTCGTCGGTCGCGCCATCTGTCATTATTGTTCCGACAGTACCGTCGGGCCTTTTATATATTGCACACGCATCATTTCTTTGCTCCCTGACGCCGCCATCGTAAATGCCAAAATGTCGGCCCTTGTTCGTCAGACAATGCACCGTCCCATAGCGGTCGCAAATAATGGAAACGACTACGCCTGCGTCAATTGCGACATCGTCTGCCCTGAGTGTTGAAGGGTCATAGACTGCCACACCGCGAGATGTGCCTGCCCACACGCGTCCGTCCGGTCCTTCCGTCAAACATTCCACAATGCGGTTGTCTCCCCTGACCATACTGATAATCTCGTTCACCCGGCTGCCGTCATAACTATACAGGCCGTCCCACGTTCCGATATATACCAAACCGCAGCGGCTCTGCATCAGAGCCCTCACGCCGTTGCGTGGCAAACCCTCGTTGACAGTAACGTAGCGGTCAACCGTCAACTCCAGAGCCGCAGCGCAAAAAACATGCAGCAGCGCCATTATAATACTGATTATTCGTTGCATAATAGTCATATCAGGGATTTTTCAACATGCAAATTTAATACAAAATCTGATACACACAGCGGGTTCGTACGATTATTGCATTCTTTCGGAGATTTGTTTCATTCTTCCGGCTCATTTCATGTCTACATTTGCAGCAATCAACATCACACCCTTAAATATTTAATATCTGATATGTTTCAACTACACCCCAAAAACATGTTACGCAACGCGGCTTTATCGCTGACGCTTATGTCTGCCATACTGCCCGGCAAAGCGCAAACATGGGAGCAATTCGCTCCCGGCGGCTCTTTTGCAATTCAATACGTCGGAGACAACCCTGACTCCTACGGACGCTATCTGTCCAACCCTCTAAGCCGCGGAGGCCAGGATTGGGACGTCCCTGCCATGCTCACGGACTATGCGAGGATTTCATGCGCGTGGCTCCTTACCGACCGGGGCGACGGCGACATCACCGTTCAGAACACCCGCGCAGGCGCAAACGCGGGCGACTATATAATGAAAGACTGCAAGATTCGTCTTGCCTCCACCCTCGACATAGTCAACTACCGCGCAAACCAAACCTTCAAATTCTACCACGATTCTGAAACTGACACCGACTCTCCTATTGTGGCAATCATGTCAAACGCCGTGGCCGACCGATTCTGGGGACTTAACGCCAATACCCTCACTTACGGAAAGAATACTCCGGAAGAAGCCGGTATTTTCAAGCTCATACCCCTGTATCACCACCATGAAATGGAACAGCTTGAGCCCAAAATCGCCGCTGCGCTGGCCGATACAGACCACATCTACGGAGCCGCCGAGCGCGCCACGCTTGAATCTTTGCTGCCTGAGATGCAGGCCATGCTCGCTTCCGCGGGCTACTCCAGAACCGAAGCCGATGAACTTTGGCACAAGCTCAACGACGCCTACGACGCATTTTGTGCCTCCGCGCGTGTGATTACTGAAAACGACCTCAGTTCGCTCTCGCCTGAAGAACTTGCAGCCAAAACCACGCTTGCCGTGCAAGGCGACGTCTCTGACGAGGATTTCAAAATTATACGCAGTTCCATGATACGACTCAGAGAGCTCGACCTTTCTGAATCGACAATAACCGCACTGCCCAAACTCGCCCTTGCCGGACTTTCGTCTCTTGAAACAGTAAAACTACCCCGGACGCTCGCAAGTATTGGCGACGGTGCTTTTGCCGGCTGCGTCGCCCTGAAAGAGCTCCAATTGCCTGAAGCTCTCAAAACAATAGGCAACATGGCCTTTGCCCGCACCGCCCTGACTCACATTGTCATCGGCCCGCAGGTAACCGCCATCGGCCAATACGCACTGGCACAATGTCCGGCGCTTGCACGCATTGACGTGGCCGACGGCAATGCCACTTACAAATCAATTGACGGCATGCTGTTCGACTATCAGCTGACACAACTGCTGCGCTGCCCGCCGCAATTGTCTTCAGCCACATTTGCACTTCCCGAAACAATCAAAAAGATAGGCGATTACGCATGCGCCGACTGCACATTGCTCGAGAGCGACCTTAATCTGCCCTCATCTCTTGAAGCAATAGGGAATTACGCTTTTGCCAACTGCACCGGCCTTTCAGGCGAGCTCAGGCTGCCGGCTTCGCTCAGAGCCATCGGCCGCAACGCGTTTTTCGGCTGCACCGGTTTTACCGGCAACCTGACCGTGCCTTCAGCGGCTTCGACAACCCGGACAGCCTCATTCGCCTATCTGACCGGCATAGAATCCATCACCCTGCCCGAAACCACCACCCGTATGGGCGAGTCTCTCTTCGAATGTTGCAACGCCGTTGAAACCATCAGATGCGAGGCTCCAAATCCGCCGGCAGCCGGAAACTTTACGATGCGCGCAATCGACCGCACCGACACATATGTCTCCGTCCCCGCCTCCTCGCTCAGCGACTACAGGTCGGCTCCGCTATGGAGCGAGTTCCAAAACTACGAAGCCCCGATAAGCCAATATTTCAGCCGCTTCGCAACCAACGGCAAATATATTATCCGCTATATCCCGTCGGGCGATGACGACCTATGTCTGGCCTATTCCACCTACGGTGCTCCTGCAGAACTCTTGGACCGCGAAGACGCCACGTTATGGAATCTCGATTTCTTTGAACCAACTTCGTCATCGCTTCCATTCGGCACCGGCCCGGCTTCAGACATTCTTTACACAGACGCTACCTCGGTCTATCACATCAACATGCAGGGCCTGTCATTTTCAGACGACAAGGACGGCTATGAACGACGCGACAACCGCACCTTTGCATTCTGGATACGCACCGATGCCGACGAAGGAGACAATCCCGTAGTGGCAATCCAGAGCAACGGTTATATCTGGAAAGCATCGGACACCCGGCTCATCGCCGAAAGTTACACCGCCCGCAGGCCGCGCAGTTCCGACTTTGTCTGGGAACTCATTGACCCTGACAACGACAAATCTTCCAGTGCCGAAGCCATGATTACCGAGCCTGGATCGGGGCGCCAACTTTTCGATATTTCCGGCCGGGCGGTCGCTACACATCAGATTACCCCTGGAATCTACATCGAACTCCGCAACGGCAAAACCCGCAAAATCATTCTCTAAATTACGCTATCACAATTCCAATCATGAAATATACCAATAAATTTCTGACTTCGGCTCTCGCATCATTAACAGCAGCCGTTGCCGCCGCCGACCGTCCGAACATCGTGCTGTTCATGGTCGACGATATGGGCTGGCAAGACACGTCTCTTCCTTTCTGGGACAACACTACGCCACTCAACAAGCGCTACCACACTCCAAACATGGAGAGGCTGGCCGATAAAGGTGCCATGTTCACCGCCGCCTATGCATGCAGCATCAGCTCTCCCTCTCGTTGCAGCCTGCTGACGGGCATGAACGCCGCGCGCCACCGCGTTACGAACTGGACTCTCAACTATAACACCGGCACCGACGGCTCCGACCCCGCCATAACTCTGCCGCAGTGGAACGTCAACGGCATTCAGCCGGTAGACGGCATTGAGCGCTCCACCTACGCCACGTCATTCGTCAAGTTGCTCAAAGTAAACGGCTATCACACGATTCATTGCGGAAAAGCCCACTTCGGAAGCATCGGCACACCTTCGGCCGACCCGTCAACAATGGGCTTCGACGTAAACATCAGCGGACACGCAGCCGGCGCACTCGCATCATATCTCGGAGAGCAGCGATATGGCCACGACAACGCAGGCAACGCTACCGGCGCATTCTCCATTCCCGGACTCGAAGCATACTGGGACAAAGACGTTTTTGCCACAGAAGCGCTGACAATCGAAGCCATTAAAGCGCTCGAGCAAGCCGAAACACTCTCAACTGCCGGCGATGAAACGCCGTTTTTCCTCTACATGGCACATTATGCTGTCCACATTCCAATCCAACCTGACAAACGGTTTATCGACAAATATCTTGCCGCCGGACTCAGCGACACCGAAGCGGCCTATGCCACTCTCGTCGAAGGCATGGACAAAAGCCTCGGAGACATCATGGACTACCTTGAACGCTCCGGCAAAGCCGACAACACCATCGTTATTTTCATGAGCGACAACGGAGGCCTTGCCAACTCAGACCGCACCCCGCCGCTTGGAGTGCAAAATGCCCCTCTCAGGTCCGGCAAAGGCTCAGCCTACGAGGGCGGCATACGCGAACCGATGATTGTATATTGGCCCGGCATTACCGCAGCCGGATCTAAAATCAGCGACTACGTCATGATTGAAGACTTCTTCCCTTCAATTCTCGAAATGGCCGGCATCGGAAACTACTCGACCGTACAGACTGTCGACGGCAACAGCTTCGTGCCGCTGCTCAAAGGCACCGCTAACGCCGCCAAGAGCCGAAGCCTCTACTGGAATTTCCCCAACCTCTGGAACTCGGCCGAGAACCGCAAACTCGGCATCGGCGCAACAGCCACAGTGCGCAACGGCGACTATAAACTCATCTACTGGTATAAAGACGGCAAAAAAGAACTGTACAACATTCGCGAAGATATCGGCGAAACGACAGACCTGGCCTCGCAACAGCCTGAATTAGTCGCAACGCTCTCAAAAGACCTTGCAGACTTTCTGCGCGGTTGCGACGCACAACGGCCTACTCTGACAGCGACCGGCGAACCATGCCCCTGGCCCGACGAAAATCGCTGACCGGACTCATAAGTTCACTACCGGGCGGCCAAAGGCCGGCATATTGCCGGGCTTCGGCCGCCTGCATCATGAACTTAATCTCACGTCATGACGTTACTCTTACAACTGACAAAATGGCAGGCGTGTCCGCTTTGGCACGCTTTCTGCATTTTCATGAGTCAGAAAAAAATAACAACGAAAAAAATAACCAAACAAATTATTACAAGTATCTCTATGAACATCAAGCCCCTGGGCGACAGAGTGGTCATCAAACCCGGCGTCGCCGAAGAAGTTACAGTCGCAGGCATCATCATTCCCGACAGCGCGAAAGAGAAACCCCTCAAGGGCGAAGTCATCGCCGTGGGCAACGGCACCAAAGACGAAGAGATGATTCTCAAGGTCGGCGACGAAGTTCTATACGGCAAGTATGCCGGCACCGAGGTCGAACTCGACGGCGAAAAGTATCTGATTATGCGCCAGAGTGACGTGCTCGCCACCATCGGCTAACGCCCCCTCAAAAAAATCATAACCGAAACCCAAATTTCTCAATAATATGGCAAAAGACATTCAATTCAATATCAAAGCCCGCGAAGAGCTCAAGAAAGGCGTCGACGCCCTGGCCGACGCCGTCAAGGTAACCCTCGGCCCGAAAGGCCGCAACGTAATCATCGAGAAGAAGTTCGGCGCGCCCCACATCACCAAGGACGGCGTCAGCGTTGCCCGCGAAGTGGAGCTTGAAGACCCCTTCCAGAACATGGGCGCACAGCTGCTCAAGGAAGTAGCCTCGAAAACCGGCGACGACGCCGGCGACGGCACAACCACCGCAACCGTCCTGGCCCAGAGCATCGTCAACGTCGGCCTGAAGAACGTGGCCGCCGGCGCCAACCCCATGGACCTCAAGCGCGGCATCGACAAGGCCGTGGCAATCGTCGTCGAATCGATTCACGCCCAGTCGCGCGAAGTTGGCGACGACTTCAAGAAGATTGAAGACGTTGCCCGCATCTCGGCCAACAACGACGAGGCCATCGGCCAGCTCATCGCCGAGGCCATGCGCAAAGTGGGCCGCGAAGGCATCATCACCGTCGACGAGGCCAAAGGCACCGAAACCACCGTCGACATCGTCGAGGGCATGCAGTTTGACCGCGGATACATCTCGCCCTATTTCGTTACGAACACGGAGAAGATGGAGTGTGAGATGGACAGCCCGATGATTCTGCTCTATGACAAGAAGATTTCCAACCTCAAGGACATGCTGCCCATTCTCGAGGCCACGGCCCAGAGCGGACGCCCGCTGCTCATCATTGCCGAAGACGTCGACAACGAGGCACTGGCCACTCTGGTTGTGAACCGCCTGCGCGGCTCGCTGAAAATCTGCGCCGTCAAGGCTCCCGGCTTCGGCGACCGCCGCAAGGAGATGCTTGAAGACATCGCCACGCTCACCGGCGGCATCGTCATCAGCGAAGAGAAGGGCATGAAGCTCGAAGGCGCCACCATCGACATGCTCGGCCGTGCCGAAAAGGTAACCGTCAACAAGGAGAACACCACCATCGTCAACGGCGCAGGCTCGAAAGAAGCCATCGCCTCACGCGTGGCCCAGATCAAGGCCCAGATCGAGTCGACCAAGAGCGACTATGACCGCGAGAAACTTCAGGAACGCCTCGCCAAGATTGCAGGCGGCGTTGCAGTGCTTCACATCGGCGCCCCCTCGGAGGTTGAGATGAAAGAGAAGAAAGACCGCGTTGACGACGCCCTCCACGCAACCCGTGCGGCCATTGCCGAAGGCATCGTGCCCGGCGGCGGCGTAGCCTATATCCGCGCCACTTCAAAACTCAAAGACCTCAAGGGCGACAACGAAGACGAAACCACGGGCATCATGATCGTGAAGCGCGCAATCGAAGAGCCGCTGCGCCAGATTGTCGTCAACGCCGGCGAAGAAGGCTCCGTGATCGTGCAGAAAGTCAAAGACGGCAGCGACGACTTCGGCTACAACGCCCGCACCGACAAATTTGAAGACCTGTTTGCCGCAGGCGTCATCGACCCCGCCAAGGTTACGCGCGTGGCTCTGGAAAACGCCGCCTCTATCGCCGGCATGTTCCTGACCACCGAGTGCGTCATCGCCGACAAGAAAGAAGACAACCCCGCGCCCGCAATGCCCAACCCCGGCATGGGCGGTATGGGCGGCATGATGTAAGCCTCGAGGCTTTCACCCCCCAAAAATAAAACTTGCCCCGACGGGCAAGTTTTATTTTTTTTGCGTAACTTTGCGCAATAGATTCGATGTCATGGCCGGAATAAGCATAGCAGGAATTCTCAGGGCGGGCATGTTCTCGCCCAACCATGTCGGCAACGACGCCGCCATTCTCAACGCCGTCGCGGCGCTGCTGAGGCGCCGCGGCCTCACGGTCAACCTCTACAGCGAAGAGCAATTCATTGCCCACGGGCTTCAGGGCGACGAGCGCATTGTCATGAACATGTGTCGCGACGAGCGGTCCATTGCCCGGCTTCATGCCCTCGAAGACTCGGGCCACACCGTCATCAACTCGGGCTATGCCATAGCCAACTGCGCGCGCTGCCGCGCCGTGGGGCTGCTTGAGCGCGCCGGCATTCCGCAGCCGCCCACGCTGGTGGTGCCCACCAACGAAAACGCCCGCGAACGCATCGAGGCGCTTGCCGGCGGCCGCTGCTGGGTCAAGCGCGCCGACGCGCAGACAATCCACAAAGAAGACGTAACCCCCGCCCGCAATGCCGCCGAGGCCCAGGAATTGCTGAGCGAATTCTTCATTCGCGGAATCCGCACGGCCGCCGTGTCAGCCCACGTCGGCGGCGAAGAGCTGAAATTCTACGGCGTCCGGGGCACAGATTTCTTTCACCACTATTTTGTCCACTCAAGCGTCGAGTCGTTCGACCCCGCAGACTTCCGTCAGACATGCCGCAAAGCGGCCGACGCGCTCGGAATCGACGTCTACGGCGGCGACGCCATAGTCGACCCCGCCACGGGGCGCTTCGTCATCATCTCCGTGAACGACTGGCCCAGCTATGCCGCCTGCCGCGACGAGGCCGCGCGCGGCATTGCGCGGCTCATCGCGGCCCGCGCCCGCAAACTGCTCAAGCGGTAGGCTCCGTCAGGTCCTTGCGAATGAAGTTCGTCATGCGCCACGGCTCCTGCTCGGGGCGAGGATTGCCCTGCAGCGCCTTCAGAAGCCACGCCATATTGTCGGCCAGAGTGCGCATGGTCTGCATGCCCTCGGCGTCGCAGGCCGCATCGCCGGGACGGCGCCCGTAAACGAGGTTCCAGTATTGCGAATTGGGCATCGGCATGCTCATCATCTGAAAATACTTGTTCAGCCGCTCGAACGTGGTCGAGCCGCCGCCGCGACGGCACACGGCCACGGCTGCCGCCGGCTTGCCGCGCAGATGTGCGCCCGACGAATAGAACAAACGGTCAAGCAGCGCGCAGAGCGACCCGTTCGGCCCGGCATAATAAGTCGGCGACCCGACAACCAGCGCATCGGCCTTCTCGACGGCCTCGCGCACCTCGTTATAAAGTTCGTCCTGAAAAACGCAGCGACCCAGCTCGGCACACTTATAGCAACCGATGCACCCCTGCACGGCGCGCGTGCCGATCCACAGGGTGGTCGTCTCGATTCCGTTCTCATTCAGCCGCGCGGCCACCTCCTTGAGCGCGGCCGCGGTGTTGCCCTCCTTGTGCGGGCTCCCGTTTATCAGCAATACATTCATCGTCTTGATCATCAGTTTCAAATAACGAAACAAATTTACAAAATTTTCCCCAAACAATCAAAGAGTCCTTCGCCATACCTGCCGGCGAAAGACTCTTCAATACTACAAACGTAACTCTCTACTCCCGTCTGACAGCGCTCGCCGAGTCGCCATCACCCTCCAGAATTTCCTGCATGCGTTTTACATCACCTCTGATTAACCGAATGCCGGAGACTCTGGCTCGGTCCGAATAGTGATGAACGGAGCCGTCTTTAGAATATGCCACTCTAAAAGTTACGGAGCCCTCTGATTCAAATACCACATTAACCGTACCCGATTCAGAATAACCCGAATAACTTCCGCGGCGCGATACGCCCGCACCCGAAACAGAATAATTCAATCGGTCCGCCCTTTCACTGTCAACGTAATAATCAAATGTCAATTCATCTCCGGGATAGCAATATAATTCGTATACCTTATAACTTTCTGAACTATTGCGACCTCCGTTCGTTGACCACCATTGGGGCAGGTAAAGAGTTGAATGCAGACCCGCGGCCGCATTAGTCAGCGCATCAAGTTTGCGACGCGAATCGCTGATGACCGTCCGCTGCTTGCTTGACACTGCTTCGAGACTATCTATTCTCAGAGAATCAAGCCGGAGCTTAGCATTAGCCGTGCGCAATTCCGTCTCTGTGTTTTGCAGGTCAGACCGCGTGAGTTCCAAATCACCTCTCAGACTATACAGCCAAACCCCGCCTGCACATATCAGCAGAAGCATCAAGAGTACAACCGTGAATTGTTTTTTTGCTCTCAGTAGCTTTGCATTGTCCTTTTCGAGTCCGGCTATCTTTTTTTGAGCTGCTACAAGCGAACCGGCAAGAGTCTGCATGATTCCGGTCAGGTAGGAATCATTTGCGGCTTTCTTGTCAGTTATCCGAACATATTTCGACTTATATGTCTGTTCTTCGATGTATGAATCGCTGCTGGTTGAGCAATCAATTTCGATATAATCATTCGACTGCGGAAGTCCATGTAACTTCTCCAATCCGAATCTTAGCGAATCATGTTCCAACTCATAAGACGTTTGCCGCTGCACGTAAGTTGTGATTTCAGGCTTTTCAAGCAAGACGTTCGGACAAAACGACAACACTCCGGTTGAGCCATAACGCACAATCTCGCCTTGCGCGCTCAATTCTTCGACTTTCTTTGAAAAATACTCAATCAATGCCTTCGGCTTTGATATCTGCATATCGTTCATTGAAAGTCGAAAACCGATCACGTCGATGTTTGAGAGCCTCTGCACGAACGTGTAGGTCATAATCCGCTCTGTGCGCACTATCATCAACTGCCGTCTTTTAACGCCGGAGACTATGCCCTTGACGGCGGCAACCGGTGCAAAGACGGGAAATTGCGAAATGTCGTTTCCCGACTGCCCGAATATGGAGAAGTTGAAATTCATTGTTTGAAGCGAATCACGTTTTCTTCGTCATCGAACGTATATTCCGGCAATTCCTTCATGACGTTCTGTCCCAACAGCGCAGACGCCCCGAGGTTATCCATTACCGACACCGTTACGTTATGTACAGTAAACTCCTTACCTTTTGTTGTGGTCAGGATAAGCTCCTTAATGACATAGACAGGCACTATGACTGTCGAGCCGTCGGCAACAGTGGCAGAAGAATTGTAGAGATGATCCTCTTCGGATATTTTTTCGGCTTTGGCAAGATTCAGCAGTTCAAGAGTCGATATTGTCGACCCTGTAGCTCCGGTGTCCCAAAGCATCTGAATCGGCACTCCGTTCATCTTAACGGTAACTTCAGGGGTTGACGTCGGAGTAGGACGTACAAATGCAATTGCCGGACAGTCGGCTAATGAGTCCGTGTCGGCCACGTCAAGACGCTCCGAAGGATGCTGGTTATCGCAGCCGGCAATGACAGCGCCGGCAATCATGGCGGCAGCGAAGATTTTAATGTAGCTCATTGTTCATCAAAATATTTGTTTAATATGTCTTGATACTTACCCACAAGATACTCCTTGGCAAATTGAAGTTGAGTCTCTGACAGAGTCTCCAAGTTTGAATCTCCGGTAAATAACTTCGAGTATTCATCGTAAAAAATATCAATCTTATCGCTGATATTGTCGCGAACCTTCTCCGGAGCGTAGTTCAACTCATTTCCCAATGTAAAGGCTTCTTTCGTGATATCGTCTATCATCGTACGCAGCCTAACAATTTCCATCATGGTTGCATAATGTTGCTTGAGTGCCAATGGAACGTCATCGGCACTGATTTTCATAGAATCAAGCTTTGAAAAAGCCTCCGTCTTCTCGGACGTTAGTATTCGCAGTCTGTCCCCGGCGCTATCGATCGAGTCCGCCTTATCTTGCCATATTTTAACCTCTTCTTTCAAGCGGTCAGTCTGTTGTTCACAGTTCTTTACAAATTCGGCAATGATAGCCTCGCGCTCGGCTTTGTCGGCCTTGTGCAGTCTGCGGGCGAAGTCTGCGGCCTCTGTCGAGGTCGCATCTTCGTTTTCAGCCGCCATTCCGGGGACGGAGGTAATTTGATCTTTGGCAAACGACATTGTCGGGAGCAGCAATGCAATAGCCATTGCTGCATATTGAGTCAGTCTTTTCATTGTACAGTAAATGTTATTTTGTGTCCGGCTTGGGTTGTGAAAACATATTTCCCTTTTTTCTTGAATTTAAGAGTCCATTTTTTACGCTCGCGGTCCGGAACTGCTTCAATTTGGGGATTAGCGTCATAGCGTAATCTGAGTGTACTTTCAACTTTAACTCCTTTGTTCGCTTCCACGGTAAATCCGATTCCATCGTTAAGAGACCTTGCGGTTCTGGGCTTGCCGTCGCATGTTACCGTCAGCACTCCACCCGAGGTGCCGCCATCTTCCTGTCGCACCGGTTGTTGCTGAACTTGCGATTGTGCTTGCTGCTGCGATGCCAGTTGCCTGGCATGTTCATCGCATTGGGCTTGTCTATTCTCAACTACGGCTCGCAATTCGATCTGTGCGAATGAGGGCAATGAATCGATAATACGAATGCACTCTGCATATCGCACCCTATCAGTTTCCCAGTCCCTGCCATTGATGATTTCATTGAGCTTTGTATATAATTTGAGATATGACGTCCATTGCTCGCGGCCGTTTTGCTTCTCATCTGTAAACCCTGACTTGGCCAGCTCATCAGAGTGATTGTCAAAGTAAAAACTCAGGCCGTAAATATCGCCGACAGTTACATAATTCCATAATATTGTCTGGATATCTTCTGCCGAGAGTGTGGGCTCGTCCTGCATATTTTCTATAATCTTGTCTTCAACAGCTTCCGTCGTGTCCTCGGCCTGCTGTCTGCCAGGTACATCGGGCTTGTTAAAACTCTTGATTATGGCGATTATTATAAAGATTATGATCGCAGCGACGATCACGGCGCCTATAATCCACTGATATAATGGAATTTCGCCGTCAATGATTTTCTTTTTTACAGAATCTTTTCCCTGTTCGTAATCATCATGCGGCTTATAGACGCGCTCATTGTCATGATGCTGTCCGGCAACATCTCGTTTCAGAAGATCATCAATCCGATCTCGCAAGCGGCCATAATCTTTCAAATCGGCTTTTGCTCTGTCTGTCTCCTCGGCATCTGTTGACGCAGTGATAAATCCGGCAAGCAGAGAACGAGCTTCGTTTATTTGATCTATTTTTTCGCGAAGTTCTCTCTTGACCGAGGGATTAGTGTTGGCTTCGACAGCAATGTCAAGCACGCGCTGCATGATTGATTTGTGTTGTAGCTCAAGGTCGCGCAAGGAAATCTCAGGCGGGAGGACATCGCCACCGCCTTCCTTTTCCGGCGGTCGGAACTGCGAGGAAACAGCAACCCAACGGCACTTTCTGAAAGCGGCAAGCGCCGTCGTCGGCTCGACATCATCGGGCAACGTCAGCACACTGCCCACACTACCCTTAGCAAAAGAGTTGTCATTATTTATCGCAGCAGTCTCCACTCTGTCAAAGATTTTTGGCAAAGTGGCTTTTATCCATTCAATCGTGTCAGAAGCATCAGAAAGTTTGGAGACTCCATATCGCACCCCACGACCGTCAGCCATGGAAAACAGACCGTCGGGTCGGTTAACTGCGGCGTTGAACAATTGCTGCATAAAGCTGTATATCGCCGCGAAATCGGGCGTATATTCGCCGCTGTCAATAATCATTGACATGCCGAAATGAGCCGGGCCGCAGCGATCGGAACTCTCGCGCAGATCATAGTTTATGTATGTATAAGCAACGGTTCCGTCCGTGCGGCGGTTGACCGTCAGGCGATCGCCATGACGCGAGGCTACATAAAAGTCCTTAAAATAGTCGTTTTCGGCCTCATCTCCTTCATATAGAGTCCAGCCTGACGGATTGCCGAAAACATATGTTCTTATTGTCATCGTCTTTATTTAATCGTCTTATCTGATTGCCTTGAGGAGTTGTTCGCAATAGAAGTTCTGGCCTATGTTCCATACTTGTCGGCCGTCTTTTGTCGACGAGAAAGTCCCGACGGAGAAACATATCGGGCTGAAATTGTACGGGCCGAACAGAAACTTTGCAATTCCGCTGTTTGTGTAACGCGAAAAGATGCCGGGGTATTGATTGTTGATTTGCGTCATGAACAACTCGCTGCGCGGGCGTCCGCTCGGGTCATACTGGTGCATCTGCTTATCGCATTTGTTGAAAAGAAACAGGATTCTGTCTTTCGGCGTCAACGCCTGCATCTGTGAAATCTTGGCGGCATAATTGTTGCGGTCGCGCTGGTCTTTCCAGTCTTGTTCGACAAAGTAGACCCAGATTTTGCGATTGTTGATGCTGTGAATGATTCGCTCAATATAGGCCGGGAATGCCGCAGTCGGCACTTCCGGGTCGAAATAGTGCTCGCCCGGAGCCTCGAGAATCTGAAAGATTGGTTTGCCGCCTTTGTCATACACAGTTACGAGCATGAACATAATCGTATCGTTGGGGTCGGGAGCATACGTGTCGTTGGCTTTGGTTATCAGCGAGTCGCACATGCGCGTATAGTTGCGGTCGTATGAGGGGCGAAAAGTCCTGTCGGCCTTTACCGTGTAGCCCATAACGCTCTCGAAATAGCGCACCATGCGCAACAGTGCCATTGTCTTGCCCGACGATGCCGGACCGAAAAAGATGACTATAGGGGTTGTCGTATCGGCAATGTTTGTTGTAATGGCGTTAACGTCAATCAGCTCCTCGTCGGAATATATATCTGCCTGCGACATGCCGGTAGAACTGCCGTCCGTCTTTGCAGGTTGCGTAATTGTGCCGGCTGTCGATGTTGACGCATTTTGCGACGTCTCCCCGTTTATGATGTCAGAGAAATCGTTCTTGTTGCTTTGTGTAGCGTTAGTATTGTTTTCCATAAAGAGATACCGTTATCATTATTGCTGTTTGTTTGCCAGGAAAAAGAAGATGAAACCCGCAATATCAACCAAAACGGAAATCAGCACCCACCAGATGAATCCATGGCCATTGTAGCGGTTTCCTGTCAGGTATTCTTCCCATACGCCGGGTACATTGCGCAAAGCCTTGACTTTGGTCTGTGAATTCGGCGAACAATAGGAGAGGCTGTCGGCTTGCGTTTCAAAATCGATGAACCGGGAGTTTGCCCCTATAAATGAGTAAGCGCGTTCCAGGTCTTCATCGGCTCTGCCGATAATATTGTTGCTCACGCCTTTCATGCGATTGATGTCTTTAGACGCCGTTTCGCAATCAGAGAGCAATTTATCTAATTTGCCGGCTTTCATTGTTGATCTGACTTTACTGATTTCAGCATCGCAGGCCGAACGATAAATTTTCAGAATCTCGTCAGCCTGAGCCCTATACTGATAGTAAGTAGCAAGCCATTGGGCCGGAGTAGAGCCCGGATTCATTACCTCCTGAATAGAACGTCCGTTTTTGGCGCTTTTATCAATTGGAGAGAGTGCATTGTTCAGTTCGGCGACCAAGACCTTGAATCTACGTCCTATCCCCTTGTTCAAAGGATCCGCCATTTCTGATTGCATCTTTATGAAGATTGCGCCCACCTCTTGCTGCTTGCTCTCATATCGGGCATTGATGTCGTTTATCGCTTTATTATTCTTTTTCAGCGCCTGCAGATAGCTTTGCGTAGTGGCAAGGTCGTTTGAAATGGTCGGCCTCACTTCGGCATTATAGAGAAGCGTGTGAGTATTCGTGGGCATTGAACAAACCAGCCAAAACAGCACGAGTCCGATGATGCCTACCAACAACGAAGCGCCACGCCCCAGAAATTTTCCATAGAAGTTATATGATTTGCTGAGCGCATTGAGAATCAACTGGAAGCTCAGTGAGGCCATGACGTAAAACAAAACCGCCAAAAGCCACGAACCCGCCTGCCCGAGTACGGGCTGCCAGATATAAAGGGACTCAGCCGTCCAATAACAGCTGAAGAATCCTAACGCCAAGAAAGCGAACCAGAAGAAAAGTTTCTTGAATTGTAACTGTTTCATTGCGTGTGAATAGTTGATATGTGATACAAAAAAATAGCGTGGAAAACTCACCGTCTGCTCGTCCCACACCTTGAGGCTCTGGCATGTGCCCTTCTGAGTTGAACGAGCAACACGCACAGTAGCCCACGCCGATTACGCAATGAAACGACCGTTATGCATTCCACTTTTTCGCAAAAGAGGAATGCACAGCCGTTGACATTTACATATCCACGGGCATCTACGCTGTTGCTTCACCCAAGACTCAGAATTGAAACTGCCAGATTTCAAGGTGTCAAGGATAAAACGTCATGTAAACGCTTGACCAAAATGTAAGTTGCTTCCCGCCCCTCTCCCGCATCCGGTACGCCCGATTATACATCAGACGCAGTATCGGCGTGAGAAAAGTCCGGTCTGCGCCGCAAAGTTCGTAAAATTTTTTGAAATTCGCAAATATATGTTAAACCATACAAAAAAATTTAAGGTGGCTTGCGCAATTGCGCAAGCCACCTGTTGCGGGCAATAGTGTCAGTGCTATTGGTCGGCAGAGTCGGCGGGCTCGTCGGCCGCGTTTTCGGCAGCTTTGGAGCGGGTTTTTGCTTTGCGTTTGTTTTTTGTGGCAGAGGAGCCGGCGTCTTTTTCTTCGCGCAGGTCAATTTCCTGCTTGTCGGCGCCGATGACCTTGTATTGGAGATAGGCCAGCGACTGGTCGGCCACGATTTTGAATTTCGCGCCCAGTTCTTTGCGCCAGGTGCGATAGAGCGAGTTGAACAGTCCCTTCTTGATGAAAGCGTCGACGTAGGGGTGGACATACATCGTGAACCCGCTTTGCTTGAGGTCGTTGATGCAATAGTCGAGCTTTGAGCGGAGGGTGTCGGTGAAGAGCAGCGATGAGGGCACTTTGCCTTTGCCTCCGCATGAGGGACACTGCTCGTCGGTTTCGATTTCAAGGTCGGGGCGCACGCGCTGGCGCGTAATCTGCATCAGGCCGAACTTGCTCAGGGGCAAGATGTTGTGGCGGGCGCGGTCAGAGGCCATGAGTTCGCGCATGTGCTCGAAGAGCTTCTGGCGATTTTCGGGCAGGTTCATGTCGATGAAGTCAACCACGATGATGCCGCCCATGTCGCGCAGGCGCAGCTGGCGGGCAATTTCGTCGGCGGCGCGCAGATTGACCTCGAGGGCGTTGCTCTCCTGGTCGGCCGTGGCGCGCGAGCGGTTGCCCGAGTTGACGTCGACCACGTGGAGGGCCTCGGTGTGCTCGATGATGATGTATGCGCCCGAGCGGAAGCTCACGGTCTTGCCGAACGAGGTCTTTACCTGACGTGTAATTCCGAACGAGTCGAAAATCGGCTCGTCTTTGGTGTAGAGCTGCACGATGTCGGCCTTTTCAGGGGCGATGAGGCTTACGTAAGATTGCAGCTGGCGGAATGTCTCTTCGTCGTTGACGTGGATTGCCTCGAAAGTTTCGGGGTTGAACAGGTCGCGCAACACTCCGACGGTGCGTCCGGCTTCTTCATAGACGGCCACGGGCGCTTTTGAGGCCGATTTGCGCGCCTTGGCCAGGGTGTCTTCCCAGCGTTTGACGAGTTCGCGCAGTTCGGCGTTGAGTTCGGCCACTTTTTTGCCCTCGGCCGACGTGCGTATGATGACGCCGTAGTTTTCGGGCTTGATGGCCTCGATGACCTTGCGCAGGCGCTGTTTTTCGGCAGCCGATTCGATTTTCTGGCTGACGGAGATTTTGCGGCAGAAGGGCATCAGCACCATGTTGCGGCCGGTAAATGAGATTTCCGTGGTGAGTCGCGGTCCTTTTGACGAAATCGGCTCCTTGACAATCTGCACGAGCAGTTGCTGGCCGGGAGTCAGAGCGTCGCTGATCGAGCCGTGCTTGTCGATTTCGGGCTTGATCTGGATTTTCGACGTGTCGGGAAGTTTCTTTTTGTTGTCGAGGGTCTGGGCGACGACCTCGGCATAGCTTGCAAAGTTAGGACCCAGGTCCAGATAGTGCAGAAAAGCGTCCTTTTCGTAGCCCACGTTGACGAAGGCGGCATTGAGGCCGGGCATCAGCTTCTTGACTTTTGCCAGGTAAATGTCGCCGACCGAATAGCTGACGCTGCGCGACTCCTTCTGGAGCGACATGAGCCGCGAATCCTCGAGCAGGGCTATGGAGGCTTCGTTGGCCGATACGTCTACTATCAGTTCACTTTTCATTCTGTTGGGGCATGTTGGCGGGGGCCGTTCGGCCCCGCTGAGTTTAGAAAATCGGAAGTTTTTCTTTTGATAATTACTGTTAAAAAACGACAAAACTTTTGGTGCGGAGTTGTGGCGAATAAATCGTTCCCCCGTCCCAAAAGTTTTTATGTCGTTGAAATGTCGTCAGCCGGCGAAGAAGCGCTTACTTCTTCTTATGACGATTCTTGCGCAGACGTTTTTTGCGCTTGTGAGTAGCCATCTTGTGGCCTTTGCGTTTTTTTCCGCTTGGCATAGTTCAGAGCTTTAGTAGGTTGTTAATATATGTGATTTATGATTTTATTATTTCTTCACTTCCTCGACAAAAGATTTTGCGGGCTTGAAAGCGGGAATCTTGTGCTCGGGGATAACGATGGTGGTGTTCTTGGAGATGTTGCGGGCCGTTTTCTGCGAACGGGTCTTGATGATGAAGCTGCCGAAACCGCGCAGGTAGACGTTTTCGCCGCTGATCAGCGAGTCTTTAACCACTTCCATGAATTTCTCGATGGTCTCCAGGACGTTCACGCGGTCAATGCCGGTGGTCTTGGCGATTTCGCTAACGATGTCTGCTTTAGTCATTGTTACAATTCGTTTAATTATTTGATATATTGTTTCTAATTATCACATTACGGCTCAGCGCCCGGGGAAAGGGAGCGCTAACGCGACTGCAAATATCCGAATTTTTATCCACATAATCACTAAGTTGAGTCAATTTTTTTTCGTTTTTGGCGATTTTTTGTGATTTCGGGCGATTTTTGGTAACTTTGCACATCTTATACAGATACGCCCGAGGGCGCATCTGCCCGGAAATTGACCGAAAAAGAACAGAAAAGAACAAGACATGAGTTTTTGGCGAAAATTGTTCGGCGCCGACGACGAGACGACCGACGTTGAATTTGACGACATTGACCGCACGCCCGCTCCGGCGCCGCAGCCCGCTCCGGCGGCCGCCGCGACGGCCCCGGGTGCCGACGGCGACGAGATGCCCGTCGAGCTGCTCGACGCTATTTTGGGCGTTGTCAACGCCCAGCTGCCCCCGGTGGCGGCCCAGTGCATTGACCGCGACGCCCAGCGCCGCTTCATGGCGGCGGCCCTCGGCGAGCCGCTCGTCGCGTGGGCCGAGACGATGAAGCGCAAGGCTGTGAGCGACCTCACCGGCGACCGCGCCAAAATTCAGGCCGAGCTCGACGAGCTGCGCTCCGAGCGCAAAGAGTTCGGCGCCCGCCGCGACGAACAGAAGGCGGCCCTGCTGAGCGAACAGCGCCAGCGCCGCGCACTGAGCGACCGCAACCGCGACCTGGAGTCGAAAATCGAAGAGCTGGCCGGCGAAATCGAGCAGCACAAGCTGACAATTGCCTCGCTCATGAACAAGATGCGCGTGGCCGAGGTGGCCGAAAGCGACTCGGCCGCCCTGCGCGACGACATTGCGAAGCTCCGCGCCGACCTGGCCGCAAAAACCGAAGCCGTCGCCGCCAAAGATGAAGAAATCACCGCCCTGACCGAGCGCATTGCCGAGATGGAATCGGGCGCCGCCCTCGACGCCGCCCTCGAAAGCCGCCGGCGCGCAACCGAGGCCGAGGCCGACGAGGCGACTCCCTCTGCCGAAACTCCGGCCGCGGCGTCGTCGAACCGCCGCCGGCGCGGACGCCCCCGCAAACAGCAGCCCGCGGCCTACAATCCGGCCGACGACGCATCGGCCGACATTGACAGCGTCGACTGGCTGCTGCCGGGCGGAGTGCCCGCCGGACATCAGCCGCCGGCCTCCGACCCCGACTTCGGCTATCAGCCGCCCAAACACGTGCCCGCGCCCGACTCTGACGCCCAGCTGACTCTGTTCTGAACCTCACAGCCAATTCAAGCATAATGAAAAAAATCATCATACTTCTGGCGGCCCTCACGGCTCTGAGCGCCGCAGCCCGTCCCAAGGCGGTCGACGTCGCCGCCCTGGCCGAATATGTCTACCCCGCAAACGCCCCGGCCTCCGCGTCGCTGCGCTTCATGCCCGACGGCCTCAGCTATCTGCAGCTCAGTGCCGACGGCAAGAAAATCGAGCAATTCTCAGTGGCCGACGGCAAACTCATGGCCACACTGCTCGACGTGGCCTCGACCCGCGGCGACGCCAAGCTCGAGAGCATCGAAGACTTCAGCATCAGCCCCGACGGCTCGCTGCTGCTCGTCTATCAGACCCGCGAGCAGATTTACCGCCGCACATTCCGCGCCCCCTACCACATTTTCAACATCAAGCGCAACACGCTCAAACCGCTATCGACCGCCCACCCCCTGCAGCAGAGCCCCGTGGTGAGCCCCGACGGACGCATGGTGGCCTTTATGGGCGCCGACAACAACATCTACGTCCACAAGGTCGACTACGGCTCGGAAGTGGCCGTTACGACCGACGGCCGCCCCGGCGAAATCATCAACGGCGTGCCCGACTGGGTCTATGAAGAAGAGTTCTCGACATCGCGCTCAATGGAGTGGGCGCCCGACAACTCCATGCTCTGCTATCTGAAATATGACGAAAGCCGCGTGCCGGCCTACAGCCTGACAATGTATGAGGGTGCTTGCGACCCCCGGCCCGAATATGCCCTCTACCCGGGCCGGTTCACATATAAATATCCAGTGGCCGGCGAGCCGAACTCACGGGTGTCGCTCCACAGCTACGACGTCGAGACGCGCAAGACCAAAGACATCGCCCTCCCCTCGGCCGACATCGAATACATTCCCCGCATTCACTTCGGCCCGACGTCGTCGACCCTCATTGCCCTGACCCTCAACCGCGAGCAGAACCGCCTGGACTTCTATGCCGTCAACCCGCGCAGCACCGTGGCCACTCAGATTCATCAGGAAAAGAGCTCGGCCTGGGTGCGCCCCGAATGCTATCAGAACGTGGCCTTCGAGCCCGACGGCATGGTCATTTTCAGCGACCGCACCGGCTGGAGCCACCTCTACCGCCTGGCCTACAACGGCAACGACCTTGGCGCCCTCACGGCGGGCAACTTCGACGTTACGGCCTACTACGGCACCACCCCCGACGGCGCGCGCTACTATCAGAGCGCCGAAAAGAGCCCGCTTGACCGCACAATCGCCAAAATCGACCGCAAGGGCGTGCGCTCGGCCGTCGGCCCCGCCTCGGGCTGGAACAGCGCCGCCTTCGCCCCCGCCGGCAACTGCTACGTGCTCAACAGCTCCGACGCCTCCCGTCCGCCGGTCTACACCCTCGTCTCCACCGCCAAAGACAAAGCCATGCGCACCCTCGAAGACAACGCCGCCACCGCCGCGCGCTACGCCTCGACCCCGCGCAAGGAGTTCTTCACCCTCAGCTCGGGCGGCTATGAGCTCAACGCCTGGATAATAAAGCCCGCAGACTTCAGCCCCTCCCGGAAATATCCCGCCATCATCTACCAGTACAGCGGCCCGGGCTCGCAAGAGGTTACCAACCGCTGGGTCATCGACTGGATGCAATATTACGCCATGAAGGGCTACGTAGTTGCCTGCGTCGACGGACGCGGCACGGGCGCCCGCGGCCGCGGGTTCGAACAGTGTGTCTACAAAGACCTCGGCCGCCTCGAGACGGTCGACCAGAACGCCCTGCTGAAACATCTGCAGGGACTCGGATTCGTCGACCCCGCGCGCATCGGCATCTACGGCTGGAGCTACGGCGGCTACGAATCGCTCATGGCCGCATCGAGCGGCGCGCCCTATGCCGCCGCCTGCGCCGTGGCCCCTGTAACCTCGTGGCGCTATTACGACTCCATCTATGCCGAACGCTACATGTCAACCCCGGCGGCCAACGCCGAAGGCTATGACCGCTCGGCCCCGGTGAACCGCACCGACCGCCTGAAATGCCCGCTGCTGCTCATTCACGGCACGGCCGACGACAACGTCCACCCCGCCAACACCATGGAGCTCACCGCCCGGCTCATTGCCGCCAACCGCTGGCCGCAGATGCTGCTCTTCCCCGACATGAACCACTCAATCTACGGCTGCGGCGCCCGCGCGGTGGTCTACGCCCGCATGCTCGACTTTTTCAACTCTGAGCTGCTTGGAGAGTAAACCGCTAATCATAATCACCGGTCCGACGGCCTGCGGCAAAACCCGCCGGGCCGTCGAGCTTGCACACGCCCTCGCCCCGGCCGAGATTGTCAGCGCCGACTCGCGCCAGGTCTATCGCGGCATGGACCTCGGCACGGGCAAAGACCTCGACGAGTACGGCTCAGTGCCCTACCACCTCATCGACATCTGCCCCGCCGGCTCAAAATATAACCTCTTCGAATATCTGCGCGACGCCAACGCCGCCCTGGCCGATATTGAACGCCGCGGAGCGCAGCCCCTGGTGTGCGGCGGCACGGGGCTATATGTCGAGTCGCTGGTCAACGGCCTCAGCCTGCCCCCCGTGCCCGAAAATCCCGCCCTGCGCGAGCGGCTGCGCGGAAAGTCGCTCGACGAACTGACCCGGATGCTCGCGGCCATGAAGACGCTTCACAACACAACCGACGTCGACACCCCCGCCCGCGCAATCCGCGCCATAGAAATTCAGACCTTCTATGCCGCCAACCCCGACGCCGCCCGCCTTGCCGAACCTCGGCCCCGCACCGACGCCGTCATTATCTGCCTCGACATTGACCGCGACGAACGCCGACGCCGCATCTCCGAGCGCCTGCGCGCACGCCTTGACGCCGGCATGGCCGACGAGGTGCGCCGCCTGCTCGACTCGGGCATCGCCCCCGACGACCTCATCTACTACGGCCTCGAATATAAATTTCTCACCCTCTATGCCCTCGGCCGCATGACGCTCGACGAGATGACCTCGGCGCTCGAAACGGCAATCCACCAGTTCGCCAAGCGCCAGATGACATGGTTCCGCGGCATGGAGCGACGCGGCCACACCCTCCACCACATCGCGCACGACGACCCCCGCTTTCTCGAAAAATCCCTGCGAATCATCAACCGGCAATGAAGAATCTCAAATTCCTTCTGACGCTTCTGATTGCTCTTGCAACCTCCCTGACGGCGCCGGCCGCCGACGAGGCCGCCGATTCGCTCGCCCCCCTCAGCGGCAACTGGCTGCAACAGCTCGCCCAGACCGGATTCCGAATCAACGACCCGCGCATTCACTATCCACGCTTCGCAAACTTCTGCCGCAAGGTCTACAACTGGGGCGACCAAACCTTCAACTCCTACAACACCGACTACGTCGTAGGCACCGGCAAGAACTGGAAAATCACCGCCAACGCCTCGGCCTGGGCCCAGAGCTACGGCTACCTCTTCGACCCCTTCAACGAGGAACACCGCAAGGAGGAGGGCATGGTCATCATACGCTCGAACCTCAACTACGACATGGGCGTCCACCTCAGCTTCATGGCCGTCAGCATCGGCTATGACTGGAACATAAACCAGCTCACGGGCCACAACCACGCACCCCGCTCCACCTTCAACTTCGCCTTCAACTGCGCCCGCTTCTCGGCCGAACTCCAGAGCCAGCACACCGAGGGCAACACCTACATCGAACGCTTCGGCCGCTACAACGACGGCCGGCGCATTCGCGTGCCCCTAAACGACGTCAATACCAGCCTGTTCTCCGTGCGCGCCTACTACTATTTCAACCACCGCAAATATGCCCAGGCCGCCGTCTACGCCTTCTCGAAATATCAGAAACGCAGCGCCGGCACGTGGATGCTCGGCGCCGCCTATGCCCGCCGCCGAACCGAAATAGACTTCACCGGACTGCCCGACGACATGCTTGCCGCCGCCCCTCAGGGCCTCCCGCTGCTCAGCCGCTTCAACTTTCACGACTTCGAGCTGCTTGGCGGCTACGGCTACAACGCCGTCATGCCCCACAACTGGGTCTTCAACTTCACGCTGCTCCCCTCGGTGGGCTACCGCCGCTCGCTCAACGCCGGCAAACGCAACTTCTCCGAAATGGTGTCGACCGGCGGCTATCTTCGCACCGGCTTCGTCTACAACCACCGCGCCTTCTTCGCCAACATCGTCTACAACACCAACGTGTGCCTTGTCTTCGACTCGCAATACTCCTTCATGTCGGCCAACCACCACCTCGCCCTCACCGTCGGCGCCCGCTTCTGACCCCGCAAAAAAACACCAAGCCCCGATGTCGTGGCGCTTCCGGTTCAAATATAATTGTTAATGCCCGCAGGGCATAGTCTTTACGTTAACCCCGTCATGGAGCGCAGCGACTTGGCGGGGAGGCGGAACTACCCCTCATCGCGTTGCCCGAAGGGCATCATCTGTCTTCTTCGCGCAAAGATGTCCATTCTCTCCCTTTGTGGCGCGACACGTCCGCGGAAGAATCCGCGGCTCCTATTCTAATCTTCGACGGGGGCATTGCACGACATTTTTAGGTTAAAAAACGTTAACAGCTTTGGTGGATTGGCGATTTTGCGTAACTTTGCCCCATCAATCTTTCGAAATCAATCCGTCTTATATCTTCACTAAGTGTCTAACCGTCAAGTAATTACCCCCCCCTAACTCTACATTTGCCGCAACCATTAGCCATAGTGGGTTAACTAACTGCGACCAGACACACCATTCCGAAACACCACATACGCGCGAAACAAATCCGCTTTCGCGTGCGCTTCGTCGTGCACTCCCGCCGACCTTCGATCTCAATTCTATCACAAATCCAATCAATAATCTATTTCTAATTTTATGTCCAAATTTACAACAACCCTGAAAGGGCTGATGGCGCTCGCGCTCGGCTCTTTCGCCCTCGGCGCCGATGCCGCATTGCTTACGGTATCCGACACTCCTACCGATGGCCAATTTGCAGACAATACCACATGGTATATCTGGCAGGCTGCTTCTGAAAAAGGCTATATTGTTGAACAAGATGACCACAAAACATCGTCTAAAAACAATTATCTGCTGACCAATATCACTCTCCCGACCGCTGCGGCTGACAAAGAAGCTGCATATTGGTGTTTTGTCGGCGACGCCACCAACGGTTACAGCATTTATAACAAAAAGGGCACTGCCGCAAAAAAACTGGGCGTCAAAAATCCGGGCACCGGTACTAACGGTGAGAACTCTATTGTAAAGTTGTACACTGCCGACGAACTATCCGCCGATAATTCAATCGTAACAACCTTCCATATCGGCACGTATGGCACAGACGGTGTTTACTTCGAATATTTCACGACAAAGAGCAACACCGGCAACACTCACATCGTGCTCAGCGACCGCAGCGTTGGCGGTGAGCATCTGCTGTCGTTATGGACAAACTGCGGAAATGCCGCTGCCAGTATAACTAATAAATTTATCTTGAAAGAGGTTTCCGCTCAAGACGCACTTCTTAATCAGGCCAAGACTGATGCGTTGGCTGCAATTGCCGGCATAGGCCGCTTCTATCACAGCCAGACGGCATTTAACGGCGTAGTTGCAGAAATCAACAACGCAAGTTCGACTCAGCAGGTCAACCAGTGTGTCGAGCGCGTCATGAACGCTATTGACAAAAAAGTGATTCATCTGCAGTATGCTGCCAATGCCGAAGTCGAAGGCAAAGTTTCATATCTCGGCGTTGTCGGCGACGGCGACCGTCGCATCGCCAAGTTGCTTCCTGAAAAAGGCGCCCGCACCAAATGGCAAATTGTGCGTGTGCCCGGCACTTACACTTTCAAGATGCGCAACACTGCCTCGGATACGTATATGCAGACCAGTAATAATGGATTGACCACCGCCACCGGCACTTATACTATTGATTTCAGAGAAAACACCTCCGTAGCAAACGCCGTAACCCTGAAATTCGGCGGTGCTCCCGGCGTCGCCGCGAACACCGTATGCATGAAGGTCGGTGCAATTAACAATATAGGATATTCAGATGAAACGACACTTAAGCAGGATTATGCCTCCGATTTCAACGCCAAAGAATTCGCATGGCTGGTTACTCCTGCAGGTGTCGAGATTCCGCATGCAATTCCTTCAGAGGGCGGCTATTTTGTAATTCGCAATAATCGCGCGCTGACCGACCTGCCCGTGTCTTCAGATGCGCCTGCGTTCCCCGGCTCGCTGCTCGGCTGCTACACTCCCGACCGTGAAAAGGCCCGCAAGAACGCCACCGACATTGACAACGGCGTAACATTCTCCAACGGTGTGCATGTCCGCCAGTTCATGACCGGCATGCAGACAATCTGGAAAATAGTGCCTCAGCAAGGCGGCGAAGGCTACAAAATCTACAGCCTTATGGGCGAAGGTGAAAATGACACACCGCTTATGGGCATGACATTCAGCGGTGATAACAACTCTGAAATCACCATTACAGACAATCCGTCAACCGTCTATTTCATATCGCCTTCAAGCTACGACGGCTATGATGAGTCCAATCGCTCTCCGATGCCCTATGGCGTAGCTATCAGTTCGACTCCTGATGCGACTGCCGGCAAGTGCTTCTATCTGGCTAATGCGCTTGAGGGCGTTGACGGCACGACCGGCACCGGCGACTTTCATGTAAAAGCCAATTCTGATTCTCCCGCAACGTCTACAGCCAAAACAGGTCAGGGTTCGGTGTTCTATATTGAACGCGTAAGCTCGACCGATGTAACTACTGCCAAAAATGCATTCATTGACTACGCCAAGGGCCACCGCATGTTCGAGTTGCTCAGGAATGTACTCACTAAAGAGGAAATTGAATATGCCCTTGAACAGAAAGCCTCGATGAGTCCCGATGATATCAATAGCGTTGCAGACGCACGCGCATATCTTAACCTCGGTTCGCAGGCGGCCTCGACCCGTGCGTTCGAACAGCTTAACGGCAAGGTTATTCGTCTGCGTAATCGCCTGAATACAGTTGATAACACGGTATACTACCTCGGATATAAAGCTTCAAATGATTTGAGACTGTGGACATATAACGCAAACGTCGAATCAAACCTTGCTCTGCTGTGGGAAGTCGTGGTAACCAACGCACCTCTGCGTGAAATCAAACTGAAAAATTATCTGACCGGCAACTATATTGCGCCATTGGAAGGAAGAGCAAGCGGTGCAGTTAGAGCAGATCAGACCGAAGCAAAAGCCGGCAAATATAATGTATCGCGTTATTATTCGCTTGACGGCCAATCATTCTTCGCCAATCTGCTTGGTGTCGCTAATCAGAAACAGAACAACTGTCTGAAGCGCTATGAAGGCTCAAGTGCCACCTTTAATCTCGTTACAGGCGGCACGTGCGCAGACCTCGGTTCGCACTGGACATTGGAGAACGCCGTTGCCGACGCCGTCAAGAACACTGAGGTAACGCTGAACTACGACAAGGAGAATAAGGTGATTGTCGTGTCGGGTGCCGCGCTCGAAAAGACCGCTAACTTCCCCGAGGCATACGGTGTAACACTGACCCCTGCCGCTGCAACCGCCGCTCTTGACGGCGAGACCGCAACTCCTGTTGAAGTGGCCGTTCCCAACGACAAGATTACCAAAGACGGCGAAACAATCAAGGTTGACCTGAGCGAACTTAATGTTACGCCCTCGAACTATACGCTGAACTTCCCCGTGGGTTACTTCACGATTAACAATAAGCTGGCTCCTGCGCTCAGCACTGCCGTAACCGTGTCTGAGCCCACCGGCATCAAGGAGGTTAACGCAGCCGAGAAGGGTGCCGAGGTGATTTACGACCTGCAGGGCCGCCGCGTAAGCAAGGCCGGCAAGGGTGTCTACATCATCAACGGAGTGAAGACCCTGGTGAAATAACCCCGGAACAGACATAATTAAATATATCTCTCTTCGAGAGTATATTATACTGATGATTGATAACGGCGGCCCGAGCACGGGTCGCCGTTTTTTCAGCGGCAGTATTCGATGCGGCGGGCGGGGCGCGAGTTGATTATGAGCGGCACGGTTTCGACCGAGACGAGGCTCGTGTCGAGGCCGTAGAAGCGCTCGTCTGACACACCGAGCAGCCTCAGGCGCGAGTGGAGATACATGACGAGGCTGTCGGCCCACGAGCAGTTGCTGTCGGCCGAGAAGACGCGGTGAATCATGATGAAGCGGAAGTTGCCGGGAATGCCGCGCTCGCGCAGTGCGGGCACGGAGCTGCGCAGGTCGATTTCTCCGCGGCGGGTAATGTCTTCGACAATCTGGCGCAGATAGACGCTGAGTTTGGGCGACGTGCGGAATCCGAGCCGAATCTTGACCACAATCAGCGTGCCGGGAATCAGCGTTTTGTAGGAATATGTAAGCGTGTCGGGCCGGTCGGTGTGTTCGATGTGGAGCAGCCAGTAATGGTCAGCGCGCTTGGGGCCTTTGTTGACAATCGAGTAGATGAGCTTGCTTTCGATGCGGTCGAGCGAGGGCGCATGGCTCAGATAGACCACGTTGGAGGCATAGGGCGGAATCGAGCAGTCGCGGCTGATGTCGCCGATGAGGCCGAGATAGCGGCTGATTTTTTCGAACTTGACGTGATTGCGCCGAATGCGAATGGCGCGGTGCCAAACAAGCATCACTCCGCAGATTATGCCGGCGAGGGCCATGGTGAACCAGCCGCCGTGGACAAACTTGGCCACGTTGGCCAGCAGAAAGCACCCCTCGATTGACACGAACAGGACCAGGAAGGCCGCCGTGAGCCACGTCGCCACTCTGCGCCCCCGCAGCCACAGGGCCAGCAGAAGCGTGGTCATGAGCATGGCCACGGTGATTGCCAGGCCGTAGGCGGCCTCCATGCCCGCCGAGTCGCGGAAAATCAGCACCGTGGCCACGCAGCCGACGTAGAGCGCACGGTTGACGGCGGGCAGGTAAATCTGTCCTTTCAGGCGCGTGGGGTGCTTGACGTTGAGCCTCGGAAAGAAGTCGAGGTTTACGGCTTCGTTAAAGAGGGTGAACGAGCCGCTGAGCAGCGCCTGCGAGGCGATGATGGCCGCGCCGGCCGACATGGCGATGCCGAAGGGGAGCATCGCCGCGGGCATGATTGCATAAAACGGATTGACCCCGCCGGCAACTGCGCCCGCCGGCTGCGAGATGAGCCATGCGCCCTGGCCCAGATAGTTGAGAATCAACATCAGCTTGACGAAGAGCCATGCCACCGTGATGTTGCGGCGCCCGCAGTGGCCCAGGTCGGAATAGAGGGCTTCGGCGCCCGTGGTGCACAGAAACACCGCGCCGAGAATCAGGAACCACTCGGGCGACGCCACGAGCAGCCTGACGGCCATGAGCGGATTGAAGGCGGCAAGAATCGACAGGTCGCGCCCGATGTTGCATGCGCCGAGCACTCCGAGCATCAGAAACCACAGCAGCATGAAGGGGCCGAAGCCCTTGCCGATGGCCGACGTGCCGAACTGCTGCACCAGAAAAATCAGCGTGATGATTGCAAGCACAATCGGCACCACGGGCACCGACGGGCTGAATGCGCGCAGCCCCTCGACGGCCGAGGTTACAGTGATTGCGGGGGTGATGACCCCGTCGGCAATCAGCGCTCCCGCACCGACGGCCGCGAGCACGAAAGCCCCACGCGGCGCGCGGCGCCTGACCAGGGCGAAGAGCGCCAGCACGCCTCCCTCGCCGCGGTTGTCGGCGCGCAGGGCAATCACAACGTACTTGACGGTGGTTTGCAGCGTCAGCGTCCAGATGACGCACGACACGGCGCCGATTATGTAGTCTGCAGTGAAGTCGGGGTTGACGCCGGCAATGGTCTTCATGACGTAGAGCGGCGACGTGCCGATGTCGCCGAACACGATGCCGAGCGTAACAATCAGCGTCATCAGTGTCAATGGGTGGGACGACGCCGACGACGTCGGCGGTTGTGAGTGCAGATGTGTTGTCATAGTCGATAAAACGTGTAGGGACGCACGGCTCGTGCGTCCGCTTTGCCAAGCATGTAACTCACTACAACGCCGGCCATTACACCGCGGACGCACGAGCCGTGCGTCCCTACAGAATTTGCCGGCGCGGGGCCGCTCTTACTCGAAGATGTGTTTCAGCTTCGAGAAGAGGCGGCGCGTGGTCGATTCGTCGGGCTTGAGGTTGGCGTCGGAGCGCATGGCCTCGAAGGCCGTCTTCTGGGCCGGCGTGAGCGTTTCGGGCACGTAGACCATCACGTTGATGAGCTCGTCGCCGCGCGCGCCGGTGTTCGGGTCGGGCAGACCCTTGCCGCGCAGGCGCAGCACCTTGCCGGGCTGTGTGCCGCCGGGAATATTGAGGCGGGCGCGCCCGGTAATGGTGGGCACTTCGACGGCGGCGCCGAGGGCGGCCGACGGAATGTCGAGCATCAGGTTGTAGATGACGTCGTTGCCGTCGCGAATCAGTTCGGGGTGCTTGATTTCGTTGATGACCACCAGCAGGTCGCCGTTAACGCCGCCATGGGCCGGCGCGTTGCCCTTGCCCTTGACCGTGAGCACCATGCCGTCGCTGACACCGGCGGGAATGTTGAAGCTGACCGTGTTGTCGCGCCGCTGCACACCCGTGCCGTTGCAATAGGTGCACGCCTGCGAGATGATGCGGCCCTCGCCGTGGCATTGCGGGCAGGCGGCCTCGCTCTGCATGGCGCCGAACATGGTCTGCTGCATCTGGGTGATGTAGCCCTGACCGTGGCAGGTGGGGCAGGTGGTGAAGGCCGTGCCGTCTTTGGCGCCGGTGCCGTTGCAGTGCGAGCAGGCGTCGTTGGTGGGTATTTTCAGCGTCTTGGTTACGCCCGAGGCTATGTCGGCCAGCGAGAGCTTGACGTTGATGCGCAGGTCCGAGCCCTTGCGCACGGGTTTGCGCCCCCTCGCCGTGCCGCGGCCCGAGGCGCCGCCGAAGCCGCCGCCGTTGAAACGGCCGCCGAAAATGTCGCCGAACTGGCTGAAAATATCCTCCATGGTGAAGCCGCCGCTGCTGAAGCCGCCGAAGCCGCCTCCGCCGCCGGGGAAACCCTGCGGGCCCATCGAGTGGCCGAACTGGTCATACTTCTGACGCTTTTCGGGGTCGGAGAGCACGTCGTAGGCCTCGGCCGCCTCCTTGAACTTCTCTTCGGCGGCCTTGTCGCCGGGGTTCTTGTCGGGGTGATATTTCAGCGCGGCCTTGCGATAGGCTTTCTTGATTTCGTCGGCACTTGCGCTCTTGCTCACGCCGAGCACTTCATAGTAGTCTCTTTTGTTTTCCATCGAAATAGCGGGTAAAGAGAGTGGAAAATTTTACTGGCCGACGGCCACTTTTGCGTGGCGCAGCACTTTATCGTTGAGCATATAGCCTTTCTGCACGGTGTCGATGACCTTGCCTTTCTGCTCTTCAGGGCCGGGCACCAGGGCCACGGCCTCGTGAAGTTCGTCGTTGAAGTCGGCACCGGTCGACTCCATGGGCTTGACGCCGTTCTGCTCAAGATATTTCACGAACTTGTTATATATAAGCTGCATGCCCTCCTTGACGGCTTCTGCGTCAGAGGTGTCGCGAATGGCGTCGAGACCGCGCTCGAAGTCATCGACAATCGGCAGCAGGCCCTTCATGGCCGCTTCGGCGCCGTTGCGAATCAGATCGGCCTTTTCTTTAAGCGTGCGTTTGCGGAAGTTGTCGAAGTCGGCCATAAGAAAGAGATATTCTTTCTTTTCCTTTTCCAGGGCTGCCTTTGCCTCGGCAAGCTGCGCCTCAAGGTCGGCGGCCGGAGCCTCTTCTTCGGCCGTTGCGGGCTGCGGCGCGGTCTGTTCTTCCTGAGTCTCTTCCGGGGTGAGGTTTGTATCTTTTTCTTCCATTACTTGGTTATGTTTTTTACGTTTTCGGTGTTTCATATCTGAAAATATATCAAAAATAGTGCCAAATCGGTCTATGAGTTAAACGCCCGGAAGGGCGAAAGCGTTCATAGCGGTTTGCAGACATGAACGGCACACCCGGGCAGCCGCTGCCCGAGCAGGTCTGCCATAATGGCAGGGTCGACGCGGGGAAAGAAGCCGTAGACGGCCGAGCCGCTGCCGCTCATCGAGGCATAGACGGCGCCCATGGCTTCGAGCGTGGCCTTGGCGGCGCCGATTGCGGGGTGGCGCGGAATGACGGTCTGCTCGAAGGCGTTGCCCACGAGGCCCTGCCAGTCGTCGACGGCGCGCCCCACCCTGCAGGCCAGCGGCTCGTCGGGGCGGCTGACCCTGACGCCGGCATAGGCCTCGGCCGTCGAGACGCTTTCGTCTGGCTTGACGATGGCGAGGGTCAGATAGTGGAGTTCTTCGGGCAGTTCGACGGGCTCAAGGTCGGTGCCCGTGCCGGTGCAGAGCATCGGCTCGTCGTAGATGAAGAAGGGGCAGTCGGCGCCGAGCCGCGCGGCCTGTGAGGCCAGCTGCGGGCGGTCGAGGCCGAGATTGTAAAGCTCGTTGAGGCCGCGCAGGGCGTAGGCCGCATCGGCCGACCCGCCCCCGAGGCCGGCGCCGTCGGGAATGTTCTTGTGGAGATGAATGCGCGTCGGGGGCAGACCGCCGAGAGTGTCGGCCAGCAGATTGTAGGCCTTCATGACGAGGTTCTTCTCGGGCGGGCAGTTCACGGGGCGCCCCGACGTTAGCAGTTCTGTCGGGCCAGCCGAGGGCGTGAGCTCGAGCACGTCTTCCCAGTCGGTGTGAATCATGACGGTTTCGAGCTGATGGTAGCCGTCGGGCAGGCGCCCGATGATGTCGAGGCCTATGTTGATTTTGGCGTGAGGGAACAGAATCATTTTGTTGTTCAGCGGTTCAGATATGGTTTGAGAGCATCGGCGGTGTGGCCTCCGGCGGCCGCCACCTCTTCGGGCGTGCCCGTGGCCACGATGCGGCCCCCGGCGTCGCCCCCTTCGGGGCCGATGTCGATGACATGGTCGGCGCGCTTGATGACGTCGGGGTTATGTTCGATGATAACGACGGTGTGGCCCGCCTCGATGAGCCGGTCAAAGGCGTGCATCAGCGTCGAGATGTCGTGGAAGTGAAGGCCCGTGGTGGGCTCGTCGAAAATGAAAAGCGTTGGCCTCGGCGACTCCTGGGCCAGATAGTAGGCCAGCTTGACGCGCTGGTTCTCGCCGCCCGACAGGGTTGACGACGACTGGCCGATCTTGACGTAGCCCAGACCGACCTCCTGCAGCGGGCGCAGGCGCTCGACGATGCGGCGCTCGGCGGCCGTCTTGCCATCGCTGAAAAACTCTATGGCCTCGTCGACGGTGAGGTCGAGCACGTCGGTGATGCTCTTGCCCTTGTGGGTGATTTCAAGCACCTCGGGGCGGAAACGGCGTCCCTGGCATGCCTCGCACGGAATTACGATGTCGGCCATGAACTGCATCTCAATGGTAACCGTGCCCTCGCCCTTGCACTCCTCGCAGCGGCCTCCGGCCGTGTTGAAGCTGAACCAGGCGGGCGTGAAGCCCATCTGGCGCGCGCCGGGCTTCGAGGCGTAGAGCGCGCGGATTTCGTCGTAGGCCTTGAGATAGGTGGCCGGATTGGAGCGCGTGGAGCGCCCGATGGGGTTCTGGTCAACGAAGTCTACGGCCTCGATGCGCTTCAAGTCGCCCTCGAGGCCCGAAAAGGCGCCCGGCGCGTCGGCCTGGTCGCCGAGGCGGCGCACCATGGCACGATAAAGAATGTCGCGCACCAGCGTCGACTTGCCCGAGCCGCTGACGCCGGTAACTACCGTCATCACTCCCAGCGGAAAGCGTACGTCGATGCCTTTGAGGTTATGCTCGCGCGCGCCCTTGACCTCGATATAGCCCGACGGTGCGCGGCGCGAGGGCGGCAGCTCGATTTGACGCCGGCCGGCAAGATAGTCGGCCGTGAAACTCCCCTCGGCCGCAGTGATTTTGTTTTCAGGACCCTGATAGACTATGCGGCCGCCGTTGCTGCCCGCTTCGGGGCCGACGTCAATGATATAGTCGGCGGCCTCCATGATTTCGCGGTCATGCTCGACGACGACGACCGTGTTGCCCAGGTCGCGCAGCTTTTTCAACACCGAGATGAGGCGCCCGGTGTCGCGCGGGTGCAGACCGATGCTCGGTTCGTCGAGAATATAGAGCGAGCCGACGAGGCTCGAGCCGAGCGACGTGGCCAGATTGATGCGCTGGCTCTCGCCGCCGCTCAGCGAGTTGCTGAGGCGGTCAAGGGTCAGATAGCCCAGGCCGACGTCTTCGAGAAACTCCAGGCGGTTGCGGACTTCGAGCAAGATGCGCGAGGCCACGGCCTCGTCAGCAGCGTCGAGCCGCAGGTCGTTGAACCATCGACGCAACGAACTCACCGGCATCGCCACGAGCTCCATAATCGTGCGGCCTCCCACCTTGACGTTGGCGGCCTCGGGGCGCAGACGGCCGCCGCCGCAGTCGGGACAGACGGTCTTGCCGCGATAGCGCGCCAGCATGACGCGATATTGTATCTTGTATAGGTTCTCCTCGACCATCTTGAAGAAATTGTCGATAGAGGCGATGTCGCGCCGGCGCCCGCGGAAGTTGCGCGGCCCGTGCCAGAGCGTCGACTTCTCTTCGTCGGTCAGGTCGGCATAGGGGCGATGAACCGGAAAGTCGGGATTCTGCATGACGAAGTAGCGCTTCCATTCGCTCATCTTCTCGCCGCGCCAGCACACAACGGCGTCGTCCCACACCGAGCGCCCCGGGTCGGGAATCACAAGGCCGGGGTCGATGCCCATGACCTTGCCGAAGCCTTCGCACGTAGGACAGGCGCCGACGGGGTTGTTGAAGTTGAACATCATCTCAGTCGGCTCCATGAACGTGATGCCGTCGGCCTCGAAGCGCGTCGAGAACTCGAGGCGGCGCGGGGAGTCGCCGCCGTCCCACACCACCAGTTCCATGGCGCCGTGCCCCTCGAAAAGGGCGGTCTCGACGCTCTCTGACAGGCGGCTGCGATAGTTGGCATCGGTGGCCGTGGCCAAGCGGTCGATGACCAGGCCGGCGTCCGATAGGTCGGGGGCCGACTCGGTGCAGAGAATCTGTTCTATCTCAACGAAGTCGCCGCCGCGCATCAGGCGCGTATAGCCCCCTTTGAGCAGCACCTCGAGGTGCTGGCGCGCCGTGCGCCCCTCGGGCACGGTCAGCGGCGCCACAACGGCCATGCGCGTACCTTCGGCCAGGGCGTCGGCTGCGGCGAGCACGTCGCCGACCGAGTGCTTCTTCACCTCGCAGCCGCTCACGGGCGAGATGGTATGGCCCACGCGGCCGAACAGCAGGCGCATGTAGTCGTAAATCTCGGTCGAGGTGCCGACGGTTGACCGCGGATTGCGCGTGTTCACTTTCTGTTCGATGGCGATGGCGGGCGGCAGGCCGGTAATCTTGTCGGCCTCGGGCTTCTGCATCTTGCCCATGAACTGGCGGGCGTAGGCCGAGAGGCTCTCGACATAACGCCGACGGCCTTCGGCATAGAGAGTGTCGAAGGCCAGCGAGGATTTTCCGGAGCCGCTGAGGCCCGTAATCACCGTGAGTT
Source organism: uncultured Porphyromonadaceae bacterium (assembly GCA_902495245.1). GTDB lineage: Bacteria > Bacteroidota > Bacteroidia > Bacteroidales > Muribaculaceae > UBA3263. The sequence goes on from CABUWI010000007.1 coordinate 172,503, forward strand.
TGTTGCGGGGTATGGTTACGTCTACATTCTTCAGATTGTTGACCCTGACCCCGCGTGCTTCAATGTCTGCTGACATCGGTTAGAAATCTTTGCGCGAGAGTTTTTGGAGCGACACTACCGTCCGGCCCGACGAGTCGAGCAGGTCGACATGGCCGTTCTTTGCCTTGCGGGCCGACACGACCTCTTCAAGCGCGATGAGCAGAGCCGATTCGAGCTGAATGTCGGGACACATCATGCGCGTAGTGGCCAGATTGCTCAGCTGCACCGACGAGCTTACCTGAGGGTTGCGGGCAATCTCGCCCATCAGCCGATTGCAGCCGGCGCAGCCGCTCACACGGCCCGAATTGACGTCGAACACGAGTTTCGCGTCGGGCATGTCGACGCTCTTGCCGTTGACCCCGACAACCTGCCAGGGGCCGTTCAGAAAATCTATGTCGCTTTTGCGCAGGGTCATCAGCGTGTGGTTATTGCCGTCGTGGAGGTTAAGAATCGAGGCGCCGTCGCGGCCCGCGGTAATAGAATATGAGGCGGTCTGCGCCAGCGCGTTGGCTATAGGATAGGCCAGGGTGTCGCCGGGACAGAGCTTCATCGTGGTGGCCACATCGCTCAGCGTCAGCGCCTGGGCCGCGCCGAGGCGATAGCTGCCGTTGATGATGTTGCAGCCGTCGTTGCCGTAGAAGCGGCCCTCGGCGGCGACGAATTCCAGGAAGGGCCAGTCTTCGTCTTCAATGTCGCTGAGCTTGATGGAGCCTACGGTCTTGATGTACCAGTGCCCGTCGAGTGTGCGGGCAATTTTTGTTGATGTAGTTACGGGGTAAAGCGGCATCGAGTCGCCCGAGTCAAAGCTCTCGGCATTGTTCCGCTTGAGTGCGGAACAACTGCCGAGGGCGATGATGGCGACGGCTCCGGCCGCCGATAGTTGCATAAGTCTGTTCATAAAAGAATTGTGTTTAGGGTTGAGCTTCAAGTATAACAACACGATAGTTGCCTTGAGCGTTCATTCCTTTGACAAATTCCTGCATGATTTCGGGGGTGATTGCGTTGACTTCGGCCACGGCGTTCGAGAGCATGTTCTTGCCCGTGAGCGCCCAGCCGTTGAGATAGCCGGCCCACGACGAGTTCTGCTCCATACGCTCGGTGTAGGTCTTGACCATGTATTCCTTGACCTTGTTGAGCTCTTCGGGAGTGATTTCGTTGGCCATCGACTCAAATTCGGCGGCGATGGCGGCAAGCACCTCGGCCTTCTTGTCGGGGTTCATCGGGAAGGGAGACATCAGCGAGGCGTTGCGGCCCACCTGCGGGTCGATGTCGCCGAACGCGCCGATTGAGTAGACGGCGCCCATCTCTTCGCGCACGGTCTTGAGCAGACGGGCCGAGAGAATCTGGCCGGCCATGTTGACCAGCTTGGCGTTGGTCGAGGTGTAGGGCACGGTGGCCGACTCGACTACGGCACAGTAGGTCTGCGGGGTCTCCATCTTGGTGGTGTAGGTGTCGGTGCCTTTGCCGCCCACAATCTCGTAGGCCTCGTCGGCCTCGGTGATGCGCTGCGGAGCGGTGGCCGTCGAGGGCAGAGTGGCGATATACTGGCTGCAGAGGGCCTTCATGGCCTCTTCGTCATAGTTGCCGACGAATACGAATGTCCACTGCGAGGCGTCGGCCACGCGGCTGCGCACCAGTTTCTCCACGCCCTCGCGGGAGCACGACTTGATGTCGGCGGCCGTGAGCTGCTGCAGATAGGGCGACTTGTAGAGCGACTTTTTCAGGTCGCGGCGGAACACGTAGCCCGGGTCGGCCTCCTGGTTCTGAATCAGGCCGTAGTAGAGGCTGCGGGTGGCCTCGAATTCGTCCGAGGGATATGAGACAGAGGTGAAATAACCGTAGATGAGCTCCATCAGCGTCGGCAGGTCTTTCGGAGTGGTCGAACCGCCGGCCTCGGTCTGATAGAGCGAGAATGAGGGCGTGAACGATGCCTTCTTGCCGGCCAGATATTTCTGAAGGTCGGCGTTGGTGTACGTGCCGATGCCGTAGGTGTTGGCAAATATGTCGAGCGCGATGGCGTCGGCAGGAGTGGCCGTGGTGTACACGCGGCTCAGGCCGCCGGGTGCAACGGCCGAGAAGATGATTTCGTCGTTCTTGAAGTCGGTCTTTTTCAGCAGCACGCGGGCGCCGTTGCTAAGCGTCCAGCTCTCAACGCCGTCAAATTCGTCGACCTTCGAGATGCTGTTGATTTTGCCGGCAACGGGCAGAGCCGGAATGAGCGGGTCTTCGCGCACGGCGTCTTTGAACACTTCGATGTCTTCGGCATCGACATTTTTCATCATATCGGCCAGGAACTGCTCGGAGGGCATGGCCACATTGTCGGGCAGCAGGCAGATAACCTCGCGGTTGTCGTCGGTTACAATCTGGTCAAACGCCTGATTGATGGTGTTGACGTCGATCAGCTGCGACAGCTGGGTGTAGAGCTGATATTCCGTAGCGACGTCAACCAGCGGAGTGCCGTCGATGAAGCTGCGGATCATGTTTTCGGTGTAGACGCCGTTTTCAAGTTTGTCGCGGTTGTTGTATGTCTTTTCGAGCGACGCGGTAAACTCGGCGCGCGCACGGTCATATTCGCTCTGCGTGAAGCCGCCGCGCTTGGCGCGCAGCACTTCGCGATAGATGCTCTGGAGCGTCGTGGCGATGTCGCCGTCTTTGGCCGCCGCAACCACCGCAAACATATCTTTCGTGTTCGACAGAATGAAGTTGCCCAGCTCGGCCTGCGCAAAGGCGAAGGGGGTGTCGGGCTTGCTCATCATGTCGCCGAAGCGGGCGTTGAGCATCATCTGAATCATCGTCTTCAGATAGTCATAGGTCATATAGGCACCGGTGTTGCGCATTTCGCGGGGCATGACGTCCTGCTTGAACACCAGATAGACAATCGAGTTGGTCTGCTCCTTGTCGGCGCCGACGGCATAGATGGTGCCGGGGGTGTCGGGCACGTCAAACTGCAGGCGCATCGGCGCGTTGGCCGGCATCTCGATGTCTGAGAACATCTGCTTGATTACCCGCTCGGTGCGCGCCGGGTCGATGTCGCCCACAACGATTATGCCCTGCTGGTCGGGGCGATACCATGCCTCGTAATAATCGCGCAGCGCCTGATAGGGGAAGTTGTCAACAACCTCCATCGTGCCGATGGGCAAGCGATGGGCATATTTCGAGCCGGGATAAATCGTGGGCAGCAGCTGCTCCAGAATGCGCATCTGGCCTACGTTTGACTGGCGCCACTCTTCGTGGATAACGCCGCGCTCCTTGTCAATTTCTTCCGGGTCGAGCAGCAGCTCGTTGGCCCAGTCGTGAAGAATCAGCAGCACGCTGTCGGTTACCTCGGTGCGCGCGGTGGGCACGTTGGTGATTTTATATACGGTCTCGTCCGTGCCGGTGTAGGCGTTCAGATGGCTGCCGAACTTAACGCCGATGCTCTCCAGATAGCTGATCAGCGAGTTGCCGGGAAAGTGCTTCGTGCCGTTGAAGCACATGTGTTCCAGAAAGTGGGCCAGACCGCGCTGGTTGTCCTCTTCAAGAATCGAGCCCACTTTCTGGGCGATGTGGAAGTCGGCCTGCCCCTTGGGCGTTTCGTTGTGGCGAATGTAATAGGTCAGGCCGTTGGGCAATACGCCCGTAACGACTGCCGTGTCCGTCGGAAGCTGCGGCATCTGCTGCGCTTCGGCCTGAAACATTGCGGCGCTGCAGAACAGCAGAGTCAGCACACCGCGAAAAATCTTTTTCATTTCTGTTAAAACGTGTCTTTTGAAGTTAAACTTTTCAATTCTGCAAAATTAAGCATTTATTCCCTAACTTCCAAATCGGCAAAACTGTCGCGTCCGGCCTCAATCAGCGCGCGATAGTCGCGCATGATGCGCCGCGATATCCTCAGGCCGGCCAAACCGCCGATTACCGCGCCCGTAATAATGCCGGCGCGCATATACTCGTCGGCGCCGATTGCAAGAAAAATCAGGAAAGCCAGCGCAAACGGCGCCATGACGAGCTGCGACATCAGATGGACCCGACGCAGGCGCGCGGCGCGGTCTGCAACCTCCTTGACCGACATCGCCGACGGATCGATTTTCCCCACCCCGTGCCAGAGATACATATCCACCCCCGCAGCCATCAGCATCACAACGCACCACAACACCTGCGCTCCCGCCGGCGCGCCGCCCATATGCCCCAGAGCGTACCACCCCGGCACGAGCACCGCCAGCCCCAATATCCACATGCGCCTGTACATGCCGCCTATGCGGTCCAGACACGTCCGGCTTTTGCCGGCCTCCAACCGGTTCACTCTCACGTCAAGTTCCTTCCACCGACGCTTCATTTCGTCCATATTCTCCATAATCATTTGCTTTCTTCCTCGTTGTTGAATCTGTGTAACTTCTGTTTGATGCGGAAAAGCAGGGTGGCCACCACATTGCGGCTCACGCCTATCACCTCCGCAATCTCGTCATAACTGAACTCCTCGAGCCAGAGCAGCACCACGGCCCTCTCCCTGACCGACAGCCGCCGGATCAGCCCGTGCATCTCCGCAAGCATCTCGCGGCGGTCAGCGCCGTCGTCGGCCACGGCCTCGACCGTGTCGAGGTCATGGTCGGCCTCGCGAAACTTCCGCTCGCGCCTCACATAGCTCACACACGTGTTCAGGCAAACGCGGTGAACCCACGTTGCCCGCTCCGAATCGCCGCGAAAGGTCTGCCACCCACGCCACATATTCAGCAGCGTGTCCTGGCGCATGTCGGCAACTTCGGCCGCACTCTCTGCGTAAAAATAGCACAGCTTCGTAATCGTCGGCTCGTAGCGCCTCACGACCTCGTCAAACTCTCTTCTCTCCTCGTCTTCTATAGTTTTCATACACACATTAGACGCACCCCGCCCCGAAAAATTACACCCCACCCCCGAAAAAAACGCGGCCCCCGCTGCGGAGGTCGCGTTTCCCTTTTATTTTATCCTGTCTCAGACTCTGATTTTACGCCCGTTGACGATATACAGTCCGGGCGCAAGGCCGACCGGACTATCGGCCACACGCACTCCCTGCAGATTATACACTCCGTCGTCGTACCCGGCATCAGGAACCATCAAATCGGGCAATGAAGACATATAAGGGTCTCCATTGATTGTTTTGAACCAATTCCATACGGCAGCAGCTCTATAGTTACCTACGGCTTCGGACGGAACTTTCAGGTCAGCATCTATATATTCCCTAAGCTCCGCACTGTCATATTCGTTATCAAATGTCCAATTCGCACATACGGGAGGATTCTCAGCTTTGCATTCCACAGACTTAAGCTCGGGATTGCCCATAAACGCTTCATTCTCGATATGTTGCGCATAAGAACCTATAATGACGCTTTGCAAGGCGCAATTTTTGAAAGCGCCTTCTTTTATAACGCCCACTGCGGTATCGCCAAGATCAATTCCTGTCAAACTGCTGCAGCCAAAGAATGCACGAGCATCAATCTCCTGCAGCGCGGTGCCAAAACCAATTTGCGTAAGACCGGTACACCTGGCAAATGCCTCCTCTCCAATTGTTTCTAACGTTTCCGGCAGTTCAATCCGTGTTATTTTGTCGTAATTGATAAAGCACTGAATCGGCAGCGACTTAACCCCGTCTCCAAATATAATTTGTTCCACAGGAGTCGGCACGGACATGCCCACGCCTCGCCCTCCGGTCAACGCAATGGCGTCATAATAGAGCGTCTGCAATTTATCACACCCCATGAACGCAAGATCTCCTACGGTTTCCACTTTGACGGGAATATTGATGGCACTCAATGACGAACACCATGCGAAAGCTCCGCTCCCGATTTTGACAAGAGCATCCGGCAAGTGCACCTCGGAAAGTTTGTCAAGATTACAAAAAAGATAGTCGGGAATATTAGACACGTTTTCATCAATTATCAATGTAGACACGCTTGAGGGGAAAGTTTTGTAGATGCTGCCGGACGTATTGTCATATACAATCTCCCGGCAGTTGACAGCATTCCATCTTACGGAGGTCAGTCCCGATTGACCGAAAGCATTATATCCAATTTGCTCCACTCCGGCGCCCACAATCACTGACGTCAGATTATCGCACATACTGAAAGCTCGACCGCCGACAAACGCTACATTATCAGGAATCGAAACTTCCATTAGCGACGTGCAACTCTCAAACGCTTCGCGACCGATATATTCCAATGATGCGCCGAAATCTACGCGTTCCAGGCTGGAGCACATGGAAAAAGCCTCCTCTCCAATGCGTTTCACCGATTCGGGAACAACAAGCTGTTTCAAGGCCGAGCAACCGGCAAATGTGGACGACTCGATTACCGCAATCCCCGCAGGCAAATTGATTGCCTCCAAGGCAATACATGACTTAAAAGCTCCTTTGCCGATTTCAACCACAGTTTCGGGAATTGATATTGTCCGCAAAGACACACTGAGAAAAAAAGCTTCGTCTTCTATGCCGGTAACATCAAACGACCGATTCTCAAACTCAACTTGTGCCGGAATTTCAGCGGCCGACAAATTATAGCCGTAAGTGTCAGGATTGCGTGAAACATGCACCGACGCCCCATCTCCACATACAGTATAATATAGTTCTCCTGATTGAAACGTCTGGGCGGCGAACGATGTTAATCCAACAGATAGCACAGACAACAATAAAGTCCTTTTCATGATGTTCACTAAAAAAGCCGCCGGTCAGACCTATGCCTCGTGCAAGCAATCGGACCGACGGCGAGATTATTATCTATTTACCAGGCAAAAGTTGTGGTTTCAACGTAATCGTCTTCAAGGGTAACAGCCACAAGCTGGACGGGAAGGCCGTTCGCACCGAGAGTCCACGTGTAGGTCTCGCGGTCGCCGTCTTCCTCGTCAAGTCGTCCCGTGGGAAGATGTTTTGTCGCCTTGCCTAACAAGCCGGCAAAATAAGCGAACTTCATTTCGTCCATGTCAATGCCGAACGTCTCGTCGAACAGCATCAGGCAACCCTTGTTCTCAAGCATCGGGCTGCCATATTCAATGACATTATCGTCGTCTCCCTCGGGAGAATCGTCCGAACGCACCGTAACTTTGGTTATATCGCCGTCGGCATAAACGATGTCGGTAACTTCGTTCTGACCTTCCGTGCGCTTCAGCTTGGAGAGGCAGCCGTCAGAGTTATATTCGAACCACCATTCCTCAACGTCGCCGTCAGATTCGATTTGGCAGCAATATTTCACGAAACCTGCATCATTCAGAAAAAAGCTGAACACGTTCTTGTCGCCGTCTTCCTCGACCTGCATAACTACGTCATAGTTCTCAGCACGTCCCCCGCCCGAATAGGAAAACGAGACCTTAATGCCATCTTCAGCGCTGACCATCTCCGAAACCTGACCTCGTTCGTTGGTCGAGATGTTCATCGAGCCAACACGCTCGGGCAATCCTGCGGCAAACACCTTTGACGGATCAACAGCAATCACGTCCGTTTCTCCGTCTTCAGAGCCTGAACCGCCGCCACCTCCGGGCTCCTTTTCATCGTCTCCACACGAGGTGAAACTTAAGCAACCTGCGGCCACTGCCATAAGAACTGCCGCACTTTTCAAAAACTTGTAACACATGAGCATAACATGTTGTTAGGCGTCCGCCAGTCTCAATCGGACAATCAACAAAAAGAAGAGGCGCAAGACTGTTAACAAATTCCGTCAATAGGTTCTGGACTACCTCTACACTGAAAAATGCAAACAACTCACGCCTTTGGCCATATATTCACTTTTCAGTGCGTATATACCAACCAAAGGGAGCGATTATTCACTCTTCCTCAGTGCAGTTGAATTGTCCAGATTCATTGACAAGGAACAAGCTAAACGCTTCCTAATATGTATGTCCCGTAAGGACGCTGCTAAGTTACGAAAAAGAATTAAGAATTAAAAATTAAGAACTAAGAAAAGGCAGAAATTTGTCGTTGTGGCGCAGCCTTGGCGGCGCGGCGGCTTCGACGAGGGAAGTGGGTATAAAAAGAAAGAGCCGGAGTCCCGCGTGGGGGATTCCGGCTCTGAAGGGAAGGGGCGGTTACCTACTCTCCCGCTTTCGCAGTACCATCGGCGTGGCAAGGTTTAACTTCTCTG
>CABUWI010000008.1 GCA_902495245.1 uncultured Porphyromonadaceae bacterium
AACCGACATAATCCACGTGTCTTCCGTTACATAAAAACTAGCGGTAAATATGTAACGATGACTAACTATAAAGAGGCTATATGAATCCTTAAGTTAATAGCATTGAGGCATGTCCCTACGAAATTTCACAAATTGTGATTTTGCAACACCACCATGACCTTATTTGAGCCGTGCGTCCCTACGGAATTTATTTGTCGAGGTCGGGGGGCAGGCGGAAGGCGGCGAGGTTGAGCAGCAGCAACATGGCGCCGAGGGCAAGGAAGACTATGGCCGTGGAGTGGTGAATGTTGCCCATGCCCACGAGCGGCGACGCGATTGCGCCGACCACGTAGCCCACCACGCCGAGAATGGCCGAGGCCTCGCCGGCGTTGGCGCGCCCTTCGTTCATGGCCAAGGTGTTTGAGGCGGTGAAAATCATGCCCATGCCGAAGAGCATCATGACCATCAGGGCGTCATAGACCCAGAAATTCCTGACCAGGAACAGTGCCGCCGCCTGCAGGGCTATGGCGGCGCAGACAATCAGTGTGGCCACTCGGGCGGCCTTTTTCAGGCGCCTGAACCGCAGGGCGGCCATCGAGCCGGCTGCGGCGAAGATGGCGTTGATGCCGACAATGACGCCATAGGCGGTCTGGCCGTAGCCGTAGCCGTTTTGAACGATGAACGGCGCCGACGCTATGTAGGCGAAGAGCAGGCCGAGGGCAATGCCCTTGAAGCAGGCGTGAATCATGAACGGGCGGTTTTTCAGCAGTATACTGAAGCCGGCAAACGCCTGGCTGAAGCCGCCGCGGGTGCGCCGCGCCGGGGGCAGCGACTCCTTCATTCGGGGCGACAGGGCCAGCACCACGGCGGCGAAGGCGGCGAGGCAGACAAAGATGCCGCGCCAGCCCCACGTGTCGGCCACGATGCCGCCCAGCACCGGTGCCGAGGCGGGCGCGAAGCCGTTGATGGCGCCCACGAGGGCCATGACCTTGGCGAGCTGCCGGCCGCTGAAGCGGTCGGCCGGAATGGTGCGTGCCAGCAGGTAGCCGCCGCTGGCGCCGAGCCCCTGCACGAGGCGGCACCAGATGAAAAAGTAAATCGTCGGCGAGAAGATGCTGACCACGGCCGCGGCGATGAAGAGCGCCACGGAGGCTATGAGCACAGGCTTGCGGCCATAGCGGTCGCTCATCGGCCCGAGAATTATCTGGCCCAGCGCCAGGCCGACCATGCCGGCCGTGAGGCCCAGCTGCACGGTGGGCACCGTGCAGCCGAAGGCGCGGCGCATGGCGGGGAGCGCCGGTGTGAACATGTCGTTGACAAACGAGCCCAGCGCGCTGAGCAGCACCAGGTAGAACACGAGAAATCCGTAGCCCTTGAGCGTCGAATCGTTTTTAGCTTCCATGTCCACTAAACGCCGCGGCGCAAAACAAAGTTCCCGGGCTCCGCCGAGAGGGGGAGTCCGGGAAAGTGTTAAAACGAAAGTATTAGAAATTATTCTTCGGTGTTGGCTTCGGCGTAGGCCTTGAGCAGTTTCTCCTGAACGTCGGAGGGCACGAGCTCGTAGCCGCTGAAGCGCATGGTGAACGACGAGCGGCCGCCGGTGATGGCGCTCAGAGCCGTCGAGTAGCTGCTCATCTCCTTGAGGGGCACGCGGGCCGAAATTTTTTCGAAGCCGTTTTCGCTGGTCATGCCCATGATGATTGCGCGGCGTCCCTGCAGGTCGCTCATGACGTCGCCCATTACGTCGGCGGGCACCATGACGTCGACGTCATAGATGGGCTCGAGCACCTTGGGGTTGGCGTTGCGGAAGGCCTCGGAGAAGGCGTTGCGGCCGGCCAGGCGGAAGGAGATTTCGTTTGAGTCGACGGGGTGCATCTTGCCGTCGTAGATGCAGACGCGCACGTCGCGTGCATAGCTGCCGGTGAGCGGTCCCTGCTCCATGCGGTCCATGAGGCCCTTGACGATTGCCGGAATGAAACGGGCGTCGATGGCGCCGCCGACTATGCAGTTGCACACCACGAGCTTGCCGCCCCAGGCCAGGGGAATCTCCTGGGTGTCGCGCACGTTCATCTTGAACTCCTGCGAGCCGAAGCGGTAAGCGTCGGGCGCGGGCATGCCGTCGGTGTAGGGCTCGATGATGAGGTGCACCTCGCCGAACTGGCCTGCGCCGCCGCTCTGCTTTTTGTGGCGATAGTCGGCGCGGGCGGCCTTGGTGATTGTCTCGCGATAGGGAATCTTCGGCTCCTCGAACGTGATGGGGAGCTTGTCGTTGTTCTCGACGCGCCATTTGAGCGTGCGCAGGTGGAACTCGCCCTGACCCTTGACCAGGGTCTGCTTCAGCTCCTTGCTCTGTTCTACAATCCATGTGGGGTCTTCTTCGTGCATGCGCACGAGGATTTCCATCAGTTTCTCGGCGTCGCTCTCGGTTACGGGGCGCACGGCGCGGGTGTATTTCGGTTCGGGATACTTGATGAAGTCATAGGCCCAGTCGCAGCCCTTGGCGTCGAGGGTGTTGCCCGTGCGCACGTCTTTCATCTTGACGGTGGCGCCGATGTCGCCGGCACAGAGCTCGTCGACCTGAGTGCGGATCTGGCCGCACACGGCATAGATCTGGGCGATGCGCTCCTTGCTGTCGCGGCTCACGTTGTTGACGTCGGCGCCTGCCTTGAGCGTGCCGCTCATCACCTTGAAGTAGCTCACTTCGCCGATGTGTGGCTCTACGGAGGTCTTGAACACGTAGAGGCTCAGCGGGCCGTCAGAGTCGGGCTTGACCACGGTGCCGTCGGTGGCGGTGGGGGCGGGCATCTCTTCGACGAAGGGCACGACGTTGCCGAGGAACTCCATCATGCGGCGCACGCCCATGTCTTTGGCGGCGCTGACGCAGAACACGGGGTAGATCGAGCGGTCCACGAGGCCCTTGCGAATGCCCTCGCGCATCTCGTCTTCGGTCAGGTGGCCCTGGTCGAAGAATTTTTCCATGAGGCCTTCGTCGTTTTCGGCGGCGGCCTCGACGAGAATCTTGTTCAGCTCGGTGGCGCGCTCCATCTCTTCGGCGGGAATCTCGCTGATTGTCGGCACGCCGCCTTCGGGGCCCCACTCATACTTCTTCATGAGCAGCACGTCAATCATCGAGTGGAAGCCGGGGCCGCATGCGAGCGGGTATTGAATCTGCACGACCTTGGGGCCGAAAATGTCGCGCATCTGCTCGATTACGTTGTCATAGTCGGCCTTCTCGCCGTCGAGCTGGTTGAGGGCGAAGATTACGGGCTTTTTCAGTGCGGCGGTGGTGCGGAAAATGTTCTGCGTGCCGACTTCGACGCCATATTGCGCGTCGATGACGATGACGCCGGTGTCGGTAACGTTGAGCGCCGTGATGGCCGAGCCCACGAAGTCGTCGGCGCCGGGGCAGTCGATGAAGTTGAGCTTGCGGCCGAGGAATTCGGCATAAAATATGGTTGAGAACACCGAGTAGCCATATTCCTTCTCTACGGGGAAGTAGTCGCTGACGGTGTTGCCTGAGTTGACGTCGCCGCGTCGTTTTATAACTCCACACTCGAAGAGCATCGCTTCAGCGAGTGTGGTTTTTCCGGAGCCCTTGCTTCCGAGCAGGGCGATGTTTTTGATTTCTTTGGTTTTGTAGACTTTCATTCCGGTATAATTTTTAAGGTTTTTTGAAATAGTTGATTCGAATTGACGCCCCCAAGTTACGCAAAAAATCCGCAATGCGGCTCGTACGGCGGTATGTTTTACAACATAATCGCGGCAAACGATACTAAAAGCATGTCTCGGGCCGTTGAAATAACAAACCCCTTAAAAACCCGGACTTGCCTATGGCTGACATTTCTACTCCAAAACTCTCGGCTCAAGCCGAATCGCGCCCCTCGGCCACACCCAGTGCCCTTACGCTCTACATAATCCGGCAGTTTGCCCGCGCTTATGTGCCCTCGTTGGGCGGCATTGTGCTGAACTGATTTGGCGGTTCGCGAAAAATTCGTAACTTTGCGGCGCGGCTACAGGCCGCGCTCGACATAACTGACGGTTGCGCCGCCTCCGAAGAGTCGGATTCGCACGGCGCATGACAAAAAGGGAACGGGGTGAGAATCCCCGACAGTACCCGCTGCTGTAAGTTCCTCGCCCGCAAGCGATAAAACGTCTGCTGCATCTGAGCCATTGGCCCCCTGCGGGCCGAGAAGGCGCAGCCCCGACGGGAACGAGTCAGAAAACCTGCCGTCAGCTATCCCTGCATATGTAGATAAGGTGGCCCCGGGCAATGGGCCTGACTTCACGATGATGCACGCCGCTCGCCTTTTTTCGATTGCGAGGCCGCGCTTTCGCGTCGCCGTTCCCGAATGAACCTCCACCTTTTTTGCACAGGCAGGTCCGTTCGGGAAATTTATATATAATCACAATCATAACCAACTCATTTTTTTATGAAAAAGTATTTATCAGGCATTATGGCGCTGGCGCTGGCTGCGGCTGCCACCTCATGTAGCGACGACCCCAAGGAACCGACCGGTCCCGAACCCGACCAGCAGGGCGAGCCGATGGCTATTGCCGGCTATTCGGGTATGTACATTCTCAACGAAGGCGCCTTCGGTCAGAATCAGGCGCGCATCGACAAGCTCGACTTCTCTACGGGCGCATACTATGAAGACCTCTACGTCAAGTCGAACCCCGACGTGGTCATGGCTCTGGGCGATGTGGGCAACGACCTGCAGCTCAACGACGGCAGGCTTTATGCCGTGGTCAACGGCTCGCACAAGGTGGAGGTGATGCAGGCCTCTACGCTCAAGCGTATCGGTCAGGTCGACGTCTCGTCGCCGCGCGCAATCGCCTTTGACGGCTCGCTGGCCTACGTGAGCAGCTGGGTTGACGGCACTAACGACAACGGCTCTGTAGTGATTTTCAATACGCAGAGCCTCAAGACCGTGGGCAGCATCTCGGTCGGACAGGAGCCTGAAGGCGTGGCCGTGGCTAACGGCAAGCTCTACGTGGGCTGCTCGGGCGGCATGCATGCAACATACTCCGACGAACTCTGGGTCATTGACCTCGCGACATTGGCCGTGGAGCGTAAAATCACCGTCGCGCCCAACATTCACCGCGTAGTGGCCGACACCGACGGCTCGCTGTGGGTGAGCGCCCGAGGCAACTATGTCGACGTCGGTTCGGGCCTCTATCACGTTGTCGGCAACACGGTAACGTCGATGAATGTGCCCTGCGCCGGCTTCGCCTTAGGTAAGGACAAGATTTACTATTACGCCTCGGAGTGGAGCAACGTAACCATGAGCTCGCAGGTAACCTACGGCACGATTGACCGCGCCACGCTGACGCCCGGCGCGTCGTTCATCACCGACGGCACGCAGAGCTCCATCGAAAACCCCTATGGTGTCTTCACCGCCGGCGGCACGGTGTTCGTGGCCGACGCCAAGAACTACACCTCGTCGGGCGCCATGTATGTTTATGATGCCGACGGCAAGCGCCAACAGACGTTCACCACGGGAGTCTGCCCCGCGTCTGTTGTGTTTTTGCCGAAAAATCGCTAAATTTGCGGCTTCATAAACATAACGACGATAAATGATAGTAGACAAAATTATTGCTGAAGCGGTCAGCCGTGCGGTCAAGGAACTCTACGGCGTCGACGCCCCTGCCGAATCCATAGTTCCGCAGGCCACCCGCAAGGAGTTTGAAGGAAACCTTACAATCGTAACATTTCCATGGGTCAAAGCCGCCCGCAAGAGCCCCGAGCAGGTCGGCACGGAAATCGGCAACTGGCTGGTTGACAACGAGCCGGCGGTCAGCCGCTTCAACGTAATCAAAGGTTTTCTGAACATTGTAATCGAGCCCACATACTGGAACGCCGTGCTGCGCCATGTGCTCGAGACGCCCGACTACGGCCTGACGGCCGCCACCGACGAGTCGCCGCTGGTGATGGTCGAATATTCCTCGCCCAACACCAACAAGCCGCTCCACCTGGGCCACGTGCGCAACAACCTGCTCGGCTATTCGCTGGCAAAGATTCTCGCCGCCTGCGGCAACCGCGTCGTCAAGACCAACATTGTCAACGACCGCGGCATTCACATCTGCAAGTCGATGCTCGCCTGGCAGAAGTGGGGCAACGGCGCCACGCCCGAGTCGACCGGCAAGAAGGGCGACCACCTCATCGGCGACTTCTACGTAGAGTTCGACAAGCACTATAAGGCCGAGCTCAAGGCGCTCAAAGAGCAGGGCATGACCGACGAAGAGGCCGAAAAAGCCTCGACGCTCATGGCCGAGGCGCGCGCAATGCTCGTCAAGTGGGAGCAGAACGACCCCGAAATCCGCAACCTCTGGGCCACGATGAACTCGTGGGTCTATGCCGGATTCGACGAGACCTACAAGCGCATGGGCGTGGACTTCGACAAGATTTACTACGAGAGTCAGACCTACCTCGAAGGCAAGGAGAAGGTCATGGAAGGTCTGGAGCGCGGAATCATGTACCGCAAGGACGACGGTTCCGTCTGGGCCGACCTCACGGCCGACGGCCTCGACCACAAGCTGCTGTTGCGCGCCGACGGCACGTCGGTCTATATGACCCAGGACATAGGCACGGCCAAGCTGCGCTATCAGGACTATCCCATCTCGAAGATGATCTACGTTGTGGGCAACGAGCAGAACTATCACTTCCAGGTGCTGTCGCTGCTGCTCGACAAACTCGGCTTCGAGTGGGGCAAGAGCCTCGTGCACTTCAGCTACGGCATGGTCGAACTGCCCAACGGCAAGATGAAGAGCCGCGAGGGCACCGTGGTCGACGCCGACGACCTCATGGACGACATGGTGGCCGACGCGCGCAAGGTGAGCGAAGAGCTGGGCAAGCTCGACGGCCTCGACGCCGCCGAGGCCGAAAAGGTGGCCGAGACCGTGGGCCTCGGTGCGCTCAAGTACTTCCTGCTCAAGGTCGACCCGCGCAAGAACATCACGTTCAACCCCGCCGAGAGCATCGACTTCAACGGCAACACGGGCCCGTTCATTCAGTACACCTACGCGCGCATCCGCTCGGTGCTGCGCAAGGCGGCCGAGAGCGGCATGACCGTAGGCGACTTCACCGCCGTGGTGCCCGGCGAGCGCGAAATCGCCCTGATTCAGCGTCTGGCCGACTTCCCGGCTACAGTGCAGGAGGCAGGCCGCACATACTCGCCCGCGCTGATTGCCAACTATGCCTATGACCTTGTCAAGGAATATAACCAGTTCTACCACGACTGCTCGATTCTGCGCGAGGAAGACCCCGCCAAGCGCTCGCTGCGCCTGGCGCTCAGCGAGGCCACGGCCACCGTGGTCAGCCGCGCGCTGAACCTCCTGGGCATCGGAGTTGTTGAACGCATGTAAAACCATAATCTGAAGAGAAATGGAAAATTATCCTTACAACATGCCGCAATACGGCGGCAATGACTTCTCGCTCGCATCGCGCGTGTCGACGGTGATGAAGGGCGTGTATCTGCGCATGACCTTCGGGCTGCTCGTTACGGCGCTCGTGTCCATGCTCGCCTTCTCGCAAGGTTTCGTTTACTTCATGGCCACCCACAAGTTCGTCTATTGGGGCCTGTTCATCGCTGAAATCGCCATGGTGATTGGTCTGAGCGCCGGTATCGCCAAGATGAAATCGTCGACGGCAGCCGCGCTGTTCTATCTGTTCGCAATTGTCAACGGATTGGCTCTCAGTTCGATATTTGCCGTTTACACCACAGGCTCCATCGCCAAGACTTTCTTCATCTGCGCCGGCACCTTCGGCGCCATGAGCATCTATGGCTACACCACCAAGAGCGACCTCTCCAAGATGGGCTCGCTGCTCTACATGGCTCTGTTCGGTCTGATTATCTGCATGGTGGTCAACCTGTTCTGGGCCAACGGCACTTTCGACTGGATTATCTCCTTCCTCGGCGTGGCCATCTTCATCGGCCTGACCGCATGGGACACCCAGCAGATCAAGCGCATGGCCGAGATGATGCCGGCCGCCGCCGTCGGCCATCTGTCGACGCTCGGCGCCCTGAGCCTCTATCTCGACTTCATCAACATGTTCCTCTACCTGCTCCGCTTCTTCGGCGCTAGCCGCGACTAATCCCCCTGACAACAACATACAATGCCCTCCGGCCAACCCAGCGTGCCCGGAGGGCATCGTCTTTTATCATGTGTCAAATCATATAATACTCTATAGAGGGTATTGTATGTTCGGGGAATTTTTGCCAATTTTGCACTCCTAAAAGAAGCTACGCATCTATGAGATTGAGTGAACTCAAGGAGGGCCACGAGGGTTACGTGGTCAAGATTCTGGGCCACGGCGCATTCCGCAAGCGCCTGACCGAGATGGGTTTCGTCAGGGGCAGACTGGTCAGAAACGTGCTGTCGGCTCCGCTCAAGGACCCCGTGAAATATTCGCTGATGGGCTATGAGGTGTCGTTGCGCCGCTCGGAGGCCCAGATGGTAGAGATTGTTGATGCCGCCGAGGGTGAGCTGCCCGAAAGCGCTGCCCCGGGCCCGGCAGTGGCCGCGAACGAGGCGAGCGACCTGCTGCCCGCCGCCGTGCGCAACGGCAAGACCATCAACATAGCCCTCATCGGCAACCCGAACTGCGGCAAGACCTCGATGTTCAACTCTCTCTCCGGCGCGACGGAACACGTCGGCAATTATTCGGGCGTTACCGTCGAGTCGAAAAGCGGACACTTTGATTATGGCGGCTACCGATTTGAAATCGTCGACCTGCCCGGCACGTATTCGCTGTCGGCCTATTCGCCCGAAGAGGTCTACGTCAGGCGCTATCTGGCCGACGAGACTCCCGACGTGATTGTCAACGTCGTGGTGGCTTCCAACCTCGAGCGCAATCTCTATCTGACCACCGAGCTGATTGACATGGACCGCTCGATGGTCATAGCGCTCAATATGTATGACGAGCTCGAAGAGTCAGGCTGCCGGCTTGACTATGAACTGCTGGGCGGCATGATAGGCGTGCCGGTGGTGCCCACCGTCAGCAAGACCGGCCAGGGGCTCCGCGAGCTGCTCGACACGATTATCCGCGTCTATGAGGGGCGCGAGGAGAAGGTGCGCCACGTGCACGTTACGCTCGGCGACGACATTTCCGAAGCCATTCGTCCCATCAAAGACCTTATCAAGGCCGACGGAGCGATTCCGCCGAAGTTTTCGGCGCGCTATCTGGCGCTGAAGTTTATTGAAGGAGACCCCGAGGTCGACGCCATGCTGCGCAAGTCGGCCGACTATGACCGCCTTGCGGCCATGCGCGATGCCGGCCGGCAGATGATTGAAGAGCGCAGGCAGGAAGACGTCAGCTCGGCCATTGCGGCAGAAAAATACGGCTTCATTGACGGCGCGCTGGCCGAGACCATGAGCGGCGAGCGCGAGACCTCGACCCGCGCCACGGCTATCATCGACGCGTTTGTTACGAACCGCCTGTTCGGGCTGCCGCTGTTTTTCGGCGTGATGTTCCTTGTGTTCTGGCTCACGTTCAACATCGGCCAGTATCCGATGGACTGGATTGAGAGCGGCGTCGATTGGCTTGCGGCGCTGGTCAATGACCATATGCCCGACGGGCCGCTGCGCGACATGATTGCCGACGGCATTATCGGCGGCGTAGGCAGCGTGATTGTCTTTCTGCCCAACATCTTGATTCTCTATGCCTGCATCTCGTTCATGGAAGACTCGGGCTACATGGCCCGCGCCGCCTTCATCATGGACAAGGCGATGCACCGCATCGGGCTGCACGGCAAGAGCTTCATTCCGCTCATCATGGGCTTCGGCTGCAACGTGCCGGCCGTCATGGCCACGCGCGCAATCGAGAGCCGGTCGAGCCGCCTGATAACCATACTGATAAATCCGTTCATGAGCTGCTCGGCGCGCCTGCCGATTTATCTGCTGCTCATCGGCACGTTCTTCGAGCCGCACGCCGCCCTGGTGTTTTTCTGCCTCTACGCGGCGGGTGTCATCGTGGCCATGCTCACGGCGCGCCTGCTGAGGCGCTTTGTGTGGCGCCACGACGAGACTCCCTTTGTCATGGAGCTGCCGCCATACCGCATGCCGACGCTCAAGGCCACTGCGCTCCACACCTGGGCCAAGGGCGAACAGTATCTCAAAAAGATGGGCGGCATCATTCTCGTGGCATGCATCATCGTGTGGGCGCTCAACTACTTCCCCCGCCACGACGACGCCCCCGAGGCGGCGCAGATGACGGCGCAGATTGACGACTCGGCCATCAACCCCGACCGCGACTCATATCTCGAAATGATCGGCAAGGCCGTCAATCCCGTAATGGAGCCGCTGGGCATGCACTGGCGCGCCACGGTGGCCGCCATTGCCGGCGTTCCGGCCAAGGAGATTGTGGTGAGCACTCTCGGCGTTCTCTACACCGGCAGCGAGGAGGCCACCGACACGGCTCTGGGCGCGCGCCTCACGGCGCCGTCGCCCTCAACCGGAGTGCCCGACTTCACCGCGCCCTCGGCCCTGGCATTCATGGTGTTCATTCTGCTCTACTGTCCCTGCTTGGCCACGATTGTGGCCATAGTCCGCGAGTCGGGCAGCTGGAAATACGGCGCCTTTGCCGTCTGCTACAACACCCTGGTCGCCTGGCTCGTGGCCTTCGCCACCTATCGCCTCGCCTTGCTTTTCTGACCGTCGCCGCCGCCGGAACGCTGAAAGTCAACTATTTTGTTGTGGCTATCCATACACAATTATTTCAATAGTTTTCTATCATTGTCGCCGCTTTCCAGTACGCTCATCTGATGAATGGCTATCTGATTCAGTTTCACAAGCCGCTCGCCTTGCGTCATTCCCTGCTCTATGAAAACCGCATTGAGGTTCTCCATATTTGACAGGCATATGAGCTCGTTGATTGTGGCGTAGTCGCGTATATTTCCTTTGAGATCGGGGTGAGCATCGCGCCATTGCTTTGCCGTTACACCGAACATCGCCACATTCAGCACATCGGCTTCACTGGCATAGATAATACTTGCCTGCGTCGGCGTAACCTCTGCAGGGACAAGGTTCTGCTTTATGGCATCGGTGTGTATGCGGTAGTTGATTTTCGATAACTCGCGTTTCGCCGACCAACCCAACAACCGCTGTTCCTCCGTCTTTAACCGCTGAAATTCCTTGACGATGTATAGCTCAAACTCAACAGAAATCCAGCTTGCGAACTTCAATGCAACATCTTTATGCGCATATGTTCCACCATAACGCCCTGATTTAGCGATTATACCAATGGCATTTGTTGCTTCCGTCCATTTCTTTGGCGAAAGCGTAAATGCGTTCAGCCCGGCCTGTCGTCTAAACCCCTCGAATTCGGTGGGTTTAAAATTCGGATTGTAAAGCTGTTCCCAAATGCCTAAATACTCTATTGTGTTACGGTTTCGCAACCAATTTGCAATCACGGCGTTAGGATCATCACTTTTATGTCGTGCCAAATCGGTCAATGAAATGTAATCATCTCCATTGACGGCGATAATTGTTATATCGGTATTTTGAACTGTAATCTTTGCCATTGCTTCAGATATAGCGTATATGCCAATACGCAAAGTTACACATTTTCGCTGACATACAGCGTATTCCCTTGAAATATATTGTCTCTTTGCTTTAATTTTTAATTTTAGGTGATTTTGGCGGTCGGGGATTGCGGATTTTTTTGTAACTTTGCCTGACTTAGACGAATTTTCTTTCAGGAGGAAGTAATGCAGATGACAGACCAAAACATGAACCAATCGCTGACCGAATCGGGCCATACGCCTGAAGAAGAGCGCATTATTGAAGATGCGTTTCGCGATGTGCTGCAGGGCTATCTTAATTCCAACCATCGCAAAAAGGTTGAAATCATCGAGCGAGCATATAAGTTCGCCAAGAAGGCCCATGCGGGAGTGCGCCGCCGCAGCGGCGAGCCGTACATTCTGCACCCGATAGCCGTTGCGCGCATCGCCTCGCAGGAAATCGGCCTCGGGTCGACGAGCATCTGCGCGGCTCTGCTTCACGATGTGGTTGAAGACACCGATTATACAGTCGATGATATTCGGTCGAACTTCGGGCCGAAAATCGCGCAGCTGGTCGAGGGTCTGACAAAGATTTCGGGCGGAGTGTTCGGCGAGCACGCATCGGCCCAGGCCGAGAACTTCCGCAAGCTCCTCCTGACCATGAACGAAGACATCAGAGTGGTGCTGCTGAAGATGGCCGACCGCCTTCACAACATGCGCACGCTCGGGTCGATGGAGCCGCGCAAGCAATATAAGATTGCGGGCGAGACGCTCTATATCTACGCTCCGCTGGCCCACCGTCTCGGTCTCTTCGCCATCAAGACCGAGCTCGAAGACCTCAGCTTCAAATATGAGCACCCCGCGGCCTATGCCGACATAGAGGCTAAAATCGAGGCCACCGACCGCAACCGCCGCATGGTCTATGAAGATTTCGCCGCGCCGATAAAGGCCAAGCTCGCCGAGCTCGGCATCGAGTTTGAGGCCAAATATCGCCTGAAGAGCGTCTACAGCATCTGGCGCAAGATGGAGACGAAGAAGATTCCGTTTGAAGAGGTCTATGACCTCTATGCCATGCGCATAATTTTCAAGTGCTCCGATGCGGCTTGTGAAAAAGAGCTGAGCTGGCGCATTTATTCGGCCATTACCGACATTTACAAACTTCACCCCGACCGCACGCGCGACTGGATTTCCGTGCCCAAGGCCAACGGCTATCAGGCGCTGCATCTGACCGTGATGGGTTCTGACGGCAATTGGGTGGAGATTCAGATACGCTCGGAGCGCATGGACGACATTGCCGAGCGCGGTTTTGCCGCCCACTGGAAGTATAAAGACGGCGAGGGCGACGAAGAGTCTGAACTCAGCGAATGGCTCGAAACCATCAAGGATATTCTGGAGAGTCCCGAGCCGAGTGCGCTCGATTTTCTCGACACGGTGAAACTCAACCTGTTTGCAAGCGAAATAGTGGTGTTCACGCCTAAGGGTGAGCCGATTACATTGCCGGCCGACGCCACTGTGCTCGACCTTGCCTTCACGCTCCATTCAGAACTCGGCCTTCATTGCATCGCCGGCAAGGTGAACCACAAGCTCGTGTCGCTCTCGACCAAGCTCAACAGCGGCGATCAGGTTGAAATCATCACGTCGCAAGGAGCCGTGCCCCAGGCCGCATGGCTCAACTTCCTGGCCACGGCCAAGGCGCGCACGCGCCTGCGTCAGGCCCTGCGCCGCGACCGCCAGCCGCTGATTGACCAAGGACGGGCAATCTTTTCAGAAGCCTGCCGCAAGGCCGGAGTGGAAGAGAACAACGAGCTGTTTACCAAGATGATGGGATACTATCGCGTGAGCTCGCGCGACGATATTTTCATAGGCATCGCCCGCTCGGAAATCAATCCGGCCGACACCTTTGCCGCGCTTGCAAAGTCGAAGGCCTCGGCAACGTCGACTGCGACGTCGCTGTTCAAGAAGATTCTGAGCCCGTTCACGCCGGCAAAGAAGAAAACCATGGACACATGGAAGGCCGACGAAGATGAAGTGGCCATAAACATTAAAGAGACCTACGTGTTGCGCACTGACGCCGACGGCAAGCAGAACTATCGCACGGCCGACTGTTGCGCTCCGATTCCGGGCGACGATGTGATGGGCTTTGTCGAAGACGACGGCACGGTTACCGTGCATTCGCTTACATGTCCGCGCGCAGCGCTGCTCAAGGCCACCTACGGCCACCGCATTCTGTCGGCCCGCTGGGAAGAGGTGGCCGAGACGCGCTTCAAGTCGGAGGTGCAGCTCGAGGGCATTGACCGCCGCGGCATTCTTCAAGAGATATCGGCCGTTGTCAGCGGCGCAAAAGACATTGACCTGCGCCAGTTTTCAATCGAGGCGACCAACGAGGTCTTCTCGGGGCGTCTCACCGTCAAGGTTACGTCGGCCGAGGCCGTTGACCATCTTTGCCGGATGCTGAAAAAGATTGACGGCGTAACTTCCGCCGCCCGCATTTAAGGAAACTGCTGATGAAACAAAGGTTTACAACACAGATTCTGACGTTGCTGCTCGGCACGGTGCTGGTTGTCTGGCTGCTGCCGCGCACATCGACCTCCACCTATATCTACGAGGTCAACCGCCCGTGGAACTATCAGTTGCTCACGGCGCCTTTCGACATTCCGGTGCGCCCCGACTCGTTGGCCACCCGTGCGGCCATTGACTCGATTGACCGCAAGTTCGTGCCGGTCTACAAGCGTCTGAACGACGTTGACGACGGCGTGCGTGCCGAGGCCGCCCGGGCGCTCGGCGCGGTGAGCGGCGTCAGCTCTTACACGCGCAATATGCTCATGTCGAAGTTGCGCGAGCTCTATTCGCAGGGCATTGTCGACGAAGACGTGTACAACGACATCGCCACCGGGCGCATGCCCGCAGTGCGTGTGGCCAAGGGCAATGTCCTGTCCATGCGCACGACCGACGGCCTGCGCTCGCCGCGCAAGGCATATGAATGGCTCAAGGAACAGCTTCCGGGCGACGAGGCGCATTATGCCGTCGAACAGTCGCGGCTGTCAACGCTGCTCGAGCCCAATGTGGTGCTTGACACTGTCATGTCCGAGCGCCTGCGCTCAGACATGCACCAGAAGGCCACGGCTCCCATCGGGGTCATTCAGCAGGGCGAGCGCATCATTGACCGCGGCGAGGTCGTAACGCTGCAGCTCTATACCACCCTGAAAACTTACGAGCAGATGCAGGCCGAACGCGGCAATGAAGGCGGCGGCAACGGTTTCTACGCATGGAGCGCCAAGGTGCTATATGTGGGCCTTATGTTCGCCATGCTGGGGCTGTTTCTCTACTTTTTCAGGCGTCGCCTGTTTGTGCAGCCCAAGGTTACGGTGTTTCTCGTAGGGCTGATTGCCGTGTTCAGCATTTTCGCATTCCTGATGTCGGCGAGCTTCAATCAGGGCCTGTACATAGTGCCGTTCACTATGATTCCTATAATGGTCATTGTCTTTTTTGACGGCCGCACGGCCATGTTCGCTTCGATGGTGGCCATGATGATATGTGCAGTAATCGCCAACTTCCCGCTGGAGTTCGTGGCCATGCAGTTTGTGGGGGCGTCAATAGCCATCAACTCGCTCAAGGAGCTGAGCCGCAGGTCTCAGCTGCTGCGCACGGCCTTGCTTGTCTTTTTCGGATATTCGCTGACCTATGCCGCCGTCAACATCATGCTGACGGGGTCGTTCTCCTCGCTGTCGCCGCGCATGTTCGGCTTCCTCGCCATCAATGTGGTGTTTGTCAGCTTCGCCTACGTGCTGATTTTCATATTCGAGCGCTGGTTCGGCTTCACGTCGGTTGTCGGGCTGGTCGAGATTTCAGACATCAATCACCCGATTCTGCGCGAGCTCTCGCGCGAGTGTCCCGGCACGTTCCAGCATGCCATGGCCGTCAGCAACCTCGCGGCCGAAGCGGCCGAAAAGGTTGGCGCCAACGTTCAGCTTGTGCGTGCCGGCGCCCTCTATCACGACATCGGCAAGATTGAAAACCCTGCGTTCTTCACCGAGAATCAGCATGGCATCAATCCCCACGACGCGCTCGACCCCATGCAGAGCGCGCGCATAATCACCGCTCACGTCAGCGACGGCCTGCGCCGCGCCGAAAAGGGCAAGTTGCCGGCCGTTATCCGCAGTTTCATTGCCGAGCATCACGGCCGCGGAATGGCCCGCTATTTCTATACCACCTATTGCAACGCTCACCCCGGCGAGCAGGTCGACGAAGCTCCGTTCTCATATCCCGGCCCTAATCCGCAGTCGGTCGAGAGCTCCATCTTGATGATGGCCGATGCCGTCGAGGCGGCCTCGCGCTCGCTGCGCAACTACTCGCCAGAGGCAATAACCGAACTGGTGAACCGCATCATCGACACTCAGGTCGCCGAGGGGCTGCATGCCGACTCGCCGCTGGCTTTCCGCGACGTCAAGACCATCAAGGAGAGTTTCATTCAGCGCCTGCTCACAATCTATCACTCACGCATAGCCTATCCCGAAAAGAAATGACCCGCCCGGCGCTGACACGAGAACTCATTGCAGACCCGACATTGTGGCGGCTGATTCTGCGCATAGGCGGCAACAGGCTGTCGGCGTTGCTGATCGGCCCCGAAAGCGCCGAGCGCAGTGTCTTGTCCCACACCGAGGAGCTGCCTGACGACAGCGTCAGGTCGCTCGAAAATGCCGTCTATGACAACCCGCTGCTGTTGAGCGATTTTGCAGCCGTCGACGTCGTGTTCGCCACCCGCGAGTTTTTTCTCGCGCCTGAATCGGCGCTGCCGCTTACCGACGAGATGGCCGAGGCGATGTTGCCCGACGCGTGCGTTGCCCGCCGCATCGAGTGTGAGTCTTTTGGCCCCGGGGCGCTCTGCTATGCGGTGGCGGCCGATGTCTGTAACTTCGTGGCGCGCACGTTTGCCAGTGCCGTTTTTCACCATGCGCTGGCTGTCGATGCGCGCTATCTGGCCCACCGCAACCGCGAGGCCTCGGATTCCGCCCATCTCTACGCACTATGCGAGGGAGTGGGGGAGATGGCTGTCGCGGCCTTCGACGGCGCCGGCCGGCTGCGCTATCTCAACGCGCCGTCGCCCGTCGAGCCTTCCGATTTCGCCTATTATATCCTGGCGGCCGCGCGCGGAGGCGTCGAGCCGCTGTCGGTGGGCGGTAATCCCGAATTGCGCAATGCCGTGTGCGATGTTTTGCGCGCGGCCGACCCAGATGCGCGGGTGCTTCCGCTGACCTTGCCTGAAGATTTGCTCCATCTGCGCCGTCTGGCGCCCGAACTACCGTTTGACATGCTTTTTCTGACCCGGTTATGAGAATTATCAGAGGAAAATTCGGCCGTCGGCGTTTCGACGTGCCCGGCAATATTTCGGCGCGGCCGACCACCGACTTTGCGCGCGAGAACCTGTTCAACGTGCTTGAAAACATGATTGACTTCGATGGCATCAGAGCCATCGACCTGTTCGCCGGGACCGGCGCCATAGCCTTGGAGATGGTGAGCCGCGGCGCGTCAGATGTCGTGGCCGTCGAGAAGGCTCCGACGCAATATCGGTTTATCGAAAAGGTGCGTCAGCAGCTCAACTGCATGGAACTCCACGTGGTCAAGGGCGACGCCCTGAAGTATATTCAGAGCGTGGTGGCGCCGGTAGACCTTATTTTCGCCGACCCGCCTTATGACATGGAGGGGTTTGATGACGTGCCCGCTCTGATTCTCGGCTCGGCAGCCGCCGGGCCGGAGACCCTGGTGGTCGTCGAGCACGGCAAGAACCGCGATTTTTCGTCGCTGCCCGGTTTTCTGGAGAGGCGCGTCTACGGGAGTGTGAACTTTTCAATTTTCCGTAAAGAATGAAGGAGTATAGCCCCGAATATCTCGAGCAGATTCGGCACATCATAGCTGCCGGCGACGTCGACGGCGCGCGCCGCGAACTCTCGGCGCTCCACCCCGCCGACATCGCCGAGCTGTATCAGGACCTTGACCTCGACGAGGCCGAGTTCCTCTACAGGCTGCTCGACGAGGAGACGGCCGCCGACGTGCTGCTCGAACTCGACGAAGACGACCGCCGCAAGCTGCTCGACGCCACGCCCAACGAGGTCATAGCCAAGCAGGTTGACCACATGGACACCGACGATGCCGCCGACCTTCTTCAGGAACTCGACAAGGAAGACCAGGAGGAGGTGCTGGCCCAGCTTGATGACGTTGAGCAGGCCGGCGACATCATCGACCTGATGAAGTATCCCGAGAACACCGCCGGCTCGCTCATGGGCACGGAGATGATAGTGGTCAACGAAAACTGGTCGATGCCAGAGTGCATCAAGGAGATGCGTCTGCAGGCTGAGGAGCTCAACGAGATATATTACGTCTACGTTGTCGACAACGACGAACGCCTGCGCGGCGTGCTGCCGCTCAAGAAGATGCTTACCCACCCCTCGGTCAGCAAAATCAAGCACGTCATGGAGGCCGACCCGGCCTATGTCAAGACTGACACCGACCTCGACGAGGTGGCACAGGACTTCGAGAAATATGACCTCGTGGCCATGCCAGTAATCGACGCCGTCGGGCGGCTTGTGGGGCAGATAACCTTCGACGACGTGATGGACACCGTGCGCGAGAGTGCCGAGCGCGACTATCAGCTGGCCTCGGGTCTTAGCGGCGACGTCGAGACAGACGACTCCTGGTTCGCGCAGACAAAGGCGCGCCTGCCGTGGCTGCTCATCGGCATTGCCGGCGGCATAGGCAACTCGCTGATTCTCGGCAATTTCGAGGCTGGTTTCGCTACCAATCCGGCCATGGCGCTGTTCATTCCCCTCATCGGCGGCACGGGCGGCAACGTCGGCATTCAGTCGTCGGCAATCGTGGTGCAGGGTCTGGCAAACGGCTCGCTCGACATTGCCCACGCCGGCAAGCAGATTTTCAAGGAAGTGGGCGTCGGCCTGCTCAACGCGACGATTATCGCCCTTGTAGTGTTCGTCTACAACTGTTTCCGCCTCGGCGCCTCGCAGGTTACGACGCTGGCCGTGGCCCTGAGCCTTTTTGCCGTGGTCATCTTTGCCAGCGTGTTCGGCACATTCGTGCCCCTTACGCTCGAAAAACTGAAAATTGACCCAGCCCTCGCCACGGGCCCATTCATTTCGATTACCAACGACATCATCGGCATGGTCATCTACATGACAATCTCCTCCTACCTGCTTTCGACCTTCGGCCTCAACATATGACGTCGGCGATGGCCGTAACCGTGCCGACAAGGGCGAAGAGCATCAGCAGCGAACCGATAATGCGGTTCACGATATAAAGCGAGCGCACGTTGAAGTGTGCTCGCATTTTGTTGACGAGGAACGTAACGAGAAACCACCAGCACAGCGCGCCGGCGGCGATGCTCAGATAGCCCGAAATGTAGTGGTAATAGCGGAACTCGGGCAGCAGGAAGTTGAACCGCGCGAACAGGCCGATTATGAAAAAGAGAATCAGCGGGTTGGAGACCGTGAGCAAAAAGCCGGTAACAACGTCCTTCCAGTAGGTGTTGGCCTCGACCGTGTCGCGGCGCCGCAATTGGCGCGCCGGGTTTTTGCGGAACAGATAGATGCCGAACAGCGCGATGGCCACCGACCCGAGCAGTTGCAGCCAGAACTGTTGCGACTCGATGAAATCGGTGATGAACGCGATGCCCGCACCGGTCAGTATGCAATAGAACAAGTCGCTGATTGACGCGCCGATACCCGTGAAGAATGCCGGCCAGCGCCCCTTGTCGAGCGTGCGCTGAATCACCAGCATGCCTATCGGGCCCATTGGGGCCGAAATCAGCACGCCGATAGCAAAACCGCGCATCAGCACATAAATCAGTTGTTCCATACGTAACTGCAAATATACTCAACCCTCGCCAATTTTCCAAACATTTCCCCTTCCGCGCCGATATTTTTAGACAGGAGCACAGTAGAACGACTGCCCCGTTGCCACAAGCACGCAGGTGAGTCGCCAACCTGTAAGATTCTCTTACAAGTTCATGGCCTCCATTGCGCGCAACTCATTTCATTTGTCCGAGAATTTGTGAAAATTGGAGAAAAGTGGCGGGGAAGTTGGGATTGTGGATTTTTTTGCGTAACTTTGCGGTTGAAATGACGCTCGATGGAGCGCCGAACCACGGGTCTCGACGGCAATAACACGCCGCGGGATTCAATTTTTTTTCTGCGAATATTAAACTTTAATTTACGAACTAATTTAACCTTATCATCATGGCAATCACTTACATGACCAAGGACGGATATAAGAAGAAGATGGACGAAATCGCCTACATGGAGTCGGTTGAGCGTCCGCGCATATCCGCCGCTATCGCCGAGGCCCGCGACAAGGGCGACCTCTCGGAAAATTCGGAGTATGACGCTGCCAAGGAGGCGCAGGGCATGCTCGAAATGAAAATCGCACAGTTGAAAGATCTCGTGGCCAATGCCCGCATCATCGACGAGAGCAAGCTGAACACCGACGAGGTGCAGATCATGAACCGTGTGAAAATCAAGAACCACGCCAACGGCGCTGTGGCCGAATATACAATCGTGGCCGACTCGGAGGCTAACCTCAAGGAGAAGAAAATCGGCACGTCGACCCCCATTGCGCAGGGCCTGCTGGGCCACAAGCTGGGCGACGTCGTCGATATTCGCGTGCCGGCCGGCATGATGAAGTTTGAAATTGTCGAAATCAGTTTCTGAACCACTGTCATGGCAACGATTTTTTCGCGCATAGCCGCCGGCGAGATTCCGTCATACAAGGTGGCGGAAGACGAGAAGCACTTTGCGTTTCTCGACATCAACCCCATGGCGCCGGGCCACACGCTGGTGATTCCGCGCCGCGAGGTTGACTATCTGTTCGACCTCACGGCCGAGGAGTATGGCGAGCTGATGGAATTTGCCCGCAAGGTAGCATTGAAAATCAAGAAAGCCGTGCCTTGTCAGCGCGTCGGCGTGGCCGTGCTGGGCATGGAAGTGCCTCACGCCCACATTCATCTGGTTCCGTTGCAGACGGAAGCCGACATGGACTTCCGCGCCCCCAAGCGCGAGATTCCCGCCGACGAGATGGAGCGCATAGCCGCCGCCATCGCCAATGCCTAACATTTACGAACTTCGCCGCCGCGGCACTGTGGTGTTTATGCTCGCCACGGTAGCCGTGGCTGCGGCTTTTCTGTGGGTGAGCGACCGCCTTGTGGGCGACCTCAGCGAACAGGAGCGCGCCCGCATGCAGATATGGGCCGATGCCACCCGCGAGATTGCATCGGCCGACTCGTCGACCGACCTCGACTTCCTTCTCTCCATCGTCAAGGGGAACCATACCATTCCGGTGATTCTCGTTGACGATTCGGACCGGATTCTCGATCATCTGAACTTCGAGTTGCCCGAATCGACCGACACTCTGCCCCCCTGGCAGCTCACCGAGGCGAACGAAAAGTTTCTGCGTTCGCGCCTCGAGCGGCTCAAGAAGTCGCCCAACGTGATTCACATTGTCATCGAGCCGGGGGTCAACCAGCATCTCTATTATGAAGACTCGCTGCTGCTGAGGCGGCTGAGCTGGTATCCCTACGTGCAGCTGCTGGTCATGGCCGCGTTCGTCTTCGTGGTCTACTATGCCGTGTCGGCCACCAAGCGGGCCGAGCAGAACAAGGTGTGGGTGGGCCTGAGCAAGGAGACGGCCCATCAGCTGGGCACGCCCATATCGTCGCTGATGGCGTGGGTGGAGATTCTGCCGGGCTACGGCGTCGACAAGGAAGTGGTTGACGAAATGAACAAGGACGTCAACCGCCTGAGCGTCATAGCCTCGCGTTTCAGCAAAATCGGCTCGCCGCCTGCCATGGAGCCTGAAGATGTCAACACGGTGGTTGAGCACGCCGTGGGCTACATGCGCTCGCGCATCTCGTCGGGCGTTGACCTGCAGCTCGAGCTGTCGGCCGAGCCGCTGAGAGTGAATCTGAGCGTGTCGCTGATAGAGTGGGTGCTCGAAAACCTCATCAAGAACGCCGTTGACGCCATGGAGGGCCACGGGCGGCTGCGCGTGGCGACGATGGCCGAAGAGGGCAATGCCGTCATCGAGATTTCCGACTCGGGCAAGGGCATTGCGCGCAAGGATTTCAAGACTGTTTTCCGGCCCGGCTATACGACCAAGAAGCGCGGGTGGGGACTGGGACTGACGCTGGCCAAGCGCATCGTCGAGTCGTATCACCACGGCCGCATCTTCGTCAAGGACTCCGAGCCTGGCGTGAAGACCACCTTCCGCATTCAGCTGCCGCGCATCGGAGTTAAAAGTTAAAGGTTAAAAGTTAAAAGTTGCACAAATGCCACTGAACCTTGAGCTCACAACTTAGAACCTGCACCCTTGACCATTAACTCTTGACTCTTAACATTAAACTTAGAGAATTATGAATTTAGAACTGTTTCAGCCGCATAACTTCGCGGTGTTTCTGTGGATTATGGCCGCAACGGCCGTGGTGGTTTTCATAGCCTTGCAAAAGCTTGAGGCCGGTTATGGCATCATGTTCAACTCCAAGTGGGGACCGGCAATCAACAACAAAACGGCCTGGGTGCTGATGGAGGCGCCGGTGTTCTTCATCATGCTGTGGCTCTGGCTCGCCTCGCCCCGCAAGGCCGAACTTGCCCCGGTGGTGATGTGCCTGATTTTTGAGCTGCACTACTTTCAGCGTTCGTTCATTTTCCCGCTGATGATGAAAGGCAAAAGCAAGATGCCGCTCGCAATTATGCTCATGGGCGTACTCTTCAACTCTCTGAACGCGCTGATGCAGGGCGGCTGGATTTTCTATGTCAGTGCTCCGGGCCGCTACGAGGCGTCGTGGCTCTACAGTCCGCAATTCATTTGCGGCACGCTGATATTTGCCTGGGGCATGTTCACCAACCTGCAGAGCGACAGCATTATCCGCCATCTGCGCAAACCCGGCGACACGCGCCACTATCTGCCGCGCGGCGGCATGTTCCGCTACGTAACCTCCGCCAACTATTTCGGCGAGCTGATGGAGTGGGTGGGCTTTGCCATTCTGACGTGGAGCTGGGCCGGCGCCGTTTTCGCCCTATGGACTTTTGCCAACCTCGCGCCCCGCGCCCGCAAAATCAATGCCCGCTATCGCGCCGAATTCGGCCCCGAGACGCCTCACTACGCAATAATCCCCGGCATCTATTAGTTATTAGTGTACAAGAGTTTATTTATAATATCGGAAAAAACAATGAAAAAACGTATCGCATTCATTCTGCTGGCCGTCGTGGCCGCATTCTCTGCCATGGCTCAGGCTCCGGCCGCAGGCTCGAAGGCTCCTGATTTCGCCCTGTCCGACACCAACGGCAAAACCGTAACCCTGCAGTCGCTTCAGGGCAAATGGGTGGTACTCGACTTCTGGGGCTCGTGGTGCGGCTGGTGCATCAAGGGTTTCCCCGAAATGAAAAAGAGCTACGCCGCCCTCAAAGGCAAGGCTGAGTTCGTCGGCATTGCCTACGACAAGAAAGAAGCCTGGCTCGAGGCCGTCAAGAAGTATGAGCTCCCCTGGGTGAACCTCTTCGCAGGCAACGACAAGAAAGTGCTCATGGACTACGGTGTGGAGGGTTTCCCGACCAAGGTCATCATTGACCCTAAAGGCGTTGTGCGCAACGTAACCGTTGGCGAAGATCCGGCCTTTTACACCACTTTGCAGTCGCTGGTAAAATAAAAATTAACAAAACGGAATTTCCGGGGTGGAATATTCCCGGAAATTTCGTAACTTTGCGGCTTAAAAACTTAACCTCAACGTCAAATTACACATGAAACAGGTCGAAACACTTCTTGCCGAGAAGCTGCTGAAAGTCAGCGCAATCAAGCTCCAGCCCAACAATCCGTTCACATGGGCCAGCGGTTGGAATTCACCCATATACACCGACAATCGCATCACGCTGTCCTATCCCGATATCCGTTCGTTCATCAAGGTTGAACTGTGCCGTGTGATTGAAGAACGCTTCCCCGAGGCCAATTGCGTGGCCGGTGTCGCAACCGGCGCCATCGCTCAGGGCGCGCTCGTGGCCGACACTCTCGGACTTCCCTACGTCTATGTGCGTTCATCGCCCAAAGACCACGGCCTTGAAAACCTCATTGAGGGCAATCTCGTGCCCGGAAAGAAGGTTGTAGTGGTCGAAGACCTGATTTCAACCGGCGGCAGTTCGCTCAAGGCCGTTCAGGCAATCCGCAATGCGGGTTGCGAGGTTGTCGGCATGGTCGCCATGTTCAGCTACGGCTTCCCCGTGGCCCAGAAGGCATTCCGCGACGCCGACGTTGAACTGGTTACGCTTAGCAACTACAACGCGATGCTCGAGGCCGCGCTCGCAACCAACTATATTCGCGAAGAAGATCTCGAAACGCTGCGCGAATGGCGCAAGGATCCGTCGGTCTGGACTGCTGCAAAATAACAAACGACTGATTTATCGTGAAATATACAGGCAAACCTTATAGACTCGCCGCTGCCCGCGGCGACGTCTACAATCGACTGTCCGACCTGAGCGGCGTGCGCGAGCGCATGTCGTCGCTGCCCGATGACCTCAAGGCCAAGATGGGCACCGTGAACTTTCCCGACTCCGAGACTCTGGCGTTCACCGCGCCCGGGGTGGGGGAGATGAAGTTCCGCATCGTCGAGCGCCGCGAGCCCGACCTGGTGCGCTTCATGGCCGACACCGGCGTCATGCCGATTTATGTCGACATCGCCCTGGCCGAAGCCGGCGCTGACTCGACAGACATCAGCGCGACTATCGAAGCCGAGATTCCGATGATGTTGCGTCCGCTCATCGGCGGCAAACTTCAGGAAGCTGCCGACAAATTCGGCGAAATGTTCGGACAACTCAACGCATGACAAAACCATTCAGCCGCATGCTTGCGGCATCGCTTTGCACCCTGTCGGCCCTGCTGCCGGCGGGGTGTGAATCTATTGACCTGAACGACGACCGCATTCCGCGCACGCGCGTCTACGTGCCTTTTACCTCGGCGGGCGAGTGGGATTTTTTCGGCGTTGGCGGCGCGCTGCAGTCGCGTGTGTTTATCCGCGAAGAGGGTGTTCCGTCAGACTATCCTTATCCCGACTACTCCTATACGGGCTATGGCGGCGTGTTGCTGACATGCGACGTCAACTCCGAGCCGCAGGCGTTCGACCTGTCGTGTCCCGTCGAGCGGCTTCGCGACGTACGCATCTCGATTGACCGCGAAGAGAACCTTGCGCGCTGTTCGAAATGCGGCTCGACCTACGATGTGTTCGCCATTCGCGGCGAAGGTCCCGGCGCCCCCGTGAGCGGCCCCGCGCGCACCGACGGTTACGCCCTGCGCGCCTACAGAGTCCTGTTTAACGTCGACGGCCGCTATGCGCTCATCTCCAACTGAGGCGTCAGGTCGGAAGATTTGTTTGGATTTTTTAAGTATTGTGAGGCGAGTTTAAGATTTTTTTCGTAAATTTGCAGGTAAATTAGACAAAACTTAACTGATTTGTTACCATAAAAACTTGTATGATAACGTTATCCATTTCTAATGGCGTCCTGGCCATCACCGCCGCCGCCACGGGCATAGCTCTTGTGGCCTTGGCATTGTGGCTTGCCGGACTGCTTTCTCCGCGCTCTTACAACCCGCAGAAGGGTGAGGCTTACGAGTGCGGCATTCCTACCCGTGGCGAGTCCATGGCGCAGTTCAAGATTGGCTATTATCTCTATGCCATTCTTTTTCTGATGTTCGATGTAGAGTGCGTGTTCCTCTTCCCCTGGGCCGTTAACATGCGTGCCATGGGCGGCGCCGGCATTCTTTGCATCGCTGTGTTCTTCACGATTCTTGTATTGGGCCTGGTATATGCCTGGCGGAAAGGAGCTCTGCAATGGAAGTAACGACCAAATCGATGCCCTACGAGGCATGGAAAGACAACGAGTATATCGAGTCGATGGTCAAAGAGCTCAAGGCCAACGGCACGAATGTGATTGTAGGCTCGCTCGACAAGCTCATCAACTGGGGCCGCTCGAACTCGCTGTGGCCTCTGACGTTTGCCACGTCGTGCTGCGGCATCGAGTTCATCTCTCTCGGCGCTGCCCGTTATGACATGGCCCGTTTCGGCTGGGAAGTGGCGCGTTCGTCGCCACGTCAGGCCGACTTCATGATGGTTGCCGGCACGATTGTTCACCGCATGGCGCCCGTTGTGCGTCGTCTCTACGACCAGCTGGCCGAGCCGAAATACGTAATCGCAACCGGCGGCTGCGCCATCTCGGGCGGCCCGTTCAAGAATTCCTATCACGTTGTCAAGGGCGTGGGCGAGATTATTCCCGTCGACGTTTACTGCCCCGGCTGCCCCCCGCGCCCCGAGGCCATGATTTATGCAATCATGCAGCTCTCGCGCAAGGTCAAGGTTGAAAAATTCTTCGGCGGCGTCAACCGCAAGGAAAACCGCAAGGAGTTCCTGAAGAATCACCCCATCGACGAGATGACCAACTAATTAGCTAAGTAACAACCATTATCACAATAACTCTATATGGCAAACATTCAGGAGATAGTGGCCAAGCAGTTCGCCGCCGCCGAGTTCGCTCAGGGCGAGACGCTTGAAATCACCATTCCCGACGCCGACTGGCACGCCCTGGCGACGCTTCTGCGCCGCGAGCTCGGCTTTGACAACCTGACGGCGCTCATCGGCATGGACTGGGGCGAACTTCTCGGTGTGGTTTACTATCTGACCAATTCGCGCACATTCGAGATGGTCAGGATTACCGTAACCACCGCCGACCGCGAAAATCCGTTCCTGCATTCAATTACCGACCTCTATGCAGTGGCCGGCATCTACGAGCGCGAGGTCTATGACTTCTACGGCATCAAGTTCATCGGCAACCCCGACATGCGCCGCCTGTTCCTGCGCAATGACTGGGTAGGCTATCCTTTCCGCAAGGACTATGACACCAACCCCGAGATAAACCCCGTGCGACTTGACCATGAAGAGGTCGAAGACACTACCGTCAGCTATGAAGAGCAACCCGACGGCAGCATCGCAAAGGTTGACCACGTGATTTTCCGCCCCGAAGAATTCGTGGTGAACATCGGCCCGCAACACCCCGCCACTCACGGCGTGCTGCGTCTGCGCACGTCGGTCGACGGCGAGGAAATCAAGAAAATCGACCTCTATCTCGGCTATATCCACCGCGGAATCGAGAAACTCTGCGAGGGCGACACCTATCCGCAGACCCTCCACTTCACCGACCGTCTCGACTATCTGTCGGCCATGATTAACCGCCATGCGCTCTGCCTCTGCATCGAAAAGGCAATGGCCCTCGAGGTGCCCCGCCGCGCGCAGGTTATCCGCGTGATGATGGACGAACTGATGCGCATCTCGTCTCACCTGCTGGCCATCGGCACGTTCTGCATGGACCTCGGCGCCACGACGATGCTCTTCTATCCGCTGCGCGAGCGCGAAACCATTCTCGACATTCTTGAACGCACCTGCGGCGCCCGCATGACGTTCAACTATAACTGCATCGGCGGTGTCATCGCCGACCTTCACCCCGACTTCCAAAAAGACGTGAAGGCACTGCTTGAAATCATGCCCAAGGCCATCAAGGAGTATAACAAGGTCTTTACCGGCAACATCATCGCCAACAACCGCATGAACGGCGTGGGCGTGCTGACCGAGGCCGATGCCGTCGACTATAACTGCACGGGCCCCACAGGCCGCGCTGCCGGCTGGGCATGCGACGTGCGCAAGACCCACCCCTACGGCATCTATTCCGAACTCGACTTTGAAGAAGTTGTGCGCACGGGCGGCGACTCGATGGACCGCTTCAAGGCGCGCATCAGCGAGATGGAACAGAGCTGCAAGATTCTGGCTCAGCTTGTCGACAACATTCCCGACGGCGAAATCTGCGCCAAGGTGCCCAAAATTGTCAAGCTGCCCCAGGGCCACTGGTTCCAGCAGGTCGAGGCCTGCCGCGGCGCCTTCGGCGTCTACATCGAGAGCGACGGCGGCCAGCAGCCTCTGCGCATGAAGTTCAACTCACCCGGATTCTGCCTTGCCGGTGCGCTTGACCATTTAACCCGCGGTCAGAAAATCGCCGACCTCATAACCATCGGCGGCTCGCTCGACTATGTCGTGCCCGACATTGACCGTTAACGCCTCTCTGACTCCATTCATCGAAAAACAACGTTCAAACCGATATGTACGATTTATCCGTCATTACCCACTGGATTGACAGCTTCCTGAGCGAAACGTGCGGTCTGGCACCGTGGCTCACCGTAACCGTTGAGTGTGTTCTCATCGGTCTCGGGCTTCTGTTGGTCTATGCGCTCCTGGCGCTCTTCTACATCTATTTCGAGCGTAAGGTCTGCGCCGCATTCCAGTGCCGCCTCGGCCCGAACCGCGTAGGCCCGCTGGGTCTGCTGCAGTCGTTTGCCGACATGTTCAAGATGCTCATCAAGGAGATTATTCCGCTGAACCATGTCGACAAGTTCCTGTTCGGTCTCGCTCCGTTCCTGGTGATTCTGGCGTCGATGCTGTCGTTTGCCGTTCTGCCCTGGGGCAACGGCCTGCAGGTCATCGACTTCAACATCGGCATCTTCTTCCTGCTGGCCACGAGCTCAATCGGCGTTCTCGGCATTCTGCTTGCCGGCTGGTCGAGCAACAACAAATATACGCTCATCGGCGCGCTGCGCTCGGGCGCACAGATGGTCAGCTATGAAATCTCCATCTCCCTCTGCGTCATCACGATGGTCTGCCTGGCCGGCAGCATGAACGTCAGCGACATCGTCGCCGAACAGGCCAACGGCTGGTTCATCTTCAAGGGCCACATTCCGGCAATCATCGCCTTCCTCATCTACATCGTGGCAGGCACGGCCGAGACCAACCGCGGCCCGTTTGACCTTCCCGAGGCCGAGAGCGAGCTCACCGCCGGCTATCACACCGAGTATTCGGGCATGCACTTCGGCTTCTTCTATCTGGCCGAATATCTGAACCTGTTCATCATCGGCGGCGTTGCCGCGCTGCTCTTCTTCGGCGGCTGGAT
Source organism: uncultured Porphyromonadaceae bacterium (assembly GCA_902495245.1). Taxonomy (GTDB): domain Bacteria; phylum Bacteroidota; class Bacteroidia; order Bacteroidales; family Muribaculaceae; genus UBA3263. The sequence goes on from CABUWI010000008.1 coordinate 28,508, forward strand.
GCCGCTGCACATCGCCGGCTGGGACGGTTTCAACGCCGTGATGGACTATATTCCGTCGTTCCTCTGGTTCCTGGCTAAGGCCGTGGCCGTAACGTTCGTGATGATCTGGTTCAAGTGGACATTCCCTCGCCTGCGAATCGACCAGCTCCTTTCGTTCGAGTGGAAATATCTGATGCCTCTGGCACTTGTCAACCTCGTGCTGATGGTAATTGTAATCGCCACCGGCCTTCATTTCTAAACTAAACTTCTCAAATACCCCCTCTGACAATGAGCGAGCAATTTGGTAAAGTAGCTCAGGTTATCGGCCCTGTGGTCGACGTCGCCTTCGAAGGCGATGCCTCGCAGCTGCCCTCAATCTATAGTGCACTGAAAATTACCCGTCCCGACGGTTCGGAACTGATTCTCGAGGTCGAGCAGCACATCGGCGAAGACACCGTGCGCTGCGTGGCCATGGAGAGTACCGACGGCCTTCAGCGCGGCGTCAAGGTCGAGAATCTCGGCCACCCGATTTCCGTGCCGACCGGCGAGCAGCTCAAGGGCCGCCTGATGAACGTCATCGGCGACGCAATCGACAATCTGCCCGCCCTTAACCGCGACAACCTGCGCGCAATTCATCAGCCCGCACCCGAGTTTGAAGACCTTACGATTTCGACCGAAATCCTTCAGACCGGCATCAAGGTCATCGACCTGCTCGAGCCTTACTCGAAAGGCGGCAAAATCGGCCTGTTCGGCGGCGCCGGCGTGGGCAAGACCGTGCTCATCATGGAGCTCATCAACAACATTGCCAAGGGCCACAACGGCTTCTCGGTGTTCACCGGTGTCGGCGAGCGCACGCGCGAGGGCAACGACCTTCTGCGCGAAATGATCGAGTCGGGCGTCATCAAGTATGGCGATAAGTTCTCTGAAGGCATGGAAAAAGGTCAGTGGGACCTCAACGCGGTCGACATGAACCAGGTTGAGCAGTCGCAGGCCGCACTGGTGTTCGGCCAGATGAACGAGCCGCCGGGCGCACGTCTGCGCGTGGCGCTGACCGGTCTGACCGTTGCCGAGCAGTTCCGCGACCAGGACGGCGGCGGCAAGGACATTCTGCTGTTCATTGACAATATTTTCCGTTTCACTCAGGCCGGTTCGGAAGTTTCGGCTCTGCTGGGCCGCATGCCGTCGGCCGTGGGCTACCAGCCTACGCTCGCCTCGGAAATGGGCACGCTGCAAGAGCGAATCACGTCGACCAAAAACGGCTCTATCACCTCCGTGCAGGCAATCTATGTGCCTGCCGACGACTTGACCGACCCGGCGCCGGCCACGACCTTCTCGTTCCTCGACGCCACCACAGTGCTGTCGCGTAAAATCGCCGAGCTCGGCATCTATCCGGCCGTTGACCCGCTGGAGTCGACGTCGCGTATTCTCGACCCCAACGTCATCGGCGAAGACCATTACAATACCGCCCAGGCTGTCAAGCAGCTGCTGCAGAAGTATAACGAGCTGCAGGACATCATCGCAATTCTCGGTGTCGACGAACTGAGCGACGACGACAAGCTGGTCGTTGCCCGCGCGCGCCGCGCCCAGCGCTTCCTCTCGCAGCCGTTCAACGTGGCCGAGCAGTTTACCGGTCTGCCCGGCGTGATGGTGCCTCTGAACGAGACCATTCGCGGCTTCAAGATGATTCTGTCGGGCGAGATGGACAAGTATCCCGAGCAGGCGTTCCTCAACGTCGGCACCATCGACGACGCCATTGCCAAGGGCGAAAAGCTCCTTGCCGAAGTAAAATAATCCTTATCAGGCAGATTCAACGACATGACTCTACGCATAATCTCAGCAACCGACATTGTGTTTGAAGGCTCGGCCGACGCAGTTACGCTGCCCGGCGCCATGGGCTCGTTTACCGTGCTTCCGCGCCACGCCGCCCTGATTTCCACTCTCGTCAAGGGCGACATTGTGTATCGCACCGGCGAGGAAGAGCATCGGGTGCCGACCGACGGCGGTCTGGTTGACGTGTTGAACGATGTCGTGTCAGTCTGCATCTACTAACCCCACCTACTCTCAAAAGATGAATCGATTCAGAATATTCATTGCGCTCCTGACGGTTGCCATCACCTTTGCCCTTCCGGCCGCTGCGGCTGCCGGGACAGACGAGGCTGCCGTTGCCGGCGAAGAGCAGGGCAAGTTCAACCCCAAGGAGATAATCTTCGACCATCTCGGCGACGGCTATGGCTGGGAGGTGCCTTTCGACCATCATCACCGCATTCCGCTGCCCGTGATGCTCTGGGCCGAAGACGGCACATTCCACTGCTTCAGCTCGTCGCACATCAGTCATCACGAGCCTTATGTCGACGGCGACTACACGTGGCTGCTCCCGACCGAGGGAGAGAACAAGGGCAAGGTGGTGCAGCTGATGGCCGACGGCACTCAGGTGCGTCCCGCCTTCGACATGTCAATCACCAAGAATGTCTGCGCGCTCTGGATCAGTGTCATCGTGGTGCTTCTGGTGTGCATGCCCGTGGCCCGCTGGCACAAGAAGCGCGGCTTTGAGGCTCCGCGCGGCTTCACGGGCGCCGTTGAGTCGCTCATCGACTTCATCTACAAGGGTGTGGTCAAACCGACCCTCGGAGCCGACTCGCGCCGCTTCGCCCCGTATCTGCTCACCGTGTTCATGTTCATCTTCGTCATGAACCTGATGGGTCTGATGGTGATTTTCCCCGGCGGCGCCAACCTTACGGGCAACATCGCCGTTACGCTGGTGCTGTCGCTGATAACGTTTTTCTGCACCAATCTCTTTGCCCGCAAGCACTACTGGAAAGAAATCTTCTGGCCCGACGTGCCCATCTGGCTCAAATGCCCGATACCCATCATGCAGATAATCGAGCTTTTCGGCGTGCTGACAAAGCCGGCGTCGCTGACAGTGCGTCTGTTCGCCAACATGATGGGCGGCCACATGATTGTCATCGTGCTGACGCTGATAATCTTCATCATGGCCGACTTCGGCTCGGCGCTGGCCACGGGCACCGCCACAGTGGTGAGCATCTTGTTCAGCATCTTCATGTTGCTGCTCGACGTTCTGGTCAGCTTCATTCAGGCCTTCGTCTTCACCATGCTGAGCACCACGTTTATCGGCATGGCCCAGGAGCGGGGCCACGACGAACATCACCCCGCCGAAACTAAACCCGCTAAAGTTTGAAATCAATAAAATATAAAAGTATAATCAACTAACACAAAAAACTAAATCATTATGTTAGCCCTTATTCTCGAAATCGCAATTCAGTATCTCGGTGCCGGCTTCGGCGCAGCCATCGCAGCCATCGGCGCAGGCATTGGTATCGGTAAAATCGGCTCGTCGGCAATGGAAGCCATCGCCCGTCAGCCCGAAGCCGCCAACGATATCCGAAGCAACATGATTGTGATTGCCGCCCTGATCGAAGGTGTGGCTCTGTTCGCAGTAATTGTCTGCCTTCTTTGCCTCTTCGTCTAAAACCCTCCGCGATAAGTAACCTCAATGGAACTCTTCACCCCTGACTTCGGCCTCATCTTCTGGATGTTTGTGGCTTTTGCCGTGCTGTTCTTCCTGATGTGGAAGTTCGCATGGCCGGCCATCATGAAAGGAGTGGACAGCCGAGCCGAGCTCATCGACCAGGGAGTGCTGTATGCCCGCGAGGCCAAGGAGCAGCTCGATTCGGCAAAGGCTCAGGCCGAGAAGTTTGAAGCCGAGGCGCGCGTGCGTCAGGCCGACATTCTCCGCGAAGCCGACCGCATGAAATCGCAGATAATCGAGGAGGCGCGCACCGAAGCCGCCCGCGAGGCCAAGAAGGAGATGGACGCCGCCAAGGTGGCCATCGAGCAGGCCCGCAAGGAAGCCCGTCAGAGCTTCCGCGACGAAGTCAGCGCCGCCGCCCTCGACATTGCGCAGAAAGTAGTCGGCAAGCAGTTGTCAGACTCCTCGGCTCAGGCCAAGCTCGTGGATAACATCTTGGACCAAATAGAAACCGCTGACTGATGGACCAGGGACTGATTCCTCGCCGCTACGCAAAAGCGCTGTTCATGCTTGCCGCAGAGCGCGGTACCGACAAGGCCGTCTATGACGCCATGTTGCGTCTGGGCGCCGCCTTTGCCGCCGAACCCGACCTGCAGAAGGCCATGGCCAATCCGCACGTCGCCGCCGCCGACAAGCAACAGCTCGTGGCCGCTGCCGCCGAGCCCGACGCCAAGGTCGCGCTGCTTGTGGCCGACATGGTGCAGCTCATGGAGCGCAACCGCCGCATGGACTATGTGCGCGATGTCGCGCTGGCCTATGTGGCCATTTATCGCAGCGCGCGCAAAATCTATCGCGTCGATATCACTTCGGCGGCCCCGCTGCAGTCTGCGGAACTCGAGCGCATACACACTCTGGTAAAAAAACATCTTCCGGCCGATGCCACGGCCGAGTTTAACGAGGCGGTCAATCCCGACCTCATCGGCGGCTTCACCGTCAGCATTGACAACGAGCTGCTTGACGCCTCAGTGGCAAACGACCTTAAACAACTACGACTAAAACTATTAAGCCATTAAATTTTCGCAATGACTAATCCAAGCGAGATTTCTCAAATACTGAAGCAGCAGCTTGAAAGCATCAACCGCAAGGTCGCTTTCGAGGAAACCGGTTCGGTGCTCGAAGTGGGCGACGGCGTTGCTCACGTCTACGGTCTCGACAACGTTTGCGCCAACGAGCTCGTTGAGTTCGAAAACGGCGTCAAGGGCGTGGCCCTGAACCTCGAAGAGAGCAACGTGGGCGTGATTCTGCTCAACAACGTCAACAGCGTTACCGAAGGCATGAAAGTGCGCCGCACGGGCGAAATCGCCTCGATTCCCGTGGGCGAGGGTCTGCTTGGACGCGTCATCAACGTGCTGGGCGAACCCGTCGACGGCCGCGGCGCCATCGAGGGCGACCTGATTCACCTGCCGCTGGAGCGCAAGGCTCCGGGCGTAATCTACCGCCAGCCCGTAAAGACTCCGCTGCAAACCGGCATCAAGGCCGTTGACTCGATGGTGCCCATCGGTCGCGGCCAGCGCGAGCTGATTATCGGCGACCGCCAGATCGGCAAGACCGCCATCGCCATCGACACCATCATCAACCAGCGCGACAACTTCAAGGCCGGCAAACCCGTCTATTGCATCTACGTGGCCATCGGTCAGAAGGCATCGTCGATTGCCGCCACCGTCGAGACGCTGCGCAAGAACGGCGCCATGGACTACACCGTGGTCGTGGCTGCATCGGCTTCCGACTCGGCCGCCATGCGCTATTATTCGCCGTTTGCCGGCGTGGCCATCGGCGAGTATTTCCGCGACACGGGCCGCGACGCCCTTATCGTTTATGATGACTTGTCGAAACAGGCCGTCAGCTACCGCGAGATTTCGCTGATTCTGAAGCGCCCCTCGGGACGTGAGGCATATCCCGGCGATATTTTCTACCTCCATTCGCGTCTGTTGGAGCGCGCGGCCCGCATTATCGACAACCAGGCCGTGGCCGAGAAGATGAACGACCTGCCCCCGGCGCTGAAACCGCTGGTCAAGGGCGGCGGCTCGCTCACCGCGCTCCCCATCATCGAGACGCAGGCGGGCGACGTGTCGGCCTACATTCCCACGAACGTAATCTCCATTACCGACGGCCAGATTTTCCTTGAGACTGCCCTGTTCAACCGCGGTATCCGCCCGGCAATCAACGTGGGCATCTCCGTTAGTCGCGTAGGCGGCAACGCCCAGATCAAACCGATGAAAAAGGTAGCGGGCACGCTGAAAATCGACCAGGCACAGTTCCGCGAGCTGGAGTCGTTCACGAAATTCGGCGGCGACATGGACGCCGTAACCGCCCGCGTCATCGACAAGGGCCGCAAGAACGAGCGCCTGCTCATTCAGCCGCAATATCAGCCCTGGCCCGTAGAGGAGCAGGTGGCCGTGATTTACTGCGGCACGCAGGGGCTGCTCGAAGACGTGCCGGCCGACAAGATTGCCGAGTTCCAGAAGCGCTTCCTGATGGCGCTGCGCGCGTCTCATCAGGCCGACGTGCTCGACGCCATCAAGGCCGGGCAGTTTACCGACGAAATTACCGACATTCTGACCAAGACGGCGCTCGAAACAGCCGCCCAATATAAGAACTGATTGACCGATGGCTACACTCCGCGAACTGAAAGGGCGAATAGGCTCGGTTTCATCTTCCGAAAAAATTACCGGAGCGATGAAAATGATTTCGTCGGCCAAGATGACCAAGGCCACGCGCGAAATCAAGCGCCTGTTGCCGTTCCGCACGCAGCTTGAAACCATCATAGGCAACCTGCTGAGTGCCGACGTGCAGTTTGTTTCGCCGCTGACGGCCGAGCGCCCCGTGGCGAAAGCCACTGTTGTCGTGCTCGGCAGCGACGACGGTCTGTGTGGCGCCTACAATGTCAACATCTTCAAGCAGCTGCTTGAACATCTCAACTCGCTGCGTGCCGCCTGCGGCGACGGCCTTGAGCTGCAGCTCGTGCCCGTCGGTTCGAAGATGGCGCGCGCGGTGGCCAAGCTTGCCGGCCCGGGCATCTCGGTCGTGGCCGACCCCGGCGTCAACTCAAAGAGCGACGCCGACGCCGTCAAGGAGTTCACGCGCAAGCTGCAAGACGCATTCCTGAAGGGCGAGACCGACAGGGTGGACGTTGTCTACATGCACTTCCATTCGCCTTCGCGTCAGCGCCTCGAGGCTCAGCAGATTCTGCCCGTAAAGCCGGCCGGCGAGGCCGGGGGCGAGTCGCAGGGCGCGGGCATGTACATATTCGAGCCCTCGGCCGAGCAGATTTTCGCCACGGCGCTGCCGCTGATGCTCCTGTCGACAATGCAGGAGGTTTTTGCCGAGAACCGCGCAAGCGAGCAGGCCGCACGCGTCATGGCCATGCAGAGCGCCAACGACAACGCCACCAAGCTGCTCGAACAGCTGCGCCTTGAATATAACAAACTTCGACAACAGAGCATCACCGCCGAGCTGCTCGACATTCTCGGCGGTCAGGTCAGATAACAGCATACGAAAAAATATCAAAAAACAGCATAACAATACCGACAGATACCTATGGGTAGCGTAAAAGATTATTTCAAGGGCTTCGGCCAGGGGCTTTCATCGCTCGTCAAGGGCATGGAAGTAACCGGCAAGGAGTTCCTGACCAAAAAGGTAACGGAGAGGTATCCCGAAAACCGCGACACGGTCCATGTGCCCGAACGGTTCAGGGCTATACTTACTCTGAAGTATGACGCCGAAGGGCGCCACAAGTGTATCAGCTGCGGAATGTGTCAGCGCTCCTGCCCCAACGGCACAATCACCATCGAGAGCAAAATGGTTGACATGCCCGACGGCAAGAAAAAGAAAAAACTCGTCAACTGGATGTATGACCTGGGTTCGTGCACGTTCTGCCAGCTTTGCGTTACGAACTGCCCGACCGGCGCAATCGAGTTCAGCAACGACTTCGAGCAGGCTGTGTTTACCCGCGAACTGCTGGTGAAGAAGCTCAATTATCTGCCCGAGGCGCCCGACCCCGTGCCTGCCGCTCCGGCTGCCGCGCCTGCACCGGCCGCACCGGCTACTCCCGAACCTGAAAAATAAAACCAAGCGCTATGGAAATTCTTTATACCATCGTGGCTCTGGCCATCATCATTTTTTCGATACTTGCAGTAACCACACGCAAGATTCTGCGTGCGGCCACCTATCTGCTGTTCACTCTTTTCGCCGCCGCCGTCATCTACTTCATGATGGACTATGAATTCCTCGGCGGCGTGCAGATTGCGGTCTATGCCGGCGGCATCGTCGTGCTGTTCGTCTTTGCGATTCTGCTCACCACCAAGCCGGGCGACAACACCGAGAAGCTCGAAAGCCGCCGTCGCGGCTGGGGCATTCTTGCCGCCGTGGCCACCGCAGGCATCACCGGCTGGGCCCTGCTGAGCCGCTGCTGCGCGCTGCTTGGCGGCAAACCCGACATGGAGTTCCTGACCATGCAGAAACTCGGCGAGCAGATGCTCTCGACCGACCGCGGCGGCCTGCTGCTGCCATTTGAGGCCGTCAGCGTGCTGCTGCTTGCCTGCATTATCGGCGCAGTTGCCGTGGCTCGTAAACGTTAACGCTTATTGACTTATAATCGATATGGAAATCAACGTGCTATACTACCTGCTCCCGAGCCTGGTCATGTTCTGCTGCGGCGTCTACGGCTTTCTGACGCGCAAGAACATGATTGCGATGCTCATTTCGCTGGAGCTGATGCTCAATGCGGTCGACCTGAACTTCACGGTCATCAACCGCTACGTGTATCCCGAAAGCACCGAGGGCATGTTCTTCACCCTCTTTGCAATCGCGATTGCCGCCGCCGAAACGGCTCTGGCCATCGCCATCATCATCAACCTCTATCGCGTCAACAAGAACGTCGACGTTCGCGACGCTAACAAACTCAAAGGCTAACCGACGCTATGGAACCCATTATTCCCATTCTGATTCTGTGTCTCCCGCTGCTGGGCTTCCTGGTGCTGGGACTCCTCGGCCCGAAAATGAGCCATAAGGCGGCCGGCTGGTACGGCGTGCTGAGCATGGGCGCCACTATGGTGCTTGCCTACATCACCGCCTGCACCTATTTCTTCGGCAATGTGCCCGACTTTGTCAGCGAAGCGGGCGAACGCCTCCAATACATCGTCTTCAACCAAGACTGGCTGCAGTTCTACGATAACCTCGTAATCCGCATCGGCTTCCTGCTCGATCCGATTTCGGCGCTGCTGCTCGTCGTAATCACCACCATCAGCTTCTGCGTCCATCTCTACTCGCTGGGCTATATGGAGGGCGAGAAAGGCTTCCAGCGCTACTATGCGTTCCTGCAGCTGTTCAGCTTCTCGATGCTCGGCCTGGTGGTCGCCACCAACATCTTCCAGATGTATATCTTCTGGGAGCTCGTGGGCGCATCGTCTTACCTGCTGATCGGTTTCTACTACACGCGTCCCTCGGCCGTGTCGGCCTCGAAGAAGGCATTCATCGTTACGCGCTTCGCCGACCTGGGCTTCCTCATCGGCATTCTGATTCTGAGCTACGTAACCGGCACGTTCAACTTCACCGACTTCACCTCGATTCAGGAGGGCGCCTCTTATGCCGTGAGCCTCGACACCCCCATGGGCATCGCCTCGAACTTCGCCGGCCAGACCTTCATGGGCTGCTCGCTGCTCACGTGGGCCCTGGTGCTCATCTTCATGGGCGGCATGGGTAAGTCGGCAATGCTGCCGCTCCACATCTGGCTGCCCGACGCAATGGAAGGCCCGACGCCCGTTTCGGCGCTGATTCACGCCGCCACGATGGTCGTGGCCGGTGTCTATCTGGTTGCCCGTCTGTTCCCGCTCTATCTGATGGAAGAGGCCGCGCTGATGTTCATCACGGTTGTCGGCGCAATCACCGCCTTCTACGCCGCCATGGTTGCCTGCACGCAGGTCGACATCAAGCGCGTGCTCGCTTTCTCGACCATTTCGCAGATTGCCTTCATGATGGTCAGCCTCGGCGTTGCCCGTCCTGAAATCCACGAGGGCCTGGGCTACATGGCCTCGATGTTCCATCTGTTCACCCACGCCATGTTCAAGGCTCTGCTCTTCCTCGGCGCCGGCGCGATTATCCACGCCGTTCATTCTAACGACTACACGGCAATGGGCGGCCTGCGCAAGTACATGCCCATCACCCACATCACCTTCCTCATCGGCTGCCTGGCCATCGCCGGCATTCCTCCCTTCTCGGGCTTCTTCTCGAAAGACGAGATTCTGTCGGCCTGCTATCAGAACAACTTCCTCTGGGGCGCGTGGATGAGCATGGTTGCCGCGCTGACGGCCTTCTACATGTTCCGTCTCTACTACCTCATCTTCTGGTGGGACGAACCCGACTATGGCCACCACAAGCCCCACGACGCTCCGTGGGTAATGGCCGTGCCGCTGGTGTTCCTTGCCGCCGTGAGCTGCGTTGCCGGTTTCATTCCCTTCGGCAAGCTTGTCAGCTGGAACGGCGAGCCCTACACGATTCACATCGACTGGCTCGGAGTGGCCGTGCCCTCGATTGTCATCGCAGTGTGCGCAATCGCGCTGGCCACGGTGATGTATCGCAAGAAGAACGCCCTGCCCGACAAACTGGCTTCGACGTTCAAGGGCCTCTGGACCGCCGCCTACCACCGCTTCTACTGGGACGAACTCTACATGTTCATCACCCACAAGATTATCTTCAACGGCATCTGCCGCCCCATTGCCTGGTTTGACCGCCACATCATCGACGGCACCATGGACGGCTTCGCCCGGATTGCCCAGCGCCTGAGCATCACCATTCGCCCGCTGCAGAGCGGCTCGGTTCAGGGCTATGTCTATGTATATCTTTTCGGAGCGCTGCTCCTGGGCGGCATCACTGCAGCCTGCGTGCTCCTCTAACAAGTAATCACCTCCGCAAATCTCAAACATTGATTAAGCTATGTTTTCAAATCCTCTGATATATTTCGTGGTAATCCCGGTGGTGATGCTTCTGGGACTCTACCTCTCGCGCAACATGGCGCAGATTCGCACGGTGGCCGTAACCGGCTCGCTGGCACTTCTGGCACTCAGCGTGTGGCTGCTGGTCGACTATCTCGGCCTGCGCGCCGCCGGTGCCGAGGGCGCCATGCTCTATCGCGGCGACTGGATGTGGTTTTCCGCGCTCAACATCAAGCTGAGCGTCGGCGTCGACGGCATCTCCATCGCCATGCTGCTCCTCTCGTCGATAATTCTGCTCACCGGCTCGTTCGCCTCGTGGAAAATCAATCCGCTGCCCAAGGAGTTCTTCCTCTGGCTGATTCTGCTCAGCATCGGCGTATTCGGCTTCTTCATCAGCATCGACCTCTTCACGATGTTCATGTTCTATGAGGTTGCCCTCATTCCCATGTATCTGCTCATCGGCATCTGGGGCACGGGACGCAAGGAATACAGCGCCATGAAGCTCACCCTGATGCTCATGGGCGGCTCGGCCTTCCTGATGCTCTCGATTATCGGCATCTACTATCACGGCACGCCCGAAGGCGTCGCCCCGACGTTCAACCTGCTTGAAATCGCAGAGTATGACGCCATACCCCACAGCTGGCAGTACTTCCTCTTCCCGATGGCCTTCGTCGGCTTCGGCGTGCTGGGCGCCATGTTCCCCTTCCACACATGGAGCCCCGACGGTCATGCCTGCGCCCCGACTGCCGTGTCGATGCTCCACGCCGGCGTGCTCATGAAACTGGGTGGCTACGGCTGCTTCCGCGTGGCCATCTATCTGATGCCCTTCGCCGCAAACGAGCTGGCATGGATTTTCCTGATTCTGACCGGCATCTCGGTGGTCTACGGTGCCTTCTCGGCTTGCGTGCAGACCGACCTCAAATACATCAACGCCTATTCTTCGGTGAGCCACTGCGGCCTGGTGCTCTTCGCCATTCTGATGCTTAACACCACCGCAATGACCGGCGCCATCATGCAGATGCTCTCTCACGGTCTGATGACGGCCCTCTTCTTCGCCCTCATCGGTATGATCTACGGCCGCACCCACACCCGCGACATCCGCCAGATGGGCGGCCTGATGAAAATCATGCCTTTCCTCGCCGTGTGCTACATGATTGCCGGCTTCGCCTCGCTCGGCCTTCCCGGCCTCTCGGGCTTCGTTGCCGAGATGACCATCTTCGTCGGCTCGTTCGAGGAGACCGCAACGCTCAACCGCGTGTTCACAATCATTGCCTGCTGCTCGATTGTCATCACTGCCGTCTATATTCTCCGCGTTGTCGGCAAGCTGCTGCTCGGCCCGGTTCAGGACCCTCACCATCTCGAACTCACCGACGCAACGTGGTGGGAACGCACCTCGACCGTTACGCTCATCATCGCCGTGGCCGCCATCGGTTGCTTCCCCAACTTCTTCGCCGACCTTATCCGCACAACTTTCTCGCCCGAAATCTTCAAGGTGCTCGGCATGTAATTCAACCACTGACTGACCAATCGCATTAAAACCAATGGATTACTCACAGTTCTTAGCAATGAAACAGGAGCTCGGCCTGCTGGTCATCTTCCTCCTGGTATTCCTTTACGACACCTTTGCACCCAAGAAGGCGCTCGGCGCTCTTTCGGGTCTGACAATCCTGCTCACGGCTGTCTTCACCGTTGCCGGCTTCGGCCTCTGCTGCGGCGAAACCACGTCGGCCTTCGCAGGCATGTATGTAACCTCGCCCGTAATCGCAACAATCAAGAATATACTCAACGTCGGCGTGCTCATCGTGCTGGTGCAGGCCTCGACGTGGAACAACTCGGAGGTGCAGCTCGTCCGCCGCGGCGAGTTCTACGAGCTGCTGCTGGTTACGCTCTTCGGCATGTACCTGATGATTTCGGCGCGCCACTTCCTGCTCTTCGTCATCGGCCTTGAATGCGCCTCGCTGCCTCTGGCTGCAATGGTCGCCTTCGAAAAGCACAAATACGAAAGCCACGAAGCCGCAATCAAGTATATCCTGACTGCCGTCTTCTCGTCGGCAATCTTCATGCTCGGTCTCAGCTACGTCTACCTGCTCAGCGGCTCGCTCTACTTCGGCTCTGTTGCAACGGCCGTGGCCAACACCGACGCCTCGGCGCTGCTCATCGTGGCGCTGGCATTCGTCATTGCCGGCGTGGGCTTCAAGCTCTCGCTCGTGCCCTTCCACCTCTGGACGGCCGACGTCTACCAGGGTGCCCCCACATCGGTTACCTCCTACCTGAGCGTAATCTCCAAGGGCGCCGCCGCCTTCGCCTTCATGGTGATTCTGACCCACTGCTTCGGCGCCGTCTACTCCGCCGTGTGGGAATGGATGCTCTACGCACTGATTATCCTCACCATTACCGTCGGCAACCTCTTCGCCCTGCGCCAGAACAACATGAAGCGCTTCCTCGCCTTCTCGTCGATTTCGCAGGCCGGCTACATCATGCTCGGCGTCATCGGCAACAACGCCATGGGCATGGCCGCGCTGATGTTCTACATCTTGGTCTACATCTTCTCCAACCTGGCCGCCTTCGGCGTTATCCAGGCCATCGAGAACAAGACCGGCAAGCTTGACATGAGCGACTATCGCGGCCTCTACAAGTCGAACCCTCATCTGTCGGTTGTCATGATGCTGGCCATGTTCTCGCTCGCAGGCATTCCGCCCTTCGCAGGCTTCTTCTCGAAGTTCTTCATCTTCACGGGTGCCCTGGCAGGCACGACCTCGACTGCAATGTACGTTCTGGTGCTCATCGCCTTGATCAACACCATCGTGTCGCTCTTCTACTACCTGATGGTGGTAAAGGCCATGTTCCTCAGTGCCGACGAACCCGTCATCGCCCCCTTCCGCAGCTCGCTGAGCGAGCGCACGGGCATGTGGGTATGCGTTGCCGGCATCATCGGCCTCGGCCTCGTCAGCTGCTTCTACAACTCAATTCTGACCCTCTGCCAGAACGCCGGGCTCCTCTCATCGATTGCCTGACGTCCCTCCCCGCAGACACGTTTCAACCCCCCTCAATAACCAAGCCGGCTGCCTGCACTCCCCGCGAGTCAGGCAGCCATTTTTTTGCCAATTCATAACAGTTGCATTATGCCACAGGGTAGGGACGCACGGCTCGTGCGTCCGCCGTGCGGAAGGTATAACCTGTTGCTGCATTGGTGTTTGGCTGTGGACGCACGGGCCGTGCGTCCCTACAGATTGGTGTTTTACGGTATCCTCTTTACTGAATGCGTTGGGCGGTCTTTGCGTCGTGGTTCTCGGCGCGCAACGGGCTACAAATCATAGCGTTAACATATTTTAACTAATTGGGGGGGTAATTAGCGGGATTTTACATAACTTTGCGGCAATTCTAAACAAATCTTTATCACAAAAAGCTATTTATGAATTGCTTCATTAAGCCGAGTGTCGCCCTGGCCACACTCCTTTTATCGTTTCCCGCCCTCCGCGCCCAGACCGAAGACCCGAAATGGTATGACACCAACGACCGCTTCGTCGTCAGTGGCGTAAACTCCGTAGAAGAAATCGGAGATTATATTACAGTGTCAATCCAAGGTCCCGACAATCACATCTACATGGCGTATAATTTTGATATTATTCTGCCCGCAGGTGTAACTTTTGTAGTGTCTGAGGGCGATGAAAGTGGAGAGACCGGTTTCATTGACTTTAACAATGAGGATTTCATCTATCCCACAAGTAACGGACGCCCTACCGGCCAAATTAAACATATACTTGAAAATGCACTGAAGGACAATGGAACTCGTGCAAAAGTAATTTGTTTGAGTCTCAAAAACGATGAGTTCAAGCAAGCGACCGGAGCAATTGTTGACTGCTATGTCAACATTCACCCGCTGGCCAAGGCCGGAGTCAATCAGGTCAAGCTGAAAGGCATGGTGTTCAACACTAAGGGTGATGACGGTTTCCCGACTCAGTGGGCGCCGTTCAACACGCTCTATAACTACGACTGGAGCACGATGACGGTTCCCGCAGAGCGCAGTGTCGCGGTCAACATCTCGGCTGACGCCAAGTGGGGTACGCTGATTCTGCCCTTCGCCCTCTCCGCGCTGCCCGATGGCGTAACCGCCTACCGCGCTGCCCGCGTCAACGGCTCGAATGAGGTGGAACTTGAGACCGTTGACGCTCTCGAACCCTATAAGCCCTACGTTGTAAATGCGCCCAACGGCTGGACCGAGACGCTGACCGGCACCGCGTCGGCCAACGACTTCCCCGCCGCTACCGTTGCCCCCGCCGAGGTCGACGACGAATATAACGCCCCTTACCCCGTCGACGCCATCGCCTCTCACGGCGTGCTCTCGGCCAACATCAAACCCCACGAGCGCTCCGACGGCTATCTGCTGACGGTTGGCAGCGACGGAGTGCCCGCATTTGCCCGCATCAGCGCCGACGCCCCGCAGACCCTCGCTACGGGCGATGTCTTCCTCACCCTCCCCGCCGATTTCGCCGACGAGGCGCCCGAAAGCCTCGCGCTTAAGGAGGCCGGCGGCTCTTCGGCAATCACCTCGGTCAATGCCGATGCTATCCCCGCCGACGCCCCAGTCTATAACCTTCAGGGCGAGCGCGTCTCGACCCTCCGTCCGGGCAACATCTACGTTTCCCGCGGCCTCAAATTCCGCAAATAATAACCAAAAATCATACCAACCATGCTAAAGAAACTAACATTAGCTCTGACGCTTGCCTCGGCGGCCTTCCTCCCCGCTGCAGCCGACGAGGTCGTGGTCGACGGCATCAAATACATCACCGACGCCTCCACCCACACCGCCACCGTAACGTATCACATTGCGTCAGACAGCGGATCAACTTCAGACAATGCAAACTATTATGTAGGCCACGTAACTGTTCCTGAAACTATTACTGTCGAAAATGAAATTTATACAGTAACCTCGATTGGTGAACGTGCGTTCCGTACGTGTGATAAACTGACCGGCGTTACACTGCCAAACACTATCACTTCAATTGGTTCATGTGGTTTTGAACACTGCGCGACTCTTACAGAAATATATCTGACGGAATCGGTCAAAACCGTGGGGGATTGGGCTTTTGCCAATTGTCCAACGTTGGAAAAAATGGCCATGACGGGAGTCCATTCAATAGGAGAATATTCATTCTATAGATGTGCTGCTCTGCATACCATCAATATGCCTGTGTTGACAACTATGGGCGCATACGCATTTGCCGATTGTGCCGCACTACAAATACTCGGAGAGTTGTCAAAGCTTACAAATATTGGTGTACGTGCATTTTCTGGTTGTACCTCTTTGCAAACGTTGTGCGACATGCCGTCTGTGACTGTTATCGGGGGGAATGCATTTGATGGTTGTCGTGAATTGCAATCGCTAGGCAATATGCCTGAACTTACTGTTATTTGCCATCACGCATTTTCAGGCTGTACAGCTTTGCAATCAATCGGCAATATGCCTAAATTGAACACTATTTGCAATGATGCGTTCCATGGTTATGCAGATTATTATACTGAAACCGATCCCATCTCCGTGTCTTCTTGTACCGCATTGCAATCAGTAGGCGATATGCCGGCGCTTGCGGTTATTGAGTATGCCGCATTTAACGGTTGTACTGCACTCCGGACAATTGGCAATATGCCTGAACTTACAACTATTGGAGATAAAGTATTTGAAAATTGTGTCGCGTTGCAAACGCTTGGCGACACGCCCACACTTACCTCTATCGGGAACCTTGCCTTTAGTGGATGCAAATCGTTAAAGGAGCTCGGTGATTTGTCGGGACTATCAATCATTCGGAAGAGAGCATTCAGTTATTGTTCTGCGCTGCAAACGCTTGGCGATATGCCGGCGCTTACTACTATTCAGGATGGAGCATTCAGCTATTGCTCTGCGTTGCAAACACCTGGTAAAACCCCGGCGCTTGCGACCATAGGCGACGAGGCATTCTTAAATTGCACTAGTCTGCAAACACTCGGTGAACTTCCCTCTCTTACAACTATTGGTGCACAAGCCTTTCGGAATGTCGGTATTCTTGATTTATACCTTCCGGCGACAGTTTCAAATGTATATACATCAGCATTCTCTGTTCCGACTATAGTACATTTTTCAGTTTCGAATCCTCCGGCATTTACGGGTTCGTTTATAGCAACGACGATTTGTGTGCCTCCTGGAAGCATTGAGGCATACCGTGAGGCTCTGCCCGATATGGTGGCATCATATATCATTGTTGACGGCCTGACGGACTATGACGTTACCGTTTCAGCTCTTGAAAATGATTCTGACGTGTTGAACAAGGTCAACGAAGGTTCAGACCGCGATATGGCTCTGAATGTAGTCAATCTGAAAGTGAGTGGCACGATAAACAGTTACGATATTATCGTTTTCCGCAACAAGATGGTCAATCTGAAGACACTTGACCTGCGAGATGCAACTATCGTTGGCAGTTCGTATGAATATTTGGCGGGTTGCCATACGACGGACAATATTGTCGGCAAAGATATGCTTAAGGAACTTAGACTCACTGAACTGATATTGCCGGATAATGCTGTTAGTATTGAGCAGGACGCAATAAAGAATTGCAGTTACCTTACTTCGGCCGTACTTCCTAAAGAATTGCAGACAATAGGACAAGGAGCTTTTTACAATTGTACACGCCTAACCAATGTCATAATTCCGGAGCATGTAACAACTATAAGCGGTGGGGCATTCTGTAATTGTAGTGCATTGACCGATATTAAGATTCCCGATAAAGTTACATATATTGGGTGGAGGGCATTCCAGAGTTGCAAAAATCTAAAAAACTTAACCTTATCTCAGTCTCTTACAACCATTGGAAACGGTAGTTGGTATAGCGATGGGGCTTTTTGGGGTTGTTCTTCTCTTGAAGAGATTGTTCTCCCACCGGCGCTTACGAGCATACCGGCAGGGTGCTTCTACGGTTGTTCTTCGTTGAAGTCGGTTAGTATGCTTCCGACGCTGAGCAGTATTGGAGAACAAGCTTTCGCAGGTTGCAACGCGTTGACGGAATTCCGAATTCCGGCCGGTATCAGCTCGATTGGTAACAGCGCAATACCCTCCACGGTCAGGGACGTGTATACCTACACGATTCAGCCGACTTCGATAACGCAGGAGACTTTCGGCAGTGCCACATATCTCAACGCGACGCTGCATGTGCCGGAAACGAGCGAGAAGCTATATTATTGGGATACGCAGTGGAGCCAGTTCCAGACCATCGAGAATTTCAACGAGCCGTATTCTTACTTCTATCTGGAGGACAAGGACCTCGTTGAGGACCCTGACACTCCGCGAATAGACGGCGAAACCGACGAAAATGGCGACAAGAAGAATCCTGACGCCGACCTCGGCAAGGATTCGGGCCTGATTGTTGACGGCGACAACAGCCAAGACTTGGGCAACGTAGACGTTGAGCACGACGGCACCGGCACGGGCGCTACCATCATCGGCGGCGACAGCGGCACGAGCGGCACAGGCGGCAACATCAACGTGGATATGCTCACGTTCAAGATTCCGGTGCTGGCCAAGAAGTGGTATTTCTTTGCTTTCCCGTTCGATATAGCGATGGAAAATATCAAGTTTAACGGTCAGATGGTCTGGCGCTACTACGACGGCGAATGGCGCGCCCTGCACGGCTCGGGCTCATGGAAGAACGTGAAAGACGGCAAACTTGAGCGCGGCAAGGGTTACATTTTCCAGGGCAGCAAAGCCGGCACGCTGACGCTGAGCATTCCGAATGCCACCTTCGACGCCAAGAACTGGATTCAGGAGCTGAAACAGTATGTTGCCGATGCTGCGCAAGATGCCAGCTGGAACTTCATAGGCAACCCGTTCCAGAGCTTCTATGAGCTGGCCGACCTCGGCTTCGACGGCCCGATTACCTGCTGGAACCCGAACACGAATTCATATGAGGCCTATAGCCCGCTTGACGATGACCTGGCGATGTATCCGTTCATGGCATTCTTTGTTCAAAAGCCTGAAGGCGTTGACGACGTCGAGTTCGACAGCAAGCATCGCGAGACCAAGAATCAGAAAAATGATCCCAATCATCGCGCCAAGGCCCGCAAGCGTCGCATGGCCCGCAGCCCGAGAACGACGGAGCGCGTGCTTGTCAACCTCACGGTTACTGACGGCACAAACAGCGACCGTACCCGAGTGGTGTTCAACAGCCGTGCCTCCGAGGCATATGAAGTCGGCGTGGACGCCTCGAAGTTCGTGAGCGCCGACGCGCCTCAAATCTATAGCCTCGACAGCCGCAACGTGCGCTACTCAATCAACGAGCGCCCGGCCGGCGACGGCACCGTGCGCCTCGGCTTCTACGCTCCCGCCGCAGGGACGTTCACCATCGAGTGCACCCGCACCGACTGCCCTGCAACCCTCTATGACGCCGAGACCGGCAAGACCGTAACGCTCGAGGCCGGCGACGCCTATGAGTTCACGGCCAAGAAGGGCTATGACGACGGCCGCTTCGTTCTCAACGCCAAGGGCGCCGACGTAACCTCGATTGAGGGCGTCAAGGCTACCGAGAGCGCCGATAGCGACTTCTACGGCATCAACGGCGTGCGCACCGACGGCTCGCGCAAGGGCGTGATGATTGAAGTGAAAGGCAAAGAGGCCAAGAAAGTAATCCGCAAATAATCTCAAATACTTTGTGAAACACTCAATGTCAAAATTGCTGCTGACCATGCTGCTTTCCGCGATTGCGGGGAGCGGCACGGCCATGGCACAAGACTTCAACCCCTCAAATCCGCCCGAGCCGCAGGCGCGCTACAAGCTCACGCTCAACGTCTCGCCCGCCGAGGTGGGCAAGGCGTCGGGTGCCGGCCGTTACACCAACGGTTCGCAAGTCTATCTGAACACGTCGGCGAGCGACACGGACTATGCCTTCAAACGTTGGGAAAAGAACGGCGAGACCATCTCGACCTCGCGCTCGTTTTATTACACAACCGGCACGGAAGACGCCACGATTACGGCGGTCTACGAATATGTGGTTTTCAACCCGACGAGTCCCGCCGAGCCGTCGGAGGGCTACAAATGGCGCCTTAGCCTCGACTGCGAGCCTGCCGAAGGGTGCTCGTTCAACCTCGACAACGGTTCGCGCCACGTCGAAGGGGCGACGTTCAACGTGATTGCCTATCCAAGCCAGGGATTCGTGTTCGAAGGGTGGTATGACGGCGAAACGAAAGTCTCGGACTCGCTGACGCTGCCCTACACTATGCCGGGCAGCCACGCGGCGCTGACGGCGCGGTTCACCTTCGTGCCCGACAGCCCCGACGAGCCGCAGGGCGGCGGCCAGACCGACGTGGACAACACCGTCCGCGGCGACGTCAACGCCGACGGCATTGTCAACGTTACGGACGCTACGACCGTCATTGCCCGCTTTCTCGGTGAGCAGCCCTATGCCCGGAAATATGACATAAACGGCGACGGCATAGTCAACGTTACCGACGCCACCACCATCATCTCCCTTTTCCTCTCAGGAAAATAAAAATTCACGCTTAATCTGCAAAGCGGGCGCGACATCTCGGTTGCGCCCGCTTTTGTTTTCATAATTATATTGGAGTTAGCAGAGGGCGAGGCGGCGGCGGACGTAGTCGGCGATGAAGTCGGCGAGGTCGTCCATGGGCATGAGGGCGGAGTTGACGGTGAGGTCGTAGGTCGAGGCGGCGCCCCAGGTGTGGTCGGTGTAGAAGTTGTAGTAGCCGGCGCGGAGTTTGTTGACTTTGCGGCACATTGCCCGGGCTTCGGCTTCAGAGGTCTTGTCGCCGCGGCTGAGCAGGCGTTTGATGCATTCGCTCTCGGGGGCGTGGACAAAGATGTTGATGCAGCGCGGGTGGTTGCGGAGCACGTAGTCGGCGGTGCGGCCCACGATGACGCAGCTTTTGGTGTCGCCGAGCTCGCGAATCATGTCGCTCTGGGCGCGATAGACGGCGTCGTCCGAGACGTAGCCGCCGGGAATGTGGCCGCTGCCGGTGCCGAGGAATCCGAGCGAGAAGGCGCTCGCAAGGAAAGAGGGTTCGCGCTCGTCGTCGCGCTCGAAGATTTCGGGAATGAGACCCGACTTTTTCGCGGCGTCGAGAAGGAGGCGTTTGTCGTAGAACTCGATGCCGAGGCGTTCGGCGAGCTTGCGGCCGAGTTCGCGTCCGCCGCTGCCCATCTGGCGGCCGATGGTGATAACAAAAGGCTGTTCCATGGCTGAGGCACTTATCGGTTGATTGCGTCGCGCAGGGCGTCGAGCGCCTGCCGTAGCATGGTGCGGGGAAATCCGACGTTGAAGCGCATGTGGCCGAAGCCTTCGTCGCCGAACATGGTGCCGTCGTTGAGGGCGAGTTTGGCCTTGTGGACAAAGAGGTTGACCAGCTCGGGCTGGGTCAGGCCGAGGGCGCGGCAGTCGAGCCACACCAGGAAGGAGGCCTCGGGGCGCACGGGGCGGATTTGCGGCAGGTGTTCGCGGCAGTAGTCTTCGACGAAGCGCACGTTGTCTTCGACGTAGGCAATCATCTGCTTGCGCCATTCCTCGCCTTCGGGGGTGAAGGCGGCCATCGTGGCGATGGGGGCGAAGATGTCGGGCTCGTTGAGTTCGTTGGCCTCGAGCCAGCCGTAGAATCGGTTGCGGATTTCGGGGTTGGGCACTATGGAGAACGAGCTGACTATGCCGGCAATGTTGAATGTTTTCGACGGGGCCTGGAACGTGATGGAGTTCATGGCCGCTTTTTCGCTCACCGTGGCGAAGGGAATGTGCTTTTTGCCCCAGAGGGCCATGTCGCAGTGAATTTCGTCTGAGATGACGAGAATGCCGCGTTCGTGACAGAAGTCGGCGAGGCGCTCAAGGGTTTCGCGGGGCCAGAGAATGCCGGCCGGGTTGTGGGGGTTGCAGAGAATGAGCAGGCGGCACTTGGGGTCGGCGGCCACGGCGGCCAGGTTGTCGAAGTCCATCTCATATGTGCCGTCGGGGAGCTCGCGCAGCGGATTGAACACGACTTCGCGGCCGTTGGCGCGCGGGGTGTCGCGGAAGGGGGGATAGACCGGAGTCTGAATGATGACTTTTTCGCCCGGGGCGGTGAAGACGTTGACGGCCATGCCGATGCCCTTGACGATGCCGGGAATGTAGGTGAGCCATTCGGGCTTGATGTCCCAGCCGTGGCGCGCCTTGACCCAGTCGACGAGACAGCGCCGGTAGCCCGGATTCTCGGCCGTGTAGCCGAAAATGGGGTGCTCGAGGCGTCGCTTCAGGGCGTTGACAATGAAGTCGGGTGTGGCGAAATTGTTGTCGGCGATCCAGAAGGGCATGATGTCCGTGGCACCGAAGTTTTCTTTCAGACGCTCGAGCGCTATGGCGTCGGTGCCTTTGCGGTCGATAATGCGGTCAAAATCGGTCATTTCAGTTGCTGCTTCGAGAATGTGAGTGTTACTTTAGCCTTTTTGGGGAGGAACTCGGCCATTGACGGCATGGCAATCATCGGCGACATGCCGCTAAGGGTCTGTGAGGTCGTGTAGCCGTAGTATGACGACGTGCTGTTTTCCATGACCATGCTGACGGGTGTGAGGGTGAAGGTGTAGTCTTCGGGCGTCAGTTCGCCGGCATCGTCTTTGGCAATCATGTCGATAAGATATTGGCGCATGTCGTTGAATGTGTAGGTCATGGTCGAAGCGTTGACCGTGCCCACGAACGACGTTACGTCGTCGGGCAGCTTGTTGGCGGCAAAGAATTTGTCTTTGTCTTTCGACAGGACCATGAGCACGTAGGTCGACGGGTAGATTCCGCGGCCGTTGGCAATGGAGTCGAACGGCAGTTTGAAGCTCATGGTGTTGATGACCGACAGGGCCGACTGCGTCTTGTTGCGGTAGTAGTCGATGACCTCGCGAATGGGGAAGGTCAGTTCGACGTCGCGTCCGGCCGGCGAGAGCATCACGGCGCGGCCTTCGGCGGCCATCTGATTGATTTTTTCAGAAATCTGCAGGTCGATGCAGGTGTTTGAAACGACTTCGGGAGCCGTTGCCATGTAGTAGGCGAAGTGGCTGGTTATGGAGTCGACCTCGACGCCGTCTTTGTTGGGCAGACGCCGCTGTTTGGTGTAGTAGAGCAGCAGGCGCGTGTCGGTTATGCGCGTAACGCGTCCCGAGCCGTAGACCTGCTTGACGTAGATGCCCGGAAAATAGTCGGCAAAGGCCTCGGGATCGTTAAAGAGCTGGCTGTCTTGTTTGAACTTCTTGAAGAGTTCTACGCCGAACTGTCGCGGCAGCTTGGCGTAGGCATAGCGGTAGCTGCTGCCGGCCACGGTGTCGCTCACCGAGATGCCGGCGGCGGTGAACATGCCCGAGCCCATCGGCGTGGAGCTGTAGTAGCCGTCGGGGTTGAAGTCGGAATATATGGGGTAGGGGAGGCGGCGGGTCAGAGGGTAGACCTCGAAGCCTATGGGGGCGAGCGAGTCGCCGACAAAGCCGCCCTTGTCGAACACGAGCTGAAGCTTCACCGAGTCGATGCGCTCGGGGGTTACGCCCACGGTGTCGATGCTGTTCGAGGGGAAGAGCTGGGCCACGTAGTCGGCTCTAAGCGTGCCGAATTCCGGGGCCTTGATTGCGCCGAGCAGCTGGGTGGTTGTGCGCGACTGCACTTTGGGGTTTAGAATCGAGCGGGCGGTTACGGTGAACGACGAGTCGATGACCACGTCAAAGCGGTCGGCCACCATCGAGCCGCCGGGCATGCCGGTCGTTACCGAGTCGTCGCATGCCGTCATGGCGCCGAGCAGGGTCAGCGCCGCAGCGGCGGCAGCCGGAAAATGTTTCTTCATTTTCTATGAGGGGTGAGTATTTGAGAGTAGAATTCAACCAAGGCGTCGGCGTTGTTTTCAAGGTCGGCCTGATAGGGCAGCATCGGTTTGCCCGATGCTGCGGCATATTCCAGCAGTTCGGGGTCAAGGTCTTCCTGCCCGACCATGATGGCGTCGGCGTGGTCGATTGCCAGGCGGTTGAGCGCCTTGTAGTCGATAGGCTTGTTTTTGATTGCCGAAAGGAAGCGGTCGGTGATGCCGTCGGCGCGCAGGAACTTGTAGGTGCGCGGGTCGAAATCGTGCACAAAGGTGTCGGCGTCGTTAACCAGCGTGTAGACAATTTTTGTCTTGCGGAACACGGGGTCATCGTTGTAAACTCGCTTCAGGTAGGCGGGTGTCATTGCCGTGAGCCAGCCGGTGCAGTGAATAATCACGGGGTCCCAGCGCAGTTTCTTGGCGGTTTCGGCCACTCCGCGCACGAAAAAGACGGCGCGCTCGCCGTTCTCGTCGGCGTGGCCCACTGTTTCAAGCGTTTCGGTCGGGTGGCGCTCGAAATAGTCGTCGTTGTCGATGAAGTAGACCTGCATTCGGGTAGACTGCATGGTTGCGACCTTGATTACGAGCGGGTGGTCTGTATCGTCAATGACAATGTTGATGCCTGACAGGCGAATGACTTCGTGGAGCTGATTGCGGCGTTCGTTTATGTTGCCGTATTTCGGCATGAATAAACGGACTTCGTAGCCTGCTTCCTGAGCTTTGCGCGGAAGCACGTTCGAGAGAGTTGCCAGCGGTGTCGTCGGCAAGTAGGGGGTTGCTTCCTGCGAGATGAAAAGCATTTTCGGGTTGCTCATGGACATAGAATAGAGTTCGTGAGGAGTCAAATTCAGAGTGCAAATTTACGCAAAATATCCCGAAAAACAAAATTCGCGGCAGGGTTGTTATTCAAGTAAACGTTAAACTATTTCAATTAAAATCATTTTATTATGAACACACAGACTTCTTCGTTTATCGGACAGAGCCGCGCTTGGTGGGCCGTCCTGATTGTCGGCATTCTGATGGTGATTGCCGGATTCGCTTATTGGTTCTTTCCCGCTATCGGCTATGCGGTGGCTTCAGTACTGTTCGGCTGGATGCTGATTGCCATCGGCATTGTGCAACTCTGCGTCTCGGCAGGCGCCAACCGGCCTCGCGGCTGGGGGTGGTGGCTGGCCGGCGGCGTGATTGACATGTTTGTCGGCTTCATGCTGGTGCGCAGCATCACTCTGGCCGAGGCTGTCTTTCCCTACTTCCTCGCTTTTGTCTTCATCTTCTGGGGCGTAAGCGCGCTGGTCGGTTCGGTCTATTCGCGCCGCCGCAAATACTGGTGGCTGCAGCTCATCAACGGCGTCTTGCTGCTGGTCATCGGTTTCTTCTTCCTTGAAGCCGGCTATCTGCAGAACATGGTCAACGTCAGCTTCCTGACCTCGCTTGCCTTCATCTACTGGGGCTTCACCCTGGCCATGGGCTCTTACGACATGAAACCCGTCTCGACCAAATGACCGACAAGACGGTAAGTCCCCTTTGACTGACAACTTATTCAGGCCGTGGAGGCTCGAAACATCGGGCTTCCGCGGTTTGGCATTACTAAACTAATCCATCTTAATCAGCTATGAACAAGATTTTTACTCTCGCGGCGGTGCTCGCAACTGCGTTTGCAGCCTCAGCCGCCGAAACCAACGACTCGATTAACGTTGTCATCACCGATGCGGCCAAGGCGCCGCGACTGGTGCTTCGCGGTGCCGACGGCACTTTTCCCGCCGAAAGCGCCATCGACGACTCCAACTCCATCGTCATGACGCTGAGCGATTACGGCTACATTGCAAGCGATGTCGAAATCTCGACCGGCGGCTTCCTGTTTTACGCGCCGATGCCGGCCACTGACTCCGACCAGGTCGACTGGCCGCGTGCCTATCTCGGCGTGGCGCCCTGGGCCGAACCCGTGATAATGCGTTATCTCAATCCGCTATATCGCATTCTGCAATCTGCCGACGAGGCTTACGTCCCCATAGCCGACGGCTCCTACGACATTCACTACTTCACGCGCAAGCAGCAGTCCGCCATGGCCGACCAGTATTACGAGCTGTTCAGCATTGTGCGCGCTGACGACCCCGAACCCTCCGACCAGCCGCCCCACATGTTCCTGGTCAGCCCCGAGAATGAGGCTGTCGCCATTTCGACCACGGAGACTCCCGGAGTCTATGAAGCCGACATCGTGCTTGCCAGCGCCGAATTCAAAGTGTGCTATCAGAGTCAGGGCTACTATATTCCGGCCTTCGCTTTCGGCCCGGCTTCGGCCTCTGAAGTTTACAGCGGACAAACCTACGGCATGACCTATGGCATGAACACCTATAAGCCCTTCACTCTGGCCATGGCTGCGCTCACCGATGACGACAGCGACACGATGCTTGCCGTCGGCGACAAGGCCAAGGTCAGAATCTCGTTCGACGGAGATGTGGAAACCATGACGATTACCCGCATTGACGACCCCGTAACGACGATAACCGAAATCAGCGGCGAACCCGGCGCCGGAGGCGAGTGGTTCACCGTTTCGGGCATTCGCGTGCCTGCTCCCGGAGGTCGCCACGGCATTTATCTGGTCAAAGGAGCCGACGGCGCGGTTGCAAAAAAAATCCGCTGATTTCTTTCGCGGGCGCGAAAAAAGTTGTAACTTTGTCGAATCAACGGTTAAACCTTATGCTATTTCTCACGTCAGTTTAAGGTAGAAGCCAATATTTACGACAATTAACAAAGAAAGGTCAAGACTTATGAAATCCACGACTTCACGCAGATTGTTGCTGCTCGGCGGTGTATTCGCCCTGTTCTCGGGCGCAGCCGTGGCTCAGGACTATTTTGACGATGACATCTATTTCGATGCTTCTAAGTCGAAAAAGGCCAAAACCGAGCGACGCGCGTCGTCTCAGACGTCTGCGACTAAGACAACAACCGCACCCGCTGCGCCCTCGCGCACCGTTTCGAGTCAAAACTCCGGTTCGACATTCTACGGCGTTCCGACTCACTACGGCCAGTCCGCTCCCCGTCAGGCAACTGCCGGCTCCGTGCGCGATGTCGACGAATATAACCGCCGCGGCAGTTACAAGCCTGTCAAGGAGCAATCTGCCGACCTGGGCGACAATTTCACCTACACACGCCGCATCGAGCAGTTCTCGAATCCTGACATTGTGGTGAACTCGAACGATGACGACCTGAAATATTACTACACCTATGCCAACGACGAACTGGCCGCCACAAACGGCTATTCGTCCACGCCCACAACAATCAATATCTACGTCGACAGCTATGACCCCTGGGACAACTTCTGGAATCCCTACTATTACTCTTCGGCGTGGTCGTGGGCCTGGCGTCCGGCTTACTATAACCCCTGGTGGAGCTATAACTACTATTGGGGCTTCGGACCTTCGTGGAGCATAGGCTGGAACTCATGGTGGGGCCCGTCGTTCAACTGGACGTGGGGACCCGCATGGGGCTGGAGCTCGCCTTCGTGGGGTTGGGGACCCTCGTGGGGCTGGGGACCCGGCTGGGGCTGGAATCCTCCCCGTCCTCCTCACCACCACCCCGACAACGGCTGGAACAACGGCGGCCACCGTCCCGGCGGCTGGGCAGGCCCCGGCGCCACGACGGCTCCCGGACGCCGCCCCGGCTCGACCCTCAGCTCGGGCCGCACCGGCAACCGCTCGGGTCTGCGCCCCTCGGGCATGCGTCCGTCAACGCGGCTCAACAACGGAGGCTCCTCGTCGTCTAACGGCCGGCGCCCTTCGGCCGGCGGCAGCTACGGCACCTCGTCGGGACGCTATAACGGCAGCACCGTCTCCGGAGTCCGCTCGTCGAGCACTCCCCGCTCGTCAGGCTCGTCAACCCGCTCGTCGTCAGGCGCGACCAACCGTTCTTCTTCCTCCTCGTCGGGCTATCGCAGCTCGTCCTCGTCGTCCGGACGCTCGTCGGGCAGCTACAACAGCAGCCGCCGCAGCAGTTCATATCGCTCGAGCGGCAGCAGCTTCGGAGGCGGAAGCCGCGGCAGCGGCGGTGGCGCAGGTCGCAGCAGCGGCGGAGGTCGCAGCGGACGCCACTGATTTTTGACTGATTAAAACAGAGAAACATATATTATCATTTTCGTCATGAACACGAAGGTAAAATATATATCGGTTTTGGCTGTTGTCGCGCTCGGCGCGACAACAGCGGCCCGCGCCCAAAGCGCCATGGACGCCTACACCCTGTCGCAGACACAGCTGCGCGGCACGGCGCGCTTCCTTTCGATGGGCGGAGCGTTCGGCGCCCTGGGCGGCGACCTGTCGACCCTCAACCAGAATCCCGCAGGCATCGGAGTTTATCGCGGCAGCGAAATCGGCGCCACGCTCGACATCGACTTCCAGCGCTCCACGCTGCAGAACACCGGCAATCCGCAGGGCGACTTCACGAACACGCAGACCCGCGCAGCCTGCAACAACTTTGGCTATGTCGGCTCGGTGGCGCTTTCAAGCCCCGTGATGCCCTACTTCCAGTGGGGCGTAACCTATAACCGCATCAACTCGTTCGAGCGTGCCTATCGCGGCTACTTCCCCACTCTCGACACTTCGTGGACCAACTATGTGGCCTCCGTGTCGGGCGGCAACGCTGCCGCCGACCTGTGGGGCAACGATGACTATGACCCGTTCTTCCAGTCTGACGTGCCCTGGATTTCGGCTCTCGCCTTCAACTCCTATCTGATATCCGAAAATCCGGGATATAATCCCAACGAGGACTATCCGCAATATCTTGGCCTCTATCAGAACGGCTCGGAAGCGAACGCCGACATTCAGGTGCGCGAAAAGGGCTATGTCGACGAATACTCAATCAACTTCGGCGGCAATTTCGCCAACATGGTCTACTGGGGACTCGGCTTCGGCATCACCGACCTGAGTTTCAGCCGCTGGAGCTACTATAGCGAACAGGTTTCGGGCGCTCTGGTGCCCTCCGAGGTTGATCCGTCGACACAGCAGCCTCTGGGCCACACCACCGGTGCCGCCGAGTGGGGCATCGAAAATTACCAGCAGATGTCTGGCACCGGTTTCAACGTCAAGTTCGGCTTGATTTTCAAACCGATCAACGAGCTGCGCCTGGGCCTGGCCGTGCACACCCCCACGTGGTATGCGCTTAACTTCAGCCAGAGTGCCTGGACCGACTACGACCTCTGGTGGATTGACCGCTACACGGTCGACGGTCAGCACTATGCCGACGAGGTGCACACCAGCAACTACTCAGGTCAGCCTTACAGCACCGACAACCCCTATGCCGCTACGGGCGACGGCTATTTCAGCCGCCACATGAAGACGCCCTGGCGCCTCATGGCCTCGGCAGCAGGCGTAATCGGCGGCCGCTTCATCTTGTCGGCCGACTATGTCTACGAGGCCTATCCTTCGATGACGTTCAGCGATGATTATGGCGAGATGACGGAAGTGACCAACGACATCAAACAGTATTATCAGCCCTCTCACGAGTTGCGTCTCGGCGCCGAGTTCCGCGTAACGCCCCGATTCAGCGTGCGCGCCGGCTATAACTACAAGTCGACCGGCGCGAAGCAGACCGCGCGCGACGGCATGGACTACGTCTACACCACCGGCACTCAGACTCTTTACACGTTCGACGGCGACCGTCAGAACGTGTCCTGCGGCCTCGGCTACCGCTTCGGCGGCTTCTACATCGACGCGGCCTATATCCACTCCACTCAGACCAACACCTGGAGCCCCTTCACGGCCTTCCCCCGCTCGGCCAACGCCGAATATGCCCTCGACGGTAGCGCCGTCGGCGGACCTCGCGCCAAGCTGCGCGACACCCGCAATCACCTTGTGCTCACTTTGGGCTACAAGTTCTAAGCGAAGCCAAGCAATTCTATTTCGAAAATGAGAGTTGAGCCGCCGGGAATGCTCGGTTGGCTCAACTTGCCATATCCCTGTTCGGCGGGAATGTAGATTTCCCATTTGTCGCCGACGTGCATCTGCTGCAGGGCTATGATCCAGCCCGCAATCAGGCCGCGCAGCCTGAAGGCCGGCGCCACGCCGCCCCGGCTGCTGTCAAAGGTCTTGCCGTTGATGGTCTTGCCGGTGTAGTGCACCGAAACCACGCTGTTGCGCCCCGGGCAGGCGCCGCGGGCGTTGCCCGACTTGATAATTTTGTAAAAAATCCCTTTGTCGAGGGGGCGCACGCCCTGTTCGCCGGCTTTTTCGCGGAGCCAGTTGCGGTTCTTTTCAATGTATTCCTGTTTTGCCATAGGGCGATGTCGGGTCTATCGGTTGTCGCCGTCGCCGTGGATCATGTTTCGGCGCTGACGCGAGCGAATTTTGTCGATATTGATTCGGGCAATCTCGTCGAGGCTGATGTCGAGTTCGCGTGCAAGCGATGCCAGATACCACAGCACGTCGCCCGCCTCTTTGGCAATTTCCAGCCGCGCCTCGGCGTCAAACACGCCGCCGCGGTCGCGAATCACTTTCTTGACCTTGTCGACCACTTCGCCGGCCTCGCCCGTCAGGCCGAGCACGGGGTAGACCGGGCCGCTCTCCTGCGGGTAGATGGCCGTCTGCATGGCCTCTTGCTGATATTCGTCAAATGTCATTGTGTCTGAAATTTTTTCATGACGTTGGCGGGGGCGCGGCCCTCGCGCAGCTCGTCGCGCATGAAGTCCATGTAGGGCGCCACGTGGGCGAAGAATTTCCTGTAGCCCTCGCAGAGATAGTTGAGCGGCTTGCCGTCGGCCGCGCGGGCAATGCGGTTTTTGGGGCATTCGCCGTTGCAGGCAAAGAGCCAGCGGCAGTCGCGACACTGCTGCGGCAGCGTCAGGCGCTTTGCGGCGCCGAAGGCCCGCTGGCGCTCGGAGGTCATCATTTCGATGAAGGTGTTTTCGCGAATGTTGCCGAGCCGGTATTGCGGAAAGACGAAGTGGTCGCAACTGTAGACGGTGCCGTCATGCTCCATCACGGCGGCATGGCCGCACTCGGCGGCGAGCGAGCACACGCCCGGCATCATGCCGCACCAGTTGGCCAGCGTCGAGTCGAAAAGCTGAATGAACACTTTGCCGACGTCTTCCTTGACCCACAGGTCGAACAGCCGGCACAGAAAGTCGCCCCACTGTTCGGGCAACACCGAGAAGTCGGCCAGCGTGCCGCGCTCGATGGGCGCGGCTATGTCGTCGCTTGCCGTCAGGCGCTCGACGATGGGCGCGAACTGAATGTAGCGGCAGTCAATCGACTTGAAGAAGGCATAGAATTCGTCGGGGTGGTCGGCGTTGAAGTCGTTGATGACAGCCATGGCGTTCCAGTCGACGCCATGGGCGTTGAGCATGCGCACGGCCCGCATCACTCGCATGAACGACGGCTTGCCGTCGCGCGAGCGGCGATATTCGTCGTGGAACTCCTGCGGACCGTCGATGCTCAGCCCCACAAGCCAGTTGTTCTCGCGCAGAAAGCGACACCACTCGTCGGTGAGCATCGTGCCGTTGG
Organism: uncultured Porphyromonadaceae bacterium; assembly: GCA_902495245.1. Taxonomy (GTDB): domain Bacteria; phylum Bacteroidota; class Bacteroidia; order Bacteroidales; family Muribaculaceae; genus UBA3263. The sequence continues at coordinate 59,284 of CABUWI010000008.1, forward strand.
TCTGCAGGCAGTTGAGCACGCGCCGGCCGCCGCCGTATTTCTTTTGCAGTTCAAGGGCCTTGCGGTAGAATGACAGCGGACGGACCAGCGGGTCGCCGCCGTGCCACGTGAAGTTGACCTCGTCGGCCGTCTGCGCCTCGAAATATCGCCTGACGTACAGTTCCAGCATCTCGTCGGTCATGAAGAATTTCGATTCAGACGGGTCGTAGAATCGCTGCTTGTCGAGATAGTAGCAGTAGCTGCACGCCAGGTTACAGGTCGAGCCGGCCGGCTTGGCCATCACGTAGAGCGGTTTGTTGTCAAACGGGTTGTGCATTTATTTCTTTTCGAGCTGGTCGAGCAGGGTGCGTACCGCGCCCGAAAGCTGGGCGTCGTTGCCCTCGAGCACTTCGGCGGGGTTGTTGTAGATAATCACGTCGGGGTTGAGCTGCTTGTTTTCGAGCACGTTGCCCTGCATGTCCATCGACGTTACCTGCGGAATGCCGAAGATAATCGACGGGTCGACCTGATTCTCCCACCACACGGCGGTCATTGTGCCGGGAATCGGAGCGCCGACAACCTTGCCCAGACCGAGAGTCTGGTAGGTGTAGGGGGTACCGTGGGCGTCGGAGTAGTTGCTCTCGTTGACGAGCATCACCGACGGTTTGGTCCACTGCGTAAAGGGTTCGGAGCCGATATACTGGCCGCGGGGCACGAACCTGACGTATTCCTTGCCGCCCAGAAGCAGGGCGATGTCGTTGTGGAGCCAACCGCCGCCGTTCCAGCGCGTGTCAACGACCACGGCCTCGCGGTTGCGGTACTTGCCGAGCAGTTCGGAGAACACCGTGCGGAAGCTGGGCGAGTCCATGCCCTCGATGTGCACGTAGCCGATGCGGCCGCCCGAAATGCTGTCGACAACCGCCTGGTTCCGTTCGACCCAGCGGCGGTAGAGCAGGTCGGAGAGCGTGCCCGACGAGATGGGCTTCACCATGATGTCTTCGGTCTTTCCGCCTTTGCGCTTCACGGTGAGGCGCGTGCGCTTGCCGGCGCGGCCGTCGAGCAGGGGGAAGTAGTCTGCGCCGGCCTTGATTTCCTTGCCGTCGATGGCCAGGATAATGTCGCCGGGCTTGACGCCTGCCTTTTTGGTCGAGAGCGGGCCGCGGTTGATGACCTCGCTCACCTTCAGGCCGTCGCCGGTGTAGGCGGGGTCGAAAAACGCGCCGAGGTTTGCGGTGGGACGCGAGGCGCCGCTGCCGTAGTAGCGGCCGCCGGTGTGGCTGGCGTTGAGTTCGCCCAGAATCTCGCTGAGCATGTCGGCGAAGTCATAGCCGTTGTCTATGTGGGGCAGGAAGCGGCGGTATTCGCGGCCGTAGAAGTCCCAGTCGACGCCGTGGAGGTTCGGGTCATAGAATTTGTCTTTGACCTGCTTGTGCATGTGGTTGAAGATGTATTCGCGCTCGGCGGCGGGACTGTAGTCGCTTTCGGCCACGAATTCAATGTCTTTCTTGTCGCCGCCGGCAAGCGAAATCTTTGCCAGCTGCCAGCCGTCAAGATAGATGTTCTCGCCTTTGGCGTCGGGCTCGATGTTGCTGTAGCCTGCGCCCTTGGTCAGCACCTTGGTGTCGCCCTTGCGAATGTCTCTGACCCAGAGGTCGCCGTCGCGCAGATAGTAGAACTTGGTGCCGTCGTTGCTCAGAAGATAGTCGCCATACCAGGCGGCGCCGGGGGTGAGGCGGGCTACACGATATTTTGCGTTTGCAAGGTCAAACTCGAGCGGTTTCACCTTTTTCTTCTTGTCTTTATCTTCTTTCTCTTCGTCTTTTTTCTCGTCTTTTTTGTCATCTTTCTTAGCCTCGTCGTCAAGAGCAGCCTCTTCCTCGGTCATGCGGAAGCGGTCATATGCCTCGGGGTCGAGGAACATGGCGTAGACATCGCGTTGCGAGCCCCACGAGCCGTGGCTGCGATAGCCGTTGCGGTCGGTCGACCAGACAATGGCCTTGCCGCCCATGGCCCAGTGGGCGCCGCCGTCGCTGTAGCCGCTCTCGGTCAGGTCAACCACCTCCGAGCCGTCGGCCTTGACAAGGGCGATGTCGGTGTTGTTCCAGCCGCCGATGCCGATGTAGTCGGCCAGGAGCCAGCGGCTGTCGGGCGACCACTCGAAGCTGACGTCGCCGTCGGTGTAGCTGTAGTTGAATTTGCCGTCGAGCGCCGTAACGGGTTTCTTCTTGCCGTCGGCGTCGATTACGCGCAGGGCGGTGCGGTTTTCAAGAAAAGCGATGCTCTTGCCGTCGGGCGAGAAAGCGGGCTGGAAGGCCGGCAGCGAGTCGGGCGAGCGGTAAACGAGTTCTTCGTTGATTTTGGTGGAGTATGTGAAGTTCTTTTCGTCTTTGTCGGCAATGGTGGCCTTGAAGAGCTGCCACAGGCCGCCGCGCTCCGAGTCGTAGACCAGCGAGCGGCCGTCGGGCGCGAAGTCGACGTTGCGCTCCTGTTCGGGCGTGTTGGTTATCTGCTTGGTGGTCTTGTATTTCACTGAGGTAACGTAGACGTCGCCGCGATGAATGAAGGCCACTTCGTCGCCGTCGGGGCTGACGCTGACCGAAGAGCCGTTATAGCCCGACGAGCGCTTGATGATGTCGGGGCGATAGGCGTCGGCAATGATGCTGACGTCCACTTTTTTCGGTTCCGCGGCGCCGGGGGCCAGCGTGTAGAGCTCGCCGTTCCAGCTGAAGGCCAGAGTGCCGTCGTTGGCCGCCGAGAGCGAGCGCACGGGGTGGTTGGTCAGCGAGGTCAGCGCCGTGGCCTTGTCCGAGTTGAGGGCGCGGCGGTGAACGTTCATCGTGCCGTTGCCGTCTTCGCTGATATAGTAGAACTCGTTGCCGCCGGGCGCCCAGACGGGTTCCTGGTTCTGCACGTTCGAGAAGGTCTGGCGCTTGAACGTGCCGTTGCGGTCAAGCAGCCAGATGTCGGCCGTGCCGCTCGAGTGTTCGTGCTTGCGGCGCACGTCTTCAAAGCCCTTGCGGTCTTGAAACAGAATGTCGCCGGCGGCATTGATGCTGATGGCGTTCATCGGCCACGAAACAACCATTTCGGGACGCCCGGGGTTGAGGGTCGACACTTTGTAGATCTGGTCGGTAAACGAGCCTTGGGCGGCCTTGGAGTCAGGCATCAGGCGCGCCGAGAAGTAGACGGTGTCATTGCCGGCCCAGGCGCGCAGGGTCTCGCTGCCGCTGTTGGTGGTGATGCGTCGGGGGGTGCCGCCGTATGAGGGCATGACGTAAATGTCCATCGAACCCTCGCGGGTGCTGGTGAAGGCTATTTTCGAGCCGTCGGGACTCCAGAGCGGCTTCGTGTCATAGGCCGGATTGGTGGTGAGCTGGCGGGCGGTTCCGCCGGCGGTCGGCACGGTGTAGATGTCGCCTTTATATGTGAATGCGATGGTCTTGCCGTCGGGCGAGATTGCTGAATTGCGCAGCCACAGAGGGGCTTCCGTAGAGGCAGTTGCGGCGCCGAGCGTCATTGTCGACGTGAGGGCCGCAAAAATGAGTTTTTTCATTGGTTTATGACAGATTTTTAAGCGTTTTCAATATAGTTTACGAGCCATTGGCCAACGGCCTTGGTGCCGAGCTTAGACTCGGGGTTGAGATCGGGCGTAACGGCGCCGGCGTCGAGCGAGGCGTTGACGGCCTCGCGAATCAGTCGTCCTTCGGCTTCGAGTCCGAAGTGCTCGAAGAGCATGGCGCAGCTGAGCACCTGGGCCAGCGGGTTGGCAATGTCCTTGCCTGCCGCCTGTGGCCACGAGCCGTGAATCGGCTCGAAGAGCGGCGTGCCCGTGCCGAGGCTCGACGAGGGCAGCAGACCCATCGAGCCGCTGATGACGGAGCCTTCGTCGGTCAGTATGTCGCCGAAAGTGTTTTCAGTAACCATCACGTCGAAAAAGCGCGGGTCTTGAATCATGCGCATGGCCGCGTTGTCAACATACATGTAGTCGGTCTGCACGTCGGGCCATGACGGCGCCATCTCCTGCGCTATCTTGCGCCAGAGGCGGCTCGAGGCCAGGACGTTGGCTTTGTCCACCACCGTCAGGTGGCCGCGGCGGCGACGCGCCATGTCGAAGGCCACTTTCAAGATGCGCTCGATTTCGGGACGCGTGTAGGCGCAGGTGTCGTAGGCCTTTTCGTCGCTCTCGAACTTCTCGCCGAAATACATGCCGCCCGTCAGTTCGCGAATGCACACGAAGTCGGCGCCTTCAACTATCTCGGCCTTGAGCGGCGACTTGTCCACCAGGCCGGGAAAGGTCGTTACGGGCCGCACGTTGGCAAAGAGCCCGAGCTGTTTGCGCATGGCCAGCAGACCCTGCTCGGGGCGCACCTTTGCCGTCGGGTCGTTGTCATATTTCGGGTCGCCCACGGCCGAGAAGAACACGGCGTCGGCCTCGCGGCAGCCCTCGAGCGTGGCCTCGGGGAAGGGGTTGCCCGTGGCGTCGATGGCGGCGGCGCCCACGAGGTAGGTCTTCGTTTCGAGTTCGTGGCCGAACTTGTTGCACACGGCGCGGAGCACGTCAGTGCCCACGGCCGAAATTTCAGGCCCGATGCCGTCGCCGGGCAGAACTGCGACTTTTAGTTTCATTTGTTTCTGTTGCGTTCAAAGGTTTCTATGTCGTCGCGCCGGCTCAGCAGATATTCGATGTCGTCGAGCCCTTCGGTGAGACATTGTTTTTTGTAGGGGTTGATTTCGAAGCTCTCGGTGCGCCCCGTGGCGTTGTTGCGCACGGTCTGCGCGGGCAGGTCGATGGTTACCGACGTCTGCGGGTCGGCCTCGATCGAGGCGAAGAGCTCTTCGAGAAATTCGGGGCTGACAACCACCGGGAGCACAAACGAGTTGAGCTCGTTGTTCTTGTGAATGTCGGCGAAGAAGGTGGAGATTACGGCGCGGAAGCCGTAGTCGGCAATGGCCCATGCGGCGTGTTCGCGGCTCGAACCGCAGCCGAAGTTTTTGCCGGCCACGAGAATCTTGGCGCCGGCATAGCGCGGGTCGTTGAGCACGAAGCCTTCAATCGGGTTGCCCTGCGCGTCGAAGCGCCAGTCGCGAAACAGGTTCTCGCCGAATCCCTCGCGCGAGGTGCCTTTCAGGAATCGGGCGGGTATAATCTGGTCGGTGTCGACATTTTCGGCCCTCAGCGGGGCGCAGGTCGATGTGAGGATATTGAATTTCATAATTTTCGCGGGTCAGTGATTTTACCGTTAACGGCCGCGGCGGCGGCCACGAGAGGTGAGGCGAGCACGGTGCGCGCCCCCGGGCCCTGACGGCCCTCGAAGTTGCGGTTGCTGGTGCTCACGGCCAGTTTGCCGGCTGGCACCTTGTCGGGGTTCATGGCCAGGCAGGCCGAGCAGCCCGGCTGACGCAGTTCGAAGCCGGCCTCGGCCAGTGTTTTGTCAAGTCCTTCTTCGCGAATCTGTCGCGCCACGCGCTGCGAGCCCGGCACGAGCCATGCCGTAACGTCGGGGTGCTTTTTGCGGCCCTTGACCATCGAGGCGAAGGCGCGGAAGTCTTCTATGCGCCCGTTGGTGCACGAGCCGAGAAAGACGTAGTCAACCTTCGTGCCCTCAATCGGTTCGCCGCCCTTGAGCTGCATGTAGGGCACGTCGGCGGGCACGCGTTCGCTGATGCCGATGCCCATGCCGGGATTCGTGCCGAAGGTTACGCGCGGCTCGATGTCGGCCGCGTCGAGGGTGATTTCCGTATCGAAATGCGCGCCGGGGTCGCTGTGGAGGTCGAGCCATGCCTCGGGCAGCTCGGCCGGTGCGAAGTCGCGGCCCAGAACGTAGTCAAACGTCGTTTGGTCGGCGGCCACCATGCCGCCGCGCGCGCCCATCTCGATTGACATGTTGCAGAGCGTCATGCGCCCCTCCATGCTCAGGCTCCTTACGGCTTCGCCGGCATATTCAACGAAGTGGCCCGTGGCGCCGTCGGTGCCGATTTTGGCAATGATGTAGAGCGCGAGGTCTTTGGCCGTAACCATGTGGCCGAGTCGGCCGTTGACGGTGATGCGCATGGTGCGCGGCTTGGGCTGGAGAATGCACTGTGTGGCCAGCACCATTTCCACCTCCGACGTGCCGATGCCGAAGGCCACGGCTCCGAAGGCGCCGTGGGTCGACGTGTGGCTGTCGCCGCACACAATCGTCATGCCCGGCTGCGTCAGTCCGTTCTCCGGCCCCATCACGTGAATGATGCCGTTGCGCTCGTGGCCTATGTCAAACAGCTCCAGGCCGAACTCGGCGGCATTGCGGCGCAGTGCCTCGACCTGGGCGCGCGAGGTGGGGTCTTCGATGGGACGCTCCTGACCCATGGTCGGAATGTTATGGTCGGGCGAGCAGACTGTGCGCTCCGGGCGGAACACGCGCAGGCCGCGCCGGCGCAGGCCGTCAAATGCCTGCGGAGTGGTTACTTCGTGGCAGTAGTGGCGGTCTATGTAGAGTTGGTCCGGACCGCCCGGAATCCGGGAGACGACATGCGAGTCCCAGATTTTGTCAAAGAGGGTTTTAGGCATAATTCGCTTAAGCATTTAGCAACAATACCGCGAATTTACGAATTTTTACCCAAAAACAAAAATAAAAGATTTTCCGCGCCCCGCCAATGTGGGGCGCCAATGTGGGGCGGCGGATACTGAGGGCGTCAGCCCTCATTCCGCCGACACGCCGCGACATTTTGACGCGCAAATCTCCGCGTCGCCGTAGTGACGCACGGCTCGTGCGTCCGAGTTGTGTAGAGTGTAACTTGCTGCGATATTGGCTGTTACTGCGGACGCACGAGCCGTGCGTCCCTTCTATGTTGTGGTGCAATAGGCGAAGGTAATTTTAACTTTTGTTTAACGTTTTTGTTGCGAGAGTCAAAGCTTGTTACTATCTTTGCATCAGAGAGTTGAAGAGGAAGCAGGCTCTGCTGAGGAGCAACCTGCCAGCAATAGACTTTCTCGTCAGGCCGTACAAAGATCGGGGGTCGGATTTGGTTCCGGCCCTTTCCTTTGTTTCGGATGACGCTTTATGGCTAAGAAAACCTTTTGAGGTTAACCCGGCCTGTTTCGTAAAAAAGAATCTCCCTCGGACAACCTTCTATCAGCAGACTTCTAGAGCTGCAAATTAATCTTTTCAGTCGAAAGGAGTGCACGCCGCATTCTACAGAGAAGCAGACTTCATGAGCTGCAAGGGACGCTAAGCGGTCGTGGCGGAATGTAAAAGATTGCGTCGTAGGGAGATTCCTGTATTGTTATTATCCATGGGCATTCTTATAGGCAGTTTTGTTTTTGAGTACAAATTTAATAATTTTTGCGAGTTTATTCGCTATTTTCACTATGGCTTTTTGCCGAGGCATTCTTCTGGTGTAATCAGCAAACAGAGCCGAAAGGTTATCGTCAATGCGAATCGCATGCCAGGCGCTTTCGGTAAGCATGTAACGCAAGGTCTTATGGCGACGGCGTGTTATTCCGCATTGGCAGTCATGGTCGCCGGAACGGTTTATGTCGGGTACCAGGCCGATAAATGCACAGAATTTGTCGGCGGAGGAGAAGTCCCGGAGATCTCCGCACTCCAGCAGCAGGGTGAAGGCCGCTGTAGGACCGATGCCCGGGACCGACATCAGCAGCCTGAAGTCTTCGGCATACGCGGGTCTTTTCATCAGCGTCGTCAACTGAGAGTTGACACCTTCAAGGCGCTCTGTACACGATTGCACGCTTTGAGTCATGTTTTTCAGCGTGGCGGCAGTCGAAACACCGCCTGCAACGTTTCTATATCGGCTTTCGAGCCAGCAGAAGAATGCCTTTGTCCAGTGGCCGTGAGAAAACTCTGACGGAATGGCAATGCCATTGACATGGAGGAAATGGCGCAGCCTTATCTTGGCGCGCTTGACGTCGTCGATGCAGAAGCCGCGCAGACGAAGCAGATTGCGGTCGGCGGCACGGGCCTCTGACGGAATATGAATGCAGTCGAGTTCGCCGTTATAAAGCGCCCGGGCAATCTTGCGCGCGTCCGTGGGGTCGGTCTTGCGCTTTCGGTCTTTGTCGCGCTGGGCTATATCGGCAGGATTGAACACGATGCTGTTAATCCCCGCCGACATCAAGGCGTAATGAATGGAAAGGCCGCACACTCCGGCCTCATAGGCCGAATAATAATTCATGCCGGGGAAATGACTGCGCAGATGGTTCATCAAGGCGGTTGCTGTCGGCTCCTGCTGGAAGGGCTTGCGGCTGATACCGCCCTGAATGATACACACGTTCCACTGTTTGAGGTGGACATCCAAACCGATGTACACATTTTGTGAATTGGAATTTTTTTCTGAAATTTGCCTTCGCATATTGGGAAAATTAGTATGTTGGGTGAATATATTTTTACTTGCAAAAACCAAATTTACGAAATTTTCCCAATATGCTTTATCATATTGGCTTTTACTCGCTTTTGGTTTTTGCACCACAAACATACTACAGAATGGGCCGTCAAAAACGTGCAAAAAAGGGGGAGGGCACGCCGTGAGGCGTGCCCTCCCGGCTAACTATTATCATTACTACTTTTCTATGTAGAGGAGTAGCCGGGGGTTAGAAGCGGACCTTGCGGCCGTTTTGAATCAGAATCTGACCCTTGCGCGGAGCCACCACGCGGCGCCCTTGCAGGTCAAGCATCATGCCATTGCCCGATTTCTCAACCGTTACTTCGCTGATTGTAACATTAACTACCCCCCAATTTTTAACGGTTGGCCAACGATTTGCAAGGGTGGGGGATTTTACCTAACTTTGTGGCCGTAAAACAGTAAAGTACACTATAAAACGCTATGAATTTACGAGGGATAATGTTTCTTGCCGTGGCCGCAGGAGTCGCGCTGCCCGTGGGTGCCGCCGAGCGTGCCGACTCGCTTGAACGCCGCCTCGACGAGGTGGTCGTTACGGGCTCGAACGCGCCCGTCGAGGCGCGGCTGATGCCTTATACGGTGTCGGTGGTCAGCGGCGAGGAGTTGCAGTCGCAGGGGCCGACGCAGCTGCTGAGTGTGCTCAGCGGCGAAGTGCCGAGCCTGTTCGTTACTCAGCGCGGAGTGCTGGGCTTCGGCGTGTCGAGCAACGGCGGCGCGGGCCATATCAAGCTACGCGGCGTCGGCGGCGACAGGGCGAGCGCCGTGCTGATGATGCTCGACGGCCAGCCGCAGTTTGCAGGCCTCTACTCCCACCATGTTGCCGACTTCTATAATAAGGACTATGTCGAGCGCGTGGAGGTGTTGCGCGGACCGGCCTCAGTGCTCTACGGCTCGAACGCCATGGCCGGCACAATCAACGTCATCACCCGCAAGGCCGCCAAAGACGGCGTGCACGGCTCGCTGACCTCGCAGTTCGGCAACTTCAACACCTGGCAGAACACGCTGAGCGCCACGGCGCGCTATGGCCGAGTATCGGCCCTGGCTTCCGTGAGCTATGACCGCACCGACGGCAACGTCAAGGGCTTCGACTTCAAGGAGTGGAGCGGCTATGCCAAGGTCGGCTACGATTTTTCGGCCCGCTGGCGCGCCTATGTCGACTATTCGCTGATGCGCTTCACAGCCCACGACCCGATTTATCCGACGCTCGACGACCCGGCGTCGACCGACGTCTACTATCAGGACATCGTGCGCGGCGAGGCGAGTGCCGCCGTTACCCACAACTACGGCTCGACCGACGGCACGGCGCGCGTCTACTACAGTTACGGCAACCATCACATCACCGACCCGCGCCGCTTCCACAGTCTCGACGACCGTCTCGGCGTGATGCTCTACGAAAACCTGCGCCCGTGGCAGGGCGCGGCGCTGACCGTCGGCTTTGATTTCGCCACTTATTCGGGTCAGATTCCGATGAGCGGCGGACGCCCCGCCGGCCCGCAGAATCTCGGCGCCATCGAGCGCAAGAGCATTACGGAATATTCGCCCTACCTGACGCTGAGCCAGGGCTTCTGGGGCGAGCTGCTGACGCTGAACGCCGGAGTGCGCATGGCCAACAGCGACAAGTTCGGCACTCACTGGGTGCCTCAAGCGGGCGTGGCCGTCAATCTGCCGCAGATGTGGACGCTCAAGTTCTCCGGCTCGAAGGGCTTCCGCAACCCGTCGTTTCGCGAGCTCTATCTCTACCGCATGGCCAACCCCGACCTCAAGCCCGAGGAGATGTGGAATCTGGAGCTCTCGGCCGCCAAGCGCTTCGGCTTCGGCCTCGACGTCAGCGCCACGGCCTATTGGGCCAAAGGCACGGAGATGATTCAGGTGCTCGACATGAAAAACGTCAACACCGGCCGCTTCATCAACAAGGGCATCGAGCTGTCGGCGCGCTATCGCATCTTGCCGCAGATGCGCCTCAACGCCTCCTACAGCTTCCTCCACACGTCGCTCAAGGACCTCACCGGCGCTCCGCGCCATCAATATTTTCTCGGCTTTGACTATATCCCCTTCAGCGGGTTTCAGTTCAGCGCCGACCTCAAGGGCGTGCACGGCCTGTTCGTCGACCGCCGCGTGGCCATGCAGAACTACGCCTTGGTGAACCTCAAGGCGCAGATTGACCTGTGCAAATATCTTCAGGTCTTTGCGCGCCTGGAAAACATTACCGACACCCGCTATGTCATCAATCGCGGCTACGAAATGCCCGGCGCCACCTTCATGGGCGGCTTCACGCTAACACTCTGACAATTCATAATTCATAATTCATAATTCATAATTCATAAATTTTTAATCATGCGTAAACTCATCGTTTTGGCTGCCGCCGCGCTGACCCTCACCGCCTGCGGCAAGAAGGCCGAGGCAGAAAATGCCGACGTTCAGGCCGACTCTACGGCCGTTTCAACCGTCTATTTCATCAAGGACATCACGCCCGAAAACCTCGTCAAAATCTACGAGGCACTGGGCCGCGAGGCCACGGGCAAAGTGGCCGTGAAAATCTCCACGGGCGAGAGCGAAAAGACCGGCTATCTGCGTCCCGACTTCATCAAGGCGCTGGTCGACACCGTCAACGGCACCATCGTCGAGTGCAACACCGCCTATGCCGGCAACCGCCGCTACACGGCCGACCATCTCAAGGCCATCGAAGAGCGCGGATTCCCCGCCATCGCCCCCTGCGACATTCTCGACTCGACCGGCGACACCATTCTGCCCCTCGAAGGCGGTCTGCATCTCAAATATGACATCGTCGGCAAAAACTATCTCGACTATGACTTCACCGTCGTGCTCAGCCACTTCAAGGGCCATCAGATGGGCGGCTTCGGCGGCGCGCTGAAAAACATCTCCATCGGCCTCGGCTCGGCCAACGGCAAGGCATACATTCACAGCGCCGGCACCACCGAAGACGCCGACTCCGTCTGGAGCCACGTTGCCGAACAGGACGCATTTCTCGAGTCGATGGCCGACGCCTCGAAAGCCGTAATCGACCACGCCGGCGACAACATTCTCTACATCAATGTGGCCAACAAACTATCGGTTGACTGCGACTGCAACGGCGACCCCTCGGCTCCCGAAATGGGCGACCTCGGCATCTACGCCTCGCTCGACCCCGTGGCCCTTGACCGCGCCTGCGTCGACGCCGTCTACAACTCGGCCGACCCCGGCAAGACAGCCCTCATCAAGCGCATCGAAGAGAAGCACGGCACCCACATTCTCGACGCCGCCGAACAGCTCGGCCTTGGCTCGCAGAAATACCAGATCGTCGAGCTGAAATAACAATCTTCATAACTTTTTTGAATGTACATAACTCGTAGGGACGTGCCTCAATGCTATTGACTTAAGAGTGTGGTGCAAAATACCGGTTTCGTAAATTCTGTAGGGACGCACGGCCCGTGCGTCCGCGATAACGGCCAATAGTACAGTATTTTATGTGCTCCGCAAAGCGGACGCACGAGCCGTGCGTCCCTACCCTTTGGTATAATGCAATCGGTGAGGATTCCACCGATAATTTCTTTAAGTTAATAGCATTGAGGCATGTCCCTACGGTTGGCCGTTTTTGCAGCAATCTCTTTTTTATTTGTCCGGCTCGTGGTTTATTGCTAACTTTGCCGGCAGAAATAAGGGCAGTTTTCCCCCCGCAACATGTTTTTCCACAACCGCAGCGAATGCTCCCGACGGCACGCAGTGCGCCTTGTCGCGCCGTGGCCGCGCGGTAACATTCAGTTCTTTGACATTCTAAACAACAAACAGTTATGGGAAAACATTTCAGCGACGATTTCCACTCTTACAGCCACGTCCTCAGCTCTGACGAAGACCAACCCGTCGTGATGGAAATCTATGCGGGCATCACCCCGCGAGGCGAACTGTCCGTGTCGATGGACCTATACGACTACGACAATCCGCGCAACGACGGCTCGACGGCCGCCGTTGTCAATACCGACGACGCCCGGCGCATGGCCCGACGCCACGGCGTCGGCTTCGACGACTTTCCGCAATACATCTCGGAGTGCATGGCCGAATGGCGCGAACTCGTCAACCCCGATTTCCGTCAGGTCCGCGCCTGCTTCAAGGAAATCACCGAATGCCTTCTCGACGAAGGCTGCCGCTTAAAAATCCGTTAAAAATTGCGCTTCGGCGCAATTTTTTTGCGGCCGGTGTTCCAACTTCAGGATTTTTGTTGTAACTTTGCCGCGACAACAAGGGCAAGAGAGCCCTTCTACATTTTTGAAAAAAGCGTTTTTGCTTTATCCCTAATCTCGAAATCGCCAAATTTCTAATCTCAACGGGGTCAAGCAGTTACAAACGCTCATGCTTGTTGATATATCCACTCCCCAACGAGCGGGGAGTGTCGGTATACCGATCAGGCGTGGGAGTGGACTGTTTATCGTTGAGACGGCGTTTGGCGATGCCGGAGATTAGATAAACCGAACCGTCCTACGCTTTTTTTTGTACACGTTTCTATTTGTTTTTTTGCCGGAAGAAGGGGACGTCAACGGCCTTTATTTAATCACCAATCATCATTTTTATGAAAAAGGTCTTACTTTCGTTTGCCGCCCTGTTTATGGCGGCGACGGGCGTGCCAATCATGGCCCAAGACACCCAACCGGAATATGAAATCAGCATTCCGGAAGGCGACCTCACAACCTCCGTGAAGATGGAAGAGGGCAAACGCTATCTGATAAGCGATGCTTATGAGAATCTTTGCAAACCTATGGAAGACGGCGACGTAATTCGCATAAGCAGCTCCTACGAGTTCCCTGTGTGTGCAGGAACTCAGTTGGACGAATCCTTTTTCTGGACTGTTGAGGTACCGGAAAACAGCGAAGACGGCCGTATTGCCGTCAAACACATTCAAAGCAACATGTACATAGCCGTGCTGGAATATGGCGAGAAGTGCACAATGACGTCTGACATTGCCGCGGCGGCTTTATTCGAGGCGTCAGCTAACGGAAACTTACTGCAGCCGGACGCTGAAGGCGGTCTCGGGCTGTATTGCATGGAATCCGGAGTATTCGCTGCAGGCTGGGACGAAACAAACGAATGCCCTAAATACACTGACTTTGCCTATTATGATGTTGACGCCAACAACATTATCAGAGAGAAAGAGCCCGAACCTGTAAAGGTGCCGCGCGAAGTAACGCTGACTCTGCCGCAGCACAACGGCGAGGACGTCATTGTCAAAGCGCAATACTATGACGGCGACAAGGTCGAAATCAGCAATCTTCCTTATTTCGGCTGCTTCTCGGCCACAGGCTTCGCCGAGCGCACGCGCACGGTGAGCGAAACCAACTGCGCCTTCACTGTTAAAGGCACGTGGGACGAACCGGTTTACACATCAGTAGACCGCATATTCGCCATTGGCAATGCCGATGACAATGGCTATACAGATTATTGGGTCACTTACAACGGCTCGACCTTTACCGCAAGGGACAGCTATTTCGGAACAACCCAAGGGGCAGTTCCCGCCGACAGAAAATACATCTGGTATTTCACGAACGTGCGCTTCGACAATGAGAGCGGCAACTATCTGGTTACGCTTTCAAATGCAATGGCTCCTGCCGGTACCGGCCTGACCTCTGACGCCGATGGCAACCTCTCGTTTACGGATACTCCCACAGAGTTTATCCTCAGCAAGACATATCCGAAATATGGTTCTGACACCGAGCACCCACGCACATCGCTGGTCTATTGCGTCGACGGCCAGACAATGTGTTTTAATGGCACTCGTAATCTCAGAACCATCATCAAATGGACAGAAGGTACAACCATTAGTGACACATATCCTGATGAATATAGCATTCAAGAACCCACCGACGAATTTGACCGGCTCACGACTTTCACGGTGCAGGGCATGACGTTCAACATCAATGCAGCCAAGCGTGAAGCCGCAAAAGCATCGCGCACACCCGAAGACTATCGCGCCATGTTTGAACTCTCGCCTGTTAATCAGGCCAAGGTACGTTATGCCGAACTTGCGGGCTTTGCATACGGTTCTGCCTCAAGTGCCGTCAAACTCTCCGGCCATTGCGACGTCAACGACCCCATATTGGTCGCGCTGGCCAAGGCCATTGAAGACTATGATGACGCTGCGGCTGAAGCCGCTTTGGCCGCTGCCGAAAACGTGATCGTTTCCGCATCGACCGAATATACCGAGGGTCTGATGTTCCATCTCAAGAACTGGACGGAATATATGATTCTTGACAGCTCTGACCCGACCAAACTCACTTATTCGCGAGAGGAAGACAGCTCTGACGCTCTTGAATTTACCATCGTAAACGTGCGCGGCAAGAAATATATCTATTGTCCTGATAAGGGCAAGTTCTTGAGTGCTACGGGCAAGCAGTTAGTGGCCGATTTCAGCAACAGCTGGACTCTTTCAGACGCAAAAAATGCAACGCCTGTCGATTTCATCTGCCTGAAAGCTGATGCCGACATTGTGATGACCGATTACTATAAATATCTGAGCCATAATGCCGACATTGTCGTTGCCGGCTCCGATCCTATCTTATATTGCGCTTTCTCATACAATCAGGAGACGAAGAAGTCTGAAATCGTGGTCCGCACAAGTCAGGGCTGGGCCGACGATTTTGTCGGTGTATGGACTTTCTCTCCGACCGGCGAAACGATGGCCGAGACCGACCTTGCCGCCGTGCGCGAGCGGTTCTCGCCCAAAGGCGCTGCAATTTCTATGTATTACAATCTTGCAGGCGGCCTGTTCTACAACTCAGGATATAAGGAGATGACGATGCCGGGCTTTCCCGACCTGAGTAATCCGAAACTCGTGGCTTTGGCCGATGCAATCAATGCGGCTGACGACGAAGCGATGGAGGCTGCCATGGCGGCTCTCGATGGCACGACATGGCTCGAACCGTGCGATGACATTACCGAAGGCCTGGTCTTCGGCCTGTACGCCCAGAGCTATCCCGACCCCATTGCCGAAGGCGAAGGCACGGAAACCAATCCCTACAATCCGACTCAGGTTATCGGCATGAACAATCCCGGCACTTCCGCATGGGTCAAGGGCTATATTGTCGGCGTCTATGATTACGATCAAGGTTCGGTCTTCGTGCCGGGCTCGTCAACAACTGTCAAAAATTGCATCGCAATCTCCACGACTCCCGATGCCGCCGATGGCACGGTGATTCCCGTGCAGATAGATTACTGCACCCAGCTGAATCTGGCAGATCACCCGGAATATTACAAAAGGGTAGTAGCAGTTAATGGCAAACTTCAGCAATATTTTGGTGTTCCCGCCGTCAAAGAGGTTTACCAATACTTCGGGTGTAACAGCACTCCCGACGCTTCCCTTCCCGTTGCCGTTGATTCCTCTACGGGTAAACTGACCCTTAGCGATTCATATACCCAAAAAGCTAAATTTGCCGTTGTCAAACATGACGGTAAGAACTACCTGTACAATCTCGACACGCAGAAGTTTGTCAACGCGTTTGCATTCTCGCCTCAGTCTTACGGCATGGGCGACGTGCCCACCGCCGTATCGTTTGGAGTGAACAATACCGGAGGCGCAGTTGCGCCATGGCGCAAGAACCACGGAGTTGACATCATCGGCGGACGCATTGTTGATTCCGAAGAAGCGGCCGAGGGCGCTTTCGGTTGGTCAGACCTTGTTGCCGGCGAGAGTGTCAACGTCAAAGCCTCCAACGGCTGGCAGGGCAGTCTGCAGCTGTCGCTGGCCAATGAACTGACCGTTCTTGACGAAGAGCAATTAGCCGAACTTCGCGCCAAGATTGCCGTAGCCGAGCAGAAGGTAAACGACGACCTGACAGCAAGGGTTGAAAGCACCGGAGACCTTGTCAGCGTCAACAGTCCGACCAAAGAGAGCGTGCTGGCCGTGGCCAACGACGAGTCGCTGTCGCCGGACTATCTCGCGTGGTATATGGAGAATGACATGTTTGAGTGTCATCAGCCGACTCACGGTTCGGTGTATAAGATAATCTGTGCTGGTTCCTTATACAAGCAGCCTGCCGACAGCGAAACCGACGCATATCTCAATGCAGCCGATTTCAAGTTGCTTTCGTTTGCCGTAGAGGGCACCCGATGCGTGCTCCGCACAAGTTCGGAAGACGACAGCGCTTTCAACTGGCTGTGTAACATCGGAGAAGACGGCTCGATTTCGTTCGTTCACTACGTTCCGACCGAAACCAAGCAGCGAGAATCTGAGCTGACAGCGGTTTATCTCTCCTTGCCCGCCGAACATCTTGGCGCCCACGCTGACGCTGCCGAACCTCAGACTGCCTTCCCGATGTATAGGAATCTCGTGTCCAATGGCAGCGGAGTTGTAGCTCTTCCGGTTGCCAATTACTCCGATGCGTCGAAAACGGTCTGGCTCCCGAACCTGTGGATATACAAAGTGAGCGATGACGCAACCGACGCCGGCGCCTCTACGTCAATCACCGAGATTGAATCAGCCGCGTCGACCGCCGACGAGTACTTTGACATGAGCGGACGCCGCGTCGCTAAGCCGGCGGCCGGACGAATCTACATTGTTCGCAACGGCGCCAAGACCGCAAAACGTATATTCTGACAATCTCCGCTATAAACAACACACACTTCCCTCTCTAAATGCGCGAGGCGGCCTGAAATCAGGTCGCCTCGTTTTTGGGTTGGTGCAGTCGGGATTAAAGGAGGAAGAAGCGGCGGGCGGCGGCCGTGGTGGCGGCGTCGACTTCGGCGGGGGGCATGCCGAGCTCGGCGGCGATGCGTTCGGCGATGTAGGGCACGTAGGCGCTTTCGTTCTGCTTGCCGCGCATCGGCACGGGGGCGAGCCACGGCGCGTCGGTTTCCAGCAAGATGTGGTCTATGCCGATTACGGGCAGAATTGCCGGCAGCGGCGACTTTTTGAACGTAACCACGCCGCCGATGCCGAACTTGACGTCGGGCAGCAGGCGGCGCAGTCGGCCGACGTCGTCGGCCGTGCCGCTGTAGCAGTGGAACACCATCTGCGGCAGCCGTCCGGCGCGCGCCTGCATCAGGTCGAGCATCTGCGGCATGGCTTCGCGGCAGTGGATAATGGCGGGCAGCCCCAGTTTGTCGGCCAGGTCGAGCTGGGCCTCGCACGCTTCGAGCTGCAGCGGCAGCGTCTGTTGCTCCCAATAGAGGTCGAGGCCGCACTCGCCGACGGCCACGTAGGGGCGGTCGGTGCGCAGTTCGGCTTCGATGAGCTCGAGGTGGGAGGTCCACGTGTCGGCGTGAATCTCGGTGGGGTGGAGTCCGGCGCAGATGGCCGTGGCGTCGGGGCGCAGGTCGTGGAGCTCGCGGACGGGCGCAATGGAGTCGGCGTCGACGCCGGGCAGTACCATCAGCTCCACTCCCGCAGCAAGTGCGCGGTCAACGGCCGCGCACTTGCTGTCAATGTCGCCGAAGTCGGCGAGGTAGAGATGGGAATGAGTGTCTATCAAAACGTCAGAGTTTCAGTTTTTTCAGATTATGCCCTGGGCCATCATGGCGTGGGCCACTTTCATGAAGCCGGCGATGTTGGCGCCCTTCATGTAGTTGACGAAGCCGTCGGGTTCGGTGCCGTAGCGCACGCACTGTTCGTGAATGTTGTCCATGATGAAGTGCAGCTTCTGGTCAACCTCTTCGGCGCTCCACTGCAGATGCATGGCGTTCTGGCTCATTTCGAGGCCCGAGGTGGCCACGCCGCCGGCGTTGACCGCCTTGCCCGGGGCGTAGGTTGTGCGCGACTCGATGAAGGCGTCTATGGCCTCGGGGGTGCAGCCCATGTTGCTGACTTCGGCAACCATCTGCACGCCGTTTTCAATGAGCTTGCGGGCGTCGTCGCCGTTGAGCTCGTTCTGGGTGGCGCAGGGCAGGGCGATGTCCACTTTCTGCTCCCACGGCTTCTTGCCGGCAAAGAACTTGGCGCCGGGGAACTGCTCGACGTAGGGCTCGACGATGTCCTCGCCCGAGGCGCGCAGTTCGAGCATGTAGTTCACCTTGTCGCCCGAAATGCCGTCGGGGTCGTAGACGTAGCCGTCGGGGCCCGAGATGGTAACCACCTTGGCGCCCAGCTCGTTGGCCTTGAGGGCGGCGCCCCAGGCCACGTTGCCGAAGCCGCTGATGGCTACGGTCTTGCCCTTGATGTCGTCGCCTTTCATCTTCAGCATGTTTTCAACGAAGTAGAGGGCGCCGAAGCCGGTTGCCTCGGGGCGTATGCGGCTGCCGCCGAAGTCGAGGCCCTTGCCGGTGAACGTGCCTGTGTGCTCGTCGACGAGTTTCTTGTACATGCCATACATGTAGCCCACCTCGCGTGCGCCCACGCCGATGTCGCCGGCGGGCACGTCGCGGTCGGGGCCGAGGTTCTTCCAGAGTTCCAGAATGAAGGCCTGGCAGAAGCGCATGATTTCGGCGTCGCTCTTGCCGCGCGGCGAGAAGTCGGAGCCGCCTTTGGCACCGCCCATAGGCAGCGTGGTCAGCGCGTTCTTGAAGGTCTGCTCGAAGCCGAGGAATTTCAGAATCGACAGGTTCACCGAGGCGTGGAACCTGATGCCGCCCTTGTACGGGCCGATGGCCTTGTTGAACTGCACGCGATAGCCCAGGTTGGTCTGCACCTCGCCGTTGTCGTCGACCCACGTTACGCGGAACGTGATGATGCGGTCGGGCTCGACCATGCGCTCGATGATTTTGGCCTTTTCAAATTCGGGGTGTTGGTTGTAGACGTCGGCCACGCTCATCAGCACCTCTCTGACGGCCTGCAGATATTCTTTCTCGCCGGGGTGTTTTGCCTCGAGATCGGCGATGATTTTGTTAATGTCCATGTCGGTAATTAGATTTGGTTATGTGTTGTTTTATAAATGTCATTTGTTCACTTTGAACCGCGTGTCGCCGTCGGTGAAGAAGGCCACGATCTGGCGTGCGGCGGCCAGGCCGGCGTTGATGTTGGCCTCGGCGGTCTGCGCGCCCATCTTCTTGGGGGTGAAGAACACGCGGCCGGCGAATTCGGCCTCCATGGCGTCGGCGCAGTCGGGGCGAATGTCGGCCACATATTTCAGGTCGGGGCGCTCGCGCAGGGCGCGGCACAGGCCCTCTTCGTCAATCACCTCCTTGCGGGCGGTGTTGACCAGCACGCCGTCTTTCGGCATCAGCGTTACCAGTCCGTAGCCCACCGAGCCGCGCGTTTCGGGCGTGGCGGGAATGTGGAGCGACACGAATTTGTTTTCGCGGTAAAGGTCTTCGAGCTTATGCACGGGCTCGACGCCGGCGGCGGTCATCACCTCGTCGGGACAGAAGGGGTCGAGCGCGCTCACGGTCATGTCGAAGCCCTTGGCTATGCGGGCCACGTTGCGCCCCACCTGGCCGAAGGCGTGAATGCCCAGGCGCTTGCCCTTCAGCTCCGAGCCTGACGTGCCGGCATACATGTTGCGCACGGCCATGACCAGCAGGCCGAACACCAGCTCGGCCACGGCGTTGGAGTTCTGGCCGGGAGTGTTCTCCACGACCACGCCGGCCTTGGTGGCGGCGTCGAGGTCTACGTTGTCGTAGCCCGCGCCGGCGCGCACCACGATTTTCAGCTGCGGCGCGGCGGCAAGCAGCTCGGCCGTAACCTTGTCCGAACGCACAATCAGCGCGTCGGCCGTCTTGGCCGCCTCGGCCAGTTCGGCCGGCGAGCCGTATTTTTCAAGCAGCGCGAACTCATAGCCGGCGCCCTCAACTATCTCTTTGATGCCGTTGACGGCTACGGCCGCAAACGGCTTTTCGGTTGCTACAAGAACTTTCATATTGCGTTTCCCTCTTGTGCTTAATGTTTCTTCTCGAAGTCTTTCATCGCCTCGGTGAGCACCTTGACCGACTCGAGCGGCAGGGCGTTGTAGAGGCTGGCGCGGAAACCGCCCACGCTGCGGTGGCCCTTGATGCCCACGATGCCGCGCTCGGAGGCGAAGTCAATGAACTCGCCCTCAAGCTCCTTATATTCCGGAGCCATGACGAAGCAGACGTTCATGATTGAGCGCGACTCAATCTGTGCCGTGCCCTCGAACATGCGGCTCGAGTCGATGGCGTCGTAAAGCACGGCGGCCTTCTCTTCGTCGGCCAGCTGCAGCTTCTTCACGCCGCCGCGCTCCTTATACCATTTCAGCGTCTGCAGGGCGGCATAGACGGGCAGCACGGGCGGGGTGTTGAACATCGATTCTTTCTTCACGTGGGTGCGATAGTCGAGCATGGTCGGAATCACGCGGTCAACGTGGCCCAGAGCGTCGTCCTTGACGATTACCAGCGTTACGCCCGACGGCGCCAGGTTTTTCTGCGCGCCGGCATAGATGATGTCATATTTGCTCACGTCGACCGGGCGCGAGAAGATGTCGGAGCTCATGTCGCCCACCAGAGGCACGGGCGATGTCGGGTCTTCTCTCAGCTCGGTGCCGTAGATGGTGTTGTTCGACGTGAAGTGGAAATAGTTGGCGTCGGCCGGAATCACGTAGTCGCGGGGCACGAACGTATAGCCGGCCTCCTTGCTCGAAGCCACGACGTCGACCTCGCCGAAGAGCTTGGCCTCCTTGATGGCGTTGGCGGCCCATACGCCCGTGTCCATATATGCGGCCTTCTTGCAGAGCAGATTGTACGGCACCATGCAGAACTGCATGCTTGCGCCGCCGCCGAGCCACAGAACCGTGTAACCCGCGGGCACTTCCAGCAGTTCCTTCACCAGGGCCGAAGCCTCGTTGATTACGGCGGTGAACTGTTTGCTGCGGTGCGACACTTCAAGCAGCGAGAGGCCCATGCCGTCAAAATTCTTGATAGCCTCGATTGTGTTGTTGATCGTGTAGTCGCTCAGAATCGAGGGCCCTGCGTAGAAGTTATGTTTTTTCATTGCGTTTGTTTTGGTTGTTGAGGGTTGTTATTCAATACTGCAAATATACGCTATAAAAACGCAAAAAGCAACCCTTTCTCACTATGTTCTGCAACATACCGTTTGTCGGCGAATCAAATTGACCCAATTAGTCCAATTAGTCTAATTAGTCCAATTCGACCTATTATGTCAGCAAATTTTTAATTTTTTATTTGTATCTTTGCGTCATGTGGATTCTGTCTTTCGTATTGTTCGGAATTTTGATTCTCTTCGCTATGTCGCTTGGCAAAAGCGGCGGCGAACAGCCGTCTGAGATGCCCGAGGTGTCTGATGAGGATTATATTACAATAAATATCAATCCCTTATCTTCGGTCCAGGAAGGACCGGGCATTGATGAGTTTGAGAACCGTATGGAGCGCTGCGCGGCGGTGCTGAGCAGGCGCATGGGCGCTTCTGTAGCCGACCGTTTCCGAGCTGCACTGTCAAATTTTCTTGAAGAGCATGGCAGCGCCGAGGGCATGATGCTGATACCCGCTATTTTGCCCGGGGCGTCAGATTATGAGGAAACACATTCGCCGCTTGTTGCCGGGCAGCAGGTTAAACTTGACCTTTACGGCAAAGACGTGTATAGTTCCGATGCGTTCAGGCTTATCCCTTTGCTTGACTATGAAGATTCATCTCGCATTACTGATATCCATATTTCCAAAGACGAGCCTGCGTTCTTGCTTTTATATGACGTCAAGATAACCGGCGTTTACATCGCGACAATGTCAGTCTCCCCCAACGGCTCTTCAGATTGTTCCGACTTGCTTGTCGTTTATGAATTAGGCGAAAACGGTGAAGACGACGATGATACACCGCCTATGGCTCAAGAGGAACTCGAGGCAAGATTCAGGTGCGTCGGTGAGCTCTTGAACCGTTTGCCTGCAACGCGTCGCAAAGCCTGACTTTTCGCTATTAAATCCTCACTTTCAGCCTCATCTTAATTCTTGATTTTTAATTTTTAATTATATTTTGTAACTTTGAGGCTGTGAAAGCGAGTAAAATGATATTTTTGTTGGCGGCTGCGGCGCTGTGCGGCTGCGGCAGACCTGCGGCGAAAACGACTGCGGAGACGCCTGCACCGACTGTTTCGGAAGGAGCGTTTTGCGCCGACAGCGCCTATGCCTACGTTGCGCGTCAGGTGGCGTTCGGGCCGCGCGTGCCGCAGTCGGCCGCCCACGATGCCTGCGGCCGCTGGCTTGCCGCCGAGTTGCGGCGCCACGGGGCCGATACGGTCATCGAGCAGCGGGCGTCGCTGCCGGGCTATGGCCCGATGGTCAACATCATCGGCCGCTTCAATCTCGCCGCGCCGACGCGCATTTTGCTTCTTGCTCACTGGGACACACGCCCTTGGGCCGACGAAGACCCTGACCCGGCCAACCGCGCCACTCCCCTTGACGGCGCCAACGACGGCGCGAGCGGCACGGGCGTCCTCCTGGAGCTTGCCCGTCAGTTCGGCGCGAAAGCTCCCGGGGTGGGCGTGGATATTCTTCTTATCGACGCCGAAGACTCCGGCTCGGAGGGCGACGACGCTTCGTGGGCCCGCGGTGCGCAATATTTCGCCGCCAATCTGCCCGACGGCCCGCTGCCGGCCTACGCCGTGTTGCTCGACATGGTTGGCGGACGCGACGCCCGCTTTCCGCGCGAGATGTTCAGCGACGCCAATGCCCGGCCCCTCACGGCGCGCCTGTGGCGTCTGGCCGCCTCGATAGGGCTCGGCGACCGATTCCCCGACCGCACGGGCGGCGCCGTCAACGACGACCATCTGCCCCTGCTGCGCGCGGGCATTCCGGCCGTCGACATCATCGAGACCGACCACCCGCGCACCGGCTCGTTCAATCCGACGTGGCACACTCTCAACGATAATCTCGACAACATCGACCCGGCGACGCTTGGCGCCGTAGGCCGCCTTGTCTCAACCTTGATATATAACGAAAAACTATGACTATAAATCAGATACAAGACGAAATAATCGACGAGTTCTCGGAAATTGACGACTGGCTCGACCGATATGCCTACATCATCGAACTGGGCAATCAGCTGCCGCCGCTCGACGAAAAGTATAAGCAGCCGCAATATCTAATCGAAGGCTGCCAGAGCCGCGTGTGGATCAACGCCGAGCTCACCGACGAAGGTCGCATTCACTTCGAGGCCGACAGCGACGCCATGATTGTCAAGGGCATCATTGCGCTGCTTGTGCGCGTGCTCGACAATCAGACGCCCGCCGACATTCTCTCGGCCGATCTCTACTTCATTGACCGCATCGGCCTGAGCGAACACCTCTCGCCGACGCGCTCCAACGGCCTGCTGGCCATGGTGAAGCAGATGAAGGTTTACGCCCTCGCCTTCAACGAAAAATTGAAAAATTCATAATTGAAACTATGTCTGTAGAATTTGCCGATACTCGTAGGGACGCACGGCTCGTGCGTCCGCATGCAATTGCCGACGTCGCGGCAAATTCCATTCCGTCAGGCGGACGCACGGGCCGTGCGTCCCTACATGAATCGCCAAAATTATTAACTCTTAACTTTTAACCCTTAACTTCTAATGTTCAAGAACCAACCTGCGGGCCTGTATGTGCTGTCGCTTGCCAACACCGGCGAGCGTTTCGGCTACTATACCATGCTTGCCATCTTCCTGTTCTATCTCCAGGCCAAGTTCGGTTTCGACTCGACCTGGACGGGCCAGATTTTCTCCATCTTCCTGGCTCTGGTTTATTTCATGCCTCTGATTGGCGGCTGGCTCGCCGACAAGTGGAGCTTCTCGAAGTGTGTCGTCTCGGGCATCGCCGTCATGTTCATCGGCTATGCGCTGATGTCTGCTCCCACCCCCGTGCGACAGGATTGGTCTGTCATGGTGCTCTTCGCCTCGCTTCTGCTCATTTCTGTCGGTACCGGCTTGTTCAAGGGCAACCTGCAAGTAATGGTGGGCGACCTTTATAACGAGGCACGCTATGCCGGTCGCCGCGATTCGGCCTTCTCGCTCTTCTACATGGCAATCAACCTCGGCTCGATGTTCGCCCCCGGCGCTGCAATCGCGCTGAAAAACTATGCGCTCAACCGCGCGGGCTTCCTCACCAACGACCCCATGGCCGCCACGGTGAGCAACTGGTGTCTTGACACTGACGGCTTTACCGCCCTCCCCGCCGACGCCGACCGCCTCAAGGCTATGACCGACTTTGCCGTCGACAAGGGCATGGCGCCCGGCGGCGACGTCCTCGCCTTCCTCTCGGACTATCTCAACAATTTCGCCGCCGGCTGCGAATATGCGGCCACGTCGCTCACCGAGTTCGCCTCTGAATACATCACGGCCTTCTCGCTCGGTTGCAACTATGCCTTCATGCTTGCCTGCGGTTCGCTGATTGTCAGCTTCCTCATCTACATGCTCGGCCGCAAGACGTATGCCCACATTCTCGTGGACAAGAAGTCGTACGTGGCTCCCGCCCCGGGCGCAAAAACCGAAGTTGTCAGCGAACTCACTCCTGCCCAGACGCGTCAGCGCGTCGTTGCGCTGCTGCTGGTGTTCGCCGTCGTGATTTTCTTCTGGATGGTGTTCCACCAGAACGGTCAGACGCTCACCGAGTTCGCCAAGTCGTGCACGGCTTCCGAGTCGAGCAGCTGGACCCGCATCGGCTTTGACCTCGTGGCCCTGAGCGCAGTCGCCGCCGGCGTCTACGCTCTGTTCAGCATTTTCCAGAGCGCAACGGCCCGCGGCAAGGTAATCAGCAGTGTCGTTCTTGCCGCCTGTGCCGGAGTTGTGGCATGGCGCTATTCGCTTCTGCCCGAAACCATTACGGGCATTGACCCCGCAGCCTATCAGCAGTTCAACCCCTTCTATGTCGTGGCTCTCACTCCCTTCTCGCTCGCCCTGTTCGGCTGGCTCGCCAAGAATGGCAAAGAGCCCTCGGCACCGCGCAAAATCGGTTATGGCATGGTCATGGCCGGCATTGCTTACGTGGTCATGATTTTCGGTTCGCTCAGCCTTGTGGGCACCAACGGCTCCGTGTCGACCAACTGGCTCATATCCACTTATCTGCTGCTCACGTTCGCCGAGCTGCTGCTCTCGCCCATGGGCATCTCGTTCGTCAGCAAGGTTGCGCCTCCCAAGCTCAAAGGCTCCATGATGGGCGGCTGGTTCGCCGCTACGGCCGTGGGCAACTATCTCGTGTCTATCCCCATGGCTCTGTGGGGCAAGATTCCCACCTATGCAATCTGGGGCATTCTCGTGGCTCTCTGCCTGCTCTCTGCCGCCTTTATCTTCTCGATTATGAAGAAGCTCGAGGCCGCCACCGGCGACGCTCCGCAGCCCGTGCCCGACGACACTCTGGCCGACCCCGCAGAATAATCAACCTGAAATTATCGCATTCTTATGGAAGAACCTAAACCGACCGACCTGACCTCGCTGCCCGAGAACGCCTTTCGCGAACTCGCGGCCGACGAGGAATATAAGCCGTTGATGCACCCCGCGCACGAGGCGCGCGAGGTTACCCCCTACAGCGTTGGCATGGGTCTGCTGCTTGCCGTCATCTTCTCGGCCGCGGCCGCCTATCTGGGCCTGCGTGTGGGCCAGGTGTTCGAGGCCGCCATTCCCATCGCCATCATCGCCGTGGGTCTCAGCCAGGCCCTCGGCAAGAAAGACCCGCTGGGCCAGAACGTGATTATACAGAGCATCGGCGCCTGCTCGGGCGTCATCGTTGCCGGCGCTATATTCACTCTGCCCGCCCTCTACATTCTTCAGGGCACTCACCCCGAAATCACCGTTGACTTCATGCAGATTTTCCTCAGCTCGCTGCTTGGCGGCGTGCTCGGAATTCTGTTCTTCATTCCGTTCCGCAAATATTTTGTCAAGGACATGCACGGCAAGTATCCCTTCCCCGAAGCCACGGCAACCACCCAGGTGCTTGTCAGCGCTCAGGCAAAGGGCAGCGGTTCGCAGGCCAAAACGCTCATCATCGCGTCGCTCATCGGCGGTATATACGACTACGTGGTCGAGACCTTCGGCTGGTGGGCGTCGACAATCACCACGACGGCCTCGGGCTGGGGTGCGGCGATTGCTGATAAGTTCAAGGTGGTGATGAGCTGCAACACGGGCGCCGCTCTGCTCGGCCTCGGCTACATTGTCGGACTGAAATATGCGTTCGTAATCTTTGCCGGCTCGGTGTTCGTGTGGTGGATAATTATACCGCTCATGGCCTCGGGCTCGCCCGAGATGGCCGCCATGTCGCCCGACGCAATCTTCTCCGAATCGGCTCGCATGATCGGCATCGGCGGCATCGCCATGGCCGGCATCATCGGCATCATCAAGTCGTGGCCCATCATCATGCAGGCCGTAGGCCTCGCAGCCCGCGAAATCAAGGGCGGAGCCGCCGAGGGCCGCAAGCCCGTGCGCTGGCAGACCGACCTCTCAATGAAGTCGGTTGTGGCCTACATGGTGCTTGCCCTCATCGTAACGTTCCTCTTCTTCTGGCTCGGCGTGATCGGCACGCTTTGGCAGGCCGCAGTGGCCTGGGTGGTGGTTACGGTAATCGCATTCCTGTTCACCACCGTGGCCGCCAACGCCATCGCAATCGTGGGTACCAATCCCGTGAGCGGCATGACGCTGATGACGCTCATAATCGCCTCGGCCATCTTCGTGGGCATCGGCCTGAACGGCACGTCGGGCATCGTGGCCTCCATGGTCATCGGCGGCGTGGTCTGCACGGCGCTCTCCATGGCCGGCGGCTTCGTTACCGACCTCAAGATCGGCTACTGGCTCGGCTCGACGCCCAAAAAGCAGGAAACGTGGAAGTTCCTCGGCACTCTGGTAAGCGCCGCAACAGTCGGCGGCGTGATTCTGCTGCTCAATCAGGTCTACGGCTTCTATGCCACGCCCGAACACACCCAGCCGCTCGTCGCCCCGCAGGCCAACGCCATGGCCAAGGTTATCGAGCCTATGATGACCGGCGGCGAGACCCCGTGGATTCTCTACTTCTGCGGCGCCGTGCTCGCCCTGTTGCTCAACTGGCTCGGAGTGCCCGCACTGGCCTTCTGCCTCGGCATGTTCATTCCGCTGAGCCTCAACACGCCCCTGCTCTTCGGCGGCGCCATCGCCTGGTTCGTGCAGCACAGCTCGAAAGACAAGGCGCTTGCCTCCGCACGCCACGACCGCGGCACGCTCATCTCGTCGGGCCTCATTGCCGGCGGCGCGCTCTTCGGCGTCTTTGCCGCTCTGACCAAGTTCTGCGGCTATGAGTACACCTCCCCGCTGGGCGAGGGTACCACCCAGATTCTCGGCTGCGTGATGTACGCGCTCATCATCTGCTACCTCTGGTGGTCAAGCTGCCGTGCGAAGAAACTCGCTGAATAAGCGGATTCTCGCGCTGGCGCTTCCCGCCATCGTGGCCAACATAACAACCCCGCTGCTCAGTCTGGTCGACGTCGCCATCGTCGGCCATCTGGGCAGCGCCGTTTATGTGGGCGCCATTGCCGTGGGCGGTTCGATTTTCAACATGCTCTACTGGCTCTTCTCCTTTCTTCGCTTCGGCACGTCGGGCCTGACGGCCCTTTCCGTCGGTCGCGGCGATGACGCCGAGATGCGCCTCACGGGGCTGCGCTCGCTGCTCGTGGCTGCGGCGCTCGGCCTGCTGCTCGTCCTGTTTCAGCGGCCGCTCTCTTATGTTGCCTTCGGGCTGATTGATGCCGGCGAATCCGTGCGCGCCCTCGCAGAAGTCTATTTCAATGTGCTCATTTTCGGCGCACCGGCCGTCATGATGCAATATTCGCTCACGGGCTGGTTTGTCGGGGCGCAAGACACGCGCACGCCCATGCTCGTGTCGCTCGCAATCAACGTCATCAACATCGGCGTGAGCCTTCTGCTTGTCTATCGGTTCAATCTCGGAATTACGGGCGTCGCCGCCGGCACTCTCCTCGCTCAATGGGCGGGCTGCCTGCTGTCGCTCGCTTTCTTCGCCGCGCGCACGCGCCGAATCGCTTCGTCGCTCCGTGCCCTCCTGAATTTCAGCGCCATCAAACGCTTCTTCTCGGTCAATCTCGATGTCTTTCTGCGCACGCTCTGCCTCATCGCCGTTACTGTCTGGTTTACCCGCGCCGGCGCCGACAACGGCTCGGTCATTCTGGCCGTCAACACCTTGCTGTTGCAGCTCTTCACGCTGTTCAGCTACTTCATGGACGGATTCGCATTTGCCGCCGAAGCCCTTTGCGGCAAACTGGCCGGCGCGCGCGATTTCGTCGCTCTCCGCGCGTGCATCAACCGCTTCATGGCCTGGGGCATAGGCGTCGCCCTGCTTTTCACGGCCCTCTACGCCCTCGGGGGCGCCGCCTTCCTCGGCTTGCTCACCGACGACGTCGCCGTCATCAGCGCCTCTGCCGAGTTCCGCCTCTGGGGCGCGGCCATACCCCTGGCCGGATTCATGGCCTTCACCTGCGACGGCATAGCCATCGGTCTCACACGCACGCGCCTCATGCTCCTCTCCATGGCTTTCGCCACCGCCGTCTTCTTCCTCACATGGCGCCTCGCCTCGCCCGCGCTCGCCAACCACGGTCTCTGGCTCGCTTTCCTCCTCTACCTCCTCACCCGCGGCCTCCTCCTCTCCGCCCTCCTTCGCCGCTCCACACGTGAGTAACAATTGGCGGTTGGCGGAAAAATTTGTAACTTTGCAGTCATGATTAGAACAGGACAATACAGGGCGTCAGACAAGTTGCGCGACGTCGTGGCCGACCAGCCGATGCTGCTCATGGCGCTGAGCCGTTTCGGCATTCCGCTGGGTTTCGGCGATGACACGGTCGAGCAGGTCTGCACCCGCGCCGGCGTGCATACGCCGACGTTTCTTGCCGTTGCGTCGCTCATCGGCGGCCGCGGCGTCGGGGCGGACGACGAGGTGTCGCTCCCCTCGCTGATTGAGTATCTGAAAGCGGCCCACACCTATTTCATCGACTTCTATCTGCCGCAGATTCGCCGCAAGCTGCTCAGCGCAATCAACTGCTCGGGCGGCGAGGACGTGGCGCTGGTGATTCTGCGCTTTTTCGACGATTATGTGGCCGAGGTGAAGCGCCATATGGATTTTGAGAACGACCATGTTTTCAGTTATGTCGACGAGCTGCTTCAGGGCAGCCGACGCCGCGGGTTCAGCATCGACGAAGACTTCGTGGCCAACCATCAGCCAATTGCCACCAAGCTCCGCGAGCTCAAGGAGATATTCATCTGCCACTATCATGGCGCCGCTGCCGACAACGACCTGCTCAACTCCGTGCTTTTCGACATCATCAACTGCGAGCAGGATCTGATGAGCCACTGCGACGTCGAGAACCGCATCTTCGCGCCGGCCGTTCATCGGCTGGAGCGCCGCACGCGCCCGCAGGCCGCGCCCAAGACGGCGACGGCGGCCGCCGGCTGCGACCCCGACGTGCACAATCTCACCGAGCGCGAAAAAGAGATTATCCGCAACGTGGCCCGCGGGCTGAGCAACAAGGAGATTGCCGACAGACTCTGCCTGTCGGTCCACACAGTGGCTACTCATCGCCGCAACATCTGCGCCAAGCTCGACATTCACTCGGCCGCCGGTCTGACAATCTTTGCCATTATTCACCGCCTCCTCAACGTCTCGGAGGTTAAAGTAAACTGACATTCGGCCTTATGACCATGTTCCAAGGACTTTTTATCGGTCTCTGCTCCTTTCTGATTATCGGGCTTTTTCACCCGCTGGTAATCAAAGGCGAATACTACTTCGGCCAGCGTTGCCGTTGGTGGTTTCTCGCGGCGGGGGTGATTCTTGCCGTCGCCTCGGTGCTCGTTGACAACTTCATGCTCTCGGCGCTTGCCGGAGTGGCCGCCTTCAGTTGCTTCTGGAGCATAAAGGAGGTCAAAGAGCAGAAAGAGCGCGTTGACCGCGGCTGGTTTCCCCGCAATCCCCGCCGCAAAGACTGACTCGGCGGTCAGAGAATGGTGATGTGGGCGGCGGCCAGGGCGTCGAGGTGGTCTTGCGGCCAGATGCTGACCTGCACTTCGCCGATGTGGGCTTTCTGGAGAATGAACATGCAGAGGCGGCTCTGACCGATGCCGCCGCCGATGCTCAAGGGCAGTTCGCCCGCCATGAGGGCTTTGTGGAAGGGGCGCTCGAGATAGTGGAGCTTGTCTTCGATTTTAAGTTGACGCATCAGGGCCTTGTCGTCCACGCGAATGCCCATCGAGCTCAGTTCGAACGGAATTTCCAGCACGGGGTTCCAGACGATGATGTCGCCGTTGAGGCCGCCGTCAGTGCTCCAGTCGTCATAGTCGGCCGCGCGTCCGTCATGTTTCTGCCCGTTGCTCAGGCGCCCTCCGATGCCGCGAATGAACACTGCGCCATGCTTGCGTGCGGCTTCGGCCTCGCGCTCTTTGGGCGATAGGTCGGGATAGAGGTTCAGCAGCTCTTCGGCCGTGATGAAGGTGATTGACTTGGGCAGGGTAGGGGTGATGTGGGGATAGCGGCGATATATGTCCATCTCCGTGCGCTTGATGGCGTCGTAGATGTGGCGCACCACTTCGTAGAGATATTCCACAGTGCGCTGCTCGGGGCGTATGGTCTGCTCCCAGTCCCACTGGTCGACATAGAGCGAGTGAATATTGTCGAGCTCTTCGGTGGTGCGGATTGCGTTCATGTCGGTGTAGAGCCCGAAGCCCGGCGCGATTTCATATTCGCCGAGCTTCATGCGCTTCCATTTTGCCAGCGAATGGACCACTTCGGCGCGTGCGCCGCCGATTGCGGGAATCGTGAAGTTTACGGGAGGCTCGACGCCGTTGAGGTCGTCGTTGATGCCCGTGCCCGACAGCACGAACAGCGGCGCCGTTACGCGACGCAGGTTGAGCGACTCGGCCAGCGCGGTCTGAAACGAGTCTTTAATCTGTTTGATGGCCACCTGCGTGGTTTCGGGCAGCAGCTTGAGCTTGTAGCGTTTTGGAATAATCAGCGGCATGGTTTGCGGCAATTTGAAGTTAAACTTGCCGCAAAGTTAGCAAATTTCTTGCAATGTGCAAAAATTTATAGCAAAAAGTCAATGTTTATGCAGTTTCGGGCGGAAAAAGTCTACAATCTTTATGGCCACGGGGTCGAATCGGTTGGGGCGGAACACGAAATTGCGCTGCAGCACGAAGTTCCATGCCAGCGACACGGCCAGCGACACGGCCAGACGCGCAGCGGCGAAGTAGCCGTCGGGTTTGAAGCCTATCGATTCGAGCCAGTGCCACTTCTGCAGCAGGTAGTAGCAGGCGTCCGTGCCCCAC
Organism: uncultured Porphyromonadaceae bacterium; assembly: GCA_902495245.1. Taxonomy (GTDB): domain Bacteria; phylum Bacteroidota; class Bacteroidia; order Bacteroidales; family Muribaculaceae; genus UBA3263. The sequence continues at coordinate 90,794 of CABUWI010000008.1, forward strand.
GTGTTGAGTACGAGCGAGCCCACCCACACCAGAATGAACTTCACCATGACGGCACGCTTGCTCACGTCGTCGGCGTGGTAGGTGAACTTGTAGCCCACGACGCAGTTCACGATGCCGCCGGCAATGGCGCCGCACGCCGTAGCCAGCCACGGCAGCAGGTTCACCCAGGCGAACAGGGCGAAGCTGACGGCCATGTCGGTCCACGAACTTATCTGCGACGAAACCGACGAGCGCAGGAACGTGAAGAAGATGTTGTCGCTCTTGAGGAATTTTCTTATGATGTTCTTGTCTGAGGTCATAGGTCAATCTGCGGATTTTGCTGTTTCCACTGTTTGATTGCGTGAGTAAAGTGCTGCCACAGGCGTTCGGTCTTGTACTCGCCGATGCCGTGAACGGCGGCAAACTCCTCGCGGGTGGTCGGGCGTCGCGCGGCCATGTCGAGCAGGGTCTTGTCGGAGCAGACCATGTAGGGGGCAACCTTGTTGATTTTTGCAATTGCCGAGCGCAGCTCCTTGAGTGTGCGCATCAGCGACGCGTCGGGCGCCGCCGAAGAGGCGCCGGCCGTTGCCGCGGCGGCTTTGCGGCGCGGCGTGGGGGTGCGGTTCTCGAAGATGAAGCGGGCCATGGTGGCCGTCTGCTCGCCGCGAAGCACCCGTCGGCCCTGCGGCGTAACCTTCAGGCGGTTGCCGTCGTCATAGGCAATCTCTATCAGCCCCAGCTGCAGCATCTGCGACAGATAGGCGTTCCATTCCGCCGGACTCAGGTCGCGCCCCGCGGCGTAGGTCTTGATGCGGTCATAGCCGCGTTTGCGCAGTTCGGCATTGGCCGACCCGCGCAGAATGTCGATGAGCATGCGCGAGCCCACTTTCTCGTCGGTGCGCACCATGGCGCTCATGGCTTTCTGGGCAATGACGGTGCCGTCGAAGCGCAGCGGCGGGTTCAGACACACGTCGCAGTTGCCGCAGTCGGTGTCGCACGGCTCGGAGAAGTAGCTCAGCAGAATTCTGCGGCGGCAGACCGACGCTTCGGCATATTGCTGCATGCGCGTCAGTTTCTCCATGTTTATCTGCTTGCGCTCGCCTTCGTCGACCAGGCTTTTCTGGGCGGCAACGTCGGCAAACGAGTAGAACATCAGCGCTTCGGCTGGCAGGCCGTCGCGGCCCGCGCGTCCGATTTCCTGATAGTAGCCTTCGATATTGCGCGGCATGTTGTTGTGAATCACATAGCGAATGTTGCTTTTGTCGATGCCCATGCCGAAGGCCACCGTGGCGCAGATAACCTGCACGTCGCCGTTGATGAAGCGCCGCTGGGCCTCGTCGCGTGCGGCGGCGGGCAGTCCGGCATGGTAAAGTGCCGTGCGATATCCTTTTGCCGCGAGTTCCGAGGCCATGCTCTCGGCCGACTTGCGCGACAGACAGTAAATGATGCCCGAATCGTCGGCATAGCGCTCAATCATTTCGCGTATCATTTTCATTTTCTGCGCTTTGCCGGGGTTCTGCTTGACGGTCAGCGAGATGTTCGGGCGGTCGAACGACGAGATGAACACGTCGGGGTCTCTCAGCGAGAGCTGACGGGCAATGTCGGTGCGCGTCAGCTTGTCGGCCGTGGCGGTCAGGGCAATGACGGGCACCCGGGGATAGCGCTGCTTGATGGCATCGAGCTTCGTATATTCGGGTCGGAAGTCGTGGCCCCACTGCGAGATGCAGTGAGCCTCGTCTACGGCAAAAAGCGAAATCTTCATCTCGGCCGGCCACCGGTCCATGTCGGCCAGCAGCCGCTCGGGCGAGACGTAGAGCAGTTTCAGCAGTCCGCGGCGCGCGGCGTCGATAATGTCGCAGTTCTCGGCCTCGGTCTGATTCGAATGGAGCGCGGCGGCGGTGATGCCGTTTGCGCGCAGGGCGTGCACCTGGTCGTTCATCAGGGCTATGAGCGGACTGACCACCACCGCCATGCCCGGAAGCATCAGCGCCGGAATCTGATAGCACAGGCTCTTGCCGCCGCCAGTGGGCATCAGCACGACGCAGTCTTTGCCGTCGCAGACGCTGCGGATAATCTCCGACTGCCCGGGGCGGAAGGAGTCATATCCGTAGAATCGGCGCAAAACGGCCAGGGCGCGGGCGTCAGTAGGCGTTTTCTTCTCCTCGAAGGGCATTGAAGATGGTCTTTATGATGATTTTCAGGTCGAGTGCGGCCGACCAGTGTTCAATATACCATACGTCGTGGTGGACGCGCTTCTCCATTTTCTCCAGTTCGTCGGTGTTGCCGCGATAGCCGCACACCTGAGCCCAGCCCGTAATGCCGGGTTTAACCATGTGGCGCAGCATGTATTTGTCAATCAGCTGCTTGTATTGCTCGGTGTGGGCCAGCATGTGGGGACGGGGGCCGACAACGGACATGTCGCCGCGCCACACGTTGATGAACTGCGGCAGCTCGTCGAGCGACGTGCGGCGCAAAAAGTCGCCCACCTTCGTCTTGCGCGGGTCGTCGCCCGTGGCCTGCACGCGGTCGGCGTCGGCATTCACCTTCATGGTGCGGAACTTCAGGCAGTAGAAGTCGCGTCCGCGGTAGCCGGTGCGCTTCTGCTTGAAAAACACCGGGCCGGGCGACGATAGTTTCACCGCGATGGCTATCGGAATGAACACGATGGGCGAGCATATCAGCGCAACCGACGAGAACACGAAGTCAAACGTGCGCTTGACGGCGCGGTTAATCGGGTTGACCAGCGGGTTGACCAGCGGGGTCAGCACCGGCAGGCCGCCGATGTTGTCAAGCTCGAAGCGGCGGCCGGTGTAGGGCGATATTTTCGGCACATAGTGAAACTGCACCATGGCGTCGTCGGCAATGTTGATGCATCGCAGCAGGTCGTCCTCGTTTTCGCCCGAAAGCACGTAGAACACCTCGTCAACCTTTTCGCGGCGTATAAAGTCGGGCAGGTCGTCGAGCGTGCCGCAGTAGAGGCCCGAAAAGCCCACCGCGGGCGACTTGTCGAAGAATCCCAGAATGCGGTAGCCGTAGCCGCCGTCGTTGCGCAGCGAGTCGCTCAGTCGGCGGGCCGTCGAGTTCGTGCCCACGATGACCACCCGGCTGTAGTTGCGGCCCTTGACGCGCATTGCCTTTATTATAAGGCGTGTGGCGAGCCATGTCAGCGGCAGGGCCACAATCATCATGCCGTAGAGCTGGGCGTAATAGGCTATGCTGAAGTCGTCGGCCTGCAGAAACACCAGCAGGCACACGAAGACCAGCGCGTGGACAATCACCGCCTTGAGCGAGCCGACGAGCACACGGTCGATGTGGAGCGTGCGCTGCAGCCGCGTGCGCTCGAAAAAGAGCGCAACGGGAATGTAGCTGATGTTCAGCGCCAGCCACTTGGTGCGGGCATAATGGTCGAGCAGCTCGGGGTGGAGCAGACACAGAATGCCGAAAATCAGGTTAATCAGCAATAGGTCGACGGCCATCAACGCCACGCGCAGGTAGCGGCCGTAGCGGCCGCGGGGGCGTGTTTCAGGCATCGGTCTTGCTGTCGATTAGTTTGATTTTTTCTTCAATCGTGGCTTGTTCCTGGCGCAGGCGCTCGATGCGGTGCTGAAGGTCGCGCAGCAGGCTCTCGCCGTTTTTCGAGCCCGACGAGAGGAAGCCGAGGTTGTTCTCGTAGGTCTTGATTTCGTTTTTCTTGGCGTCGAGGGCACGCATCAGGCTCTGACGCTGGCGGCTGAGGTCGTTTCCGCTCAGTTCGCTGACGCCGTGCTCGAAGGCGGCCATGCGCGCTTTGCGGCGGCTGATGTCGAGCAGGTCGTAGAGGCGGCTCACCTCGGCGCGATATGCGTCGTGAAGCTTGTCTTTGTCGCGGAAGGGCACATGGCCTATCTCCTGATACTCCTTCATCAGGGCGCGCACGCTCTCGATGGCGGCGTTGCGGTCGGCCTCGCCCTCGGCGGCGCCGATTGCCTTGAGGCGCTCAATCACGTCGCGCTTGGCCTTGAGGTTGGCCTGCTCCGAGCTGCGGCGGCCGTCGCTGTTCTGCTTCTTTGCCTCGAAAAACTTGTCGCACGCGGCGCGGAAGCGGTTCCACACGGCGTCACTCTGCTTCTTGCCCACGGCGCCGATGGTTTTCCATTTTGCCTGGAGGGCCACCAGGGCGTCGGCCGTCTTTTTCCAGTCGGTCGACTCGGCCAGTTCCTCGGCCTGCTCGCAGAGGCTGATTTTCAGGGCCAGATTCTCGGCCGATTCTTCCTTGACGCTCTTGAAGTGGGCAGCTTTGGCGGCGAAGAAGTCGTCGCAGAGCTTGCGGAAGCGGTCATAAAGCTGCGCGTTGGTCTTGCGGCTTGCGAAGCCGAGCTGTTTCCAGCGTCCCTGCAGGTCGATGACGCTTTTTGTGGCGTCGTCCCATGCGGCAAAGTTCTTCAGCTCGTCGGGCTTGATGGCCTCCAGCTCGCCGATCAGGGCCAGCTTTGCCTCTTCGTTGCGGCGCTCCATGGCTTTGCGCTCTTCAAAGAAGGCCTGATAGCGCTTGTTGATTTCGGCCGATATGTCTTTGAAGCGGTTCCATATCTCTTCGCGGAACTCCTTGGCCACGGGGCCTGCCTCGCGCCACTTGTCGTGAAGCTCCTGCAGGCGGCGGAAGGCCGTAACCACGTCGGGCTCGTCGGCCAGTTTCGACGCTTCGTCTATTATCAGGTTTTTCGTCTCGAGATTTTTCTTGAAGTCGAGGTCGCGCAGGTCTTTGTTCACCTTGAGCTGGTCATAGAATGTCTCCGTGGCCTGCTGATAGCGCTTCCAGATGTCGCTCACCTCGGGCGCGGGCACCTCGCCGACGGTCTTGAACTGCTGCTGCAGCTCGCGCACGCGCTCCAGTTTGAGGTGAACGTTGTCGGCGTCGTCGGCCGCGCGGGTAATTTCGTCGATAATCTCGTTTTTGCGGGCGAGGTTGGCCTGTCGCTCGGCCTCCTGTTCGGCAGCCAGGGCGGCTTTCTTGTCTTTTATGGCCTGCCAGATGTTCTTGAACTCTTCCTCTTCGGCGTCGGCCGCGGGGCTGAAGTCGGCCTCGGCGTTGCCCTCGACGGCGAGAAACTCTTTCTTTTCGGCTGCCACTTCGTCGTGGCGAATGGCATAGAACAGCATTTTCAGGCGGTTCACCTCCTCGCGGGTGATTTCGGCGGCGTCTTTGCCGGCGAGCTCTGTCATTTTTCCGACAATTTCAGCCTTTGTCATAGGGGTCTGGCGGGGTTGAGTTGCATCGGTTGCAGCGACTTCTGAAGTCGTCAAGGGTTCTGATTGCAGTTCCATGTTTAATGAAAAGTTAGAATGTTTAAGATTGTAGAGTGTAGGGGTTGCGTAGGCCGCGAGGCTTCCGCTCGGTCGTTAATTATCTGCCAAATGTACGGAAATTTTTGTCAATGAGCAAATTTTTCGACTTTTTAGAGATTTTTGGAGATATAAACAAAAATTTCGTAAAAAAATGTCGCGACATAACGCTCACCCCCCCAGTTAGTTATGGTTTTAGTGAACAAAAAGGCCCTTTGAGGGGTTTGGATATTGGCAAATTTTAACTAACTTTGCCGAATCAAGCCTATTTAATTATTTTTATTTAATCACGTTTTTTAACCAACTGTTTCCAGGTATGAAAAAGATTTTTTTCTTCCTCATGGCGGTGATTTTGTGCTCGGCGACCGCAATGGCCGACCGCACAATCACGGGTACGGTCGTATCGGAGCTCGACAATGAGCCTCTGGTCGGCGCGACAGTACTGCCGCTGCCCATCGGCTCGGCCGACGGCACGGCAACTGATCTCGAGGGTAATTTCACTCTCAAAGTGCCCGCTACCTGTCATGAAATCCAAGTATCGTTTGTCGGCCTTAACACACGCTCGGTGCGTGTTGTCGACGGCAAGAAGATGCTTGTCAAGCTTTCGTCTAAAGAAAACCGCCTCGACGAGGTGATGGTCGTGGCCTACGGCACGGCCAAGCGCAGCGAATACACCGGTTCGGCCTCAGTGGTCAAAGCCGACGCTATTCAGGACGCTCTCGTGTCGTCGGTAACCTCAGTGCTCTCCGGCAAGGTTTCGGGCGTGCAGACCCTCAGCAGCGACGGCCGCCCCGGCAGCGCGCCTTCAATTCGCGTGCGCGGCGTAGGCTCAATCAATGCATCGGCCGAGCCCCTCTATGTTGTTGACGGCATGCCCTACGACGGCGCCATCTCCGACCTCGCCACCAGCGACATCGAGTCGATGACCGTCCTCAAGGACGCAGCCTCGACAGCCCTCTACGGCGCACGCGGCGCAAACGGCGTTGTGCTCATCACCACCAAGCGCGGTGCCTCCGGCGCAGCCCGCATCACGTTCGACGGCCGCTGGGGCGGCAACTCGCGCGCGGTGCCCAACTACAACGTGCTCAAGAACACCGCACAGTACATGGAGCTGGTCTATGAGGCCTATAACAATCAGAACCTCTCGAACGGCATGAGCGCCAACGCCGCATGGCAGAGCGCCGCGCAGAAGACGCTCACCGCCACCGGCTATCAGATCTACACTCTGCCTCAGGGCGAATATCTCATCGGCCGCAACGGCAAGCTCAACCCCAACGCTCAGCTCGGCTACAGCGACGGCACCTACTTCTACACTCCCGACGACTGGACCGAAGGCACCATGCGCAACGGCCTGCGTCAGGACTACAGCCTCAGCGTTGCCGGCGGCACCGACCGCATCAAATACTACGTCAGCGGCAGCTATCTGGGCGACGAAGGTATCATCATCGGTTCTGACTTCAACCGTTTCAGCACCCGCGCCACGGTTGACTACCAGGCAAAGACCTGGCTGAAAATCGGCACCAACCTCGCCTACACCTACACCAGCGCAAACCGCCCCGGCGAGATGGACACCGACTATTCGTCTTCGTCGGGCAACGCTTTCTATCTGGCCAACCAGATTGCACCGGTATATCCGATGTACGTGCGCAGCGCCGACGGCAAAATCGTCTATGACGACCACTACGGCCACAAAGTTTACGACTACGGCGACGGCAAGTCAACAAACATGACCCGCCAGTTCATGTCGATGGCCAACCCCATCGGCAACCTGCTTTACGACAAGACCGAATATCTGAGCGACGTTTTCGACGGCAAGTGGTATGCCGTCATCACCCCCATCGAGGGCCTCTCGATTAACGGCAACGTGGGCTACTGGCTCAGCAACGACCGCCAGCACATTCTCAACAATCCTTTCTACGGTCAGGGTTCTGAAGGCGGCGGCTTCGCCGAACAGGTCTTCCAGCGCAGCCGCTCAATCAACTGGCAGGTGCTCGGCTCTTACACCAAGACCTTCGCCGACAAGCACACCATGGACGTCATGGTCGGCTATGAGACCTATAACCTCGAAAGCGAAAACGCCGGCGGTTACGGCTATAACCTCTACAGCCCCGACGACTGGACCGTCAGCAACGTAATTGACCGCAAGAGCGGCTTCGGCGCACGCGACATCCAGTACACCACCCGCGGCATTCTGGCCCGCGCCAAATATAACTTCGACAACCGCTACTTCTTCCACGCCAGCTACCGCCGCGACTCTTCGAGCCGTTTCGCTCCGGGCCACCGCTGGGGCGACTTCTTCTCCGTGTCGGCCGCCTGGGACATCGCCAAAGAGCCTTTCATGGAACAGGCAACGGCCGTTGACCAGTTGAAGTTCAAGGCCTCGTTCGGCCAGAACGGTAACGATAACCTCGGTGTAGATGCCTATTACTATTACGCATGGCAGGACCAGTACAAGCACACCGGTGCCGACGGCGTCTGGAATGATGCCGAACTCGTCTACAAAGGCAACAAGGACATCACCTGGGAAAAGAGCAACAACTTCAACATCGGTTTTGACTTCAGCTTCTTCCAGGGCAAGCTCGACGGTACCATCGAGTACTATCAGCGCCAGGTTTCGGACATGCTCTTCAACCTGCCCGCAGCTCCCTCTCTGGGCTATTCGTCGATTCCCGCAAACGTCGGCTCGATGCGCAACTACGGCGTTGAAATCGAACTGAACTACAACATCTTCAACACCAAGAATTTTACCTGGAGCGTCAGTGCCAACATCACCACCATGGGCAACAAGATTCTGAAACTCCCCTCGGAGTTGATTCAGGACGGCAAGTGGGTGAGCGGCAACCGCATCTTCATGGAAGGCGAGTCGATGTACAACTGGTACTTCCCTTCATATGCCGGCGTTGACCCTGAAACCGGTACAGCCCTCTACTGGGCCCGTTACACCAGCGATAAGGACGCACTTACAGCCCTCGGCATCGACCCCGCCCTCGCCGGCACCGAGGTGAAGACTCCCACCTATCCCGACGCTGACGAAGGTAACCCCGACAAGGGTCTCGTTGTGAACCGCAAGGCAACCGGCAACCTGATGCCCAAGGCCTACGGCGGTTTCGGCACCAGCGTCTATGCCTATGGCGTTGACTTCTCAATCAGCTTCGCCTATCAGTTCGGCGGCCGCATCTACGACAACACCTACGCCCAGACCATGCACAACACCCGCATAGCAACCAACATCGGCCGCAACTGGCATGTGGACATTCTTGACCGCTGGCAGAAGCCCGGCGACAAGACCGACGTGCCCCGCATCAATGCCAACGACACCTATTCGTCAGCCGCCTGCGACCGCTTCCTCGTCTCGAGCAACTACCTGAGCCTTAACAATATTACGCTCGGTTACACTCTGCCCTCGAAGTGGACCAACGCAATCGGCATCGAGAGCATCAGAATCTATGGCGCTGCTGAAAACGTGGCCCTCTGGACCAAACGTCGCGGTCTTGACCCCCGCCAGAGCTACACTTCGTCAATCAACTCGACATACTCGCCCATGCGCAGCATTTCAGGCGGTATCCGTGTGCAGTTCTAAAATCAACATAACAATTAGAGAAAAATCACAGATATGAAATCGAAATATCTTTTTCTTTCGGTTCTCGGAACTTTGGCTGCCGCAGGCCTCACGGGCTGCTACGAAATGGACACGCAGCCTATGGACCAGAATGTAACCGACCAGCAGAAGACCGATGCCAAAGAGGCCATTCCTGAAAACGCCCAGGCAAGTATCACCGGTATTTCTGCCGTGTTCTCGAGCTATAACGCCAACTTTGCCGACGAGACCCACAGCGACTTCGGCTTTGCCTCGACAATGATCGGCAACGACTGCCGCGGCGTCGACATGGTCAGCGACGTGCTCGGCTATAACTGGTTCGGCAACGAGGCGCAGATGGGCACGTGCTCGAACACCGACGACCTCACAATCATGACCTGGAAGAACTGCTACCGTCAGATCTTCGCCGCCAATGCCGCCATTAAAGGCATCAACCCCGAAACAGAAGACGCCACCCTCCAGTTCTATCTGGCTCAGGCGCTGGCAATGCGCGCTAACGACTACTTCATTCTCGCTCAGAACTACCAGTTCACCTATAAGGGCAATGAAGACAAGCCTTGCGTGATGCTCATCACCGAAAAGAACGAAGAGGAAGTTGCCCTCAAGGGTGCCGGCCGTGCCACCGTGGCCGCCATCTACACCCAGATTATGGAAGACCTCGACGATGCCGTTTCGCTGCTCGAAGCCAGCGGTATCCGCCCCGAACAGGTTGTAGAGAGCAAACCCAAGCGCTTCATCTCGCTCGCAACGGCCTACGGTCTGCGTGCCCGCGTGAACCTGGTCATGAACGAATGGCAGGCCGCCGCTGACGACGCCGAAAACGCAATCAAGAACTTCAACGGCAAGGCCAAGTCGCTGGCCGAGGCTTCGAAGCCTTCGTTCAACTCGCTGCTTGAAAGCGACTGGATGTGGGGCATACCCATCGCCTCGACCGACCGCGTGGTTACCTCCGGTATCGTCAACTGGCCCAGCCACATGGGTTCGTTCAACTACGGCTACGCAACCGCAGCAACCGGCAATAGCAACCCCTGGCGCCGAATCAACAAGAAGCTCTTCAACACGATTCCTGTCAGCGACGTGCGTCGCGGCTGGTTCCTCGACGGCGACAAGTACAGCCCCAATCTCACAGAGGCCCAGCAGGCTTTCCTCGATAAGAAAGAGGCGCTGCCCTTCACTCAGGTAAAGTTCGCACCTTATGGCGATGTAATCGGCACCAATGAAAACGCCAACGACATTCCTCTGATGCGTATCGAAGAAATGTATCTCATTCAGGCCGAGGCAACGGCAATGGCCGGCGGCGACGGTGCTTCGATTCTGACCGAGTTTGTGAGCACATATCGCGATCCGCAATACAGCTTCAGCGGCTCGGCTGCCGACGTTCAGGAAGAGTGCTTCCGTCAGCGCCGAATCGAGCTCTTCGGCGAAGGCCTCATCTTCTACGATTACATGCGTCTGAAAAAAGACTTCGACCGTCGCGGCGGCGGCTGGCAGTCAACCATCTGCTACAACGTGCCCGCAGGCTCGCCCGTGTTGCTTCTGGTTATCCCGAATGCCGAAATCAACGGTAACAAGCTCTTTAACGGTGCCGACAACAACGCTCCGGCTCCTCACCCCGATGCAGTGCCCGATATTGATTAAGGAATAAGCCTAACTTAATAATTTTGAATAAATCATGAATATCTCAAAATATCTTTCTGTAGGCCTCATCGCCCTTATGGGCGCTGCTTTCACGGCCTGCGACGGCAAAGACGAGCCGGATTACCAGAATCCGTCGAAGCCTGCCGAGACCCAGCGAGTGTACTTTGCCAATTCGTCGGTGTCTGAAATCGTGGCTGCCGACCAGACTTCGATTGAGGTGCCCGTTTACCGCCCCGACGGCGAGGACAACGTTAAAGAGGCTCTGACCGTGCAGTTGCTCACCACTGACCCCAGTGGCCTCTTCACCGTGCCGGAGACTGTTACGTTTGCCGAAAACTCGAACGTTGCCGTCATCACCGTGGGCTTCAACACTGCCAATCTGACCCCCAATTCTCCCTATACCCTCCAGATTGCCGTTGACGAGGCCAATGCCGACATGTATGGCATCGCAACGGTTGACCTCTCCGTCAACTATGAGGTCATGACCGAATGGGCTCTGTTTGACTATGATAAGGCTGCCGGCCGCGACGCCCAGGGCACCTGGACTCTCGGCGCTCCGTTCAGCGGTTCGCTGGCTCCCGTGCGTGTGTTTGCCCGCTGGATTCCCAGCAATCCCGACAACATGCAGTTCATCATGCAGGTCTATGGCCCTGAAGATGACCCCGATCCGGACAAGACCGACATGGACGACCCCGACTGGATTAAGGTCATGGAGTTCAATTCGCCCGACGGCGGCAAGACCATTAACGTGCCCGTTCAGGACGCAGTTGCCGACATCTTCGGCGACGGCATGTACTTTGGCGATGCACACTCGATGATGCCCAACCGTTTCCCCAACGCCTCGAGCTTTGACAAGGTGAGCGGTACTTTCACGCTCAACCTCATGTGGGCTGATGCCGAAGGCCCCTGGAGCCCCGGCGACAACTTCATCGTGCTCAACGGCTATGCCGACACCAAAGAGTATATTCTTTCGGTCAGCGATGCCGGTCCCGTCAATGCCGGCGGCACCGACTACACTCTGCTTGACTTCCAGTTCAACAAGAACATCAACTTCGTTGAATACACGATTGTGAGCGGCGAGCTCGACGAAGAGCAGATTGCCGCCGTGGTTGAGAAGATGGAAGACCCCGAACAGACCGATTATGCCATCTCAACCATCGAGACTGCCGGCACGCAGGCCGTAACTTTCCCCCGCAGCGGCAAGTTCACCGTAGTTGCTGTCGGCTATAACATCAGCGTTGCAGGCGAAGTTGCTCCGAAGACTTCCGCATCGTGCGTCTTCGACTTCGTCAACAACGACCCCGACGCCGACTGGAAGACCATCAACGAAAACGCCGTCTTCACCGAGAACGCTCTTGGCATCATGGGCGTTCCCGAAGCAACCTACACCGTAACCTTCCAGCAGCACCTCGACTTCCCCACGACCTACCGCATTCGCGCTCCCTATGAGAACTGGCCCTATCTCGCCGCTCTCGAGGGCAACGTTGAACTTGCTCCCGAAGTAGGCTCGATTGTCTTCGACTGCGAAGACCCCGCCAAGGTGGTGGTTGATCGTAGCGTTACCGGTCTCGTCGTAGTCGGCATGGGCAATCTGACCCTGCAGAGCAACGTTGACGGCACTCTTGCCGACAAGGTTATCACTTTCTCGGCTCAGGAAGACCCTCAGAACCCTGACTTCCTGATGTGGTTCGGAGCTGACGGTCCGTATGTAGGTAACTTCAACATGGCTCTTGACTTCAACGACAGCGCTGCCGCCGCTGCTCCCCGCAAGGCTCAGGCAACGCGCAAACTCGGCAAGCTCACACCCATGCGCGGCATCACTCCCGCCAAGGCTTCTGTTCCCGCCGGCACGACCTATAAGGCTGTCGCATACGGCGAGAAGGCAGGTCGCTTCAACCTGACCCGCGCACGCCACTGATTCCCAACCCAACCCTCAATACCCGCAGAGGTCGGCTCGCCCGCGAGCCGGCCTCTGCTTTTTCCCTCCGATTGCTTTTCACGCAATTTTTCCGTAACTTTGCAGCAGTCAGCACACCCTCAGACAGTCATGGCAAAAGAAATCCAATTCATTCTATATAACCTTCCCGACAACTCCGGCACGGTGCAGGCCTGCGTCTACTTCCGGAGAATTGATTGAAGAGGGAACTATTCCAACAGTTCAACCGGAAGGAAATCGTCAAGTCGAAAGAGAAAGGATATTTTCGAAAATATGTTCAGGTCGAGACATCATACGGAGAGTGTGCCGGAATTGCTGACGTTCGGCGACTTCATCTATTATGCGTATGCAAACATGCAGATGCTGATAGTCGCCTTGGATAAGGGCAAGTCTGCGTTCGACATGGACTGTTACAGGCTTCGCTTAAACGCTTACAGAGCATACTGCGGGGGTCGGTGGAGTATTCATGACCTGCGGATTAACAATAAATGGAAGTCAGAGGTCGGCGATTATTGCTGGTGTTGCCTGAAGCGTGTGGGCCGTGAGGAATTGGAAACTGCACACTTGTTCCCCTTGGCAAAGGGCGGCGCAGACGATGCCGACAATAGCGTGATGGTCTGCAAAGAGTGTAATTCAACACTTCACGACCTCGATTTTCTTGAGTGGTTCTCGACTGTCAGGAAGCAATGGCCGTCGCCGCATGTTTTCGCATATTATCTGAAACTCGTGTACTTATACGCAGTCAAATACAGTCTGCTCTGCAAGACCTCTGCCGAAATCGACGCAATGAATCTCCCGTTCAGGTATGAGTTTATTCCGCTTTCGTTTCCGAACTCTTATCTCGCAAGGTTTGCCGCCCTGCGCAACCCTGCTTTCAGGTCGGACAATCCGCAGGCCTTCCTCCCTCGCAAAGATTGATATACATTTTGGCCCTGTGGCGAATTATCGGCAAAAATTCAGTAAACTTGAGGTACAAAAGTAGGAATTTTCCTCAAAATATCATAGTCTGATTTCAAGGGAATTAGGATTTTAGGATTTGTGACGATATTCCGTGATTTGCTGTTTTTTTCTCAATCAGTACACATTTTGTACAGTTCAGTTGTTAATATGTGTTGAGGGCGATTTTCAACGATTACCAAACCGCACTATCTTTGCGCAAAACTAAGATTAGCAGCCTATGGCGAAAGTTGAAAACAAGAACAAACAAAATCCGAAACTGGTCCAGACCGTGCTCAAAGACGGTCGTGCCAGCCTTGCGCTGGAATATTACCTCGGCCGTACCGAGACCCCCGTTCTCGACGACGCGGGCAACCATGTCATATATACGGAGGGGGCGATGGCAGGAAAGCCTAAATACAAAATCAAGCATAACCGCAAGCGCGAGAACCTTAACCTCTACCTCATACTGACTCCCCGGACACAGGCGGAGCGGGCGCAGAACAAGAACACCCTCGCCCTCGCCGAGAAGATAAGGTTTGAACGTGAACAGGAGTTCCTTGAAGACCGTGAGGGCTACCGACTGAAGAAAGAGAAGGAGGCGGACTTCCTGCGTTATTTCCGCCAGCACCGCGATGACGAGGTATATGCAAAGCCGACAAGGGTAGGTTTAGGGACCGCCTACCGGCGTTTCATCGACTTCCTTTCCGGTATCCAGAAATACCGACGCTACACCGAGTTCCTAAGAATGGATCTTCTTACCCCGGAAATGGTATCGGGGTATGTGGATCATCTAAAAAAGGTATCGGTCGGATACGGCGCGTCGCGCTGTCTCGGCCTTTTCAAGAAAGTGGTGGCATCTGCCGTGGAGGAGGGGCTGATGAAAAAGAACCCCGCAAAGGGAATAGTCCTGCGCATGGACCGCCTCGCACTGAGAAAATCCATACTTACGCTTGACGAGGTGAAAACACTTGCCTTGACCCCTTATGAGGGCGGAGAGCCTGATATAAGGAGGGCGTTCCTGTTCAGCCTCTATACGGGCATACGCTGGTGCGACGTGCGCAAGCTGAAATACTCCAACGTGGATTTCGCCACCGGGGTACTGAAATTCGAGCAGAGCAAGATAGCCGGGCGCAGCAAGAACAGCGGCGTTGTCACGCCGCTTAGCCCGATGATATTGAAACTCATCGGCACTCCTCCTACCGGCGAAGCCCTGTCGCAGACCATATTCACACTCCCATGCTCATGGACCTGCAATCAGCACATCGGAAAATGGGTCGCGAAAGCCGGCATCTCCAAGCATATCACATGGCACTGCGCGCGCCATAGTTTCGCGGTCAACGTACTAAACAACGGCGCGAACATAAAGACGGTACAGTCGCTCATGGGACACGCCAGCATAGAGATGACGGAGAAATACCTCCATGTCGTTGACGAGCTGAAGCACAAGGCAATCAACAGCCTCCCCGAGCTTGAAATGGCGTAGGCATACAATTCGTCACGAGGAAAGCCGACACAGCATTGTGCCGGCTTTTTTTCGTGCCTGTGGCGGGACAACGCAGCCGTGGGGATAAACGTAACCAAGATTTCAGACACGCATACGATTTAGATTTTTCAGTCATCAATACATTATATATTGAATGTACTGTCATGAAATAATGTCCCAAGCCTGACACAGTTGTGACATAATCATGACAATATGCTGACAATACGCTATTTAAGCAAATCAAAAACATCGATAACGGTGTTATATATCCGACTGACGCAAAGCCTCCGCGGGTCGCGGATAGAATATTAATGGAGAAAAATTTGAACATTTAGCCGTGTTACGGCGATTTTACATATTGCATGGGTATGTAAACCCAATACTTTGCGGTCATTTTTTAATCAGATGGATAACAACATTGTCATTATCCCCTTTGATAGTTTGAGGGAACTAATCAACAACGCGGTCAGCGAGAGCCTCGACAGAATACTCGCAGCATCACAGCCCAAAAGGGAGCAGGAATCAGTGGACATAGACGGGGCGTTGGAGTTTCTTAACTCCAACGGCTATCGTATAGCCAAGGGCCAGCTATACAAGGAAACATCAGCCGGCAACATCCCCTTCCACAAATTCGGACACCGCCTGCACTTCCGCATTTCCGAACTCAGGAAATGGGCTGAGCTGCGACTGACCGCCGGAAACGCGGTCGGATACCTTGATTATGCGCGGGAAAAAAGACATTGAATTCATTGCATTACCACTATCATGTAAAAAGTCAGAAACCTGTCATAACTCTGTCATAACCCTGTCAGGGAAAACATAACAAAGTCGATGTTTTAATTCTGAAAATCGCCCAAAAACAAAAACAAGACAATGAAGATACGACAATCAAGACCTCCTCCCCGACGACATGGGTATCCGAAAAAGGAATAGGCCATATTCCTTCCGGACAAAAGAGGAAACCGAAACATAAAAACAGGAGCGTAAATCCATGATTGGGCTCCGTAACATTTATTCACTAACAATGAGCGAAACAGCCATAGATTATTGCAGCGAAATAAGTGCTATGCGAATCCGCATGGATGAGATGCACGGCATAATGCAAAAGGTGCTGGCGTTTGTGGATGGTCCGGACGCAGCACCGATAAAAACAAAAGGGAGACCGCAGTATGAGGACTACTATCTTGACGACGTGGAGAGGAACTACCTTGTCACCTGCAAGGAACTCCAGCTGATCTGGATGGTATGCGAGAGGACCGCCTACCGCTATATCAAGAAATACAGCCTTACCGATGTAGGGGACGGGGGCACGAGCCAGTTCAGGCTCGGAGACGTCACCGACGCAATATCCACATACGGGATTGACTTCAGCCGCAAGACAATAATGGCGATTCTCGAAAAACGCCGCATAAAGACACCGCCACGCCCATGACACCCGACACCACAGCCCTTATGGGCCTTCTCAGGACAGTGCTTGAGAGGCTCGACAGCATAGACAGCCGTCTCAACGGCACCGAATACCAGATGCCACGGCTGCTGACCCCTAAGGATGTTGAACGCAGATTCGGGATAAGCGAGCGACAGCAGTACAATCTCAGGAAAGACGGCACACTCCCATATATCCGCAAGACACCCGGAGGCCCCATACATTACCTGACCCCCGATGTGCTCGGATACATACTGGGTGACGACACCCACGGCTGCGTCGCGGCCGGGAAACAGCAAGAGACCGTCCACACAGCAACATAATATAAAATGGCACAAGACCAGACACCCGACAAAGAGCAGGTGCTCATAGCCCGCAACAACGAGACGGGTCAGACCGGCGCGGTCGCAGGACTCAACGATGACGGCACACCTATAATGAAGGATGCGAAAACCGCCACACTCGGAGACCTTGTGAAATTCAACATACGCCAGAACCCGATAGAGGCCTTCCTGTCAAATTTCATGCGGCAGTGCAAGAACCCCTCGCTGTTCGGATTTTTCAAGACCGATGCAGATACATTCGACAAGGTGGGCCCCGTCATGGCCGAGATGCTCAAAGACCCCGAGGCCAACAAGGACCTCCTCGCCTCGGCAAAGGTCGAACTTCCGACACAGGAAGAGAGCAAACAGGAGAGCCGTTACAAATCCATTGACCCCGACAAGGTTGACTGGGAGGAACTCGGCAACCGCTGGGGCATCGATCGCAAATCGCTCGACGAGTCCGGAGACCTGCGCGAGATGCTCTACAACCGAAAATCGGGACTCGTGAACGTCACACCGACGCTGTTCGGAGAGAAATACACGCTGGCGGCCCGACTGTCATTCAGGACCGACCCCGACGGCAGCGTCAAGGTGGTGCCGCATTTCATATGCAGACAGCCACGGCTCGACGAGGAATTCAAGGGCGTCACCTTCACCGACGAGGACAAGGCCAACCTCCGCAACACGGGCAACCTCGGCCGTGTTGCCGACCTGGTGGACAGTGCCACGGGCAAGAAAATCCCTTCATACGTCAGCATCGACCGCTACACCAACGAGATTGTATCCGTGCCGGTGAAGGATGTGTATGTCCGCGACACCATAGGCCAGACCAAACTCACGATGCAGGAGGTCGAGGAACTGAAAAACGGGAAGGCCCTTCCTCCCAAACGCATTTCCGGCAAGAACGGCAAGGAATACACTGTGACCCTTCAGGTGAGCGCGGACCGCCGGGATGTGGAATTCGTCCCCAAGGGAGCGAAAAAGCAGAAACAGTCGCAGTCCCAGGATGGCGCACCCAAGGTCAGGACAAACACATGGCTGACCAAGGATGGCACAATCAAACATCTGTCGCAGTGGGACCACATACCTCTCACCGAACAACAGCAGAAGGACTACGAGTCCGGAGGCGTTGCGGTGCTGACCAACCGCACCGACAAGAAGGGAAACCCCTGCACCCTGTACCTGTGGTACAACCCGGAGAAACAACGGGCCGAGGCCGTACCCGATGACCCGCGACAGGGAAAGGCAATCGCCCCCTCCAACGAGAGCCGGGTCCAGACAGCGGTCAACAACGAGGGCAAGACCAACGAGGCCACCAAGGGGGTCAAGGAGCCACTTGAAAAGGGGCAGACGGCCCCCAAGGACAGCAAGCAGAAAAGGCAGTCCAAAGGCCGCAAGATGTAACCATATATTCAGAATTAAAACAAAGACATATAATGAAGAAAATATTCATACTGACGGAGAGCCGCACGGTGGCGAAGACAATCGCCCAGTCTCTCGGCGTGAACATCCAGCGCAAGGGATACTATTCAAAAGGCGACATCTCGGTGTCATGGACAGGCGGCAACATCGTCACCGCGAAACCCAAGTCCCGATTCGAGTTCAGCGTGTCTTCAGACATGACCGCTGACGAGACCTTTGCCGCCAACTACCGTTTCAGCCCCCGTGTCAAACGCAGTGACAGGCCTTCCCGCGCTGACAGGGATGCCTCCCAGCTTTCGGTAATCAGACGGCTGTGGCAGGACTCCGACATCGTTTTCAATGCCATGAAGCCCTCAGCCTTCGGCGAGATCATGTTTGAGAGCATGAAGAACTTTATCGGAAGTGACACCCCGACCTCAAGGCTGTGGCTGCGTCGCATCACACGCACGGACATCGAGGCGGCAGTCTCTGATGCCGGACACCTTCCGACGGGATATGGGCAGCTCCATGACAACGCAATCGCGGAATTCACAATCGGGGTCAAGCCCGAAGACGCGGGTGTGGCCGCCGACGCTCCTTCCGATTTACCGTGGGGACTTCCGGAATTGCAGAACGCTGCGGAAAGCCGGCTCGGACTGTCCCCGTCGGCTACTGTAGCCGCCGCCATGTCACTTTACAACAAGGGTCTCATATCGTATCCCTCCGCCTCAAACATACTTCCACCGTCGGTGGCAGCCGACATTTCGGAGGCACTCGCGATGCTCCGCCACAATCCGTCAGTCGGGAAATATGCGGAGAACGCCGAGGTCACAGGTAACGAGGATGTATGGACTGCCGGTGCCGACGGCCTCGCGCACTACGCAATCACAGTCACCGGACTTCTGCCCGTTGACCTGACGGCTGACGAATCCAGAGTCTATAAGCTGGTTGCTGTCCACCTGACGGAGCTGTTCACAAAATAGACGGAGAACACGCCTTATGGCAGGTACTACGGATTAGACAAGTGGCAGACGGGGATTCCTCCGTCTGCCACCATTACCCGGCAAGACAGTCCGGGCCGACGGGAAAAGCCATGCGTGGTAAAACCGATAACCGGTATGCCGTCGGGACAATGAAAAACCATGACGCGAGATGAAAGATGCACAGGATTACGCGCTGCTCGACTTTTATGTCCAATATCTGCGCCGACACCTTGCCGACCACCATTTCGACAAGTACAACAACGAGAAATTCATATCGGAACGTGCTGATTCGGCACTTGACACATACATAACGAACTTCCTGTGCGGCCATGCACCGCACATATGTCAGGAATTGGCAATGCGTACATTGCTCGAAGGGCTGTTCTTCTCCCGCTATGACGCGGTACATGAGGTTATAGAGGAAGACTGTTGGACACGCCTCTCCCCGGAGACATGGGAACCGACGGCGGTGCATATGACGCGGCACCCGGATGTCAAGCCCGTGCTTGACCGCCACAATGTCAACGGGGATTACCCTGATGACCGTCAGGCGTTGCATGACGATCTTCTCGGAACCATCACGGAAATACTCGACGGCTATGACCTATAACCGTTTGAATACCATGCGCGACAACATCGAGGCTATACGGATGGCGTTTAGCCTCGGTGTCAAAGGGCGCGGGGCGCAGACCGCCGAGGAACGGGAGGTGCTGCGCAAGTATGCCGGATTCGGCGGCCTGAAATGTATCCTCAATGACGCCAACGAGTTGGCAGATGCCGCCAAGTGGAGCAAATCGGACATCGAGCTGTTTGCGCCTACGGTGGAACTGCGTCGGCTTATCCATGATTATTCAAAGGATGACAGGGAGTTTGCCGGGTACATGGATTCGCTCAAAGCCTCGGTGCTGACGGCGTTCTATACTCCCGCTCCGGTCATTGACGCCATTTCGGATGCTCTGAAAAATTCCGGGGTCGAGGTTAGGAGTTTTCTTGAACCGTCTGCCGGTCAGGGGGCATTTATCGACTCGTTTCTGCGCAATGACAGGTATCCCGGTGCCGAGGTATTGGCGTATGAGAAGGATTTGCTTACGGGCAAAATCCTGTCTGCCCTGCATCCGTCGATTCTGACCCGTGTAGAGGGTTTTGAAAAAATCGAGCGCGATTTCAACGGCTATTTCGATGTGGCCGCCTCAAATATTCCTTTCGGGGATTTTGCGGTTGCCGACCCTGCGTATGCCGTGAGCAAGGAGATTGCCTACCGACAATCGACCAAGGCCATACACAACTATTTCTTCCTCAAAGCACTCGACCAAGTGCGCGAGGGAGGACTCGTTGCCTTTATCGCCTCTCAGGGTGTGATGAACGCTGCTTCTCCGTTTGTAAGAATGGAACTTGTGAAACGTGCCGACCTTGTGGCGGCATTGCGTCTGCCAAACAATACGTTTAGCGACAATGCCGGAACCGATGCAGGGTCTGACCTTATCATTCTGCAAAAACATACCGGCAAGAAAACGCTGTCGGCTGACGAGGAATTTTTCATCCAGTCGATTGTTGACCATGGCACCAAGGTGCCGGGCAACAAATATCTGATGGCGTTTCCTCAGAATGTGATATGCACGGATGCGAAGGTTGGCACGGACCCATTCGGCAAACCGGCTATCATCTATAAGCATGAGGGAGGTGTTGACGGCATAGCCCGTGATTTGCGGGATGCGCTCGATGACTCGTTGCGCCTGCGCCTTAATCTGGAATTGTATAATTCCAACGGCATCAAGCCGCCAACGCCTGACCCCGTAAAGCCTACTCCGACACCCAAGCCTAAACCGGAAATTAAGGCTGAGACACCGAAAGAAAAGCCTCTTGCCCAAAAGATTGAGCAGAAGAACGAGCCGCTGTTGAAGCAGTATCGAGAGATGAAAAAGAAACATCCTGATGCGATTCTTTTGTTCCGAGTCGGAGATTTCTATGAGATTTTCGGCGCGGATGCGGTACAGGCTTCCGAGGTGCTCGGAATAACCCTGACCCATCGGCAGAGCGGCGTTGACAGTCGTATCGAATTAGCCGGATTCCCTCACCATGCCCTCGACACATATCTGCCCAAACTCGTGCGGGCCGGTCATCGTGTGGCTATCTGCGAGCAGTTGGAAGCCCCGAAGCTGAAAAAGACTACCAAGCAGAAGATTGTCGAGACTGTTACGCCTGACCAGCACCCGAAAGCAGAGCCAAAGCCCATAGAACCTCCTGAACCGGAACCTGCGCCTGTCGAAACCACGAATATAGAGCCTCGGCCCGAACCCGCCAAAGAGATAGAGACCGATGGCAGACCTGATTACTCGGATAATCCAGACCCTCGGTTATTTGCCTACAACCTTTTCGGCGAGTTGGAGCCAGTTCAGCCGAAGAACAACCGCCGTCAGCAAATGACGAGACCGGAGGGAAAAACGCAACCTGTAAAGGCAACAGGGTACCGGAAACTTTCTGATGAGGAGCTGGAATTATACGGCTCTCTGAACTGGGATGACAATCCGCCCATCAACGGCTTCTATGAGGCCATGATGTCGATAGCCCATGCCCAGATAGCGGAACGTGAACGCCTGGCGGCGGAGCAGAAGGCGTCGCAGGAGGCGGCGGAAGCAGCCGGCATCGCTTCAGGAGAGACATATATCGAAAAGACCGAGGGCGATTTCATCCCCGGTGGCCGGGTCCGTCGTCCGAAAGTTACGGCAATACCAATCGAGCCGAAAGTTCCGGAGCGCGATATGTCGCCCCGTCCTTTCTCGGAGGATATTCAGTTCTTCCACCGCAACGGCTCTATGGTCGTGGATGGCGGTCAACTCGGCTTCCTGTCCGATGTGCGGAAGAACAGTGCCACTTTCACACCTCTCAATGTCAAGTCGGAGCAGGAGAAACGAGCCATGTTGTATGTAACCCTCTCGGAAACATATCAGAAGCTCTACAACTACGAGGCCGAAACGCATGAGGCAAGTGCCGAACTGCGCGAACACCTCAACCGGTATTATGACGAGTTTGTGGAAAGGTACGGCAATCTCAACGAAAGGCAGAATGTGAAATTTATATTAATGGATGCCAACGGGCGTGACGCTCTGGCATTGGAGCGCGGCGAAAACGGTCGCTTTGTCAAGGCCGACATTTTCGACCATCCCGTTTCATTCTCCATTGACGAGGTTACCAGTGTCGATACACCAATGGAGGCACTGACCGCATCACTCAACAAATACGGCGAGGTCAATCTCGATTATATGTCAGGTCTGGTGGATATGCCCGAAGAAAATCTGATTGACAGCTTGGAGGGACATATCTTTTATAACCCGCTGGTCAAAAATTTTGAAATCAGGGACAGGTTCATCGCCGGAAATGTCGTAGCGAAAGCTGAGGCTGTCAGGGCATGGATTGACCGTGAGGAAGAACGGATAAAGGACTTTCCCGGCTATGACGGCGTAGAACCTTATATCGCTATGTCGCAGGATTCTCTCAAAGCGTTGGAGGAAGCCCGGCCCCGCCGCATCGAGTTCAACGAGCTGGATTTCAATTTCGGAGAGCGTTGGATACCTACGGACATATATTCCTCATATATGTCGTATCTTTATGAAACCGACATCAATATAACATACTCTTCCTCAATGGATGAGTATTCGGCTACGAACAGCCGTGGCAACATGAAGATTTGGAAGGAGTTCTGCGTAAAGGGCTATTACCGCACATACGACGGCATGAGCCTTCTGAAACACGCGCTCCACAATACCGTGCCGGACATAAAGAAGTCAATCGGCAAAGACGATGACGGCCACGACATAAAGGTGCCCGACAACGAGGCGATACAGCTTGCCAACACCAAGATTGAGGAAATACGCAACAGGTTCAGCGAATGGCTCGAAGCCCAGTCGCCGGAGTTCAAGGAAAAACTTGTTGACCTATATAACGACAAGTTCAACTGTTTCGTGCGTCCGCAGTATGACGGCAGTCATCAGACATTCCCTGATTTGAACATGAAAATGCTCGGAGACCGTTATGGAATCAGCTCCATTTATCAAAGTCAAAAGGACTGTATATGGATGCTGCTGCAAAACGGCGGCGGTATCGCGGATCACGAGGTGGGAACGGGTAAAACGCTGATAATGTGCATTGCAGCGCATGAGATGAAGCGTCTCGGACTTGCCCACAAGCCGATGATTATCGGTCTGAAAGCCAATGTAGCCGAAATAGCCATGACCTATCAGTCGGCTTACCCCAACGCCCGTATCCTGTTCGCCGATGAGAAGAGTTTCAAGGCTGACAAGCGCGTGGATTTCTTCAACAATATCAAGAATAACGACTATGATTGTGTTATCATGTCGCACGACCAGTTCGGCAAGATACCGCAGTCGCCGGAGATGCAGCAGCAGATTCTTCAGGCAGAGCTTGATACGGTCGAGGAAAATCTTAATGTAATCAGGGAACAGGGCCACGACATCAGCCGCGGTATGCTCAAAGGTCTGATAAAGCGAAAGGAAAACCTGACCGCCAAGATTGCGACCATCCAGTACCAGATGGAGCAGGATAAGGACAATGTGGTGGATTTCAAGCAGATGGGTATCGACCACATCTTTGTGGATGAATCGCACCAGTTCAAAAATCTGATGTTCAACACCCGGCATGACCGAGTGGCAGGATTGGGCAACTCGGAAGGCTCACAAAGAGCGTTGAATCTTCTTTACGCGATTCGCACAATCCAAGAGCGGACCGGCAAGGATTTGGGAGCCACTTTTCTCAGCGGAACAACCATATCCAACAGTCTGACGGAGCTGTATCTGCTGTTCAAGTATCTGCGGCCCAATGAGCTTGAAAGGCAGGATATCCGGTGCTTCGATGCGTGGGCGGCAATATTCGCTAAAAAGACAACGGATTATGAGTTCAATGTGACCAATCACATTGTGGCGAAGGAGCGTTTCAGGTATTTCATCAAAGTGCCGGAATTAGCTGCCTTCTACAACGAGATAACCGACTACCGTACCGCCGAGGATGTGGGTGTTGACCGTCCGGTGAAGAACGAGATTCTTCATAATATCCCGCCGACACCAGCACAGGAGGCTTTCATCGAGAAGCTGATGAAGTTTGCCGAGAGTGGCGATGCCACAATACTCGGGAGGGCACCATTATCCGAGGCCGAAGAAAAGGCAAAGATGCTGATTGCCACGGACTATGCCCGGAAAATGGCACTCGATATGCGCATGATTGACCCCGATGCTGAAGATGACCCGAACAACAAGGCTTCCCACTGCGCCCGGATGATTGCGGAATATTATCACAGGTACGACACCCAGAAAGGCACTCAGTTTGTTTTCAGTGACCTCGGCACTTACAAGCCGGGCGAATGGAATGTCTATTCCGAAATCAAGCGCAAGCTGGTGGAGGACTACGGTATCCCGGCCCATGAGATACGTTTCATTCAGGAGTGTAAGACGGAGCGCAGCCGCAAGGCGGTCATCGAGGCCATGAACAACGGCGACGTGCGCGTTCTTTTCGGCTCGACGTCGATGCTGGGCACGGGTGTAAACGCCCAACGTCGGTGTGTGGCGATACATCATTGCGACACGCCGTGGCGTCCGAGTGACTTGCAGCAGCGCGACGGGCGTGGTGTCAGGGCCGGAAACGAGATTGCCAAGCTCTATGCCGACAACAAGGTGGATGTAATCATTTACGCTGTGGAGAAATCGCTGGACTCCTACAAGTTCAACCTTCTTCACTGCAAGGCGACGTTTATCCACCAGCTAAAATCCGGGGCACTCGGAGCGCGTACAATCGACGAGGGGGCCATGGATGAGAAGAACGGCATGAATTTTTCGGAATATATGGCGATTCTCAGCGGCAATACCGACCTTCTCGAAAAAGCCAAATTGGAGAAGCGTATCGCGGCTCTGGAGAGTGAGCGCAAATCATTCAATACGGACATAGCCGATTCGAGGTTCAAGTATCAGACAGTCACCCACGACATTGCCAACAACGACGCGGCAATCAAGGGGATGAAGGAAGATTATGCCCGTTATGAGGGTGTGGTTCAACGAGACGGGGAAGGCAACCCTGTAAACAGCCTCACCATAGACACCTGCCACTTGACAGACGAGAAGAACATGGGTATCCATCTTCAAGGGCTGGCACAGCGTACCGATACACATGGTCAATACCAGCGCATCGGAGAGGTCTATGGCTTCCCGATCAGCATTATATCGGAGCGGACACTCGTTGACGGCAGAGAAGGCATCCAGAACCGTTTTGTTGTCGAAGGCCACTACAAATACAAGTACAACAACGGATTCATCGCCATGAGTGATACCCATGCCGCCTGCATGAACTTTGTCAATGCGCTGGAGAGGATACCCGGAATCATCGAGCAGTATGAGAAAAAGACCCTCCAGCTCAGGGCTGACGCCTTGACGCTGCAATCCATAGTGGACAAGCAATGGGGAAAGGAGGATGAGTTGCGCAGCCTAAAGAGCGAACTGGCCGCGCTCGACCGTAAGATAGCTGCCGAACTTGCGCCAAAACATGATGAAGAAAGCGAGGGGAAATCCGTAGGTCGTGGAGAGAAGGCATCAGCCCGTCATGAGACGGTTTCCGAAGAACGGCAGCAGGGCAAACCGACTATGGTGGCGGAACCCCGCGCGACATATCGGAATACTAACATATCCCCGGAATATTCAAGGCTACCTGTGTCAGGAGGCCGGAGGATTTAGATTCCGCTTTGCAGTTAACCGCACTTGGCGGTATATCCGGCACTCCGACGGATATGCCGCCAAGTGTCACTTTGATATTGTCAGGCTGTTAAATCAGGTGATACACCCATATTTGCATATAAATATGTCATATAAACGGGATTATAATAGATATTAATAGTATAATTATCTAAATATCAATGCAATATTTAGATTACGGCGTGAATGTATCAAAGAAATGAGATTAAACACGCCCGGAACTGCGGTTTATTCAGCAAGCACGGTTTATGCCGGGGAGCGGCCTGTTATCCCAATATAGCCAATAGCCATCCGGTTGGAGGATATTCAATATGACAGGGGCAATACTTTAATTATCAAGGTGTATGTTGCTGATACTATAATAATAAGGTGAATATTGAAAGAGTCATGAGTATGGCTCTATAATTTCAAAGGAAACAAACAACACCCCAAATGTTAATAATAGTTAAACATTGAAGATTTTGGATTTTACATATTATGTGTAACGTAAATTTCATTATCTTTGCAACATAGTTCAGGCCGCAGGGTATCCAATAGAGGGCAACCTTGATGCGTTCATCGCTCCCGACAATTGATACAAGCCTGAACCAAAGCAGATAAACCGATATAATACAATAACTTATGTTTAACCTCCTAACATCACTTGCGTATGAAAAAAGTGCTACTCTTTTCAGGCCTGTGTGGTTTGTCTGCGCTCCTGCTGCTTGCCCGCTCTCCGGGCGGTGTAGAGGGAGTTGATGCCTGGTTCAAGGCCGCTCCGGTCTCAGGCAACCTGCAGGGCCGCTACCAATGGCTCGACTTTTCGGGCGATTCGGTGGTGCAGTATGCTCAGAACAGAGTTTCCGGCTCCTATGTGTTCACACAGGACAGGGCTCTGGTCAAGTCGCTAAATTTCAATCCGGCACTCGACTTCTCGAAAGGTGACACCCCGAAATGGAGCGAGCTGCGTCGTTCGTCACTCATCCAAGGCACGTTTATCGGGGTGTTCGCGCCTTACACGTTCACAACCGAGGGAGTTGTCTATGGGGTCGCAAGCGGTGACGGAGGCGGCAGTCTCGTCACCAGCGACCAAATTGTAAGACCCGGAAGCATCGAGCCTCTCGACTATGGGGAGACCCACGGCGAGGATTTGCTCTACACGGGAAAAGACTCCATACCTGAAAACATTTTCAAAGAACACGCCACAAAGGTGCTTACCTATTACCGTGCAGCCAACCCCAACACCTCAGTATGGGGCGGTCCCGGCGGCACGTTGACAATCGGTGGCGCGTATTCATCATCCGACGGGCATTTCAACGGCCCCTTCGACACCTCCAATTTCGACAACAAGGGTTTTGAGGGATATTCCCCTGAGCTTCTTGTGTATAACCGCATCCTTACCCCGGGCGAAAGGAGGAAGGCCGAGAGCTATCTCGCCATGAAATACGGCGTGACCCTCAATGATTCCTATCTCGACGGTGACGGCAATCTTGTCTGGGACCGCGATGATGCCGGAGTCTATCACAACCGTGTCACTGCGATTTCAAGGAACAGGGCGGGTGACTTCCTCCAGCCCATGTCCGCGACTTCCTATGAGGAAGGGCCGGTATATGCCTCCCTGCCTGAAAACGACAGCTATCACCGTGCAAATTCATACGGACTTCCCTCCGAGAACCACCTTCTTGTAATGGGCCGGGAGTACGGGAATCCCATGCCGGACAAGCTGTCGGTGTTCTGGGGCGACGACGGCGGCGCGCTGGAGACATATACATCGCCAAACGACACCCTCTGGCATATTATGAACCGCACATGGCTGGTAAAGCCGAATATGCCCACGGTGGCCGACACCACGGCTACACGCTGGAACGGCACAGGCATTACAGTCACACCCGAAGGCTTCCTTGACGTCATAAGTCAGGTGGAGAACACTCCCGGAACCGTGGTTACTCCGGAGCTGACGGATGGCACGGGATTCATCGGCTTCCAATGCCCGTATTCACACCCGGCGTTTGATGTCGGCTTCTCTAAGTCCGGCGACAGCGGATGTTCATACGGATTCCGCATAGGAAGCGACGGCAGTGTGAAGGCGATAACCGGAGGAGAGGCCGGAACAGCCAATATAGTGACGGATGTAAGCGGGGCTGAAATCTCGGTGATGCTTTCAGACGGTACAGTGTATCTCCGTATTGACGGCGAGGGAAATGCCGGATATACGGTAGCGATTCCCGAGGATGCCAGAAATTCGGCGTATCGCGGCATAATAAGTGCCGAAAGTTCCGCAAATCCGTTATACCTGACCTCAGTCCGCTCCAACGGAGCTGTCGAGACAGGCTATTTCGCGGAACTGGCCCATAACCTCACGCCTGAAAAAGAGTTTTACCATTACAGCCGCAACCGTACCGTCATGCTTATTGATCCGACCGGCGAGGGGCGTTTTGACACCGGCAATACCGTCATGGTACGCTGTACGCCACCGGATATATCACGAGGCAAGACAATGTTCCACAATATATTGTGGGATGCTGACGGTAGCGGTTCCGATATGTTCACTTTTGCATATTTCGACGGTATAGACGCCGATGTTGACGTAGAGCCGACGACCTGCGTTGACGGTGTTCCGCAAAAAGACGGTGCCATAGACATTGGTATCAATATCGGCACACCGATATACAAGTATTCGCTCACCGTTGACAGCGTTGCCGGCATGAAGAAAGACGACCTCGTGGCGAGTGGCAGTTTCATGGGCAAGACACACCGTATAGAGAACCTTGCTACCGGAACGTACACCCTCTCGGTTACACAGGGAGGCGGCAACGACATACACGGCAAGGGCAATCTTCTCTACTCCACCTACTCACATACCGACCGCAGGTTTACGGGCGGCGATGTCGAGTGGACAGTAACCGAGACCGGCTCATGGTACCGTATCGGCGCAGAGCCTTCGGTTAACGAGGACATTACCCAGTGGGGGTATGATGTGCGCGGTGACAAGGCATATTTCATACTTGACGGCTATACGAGTCTCACCCAAGGTGTGAACATAAAGCCCGGAGATACTCTCGGCCTGAGAATCAGCGGCATATATGTCCGTTGGTACCATAACGGGGAGGAAGTTCTCAAAAAGAGTGCCTGGACTCTCCGCTTGTGGAGGATGTGTATCAAATACGGCCGTGGAGACACCCATATCACCGGTATGACCATAAACGGCACACCCGTGGAGGACTTCGAGATTTACGGCAACGTCCAGATCGAGACCCCGAAATCTACCACGGTGTCCTACACTGTCCATGTTGGAAACGGATGCGACCCGTCGATGCCCAACGGCGTAGAGCCCAAGCAGCTGGTTGTGATTGGCCAGTCTGACCCTCCCGGCGGCGACTATCCCGGAAATACCCGCAACAGCAGTCTTTCGGTTGATGCCGAGGACGGCACGGCCCACATCTTCAACGCCATTCTTGACCGCGAACAGTCCGGCCCGGCCACACTCATGGTGTTCGACGCATCAGGCCGCCTCGTGTTCGAGGGAGAGATGGAGGGTTCCGACATCAAGACCAAGCGTTTCACAGTTCCGATGAACGGTGTGTATATCGTCAAGGCCATTACAGCCGAGGGCGAACATACCCAGAAGATTCTTGCGAAATAACCGGAAACAACACAGTAACAACATAATAAACCGATTATGAAACGGATATACAGCATAGCCGTTGCCACAGTCATACTCTCTGCGGTGGGTTTGTCGGGCGCGTGGCTCCTTTCGGGGCCTTCCGCCGGGGCGAATAATTCGCCGGGGAGCAACGGCATAAACATAGAGGCCGACAGTCCCGTGTCTTCACCGGGAATCGCAGTCGGCGAAAGCGGCAATTCCTCTCCGCAACAGCAGGAAAAAGTAACGGATACAGGCAGACCGGCCGCATCGTCGGCTCTGGCTCATGCCTCTGAGCAGGATGCGGACAAATATTCCCGCATACCTGACGGCGAGTCGGTAAAAGGGTCGTTCCGCAAGGGACAGGCTGACAGTCTCGCGGTGGCCGGCGGCGCCATCTCCTTCTCAGGAGGTACGCTGCTACGCGACACCGAGCTGTCGGTGTCGGTGCTCGGCGAGGACGATATGCCCGAACTTGATTTCGCCATGACGAATGTCACGGCACAGGGCGAGGGATACCGGTTCCTGCCCCACGGCACTCATTTCTCTGAGGAAGGTGCCACCGTAAGGCTCGGCTACGACCGCACGAGGATTCCGAGCGGTTACACTGAAGACGACATACGCACGTTCTATTACGATGTGCAGCAGGAGCACTGGGTGGCTCTCGACCGTATAGCCGTCAACAAGGAGCTGGCCTATGTGGAGTCAAAGACGACCCACTTCACCGACATGATAAACGGTGTCATCCAGGCTCCGGAATCACCCGAGACCGACGGCTTCGCCCCCACCATGATGAACGACATCAAGGCTGCGGACCCGACGGCGAAACTCAATATCATCACGCCTCCGACGGCCAACAACCGTGGCTCCGCCAATCTGCAATACGCCTTCGAGATGCCTCCGGCCCGTAACGGCATGGCACCCTCATTGGCAATAAGCTACAACAGCGACGGCGGCAACGGCTGGCTCGGACAGGGCTGGGACCTTTCCGTCCCCTCGATAACGCTTGATACCCGCTGGGGTGTTCCGCGCTATGACCTGACCGACGAGACCGAGACATATTCGCTCTCCGGCTCCATGCTCTCGACGATGGATGACAACGGCGCGATGAGCGTCGCCCACCGTGGCGACAGGATTGCCCGTAAGTCAGACCGCCAGTTCTACACCCGTCAGGGGGGCGACTTCTCGCGCATAATCCGCAAGGGCGGCAGCCCGGCCGATTACTATTGGGAGGTGACCGACAAACAGGGCGTGGTATATACCTACGGCGGCGAGGGCGCGGTGCTCAAAGGCACAATTACAGACCTCTCCGGCAATACCCGCGAGGTGATTTCAGAATGGAAGCTCAAACGAGTTGTCGAGACTCACGGCGACTGGATCGAGTATGAATACACGACAGTTGACGAGCCTGTGCGCGGAGGACTGGTTGCCAAGGCAATCTATCTGACCAAGGTCAGCGCGGGCAATGCCGAGGGCGACGGCCCGCATACGGTTGTCACTCTGACGGGCAACAAAGCAAAGCGTCAGAAGGCCAACAATGCCCGTTACGGATACCTGACATCTTCCAACCGGCTGCTTGAAAACGTGCAGATTGACTTCATGGGCGAAAAGCTGCGCAGCTATTCGTTCTCGTATGTTGACGGCGCGTTCCACAAGGATATGCTTGAGAGTGTGCGCCAGTTCGACGACAAGGGCAACGAGTTTGCTTTCCAGAAATTCGACTATTACGACGATGTTCAGTCGGGCAACGGCTATGTGCCTTTCAAGTCCGAGTCTGAGACATGGAACACCCACAACGACGGCCTCGACGCCGGTTTCATAAACCCGTTGCAGGCTGCCGGCGGTCGTTTCAGTGACAAACCCACTGCACTCGGTGGCACGACAAGTTCATCGACAAGCGGTTCTTTCTACGTTGGTGTCGGCCCGTCTGATTTCAGCCCGTGGAAGAGCAATACTGTCGGTGGCTCATATAATTATTCAAGCGACAACAGTAAGGGTCTTTCAACCTTTGTGGACTTGAACGGCGACGGTCTTCCCGATAAAGTGTATCGTAAAGACGGCGCATTGTACTATCGTCCCCAGATTCGCACATCGGAATCCGGCGAGGTGCTATATGGCGATGCTATAAAGGTTGTAGGTATATCAAGTTTCGCCACAACAAAGAGTTCCACCAATTCAGGAGGTGGCAAGGCAGTCGTGGGCTGGAACATATTTACCGCCCAGTTCGGTGCCGACGGGTCAAAGACCAAGACCAAAACAACTGAATATTTCAGCGATATAAACGGTGACGGTCTTGTTGATCTCGTATCAAACGGCAAGGTTTATTTCAACCATATCGAATTTGACGCCCAAGGCAATGCGGTTCCGACTTTCACGCTCAGTAGTGCTGACACTCCGAGTCCGATAATATATAGCGGAAAGATTGACACCTCCGTTATCACTATCGACCCTGCGGAACAAGAAGAAATGATTGCGTCCTCTCCGATGGAGGATATGGTCCGTGTATGGGTTGCACCGAAATCAGGAGTTGTCAATATTTCGGGCACAGTGTCCCTGATCGTTCCGACAGGAGACTACGACGCTCAGGAATACGAGAAGGCCGACGGTGTTCGGGTGGCTATCCAGAAGGGCGGTTCTGAATTGTGGAGCCAGTCGATTGCGAAGGGCGATGCCTCGGCTCACAATGCCACTGCCACGGCTGTGTCGGTCAACAAAGGCGACCGCATATATTTCCGTGTGCAGTCCGGCACCGAGGAGACAAGCAACGGCGCGTTTGACAATGTGAAATGGTCTCCTGTGATTACATACGCCGGCACGGAGGAGATTATGCCCAACGGTTTATCCAATGTGGCATATAAGCCGCAAGACGGGGCTATCTATGATGTCAACACTATTGTCAATGTCGATGAAGGAAATCCTTTCTCAATCGCCGGGCATTTCTCCAAGCCTCAGACTACGGATGATGTCATTATCAAGGTCATTGCCTCAAATGAACGTTATGATGACAACGGCAACGTCAATCCTAATTTTGTAGAGAAAGAAGTCTATCGCGCTGAATATGGCTGGCAGGATGTTGTAGATACCGATATAAGTGCGGATATTGCCAATTCGGAAAAACTGCCCAATGTCAGCTTTGTTATCGCATCCTCATCCAATGTGGATTGGCAGTCAATCAAGTGGACTCCCGAAGTTACCTACAATGATTCGACTGGCACATCCCAGAGTATCAATGTGGGTCCCCACTATCTGACTTATGCCAAAATGGATGCCGAAGGCTCTTCCAAGACCTTCCTTGCACAAGATACGGTTATTCATGTCAAACCGACTGTTACCTTCGGCTCTGCCGATGTAAACGGTACGGTGACACTCCTTGCCAAGACACAGGACAAACTCATCGCAAAAAAATCGTTTGCTGTTGCAAATAGCGTAATCGCACTTGATTCACTGACGATTGAGAATGTTGGCACAGATAAAGTATGGTTTGAATATGCTTATCCCGGCACATTGTTAAGTGCGGTGACGGCTTCATCCGTCTCGGTAAGGCGTGGCAATGCAATTCTCCCGGAGACCGTTCCCGCCGGATTCTACTCCTACGGACAAGACGAGGGATTCGGTATGCTTTATCGGGGCTGGGGTGGATTCGTGTATAATTCATCCGAAGGCAGGTATTCAAGGCCTATTGACGAGGCGTTGCTGAAACTGCCGGAAGATGAGAACGCAAAGCCGGATCCTCTTACTCTCCCGTTCACACCCATAGGAACTGACCAGATAAATCTTGACCGCTGGGTCGGCCAGCATAACGGCATCTATCTGACTGCCGACGAGATGGCATCTGCACGTCTTGCCGAACAGGATGTGATATTGACCAATCCCCTTGAAAGCAATGTTGATATAGCCGGAATCGCCGGTGAGCATCTGCAAGGCACCGGAGCGGCTGCGGTTACTCAGGTTTCTTCCAGCAAGAGCACCGTCACCCAAAGCGGGGCTATGGGCATTACTTACAGTGATGCAAACGGCTCAGGCAAAACCGAGGTGACTATGATGGATATGAACGGTGACGGCTATCCTGATATTATTGCCGGCGGTACAATCCAATATACCAATTCAATGGGTGGATTGAGCGGCGAAAAATTCTCAGGCATTGGCACCACCAGTTCTGACAATGAGTCCCAAAGTTGGGGATATGGTGGCACTCCTGTCGCGTCCGTCTCTAATATTGTGAGCCTTGCCAAAGGCACAAAACCCTCCGAAGGCAACAAACTGACCAACATATTGGCGAAAGTTTCTATATCGGGTGGTATCCCCAAGAATACCGATGAGGCCGTTGAAGATTTCGTTGATGTAAACGGTGATGGCCTTCCTGACAAGGTTTTGTCAGACAAGACGGTACGATTGAATTTTGGTTATTCTTTCTCTGAACCTATTGCATGGGATTTGGAAAGGATACAGGGTGGAAAGAGCCTCTCTTACAGCGCAGGTGCCGGAGGCGGCAGTGGCGACATCAGCATGGGTAAGATTAAGGATACTAAAGTTGATAAGGCTTCGTCCAGTTTCTCCGCAGGTTTTGGAATTGTAACTTCAGAAATGGAGTCGGAATACAACTTGATGGATGTCAATTCCGACGGTCTTCCTGACAAGGTTTGGAAGGGTGATAATGGAGTGATGATTTCTCTTAACACCGGGGCCGGATTTGATACACCTTTCATGTGGAAAGGCGCATCAAAGATTAATGAGTCTGCATCAACTTCGGAATCAGTTAATGCCGCGTTTACTGTTTCAATCAATATTCCGATTATAAGCATCAAGATTTCAACCAATCCCGGTTTCAGCACAGGTCATAGCATCAACCGAGTAAAATACTCTTTGCAGGATGTTGACGGTGACGGCTATCTGGATATAGTTGAATCTGACAGCGAAAGCGAGCTGAAGGTTACACGCTCGGCTATCGGTCGTACCAATATGCTCAAATCGGTCACCAACTCTATCGGCGGTCGCTTTGAGGTGGACTATGCCCACTCAACTCCTACCTACGGGCATCCCGGCGGCAAGTGGGTTATGTCGGCTCTTACCATTGACGACGGTATCCATGACGACGGCCCGCTGATGAAATCGGCGTTTGAATACTCCGACGGTTTCCGTGACCGCCACGAGCGCGACTTCCTCGGTTTCGGCAAGGTTGTCACCAAGAGCCTCGACACCGAGAACGGAAACGGCGTATATCGCCAGGCAGTTCAGGAATTTGCGGTTGACAACTATTATGCCTCCGGCAACCTTGTGGCCTCATACGTCACCGACGCATCGGGCAACAAGTTCACCGAGACAGTCAACGAATATGACGCTTACAGTGTGACAGCCAATGCGGATAGTTACTCATTCGTGCAGAAGGATGTCATTTACAGTGACCGTGCATCGGCGTTTGTTCCCCTCCGTTACACCGCCAACAGGCAGTATGAGGGTGCATCGCAGGGTATGGTTATCTCCGAGGCATGGAACGAGTATTATCTCAACGGCTACCACGGGGAACTGAAATCCTACCGTTACAGCGACAAGGGCGGCCTCGGCAGCAACGGAGCCGGTGGCTACGACTACGCGACCAACATCCAGTACACATCCAACGACGGCAAGCACATCTTCGGTCTTCCCACCAATGTGACGGTTGTCGGAGGTGACGGCTCGATGTATCACAACGTGTCGGCTACTTACGACACCAAGTATCCCAATCATCTGACGCAGGTGTCGCAGCAGCTCGGTTCGGGCGTTGCAGTCACCGACTACAAGTATGACCGTTACGGCAACATAACCCAGAAGACCCTACCGGCAAACGGAACTGGTCAGCGTATGTGGTACAAGTACCGCTACGAGCCTGAGATGAATATGTATGTCGAGCGCATAGACGACGCATGGGGCTATCGCAGCGAAGCCGGTAATTTCGATTACCGCTATGGAATCGCCCTTGAACGTCGAGACCTCAACAATTTCTACTACGAGACTGAAATTGACAACATGGGGCGTGTGACCAAGGTTCGCGGTCCCAATGAGCTGGCGACAGGTGTTGACTACATCATCGCGTTTGAGTACAAGCCGAAGGCAGAGTTCGGAGAGTCCGGCATATCCGCTCCCGCATACGCTGTCACCAAGCATTACGACATCCAGCACCCCGGTGACGACCTTGAGACCGTAACATTCGTTGACGGCTTCGGCAGACCGGTACAGGTGAAGAAAGACGGTGTTGTCACGACAGCATCCAAGGGTTCGGGCGCATCCGACCAGAATGTGATGATTATTAGCGGTCGCAATGTCTATGACGCTTTCGGTCGTGTCGCTAAGGCTTACTACCCGACAACCGAGGGTATGGGTAGCAAGACTTCGTTCAGCACCACGTTTGATAATGTCAATCCGACAATCACTGCTTATGACGTTCTCGACCGTGCGTTGGAGGTAACACTTCCTGACGGAGCGAAAACCGAAACGAGGTATCTGCTTGATATGGGTTCAAACGCACTTGTTACCCGTGTTAAGGATGCTCTTGGTAACGAACAGTCAACTTATGCCAACGGCAGCGGAAAAACTGTTAAATCAATTCAGCACAGCGGTCCTGACGGCGATATTGAGACTTCGTTTGAGTATGACGGCATCCAGCGACTTGTCAAGGTTACTGACGCTGATGAGAATGTCACCACATCGGTTTATGACATGGGAGACCGCCGCACGGAGGTCAACCACCCGGCAAGCGGCATCACGTCGTTCACCTATGACCCGCTCGGCAATGTCCTGACAAAGCAGACGGCGAACATGGCTGAGGAAGGAAAGATGATAACCTACACCTACGACTACCACCGTCTGACAGGTATCAGCTATCCAGACCACCCCGAAAACAATGTCAAGTATTACTATGGCGGTCGCAACGCCTCCTACAACCGCATCGGTCGTCTGATGATGCGCGAGGATGGAACAGGCGCGATAGAATACTTCTACGGCAAGATGGGCGAGGTCACCAAGACACGCCGCACTCTCATAGTGCCCAATCAGGCGATTGCAACCTACGTTACCCAATGGACTTACGACAGCCACAACCGACTTATCGAGATGATTTATCCCGATGAAGAGAAGGTTACCTACTCCTACAACCTCGGAGGCCTTCTTGAAAAGGTTCGCGGTGAGAAGTCCTACGGTTACGACTACATCACCAAACTGGGCTACGACAAGTTCGAGCAGCGCAGCTATCTGAAGTATTGCAACGGTGCGGAGACATTCTACACTTATGACAACCGTCGCCGTTTGAGCAATCTCGCGGTCAACAGCGGAGGCGCACCCATTATGGACAACGCCTATACGTTTGACGCTGTGAGCAATGTCCTCTCAGTGACCAACAATGCAGCTCTACCCGCCAACGGCAGTGCCGGCGGCCAGATGTCGCATACCTACACTTATGACGGTCTATATCGTCTTGCCACCGCGACGGGTACATACACCGGAGCAGACAACAAGTCCGCATCCTACACCCTCGCTATGGGCTATGACAATATGCACCGCATCAAGTCAAAGAGCCAGCATCTGACACAGGACAACGTGCAGTTCAACGGCACCCTTAATGTCGGTTATGACCTCACTTATACCTACGGCTCGGAAGCCGGAAAGAAATTCCAACTCGAAAGTGTAAAGGATGTTAATTATCGCACTGAGGAGACACCCGAAGGTCAACAAGTGGAGAACGGCCACGTTTACACTTATGACAGGAACGGAAATCTTGTCTATGTAAACACCAACCGGGTTATGACTGACGGACATAGAGACAACAGTGTCGGAGAACGTAAGCTCATCTGGGATGAGGAGAATCGTCTGCTTGCAGTTGACGACAACGGTTTCGTGTCAAACTATTGGTACGATGCCGATGGAGAGCGTACTGTCAAGACATCCGGCGAAAGCGATCAGGTATATGTCAACGGAGTATTCTCCGGCGGCTCTACCAACACCGCTAAATTCTCGCTATATGTTAGCCCTTACCTCGTGGCCAATCAGGGCGGTCGTTATACCAAGCATATATACGCCGGTTCGCAGAGAATCGTGTCTAAGGTCGGCGATTTCGCCTCCTACGGTTCTGACCCGCGTCGCATAGAGTATGCAGGTGCGAACACTGACGGTCTTTCGGTTGACTACAAATCGAAGTATGCCGCGCAGCAGCAGGTCATCAAGGACAACTACAAATTCTTCGATGTCCCCTACAACGGCACTGACAACGACAACTATGCCGACGGTGAAGGTTTCTGCTGCAACGACGGCTCTATGGAGGCGGCGGTGGCAGAGGCTCGGAAGGCTCAGACCCGCGCGGTTTCGCGGTCGTTCAAAGACCCAGACAACTACGAGAACCTGCAGTTCTTCTATCACCCTGACCACCTCGGCAGCTCCAGCTTCATCACCAACCTTGACGGTGAAGTGGTGCATCACATAGAGTATGTCCCCTTCGGCGAAGTCTTCATCGAAGAGCGTAACAACGTTTGGAACACGCCTTACCTCTTCAATGCGAAAGAGTTCGATGAGGAGACTGGTATGTACTATTACGGTGCCCGTTATTACGACCCGCGTCTCAGCCTTTGGATGTCAACGGATTTAATGCAAGAAAAGTATTATCAGTATAGTTCATATGCATATTGCCTATGGAATCCTGTGATTCTATTTGACCCAAATGGACTTGACCCTGACGATGCCATTATTGCTATCAAGTTTAGTGTTGGTCTAAGATTTGGAGGCAATGTAGGTAAAGTAAGTGCAAATTTTGATCTTGGATCTAAGAATTATGTCTGGTCTTCAGATGGAACAGATAGCTATACATCAACTGGGTTAGATGTGGGTGTTGGCGTGGTATATTTCACACAAGACAACAGATACAAGCAATCTACTGAGATTGTTCCTGTTGTACTGAACAATGGTACTGTTTTGAATCAATCACAATCAAAGGAGGAAGTAACCCGTACAGGTGAATTAGGAATAGGTTTCAGAGACTTTATCGGTGCAAGTATTACGACTGAGGAGAAATTTCATCAAGTAGGACAATCTGGCATCGTATCTGAAAAGAATACCTCCGGCAAGATAGATTTAATCTATTCAACTGATGATTTGACTCCTAAAAAGAAATTTGATGTCCCGTCTTCTTCAAATGCCCACAAAGGAAAAAGCAAAGGGAGCATCGGAGCAAGCGTTAACTGCATATTAGGGGTCTCCGTGGATTTCAATTACGGTAAATTATTAGATAAGGCCAAGGATTGGATCAAATCCTTATTTAGTGACACGCCTGATGATTGATAATATTTAACATGATACAGATGTTGTAGGATACTTTGAAATTGAAATGATAGATTATAAACATTTTAATTACAGAGTATTCTACGACATCTAAATAATAAAAGATTAAATATGGCACGAATCTCCTATACAATCAACATGGTGATATTTTGGTTGTTTATTTTATTGGTAATAGTACTTTCCCTTGCAAATTGGGGAATAATACTATTCTCAATAGTGAACATAGTAATTATACATACAGCTAAAGCTATCTTAATTTACAAAATATGGGCTGCGTTAGCAATATCTACTGTGATACTGTCTCATGCATTATTTTATCAGATAATGTATGACCCAACTATTAGTTTGCGAATACGATCATGGGTTAAACAGCATTCCACTGTATTAGTAGTTTGGCTATCATTGGGATACATTAATACATATTTGGTGGATTTATTTTATATTAAAGAAAAATATACACAGTATGAATTATTGCAATATAGGATTAATGTAACGAGTTCTACTCTCGCCATGTTTCCGATATTAAATTTAGTAATATATCATTCAATTATAACAAAGATGCGCAAAAACACGCATCTGCTTTCCACTAAAGAATTAATAACCCTATACTTAAAAGGACAGCTGATAACATATCTAATTCGGGTAAAGCAATAAGAAATGACAGTTTCTATAACCAACGGTTTTATAATACAATACCTATATTAGTAGCTGATTTAGCAGATATAAATAACTTCTTTTAACCCTACATCCTCACTTTTAAAAGTGAGGATGTAGGGTTAAAAGTGCAATAGGTGGTGCGCTCTTCTTGAAACCTAATTAGAATCAAAGTTCATAGATTCAATAAAAATATTTCCGATATTTTCGACATAGACGCGGTTTAGGTCGAGAATGTTATTTACTCGGCCACCTACTATGCTGCTCATGAAGTCTTGCTCCAACTGCATCAGTTCACCGATGTTTGATGTGAATTGGTCGTAGTGCTTGGAGCCTTGGATGAATAGATTGAATATAGCCTGTGACGGATTTTTGACACCATAGTTGTCCCTCAAATCATCGCGGACCCGCTCAAACGGGGTCTTGTATTTGTTATAAAAATCGGAGACGGTAGATTTTGCAAGGGTCTCCCTCTCGTCAGCCGAGAGCGCAAACACATGAAACAGTTAGTTGAGTAAACCGGTGTGACGATTTTTGATTCTCTAAATCAGATAATGTGCTTTTCATAATAGCCCAGATCATAGATGATAATGATTCGCTTAATTTCGCGTTGATTCTATGTGTTTATAAATTTTTACATATTTACGTTATACTTGTAATGTAATTTGAAAAGTTTTTATTACCTTTGCAATATGTTTTCAATTATTAAGATAATATCATGAGCCAGAAACATAATAATAAACAAATATACTACTGTGTCAGGCTTAATTTATCAGGATAAAGAAATAAGATTTAATCCGTTTTTATGTTGTCTTTGACATCCAATTTTCTGAAGTTCCCTTTGAAGTTCCAGATATTGAACGGATTCAATCGGCTAAATCACTGTAATGACCGCCTGATTGCAAATAATTTTGGTGTAAATGATAAATTTTATTATTTTTGCGAATCCTTATGAAGATTAATGACATAACACATCGATACGTGGTTCCCATAGGCCACACATTAGCTTGGTTTTTGGGAATATTTCTCGGAGGTGGTTTCTTTAACCTCTTCGGCCAAAAGGATATGTCCTTACTGGAGCATCCGGTAGCATTGCTGTTTTACAGCGCAGTTTCCGTGTACTTCGCATTTTTGTTTGAATGCGTATTTACATTTATTGATTGCGGCGCAATTCATGAAGATGAGCGATTTAATGGCAAGATTTTCAATTTGATTGCAGCGTTTATTTTTCATTTCTTCACAACATTTGGACTGGTTGGAGCGTTAATTAGTAAATTGGATTATGCCTGGGTGGTAGTCTTAACCATTTGGGTTGTGATTTTCAAACTCGGCGTATCCCTTGTGACAGCAAACATCAAAAACTGGTTGGCAGATGTTACCATCCGTTCCGTAACCTCTAATAAAATAAGATGATAATACCTAATTTAATTCTCCCGATAGCTATTTCCGCAGGTGGTTTAGTTCTAACCGCCGCCTATGGCATAAATAGGAATTCCAAAGAGCGGAGTAAAGCTCGAGAAGAACTTGAGAGAAAGCTCGTATCCTATCCAACGGCTTCTGCGGGTACTCCCAGCAGGTCAATCCCGGCGGAACAAAAGTCTATTCCAACAAGATATACGCAGTTTCTCGATTATGAAGGTCGGGTAATCAACAGTAATGATTACTTGCAGTTTGTGGTGAAAGGTAATTCAATGCAATTCTGCGGAATCAACGACAATGATCTCATCTTCGTTAAAAAAGATTTTAGCATAGATCAACTCGAATCACTCCCGACGCCAATCGTAATTCGACGAGACAATGCTCCTTCAATTGAAACTCAATATAAAGTCAGAAGGGCATGGGGCCTATGCTCCATTGAAACTTGTGAAGAATTCGTAGCTAAAATGGTGCGTTCTGAAGAATTTCGCAAAATAATAGGTGTTATTAAATATTTCGATGGAGAAGATGCACTGCTTGAGGATTTCAAAGTCCAAAGACTTGATAAATACCGTAAGAAGTATCTCATAGATAATATGCCTTCGGAGGAGTACAATCAAGTTATTGTTTCCACGACTTTTCATACGGATGAAAAGAAAATTCGTTTTTCAATTCATCCAGTATCTGATGTAATTGGAGTTGTTTGCGCATCGTTCACTGTAGGGAAAGTTATGTCTTAAACTAAAGTGGCTGGATATTTGATTCACGGTATGTTAAATATTCAGGTTTTGATATAGGTTTGAGGCTTAAACTGACGCGATATAATTATGTGACAACCTCACCCCGACAGCGGGTGAGGTTGTCGCATTTAATAAGCATTATTATTGTTGTCTCCCAATAATGCTTTCCCCCTATTGCAAATAACTCGCTAATAAACAAAAGCAAATTAAATGGTGTTGGTTTCAATTAGTGGATTGTTCATTGGTTCAATTAAGATGCTTACATATGTTCGATTTATTAATCTCGAATACGTTGTTTGCCTCGACTATGTGACTTATTTAGTCTCGCTAAACGGCATTAATACTATGACACCTGATATAAACTTGTCATGCTTATGGGGGTATGAATAGGTAAAATTGGACTATTTATTTTACATCTTTATTGGTACGCAAAATAATCTCAGACAATATATAATAGTATTTTGTTGGTAATTAGAGTATTGTATTGTGTATTATTTTGTCAATCGCAAATAATATGATTTTCAACTTGCTCATGTAGAATTTTTACATTATCTTTGTAACGTAAATATTTACACAATCAACAAATTCATTCATTAAAAACAAAAACAATGAAGAAGTATCTTCTTTTCATGCTGTTGGCCATTGCGTTTACGGCATGTTCTAACGATTCCGAACCACCGGTTGCAACACCGGCTGAATCGGACTACGCGAGCGACTTTGAGATTATGAACAAGTTCGTTGACGTGAATAAATCCACCAACGAATATTTCATCAATCCCAACAAAAAGCCCTCGTTGTTTTCTTATATCAACAATTCGGATTTAGAGGCACTCAATTCGATTAATCCTGTTAGCTACAAGCGTTTCACTGATGACTTGAAAGCTCTTAATGGGATGGTTGCCGACGCCCTAAAGAATCCCGAAGTTGGCTATGTGGTATTTAGCACTATGGATGGCAGTTTCGTAAAGAAAGCAAATGATGCGGAGTTCATTCTTGAAAAAGTTGAAGGCAACTCTGCTCCGCTTTCTCGAAGCATCTATATGGATGGCACATTCATGTACAATCAGAAACTCCCTGTTAACTTTACGGCAGGAAGGACCGTACAGTCTGTGATTCAGGTGAGCCTCACCAGCTACACCTACTATTTCATCCAGATGTTATGCAAAATTGATGCAAAGAAATCTCCTAACAATGACGGTAGAGAGAATCTTGTTGTGCTGAGTGGTACTACAATGTACGAATCATTCACCTACTCATGGACAGCCACACAAAATAGCAACTCTATAAATTGGCAGTTTGAGTGCTATGGAGTCTCCCCAAAGATATATACTCCAATAGCTACTGTGCGTTTCCAAGACTAATGCGTTATTGTTACGTAGTAATTGAAGAGTGGCAATCCAATTATTGGATTGCCACTCCTATTATTGTTCGGAATCATTAAAAAGCGACAAATTCTTTGTTGATAGCTGATTGATCCGGAGTAATAACAGGGTCTTCCCACGTTTGAGATACGTTTAACGTAGAAGCATCGAGTCGATTGATTAACCAATACTTTCCACTTGTGAAATATAAGACACTGTAATTAGATGTCGTAAATTGCCATTGTTGATAGTCTGTGTCTGAAACAATGAGTTTATCATTAACTATAGTCCCGGTTTCGCAAGTGCATTTCGTGTTTTTGTAAAATGTCCATAATTCGTATGATGGAGCATTATCCGGATTGCTGTCATCTTGCATAATTCTAATCCATTTCGTGCCTGTCAAAAGTTCCAAACGCTCATTTTCATAAGGAGTCATGTAACCATTTTTACCATCACATGACGAAAAGAATACTATTGCTATGATGACATAAACATATTGAATCCATAGGGCTGGTATTTTTATATAAATCGCTTTCATTTTATTTGTTGTTTACTGCGTTCATTGAATCAATGAAAATGTTTCCAATGTTTTCGACATAGACACGGTTTAGGTCGAGGATGTTGTTTACCCGGCCACCTACTATGCGGCTCATGAAATCTTGTTCCAGTTGCATCAGTTCACCGATGTTTGATGTGAACTGGTCGTAGTGCTTGGAGCCTTGGATGAAAAGATTGAAGATTGCCTGTGACGGATTTTCGACACCATAGTTGTCCTTCAAATCATCGCGGACCCGTTCAAACGGGGTCTTGTATTTGTTATAAAAATCGGAGACAGTAGATTTTGCAAGGGTCTCCCTCTCGTCAGCCGAGAGCGCGAACACCGGGAAGAACAGCTCATCAAAGATATTGGCGAAAAGAGTCTTTTTGTTTTTGAAGTAGTATGCGATAGCTCCCCTTGTCTGCCTGATCACCTTTTCGATGTCGGAAATCGAGATAGCGTCCCAACTGCCGGTAGCAACCAGCGGATAGCACTTTCTCAGTATATCCTGCCTGTTTCTCAATGACTGTTCCCGATGTTTCGACATTACGCAAAAAGGGTATGGAGTGTTTTTGCATCCGGTACAACCTATGTGGAACGGTGAAAGACGGATATAAAAACAACCCCATACCCGTATGGTGTATGGACTCGCATTTCATATCTATCCGTCTTCTTTCTAAAATTTTCCACATTTTTGTACAGAAAGACAAATATGAAAAGTAGTTATCTCGTATTGAGGCTACAAAGTTAGTCTAAAAATCTGACATAGGCAATCAAATGACCCGCAATAATGTCACGCCGAATGAAAATCGGCCGCTTTCAGGCACGACTACGAGTATCCTGTCCCCCGGTTTGAGCTGTTTTGTGCGCAGCAGCTCGTCAAGGGCGGAGAACGGGGCCACCGATCCGACGTTGCCCACCCATGTCAGGTTTGTGAACCACTTGGATGTGGGGAGGTCGA
This sequence comes from uncultured Porphyromonadaceae bacterium, assembly GCA_902495245.1. GTDB lineage: Bacteria > Bacteroidota > Bacteroidia > Bacteroidales > Muribaculaceae > UBA3263. Next base: position 135,163 of record CABUWI010000008.1, read on the forward strand.
TTCCGCGGCTGCGGAACTCCTCATCCAGCTTGTTGTAGAAATACATGGAGGAAATATGCGGTATGACGTATGTAACCTCGTCGGTATCCACCTCGAACAAATTGAGGGCCTCCTCTATTACGTCCACGAAATAGCGGGTGATGTACTCGTTGAGTATCTTCACGTTCTGCTTGATGCACCATACCGACCGTTCGGCAACATCGCGGCTATCGAACTCCTTCCAGCTTTTCAGGGAGCCGTCGGGCATCGCCTCCGCCCACATATACATACAGGCCGGCTGGCGGTTTGCAAACGACTTCATGTGGATGAACTCAATCTCAAGATTCAACGCCCCCTTCTCCAGCGCATTTGAGAGATATAGGGCCGCCGCCCCGTCGGAGAGCATATAGCGCAGGAAATCCTTCTCAAAGGCAATCGCCGGATGGTCCGACACCTCCTGCTCGCGGCGGTACTCCTCCTCGAAGAACTTGGACAGCAGCGACGGTGACACCAGTTCGGACATACTCACCACCGCGTTGTCGGAGTTGCCCATGCATACCGACATATAGGCAGTCTTCAAGGCGGCAAGCCCTGTCAGGCATACCCCGGCGAGGGAGTAGATTTCCAAAGGGTGTGAAAACGTCTCGCCGTGTACCATAGAGGCCTGCGACGGAAGATTCTGGTCGGGACTCGATGTACCGCAGGCAAGAAGCTGCACACCCTCCTTCTCCTTCGGGGATTTGAAAAGGCGGTCGATAGCCAACGCCGCCATTTGAGCGTTTGTATGCGTTATGCGCTGATTGCAGTCGAGGGCATAGTAACGCCCCGTTATGCCGTTCTGACGGAGGATGATGTTCTTTACTCTCGACGGGCGTCCTCCGATGCGTCCGAGGAAATCCTCCATGCGGTCGTTTTCCACGACCTCGTTCGGAAAGAAGGAGGATGTCCGGGTTATAAATGCTTTCTGGTACATAAAAAGTTTACATTACAAGATGAATGTAATGCAAACTTACTCAAAAAATCCTTTACAAAAAAATTATACCGTCAAAAATAATCATACGGTCTTATCCGGAGCCTTCATCAAACGGTATAAGGCAAATAGCACCCTGCGCAGATGCTCGACATCCAATCCGCCCAACATCGACTCATAGAAAGACTCGCCATAATACAGATAGACAAATTGCTCCGCGCTCGTCATTACATCCAAGTCGGAACGTAATTCGCCGCTGGCAATCGCATCAATGATTTTCGCGTTCCACATACTCAACTCATTGTTGCGGTTTATCAGATACTCGTCGTGCAGTTCGGGGAAATAAGCCCTTAACTGCAACAGGAGGAACAGATACGAGCGGCTCGCGTTCTGAGGCAAAATCTCGTCAATAAGTTTCTGCATACTCGCCATTGTGTCCCTGACGCCATCCACTGCCGCGTTTATGAAATCAAAGAACGTAGGCTGATTATGGTCATATTTATTTCTGACATCCTGCTTGTCAATGATATAATATTTGACGACCTGCCTAAACAGGCCGAATTTCGTCTTGGAATAATAGGATACCGCACCACGCGTCATTCCCGATTCCCGCTCTATATCGGTAAGGGTGACGGACTCGTAGTTTCTCGTTAGAAAGAGTTTGAACGCTGCCCGGTAAAGCTGTTCTCTCCTGTTGTCGGCGTGCATATGGTTGTCAGTCGTTTTTAAGTTTGCTTTCAGCAACAAAGTTAATAAAAGTGGCCGACAGCATCAAATAATTTACTAACTTTGTGGTAAATTACGGATAACACGCAAAACAGGCGCATGAGGTCGGAGCGTGTACAAAAGTGGAATTTTTTTGAAAGAACGCCCCGTCTTCCATGCGCCTTTTATACTTAACCCTGCTGGAATAAATTGCTGAATTTCGGGTCTTTGGCAATACGGGTTTTCTCATCATCGACAATCCGCCTGACCTCCGCCTTTATACGGTCGTAGTTGTCCTGTATCACCCGCTCCATTTCACACTCACCCGTCACCTTGTTGACAAAGCCGTTAATAACCGGGATTTCCTCGTATGCCTCCGTCTCCCTCCTGACCCTGTCGTTGTCAATGACAATCTCGGCATGAAAAATCTTCTGGTCGATGCGCTCGTCGAAGTTATCGGAGACAGCCCCGACAAACATACCCTGCGTCAGAGTCGAGATTTTGCTCGGAGGAATGAGGGAGTCCATCTGGGTGTTGAATGAGTGGCTGACGTCCTGACGGCTCACCGACATAGACTGCCGCCTCTGCAACACCTTTCCGAAACGCTCGGAAAGCGTCTTTGCAGTCTCACCCACGACTTGTCCCGAGAAGATGTTGCCGACGGTGTTCATCACCACGGCCGCCTCCTTATCGCCATAGTCGCGTTTGAGCTGGGAGAAATCCTGAAAACCGAGACACACCGCCACCTTGTTGCTTCTCGCGGTGGCGATAAGATTGTCGAGCCCCTTGAAATATATCGTGGGCAGCTCGTCGATTATCACCGCCGACTTCAGCCTGTTCTTCTTGTTAATCAGCTTTACGATGCGCGAATTGTAAAGGCCGAGGGCGGCCCCGTATATATTCTGACGGTCGGGGTTGTTCCCGACACACAAGATTTTAGGGCTTTCGGGATTGTTGATGTCGAGGGAGAACTCGCTTTCCGACATTACCCAGTATAGCTGCGGGGAAATCATTCGTGTAAGAGGGATTTTCGCCGACGCGATCTGGCCCTGAAGCTGGTCGGCCGCCCCTCCGAGCCAGGCATCCATAAATGGCGAAAGGTAGTTTTCAAGAGCCGGATAAGAGGTCAGAATCGGAAAAATATCCTTATACGGCCGACACAAAAACTCAATCGCATGGGGAAAGGTGCAGTATTTTCCGTTACGATAGATGCGTAAGAACCAGATTATCGCGGCCAAAAGGATAATCGGCGACTCCACAAAGAAATCACCCTGCTTGCTCACCCACGTTTTGTTGAGGTTGAGCATTATAGTGTAGGCCGACTCGTAGGCATCGGAAATGTCCGTCATAAACTCCGGCGCGATAGGATTGCAGCGGTGAGACCGCATCGGGTCGTCAAAGTTGATGACCCTGAATTCCGGCACTTTGCCCTTGTATCCCTCCTTGTGAGTGAGTAGGTGATTCATTGCGATGACGGACAGGTCGGGATACTTGAAGTCGTACAGGTAGGCACTGTAACCGTTTTCAATACACTGTTTTATATAATTGTTGACAATGGCGTATGACTTGCCAGAACCCGGAGTGCCGAGGACAATCGTCGCGCGAAACGGGTTGACGACGTTTATCCATCCCCTGTGCCACTTGCGCTTGTAGTAGAACCGTGTCGGAAGGTTGATTGAATAGTCGTTTTTCAACAACCGCGTCTCCTGCATGAACGACTCGTTTTCATTGTTGAAACGGTCATCCATTAAGTTGCCACGCAGTATGCGCCCCGCCCACACGCCTCCGAAAAGCAACGCCACATATCCGAGGGCGGTCGATGCGATATACAAGACAGTCCATCCCTTGCCGGGCATCCACCAGCAGCCGATGAAAAGCGCGAGGCCCAAAGCGAGGGCTGCCGCGACGTGTCTCCATTTTATACTCTCGCTCTTGACACCTCTGGTGCCGAAACAGGATATGGCGAGAAGAAGGAGCGCGAACCATTTCGCGTTGTTCGGGTTCTGGAAAATTCCGCACTCCGTATTGAGATTGTTCAATATCCGGTAAACCGTGATGACGAACCAGTTGCTGTGTACCACGGCAATGCCTGTGAACCACAGGATATTTGCAGCGACAATGGCGATGCTTATGCCCCTGACGAAATCCATTATCTTGGCAAGTGCCCGTAGGTCGTCCTCCTGCTGACTCATAAAATAAATATTTTTTGAATGTAATTAATTTCCGGGCTTTCTGCCCCTGCGTCTCCTTCGCCTCATGGCGCGGTAGAACGCCTCCTCCTCCGCATCGAAACCGGGTCCGACATGGAACAGGTCGAGACCGGGGATAGACGGCATATAATCCGTATTGCCGGGGGCCGCGTTCCCCACCGTACAGGCATTGCCGGTCTGCTGTCTCGGCACGGCGGCATCCCCGCCGGTATCCGGGTCAAAGGCATGGGGAGCCGGCTCCTCGATTTGCGGAGCACGGTCGCGAGTCTCCGTTTCGGGAACGGGGACAGGAGTATCCACGACGGCCTCCCCGACGCTGTTGAACCTGCGCTCGAAGGCGTTTGCAGAATACTCCTTGCCGAGACGCGAACCGTTGAGCGCACACATCGTGCTGTGGTCAATGAAGGTGACACCGTATATGCGCCCGGTTTCGGTATGCCTGAACACCACATCAATCCCTATGGATTTGAGCAGCGACACAAAGGTGTCCCTGTCGGGACACTGCAATAGCGCGTCGTCAACCCTGCGCCTCACAATATCTACGAGGTGTCGGTCGGCAATATCGTCCCTCGACCTGCCGAACCTGCCGTCAACGGCGGCGCGGCTCGCGAACTTGCCGAGACGTGACGCCTTGAACGGCGCGGCGACAGGAGTGCCGGAGTCGTCGGTCGCGAAATACACCAGACCGTGATACTCGCGCCCGTTCACCCTGCCGTCGGTCATTTCCGCCCTGACGTTGAACAGCGACAGCACCGCGTTCATCTCGCCGATGCTCTGGAACCGGTATCTCATGCCGACGAGTTTCACCACGGCGGCAACCTGACGTTTCAGGTCGCCTTCCGGATTGATTTTCTCAATGGGAGTGTCGGGCGACACCTTCTGACGCTCCGCCGGCCGCAGACCGAACTCCCTCTCCAGCTCCCGGCAAATCTCCTTGCTGCGGTAGAAATTGTTCCTGTCGGATACCGCCTTGCCGTCGGTACTGACGCGCAGGGCTACAATGTGGATATGGTGGCGGTCGATGTCCGTATGCTTCACCACTATGTACGGCATATCGCCGAACCCCATGCGCCGCATATACTCGTGAGCCAGCGATGTGTAGTCGGTATCGCTCAGGCGGTCGTCGGGATGCGGGTTGAGCGATATGTGCATCATCGGTTTCATCGTCTTGGTATTGGCCGGCATCCAGCGCATGAAATCCTCATAGACGCGGCGTATGTCCACCGCGCCCGAACCGTCGTTGTAGATTTTGTTGGTGTCAAGCATCCTGCCTTTCTCCTTGTTGAGTTTCTCCCCGTTGTAACGGATCGCGCCATAGAGGGAGTCGCCTAACGAGATTTTTGCAACCATGCCTCGTCAAATTTTCGTGCAAGGGCGACAATATCGCCGCTTATCCTCACCAGCTCTACAGTCTTGCGCTCCAGAGCGGACAGCAGCTTCATCGCCTTCTTCTCGGTGAAATTCTCACGGAGCGTCTTCACGAGGAGCGCGTATTCCACACCGACGGTACGGTATCGGGCGTTGAAGGATGATAAAAGGTCTATGAACTCGCGGGTCCCCTCGTCAACGTAGAACACCTTGAAAGGCTTATTGAAAAGAATTCCCTTTATGAACGCGGCCTTGTTCAAGGCTCCCGCCTTGTCGAACATCGAGAGAAAGACCTCGTTCTCCCGTGCGTCGAGACGCACGACGTAGCGGAAAACGGCAGGATTGATTTTTGGCGGTCTCCCGCCACGGTTGAAATTCTGCGCCATAATCGGTAGATTAAGCGTGTCACAAACTGCGGACCGCAGTAAAAACGGCTACGGGGTTTACGACTTCGGAGTAAACCCTTCCCCCGGTGGAACCGGCAAGGGTTGAGAGGCACTAACTTGGTTTCCAGTGCCTGTCAACATACCTTGCAATGCTCATGTGAGCATAGGGAAATGACTGAAAAACGGGAATAAAAAAGAGGTCGGGCTATCCTGTGAGAACAAAGCGGGAGAACCTCCCGTCACGGCAAAAAAACATAGGCCTTGACCTGTCGCATGGCGGCGTTTTCGCATTAAGGCATCCGCAAAAAGACGTTTGCCAACGGCTGCGAAACTGTATCCTGCCGCGTTTCGGCTGATGATTGCGTGTATGAGCCTAACAACGGGAAAGGCTTTAAGGTTTTCAGAGTCGGCAATCTTCGGCAAAACATCAGCAATCTTCGGAAAGTCAATATGTTACGAAAACTATTCTTGAATTGCTGACGTTATGATTGCGTATCCGGCCAGTTCCCCGGCTGTATGACATACCGCTCACATCATGAATAATTCAGACGAGTGACGCGACAATCCTCCCGCCGTTCAGCGGAAACAATGCAATACTTAAAGACTATATGACTGAACGGCCCGACGACTGCACGACACTTCAGATGAAAGCCGTGTTGAGTGCATTGTCATGGGAACGGCTGAATATTCCCAAAGTCAGACCGGTGACTGACGCAGACACTGTAGCGTCAGTCCTTCCGGTTACTGAAAGGCCGGTTGGCCGAATTGTCAAACCATTAGAATAATGGATGATTGGATTCCCGTGTGACCAATCACTCAGATGACTGAATGATTGAGTGACTGAATGACTGAATGACCGGGTGACGGACTCATCCCCGTAAGGGATGACCGTTCAGCAGGAAAGCCGTATGATTGCGTGGCTGAACCTTCCAATCACCGGGCACCTGACGTACCGTGGGGCACAGGGCGATTTTCACCCCCGCGTCAGCAATGCCGACCAAGGCACGGACAGGTGCCGCACGGCGGTCCGCCGTTTCCACAACCACATACCACTGTATAGAAATGACAGAACCGGTTTTTGTGGCTTTCGCCACCCAGAAAGGCGGAGCCGGAAAATCAACACTCACGACGCTTGTCGCGAGCTGCCTCCACTATCTCTACGGCAGAAAGGTACTTGCCATAGACTGCGACGCAAGACAGCACAGCATGGTCGAGTACCGCAGGAAGGACAGGCTGGTGATAAGGGAGAACCCCGCTGTCAAGAGACGCTTCACCAAGTTCATGCACGGCTTCGGGGGCAGTGTCTATGAGATAATCAGCAGCGGGCCGGGCGAGGCACTCGCCACAGCCCAGAAAGCGATAGATGACGGCTATGCCGCCGACTTCGTGTTCTTCGACATCACGGGCACGGTCAACGACCGCGACATTGTGACGCTCCTTTCGGCGATGGACTATCTCTTCGTCCCGATAACGCCGGAGACTGGAGACCTCAAAAGCTCCCTCGGATTCGCGCACAACGTCCGCGAGTGCATGATACTCACCGGCGAGTCGCGCATCAAGGGTACATACCTCGTATGGAACAAGGTGCAGGCGAAAGACCGCGACAGCCTGTGCCAGCTCATAAACCGCTATGCCGCCTCCATGTGCATAGAATCTCTGGAGACCATACTCCCGATGAGCGTGAAATTCACCAAAGACGGTGCTGAGACAGGGAAAGGTGCCGTTTTCCGCTCCACCTTCATGCCTCCCGACAGGAAGATGCTGAAAAACAGCTATCTGCCCGAACTGGTGGATGAGATACTCCAAACCATAACCTCCGACGAATATGCCGACAAGACGTGAGACAAACTTCGACGCCGACAAGTTCCTCGACACCTACGAGGACAGGACCGCCTCCGCGATGCGTGACCCGGCTGCCGCCAAAGAGCCGCCCCGTCAGGCGGCGAAAGCCCCCGAAACACCCGTGCCCTCTCCAAAGGAGGTGGAATATATGGAGAAATACCTCCTGCCCCAAAAATATGTACGGGTGATAAAGAGCGGAAAGCAGGTCGCGGTCAGCGACGAGTTCAAGGTCAAGATTCAGAAACTCCTGTTGTTCTTCTCCGAGGGAGGAACGATAGCCGGATATGTCAACAACGTGCTGGAGCAGCATTTCCGGGAATTCGACGACGTTATCCAGCGAATGTTCAACAACACCAAGCAGATTTAGAGATGGCAGACGAAAATAAAAATGACATTAAAGGACGTCCGGGCAGGGAAATTGAGTGCCCGGCACAAAAGGAGGCGGAGGCCTACCGCTCCATGTTCCTCGAACCGGGGGAAGTCGGAGCGCGGAAAGGCATATTCGTCCCGCGTGAACTGGTGGACCGGCTGAAGATGTCGGTGCCCCTCCTTGACGTGGAGGGCCTCACAATCGGGGTCTATGTGACACGGATACTTCTTCGGCACCTGTCGGACAACGCCGGCATACTGAACCTCCTTATGGAGAAAGGCAAGAAAAAGACGCGCCTATGAACACAGTCCTGAGCGTATTGATAATCTGCGGCTTCCTCTACCTGTCGTTTGTGACGTGGATGTTCCGCAGGAAAGAGGGGGATGCAAAGCCTCCCTCGAAAGAAGAGGCACAGCCTCCCGCCTCCGGCTCCCCGCTCTCGGTGGTCCCCAAAAGCGACTTCGACATGGAGGACTTCCGGGAATCGCTCGCCGCCACGCTGACATCAGCGGTCAGACAGGCACTTGGGGCTGAGACCGTGGAATCCGACCCGGCCGGAAACCACGGCGGCGACAATGACGGCGACAATGACGAAGAAGACCCCGACATGGATGATGTTGATCCCGGACTGGTATCCCCTCCGGCCACGGGCGACAGCATCGACGAGATTGAGGATGCTCTGAACGTGGCTGTCAATCCCGGTGCCGACAACGTAAGCAAGGCCAAGGCCGGAGACGTGCTGTCCGGTATGCGCGACGTGGTTTTCATCGGCAGGCTGATGGAGGCCGACAGGCGAATAAGCGACGGTGTGATGGACTGCATCGCGGAGAGTATGCGCATGAGGAACGCAGCCCGCGGCAGGAAGAAAGGCAGCCCGGCACCGAAAGCCAAGGCAAAGCCTGTGGATATAGGCGGAGTCCTCCGGGACCCGGATTTTGTGAAACATAAAAAAGACAACGATGAAGAAAACTGATTACGGATGATGCCGCCCGAGGCACAGCACAGGCCCGTCGAGGCCCCGACACAACCCGCGTCGGGAGAATAGAAGCCCGGCGCACAATACAAGACCCGTATGAAAACAGCAAAAAACAAAATGATGATTCTCAAAGGACGGTTCGTCCTCGCCATGCTCATGGTCCTCTGCTCCGTGGAGTTCGTGAGCGCAGCAGGCAACGGCCTTTCGGGTATCAACGAGGCAACCAACATGGTGTCCTCATATTTTGAGCCCGGCGTGAAACTTATCTACGCCATAGGCGCGGTGGTGGGTCTCATAGGGGGTGTAAAATGCTACTCCAAATGGTCGAGCGGCGACCCCGACACCTCCAAGACCGCCGCGAGCTGGTTCGGTGCCTGTATCTTCCTCATAGTGGCAGCCACAATCCTCAAATCCTTCTTCCTCTGATGCCCGAATACTCTATAAACAAGGGCATAGGCCGCAGTGTGGAATACCGGGGACTGAAAGCGCAATACCTTGTGATTTTCGCCGTGGGGCTGCTGTCAATGTTCATACTGTTCGTGGTGATGTACGTCGCGGGGGTGCCCCAGTGGTTCTGCATCGGCTTCACCGCCGTTGCCGCCCCCTCCCTCGTGTGGCTCACTTTCCGGCTCAACGCCAGATACGGGCAGTACGGACTCATGAAACTCGGCGCGGCAAGATTCCGTCCGCGCTACATAATCAACCGCAAGCGTATCAAACGACTAATAAAGACAAGAAATGCGAAACACGCTTAAAGCGACTACGCTCGAAAGCAAGCTCCCCATTCTCGCCGTCGAACACGGCTGCATCATCTCAAAGGACGCCGACATCACGGCGGCCTTTGAGGTGGGGCTCCCGGAGCTGTTCACCGTCACCTCTGCGGAATACGGGGCCATGCACTCGGCATGGTGCAAGGCCATAAAGGTGCTGCCCCGTTTCTCGGTGGTACACAAGCAGGACATATTCGTCAGCGAGAAATACCGCCCGGAGTTGCAGAAGGAGGGTCTTTCGTTTCTCGACCGCTCCTTTGAGCGTCACTTCAACGAAAGGCCGTATCTCGACCACCGCTGCTACCTGTTCCTGACCAAGACCACCCGCGAGAGGGCGCGGCAGCAGAGCAATTTTTCCACACTCTGCCGCGGGCGTATACTCCCGAAGGAACTTGACCACGAGGCCGTCGTGAAGTTCATGGAGTCGGTGGAGCAGTTCGAGCGCATCATCAACGACTCCGGCCACATCACCCTGCGCCGTCTGACCGACGGGGAGCTGGTAGGCACTGACACATCTTCGGGACTGATCGAGAAATATATGTCCCTCTCTATGGATGACGTCGCCTGTCTTGAAGACATAGACCTCTCGGCACAGCAGATGAGGATAGGCGACAATATGCTTTGCCTCCACACCCTGTCGGACACCGACGACCTGCCGGCCAAGGTCGGCACCGACAACCGCTATGAGCGGTTATCGACCGACCGCTCGGACTGCCGCATGAGCTTCGCGTCACCTGTCGGACTGCTTCTGCCATGCAACCACATCTACAACCAGTATGTGTTTGTTGACGACCACGACGAGAACCTCGCGAAGTTTGAGAAGACGGCCCGCAACATGAACAGCCTATCCAAGTACAGCCGTTCAAACGCCATCAACAAGGAGTGGATAGACCTATATCTCAACGAGGCGCACAGTTACGGTCTGACGTCGGTCAGGGCGCATTTCAACGTCATGGCGTGGAGCGACGACGCCGAGGAGCTTCGCCGCATCAAGAACGATGTCGGCGGACAGCTCGCCACAATGGGATGTATGCCCAGGCACGACACCATCGACTGCCCGACGCTGTTCTGGGCGGGGATGCCCGGCAACGAGGCTGATTTTCCTGCCGAGGAAAGTTTCTACACGTTCATCGAGCCAGCGGCCTGTCTCTTTACGGCCGAGACAAACTACCGTTCCTCGCTGTCGCCTTTCGGAATAAAGATGGTTGACAGGCTCACCGGGAGACCGGTACACCTCGACATATCGGATGAGCCGATGAAACGCGGCATAACCACCAACCGCAACAAGTTCATCCTCGGGCCGTCAGGCAGCGGAAAGTCATTCTTCACCAACCATCTGGTGCGCCAATATTTCGAGCAGGGTGCCCATGTGCTGCTGATAGACACCGGCAACTCGTATGAGGGACTGAGCAACCTTATCCGCAACCGTACACACGGGGAGGATGGCATATACTACACCTATACGGAGGACAGCCCGATTTCATTCAACCCTTTCTACACCGAAGACGGGGTGTTCGACGTGGAGAAGAAGGACAGTATCAAAACCCTGCTGCTTACACTCTGGAAGTCGGAAGACGACCATGTGAGCAAGACCGAGAGCGGCGAGCTTGGTTCCGCGCTGTCAATGTTCCTCGACAAGATGCGGTCAGACGGCAATATAGTCCCGTGTTTCAACTCCTTCTACGAGTTCATGCGCGACGATTACCGGGCTGAAATGGCGCAGCGTCCCATACCTATATATAAACAGGACTTCGACATCGACAATTTCCTGACCACGCTGAGGCAGTATTACCACGGGGGCCGTTTCGACTTCCTGCTTAACTCCAAGGAGAACATCGACCTGCTCGGCAAGCGTTTCGTGGTGTTCGAGATTGATTCGATACGCGACAACAAGGAGCTGTTCCCGGTGGTGACGATCATCATCATGGAGGCCTTCATCAACAAGATGCGCCGTCTGAAGGGTATCCGCAAGCTCCTTATCGTGGAGGAGGCATGGAAAGCGTTGTCCACCAGCACGATGAGCGAGTACCTCAAATATATGTTCAAGACGGTTCGCAAGTATTTCGGCGAGGCAGTCGTGGTGACACAGGAGGTTGACGACATCATATCCTCGCCGGTGGTGAAGGAGACCATAATCAACAATTCCGACTGCAAGATACTCCTCGACCAGCGAAAGTACATGAACCGCTTTGACCAGATACAGTCGCTGCTCGGACTCACCGACAAGGAGAAGGCCCAGATATTGTCGATAAACCTCGCCAACAACCCGAACCGGCTTTACAAGGAGGTGTGGATAGGGCTTGGAGGCACACAGTCCGCGGTCTATGCGACCGAGGTCAGCCGTGAGGAGTATTACTGCTACACCACCGAGGAGACCGAGAAAATCAAGGTGCAGGAAACCGCGCGGAGACTCGGAGGCGACATCGAGGCGGCTATCAAACTTTTAGCAAACGAAGACAAAGAATTATGATTGACCAGATTATTTCGACAGTCGGCGACTTCATGTCGTCACTGTCACCGACGATAATTTATCGCTACCGGGTTTTAATGGTGCTGTTATGCGCCTTCAACGCCCTCCTGCTGCTGTTCCTGCTTTTCAGGACTCCGGCCAGTATCCGCCGACGTGACAGGTTTTTCCTGTCGGCTCTTGCCGACATCGTGGCGGACCGTTTCGCCGAAGACGCGGGCAAGGCGTTTTCAAACGCCCTCAATTCCAGATTTCCCGTTGACGACGAGACGGACCCGCGCAATAAAATCAGCGGCAGGTGGCACGTTCCGATTATCGGGATGACATTGGACATCCGCAAGGAAAGAGGCTTCTGGCGGGCAGACATAGAGGGCCATTATTGCGGACACTCATACGCGGACAACACTGTCATGCGCTATCTTGACAACGAGACATTCGACAAGAACCTATATACCGCGCAAGGCAAGAGATACTGGACTGTCGCATACGACGAACTGCTCGACACCCTTTTCATCCCGGAACTGGATATGACCTTCATCCGTCAACCGGACACCCCTGTTCCCGATATGCGGGTACAGATCATGGATGTGGTATCAGATGAACCGCAGGGACACGAACAGCTCCACGAACCGGATGCCGCGTTTGAAGAACTTTCAGAGACTCCCGGCAGGGAGAACGGTAACGAGCCGGAAAAATAGCGATGTATGAATATACTACGGATAATACTGATAATCATAACGGCCTGTGTCGCCGTTGTCGCCCTCCTCCTGAGACTCGCGTTGCGGACACTCTCTTTCGGTGTAAGGCTCATAGGAGGATTGGCCTCCAGAATATATTAACGAAAAAAAATAACAAAACATGGCAAGACTGAAATACATTATGGCGGCACTCCTGATGTGCCTCCTTTTCGGCGCGGGGAGGGCAAACGCCCAGTGGACTGTGATTGACCCCTCCAACATCGCCCAGAGCATCGTCAACAACTCGAAGTCTCTCGTTCAGGAATCCAAGACGGCGACGCACATGGTGAAGTCGTTTCAGGAGACGGTGAAGATTTACGAGCAGGGAAAGAAATATTACGACGCGCTCCGCTCGGTCAACAACCTTGTGCGCGACGCCCGCAAGGTGCAGCAGACAGTCCTGATGCTCGGAGACATAAGCGAGACCTATGTGACCAACTTCCGCAAGATGCTCACCGACCCCAACTTCACATCATCGGAACTCTCGGCCATAGCCGCCGGGTACACCCGTCTGCTGGAGGAGGCCAACGGTGTCCTCGGAGAGCTTAAAAACGTTGTGAACATCACAACCATGTCCATGACGGACAAGGACCGCATGGACATAGTGGACCGGTGCTATAAGGAGATGAGCCGTTTCCGCAACCTTACGGCATACTATACCAACAAGAACATCTCCGTGTCCTATCTCCGCGCCAAGAAGAAGGCCGACACCCAGAGGGTCGTGAACCTCTACGGCAAGGGAGCGCAAAAATACTGGTAGCCCATGCTTTGCGCTATAGACTTCACAAACCTGCACACTATCCTCCGCTCGCTCTATGACGAGATGATGCCCCTCTGCTCCGACATGGCGGGGGTGGCGCAGGGGATAGCCGGACTCGGCGCGCTGTTCTATGTCGCCTACCGCGTATGGCAGTCACTGGCCAGGGCGGAGCCGGTCGATGTCTTCCCCCTGCTGCGTCCCTTCGCCGTCGGATTCTGCATCATGTTCTTCCCGACAGTGGTGCTCGGCACGATCAATTCCATAATGTCGCCCATAGTTCAGGGGACCGCCTCCATGCTTGACGGTCAGACACTGGATATGCAGAAATACCGCGAGGAGAAAGACCGGCTCGAATACGAGGCGATGATGCGGGACCCCTCCACGGCATACCTTGTGGATGACGCGGAATTCGACCGGCAGATTGACGAGCTGGGCGTGACCGAGGTCGGCACCGCCGCCGGGATGTATATCGAGCGCGGGATGTACAAGGTGAAGAAGGCCATTCAGAACTTCTTCCGCGAGTTGCTGGAGCTGCTTTTTCAGGCGGCGTCGCTGACGATAGACACGATAAGGACATTTTTCCTCATAGTGCTGGCGATACTCGGCCCGATAAGTTTCGCAATATCGGTGTGGGACGGCTTCCAGACCACCCTCGTGCAATGGATATGCAGGTATGTCCAGACCTACCTGTGGCTGCCGGTCGCGGATTTGTTCTCCACGATACTGGCGAAAATCCAGGTCCTGATGTTGCAGAACGACATCTCCGAGCTTACCAACAACCCCAATGCAAACCTTGATTCCAGCAACACCACATATCTGGTTTTCATGATAATAGGAATAATCGGCTACTTCACTATCCCGACTGTCGCGGGCTGGATAATACAGGCCGGGGGCATGGGCAGCTACGGAAGGGCCGTCAACAACACCGCGCAACAGGCCGGTTCGGTCGCGGGCAGTCTCGGCGGTGCAGCCGCAGGCAATGCGGCCGGGCGTTTCAGGAGACTGTTCAAATGAAATTCAAACTACGATTAAATGGAGTTCAAATCGCTTAAAAACATCGAGACCTCCTTCCGGCAGATACGTCTTTTCGGCATAGTGTTCGTGTCGATGTGCGCTGCGGTGGTTACGGTTGCACTCGTTGCGGTGTTCAACTTCGCCGAAAAGCAGCGGGAGAAAATCTATGTCCTCGACAACGGCAAATCGCTGATGCTGGCACTGTCACAGGACATGAGCCAGAACCGCCCGGCGGAGGCGAGGGAACACGTCAGACGCTTTCACGAGCTGTTCTTCTCGCTGTCACCCGACAAGTCGGCCATTGAGCACAACATAAACCGAGCCCTCATACTCTCCGACAAGAGCGCGTACAACTACTATTCCGACTACTCCGAGAAGGGCTATTACAACCGCATAATCTCCGGCAACATCAATCAGGTGTGTATCGTGGACAGCGTTTCGTGCGACTTCGACAACTACCCCTACACGGCGAGGACCTATGCGCGTCAGATGATTATCCGCCAGAGCAACGTCACCGAGAGAAGCCTTGTGACGGTATGCCGCCTGACAAACTCGTCGCGTTCCGACGACAACCCCAACGGATTCATTATCGAGGGATTCAACATTATCGAGAACAAGGATATATCAACTGTAAAAAGATAACGGATATGAAACTGTCAAAATCAATAGGACAATACATATATAATAAGGTATGGCGCGTACCCAAGGGGACTGTGGGGAATTTCCTCCGCCGAAGGTGCGACGGTATCCCCGAAAACCGGCGTCTCGCGGTGATTGCCGTGCTGCTGTCGCTGTTCATCCTTGCCGCTTTTTTCGTTTTCGGCAACGCCTGTTACCGTATCGGCCGCGGCCATGCAGCCGGCACACTTGCGGAGCCAAACCATATTGAGGGCCTCGACATACCGGTAAAGAGTGACGGCGGTTCGCCGGACATGGACAACCAGACAGTATTCGGATATGGCATTGCGGGATTTGAAAACCAAAATAAGTGAATGGCTCGGATCCAAGTCCGAGGCCGAGAGGCAGAAACTGAAGAAATACCTTGTCGTAATACCGGGGGCCTTCCTGATTTTCCTCGGCTCCATGTGGCTGATTTTCGGCTCGTACCTGCCCGGTGATGACACCGCCAAGGGAAAGGCCAACATGGAGCTGCCCGAAGGTGACAGCGACGGGTTGCAGGGCAACAAGCTGAAGGCACTCGCGGATGAGGCACTCCGGGAGGAAAAGGCAAGACAGGACAGCGTTATACAGGTCTCGATAAGGATGTCGGACTCGATACCGGACAGGGCAGTCCCGGACTCGGCCGCCACTCCGATTGAGCAGTCGGCGCAAAGCTACCGCGAGGTGCAGGAGTCGCTCAACAACTTCTTTGTGGAGGAGGAGACTCCCGACGCGGAGATTGACGCCCTTAACGAGCGCATCGCGGAGCTTGAGGCGCAGAACGAGGCGGCACGGCAGAATTCCGGTCAGCCCGACGAGATGGAGATACTGGAACGGTCGTACCAGCTGGCGGCGCAATATATGGGAAACGGCAACAGTCACCCCGGGCCGGTACCCGTAGAGGAGGAAAAGGGCAAAAGGAATATACAGCCGGTGGCACAGGTCAGCCGCGATGTCGTTTCCTCCCTCAATGCCTCCAATGCCTCACGGCGGCTGACAACTGCGGTCGGAATGACAAGAACGGTGAACAAAAACACCATAGCGGCAGTGGTGGCCGGAAACCAGAGTGTTGCAGACGGAGAGAGTGTAAGACTCCGTACCACCGAGGCCATGTGGGTAGGCAACCGCCTTATTCCCCGTAACACCGCAATCGTCGGGACCGCCCGTATTCAGGGCGAAAGGCTGGAGATTGAAATATCCTCTATCGAGTGTCAAGGCTCTATCTACGATGTGGAGTTGAAGGTCTATGACTCCGACGGACAGGAGGGCATCAACATCCCCGGCTCCATGGAGTCTGACGCCCTGCATGAAATCGGTGCCAACATGGGGGCCACCATGGGCAGCTCAATCAATATTTCCACCAACACCGGGGCGCAGATAGCCTCCGACGTGGGCAGGGGGCTTATCAACGGAGTATCGCAGTACCTCACGAAAAAAATGCGCACGGTCAAGGTGTATGTCAAAGCCGGATACCGTGTGATGCTCCACCAGCCCGAAGATGTATAACCACAACAAACGGACAAATATGAAAGCAAGAAATATCATCCTTTCAGCCATTGCCGTAATAGGCATGGCAACCCCGGCGTTTGCCAAAGGCACAAAGCCGGTCAAAGACACCGATAACCATGTGTCGTCTGACACCGGGGCGGTCGCCGAACATGACATAAACGTGTACGGTGAGAACTACACCGACGGCGACAAGTTCAGCGGTTTGACCCGCAAGGTCGGATTTGACCGCATGATACCGCCTCACGCGCTGGAGGTATGCTATCAAAAGACCACACACATTATCTTCCCCTCGGAGATTGTATATGTGGACCTCGGAGGGGAGGACATAGTGGCCGGCCTCGCTGACGGTGCGAAAAACGTGTTGCGTGTCAAGTCGGCGTCAAAGTCGTTCAAGTCCGAGACAAATCTCTCGGTCATCACCGAAGACGGATGCTTTTTCACGTTCAATGTCAAGTTCGCCAAAGAGCCGCTGTTGCTCAACATCGAAATGACCGACTTCATCCATGACGGCGAGACGGTGAACCGGCCCAACAATGCGCAGGAGATATATCTCGAAAAATTGGGCAGCGAGTCACCTATGCTTGTAAAACTGATTATGAAATCAATCCACAAGCAGGACAAGCGCGAGATAAAGCATATCGGCTCCAAGCGTTTCGGGGTGCAGTTCCTCCTGAAATCAATATATGCGAACAACGGTCTGCTGTTTTTCCACACGGAAATCAAGAATACCTCCAACATCCCGTTTGACATAGACTTCGTATCGTTCAAGATTGTGGACAAGAAGGTCATCAAGAGAACCGCCATGCAGGAGCAGGTATTGGAACCGCTGCGCGCCCAAAACTATGTGACGGTGGTGCATGGCAAATCCTCTGAACGTACCGTATTCGCATTAGAGAAATTCACCATTCCCGATGACAAGCAGCTCGTTATCGAGGTCGCCGAGAAAGAAGGCGGCCGGAACCAGTCCTTCGTGGTTGAGAACGAGGATATTGTTAGAGCCAACGTAATCGACGAACTTTCAATTCAGTAATCCATGAAAAAAGCGATGATAATCTTCGCTGCCATGCTTGCCCTCTGCGGAGGGCGGGCAATGGCCCAGCGATGCCTCCCCGGTATGTCGGCGGTCGAGGTTAAGGCAGATATGGCAGACGGTTTCTATACCGGCAATTCCCGCGACTGCGGATATTCATTCGGCGTGTATTACTCGGTGTTCAAAGGCGGCGCGAACACTTGGAGCTTCGGCGGCGAGTATCTTCAGACCTATAAGCCCTACGGAGAGAAAGGCCGCATCCCTGTGGCGCAGTTCACAGCGGAGGCGGGATATAATCTCCACCTCGTAAGCAATTATTCCCAGACTTTCCACCTCTACGGCGGTGTGTCGGCTCTCGGCGGATATGAAACGGTAAACTGGGGCAATCACGTTTTATCCGACGGCTCCACGCTCCACAACGGCGACGCCTTCATCTATGGCGGAGCAATAACCCTGCAAGCCGATTTCTATCTCTCGGATAAAATCGCTCTGACTGCCAATGTCAAGGAGCGGTTTGTGTTCGGCAACTCAACGGGGCATTTCCATACGCAGTATGGTGTCGGTGTCAAATTTATAATTGAGTAAAGACTATGCGGTACACGGAAAAAGACATCCCCAATATTCCTCTTACGGAGTTTATGGCTGCCCTCGGTGAAAAACCGGTGTCGATTGAAAATAGGACTGTGGTTTATTATGCCCCACAGCGTGACGATCATTTGCCGATGTTGTGGGTTGATACAAAAACGAACCGTTGGCATGATTACTTAACTGATGAATCCGGAACAATTATGGAGCTTGCCGACTTGAATATGAACGGAAAGATTTATAATTCCACCGTGTCGTACATTCTTCAGATAATGAACGACTATGAGCAGGGCAAAGAACTGTCGGCGATGAGCCATAGGCCGTCGGGAGCTACAATAACTAATCTCGACATTAAAAATCTTCCTATTGAAGATTTCATGAAGGCTCTTGGCCATGTTCCTGAGTTCCGGGCCGGTGAGATGCTCGCATATAAACCGCCGTACAACAATAGTGACAATCCGACATTTCTGGTAAAAGGCGGTGCAACCAAATGGTTAGATATGGAGACAGGCAACAATGGCAACATTTATGATCTTGCCTACGAAATGACCGGAAGCTGCAACCGCTCCGAACTGAGCAGATACATAACCGGACAAATGCAAGGATTTGAGAAATTGAAAGCCGGCAAAGTGGAACAGCCCAAGCAGGGACCGGAAAGACCTAAACGCAAAATGCGGTTTTAGCCTATGGATATAGACGCTATCAAAGGTATATCCCTCGTGGATTTCCTGCATCGGCTCGGCTATGACCCGACAGGGCGCGACAGCAAGGGACTATGGTTCTATGCCCCGTACCGCAACGAGCGTAAGCCGTCGTTCCATGTCAATCCGCGAAAAAATCTATGGTACGATTTTGGTGCCGGCGAAGGAGGCGACATCTTCACTCTCGCAGGGGTAATATCCGGCAGGACCGATTTCGTCGGGCAGGCGCGATACATCGCCGAAAAGATGAGTATGCCGGTCGCAGAGCCTTACAAGCCTGTGCCATTCGTGGAAGAGCCGACATTCGAGAATCTTGAAATATCCCGGCTGGAATCACCCGCATTGCTCCGCTATCTGGCCGAAAGAGGCATACCGAAGGATATTGCACAACGGTACTGTGTCCAAGCGGATTACAAATTACATGGCAAACATTATTATGCCATAGGCTTTGGGAATGACGCTCACGGACTTGAGCTTCGCAACGCCTTTTTCAAGGGGAGTTATCCGCCAAAGAATATAACCCGTATTGTCAATGGCAACCCGCGCTGCAATGTTTTCGAGGGCTTCATCGACTTTCTTTCTGCTGAACGCCTCGGATTCAATGACGGCACCGACGCTGTTGTCCTAAACTCGGTCGCCAATATCAGCAAGGCGATTCCGGCACTTGACGGATATTCCCTGATGCTGTGCTATCTCGACAATGACGAGGCCGGGCGAAATGCCCTCGCCAGACTTCAACGGGAGTTCGGCGGCAGGGTTGCAGACAAATCGGCTCTCTATCCCAATCACAAGGACCTGAACGACTATCTGATGTCGCTCAATCCGAAAAAATCAACAAAACTCAAACTCTAAACAAACTACAAAATGAAAAAATCCAATAAAAAATCATTCGGCGTCATCGCCGTTCTCTCGCTCGTAATCGCTGCCGTATGCAGCCTCACCTCCTGCAATGACGCCCTCGACGTGCAGCAGTCCTATCCTTTCACGGTGGAGGTGATGCCGTTTGCCGACAAGATTGTAAAGGGTCAGACCGTGGAGCTTCGTTTTGAGATTGTGCCCGATGGCAACTATACAAACACCCTCTACACTATCCGCTATTTCCAGTATGACGGCGAAGGCTCGCTCAAACTCGTTGACGGTCCGGTGTTGGTCAACAATGACCGCGTGTTGCTCGAAAGCAAGACATTCCGCCTGGACTATACTGCGAAATCTTCAGGGGAGCATAGATACCTCGTCGTGGTGGAGGACAATTTCGGCTCGGCTCCGTGGGAACGTACATTCGAGTTCAACAACAAGGATAAGGAGGACAACGACAGTACGGGTATCCTCAAACCGGTGGTCAATCCCGTAACCCCGGTGGTACGATGAGGAGGCTGGTAATGTTCTTCGTGGCGTTGCTGACCCTTGCGGCAGCAACGCCCGCCGCCCACGCGAGAAAAAGCATAATGGACCTGCCTCCGTTTGAACGTGCCGTGCTGATTATAAAGAAGTTCGAGACACTCCACCGCCCGTGCCACTGGCCGGCGGTCGGATACGGACACATGGTGCAGCCGGGTGAGCCGTTCAGACGCGGTGTCCAGCTTACCGAAAGACAGGCGGATGCCCTGCTCCGCAGGGATCTCCGCAAGTTCGTAGCCCTCTATGACGATTTCAGACCGGATGATGCGCTGCTCCTCGGAGTCCTGGCATACAACTGCGGTCCCGGCGTTGTCAACAAATCCGGCGTTTACAGGCGACTCAAATCGGGCAACCGCGACATCTACAAGTCCTACACATCGCATTGCCGTTATAAGGGAAAATTCCATAAGCAGCTGCATCGAAGGCGAATAATAGAGTTTTTGTATCTTTACAATTCTCATAGCCAAAAATAAAAATATTATTGGCTTCACATACTGGTTGTAATCTAAAAAACACTTGGGTTAAGTCATATATAAATATCAGATAATTAGAATTATATATAATAGCGGCAAGATATTTAGCAAAAAATCTTGCCGCTTAATTTGTGCATTAGAATATTTTTACATACTTTTGTGAACGCAAACTACTAAACGCTTAAACATAATGGTATATCGCGATAGGATACGGATGTTACATGTGCTCAAAAGAAAAAGGAATATAGCCTTAGAGATTTTGAGTGCATTGGTAATTCTTGTCATTTCGCAGGCATGTAGTAAGGATGATGATTTTCCATTGGAGATGGCTGATGGGAATAGGATTACCCTTAGTAACAATGAAATTGTTTATTATAGTAATGAGTCAGATTTTTTACATTCCTATATGTCAATATTCCCATGTAAATATTCATTTATTTCTAATAATAATGGGCCTTATTTGCAAGATGAGTCATATTCTATAGAGGGGTATGATGACAGATTTATAGGATATTGGGAAAAGGCAAAATTTGGTGATTGGATAAAAAAATATGGACTTGAACCAAACAAAGTATTTTATTGCGCTACAATAAAATACGTGTCATATATGCCAATTCCCTTATCGGGGGAAGAATATATTCCGGTTATGCCACTTGATAACATGGGATATTCTCCGTGGACTTCTAATCGGTCTTTCGATATTGATTATAGCAATCAATATCCTAAATACATCTTTTATACTTGTTTTAGATATATAGGTTATAACGATAAATTAGCCGGTGTTTACATAGATTTACCATTAACAAATAAATTAATATGGAACTTTACAGTAAAAAAATGAACAAGATGCTTGTGATTGCCCTCGTTGGCATTATGAGTATCTTCGTGGGAGCATGTACGTCTGATGCTCTTGATGATGCAAACGCGCTTGCCGATAACGCAGCCGTTAAAGACGCATTGGTAAAAAATGCCGATGGAACCGAGACCGTTATTCTTTCCAATGGGGAACAAATCGTATTGGAAGATACCACCACTTATGTCATCAATTTTGACAACATCAATATGACTGGTGGCTTTGATGACACTATGGTATCCAGAGGTATCCTATATACAGGATATGATAGAGAGGCTAAACCTAAAGACTATAAAAAATATCTTTTGGGTGGGTTGGAAAAATATGGTATCAATCCAACTACCGTCTATATCGGTAAATTCATAACATACTATAAAGACTTACCAGTTTCTAAGGGATACAGCCTTCTTCCTTCTAACAGCAAATATGCTAATGAGAATAGCATGGGATTCAATCCTCCCTCATTAAATAAGGTTGGATTTCATACCACTATTCCTGATACATGGAATGGATATGAAACCGGTGTGACACAAATTTTTTATGTAAATTGTGATATATCCGGCATTTATTGGAATAAAAATGTACCTTGTAATCCTGATGATTTGATATGGTATTTCAGATCAATCGCAGATGAATAATAAGCCGCCTGTGGCGGCCGAAATTTTTAGCGAAAAATGCCCCCGTCAAGCCTTCATAGGTTTGGCGGGGGTTGGCTATGCAACGAAATAAAAAATCATCTACCGGTTATAGTCTCGGCATCGGGGTTTTGTCGGTGGAGCCTCCAATTTCGGAGGGCGCACTCCTTTGAGCTGTTGGCATAACAGTATTCGCAGAGGTGTGGACAAGTGCTGTATTCTCCGATGTCCTTGCTTTTCATACATCCGCAGACCTCGCGCTGTCCCCTGTCGCGGTTGTCATGCGTTATGACCGCGAGCCCTCCTCCGTCAAGCGGGATGGCGTTTTCGGAGGTATCCGTTCCGAATAGCGATGGTTGTATGTACCTTGCTCCGAGATATTCCATTAACTCCTTTGAGCGGTGTCCGAAACGGACTATGAGGCGGTCGTCTATGCAGTGGTTCTTTTGGATGCCGTATTCCGAGAGGTCCACGCGCTCCCCGCAGGTGGCGAGTTCATATCCCCACTTTTTGTTGAGCATTGAGAGTTCCCTCGCAAAACCTCGCATCATTTCCCCGGTCCAATCATTGTAGCGTATTCCGTTGAGTTCAAGGTTTGACTTGACCCTGCGGTAAGAAACAATGTCGGCAAAGCTGAAAACGAGTTTTTCGCTGTATCCGTTCAGTGCGTCTCCGACAACCTCTATCTTCCGAAGGAGCAAGTCCGCGTCTATGCGGTCCGTAAGGATAAGAGGGTCAAAACGCCATATCACCCTGCCTTTGCCGAGACGGTCAACGAGCATTCGGAAAGTGTCAATGCGCTGTGACAAAGGGGGTACGCCTTTTTCAAGACCTTCCTCTCCGTAATCGTTGAGCGTGTATTGTATGTAACATCCGATGCCGAGTTCATCAAGCGTGTCAATGTGTCCAAGCAACGGCTTTGGGTTCTTTGACCAGAACACTATAAATTTGGTGCGCTTGTAGCTTATGTGGATTTTTGATGAGTTGTAGGGGTTTGTCCATGCTGAATATCCTTTTTTGAGACGGTTGAAAAACCATTCGGAATAAAAGGCGGGGATGTCGGTGCTCCTGCTTGCGGATATTATCACGGGGCATTGGGCTGTAGCGGTCTTTCCGCTGTCGAGCCTTATTTCAGTATTGTCGTTCATATAGGTGGTTTTTATTGAGCGGTGTCGGATGTCGCTTCCCTTAACACCCAACACCGTTCCGTGTGATTAGTTCTTTCGCTGTCTCGCTATCCATTCGTCACGCTTTTTCCTGCACTCTTTGAGGTTGGGTGCGACGCAGGAGAAAAGTTCGTTTGTGTCGGGGTCTCGCCAATCATACATAATGCGTGTGACCCTCTTGCCCCGTTGTGAGGAATAGAACTTTTCATATTGTTCTCCGCTGACGGTGGTCGATACGCCGTTCCTTGTCATTCTTGTTGCCATATCAATGAGTTTTAGAATTTTACAATCAGTATCCGGTAGTTGAAAACCTTTTCAGGGTCAGTGATTTTGCGTTGCGCAACCCATAGATGGTGTTTGCCGTATCCATATACGAAATATCGGTCAAGGTCGTACCTGTCGGCAAAGTCGGCTACTATCCGCCGTAATGTCACCTCGCAGTCGGCATAGAGTATGTGGTTTACAAACTCTATGATGATTTCGGCAATCTTGTCATCAAAAATGATGGTCGGATGTTCAAATATCACGTTCATAATTTTGGGATTTAGTGACTACCGATATATTTCAATCGGTAGTCGGGTTAAAACATTTATGCGGTCATTCTCTCTCGTATCAGTTTGGCGTTGGAGTTCACAAGGTCGATTATGCGCTTATGATATTCGGTGTCCTCGTTGTTCCTGCCGTGGCACTGCACCACTTTGAGGGTCTGCAAGTCAACCTCCACAGTTTCGATTATCTTGCCGTCAATCCTTGCCGAGAGTACGAGGGTGTCGGCTTTCTTGTAGTATTCCGAGCCGAAAACGCATATGTTCTGCACGTTGCCCTCCTCGTAATACTCCTCGATGCTTTCAAGCACCTTCACCGATATTTCATTGTCGGTGATTATCAGTCCGAAGAATTTGGATTTTAGAGCCTTGAAATCTTCCTCACGCTGTTGCTCTTGGAGCAATCTGCGCTGTTCACGCTCACGCCTTTCAATCTCCCTGCGTCTTTCCGCCTCTGCATATTCCTTTCGGTGCTTGGCTTCAATCCTGCGGTGCGCGTTGTCGTGCGCCTCTATGAAATCCTCCGGGCAGATGTTCTTGGGGTTTCGTATATCCTGCCCCAAATTCACCAGCATACGGAGGTAGTCACACCACATTGATATGTTGTTGATTTGGTAGCGGTGGCGTCCTGCGATTAGATACGATGTCCAAAAGTCATCGGCATTGAGGGGGTTAAGGATAAAGTATTTCATTTCCTCAATCCTGTCGTCTTTCATCAGCGTTTCAATCCGTGGGTCGGAGAGCAACCTTTTGAAAAGTCTTATTGGGGATATGCCGTGGAAATCTCCCTTGAATCCGTTGCGTTTGAGTTGCGGAATGACGTTTATTCTCGGATACACATCGCCCCACGTCACCACATTGTCGTAAAGGTCGTTGTGACTTCGTATCTCCATACCGCTCTCCAATGCCCAAATGTCGCAGTAGAAGAAAGCGTATGCACGGAGCAACGCCATGGTGGTAACTTTGCCGTCGGGTGAAATCCACCTCTGCACAACCTCGTGGCAGTAGAATTTCATAGGCTCTCCCTTCCTGCTGACATATCGGATTTGAGCCACACGGATAACCTGAAAACCTCCGCAGGTGGTTATCACGCTGAAATAGCGTGTTTCCTTATATGTGCGCTTGCGAGTGTCATTCACTTTGAGTTCAGCACCGCAGTGAGGGCATTTGCAACCTGCGAAGGTATCGCAAAGGCTGCCGTTTCCACTTTTCCATTGGTGTCCGCAGTCACCGCAGGTCATTGTTCCGCTCTTGGCTCGGTAGGCGAAATGCTCAATGCAGTGGGTATAAGCCCATTGTTGTTGTGTGTGGGTTATAGGGCGTAAGGTGGATGAAAGTTGAGCCACTTTCTTTTGTATCGCTGTCTTGGGTTTCATAGTCGTAAAGTGTTAGAGGTCAAATAGACTTGGTTGTTCAACTTGGGTTTTCTTCTCGGAGGCTTTCTTCGGTTGGATAGGTCTGCGCATTTTCGCCATTTCCTCGTCACGGAGTCGGTTGATAGCGTCTTGCCGTGCCTGTTCCTTTTCTTCCTCGGTCAGTTCTACCGTGTGGTTCACTACCACCTGGCAGTTGATTGGATTGCCGACCTCTATCTCGTTTTCCTCGTAGAAATGGATTGCCATTCCGTAAACCTCCGCATCTGTAAAGCCGTTGCAACCACTTTCCCGCACTTGGTTGAGGATATAGGTCACGCAGTCCTCCACCGATTTGGAGGGGTTTGCAAACTTGACGGCAAACAATGCGTCATTCTCGGCTCTTTCTTCAAGATAAGCCTTGATTGTTTCGTTGAAGGCTTGTGAGCCTTTGTTTTCTTTCGTTGCCATAGTCGTAAGTGTTTAGAGGGTTGCGAGTATCATTCTTTCAATCTCGGTAGGGGTGATTTCCATTTCAAAGAGCCGTCTAACAAACTCTCTGCGACTCTCTACACGGAGTTCTTGGAATAGCTGACGGTATGTGGATATATTGCCGTTGAGGTATGTTTCAACCATATATTCGGATATGTCGTCAACCTCGTAGTATCGTGCTTGCTGTTCCAAAGTCTTGGATTTTCTTTTCGTTGCCATATTCTTGAAATTTAGAGTGTCATTAACCAATATATTGCCCCTGCTGCGGTGAGGATTGATATGAGCCAGCCTATGCCCCTGAGTATGGGTTTGACTACTGCCCACAACGCTATTCCTATGACCGCTCCGATTATGACTGCCACCGCCTTGACCGCCTTTGTTATTATGCGGTAATGATAGGAGGATTGGCGAGCTTGCCTTGACTTAAAATCTTTATGTTTTCTTGTGGCTTTCATATCGGTGGGAGCTTTTTTTTGAACCATGCGTCCAAAGACAGTGTGGTTGTATGAGTTGCTTGACACCTGCAAGGCGTGTGGCGGAAGAAAAGGGATGTTCGGGCCTTGGAATAAAAATACAAGCCGACGCAGGAGGTCTGGAGATTTTTATTCCAAAGCCGTGAGAATATTCCTTCGCCGCACGTTCAGTCAAGTCAAGCAACCCATACAGACCCGCTTGTCAATGGTACGTCCTGACTCAAAATGGCTCCCCCGGTAGGAAAGCCCAAGAAAACATAATCGTCCCTGCTGCCACGTTGGTGGCGGCAGCGGTGAAAAAATAAAGAACGGAAGCGCAATCCCGCTCAGGATAATGTCCGCGTACAGCCCGCGGTACGGCATCGCCGATCCGGGGATGTGCGCGGTCTTTATCCGCGTGGATTGAAATCAGCGGGATGCGGGATTTGCAAATGCAGGGGGCTGGATAAAGTACGCCACTTGCTTTATCACTCCCCGGCTTTGTGTGTCCGGCATCCCGTTTGGCAACTAAAAAATAAAATGGGTCGGGAAATAATTAGCTCTCGGCAGCGTGATAAATAGTCCCGCATTAGGATAGTGTCCGCATGATTTCTGCCCGGTCGTTTTGCAGGGCGGATGTCATGCGGTCTCTATCTGCGTGGACCTGACCGGCTGGACATGGGCTTGCAGCGTGGCCGAGACGGAGCGTGGCCTCCCGGACACATCCCCGGCACGGTCGGATGCAAGCCGATGTCCAGCCACGTTTGCCAATGCCGATAAAAATCACTATCTTTGCAGCGTCTAAACGTGTCTTTTTCGCACTGAAAAAGCGGATGCGATTTCAAGGTCGAGATTGGCCGTAACCCAAAATCAGACCTTGTGAGGGCAAAAAGAGGCAATTAAAAATCAAAAACAGATGTTAAAAACAACGAAACCAAATTCCTCCATTTGCGGCAACCTTCTCAGTCAGTACGAATTAAGTACAATCACGTTGCATAGACGCACTAAAATTCAGCAAGTTACGCTATATATTGCAAATTTTCAGTAACTTTGCACTGATATGCAGCGAAAAATACTCATAGCCACAACCACTCGCGCCGACTGGGGACTGCTTGCGCCGCTGGCGCGCCGCCTGGCCGCGCGGCCTGACTGTTGCGTCGACGTCATGGCGTCGAACATGCATCTCGACCCCGCGCGAGGAATGACCATCGACGAAATTCGTGCCGACGGTTTCGAGCCGGTGGTGGCGCCGATGCCGGTCGGTTTCGACGGCGCGGCAGATGCGGCGCGTGCGGCCGGGGCGTTGCAGCAGTCGGTGGCCGACGTGCTCGAGCGTCTGGCGCCCGACCTGACGGTCATTCTCGGCGACCGCTTCGAGATGCTTTCAGTGGCAGCCGCGGCGGTCATCATGCGCGTGCCGCTGGTCCATATATCCGGAGGCGAAGTTACCGAGGGCGCCTTCGACGACTGTTTCCGCCACGCCCTAACCAAGCTCTCTTCCCTGCATCTCACCGCCACCGAGGCATATCGCCGACGCGTGATTCAGCTGGGCGAGCGGCCCGACCGGGTCATAAACACCGGCGCCATCGGCGTGATGAACGCCGCGGCACCCGCCCCCATGAGCCGCGCGGAGCTTGAGGCCGACCTTGGCTGGAGCTTCGGCATCGACGCTCTGTTGCTTACCGTCCACCCCGAAACCCTGGGCCCGGACAATGTCATCGGCCCGACGCTCGAGGCGCTTGACCGTTTTCCCGACTCGCGGGTGCTCATAACCTATCCCAACAACGACCCCGCCGGTCAGCGCATAATCGACGCCGTCAACGCCTATGCCGGCGCGCAGCCTCGTGGTCGAGTGCTCATCGTGCCCTCGCTGGGGCGTCGCCGCTATCACTCGGCGCTGCGTTGTGTGCGGGCCGTCGTGGGCAACAGCTCGAGCGGCATTGTCGAGGTGCCATCGGCCGGCATCGCCACCGTCAGCATCGGCAACCGCCAGAAAGGGCGCATCGCCGCCGCGAGCGTAATCAGCTGCCCGGCTCAGGCCGACGCCATTGCCGACGCAATCGGCCGCGCCCTCGCCTCAGACTTCACGGGTGTCGAGAACCCCTACAGCCGCCCCGACACGCTCGACCTCATGGAGCGCGCCGTGGCTGAAACGCCTCTTGACCTTCTCCGCGCCCCGAAAAAATTCTATGACATCAACCAATGAAGCCTCTTTATATAATTCCCGCCCGCGGCGGCTCAAAGTCCATTTCCGGCAAGAACATCAAGCCTCTTGCCGGCAAGCCGCTCATAGGCTACTCGATTGAAACAGCTCTGGCTCTTGCCACGCCCGACCGTGTCATCGTTACGACCGACAGCGAACGCATAGCCGGTGTGGCCCGCGAGTTCGGAATCGAGCGCCCCCACATGCGTCCCGCCGAGCTGGCCACTGACACCGCCGGCTCGCGCGAGGTTATGCTCGACGCCATGGCCGAAGCCCGACGCCGTGGCGTTGAATTCGACGTCGTCGTGCTCCTTCAGCCCACGTCGCCCCTGCGCACGGCCGACGATGTGAGCCGCACCCTCGAGGCGTGGCGCTCCGACATAGACATGGCCGTTACGGTGTGTGCGGCTCCGTGCAACCCCTATTACGATTGCTTCGAGACCGATGCCGACGGTTTTCTCCATGTCAGCAAGGGCGACGGCCTGCTGACGCGCCGCCAGATGGCGCCGCCGGCGTGGCAGTTTAACGGCGCCGTCTATGCAATCACGCCTCAATCGCTGGCCGAGAAGCCGCTGGGCGCGATGACGCGACGCGTGCCCGTCGAGATGTCGCGCGAGCGCTCGGTCGACCTTGACACACCGTTTGACTGGGCTCTGTGTGAAATGATAATGAAAAGCTCCGCATCTGAAACAGAATGAATATGCACCTCATCTCATCTTCGGCCACTATTCTCGAAGCCCTCGAGGCCTTGAATAATCTGTCGGGCGAGGCCATGACCCTGCTTGCCGTCGATTCCGACGGGCGCATGGCCGGAACACTGACCGACGGCGATATACGCCGCGCCCTCTTGCGCGGGTGCGGCCTCATCGCGCCCGTGAGCGACGCCATGCATCGCAATTTCCGCTCGCTGCGCCCCGACTCGGCCGCCGCGGAAATTCGCGCCGCACGCCGCGGCGGCATCGAGCTGCTGCCCGTGCTTGACGCCGAGGGGCGCATTGCCGACGTCATGGACCTGCGGCGCCAGACCACCCGGCTGCCCATACGCGCCGTTCTCATGGCCGGAGGCCGCGGCGAGCGCCTGCGCCCGCTCACCGACACGACGCCGAAGCCGCTACTGCCCATCGGCGGCGCCACGGTCATCGACATGAACGTCGACGCCTTGCGCCGGTGCGGGGTGGGGGAGATTGTCGTTACTACCCGTTATCTTGCCGAACAGATTGAAGAGCATTTCAAGGACACGGAGGTGAGATGCGTGCGCGAGTCCGAGCCGCTCGGCACTATAGGCGCCTGCGCCCTGCTTCCCCCTCCGCGCGCGGGCCGCACCACGCTGCTGATGAACTCAGACCTAGTCACGAACATCGACTTCGAGGAGCTCTATCTTCACCATATTGCCTGCGGAAACGCAATCACCATCGCCACGGTGAGCCATATCGTCAGCATTCCGTTCGCTATCCTGACTACCGACGGCCAGCGCGTTACGGGCATCGAGGAGAAACCCACATATACCCACTATGCCAACGCCGGCATCTATATGATTGACAACGACCTGCTCGCACGCCTCGAACCGCGGCGTCTCGACGCTCCCGATTTCATTGCCGACGCAATCGCCTCGGGGCGTCCGGTGGGCCATTTCCCCATATCCGGCATGTGGATGGACATCGGCACCCCCGCCGACTATCGCCAGGCATGCGAACTCATCAGCCTTGCCGGGCGTTGACCTCATAACCTGAAATTCATAGAAAAAGATAAAATCATGGCAGACTCCAACTTCATAGACTACGTCAAAATACAATGCCGCTCGGGCAAGGGCGGCGCCGGTTCCCACCACTTCCATCGCGCCAAATATGTGCCCAAAGGCGGCCCTGACGGCGGCGACGGCGGCAAGGGCGGCAGCATCATTCTCAAGGGCAACCGCAACATGTGGACCCTGCTGCCGCTGAAATATCAGCGCCACGTCTTCGCAACCAACGGTCAGGCCGGTGGCGCCGGCCGCTCGTTCGGCAAGGACGGTGAGGACAGGATAATCGAGGTGCCCTGCGGCACGGTGGTTTTCGACGCCGAAACCGGCGAATTCATCACCGAGGTTACCGACGACGGTCAGGAAGTCGTGCTGCTCAAGGGCGGCCGCGGCGGGCTCGGCAACTGGCATTTCGCCACGTCGACCAACCGCACGCCGCGCTATGCGCAGCCCGGCGAGCCCGAACAGGAGCGCACCGTCATTCTCGAACTGAAGCTGTTGGCCGACGTCGGCCTCGTCGGATTCCCCAACGCCGGCAAGTCGACCCTGCTGTCGGCTCTGAGCGCCGCGCGGCCCAAGATTGCCGACTATCCGTTCACAACCATGGAGCCCCAGCTCGGCATCGTCAGCTATCGCGACAACCGCTCGTTTGTCATGGCCGACATTCCCGGCATCATTGAGGGCGCTAGCGAGGGCAGGGGGCTTGGACTCCGCTTCCTGCGCCACATCGAGCGCAATGCCGTCCTGCTCTTCATGATTCCCGCCGACGCCGACAGCATTGCCGGCCAATATGAAATTCTTCAGCGCGAGCTCGTGGAGTTCAATCCCGACCTGGCAGACAAACCGCGCGTGCTCGCCGTCTCAAAGAGCGATATGCTCGACGACGAGCTCATGGCCGAAATCGAAAAGACGCTGCCCGAGGGCGTGCCCCACGTCTTCATCTCCGCCGTTACCGGCATGGGGCTGACCGAACTGAAAGACATGCTCTGGGCCGAAATCACCTCCGAGGCCAATCAGCTCCATGCGCAGACCATCGTCCATCGCCCCCTCGACGGCCACCATCGCGTCAGCGACGAAGACGCCCTCACCTTTGAGCCGCTCGAGCCCGCTGACGACGAGGACGACTACGAGGACTTCGAGGACGACTGCGACGAATTTGATGACGCTGATGGTGTTAAAGAATGTTAAAGTCAAAACAAAACTACGCTGAATAAATGTTTGTACATTTGGCAGTTATCAAAACATGCTGCAAAGCATAAAAATTTTTGTGGTTTGAAAGATTTGGAGAATTGAAAAAGTCGTCGTAACTTTGCACTCGCTTTCGGGGAGCAACGGCTGCCCGGGCGGTTCGAAAGAGAGCCGCGAGAAAGCATGAAGGACATTGAAAAG
>CABUWI010000009.1 GCA_902495245.1 uncultured Porphyromonadaceae bacterium
GAAGGCGTCGGCTCGGGTTGTGTCGACGACGATGTTGGGGAGGGAGGGGGAGATTGCGAAGGGTAGGAGTATGTTCTGACGCCAGGAGACGTATTCGAGAATTACGCGCATGAGTTCGCGCCGGGGGTCGTTGACGAGCATCAGGAGGGAGCTGTCGGCGAGCTGTCGGGCGCGTTCGGCGGCTTCGATGAAGTTGGCTTCGGCCGACCGCAGGGGACGGCCGACCCAGCGTCGGAAGCTGACGGAGTATTGTCGGAACGGGAGCCAGATGCTTTGCATACCGGCGGCAAAGTTACGGCAAGGGGGAGGAGGGGGAGCGTAGAATTTTTGAGAATTAAGAATTAAAAATTAAGAATTAAGAGTTTTTTCTCGAATTATCGGGATTTATCGGGATTAAACGTGATTTTGTTTTTTTCGCGCTGCCGCGCTCACACGGTTGAGAGTTCGGTGAGATTTGGAAGGCGGGGGAGATTTAAGATAATTCACTGAGCGGCAATGCCTTTGCGTTTACCGCCGCGGAAGAATCCGCGGCTCCGAACAGCCGACATAGAACTTTTAACTTTTAACCGTTAACTTTTAACTCAATAATTTTCGTAACTTTGCAGAAAATATCACAACCACTTTTTTCTACTGCATGGGCATATTCGACAAAATCTTTTCGCGCGAAAAGAAAAAGGAAACCCTCGACAAGGGACTCGAACAGACCAAGGAAGGCTTCTGGGGCAAGCTGAAACGCACTATCGCCGGCCACAGCACCATCGACGACGATTTTCTCGACGAACTCGAGGAGGTGTTCATCACCTCCGACGTCGGCGTGGAGACGACGGTGAAAATCATTGACCGCATACGCGACCGCGTGAGCCGCGACAAGTATGTCGACACCGACGAGCTGCACACGATGCTGCGCCAGGAAATCGCCGCCATGCTTGCCGAAAACGACCGCGAGGCCGACGGCGGCCCCGACGAGAACTTCCGCCTGCCCGAGGGTTCGAGAAGACCGTACGTAATCATGGTGGTCGGCGTCAACGGCGCCGGCAAGACCACGACCATCGGCAAGCTCGCCAACCTGTTCAAGAAGGCGGGCAATAAAGTGGTTATCGGCGCGGCCGACACCTTCCGCGCCGCCGCCACCGAGCAGCTCGACATCTGGGCCGAGCGCTCGGGAGTGGCCATCGTCAAGCAGAAACTCGGGGCCGACCCGGCCGCCGTGGCGTTCGACACACTGCAGAGCGCCGTGGCCCAGGGTGCGGACGTGGTCATCATCGACACGGCCGGACGCCTGCACAACAAGAAGCCGCTCATGGAGGAGCTGACCAAGATTCGCCGCGTAATGCAGAAAGTCGTGGCCGACGCGCCCGACGAGGTGCTGCTCGTGCTCGACGGGTCGACGGGTCAGAATGCCTTCGAGCAGGCGCGCCGCTTCTCGGAAGCGACCACCATCACCGCCCTGGCCATCACCAAACTCGACGGCACGGCCAAGGGCGGCGTGGTCATCGGCATCAGCGACCAGATGCGCATTCCCGTGCGCTACATCGGTCTGGGCGAGGGCATCGACGACCTTCAGGTGTTCAACAAGGAATCGTTTGTCGAATCGCTCTTCGATAAGAAATGAACCGCCCGCTCAAGGTCAACATCGTCTCGCTCGGCTGCTTCAAGAACCTCGTTGACACCGAGCGGCTGCTGGCAATGCTCGCCGCAAACGGCGTGGAGGCCACAGTGAGCGACGACCCGGCTCGAAAGGCCGACGCCGTCGTCATCAACACGTGCGGCTTCATCGGCGACGCCAAAGAGGAATCGATCAACACCATTCTGCTTGCCGCACAGGCCAAGGAGCGCAAGCGGGTGGGCCGCATCATGGTTTTCGGCTGCCTGAGCCAGCGCTATGCCGCCGACCTGCCCGAACAGCTGCCCGAGGTTGACAGCTGGCACGGCAAGTTCGACTGGCCGCAGATTGTCAGCGAGCTGACCGGCAAGGAGGCCGATGCCTCGTCGACCGAGCGCGTAATCACCACCCCGCCCCACCACGCCTACGTCAAGATTGCCGAGGGGTGTAACCGCTTCTGCGCCTTCTGCGCCATTCCGATCATCACGGGACGCATGCACAGCCGCACGCCCGAGGAAATCGAGGCCGAGGTGCGCTCGCTGACGGCCCGCGGCGTCAAGGAGTTCAACATCATCGCCCAGGACCTGACGGGCTATGGTCTCGACCTGCCCGGCAACCGCCACCGCCTGCCCGAACTCGTTGACCGCCTGGCCGACATTCCCGGCGTCGAGTGGCTGAGACTCCACTATGCCTATCCGGCCGACTTCCCCATGGAGCTGATGGACGTGATGGCCTCGCGCCCCAACGTCTGCAACTATCTCGACATTGCCCTGCAACACATCTCGGACAACGTGCTCTCGAACATGCGCCGCCACATCGACGGCGCCGCCACCCGTCGCCTCATCGCCGAGATGCGCGCCCGAGTGCCGCAGCTCCATCTGCGCACCACTCTCATGGTCGGCTTCCCCGGCGAGGGCGACAGGGAATTTGACGAACTGATGGACTTTGTCCGCGAAACGCGCTTCGAGCGCATGGGCGCCTTCGCCTATTGCGAGGAAGAGGACACCTATGCCGCCCGGAATCTGCGCGACGCCACGCCCGACGACGTGAAGCAGGCACGCCTCGACGCCCTGATGGAGCTGCAGGAGGAGATTTCGGCCGACATTCAGGCCGCCAAGGTGGGACGCACGCTCAAGGTGATGGTGGACCGCGAGGAAGAGGAGTTCTACGTGGGCCGCACCGAATGGGACTCGCCCGAGGTCGACCCCGAAGTGCTTATCCGCAAGACGCGCAAGCTCACGCCCGGCGAGTTCACCGACGTAGACATTCAGGAATCGCTTGCGTTCGAGCTTATCGGCTCGCCCCGGTAACCACACATAGGTGAAGCTCCATCTTTTCAATCCCGAAAACGACCTGGCGCTTGCCGCCGGCACCGCCAACTTCACTCCGCCCAAAAGTGTGGTGAGGTTCCGCACGGCCCTGGCCGCGCTGCCGGCATGGCTCGCCGCCCCAGGCGACAATGTCGTGGCGCCCGAGGTCGACCCGTCGTGGTTCGCCGCCGCGGGGCTGGAGGTGGGCACTCGCCCCGAGGGCGAACCCGAGCCGTGGGGGTGGAGCGCAAACGCCGTGAGCCTGTTCCGTCGCCTTGGCATCGACGGGCCGTTTCCCGACACCGACGCCCTGCGCCGCCTGAGCCACCGCCGCACGGCGCTTGCCCTTCACAGCGCCCTGCGCCCGCTGCTCCCCTACCCGCTGCCGCCCGAACCGATGGAAATCACTTCGGTGGCCGAGCTGCCCGACACCGACCGCATCGTGCTCAAGTCGCCCTGGAGTTGCAGCGGCCGCGGAGTGGTTGACTGCGAAGGGCTCACGGCCGACAATATCCGCCGCCGCGCCGCCGACAGCATTCGCCGCCAAGGCTCGGTCATGGTCGAACCCAAGCTGCGCCGCGTGCGCGACTTCGCCATGCTCTTTGACCGCCACCGCTTCTGCGGCCTGTCGGTCTTCTTCAACAACGGCACGGCCTATGCCGGTAACCTCGTGGCGCCGCAGACCGAACTGGCCGCCGAAATCGGCGCCGACTTCCTCGACGAGACCGCGGCGGCCGTCGAGGCCTCGCTGCCCGAGGGCTATGACGGCCCGCTCGGAGTGGACATGATGGTCTACGAGACCGACGACCGGCGCCGCCTCATCTGCCCCACCGTCGAAGTGAACCTGCGCAAGACCATGGGCTTCGTGGCCCTGGCGCTCGCCGCCCGCTTCGGACGCGGCCGATTCGCAATCAGCGCCGGCTCGGCGCCCCCTTCTTCATCTCCCGCAATAAAACTCATTCCCGACAATCCATATTTTTCAGCAACCTTCACCCCTCAGCCATGAAACGCCTGATACTGCTCTCCTGCCTGCTGCCCGCCATGCTCGGCTCGGCCGCCAGAAACACCGAAATCACCATCGACGTCGCCACGGGCGCGCAGCTTCGCCGCGCAATCGATGCGGCCGTTGCCGCCAAGCTGCCCGACGACACCCTGACCATACGCCTGGCCAACGCGGTCTACGATTTTTATCCCTCAACCGCCGCCGAACGCCGCCTCTTCATCTCCAACCACGACCAGACCAACCCCAAGGCCGTCGGCCTGACCCTGGAAGGCGCGCGCAACGTAACCATCGACGGCGGCGGGGCCGACCTGCTCTTCCACGGCCGCATGCTCCCCATAATCATCACCGGCTCGCGCAACTGCACGCTGACAAACCTCGCCATCGACTTTCCGAACCCCCATATAAGTCAGGTGGTAATCGAGCGCATCGACACGGCCGCCGGCACCATAGCCTACCGCCCCGAGCCGTGGGTTGACTGGCACATCGACGCCAACGGCAACTTCGTGGTGAGCGGCCTGGGCTGGGAGCACACGCCGCAGGCCGGCATCGCCTTCGAGCGCGACACGCGCCGCGTGGCCTACCGCACGGGCGACATCGGCGTGGGCGTGCGCAACTGCTCCGAGCCCGAGCGGGGCCTCGTCGTCGCCCCCTGGCGTAACCAGCGGCTCGCGGAGGGCATGCGCGTGGCCATGCGCACCTACGGCCGTCCCACCCCGGGCATCTTCCTCGACGAAGACACCTGCACGTCGCTCATCAACGTTCAGGTGCACTACGCCGAGGGCATGGGCCTCATTGCCCAGAACTGCCGCGACATCTCGCTCTACGGCTTCGGCGTCTGCCTGCGCGGCGAAAACGACCCGCGCTACTTCACGACCCAGGCCGACGCCACCCACTTCAGCGGCTGCAGCGGGGTAATCAGCTCCGTCGGCGGCCTCTACGAGGGCATGATGGACGACGCAATCAACGTGCACGGCACTTACCTGAAGCTCACCGAGCGGATTGACGACCGCACCGTGCGCGGACGCTACATGCATCATCAGACCTACGGCTTCACCTGGGGGGCCCCCGGCGACTCCGTGCAGCTCGTGGCCTCCGCCACCATGGACACCGTCGGCGCCCTGATGACCGTTGCCGCCATCTCCCCGACCGTTCCCGGCGAAAAGGAGTTCACCATCACCTTTGACCGCTCGCTGCCCCCGTCGGTCAACCCCGCCGAGGCCACGTTCGGCATCGAGAACCTGACGCGCACACCCGAAGTGTTTTTCGCGGGCAACACCGTGCGCAACAACCGCGCCCGCGGCGCCCTCTTCTCCACTCCGCGCAAGACTGTGTGCACCGACAACCTGTTTGACCACACCTCGGGCACGGCCGTGCTGCTCTGCGGCGACTGCAACGGCTGGTTCGAGACCGGCGCCTGCCGCGACGTAACCATCTCGGGCAACCGATTCGTCAACGCCCTGACCTCGCTCTATCAGTTCACCGACGCCGTCATCAGCATCTCGCCCGAGATTCCCGACCTCGACGGCCAGCGCGAGCCCTTCCACTCCAACATCACCATCACCGGCAACACCTTCCTCACCTTCGACAATCCGCTGCTCTTCGCCAAGTCTGTGCGCGGCCTCCGCTTCGAAAACAACAGCGTTGAGCGCACCACCGCCTACCCCGCCTTCCACCCCAACACCGACCCCGTGCGCCTGCTCCGCTGCACCGACACCCGCCTCGACCCCCAATAACCCCCGTCGAACAACGCATACATGTAGTTAGTTGATTCATGAATCAATGTCGCTAACCTACGGAATTGGTACAACATATCTGTTTCGTAAATTCTGTAGGGACGCACGGCTCGTGCGTCCGCAGTAACGACCAATGCTACAGTAAGTTACACGCTCTGCAAAGCGGACGCACGAGCCGTGCGTCCCTACCTTTGGCAATTACTCCCTGAGGTTGGACGGGGACGGAGCTGCCAGAAGGCGACGGCGGCTGCGGAGGCTACGTTGAGCGAGTCGACGCCGTGGGCCATGGGTATGCGGGCCACGTAGTCGGTCGAGGCAATGACCTCGCGGGCGAGGCCGTCGCCCTCCGTGCCGAGCACCATGGCCAGGCGCGGCTCGGCGCAGAGCGTCGGGTCGTCTATGGGCACGGAGCGGTTGGTCAGCGCAAGGGCCACCGTCTTGATGCCGGCGGCCGAAAGTTCCGAAACAGGGCGGTCGAGCCACGTCCAGGGCACGAGAAACACCGAGCCCATGCTGACGCGGACGGCGCGGCGGTTGAGCGGGTCGCAGCTCTGCGGCGTCAGCAAGATGCCGTCTACGCCGATGGCGGCCGCAGCGCGGAAAATGGAGCCGATATTGGTGGCGTCGACAACGGCGTCAATGACGGCCACGCGGCGCGCGCCTTCAATCACCTTTTCGACGCTCGGCAGCGCCGGGCGCCGCATGGCGCAGAGCACTCCGCGCGTCAGCTTGTAGCCCGTCAGTTGCTGCAGCAGTTCGCGTTGGCCCGTGTAGACCGGCATGTCGGCGGGACAGCGGGCAAGCAGCGGCGCGGCGTCGCCCTCGATGTGGCGCGGCTCGCAGAGCATGGAGAGCGGAGTGTAGCCTGAGCGCATGGCCACGTCGATGACCTTCGGGCTCTCGCAGATGAAGATGCCCTGCGACTCGTCGAGCCGCGAGCGCAGCTGCGCCTCCGTGAGCGATGCGTAAGGCGCCAGTCCGGGGTGAGCGAGCGAGGTTACGTGTTCAATCATCGGAATAGTGGCGCAGAACGCGACGATAGGAGTTGAAAATCTTTGATTTCGACACGAAGCCCACGTAGCGGCCCTGTTCGTCGACCACGGGGAGGTTCCACGCGCCGGTGTCGTCAAACGCTTTCATTACCGTCTCCATGTTCTGACCCAAAATAACCTTGGCGGCGGGCACGGTCATGAACTTGTTGACGTACATGCGGCGATAGAGGTCGGGGCGGAACATGATGTTGCGAATGTCGTCGAGCTGCACGATGCCGAGCAGGCAGCCCTCGGCGTCGACCACCGGGAAGAGGTTGCGCGAGGAGCGGGCAATGACGTCGCACATCTCCTTGAGACACATTTCGGGGCGCACGGTCAGGAAGTCGGTCTCGACGACCGAATCCATTTTCAGCAGCGTCAGCACGGCCTTGTCCTTATGGTGTGTCAGCAGCTCGCCGCGCTGGGCCAGACGCATGGTGTAGATGCTGTAAGGCTCGAACGACTTGATGGTGGCATAGGCGATTGTGCTGACAATGAGCAGCGGCAGAAAGAGGTTGTAGCCGCCAGTGAGCTCGGCGGTGAGGAAGATACCCATGAGCGGGGCGTGCATGACGCCGCTCATGACGCCCGCCATGCCCATCAGCGCGAAGTTCTTTGTCGAGAGGTTCAGCCCGAAAAACACATTGAGCGCATAGGCGAACAAGAAACCCGTGAGGCACCCCACGAAGAGCGACGGCGCGAACGTGCCGCCAACGCCGCCGGCGCCGTTGGTGGCCGACGTGGCGAACGCCTTGAGCAGCACGATTGCGAGAATGAACAGAATGACGGCCAGAGGCGACGAGCTTTCGCCGTTGAACACCGACGCCTGTACCACGGCCGACGGATCGCCGCCGAGCAGGTCGATGATTGCCGAATAGCCCTCGCCGTAGAGCGGCGGGAAAAGGTAGACCAGAGCGGAGAGTATGGCACCGCCGACGGCCAGCTTGATCCAACGCCTTTTAAGCCGCGAGAACATATTCTCCATCATGTTCATCACCTTGGTGAAATAGAGCGACGAAAAACCGCAGACAATGCCGAGCATGATGACGAAAGGAATGCGGGTAGTGGCGAACGACTCGCTCTGAATGAAGAAGAACTCGAAGTTATAGCCCGAGAAAGTGTAGGCCACGGTGGCGGCCGTGATAGAGGAGATGAGCAGCGGCATGACCGAGGCCGTGGTCAGGTCAATCATCAACACCTCGAGGGTGAACAGCATGCCGGCGATGGGCGCCTTGAAGATGCCGGCAATGCCCGCGGCGGCGCCGCAGCCCACGAGCAGCATCAGAATGCGCGGCGACATGCGGAACAGCTGACCCAGCTGCGACCCGATGGCCGCGCCGGTCGACACGATGGGGCCCTCGGCACCGACCGAACCGCCGAAGCCGATGGTTAGCGAACTGGCAACGACCGACGTGTACATGTTGTGGGCCTTCAGCCGCGACTTGTTCTGCGAAATGGCCTGGAGCACGCGCGTAACGCCGTGGCTGATGTTGTCGCGCACCACGTAGCGCACATAGAGGCTCACAATCACTATGCCGATGACCGGAAAGACGAAATAAAGGTAGTTGCCGCCCACGGCCGAGAAACGCCCCGTGAGCACATGGGCAATAATATGTATCAGCGATTTCAGCACCAAAGCCGCAAAGCCGCAGACGATGCCCACCACCAAGGCCAGAATCATGACGAAATTCTTCTCCTTGATGTGTGCCTGGCGCCAACGCAGAAAGCGCAGCATCATTCGGTTGATGCGCTCTGACTTATAGGCGAAATGCTCGGTTGAAGTTTCTGACATAGGCTATTTTCCTCGTCCGCTCACGACGGTGTTGACCGTGTGGAGCAGAATTTTCAGATCGGTGGATATGGAGATGTTCTCCAGATAAATCAGGTCGTAGCGCAGGCGCTCGACCATCTGGTCGACGTCTGAGGCATAGCCGTAGCGCACCATGCCCCACGACGTGATGCCGGGCCTGACCTGATAGAGCAACGGATAAAGCGGCACGCGCGCGGCAATCAGCTCGGCAAAGACGCGCCGCTCGGGCCGCGGCCCCACCAGCGACATCTCGCCGCGCAACACGTTGACGAACTGCGGCAGCTCGTCGAGGCGATATTTGCGCAGGAAGCGTCCGAAGCGGGTGATGCGCTCGTCGCCGTCAACGGTAACGCGCGCCCGGCCGTCGGCCTCGGCGTCGACCTTCATGCTGCGGAACTTGATTATGTTGAAAGGCTTGCCGCCGTAGCCCAGCCGCTCCTGACGAAAAAAGACGGGGCCGCGCGAGTCGCGCCTGATTCCCAGCGCAATGAGGCCCATGAAAGGCGCGAGAAGCACCAGGGCCACTGCGGAGCCCACCACGTCCATGGCCCGCTTGAAGTTGACGGTCGACTCCGGAATGTTAGGCGACGACACGCAAACGAGCGGCTCGCCGATTACGTTGAACGAGCGCTGCGACGCGATGGCTATGGTGTTGACGTCGGGCGACACGAACAGCGAGCAATTATGCGACACGGCCAGCCCGATGAACGATGCCAGGGCCTTGCCGTCGTTCATGAACCGGGGAGACAGAATCATGCTGCTTACGGCGTGGGCCATGCAGTAGCGCCCGAGCGAGGCGAGTCCGATAATGTCGCACCCGCCGCAGCCCTCGGCCACTTCGCCATCGGCGTCAAGCCTGACAAAAGCCGAGACCTTCAGCCCCATGCCCTTGCGCAGCGTGTTGATTCGCCGCGCCAGCGCCGCCGCCTCTCCGTCGGTGCCGATCATGACGGCCTCGTGGAGATTGATGCGCTCGTGCACGCGCCTGACCACGATGCGCGTAATCAGATAGCGGCCGCCGTAGACACAGATGAAGAGCAGCGCGGCCGCCACAAACAAAGACTCGAACACGACGCGGCGGCGCCATGCCGAGTCATTGACCACGGCCAGAAAGAAAATGGCCACCGCGCCGATGCCGGCCGAGCGGGCCGTAGTTATGAACTCCTGGGCGCGCGAGCGGTCTTCAACTTTGTTGTAATAGCCCGACAGCCAGTAGATGCCCATGAGCAGCAAGGTGAAAATCAGCTGTCCGCCGATAATCTTGGGCATAATCATGTAGTAGCCGAGCGAGACGGAATCTGACACGAACGACCAGCGGAAAACATTATACAGAAACAGCGCGACCGACGTCGTGATTACATCGGTAACCACGTAGGCCCATCGCAGGCGATTCCGGAGTATGATGTTGAGTCCGCGCATGGTTCAGGGTCTGATGATTTTCACCTCGCCCGACTCGGTCAGGCGCAAAATCGTTGATGGTTTACGGGGTTCACCGGGCGTACGGCCCGAGGTGCAGACATAGTCGACGCCCTTTTTCAGCTCGTCGGCGATTTCGGCGAACGAGGCGGCCGTCGGCGCGCCCGAAATGTTGGCAGAGGTGCTGACGAGCGGCTTGCGCAGGCGGCGGCAAAGTTCGCGGCAGAACGGGTCGGCCGTAACCCTGACGGCCAGCGAGCCGTCGGCGGCGGGCAGATTGGCGGCCAGCGGCGGCACATAAGCACCGTCGTAGATGACCGTCAGAGGGTCGACGGCAGCCTCAAGCAACTGATAAGCCACCTCGGGCACGCCGCTGACCCAGCGCTCAAGGTCGTCGGCCGACCCGAGCAGACAAATCAGAGCCTTCGAATCGGCGCGACGCTTCAGAGCGTACACGCGGGCCACGGCGTCGGCATTGGTGGCGTCGCACCCTATGCCCCACACGGTGTCGGTGGGGTAAAGAATCACGCCCCCGCGCTTCAAGGCCGCCACGGCCGCGTCTATGTCCGTCCGGTCAACCATATCAATACTGCTTAGAATAGCGCAGAACCTGCGGCAGGAACTCCTCGGTATAGTCTACCTTGACGTCGGTGATTTCGCCGTCAGCCCCGTAGACGGGAGTATAGACGGGATTGACAAAGCCCTTGTAGGGGGCGATGTTCAGCGCGCCGTAGCGGCTGAGCACCTCCTTGTGGAGCTCGGGGTCGACAGCCACGGCATACTGCTCGACCAGCTTACGGCCGGCCTCGTAGTCGCCTTCGCTCTTGATTCGCTGCACTTCGGCGAGCAGCTGACCGAACAGGCCGCGCAGAGCGTCGTAGTCGTTTATCTGCACGTAGGTCTTGCCGTCGCGCTTGACCAGTTCGACAACCTTGTCGGCCGCGCCCTTCTCAAACACCCATTTGGCAATGAGCTGGCGGTTGCGCATGTGGGCCTCCTCGATGTCCTTGCCCGGCTCGATGCGCACAAGCTGAGTCATCAGGCCATTGAGCATATATTTGTAATATTCGGCCTTGTAGGCGTCCTTATTGTCGAGCAGACCGAGCTCAATCAGCTTCGGGTCGGCAAGATAGTAGAGCGCGAACAGGTCGGCGCGCGCCTCTTCGAGCGTCGAGCCGTGGGCCTTGAGCGCGTCGGGGTCCACGCCCGGAAGCATGCGGCCCGAAGCATGGCCCAGGCACTCGTGGAGGTCGGTGTGGAGATTGTCGGTGATGAAGCCGTAATCTTCCATGAGCTTGCGCGTGGGCTCGTCGATGACGAACTCCTCGGCGAACCCGTTGCCGCGGGCGGCGAGGTCGTAGGCCTGAGTGATGTTTTCGAGAGTAACCGATTTCGAGCCGTGGGCGGCGCGAATCCAGTTGGCGTTGGGCAGGTTGATACCGATGGGAGTGGCCGGATATGCGTCGCCGGCAAGAATGGCGGCGGTGATTACCTTTGCGCTCACGCCCTTGACCTCGGGTTTGCGGAATTCGGGATTGACGGGCGAGCGGTCTTCAAACCACTGCGCGTTTTCAGAAATCACCTCCGTGCGCCGGCTTGCTTCGTGGTTCTTGAAGTTGACGATACTTTCATACTGGCCGGTC
This sequence comes from uncultured Porphyromonadaceae bacterium, assembly GCA_902495245.1. Lineage (GTDB taxonomy): Bacteria > Bacteroidota > Bacteroidia > Bacteroidales > Muribaculaceae > UBA3263. The sequence goes on from CABUWI010000009.1 coordinate 11,550, forward strand.
ATGCCGAGCGGGTCGCCATAGCTCTCGATAAAGCCGTTGATGAAGTCGACGCTGCTTGCAGTGTCCTCGACCCAGGCAATTGAATAGTCGTCGAAAGTTTTCAGCGAGCCGGTCTCGTAGAAAGAGATGAGTTTGTCGATATAATCTTTCTGAGCCGCGTTCTCGGCATACTGCGACGCCTTTTTCAACAGCTCGACAATGCGGGCAATCTTGTCGCCGTAGACGCCGCCCACCTTATAGACTTCTTCGGTAATAGTGCCGTCGGGGTTCTTGACCAGGCGTGAATTCAGGCCGTAGCTCACCGGGGTGGTGTCGGCCGGATTCTTCAGCTTCGCATAATAGTCTTCAACCTCCTGCTGGCTGATTCCGCCGCCATAGAGATTGCAGGCGCTCGTGGCAATGAGGTCAACGCCGTCGGCCTGATTGACGCGCTTGGGCATGATTGTCGGGTCAAAAATCACGTTGAACAGCGTCGTGTCCACGCCCTCGCCGGCCTGAGCCGTGAGCCATTCGCGCGAGAAGCCCGGCTTGAACTTGTCCATACTGTAGTGATGGTGAATGCCGTTGGCGAACTCCACCTGCTTCAGATAAGTTTCGAAAGCCTTATATTCCTTGTCGTTGCGGTCGCCTTTATAGTTTTCGTAGACGCCCTCGAGCAGCGCGCGGATAGGCAGATTGTATTTGCAGTTCTGGTCCCAGATGATATCGCGGCCGGTCAGAGCGGCCTCGGTGAGATAATAGACCAGGCGCTTCTGGTCAAGCGAAAGCGAGTCAAAATCGGGAACGGTGTAGCGCAGCACCTCGATGTCGGCAAAACGGTCCACGTTGTAGTTTATTTCTTGCTGTTTTTTGTCTTGATTGCCACACCCGACCAGCGTCGCTGCCGCGCACACTGCGGTGAGCATTGATTTATAGATTTTCATATGCGTATAATTGGTTTATTTGTTTCGTATTGTCTTTTCGCCGCGCGACACCACGATGCCGCGCGAGTCAGCACCCGCGGGAAGGCCGTTGAGCGTATAGGCCGTTTCGGCGGCATCGCCGTCGCAAACGGCGGCGGTTTCATCGAGAGCCGACTGGGGCTGCGGCGGGAACAGAGCCTGCATACCGTTGAAAAACAGCTCCATCACCGTCGGGTGGTTATGTTGGCCGCCGGAACTTATGCAGAATGTAAGCACGTCGGCGCCGAACACGTCGGGCCGCTGTTGCATGGCACCGATCTGCTTCTCAAGCGCGTTGAGCACAAGACTGTCGTTGCTCCCCACTCCACACCAAATGCGGCAATCATAGTCGGAAGAAGTTGCGGCCGACGCAAGCAGCGCGGCGGTCTTTTCGGTGGAGTTCGCGCCTCCGAACTCGCCGTAATACCAGCAGTCGCAGCTCAGTGGCATGTACAGGCGCTGGCAGTCGAAAGCCTCGGCCATGATGCTCCAGGTTGCTACCGCGCCCATCGAGAAACCTCCCGCCGCCCGATGCTCGCGCGAGGCCGTGATGCCGTCGCGGTCAGTGGCGTCGGCCCATGTCGAATAGCGCGATTCGATTGCCGGAATCAGGTCGTTGACATATTCACTGTGGAAAGCTGCCACCTGAGCCGACGCCACGTCCCACGGCGCAGCCGGCTGATTGTTGTCGGGATTCCACGTCGGACAGACAATTATGACCGGACGGCAAAGGCCGTCGGCAATCATGTTGTCAATGAGATATTTCATCGGCAGACGGTCCTCCGTGCCGAAAAACCACTCGGCGCTGTCGGTGAAGCCGTGAATGAGATAGAGCACGTCATAGCGTCGCTCGGCCGTGTAGTCAGCCGGCAGGTAGACGCATGCGTGTTTTTCAACGCCGTCAGAATTGGTGTAGGTCGCGGTCTCGACCGTGCCCGAACTAACGGCGGGGCTGAAATAGCGGGCATCGGGAACCGACGAGACCGTATGGTCGGCGGCGTTGAGCGCACACGCCACAAACAGGGCTGAAAGTAGAGTGATATGACGCATAACTTTTTATTCGACTTGAAGTATAAGCCCCTTGAGATATTCGCCCTCGGGGTGGTAGATGTTAATGGGGTGGTCGGCCGGCTGAGTGAGCTGATGCAGAATGCGCACCTTGCGCCCCGTCGAGGCCGCGGCCGTGAACACGGCCAGGCGGAACTGCTCGCGACTGACGGCCTGCGAACAGCTGAAGGTGAACAATATGCCTCCGGGCGCAATCTGCTCGAATGCGCGGGCGTTCAGGCGCCGATAGCCGATGAGGGCATTGCGCAGCGCGCTGCGGTGTTTCGCAAATGCGGGCGGGTCGAGCACAATGAGGTCATATTGACCTTTTTCGATGTCGGCAAGATATTTGAACGCATCGACGGCATAGGCCTCGTGGCGCGTGCAGCCTGGAAAGTTCAGCTCGACATTGGCGCGCGTCAGTTCGACGGCCTTGGCCGACGAGTCGACCGAGTGGACCAGCTCGGCGCCGCCGCGCAGAGCGTAGACCGAAAAGCCGCCGGTGTAGCAGAACATGTTGAGCACCCGCCGGCCGCCGGCAAACTTTTCGAGCAGCGAACGGTTGTCGCGCTGGTCGACGAAAAAGCCCGTTTTCTGACCGCGCAGCCAGTCGATGTTGAAACTCAGGCCGTTCTCTACGGCCACGCTGCCCGAATATTCGCCTATGATATACTGATTCTGCGGGTCGAGGTGAGCCTTGTAGGGCAAGGTCGTTTCAGACTTATAATAGACATTCGATACCGACAGACCCGGCAGCTCGGTCAGCGCGCGGGCAATCAGGTCGCGACAGAAGTGCATGCCGGGCGAATGGGCCTGCACCACGGCCGTGCGGCCGTAGATGTCGACCACAAGGCCGGGCAGAAAGTCGCCCTCGCCGTGCACCAGACGGTAGGCATCGTTGTCGAGACGAATCAGTCCCAGGGCGCGGCGCAGGGCATAGGCGGCGCCGAGGCGCTCGGTGAAGAAGTCGCCGTCGATTGCGCGCACGGCTCCGAACTCGAGCATGCGCACGACGATGGAACCTATCTGATAGTGGCCGATGCCGAGCAGGTCGCCGGCGGAAGAGCGCACCTCGACAATATCGCCCTCTTCAATATTTTCGGGCATGCGGGCCACGGCACCCGAAAAGACCCAGGGGTGAAAGCGGCGCAACGAGTCTTCCTTGCCGCGTTTGAGCGTTATAACGGGATAATTCATTATCTTATCAGTCGGATAATATCGTTCATGTTTGCGAAAATCAGCAGCGCAATCAGGAAGAAGAAGCCCACGGTCTGCGCCACTTCAAGAAAGCGGTCTGAGGGGCGGCGGCGTGTAATGACCTCGTAGAGCAAAAAGAGCACGTGGCCGCCGTCGAGCGCCGGAATCGGCAAGATGTTCATGAATGCGAGCGCAATCGAGAGGAAAGCCGTGAGAAACCAGAAACTCTCCCAGTTCCAGCGCTCGGGGAACATGCTGCCCAGCGCGCCGAAGCCGCCGAGGCTCTTTGCGCCCTCTTTCGAGAAGACATGGCTCATCGACTTGACATAGTTGCCGAGGGTCGACGTGCCGAGTTTCCAGCCGGCAGGCACCGACTCAAGCAGCGAATACTCGCGCACAAAAACCGGGTAGATGTCAGTGTACTGCGCCAGCTTGAACCCGAGCTTGCCCCCCTCGGAGGGCACGGCGCCGAGCGTCAGCGTGCGGCCGTCGCGCTCGACCGTGAGCGGCGTCTTGCGGCCGGCATAGGCAGTCAGCGCGGCTGTCAGTTCGCTGAACGACGGCGTGAGGCTGTCGCCGACGGCCACGATATGGTCGCCCTTGCGCAGACCGGCCTCGGCCGCGGGCTCGCCGGCCACGACATCGGCCACCACCACGGGCAGACGATAGGCAAAGAATGCGCCGTCGCTGTTGATCTGCATCAGGAAATCGGAGGGCAGCTTGATGGAAACGGTGTCGCGGCCGTTGCGCAACACCTCGACGCGCTTGGCCTGGGCCAGAGTGAGCATGGCGTTAGGGTCGGAAGCCTCGACTTCGCGGCCGTCGGCCATGAGCGGAATGTCGCCGTTGCGGAATCCGGCTTTCAGGGCCGACTCGGAATATTCCATTCCGGCATAGGCATCGCGGAAGCGCACGCAGCGCTCGCCCCAGGTGAAGGTGATGCCTATATAAATTATAATGGCCAGCAAGAAATTGAAAATCACGCCGCCACACATCACCAGCAGACGCTGCCACGCGGGCTTGGAGCGGAATTCCCAATGCTGAGGCTCGGCCGCGAGTTTCGAGGCGTCGTGAGTCTCGTCAATCATGCCGGCGATGGCACAGTAACCGCCCAGCGGCAACCAGCCGATGCCATAGATTGTCTGCTTCCAGGCGGGCACCCGGCCGCCGGTGGCCTCATAGTCGCGACCCACCTTGAACGAGAGCAGTGAATGCGGCTTTTCTTCCTTGTCCATGAACGTGACGATTTCAAGACGGCCGCGTTCGGGGATATATCTCACCAGCGACAGGCGCGGGTTGAAGAAAAGATAGAACTTTTCGACTCTGATGCCGAAAATGCGTGCAAAAATATAGTGGCCGAACTCGTGGACAATTACCAGCAGAGCCAAAGCCACAATGAGTTGCAGAGCCTTGATAAGAAATACTTCCATTCAGCGTTTTTTAGCGATTTCGTCGACGAGGGCGGCGGCAACGGCGCGCGCCTCGCGGTTGGTTTCAATATAATCGTCGAGCGACGGCGAGGCAATGAAGCCCACGCGGTCGACAGTGCGGGTAATCACGGTGTAGATGTCGTTAAAGCCGACTTCGTCGCGGCGGAAGGCAGCGTTGACAATCTCGTTGGCGGCGTTGACAATGCAGGCCGTGTTGCCTCCGCGCTCGAGCGAGTAGCGGGCCAGTCCGATACAGGGGAATTTGGTTTCGTCGGGGGCGTAGAACGTGAGCGACGCATAGTCGGCCAGCGTCAGCGGACGTTCGCCCGTGGGCATGCGCCGCGCGGCGCCGAGGGCATAGCAGATCGGCAGGTGCATGTCGGGCACGCCGAGCTGCGCCTTGACGGCGCCGTCGGCAAACTCCACCATCGAGTGGACTATGCTCTGGGGGTGGACCACGGCCGTGATGCGGTCGGGCGCGACGCCGAACAGCCAGCGGGCCTCGATGATTTCAAACGCCTTGTTGAGCATCGTGGCCGAGTCGATGGTGATTTTGGCGCCCATCTCCCAGTTGGGGTGTTTGAGCGCCTGCGCGGCCGTAACAGTGGAGAGCAGGGCGGCGGGCAGCGTGCGGAACGGGCCGCCGGAGGCTGTGATGATGAGCCGGCTGACGCTGGCGGGGTCTTCGCCTTCGAGACATTGGTAAATTGCCGAATGCTCCGAATCGACGGGATAGACTTTCGAGCGCGAACGGGCCAGCATGCCTGTTACCAGCTCGCCGGCCACGACGAGGGTCTCCTTGTTGGCCAGGGCGATGTCCTTGCCGGCCTCGATTGCGCGGATTGTCGGCAGAAGGCCGGAGTAGCCCACCGTGGCCGTAACGACCATGTCGGCGTCGGGCGCGTCCATCTCGTCGATAATGGCCTGCTCGCCGGCGGCCACTTCGATGCCGGTGCCGGCAAGAGCGGCGACGACGTCGGCATAGTGCGCCCCGTCGGCAATGACCACGCGGCGCGGACGGCAGGCAAGCGCCTGCTCGACCAGCGGCTCCCACCGGTGGCCCCCGATAAGGGCCGCCACATCAAACATGTCGCGGTTGCGGGCAATTATGTCGAGTGTCTGGGTGCCGATAGAGCCGGTAGAGCCCAGCACTGTGATGCGTTTCTTTGATTGGTCTGTTGATTCCATAGGTCGGAGCAAAGTTACGTTTTTTTCGCCAAATTCGCAACCCGATTTGCAGCAGCCGCCGCGCAAATGCCGAAATTTGACAAAAGGCTTGCCGTTTCGCAAAAAATGACTATATTTGCAGGTCAAAAGCGCAAAATTCGTTACACATTTCTATAATCACAAAACATGAAGAAGTTTTTACTCTCAGCATGCGTGGTCGGCATCGCGGCCTCGGCATCGGCCATTGAGCCGTTCGTCATTCCGCAGTCGAACATCACAGCTTTCTCACCCGACAACAAGATTGCCGCAAGTTCCTATTTCGACAATCTGTTCATTTTCGATCTTGACAAACTCGGCGCAGATCCCGTCATCTACAGCTCGAGCGCTGACGGCCTGACAACCTACAACACCGGCCTGGGCGCATGTATCAGCGACAAGTTCATATGCGCCCACCGCGGCAATCTGGGTACGGCAGTGTGGATTTACCGCTTCGCCGGCGACGACAAAACCCTGACCGGCCGCTGGCAGCCGCTCAATGCCAAAGAGCCGAACACCGGCATGGGCGCCGCCCACGCCGTTACGCCCGACAGCAAGCGCATCTGCGGCAATCTGCCCACAGGTGTTGAATTCGGCGTCGAGACGGACGGCCTCATGGTCGCCCCCTGCATCTGGGACTACACCGGCTCGACCTTCAAGCGCACCCTGCTCCCCTACCCCGAAAAAGATTATGCAGGTCTCGCACCGCAATATGTTACGGCGCTGTCAATCAGCGACGACGGCCGCACCATCATCGGCCAAAGCGTCTCTAACAACGGCTTTCTCAAAGAATACATAATCTACACTCAGGCCGAAGACGGCACATGGAGCTATCGCCGCCCGTTTGCCGACCTGGTCAACCCCAACAAACGCGAGCTGCCCACCTATCCCGAAGGCGAAGCTCCCGTGGTTCCGTCGCCCGAATCATACATGACCGAAGCGGAACTCGAAGCCTACACCGCCGCATATAACGCATGGTACGACGCGGGCGCCGACGAAGCCACCATGCCGCAATATGGCAGCTACATGACTCCGGAAGAAGTCGATGCCTACAACAAAGCCGCCGAAATCAGCAACAAATATCAGCTGGCGGTTCAGGAGTATCTCGATGCCGACCTCAAGATTCGCGACGAAAGCATCACGTTCGTGTTCAATCAGGGCGCCATCTCGCCCAACGGCAAGTATCTGGCCTCGACCACCGAGACGGGCTATTATACCTCCGACGCCGTATGGCACTCGACCTACAAGCCGCTGCTCTACGACATTGAAAACGACAAGATTATCGTCAACGACGGCCCGAGCATTCTCGTTACCGGCGTGAGCGACGACGGCGACGTCATCGGCTACGAGCGCCGCGACGACATCGAGTTCGGCTACGTACTTCCCGCCGGCGCAACCGAGTGGATGCCCCTCGAAAAATGGGTGGTTGAACGCAACCCCGAACTGGCCGAGTGGGTCGAGAAGAACTGGAAACACGAAATTCAGGTAATCATCGACCCCGATGAAGACATCACCGAATTCCGGGATATGTACATCACCGGCATGCCCTTCATGAGCCGCGACTTCTCGATGCTCTCGACCGTAGCATACTATTTCTGGAACGACGCACCGTCGGAATGCTTCCAGAGCTACTGCTCGAGCATCGTGCCCCTGGGCGCCAAAGACGCCATTCGCGAAGTGGCAGCCGAGGCAAAGCCCGCCGACTCGCAGGCAGTGTTCAACCTCCAGGGCGTGCGAGTGGACAAGCCCTCGACGCCCGGCATCTACATCAGCAACGGCAAGAAATTCGTGGTGAAATAATCTCCGCGACAATTCAGATAAACATCGAGGCGAATTCCCATCACGGGGATCCGCCTCGATGCTTTTTTCAGAGCTGTAATTTATATAAATAGTTTTATAAGTTACATAATGTTATTTGAGGGCGGATTGCATGGCGGGGGTCAGGAGGGGCATCACCGAGTCGAGAGGCAGGGTGCACGTCGGCATGCCGGCGGCGTAGGGGGCGATGTCGTAGGGCTGATAGATGACCTGAAGGCCCTTGGCGGTGATGAACGGCGGGGCCGAGGGGAGGCCGATGCTGTCGGGGCTGACGAGCAGGCCGTCGCCAAGCGCGAGCGACATTCCGTTCGGGCGGAAATATTGGTCGTTGAGTCCGCGCTTGATCAGCTCGACCATCTGCGCCTCGCAGCCGGGGCGCAGCGTGTTGCCCCACGTCAAGCGCACACCGTCGGCCAAGATGAACGTGGCCGGCGTGTATCGGCTCATGCCGTGCGCGCCGCCCGTGTAGGCATAAAAAGTGGACGCATAAGTGGCCAGCGCGGGCGAGGAGAACAGCGTGTCAACCGCGACCTGATAGCCGTAGGTCAGCGCGAATCCTTCTTCCTGAAAGCCTTCGAAATCGCTCTTGGCCTCGGCCAGGGTTGACTTGACAAATTCTCCGGCGGCATCGGCCACGGTCTGCCCCGCGCTGTCGGCGCCCAACTGGCCGCAAATCCACCGACGCACGGAGTCGGCAAGCGCGGTCTGCCCGACGGGATAGACCGCCCTGACCTCGCTGACGGCTTTCGAGCCGCCAAGTTCAAGCGAGTCGGCCACGGCAACGGTTTCACATTCAATCACATCTGGCGCCGTCTTCACGCCACAGCCGGCTAGCGCCACCAGCGCCGCCGACATGACAAAAAATTTCTTCATAATTTTACAGATGTTGCTAACGAGACTGCAATATTACGCGTTTTTACGAATCATACCAAACAAAATCGGCGAAAATTTCCGATTCTGTTTGGTATGATTACGAATTTCAAGAATGGAGAATGAGAATCAGTTCTTCTTTTCTTCAGCGGGAGCAGTAGGGGCGAGTCTGAACATGATGGGGAGAGTGAAGCGGCAGGCAGTCGGCTTGCCCTTTACTGTGCCGGGCTTGAACTTTGGCAGTTCGCCGACCACACGCAGGGCTTCGGCATTGAGTTCTTTGCTGACGCCGCGAACAATCTCGGCGTCGCTGACAGAGCCGTCTTCGTTAATCACGAACCGCACAAATACGCGACCCTGAACATTGTTTTTAATTGCGACTTCGGGATAGCGGATATTGCGTGCAAGCCACATGAAAAGTTCTTCATCACCACCGGGGAAGGCAGGCGCCACTTCCACGTTTTCAACGATAACTTTTTTCGGCGTTGGCTGTTGCGCCGCCGGAACGGCAACAGCAGCGGGAGCGGGTTTCGGCGTCAGGGCCGAGGCTTCGGAGGCGACGGCGGGATTGACGGCGAGCGCGACGGCCACAAGAGCCGCAGGAACGAGGGCGAGCACGCGCATGCGCGGCTTTGACGCCCGTTTGTTTTCTTGCATCATGGCAATTCGGTTTTTAAGTGAACAATGATTAAAATCGGCGGTCAAGGAGTTCGCGAACCTCCGTCCCGCAGCTTTTTGAATGAGGAGCAACTGATAGCGCTCGGGGTCGGCGCCCGAGCCGAGCACGGCGGCATCGGCGGCATATTCGTGGACCGCTGCGAGGTCGCGCTTCAGGAGCCATGCGCCCGGGGCATACCACGTGAGACACTGCACAAGGTTGGCCAAGAGCATGTCGACCCAGTGTGCGCCGCGAAGATGGGCGCGCTCGTGTGCCTCGAGCACCGCGCCGTCGGTCAGGCGGTCGGACTCTGACATGAGAATCCAGCGGCCCCACGTGAAAGGCACCATGCGGCGCCGATGGACGCGGACGTTATTGCCGATCGGGCGCGAGCGCAGAATCATCGCCCCGACGCGCAAAAGATTGACCAACAGCCGCAGCAGAAAGAGCCCCGCACCGACGGCATAGACAACGAAGACCGCCTGGCGGAAACTGAACGAGGAAGTCTTGGCAACCACGGGTTCCACAACGGCCCGACCGATTTCAATGTTGCCGGCGACGGCAGGGAGCGCCGGCTCGGGCAGCAGGAAAGGCACGACACCGAGGGCGAGCGCAAAGAGCATCGAGCCCACCAGCGCCGCGCGGCTCAGGGCGAAATTGCGGCTGCGGCCAAGGCCGCTGAGCCTGTAGCCCGCCGCAAGGAGCAGCAACGCCGCGCTGACTATGAGAGAGTATAAAAAGAGAATCATGACTTTTTGTTTTTTACCATGTTGACCAGTTCGTCAATCTGAGCGTCGGTGAGATTTTCCTCGCCGACCAGGGCCGAGATGACGCCATGGAGCGAATTGTTGAAATAGCGCCCCACCACTCCGCGCAGAACCTCACGCGAATATTCGCGGCGAGAAACCAGCGGGAAGTAGCGATAGCTGTTACCCAGAGTCTCGTGGCCCAGAAATCCTTTCTGCTCCATCAGGCGCACAAAGGTGGACACGGTGTTGAAATGCGGCTTCGGCTCGGGCAGCAGGTCAATGAGCTCGCGGACGAACATCGGTCCGCGCTCCCAGAAGAGCCTCATCAGCTCCTCTTCTTTTTCTGTGAGATGCAACTTGTTCATTTTTCGTATATTTTGTTTCACAGCGCAAAGATAAACTAAAAAAGTTAGTTTGCAAACTAAATCATATAGTTTAACCTTTGTTAACACGTGATTTGTGGCTGATTTTTGCTAACTTTGCGCAAAATATCAAACAGAAATAAGCCAATGTCTGAAGCCAACCGCATGCCGGCACGCCCCCGCGTAGCCATTCAGGGAATAGCCGGCTGTTTCCACGATGCCGCCGCGCGCGCCTTTCTTGCCGAACAAGGCATCGAAGAGGTCGAAACCGTGCCGTGCGACTCCTTTCCCGAGTTGTTCGACGCCATGAGCCGCGACGCGTCGCTCTTAGGGGCCGTGGCCATCGAGAACACCATTGCCGGCGCGCTGCTGGCCAACCACGAGCTGCTGCGCCAGAGCCCGGTGAGCATCGTGGGCGAATATCGCATGCGCATCTCCCACGTGCTCTGCTCGCTCGAGAAAGACACGATTGAGAGCATCACCGAAGTGAACTCCCACGCCATGGCGCTGATGCAGTGCGAGCAATATCTGCGCCGCCACCCCCACATGAAGATGGTCGAGAAATTCGACACCGCCGGCGCCGCGGCCGAAATCGCCGCGCAGAAACTGCGGGGTCATGCGGCCGTGTGCGGCGAATATGCCGCCAATCTCTACGGCCTCAAGATTCTCGAAGCCGGAATCGAGACCAACAAGCGCAACTTCACGCGCTTTCTGATCTTGGCCGACCCGCTGCTGGCCGACGAGCTGCGACCTCGCTGCGAGCTGCTCGACAAGGCGTCGGTGGTTTTCACCCTGCCCCACACCCAGGGTGCGCTGAGCAAGGTGCTGACCATACTGACCTTCTACGACATCAACCTCTCCAAGATACAGTCAATGCCGATTCTGGGCCGCGAGTGGGAATATCGCTTCTATCTCGACCTGACCTACGACAGCTATGTGCGCTACCGCCAGGCCATCGACGCCGTGCGCCCGCTCATCAACGACCTCAAGATTCTCGGCGAATACCGGTCAAACGAACTGAAAACAGAAAAATGAAACCTATCGAACCCGCCAACCGCGTCAAGAACGTTCAGGAATATTACTTCTCGCGCAAACTGCGCGAAGTGGCCCGGCTCAACGCCGAGGGCCTCGACATAATCAGCCTCGGCATCGGCGGTCCCGACCGCATGCCCGCCGCCGAGGTCATAGACACCCTCTGCACCGAAGCCGCCAGACCGGGCAACCACAGCTATCAGCCCTACACCGGGCTGCCCGAGCTGCGCGAGGCCATGGCCGCATGGTACGGGCGCAGCTACGGCGTCAGCCTCGACCCGGCCCGCGAAATTCTGCCGCTCATCGGGTCGAAAGAGGGCATTCTGCACGTGTCGATGGCGTTTCTCAACCCGGGCGACGGCGTGCTCGTGCCCAATCCCGGCTATCCGACCTACACGTCGGTGAGCCGCCTGGTCGAAGCCGAGATTTTCCCCTACGACCTCACGGCCGAAAACGGCTGGCAACCCGACTTCGACGCCCTTGAGCGCCTGCCGCTCGACCGCATCAAGCTGATGTGGGTCAACTACCCCCACATGCCCACAGGCACGCCCGCATCGAAAGAGCTGCTGCAGAAAATCGTCGACTTCGGCCGGCGCCACAACATCGTCATTGCCCACGACAACCCCTACTCGTTCATTCTCAACGACGAGCCGCTGAGCATTCTGTCCATAGACGGCGCCCGCGAGGTGTGTATCGAAATGAACTCCATGAGCAAGAGCCACAACATGGCCGGCTGGCGCGTGGCGATGCTCGCGTCAAACCCGCAGTTTGTCGAGTGGGTGCTCAAGGTGAAGAGCAACGTCGACTCGGGCCAGTTCAAGCCCGTGATGCTCGCCGCCGCCAAGGGCCTCGCCCTCGGCCGGGAATGGTATGCCGAGCTGAACGGCGTCTACGCTGAGCGGCGCAAGGTGGCCGAAGAAATCATGACGGCGCTGCGGTGCACATTCGACCCCGCGCAGCGCGGCCTCTTCCTCTGGGGCCGTCTGCCTCAGGGCGAAACGTCGGCCGAAGCGTTCTGCGACCGCATTCTCCACGGCGCGCGCGTATTCGTCACCCCCGGCTTCATCTTCGGCAGCAACGGCGAAGGCTACCTGCGCATCTCGCTCTGCGCCACGGTCGAAAACCTGCGCCGCGCCCTCGACCGCGTCCGCCTTTTCACCGAAAAAGTGTAATTTTCCACCCCTGATTTTACCGAAAAAGTGTAAAATCAGGGCCGCTTTTTCACCGAAAAAATGTAAAACCAATTTATTTCGATGGTTTAATATCGTTGACGCCTTGGAGGTTGGAGGAGATTTCGCGGTCGGAGATGGGGTGGTTCTGGAGGTCGCCGGCGAAGTATTTGTCGTAGGAGGCCATGTCGATGAGGCCGTGGCCGGAGAGGTTGAAGAGGATTACCTTCGGCTCGCCGGTTTCGGTGCACACCTTTGCCTCGCGGATTGCGGCGGCAATGGCGTGGCACGACTCGGGGGCCGGCACGATGCCCTCGGTGCGCGCAAAGAGCGTTCCGGCGTCAAACGATTCGAGCTGGGGAATGTCGACCGCCTCCATAAAGCCGTCGTGCATCAGCTGCGAGACGATGACGCCCGCGCCGTGATAGCGCAGGCCGCCGGCGTGGATATTAGCCGGCTTGAAATTGTGGCCGAGGGTGAGCATGGGCAGCAGCGGCGTATAGCCGGCCTCGTCGCCGAAATCATATTGGAAACGTCCGCGCGTCAGCTTGGGGCACGACTCCGGCTCAGCGGCCACAAAGCGCGTGCGGCGCTCACCCGTGAAGTTATGGCGCATGAAGGGGAAGGCGATGCCTCCGAAATTGGAGCCGCCGCCAAAGCAGGCGATGACCACGTCGGGATATTCGCCGGCCATGGCCATCTGTTTCTCGGCCTCGAGACCGATGACGGTCTGATGGAGCGAGACGTGGCACATCACGGAACCGAGTGTGTATTTGCAGCCGGGAGTGGTGCGCGCCAGCTCGACGGCCTCGGAAATGGCCGTGCCGAGCGAGCCCTGATGGTTAGGGTCGCGCGTCAGAATGTCCTTGCCGGCACGGGTCGACATTGAGGGCGAGGGTGTTACCTGCGCGCCGAAAGTGTGCATGATGCTGCGGCGATAGGGTTTCTGCTCATAGCTGATCTTCACCTGATAGACGGCGGCCTCGAGGCCGAACATGCGCGCCGCATAGGCCAGCGAGGCGCCCCACTGGCCCGCGCCCGTCTCGGTGGTTACGTTGGTAACGCCGTCAAGCTTGCAGTAATAGGCCTGCGGAATGGCCGAGTTGAGCTTGTGGGAGCCCATGGGACTGACGCTCTCGTTCTTGAAATAGATGTGGGCCGGAGTGCCGAGCGCCTTTTCGAGCGCATAGGCGCGCACCAGCGGTGTGCTGCGATAATATTTGTAGAGCTCGCGCACCGGCTCGGGAATGTCAATCCAGGCGTCGGTGGTGTTCAGCTCCTGGCGGCACAGCTCCTCGGCGAAAAGCGGATAAAGGTCTTGGGCCTTGACGGGTTCGCCGGTCTTGGGGTTGCGCATCGGTTGCGGCTTGACTGGCATTTCGGCCTGTATGTTATACCATTGGCGGGGAATCTCGTCCTCGCTCAACATAAAGCGTTTCTGTTTCATGATTTTGTCGTTTACATTACTAAACGCAAATTAACGTCTTTTTGCTTAGATTCGCAAATAAAAAACTCATCTCGCCGCCCGAAAACGGGGCGAATTTACGCAAAATGCTCTCCCGGGAGAGCATTTTCGACAAAAAGTGCTCTGCAGAAAGAGCATTTTTCGCAAAAAGTGTTGTCCGGAGAGAGCATTTTTACTATATTTGCAAAAATTTTTGATGATATGGAGAACCTCATAAGGATATCAAACCGACTCGTCAGCCAGACCGACACCACCCTTCACCGCTATCTCTACGACCAAATTAACCGGGACGCGAGACAGGTGATGATAAAAGGCGCACGCGGTACGGGCAAAACCACCATGCTGCTGCAACAAATCAATGAGAGATTCGGACTGTCGGAAAAAGCGCTCTATGCGTCGTGCGACAACATCTGGTTTACAGACAACAGACTTGTGGACCTGGCGGAATGGCACGAGGCGCATGGCGGCACGCATCTTTTTCTTGATGAAATACACCTTTATGAAAGGAACTGGCAGCGCGAACTCAAAAACATCTATGACAGTTTTCCGAATTATCATGTAATGTTCACGGGCAGCTCAATCATTCACCTTGATGCAGCCCTGGCCGATCTGAGCCGCCGTTGCCTGCCATATCGGCTTTACGGACTCTCGTTCAGGGAATGGTTGCAATTCAAAGGCATTGCCGACATCAGTCCGCTGAAATTAGAGGACTTGTTGAACGATCATATCAATATGGCATGGGACATTGTCGGCGTTCTCGGCGACAACAAGGTCCTGCCGCTCTTCTCCCAATATATCGGAAACGGATATTACCCGTATTTCAATACCGACACTCAGAAAGGCGACTACTACGGCCGCATTGAGCGCAGCGTCGACACGACCATCATGCGCGATCTGCCCGCATACGAGAAAATCGAATATGAAACACTCTATAAAATGAGGAAACTGCTCTACATCATGTCGACAGAAGTGCCTTTCAGTCTCAACGTGCAGTCGCTGAGTCAGAAAATACAAGTGTCGCGCAACACGATAGTGCGTATGTTCGAGCTGCTGAACAAGGGTGCCGTGCTGCGCTCGCTCCACAGCGGGTGGCGCTCACCTAAGTCTGTAGCCAAGCCTGAAAAAGTGTTGTTTGACAACGTCGACATAATGGCGGCATTGAGCAGCCTGAACGAAATCGGAACGGTGCGCGAAACTTTTGTATCTTCAATGCTCGCTCCGGATCATACGCATTTCGAGCCGGAAGTGGGAGATTTGCTCGTAGACGAAAAGTATCTGTTTGAGATTGGAGGCCGGAACAAACAATATAAGCAGATAGCCGACATTCCCGACAGCTATGTGATTGTCGACGACCTGGAGACGGGAGTCGGGAACAAGATTCCGATGTGGCTTTTCGGTTTCCTCTACTGAAAGCGGAGGAAAGATTTTTGAACGAATTGCCCATCTATCTACACCATTTTGCTAACGTCCGCCAAATGATATTGACACGCAGATGCGCTCGGCACCAGATGGTTGAAATGCATACAGCATATATTTGGAGAAAAAAGAATAAATTCCCTATGGTCATTGGTATGCTCTATTGCTTCTATTGATTTGTGCCGTCAGTTTTTGGGATTTGTTAGCTTAGTCAATATTCCAATATGCGTCTGGGTCTCCGTCAAAAATCGTGTCGATATCATCATCTGAGTACCCCTCAACATCTTGCGCCCAAGACCCATTATATCGTTCAAATGTATTACTATCACCATCTTCATTGTCATTGCAATCATAATCCGATTCATCTTCCTGATAATCATAAAAATCATCGCAAGACTCATCTGTAAATATGTCCATCTCTGAAGTCCATGCTCCAACTTCCTCTTGTTCCTCTGGCAAAACACTTTCGACCTCATCAATCTGTTTTTTCTCATGAATAAGCTTAAAAATCGTGTTTAAAAAGTGGGAAACTTCGAAATTTATTTGCCACAACTGGCTATCACTAATTTCCCTTTTTGCTAAAATCCATAAAAAATCGGCAAATTTATACTTTTCCCACTCTGATGCCGGATTTAAGAAAGTAAAACAGCGAGTACATGGATTTTTCATGCACCATCGAAACGGTATACCATATGACGAATCCGTATTTTTATATATACTGCAATTACATATATATACATCATTCTCCTGATATCGAATAGGATAATTGGTATGTTCAGGGAGGCCATACCCCTGATTCTCTCCAAAACCCAATTCGTCGTTAAACAAGTTACACTTGTCATCTATATTATACCTTGTAATATACTCTTTCAGTCTAATTACATCTTTTTCATGAATTATATACCCAGCATCTGCACAGCCATCTTCATAACGCAAATAATTAAAATTCCGTTTAAGTACATCTTCTGCAATATTAATATTTGTTTCATCTAAATAATCTATCTCATAACCATTAAAATCTATTGGTGTTTCATAAAAACACACTTTATAATTATATCCATCACATTCCGGCACAGATACAAGTTCCACATATCCATTACGCGAAAAATATTCTGTATCTTGGCTCCTATAAGACAGAAGTGTCCACCCCACGCACTCTTTGAAAAAGTCTTTCAGGGCTCTAAACATAGCAAACGGTCCTCCTGCAAACATGGTAAACGCAGGCTTCAGCATGGTGTATTTTATCGAATGCTTTGGAGAACTCAGTTTTGTTTTTAAGATTGTAATCAGAGCATAGATTGCCGATGAAATATTACCCTTTCGATTACAAATCCAAAAGAATTCATTTCCTTCTGTTTCTTCAACGTTTTGTCTGGCTTGAGCCTCTAAAATCTCCGTAAAAAAATTTAAAATATCAAGATTTATCCGATTCTCATCGTATAACTTGAACATAAAACGGAAGACTCTTTTTTGAATATCGTCAGGAAACTCCCCAAAGAATGTTTTTAAGCCAAGGAGATTCACATTATCATCAGGAGACAATGCCCATAGATATATCTCGCCAAACCCTTTAATAGAGCCTGCTATACTATCCTTATATCTGTTATTTAGGATGTTAATCGCTTGCATTATTAACTGAGTATTTGAAAAAGATAAAACGTCTTTGGCTATTTGAGACTGGAAACAATCGCGAGTCAGGCATGATGCCTTAAAATTATATTGAGAATATGCGTCTGAAAGTATTTCCTTCACCTTTTTCTCACCTGGAGTATAGAGCAATTCTTTCTCAAATAAATACCAACAGTCATCAGGAGAAATTATTGATATTATATCGTCCTGAATTATTCTATATACATTACTAGAAACATCTGGATTTGTATACTTAGATTTTTCTTTTAACCATTGCAAAAAATCGCAAATCGTCTTAATCTCAGAAAATTCGTAACCGATATAACCCGGGTTTATATATGGTTGAACAACTCTATTCAAATCCAATTCTTCCCTTTTTAATCTAAGGATGTATAATTGCAGTTCATCTGGAAATGTAAATCCCCAATGGTCGCAAAGTTCTTTTAGATGTTCAACAGAAGTATAATTCTGGGTAAGCTCAATATACTTGTCAATAAAAACTCTGTCGGATATATATTTAAAACTGTAAGCGGCTTTTAACTCTTCTACACTGATATCCCCAGAATACTTCGCGACCAACAAATCTGAAATCTCAGAAACAAATCCACTACTAATCCATTGAGAGAATGTTTCAATCAAATTTTGAAAACTATATGGAGATATCTCTAATTCTTCTATGGTTTGTATCAGTTTATTCTTGAGCGTTTTTGATATAAAAGCATCAAATAACGAACTTACTTGATTGGGCAACTTTTTATAATCCGAAATGATATTCTCTGTATTAAAAATATCAGGATAATCAGATTCTGTGAACTTGTTCAACTCATCAAAGAATCTACCTATACTCAATATAAGTTCTCTATTCCCCCAATCTATTATGCAATCTAAATCGATGTTTGAATTTGAATGGGCTTGTATAACCTGAACGCGGACATTACCTCGAACTCTTGGGAATCCTCGTTCTACATTTCGAGAGAGAGAACTTAATCTTTCCTTACTCAAAGCACAAAATGGCACACCCTCACCTGGAAGATGTTTTGCATTGCAATTTCTATATACATATATTCGTTCCCTGAAATGACAATATTCTGTAGCTGTTTTGATATTTCGAATCTTGTGAGTCAAAAAGAGATTGGCGATTTCTACTGATGGGAATCCATAAGATTCACTAAGCATCGCTATATTACGTTTGCAAAAATCAATTGGCAGCACTGGTTGTAGAAGAGGACAATCATGATACACCTCCTTTAATTCATCGTCAGACAGCCTGGTTAATAAGTATGTCCAATTTTCATGTACACAATCATCAATAAATAAATCGGGATATAATGAACGCTGTATTGATAAATCTAATTTCCATATTTTGTCACATCTTCGAGACCGAATATTGCTTAGGTAATCATCATGTGAACGGCGCTCTTTTGAAACTAAAATATGAAAGAGGTTTATACACTCCTCACTATTTTTCCCGTAATAATTTTTTCGCGATTTAGGAACCGGGGGAATCCACAAACTGGGATCCAACAAATTCACGTATAAATATTGATTTTCTTTGGAATCTGTCTGCCAGTATTGAGTTTGCTTTGTACGGAACTGCTTTCCAAATAAAGCATATTCTTCCTCTATTAAAGTTGGTATAGAAATTTTATGGTATTCACCATTCGGTATATAGTCTTCATCTTCAAAGACATCATCAAACTCCCAGCCTAACTCTTCTATAGTTGTGTCTATATCTATTAGTTCCTCATCAAGTTCCTCTAATGCGCCTAAAGGACGTGTATCATTTTCTTCTGGTCCTATCCCTTCAGCTTTAGACGATTTAGGCTCATACTCATGAAATTCCTCCAATTCATAAATATTCTGGTATCTGATTTGAGTACGTTTGATACTATCATTCCAATTTTTAGAATCGAATACAGAAACAAGTTCTTGCATAAACTCTTTGTCGAAATTAAATATAGACGCTTGTTGTATATTCGACACTACATCATTTTCATTTATATCAAAGAAAACAAGGCAGCCTGTCTTTATGTTTTTTACGCATTGCTCTTTGCTGAACAATATAGGAGACGGCGAATCCCACGTAGGGCCGTCATTATACCCATATACCAAAATGCCTTTCTTCTCTTTAAGACTATACCTGTGAACGTATCCAATTTGTTTCATACTTCTCTATAACACACTTATATTTCCTTCCTATTTCACCTATAACCCGCAACTTCGACAACTGTAACCAATCGGAATCAGCTTCACTTATCAATCATCTCCATATTGGGACAATGGTTGCCCAGAATTTCCTGATACGTCAAAGTTGAGCATATACATATGATTTATGAATGTCAAAATGATGTCGAAAATTTCTATTATATTCATAGGCATTTTAAATTATTGTAACAGTACAAAGGTACGATATTTTCAGCAAAAAACCAATAATGTATCTGCTTTTGGAGGTTATTCCTCACTTCACGCAGCAAATGACGACAAATCGCACAATAAATAGACAGTAAAAATAGCATGTATAAATGTATAAATGGCAAATGTAATTATTTGCGTGGTGGCGGCTTTTTTTGTAACTTTGCAGTCAGTTATATAACCGAAATTTATGGACAGAGAAGTCAGAGTAAGATTCGCCCCGTCGCCGACCGGGCCGCTTCACATCGGCGGTGTGCGCACCGCGCTATACAACTACCTGTTTGCCCGCCAGCACGGCGGCACAATGATTCTCCGCATCGAGGACACGGACTCACAGCGTTTCGTGCCGGGCGCCGAGGCCTACATCAACGAGGCTCTTCATTGGCTCGGCATCGAGATTGACGAGGGCGTGGCCGAGGGCGGACCCTACGGACCCTACAAGCAGAGCGAGCGCCGCGACATTTATCGCGAGCACGTGAAGATGCTTCTCGACGCGGGCCGCGCCTACATCGCGTTCGACACCCCCGAAGAGCTCAATGCCGCCCGCGAGGCGACGCCCAACTTCCAGTATGACAGCCACACGCGCGGCAAGATGCGCAACTCGCTGACCATGGAGCCGGCCGAGGTTGAGCGCCTCATCGCCGAGGGCACGCCCTACGTTGTGCGCTTTAAGATTGACGGCGGCCGCGCCGTGGAGGTCAACGACCTGATTCGCGGCAAGGTGGTCATCAAGAGCGACATTCTCGACGACAAGGTGCTCTACAAGAGCGCCGACGACCTGCCCACGTATCACCTGGCCAACATCGTAGACGACCACCTGATGAAGGTGAGCCACGTTATCCGCGGCGAGGAGTGGCTGCCGAGCGCCCCGCTCCACGTGCTGCTCTACGAGGCGTTCGGCTGGGCCGACACGATGCCCGAGTTCGTCCACCTGCCGCTGCTGCTCAAGCCCGACGGCAAGGGCAAGCTGAGCAAGCGCGACGGCGACCGCCTGGGCTTCCCCGTGTTCCCCCTGCTATGGAAAGACCCTGAGACGGGCAACATCTCGCGCGGCTATCGCGAGGACGGATATCTGCCCCAGGCCGTGGTGAACTTCCTGGCCCTGTTGGGCTGGAACCCCGGCGACGACACGGAAATCATGTCGATGGACGAGCTGATCAAGCGCTTCTCGCTCGACCACTGCTCGCGCTCGGGCGCCAAGTTCGCCTACGAAAAAGGCACCTGGTTCAACCACCACTATCTGCAGGCGCTGCCCGACGCCGAACTGGCCGCCCTGTTCCGTCCGATTCTGAAAGAACACGGCGTGAACCCCGATGACTTCAGCGACGAATACATTCAGAAGGCCGTCGGCATGGTGAAAGACCGCATCAACTTTGTGCGCGACCTCTGGCAGCACGCCGGTTTCTTCTTCAAGGCACCTACCGAATATGAAGAGAAGAGCGTGCGCAAGCGCTGGAACGAGAACACTCCCGACTATCTGACTCAGATTATGGGCTGGCTGCGCGAGCTGCCCTCCCCCTCGGCGGCCGACGCCGAGCAGCCGGTGCTTGACCGCATCAAAGCCAACGAATGGCACATGGGCAACGTGATGAACGCGCTGCGCCTGGCCGTCGTGGGCGAGTGCAAGGGCCCGCACATGTTCGACATCATGGAGCTTCTGGGGCTGCCCGAAGTCGAGAGACGCGTGCAGGCCGCGATTGCCAACATCAAACCCGCAGCGCAGCAATGATTCGCGCGGGCATACTTGGCGGCGAGGGTTTTGCCGCCGGCGAGCTGATTCGCCTTCTCATCAACCACCCCGACGTGGAGTTGAGCCGCGTGCAGAGCCGCCTCTACGCCGGCCGCATGATTACGGAAGTACACCAGGGCATGGAGGGCGAGACCTATCTGCGCTTCACGCCCGACGTCGAACTGGACGACCTCGACGTCGTGTTCTGCTGCTACCCCCACGGCCACACGTCGCGTCTCTTCGCCGAGACCCCGATTCCCGAGGGACTGAAAATCATTGACCTGAGCCGCGACTTCCGCATCGAGGGCGAGGGCAACGAGTTTGTCTACGGCCTGCCGGAACTAAACCGTAAGCGTCTGGTTCACGGCGTCACGAAGGTGGCCACCCCCGGCTCTTTCGCCACGGGCATCGAGCTGGCCCTGCTGCCGCTGGCCAAGAACCTGCTGCTCAACTCGCCGATTCACATCACGGCCATCACGGGCTTCAGCGGCTCGGCCGTCGAGAAGTCGAGTCCCGACCAGCTGGCGTGGCACCGCGACAACGTCAGCATCTACCACCCGCTGGCCCATCAGCACATTCCCGAAATACGCCAGACGCTGACGGCACTGCAGTCGACCTTCAGCAGCGACATTCACTTCATTCCGATGCGCGGCAGCTTTGCGCGCGGCATGCTCGTAACGGCCTACATGGACATGGCCGTGAGCGTCGACCAGCTGCGCAACATCTACGAAGACTATTATGCCGACCACTCGTTCACGTTCATCGTTGACCGCCGTCCCGACCTGAAAGACGTGGTCAACACCAACAAATGCCTGATTCACCTCGAAAAGGTGGGCGACAAGCTGCTAATCACGGCCGTGATGGACAACATTCTCAAGGGCGCCGCCGGCCAGGCCGTGCACAACATGAACCTGCTTTTCGGGCTGCACGAAAAAGTGGGTCTGGCCCTGAAATCGAGCACAATCTGATAAACAACCGAATAAACCAACACGTTATATAAGAACATATGGCAACACTGAGCGAACAAGAGCAGATACGCCGCAACTCCATGGAGCAGATGCGCGCCATGGGCATCGAACCGTATCCCGCAGCCGAATTCACGGTTACGGGCTATTCAGATGAAATCCGCGACAACTTCACCGACGACGCCGAGCCGCGACAGGTGGCCGTTGCCGGCCGCATCATGTCGCGCCGCATCATGGGCAAGGCCGCCTTCGTGGAGCTGCAGGACAGCCACGGCCGCATTCAGGTCTACATCAGCCGCGACGACATCTGTCCCGGCGAAGACAAAGAACTGTATAACACCGTCTTCAAGAAGCTGCTCGACATCGGCGACTTCATCGGAGTGCGCGGCTTCGTGTTCCGCACCCGCACGGGCGAAATCACCGTCCACGCCAAGGAGCTGCTGGTGCTGAGCAAGAGCCTGCGCCCGCTGCCCATCGTCAAGGTGAAAGACGGCGTTACCTACGACTCGTTCGACGACCCCGAGCTGCGCTATCGCCGCCGCTACGTCGACCTGATTGTCAACGAGGGCGTGCGCGACATCTTCGTGAAGCGCACCAAGGTGTTCAACTCCATGCGCAACTTCTTCAACGAACACGGCTACATGGAAGTGGAGACGCCGATTCTGCAGTCGATTCCCGGCGGCGCGTCGGCCCGTCCGTTCATCACCCACCACAACGCGCTCGACATTCCGCTCTATCTGCGCATTGCCGACGAGCTCTATCTGAAGCGCCTCATCGTCGGCGGCTTCGAGGGCGTCTACGAGTTCTCGAAGAACTTCCGCAACGAGGGCATGGACCGCACCCACAACCCCGAGTTCACGTGCATGGAAATCTACGTGGCCTATAAGGACTACAACTGGATGATGGACTTCACCGAGCGCATGCTCGAACGCATCTGCCTCGAAGTCAACGGCACCACCGAGGTCAAGGTGGGCGACAACGTCATCTCGTTCAAGGCCCCCTTCAGCCGCGTAACCATGACTCAGGCAATCAAAGACTTCACCGGCATCGACATCACCGGCATGGACGAAGAGCAGCTGCGCGGCGTTTGCCGACAGCTCCACATCGACGTCGACCCCTCGATGGGCAAAGGCAAGCTCATCGACGAGATTTTCGGCGAAAAGTGCGAGGGCAACTACATTCAGCCCACGTTCATCACCGACTACCCCATCGAGATGTCGCCCCTGACCAAGCGCCACCGCTCGAACCCCGAGCTGACCGAGCGCTTCGAACTGATGGTCAACGGCAAGGAGCTGGCCAACGCCTACTCCGAGCTCAACGACCCGATTGACCAATATGAACGCTTCGTCGACCAAATGAACCTCGGCAAGAAGGGCGACGACGAAGCCATGATTATAGACCACGACTTTATCCGCGCGCTCGAATACGGCATGCCCCCCACATCGGGCATGGGCATCGGCATGGACCGCCTGGTCATGCTCATGACCGGCCAGGTTGCGATTCAGGAAGTGCTGCTGTTCCCGCAGATGAAGCCTGAAAAGAAAGACTGACAATGCCTATGGACGACCCGACAATCGGCACCGTAGCCGTCATGGGCGGAGGCAGCTGGGCCACCGCCCTGGCTAAGATTCTGCTGCGCAACTGCCGCACCATCGTGTGGTACATGCGCCGCGACGACCGCATAGCCGAATTTCGCGAATGCGGCCACAACCCGGCCTATCTGAGCGACGTCGAGTTTGACGTGAACCGCATTCACTTCACCTCAGACATTAACGAGGCCGTGCGTATGGCCGATACCATATTGCTGGCAATGCCGTCGCCCTACTTCCTCAGCCACATGGCCAAAATCACCGAGCCGCTGAGCGGCAAGACGGTCATCTCGGCCATCAAGGGCATCGTGCCCGAGGTGAACAAGACCGTGGCCGAATACATGGTCGAGCACTATGGCGTCGACAAGAACCGCATGCTCGTCATCGGCGGCCCCTGCCATGCCGAAGAGATTGCCCTTGACCGCGTGAGCTATCTCACCATCGGCTGCGCCGACGAGGCATGCGCCGAGGCGCTGAGCCGCTGCATGACCTCACACAGCCTGCGCACCATCATCTCGCCCGACGTGCAGGGCATCGAATATGCCGCCGTGCTGAAAAACGTCTACGCAATCGTGGCCGGCATTATCCACGGCATGAAAGGCGGCGACAACTTCACGGCCATGATGGTCAGCAACGCAATTCGCGAGATGGAACGCTTTATCGACGCCGTCGACTTCCGCCCCCGCAACATCTGCGACTCCGTCTATCTTGGCGACCTGCTGGTTACGTCATATTCCAAATTCTCGCGCAACCACAACTTCGGCTCCATGATAGGCAAGGGCTACTCCGTTCTGGCCGCCCGCATGGAGATGGAGCAGACGGCCGAAGGCTATTACGGCACCAAGTGCATTCACGAAATCAATGAAGAATACAGAGTCGAGATGCCGATTCTCGACGGGCTCTACGCCATTCTCTACGAAGGCCAGATGCCCCGCCGCGCAATGGCCCGCATCGCGACGACACTGACATGACCCCCGAAACTATAAAACAACACATCAATTTACTTATGGAAACATTTGACATCAATATCAAAGACGCCGCCCTCGGCGACGTTACGCTCGACACCATCGAGGCCATGCGCCCCGAGGCTGACGCCGCGCTGCAGACCGTGCTCAAAGGCACCGGCGCCGGCAACGACTTTCTCGGCTGGGTAAACCTCCCCTCGGCCACTCTCGATTCAGACCTGGTTGAAGAAATCACCTCCGTGGCCAACGTGCTGCGCGCAGAGTGCGAGGCCGTTGTGTGCATCGGCATCGGCGGCAGCTATCTCGGCGCAAAGGCCGTGATCGAAGCACTGAAAAACCAGTTCGCCCCCACCAAGCCCGAAATTCTCTTCGCCGGCCAGAACATCGGCGAAGACTATCTGGCCGAAATGATGGACTATCTTCAGGACAAACGCTTCGGCATCATCGTAATCTCCAAGTCGGGCACGACCACCGAGCCCGCCATCGCTTTCCGCCTTCTGCGCGCCATGCTCGAAAAGAAAGTAGGCCGCGAAGAGGCAGCCAAGCTCACCGTGGCCATCACCGACGCCAAGCGCGGCGCCCTGCGCACGCTGGCCACTGACGAGGGCTATGCCACGTTCGTCATCGACGACAACGTCGGCGGCCGCTTCTCGGTGCTCTCGCCCGTAGGCCTGCTTCCCATCGCAGTGGCCGGCTTCAACATTCGCGCCCTGCTTCAGGGCGCCGCCGACATGGAACAGATCTGCGCCAAACCCGGCAATCCCGCCGAGCTCTACGCCATGACCCGCAACGCCCTCTATCGCTCGGGCAAGAAGACGGAGATTCTCGTAAACTACAACCCCAAACTCCACTTCTTCGGCGAATGGTGGAAACAGCTCTACGGCGAAAGCGAAGGCAAGGACCACAAGGGCATCTTCCCCGCCGCTGTCGACAACTCCACCGACCTCCACTCGATGGGCCAGTGGATTCAGGACGGCGAGCGCACCATCTTCGAAACCGTCATCAGCGTCGAGAACCAGCACCGCGAAGTGGTCATTCCCTCAGACGAGGCCAACCTTGACGGCCTGAACTTCATTGCCGGCAAACACGTTGACCACGTCAACAAGATGGCCGAGCTGGGCACACGCCTGGCCCACATTGACGGCGGAGTGCCCAACACCACCGTTACCATCTCCGAGCTAAGCGAATACACCCTCGGCCAGCTCATCTACTTCTTCGAGATGTCGGTCGGCATCAGCGGCTATCTGCTCGGCGTCAACCCCTTCAACCAGCCCGGCGTCGAAGCCTACAAGCGCAACATGTTCGCCCTCCTGGCCAAGCCCGGCTACGAAAAGGAGACCGAAGCAATCCGCGCCCGCCTCGCAAAGTAATCCCAAAGCTACTGACTACGCAAGTGGCCGCCTTTCCCGGGACGGCCACTCGTTTTTTCGATATTCGGCTTAATCTCAGACGCCGAGAACAATTGCCGGGTCTATCTGAAGCCGCTGACTTATCGCACGGGCCTGCGACAACGTCGGCTGCCGTTTGCCCGAAAGATATTCACATATGCGCGACGGATTTATTCCTAAAAGTTTGGACAACGACACTTGCGTGAGTCCCATCTCATACATGCGCAACTTCATCACGTCGACCAACGACGGCTTTTCAATCGGATAATGCTCTTCGTCATAATCCGCGACGAGATTGCCCAAAAGCGTCAGTTCAATCATCTGAGGGTCATCGGCCGGAGTATCTTCAGGCAGTGAAAGCATCAGTTGCTCAACACGCCTCAGCGCGCCTTGATACTGCATTTCATTCTCAATCTTAGTCATAGTCTGTATTCTTCAAATGGTTGAACAATCAATTCTGTCATACTCTGCATGCGTGCCGATAAACCGCACAAGAACAAACTGAGGAACAAATTTGATAACAACCACCATGCGAAAATCGTTCCCCTTGATATTGAAAACATAGTGTTGATTCCCGACATAGTCGACCGAATTAAATGTCGCCTTTATGTCAGCAAACGAATGCCACTGCGCCCGTTTAACTGTCGCAACCCAGTTTTGAAGCGCTGTCTTCGCAGCCGGGTTCTGCTCATAATAGAGCCTGATTGTCCGTTCAGCAATTATTCTCATGCGTTGCAAATTTACAAATAAAATTTCATATCCGCAAATTCTCTATAAAGATTGTTCATGAAATACAATGCAAAGCCAAATTATTTGCGTGAGCATTGGTTGAGAAGGTCGGCGGGATAGATGTAGCTGTTGTTTCTCAGATTGGAGAAACGGCGGCAGCCTGTCTGCTCTAACGCATAGACTACCAGCTCGGTGCAGTATAAGGCCGAGGCGTCGTTGTGGTTGAATTCGAAATCAAAAGGCACTGCCGCCTGCAGCAGCGAGTCTAAGATCTGACGCAGCGCCGCCGTGTCGACCGGGCAAGGCGCCTGAGCGACATAGAGGCAGTATGTGCCGTTGTTGCTGACATATTGCTCGGGCGTTTCAGATACGACCCGTTTGGCAACGGTCGACGCGTGGACCAGCCTGACCTCGCCGCCGGTGCGCACCACGAGGCCGCAATGAGAGGGCGTGAGGTCGGAAAATTCAAGATTTTTCGCGCCTGTCAGAGTGCGCACTGCAACGGACTCCCATGCGTCTCCGACGCTGAAAAAGATATCGCCGGTGCGCCACTGCGTCGTGTCTGCGCCGACATATGCCGGCCGTCTGAAATACACGCAGGCGCCCGCGACGGCTACAAGCAAAAAGAGCAGACCGGCGCCCGCGAGCACCGCCCGCACTGCGACAGTCTTACTCTTTCTGCTCATAGGGTTAAGTGTAGGGAATTATTCCTTGCAGAGCCGGTGAATGTAGTTCGCTGCCACGCCGCCGAAAGTCAGAAGCAGATATAGCCAGCTGCCCCATGCAAGCGAAATGCCCGAAGGAAGCGAAACGGCCATAAGCAGGCACATAATCAACGAGGCCGCAAAACAGATGCCGTTAAAGTGCTCTTTGAG
This sequence comes from uncultured Porphyromonadaceae bacterium, assembly GCA_902495245.1. GTDB lineage: Bacteria > Bacteroidota > Bacteroidia > Bacteroidales > Muribaculaceae > UBA3263. Next base: position 39,188 of record CABUWI010000009.1, read on the forward strand.
AACGCCGTCGAACTTAAAGTCGATAAAACGGGCTGCAATAATCAGCGCGGGCGCGATAATCATCAATGCCCCCAGCACGCGTTGAAACCCCAGTCCCTTGGCCTTGAATATCAGCTCGAAGCCGTTGGCCTGCGCTTTGCCGGCGATATCTACGGCCGGGCACAAGGCGAAAAAGACGAGCATCAGCGCCGCGAGTACAATATTGACAAGCGCTTTGTTCTTCTCAATCGTTTTAATTAAATCGTTCATGGTGAAATCGAAATATGAGCCGGCAGCACGTCCATAGTGGAGGGCTACCGGCTCGTTCGTTGAAGGGTTTAGCGGCGGAATTCGAGTTTGAGAGTGGCGATTTTCGGGCATGACTCCGCGTCAGACTTTCCGAAGTGGAACGAGTCGAACTTGACGGCGCTGCCGGCGGGAACTACCACCTTGCCGTCTCGGTTCTCGACATTGACAGAGCCGATACGTTCGTCATAAACTTCCTGACCTTCGGCATCATAGCCGACAATGTGCACGCCCTCGGATGGGAGGACATAGTCAAGCTCGGTTACAATCTCGGCGGCTGCCTCGGCCTTGCCGTTGACGTTGAATGCCGGGGTCAGGTCAGATTTGCTGAAAAAGCGGTCGAACTGCAGCGACACGGGTTCCGTTATCTTGAATTCGCTTTCTGCGAACTCAACGGGCTTGCCGTCGAGCGACTTTGCCGCCTCTTCGATTTTGCCGGCCCATTCTTCCTGCATCTTTTCTGCCTTTTCGAGGAACTTGGCCTTGTCGGCCTCCGACTTGATGTTTTCGGCCTCGGCTTTAAGCGCGTCTTTTGCGCTTACAAACTTACCGTAGGTTTCGGGAAGCGAGCCAAAGAGCGGGGTTTCTGACGAGCTGCCGCCACCTGAACAAGAGAACATTGCGGGTGCGAGAATGGCAGCAATAGCCGCCAGCTTGATGAATTTCTTCATGACTTGAAAAATGATTGGTTTGTTAAAAGGGTTATCGCCAACAAAGGTAGGCACAAAAGGCCGGCCGTCGGGTTACCATGCGTAAATAAAAGAGTAACCGAGCGTAAACCTCCGTAACAAAGCGTAAAATATACCGTCGCAATCAGTACAGACCGCTGACGACGAGGCGAATAGGCGGTTCGCCGTCAATCGAGACCGAGGGCGGCGCGGAGGCGGCGTGAGAGGCCGCGGGCGGTGCAGAGGCGCGCGTGGGCAATGATTTGGCGCTCGACGTCGCGGGGCACGTCGCCGTTGAAGTCGATTGAAATCCAATGGCGTTTGTTCATGTGATAGCCGGGGCGCACGGAGGCGTAGCGGCTCTGCAGCTCGACCGAGAATTCAGGGTCGACCTTGACGTTATAGAAATCCCATCGGCCCGACAGCTCCATCAGGCAGAACATCTTGCCGCCGATTTCGAGGGCCAGAGTGTCGGGGCCGAACGGACAGCGCTCGGTGGCGTGGGGCAGAGAAAGACCGTATTCGCGGACTTCTTCGATATTCATTCCTTGACAATGAGAGCCGAGGCCTGGGCGGCGATGCCCTCGCGTCGGCCGGTAAATCCGAGCTTTTCGGTTGTCGTGGCCTTGACCGATACGCAATCGGTGTCGAGGCCGAGGTCAGCGGCTACGGTCGAGCGCATGCGCTCGATGTAGGGCAGCAGCTTTGGCGCCTGGGCAATTATGGTGATGTCGACGTTGACGGGGCGGTAGCCCTTTTCTGCCAACAGCTCGACAACGCGGCGCAGCAACACGCGCGAATCCGCGCCCTTGTAGGTCGGGTCGGTGTCGGGAAAGTGATAGCCGATGTCGCGCAAGGCGGCGGCGCCTAACAGGGCATCGCAGAGGGCGTGGAGAGCCACGTCGGCGTCGCTGTGGCCAAGCAGCCCGAGGTCATGGTCAACCTTGACTCCGCAGAGCCAAAGTTCGCGGTCGGGCGCAAAACGGTGAACATCGAATCCGTTGCCGATTCTGAATGCGGGAGTCATTGAAGGTCAGCGTTTTTTGAACAGGTCTTTGATGCCGTCCATGTCGAACGTCAGCGAGAAGCGCAGCGTCGAGTCGAGGGGCGACGAGGCGGCCGTGGCCACCATATAGCTGGCGTCGAGGCGCACCACTTTCAGCGCGAAGCCGGCGCCGAAACCGAGATACTGGCGGTTGCCCTTGTTGGGGTGTTCGTAGAAATAGCCGGCGCGCACGAAGAACTGGTCGTTATAGCTGTATTCAGCGCCGAGGCTGAAACGGATTTCCTGCAGCTCCTCTTTGGCCGAACCGTCGGCAAAGCTCTTGAAGATGCCGCTGATTGACGACATGTTCTGCCAGTCGCGCGTGGCCTTGGCAAAGGCGGCCTGGCCCTCTTCCGTTTCCATGTCGTAGTCGTTTTCGCGCGGCATGGTGGGCACCATGATTTTGCTCAGGTCGAGGTTGAACGACAGCAGATGGTAGTCGGCCAGCGGGAAGGTGAAAGCCGTGCCCAGTCGCAGCTGCGCGGGCAGGAACGCCGGATTGGCGCCGCGGTCATAGTTGACTTTCGAGCCGATGTTTGACAGGTTGAAGCCCAACGACCACTGACACTCATTGCGTCCGATTACGGGGAACGTCGTGTAATAACCGCCGATGTCGGCCGCGAAAGCGCTGGCGCCCACAGTCTGGCCGCCCTCCGATTCGCTCTCGGTGAAGCCGAGGTCGGAATAGATATATCGGAAAGCCACACCCATCGAGAACTTTTCGGAGAGTTTGCGGCTATAGCCCACGTCAACGGCCATTTCATAGGGGTTGAGCGTCATCACGGGCGAGCCCTCGCCGTTGCCTCTCGAGCTGACCTCGCCAAGCGAGAAATAGCGCAGCGAAGCGGAGATTGCCTGATTGTCGCCCGAGCCGATTTTCCAATAGCCTGAAACGTTAGCCAGGAAAATGTCGTTGACGAGTTTGCGCAGCCACGGCGTGTAGCTGAGCGACACTCCGGCCGACGAATAGGCAAAAGCATATTTCGACGGGTTCCAGAACTGCGAGTTGCAGTCGGGGTCGGAGGCCACGCCGAGGTCGCCCATCGAGGCGCCGCGGGCGTCGGGGGCGATGTCGAGCGAGTTCACACCCGTCTGAATCGGGTTGAAATCGTTGGCGGCATTATAGTCTGATGCCGAAACCGCCAGCGAAGCGGCTCCCGCAAGCATAGTCGCGATAGAGATTTTGCGTATCATACAGAAAGAAAACGCCCCCACCGCCCCGATTATTGCCCGAGGCATAAAAAAGAGGTATAAAAAAACGGAGTCGGAGTCCGCAAAAGCGGCGTCCGGCTCCGTCAGTCATGCAAAAAGAATGATTTTATTTCACGAAGATTTTCTCGGCTTTCGAGCCCTGCTGACGAATGAAGATGCCGTTTGCGGGCTTGGCCACGGCGCGGCCGCTGAGGTCGAAGTAGCGCACGGGAGCGTCGGCGTTCCCGGCGGGAGCGATTGCGCGGAGACCGGCGACATCATAGTAGTCGGCGAACTCGATTTTGACTTCAGGCACGCTGGGAATGGCCTGAGGATTGTCTTCCGGAGCGATTTTGCGGATATAGGTCAGCGGATAGCCGTAAACGGGATCCGTCTCCAGATCGGCGCGCATATTCTCAAAAACCATTATCTCACCATCGGCAGCCATGACGGAATAAATTAACATTTCCAGACCGAATTCATTTACGACATACTGCTCGCTTTCCTTCATGACTTCGGTTAGCGGCTCTTCGCCTTCTTCCTCGGCCGGGTAAGTAACATCGGTCTGTGTCAGAGCGCGGTAACTGCCATAATTGTCTTCAATGTAGTTGGTGGTTACTACCTTATAAGTCATGCCGCCGCCATAGTCGGTAAATTGCTCGACCGAGTATGAGCCGATGAACTCGTCGTTGAGATTATATGTGGCTCTCAGCTGCGTGTCAGTGCCATACTGGGTAACGGTTGCGGAGGCGATGCGGTTATTTTCATAGATGAGGCTTTCAGTGTCATAAATCTGGCCGTCGAAAGCGTCCCAGACGATGTCGCTGTAAACCATCTGGCTCTCCCACTCCATGGTTTCGCCGTAGTTTTCCAGCTTGACATATTCAAAGCGGTTGGCCTTGCCGTCTTCGCCATATTCGACGAGGTAGCGCTCGGTGGGATCCATTTTGCCTTCGTAGGGCACGGCGATTTCAACCGAGGTGATGTTGCCGTCGGCGTTGCGGGTGATGGTGCGGGTGTAGCTGTTGCCCGTCTCTACCCACTGGCCGTCCCTGTACATTTTCGTTACGGCCTTGATGGGCAGCGTTTTGATGATGGGGTCAAACTCGCGCTCGAGCAGTTCGGAGGGCGTGAAGGTTGCGCCGTTGTCTTCCGACACTTCGCGCAGGCGATAGGTCATATAGCCCACCTCGTTATACTTGAGCGTTTCGCGCAAGATGCCGTCTTCGCTGATGATGTCGACCACCTCTTCCATACCGTCGGGATAGTATTTGGTTTTGTAGGTCTCGTCGAGCGCCCATGCTCCGTCTTCGTATGAGTACACACGGCGGGTGGCCGCACCCCAGACGGGCTTCACCTCTTCGGCGGCGGCACGACGGGCACGCAGCGAGGCAATTTCGGGCACTTTCAAAGCGGCACGGACTTCTGCGGGCGACTTGGCCGGAGCTTCGCCCGGAGCGATCGAGGCCATCAGGGCAATTGCTGCAAATGCGTAGAATTTTTTCATGTTGTTTGGTTTGTTTGATACATTAACATTTAGGTTAGACGCGGCAAATTTAACTATTTTAATCCTTCGCCAGACACAATTAACATAGATTAACATCTGTTTTGCGTAACTTTGCACATATGAAGTTTAGCGATGTCGCCGGCCATGAGTCGGCCAAGCGCCGCATGGTGCAGATGGTAAAGGCGGGGCGGTTGCCCCACGCGCTGTTGATTTCAGGCCCCGTGGGCTCGGGCGAGATGATGCTCGCGCGGGCCTTGGCTCAGTATCTTCACTGCACGGGCCGCGACGCCGACGCCGACGACAGCTGCGGCCGCTGCCCCTCATGCATTCAGCATCAGGCGCTCAACCACGTCGACCTGCATTTTGCCTTTCCGATTCTGAAAAAAGGAAGCGGAACGACGCTGTGCGACGACTGGCTGGCCGAGTGGCGCGAGTTCATCACGTCAGACCCGCTGATGGACTTCAGGCAATGGCCCGCAATGCTCGGCAAGCCGAACGGCCAGCCGACAATCTATGCCGACGAGGCCGATTCGCTGCAGCGCAAGATGGCGTTGACGGCGCGCTCGTCCGACCTGAACATCGCGCTGGTCTGGCTGCCCGAAAAACTGCAGCCCGCAGCGGCCAACGCCCTGCTGAAGCTGATTGAGGAGCCCGAAGAGGGGTCGCTGTTCATTTTTGTCAGCAACTCGCCGGCCGAGATTCTGCCGACAATCTATTCGCGCTGCCAGCGCATCGAGCTGCGGCGCCTGAGCGACGAGACGGTGGCCGACGCAATCGGCGGCGGCATGAACCGCGCCGACGCCATGGCCGCGGCCCATCTGGCCGAAGGCAACATCATCGCCGCCCGCGAGGCGCTTGAGGCCGCCGACGGCAACCGCGACCTGACGCTGTTTGCCGATCTGATGCGCAACGCCTACGGCCGCAAGGTCGGCGAACTGAAAAAATGGAGCGAGAAGACGAGCGAGCTCGGCCGCGACGCCATCTGCCGTTTTCTGGAATATTGCCAGCGCATGGTGCGCGAAAATTTCATTCTCAACCTCCGCGCCGAGGGCCTCAACTACCTATCGGCCGCCGAGGGGCAGTTCAGCGCGCGCTTCTACCCGTTCATCAACGAACGCAACGTCGAAGAGACCGTCAGCGAGCTTGACAGCGCAATCACCGACATCAGGGGCAACGGCAGCCCGAAGATTGTGCTGTTTGACCTGGCAATCAAGATAATCATTTTATTGCGCAAGTAAATGCACGAGTTTCTCAACGCAATTGCCGACGGCTATCTGCGCGACCCCGAGGCGACGCACTACACGTTTGTGTTTCCCAACATGCGCTCGCGCCGCTACTTTGCCGAGCGCCTCGCCGCCGGCGGAATCGACAGCCGCCGGGCCTCGTCGATGTGCCTGACACTGACCCGCCTGGTCGAGGAGGCGTCGGGCATGAAAAAAACGTCGACCGAGCGGCTGCTCTATATTCTCTATCGGGCCTATTGCAACGTGCGCGCCCGCAACGGCGCCGACTCGGGCACCGAAACGTTTGACCGCTTCCGCTACTGGGGGCGCATGCTGCTGAGCGACTTCGACGATGTTGACCGCGCGCTGGCCGACCCCGCCGAGGTGTTTCGCAACGTCGAGGATTACAAGGAGATTCAGTCGTTCTATCTGACTCCGGAACAGGAGAGAATCATTCGCGACTACTGGGGCGACGACCCCTACTGGAGCGCGGCGCTCAACGGCCGCAAAGGCGTCAGGACCGATGACCTGCCCTTTTGGAATCACGTGAATCCGGGCCATGAACCCGACCGCAAATTCACCCAGCTCTGGGCCATGCTCGGCGACATCTATGCGGAGTTCAGGCGTCTGCTCGACGCCGGGGGCGAGTGCTACCCCGCAATGGCATGCCGCGCCGTGGCCGACCGGCTGGCCGCCGACCCGGCGGCGCTCCCCTTCGGGCCGAAGCGGTTCGTGTTCATCGGCTTCAGCCGGCTCACCAACGCCGAACTGGTAATCTTCGACAGGCTGAAAGACCGCGCCCACTTCTATTGGGACTACGACCCCGCGCTGATGGATCATTGCGGCCCCGCCAACTGCGCCGGGCGCCTCGTGGGCAACTACGCGCGCAGGTTCACGGCGCAGTCGCCCTACGTTGAGCTGCCCCCCTGCCCCGCCGTCCACAAGGTGGAGGTAATCGGAGTGCCCTCGGCCTCGGCCCAGGCCAAGGTTGCGGCCCGGCGCCTCACCGACGCCAACACCGCGCTGGTGCTGGCCGACGAGTCGATGCTCGTGCCGATGCTCACTTCCGTGCCCCATGACCGCTATGAGAAGCTGAACGTAACGATGGGCTACCCGATGCGCTATTCCTCGCTGGCCCAGTTCTATTCGCTGCTGACGTCGATGCAGCTGAGGCTGAGCTACGACGCCGCCGATGTGCCGGTGTTCTTCCATGACGATGTCATCGCGCTGGTTTCCCACCCGGGCCTGCGCTCGCGCATGCCGCGCGAGTGTGCCGCGCTGGTGGCGTCGATGAGGCGCAACGGGCTTTACAATCTGCCGGCAAACCGCCTGGACCCTGACTCCGAAGCCCTGAGGCCGCTCTTCGAGCCGGTGGGCCGCGACGCAGGGGCGCGCGAAACGGCGGCCTACGTGCGGTCGGTGCTCGACTTCGCCGCCGCCCGGGGCATGTTGAGCAGCATCGACCGCGAGTGTGCCGACGTAATAAAGGGCATGGTCGAGCAGATTACCCAATGCTGCGAGGAGTTTGACATCGCCACTGACCGGCGTACGTTTTTCGAGACAATTGACCGCACAATCATGCAGCGCTCGCTGCCGCTCGAGGGCGAGACCTTCGAGGCCATGCAGATTATGGGCGTCGGCGAGACGCGCTCGCTCGGCTTCGACAACGTCGTGATGCTCTCGATGAGCGACGACATATATCCCGGTCGCGACAAGGCGCGCTCGTTCATTCCCGAAGCGCTGCGACGCGCCTACGGTTTGCCGACGGCCGACGTGGCCGAGGCCGAACAGGCCTATCAGTTCTATCGAATCCTGAGCCGCGCGCACCGCCTGACGCTCATCTACGACGCCCGCTGCGGCGCGCTGCGTCAGGGCGAGCCGTCGCGCTACATCACCCAGCTGCGCTTCCTCAACTTTCCCGGCGTGGAACTGACGTCGTCAATGGTGTCGTTCGCCAACCCCAAGGCCGGCCGCAAGGCGCTGATTCAGCCGGGGCAGACACTGGCCAAGACTCCCGAGCTGCTGGAGGAGCTGCACAAGTTTGCCGACCCCGAACACATCGACACCCACCGCCTGTCGGCCAGCCGCCTCAAGGGCTATCTGAACTGCCCGCTGGCCTTCTTCCTCGCCACGGTCGACGGCATCGACATTCCCGAGCCCGACAAGGAGGAACCCGGAGCGGCCGAACACGGCAGTGTGGTCCACGAGGCGGCCGAGCGCATCTACGGCCGGTTCATGGCCGAGCGCGACGGCGACGTCGAGGCCGCCGACCTGCAGGCGCTCATCGACGGCACCGACGGCGGCATGCTCGACCGCGAGCTTGAGCGCGCAATGAAGATTCACCTGCTCCACTGTGCCCCCGACGCCGTCGAGTCGACCGCCCTGGGCGAGAAAGAGCTGATGTATAAAGCCGTGCTGAGGCTGCAGCTCGAGTCGCTGTTTCGCCGCGACATGGCCGACGCACCCTTCCGTATTCTCGGCGTCGAGGCCTCCGAGGTGTTCAGCTGGCAGGTAAAGCCGGGGCTGACCGTGAACTTCCGCATCATCATTGACCGCATTGACCGCCTCAAGCGCCCCGGGGGCGACATCGTGCGCATAATCGACTACAAGACAGGCGCCGATGCCACCGAATTCAGCGACATGGACTCGCTGTTTGCACTCGGCGCGCCGCATCGCGCGTCGGCCATCTTCCAGCTGCTGCTCTATTGCGAGGCATATCTGGCGCTCCACCCCGAGGCGACGGCCGAGAGCCTGCGCCCGCAGATTTTCAAGCTGAAAGAAATCGGCGACGAAGCCTTCGGCCTGCTCGGCATGGGGTCGCGCCGCGCAAAGACCTACGTGGAGATTGACAACTACGCGCAGGTGGCCGAAGCATTCCGCGAGCAATTACACGCCATGTTCGACCGGCTGTTCGACCCCGAGGTCGAAATTGAGCGCGCGGCCGACGACGGCTGCTGCAAGTTCTGTAACTTCAAGGCCCTGTGCCACTGACCCCCGCTTCCCCCCATGGCCGGCCTCTACGTCCACATTCCCTTCTGCCGCTCAAAGTGCGCCTACTGCGACTTCTATTCCGGCCCTCTGCGCGGATTCGAGCCTGAGGCATATGCCGACGCGCTGATGCGCGAGCTCCGGGCGCGATGCCGCGAGGTCGGCGAGCTGCAGACTGTCTACATCGGCGGCGGCACACCCTCAACCATGCCCCCGGCGCTCCTTGCGCCGCTGCTCGCCCTCGCTCCGGGCGAGCGCACGGTCGAGGTGAACCCCGACGACATCACTCCGGCCTATGCCGACGCCCTGCTCCACGCGGGCGCCAACCGCGTCAGCATGGGCATTCAGAGTCTCGACGACGCCGAACTCCGCGCCGTGGGCCGGCGCCACACCGCAGCCGCGGCCGTCGCCGCCTACCGCACGCTGCGTGCCGCCGGATTCGCCAACATCAGCCTCGACCTCATATACGGCCTCCCCGGCCAGACGCCCGACGGCTGGCGCCGCACACTGGAGGCCACGCTCGCCCTCGGGCCCGACCATCTGTCGGCCTACCTGCTCAGCTACGAACCGGGCACGCGCCTCGACGCCATGCGCCGCGCCGGCAAGGTCGCCGAAGCCTCTGACGAGGCGGCCGAGCTGATGTATGCCACCCTCTGCGAGCTGACGCGCGCCGCCGGCATGACCCACTACGAGATTTCAAACTTCGCGATGCCCGGCCGCGAGGCGCGCCACAACGCCGCCTACTGGGACGGCACCCCCTATCTCGGCCTCGGCCCCGGCGCCCACAGCTTCGACGGCACCCTGCGCCGCTACAATCCCTCAGACCTCAAGGCCTACATGGCCGCACCCGACCACGCCGCCACCATTGACGAAGAAACGGCCGCCAACCGCTTCAACGACACCGTCATGACCGCCCTGCGCACCGCCCGCGGCCTCGACCCCGCGCTCCTCACCCCCGCCGAACTCGCCACTGCCCGCCGCCTGCTCGAACCCACCCCCGACGGTCGCCTCCGCATCGCCGAATCCGCCTGGCTCCGCTCCGACCCCATCATCATCTCCCTCCTGAGAGTCTAATTAGTCCAATTAGTCCAATTAGTCTAATTAGACCTATTAGACCTATTAGTTTAGTCCTTGTTAGTGCGGGCCTTGATGCGGGCGTTATACATCTGCTCCTTGATGCCGCCGGTCTTGAGGAAGTCGGCCTGAAGCCTCTCCAGGAGTTTGCGCAGAAAAACGTCGGTCTGATGAATGAGAGTAATGGCAATGTTAGCGGTCGTTTCGGGAGAGCGCTGTTTAATTGCCTCCAGATAAAATTCAGAGTCATTGTGCATTGAGCAAACGCGCCTGGTGCGTGCTGCCTTTTCGGAGTTAATGTCCCATTTTGTCAGGCCGCGGACTCTGAGAAAATCTTCATAGTCCAGCAATAGTTCCTGAAGGCTCGCACGGGCCACGTTTACGAGCTTTAGCTCGGTTTCGGCAGACGTAGCGGCTGCCGAAGAGCCTTCCGCAATGTTTTGCCGGCCGCTGCGTGCTGCCTGAATCATCTGGTCGACAGTTCGGTCGCTCTTCGACAGGTAAGTATGGGCAAAATAGTAGGTGATGTCATAGATACATTCCGCCTTCTGAAAAGCTATCAGCTTGCGATAGTTGCCCTTTTTAGGAAGAAACGTGTCGGCCATCTCGCAGAGAAATTTTGTGAGTTAAATAATTATTATTTGACTAATTAGTCTAATTGGTCTAATTTGACTAATTGGGTGAGTTGAGTCAGCTGCGGCAAGGCGCGCAAAGTTGCGCGCAGCGACGCGAGGGCCGGGGGAATGGAGCGCAGAAAATGCTCCTTGCCTTCGAGGCGCCCGCGGAAGCCGTAGGCGCCGAGGGCCTGGAGCAGGCGCAGCACGACCACGGCGGGCAGCGACTCGCGAAAGCACCCCTCGTCAAGACCGCGGGCGCCGCAGTAGCGGCTCACCATCTCCGAGCGCAAAGCGTCGGGAAAGCCGGCGCGCGCCTGCCAGAGGAAGGAGACGACGTCGTAGTGGGCCGGACCGAGGCGCGCGCCCTGAAAGTCGATGAGGCCGACGCGGCCGTCGTCGTCAACCATCACGTTGCGGCTCTGGAAGTCGCGCAGCATCAGTCCGCGCGGCCCGGCGGCGAGCACCATGTCGGCCAGCCGCTCGAAGTCGTCTTCAAGCGCCGGCTCGTCAATCTCCACCCCGGGCGTGGGTTTCAGAAAACAGTATTTGAAATAATTGAGGTCCCAGAAGATTGCGCGGCGGTCCATCTCGCTGACCTTGAAGCAGCGCGAATAGTCGATGCCGGCAACTGAATGGGCGCGCGCAAGCAGGTCGATGGCGTCGCCGACGAGGTCCGCGCGGTCAAGCATGTCGAAGAGCGCGCGACGCCCCAGCGAGGTCTGCACGTAGGCCATGCGGTCGGGCGAAACGGCCACGACGCGCGGCACTCTCACCCCCGCCTCGGCCAGCTTGGAGGCGAAATAGAAAAACGCCTCGTTTTCGTCGCGGTTGGTGCCGACGGTGGCGATGAACTCGGCGCCGTCGGCCATGGTCAGCCGCCAGTAGCGGCGGTTGCTGCCCGAGCCGCCGATGGGCTCCGCGCCCATCGGCTCGGCCGGCAGGAGCGAGAGGATTTCAGACGGTAGCTGCATAGAGGCGCTCGCGGGCGGCAAGAACGCGCTCGTCGGTAATGTAGTCGTCATAGTCCATCATCTTGTCGATGATGCCGCCGGGCGTCAGCTCGATGATGCGGTTGCAGACGGTCTGAATGAACTCATGGTCGTGGCTCGACATCAAGATGTTGCCGCGGAAGGCCTGCAGCGTGTTGTTGAACGCCTGAATCGACTCGAGGTCAAGATGGTTGGTCGGCGAGTCGAGAATCATCGTGTTGGCGTTGCGCAGCATCATGCGCGCAATCATGCAGCGCATCTTCTCGCCGCCCGAGAGCACGGAGGCTTTTTTCAGCACCTCTTCGCCCGAGAAGAGCATCTTGCCCAGAAAGCCCTTGAGGTAGATTTCGCTCGAATCGTCCGAGAACTGGCAGAGCCAGTCAACGAGGTTCATGTCGGTGTTGAAAAACTCCGAATTGTCCAGAGGCAGATAGGCCGTGGTGATTGTCTGGCCCCACTCGAACTGGCCCGCGTCGGGCTTGCGGCGGCCGTTGATAATCTCGAACAGGGCGGTCATGGCGCGCGGGTCGTGGCTCAGGAAGCAGACCTTGTCGCCCTTCTCGATCTGGAAGTTGACGTCGCTGAAGAGCACTTCGCCGTCAACCGACGCCGTCAGCCCCTTCACCTCCAGAATCTTGTTGCCCGGGTCGCGCTCGGGCGTGAAGATGATGCCGGGATAGCGGCGGCTCGACGGCTGAATCTCCTCGACGTTGAGTTTTTCGAGCATCTTCTTGCGCGAGGTCGTCTGCTTCGACTTGGCCACGTTGGCCGAGAAGCGCTGAATGAATTCCAACAGCTCCTTGCGCTTTTCTTCGGCCTTCTTGTTCTGCTGGGCTTGCTGACGCAGGGCAAGCTGCGACGACTCATACCAGAACGAATAGTTGCCGGCAAAGAGCTGCATCTTGTTGTAGTCGATGTCGAGCGTGTGGGTGCACACCGAGTCGAGAAAGTGGCGGTCGTGGCTCACCACGAGCACCGTGTTCTCGAACTTCGACAGATAGTCTTCGAGCCACGCCACGGTTTCGAGGTCGAGGTCATTGGTCGGCTCGTCGAGCAGCAGGTTGTCGGGATTGCCGAACAGCGCCTTGGCCAGGAGCACGCGCACCTTTTCGTTACCGCTCATGTCGCGCATCAGCATCTGGTGGCGGTCCTCCTTGATTCCGAGGCCGCTGAGCAGGGCGGCGGCATCGCTCTCGGCATTCCACCCCTCCATCTCCGCAAATTTCTCTTCGAGCTCGGCGGCGCGAACACCGTCTTCATCGGTAAAATCCTCCTTGGCATAGAGCGCGTCCTTTTCCTGCATGATGTCCCACAGCACCGTGTGGCCGCGCATCACGGTCTCCAGCACCGTGCAGTCGTCAAACTTGAAGTGGTCCTGCTCAAGCACGCTCATGCGCTCGCCGGGGCCCTGCGTGATAGAGCCGTGGGTCGGCGAGAGCTGACCGCTCAGAATGCGCATCAGCGTCGACTTGCCCGCGCCGTTCGCGCCGATAATTCCGTAGCAGTTGCCCGGAGTGAACTTCATATTGACATCTTGAAACAGCACGCGTTTTCCGAATTGCATGCCCAGATTGCTTACCGCTATCATTCTAATCTTCTTTCCTTTGAATAATTACAAATTATACGTGGCAACACTGCCAAATCTCCCTGCAAAGTTACGAATTTTTCCCCACATTCAAAAAGCTACATAAATAGTCGCGTAAGGTCCATCGAGAGGAATTCGTCCGGCGCTATGCCGCCGTCGCCGACAATGAAAGCGGCACGCGGATTGAACAGCGCCGTGAACTTGTCGAGACCCGCCGTATGCTTCTCGGCATTGCTTTTAACCTCAATCGCCACTACGACACCGTTCTTGCACAGCACGAAATCAACCTCATCGTTGCGCTCGCGCCAATAGTACACATCAAAACGGTGAACAAACGCGCTGCTGACGAGCCACGCTCCGATTCCTGATTCAAATATCCTTCCCCACGCCTTGCGGTCTGCAATTGCCCCCATGAAAGTCATCGGGCTATAGACGGTTTTCAGCGCATTGTTATAGACCTGCAGTTTGGGAATGCTCGCCTTGCGCCGCGCCGTATCGATGCTGAATTTCTGAAGCCCGCACAAAAGGCCGCTGTCGTTGAGCAGATTCAGATAGCCGGCCAATGTGGCGGTGTTGCCGGCGTCCTGCAACGATCCGAGCATCTTGTTAAGCGACAGCAATTCGCCCGAATAGGCCGCGCCAAGTTCAAACGTCTGGCGCAGCAACGCCGGCTTGCTTATCGGAGTATCCATCAAAATGTCCTTATTGATTGTCGACTCGATGATTGCCGATTGAATGTATTGCTTGAAACGTTCTTCGTCGTCAATCAATGGAGCCGCGCCCGGATACCCGCCATAGAATATATATTGGTCAAGCGAAAGCCCGAAACAATCGCGCATCTCCGTATAGCTCCAGTGAGTCATGCGGATTTCCTCAAAACGTCCCGCCAGCGACTCCGACAGCCCCTTTTCGAGCAACACGCGGCTGCTGCCGAGAAGCAAGACCTTAATGTCGCGGTCATGAAACGTATCGTCGTCCCATTCTTTCTTGACAGTCTCGCTCCAGTTTGCAATCTTCTGAATCTCATCTATTACGATTACTGCCGTTCCCCACCCTTTGTTCTCTTTCAGGCTCCTCACGGCGTCCCAGCAATTTGAAATCCACCTGCGGTCAGTAGCGGGCACATCGTCGGCCGAAAAGAACTGCCACGGAAGGTCCAGATCTTTCAACACTTGCTTCACAACGGTTGATTTACCCACCTGACGCGGTCCCATAACGACCTGAACGAACCTGCGCGGCTCTTCCAGGCGCCGTTTAATCACATGATATTCAGCTCTTTTATACATACTTTTACATTTTACGCAGTGGAGTGCGTATTTTTACGCACTGTGCTGCCAATTCTGTTTGCTTCGACTGCAAAGTTACGAATTTTTCGCCACATTCAAAATGTCGGCGGGGTTGTGGCACTGTAATTTCGGGAAAAATGCGTATATTTGCAGCCGGATTATGGAGGCGCGTCAGGCAAATCCATGATTGACTACATATCAAAGTGTTATTTGACGCTTTCATCTTCTTCCATTTCAAACTTGGCCGTTAGAAACCGCAACGAAGATGCGACGCCAGTGGCACTCTCATCGGTGATATATATGCTATCCATGTATATAGCCCGCACCGGTGTGAGGCTGTTGCATTCGCTTGTTGCAGAGGTAGCCAAGACCTGAAATGACTCGGCGAAGGCATGAAATACGCACCTCACACCTTTTTTGCTTTATATATATCACATAATAAACCTCTCAATATCCGATCACATGTTGAAAAAGCTATTATTCACACTCCTTGCGGCAAGCGCGCTGCAAGCGGGAGCCATGGGGCCGTTGCGCATCGACCTCTCCGACGGCTCCGCAACCATCACGCCCGAAACGGTTACGCTCGGCGACGGCTCTACCGTTTCGGCCACGCGCTATACGAGTTTCATAATCACCTCGTCAGGAGAAACCGCCAACGGCCTGACAATCACGGGCGGCACGGAAGCCTCACCCGTCGACATCTTCTTTGATAACCTCAACATCAACCGCAGCAATGTCAACGACGGCAACCACACCCTGAGTTGCCCCGTTTACATTGAGAGCGGTTATGTGAATCTCCTGTTGATAAACGAATCGACAGTGAGAGGCGGCGTCAACAATCCGGGCATATGTGTGCCCGACGGTGCGATGCTGACAATCGGCGATGCCTACGGCGACGACTCCGGTATTCTCCACGCCTTCGGCGGCTCCGAGGTGGCCGGTGGAGGCGGCGGTGCAGGCATCGGCGGCGAAGTCTATGGCACATGCGGCACTCTGATTCTCAACAGCGGCACGGTCTACGCCAAGGGCTGCAAGGGCGGCGCCGGATTCGGCAGCGGCTGGCAGTGGGAGCCCTCCTCCACCCTGGCCGGCGGCACGTTCATTCAAAATGGCGGCGAGGCCCATTTCACCGGCTCGTCGGCCGCCAACTACAACTCCTATCTGCGAGGCAGCTGTTTCGAGGGCGTCGGCTCGGTCAACGCCGCAACGACGGTTCAGCTCAACGGCGGCACCTTTTATTCCACCGTGCGCACCAACTCGACGGTAACAGTCAAGGGAGAGACCGCTACGGCGCAGACATTCTCCGGTATGACTCCTGACGCAACCTATACGCTCTACCATCAGTTCGGCACCCCGGAGACTTCGGTTACCGCCGACTCCGGCGGCAACTTCATTTACTGGCTCGCGGGCGAACAGAGCGTTGCCGAACTCATCGGCGACCGCGCAACGATCAAAGTGGCCACCAATCCGGCCGGCTACGGCACCATAACAGGCGCCGGATTTTACGCCATCGGCGAATGCATCGAATTAAAGTACACTCCCAACTATTCGGTCTACGATTTCGACAGCTGGAGCAACGGCTCGACCGACAACCCGACAACAATCTCCGTCGGTCAGGACATGACCGTAACGGCCAACGTCTCGCCGAAAGTCAGCCGAATGTGGAGCGCATATCCAATCAGCGGCTCTGAAACGGAATGTTATATAAGCATGTTCAACGGCAACCTTTACGCTGAACAAGAACTCGAAGTGCCCGAAACTTTTGAGATTGAAGGCAAGACTTACATCACCACTGCCCTTGGCAATAATTCAGACATGGGCATGGACATGTTCGAAATGAGGCTCCCCGACGGCAAACTTGACAAGCTGACTCTGCCCGCCGCCCTCACCGCGATTACGCCCGCGGCGTTTTCGGGCTTCAGCAGCCTGAACACTCTCGCGGTCAACGCGGCCACACCGCCCGCGCTGACTAATAACGCCACCAAGTTCTACGACATTCCCTCAGATTGCACCCTGAAAGTTCCCTACGGCACATCGGCAGCCTACGCCGCCGCTCCGGGCTGGAAAGATTTCGCTACCATCGAGGAACTGCCCAACCCGGTTCCCACGCTCGACGTTGCGTCGGGCTCTGTGAGCATCACACCCGAGGGCTACACCATCGACGGCGTTTTCACCGCTTTCGGGGGCCGCTACGTGCTCACCTCGTCGGCCGAGACCACCAACGGCGTTACGATTTCAGGCGGCACGGAAGACTCTCCGCTTGACATCACCATCGACAACCTCAACATCAACCGCAGTGCCGTAAACAACGGCGACCGCAATGTCAGCTGTCCCGTCTACATTGAAAAAGGCTATGTTGACATGACCCTCGCGGGCGAATCGACCCTGCGCGGCGGCGTCAACAATGCGGGCATCGAATTGCCTGACGGCGCATTCCTGACAATAGCCGGCGACGGCGTACTCCACGCTCTCGGCGGTGCCGAGGTAGCCGGTGGCGGCGGTGGAGCCGGCATCGGCGGCTCGGTCTACGGCACATGCGGCACACTGACCCTCAACAGCGGCACGGTCTATGCCCAAGGCTGCAAAGGCGGCGCCGGATTTGGCAGCGGCTGGGAATACACTCCCAACGGCTCGAAAGCCGGCGGCAAGTTCATTCAGAACGGCGGCGAAGCTCACTTCCGCGGCGCAGGCCCGTCAATTTACGCATATCGAGCCGGAAGTTGCCCCGAGGGCGTCGGCTCTGTGAACGGCGCGACTACGGTCGAGCTTAACGACGGCATTTTCGACTCGACAATCCGCACAAACACCTCGGTTACTGTCAAAGGCGAAACTGCCAAGTCCTACACTCAGAGCGGCATGACTCCGGGCGCTACCTATACGCTCCAAAACATGCTGCTGGCAGAAGAAACTTCCGTAACGGCAGATTCAGACGGCAATTTTGTTTACTGGCTCGTCGGCGACCAGACCTTCAAGGAGCTCATCGGCAACCGCTGCATTGTCAGTGCAACCGTCAGCACGCCGTATGCAGGAGCCGTAACCGGTGCCGGATTCTATGAGGTCGGCGAACAGGTCGAGCTGAAATATGTGCGCGCCTCCGGCAGCATATATGACTTCGACGACTGGAGCAACGGCTCGACCGACAATCCCACCACCATCACCGTCAGCGAAGACATGACCATCACGGCCAACGTGTCGCCGAAAGTCGACCTGATGTGGCGCTCACGCCCCGTCAACGGCTCGGAGACCGAATGCTACGTCGACGGTTTTGAAGGCATGGAGTTCACCGGGACGACGCTCTCTCTGCCCGAATCGTTCGAAATTGACGGCAAGACCTACACAACCGTTTCGCTGGGCGAGCCTCAGGACGGCATGTTCCACGCGATGATGCACGGCGAAATAAACGAACTGATTCTGCCCGCAACCCTGACACAAATCTCCTCGCGGACTTTCAGCATGATGCACCTCAACAACGCCACGGTAACAGTCAACGCCGCCACGCCGCCCGCACTGATTGGCGACGCCACTGCATTCGACTACATTCCCGACGGCTGCACGCTGAAAGTGCCCAAAGGCTCGGCCGAGGCCTACAAGGCCGCTCCCGGCTGGAAAGACTTCGATACGGTAGACGAGATGGACACAACCGGTCTCGGCGACGTTGGCGCCGCTGACAACGAAGCGCCGGTCTACTACGACCTGCGCGGCGTCATAGTCGGCAGCGATATCCGCACCCTTGTCCCCGGCCTCTACATCGAACGCCGCGGCACGTCGGTGAAGCGAATCCTCGTTGACCGCTGACCTCCCCACCCCCATTATCAACGAGGCCGCGCCCACTCAGGCGCGGCCTCGCTATTATTTCAGCATAAATCCCCAAATCCAATGTAGGGACGCACGGCTCGTGCGTCCGCTTTGCGGAATGCATAAATTGCTGCATTATTGGCCGTTATCGCGGACGCACGAACCGTGCGTCCCTACAGAATTTACGAAACCGGTCGCCACCAACGGATCGGGCTAAAAATTGATTGTGGGAGGGCTTTCGCAAGCTCTCCCACACGTTGTTTCCAAATAGGTACAATATTTAAGGTAAAAAAGATTGAATGATTTTCGTGTTGCAAAGTTCGGGGTTTTTATCTGCGCATGCAAATTTTTACGTATGTTTCATAACATATCCCTGCAACATGCCTTTGCGGCGTGTCATTCGTTCTCTTTTGCCTGAGGGTCTTTTGGGGGCAGCGCGTAGTGTAGCCACACGTAGCCGACAAGGCCCGAAATAATCGAGCCGACCACGATGCCGAGCTTGGCGTGATTGAGCAGGTCGAGCTGGGCGGCCGTGGGGAAGCTGAGCGTCGCGATGAACAGCGAGACGGTGAACCCGATGCCGCCGAGCATGCTCACGGCCGCGAGGCTGTTCCACGTGCTCCGTTCCGGCTTCGGCGCGAGATGCAGCTTGATGCAGAGCCACGAGAAGCTGAAAATGCCGATGAACTTGCCGAAGAAGAGGCCGCACATGATTGCGAGCGACACGCCCTCGAACACCGACAGCGGCTCCATGTCGAGCAGGAAGATGCCGGCGTTGGCAAAGGCAAACAGAGGCACGATGAAATAGTTGACCACGGGCGTGAGGTCATCTTCGAGCGACTGCAGGGGCGAGATCACCTTGTCGCTCGACGATTCCACCTCCTTGAGCCAGTTCATCTGCTCCTTGTTGAGAATCGACTTGCGGTTGAGCTCTTCGTCGTCTTCGCTGCGGAAGTTGGCCATGGCGTCGCGAATCTTGCGGATATAGCTCACGGGCGCATAGACCGGCTTGGCCGGCACGCAGAAGGCCACGAGCACGCCGGCAATTGTCGGGTGAATGCCCGAGTTGAGGAAGAGGAACCAGACGGCAACGCCGATGAGAATATAGAACGCCTTGGTCTGAATCTGGAATTTGCCGCCGAGCCAGAGAATGGCCAGCAGAAGCGCCGCCCACGCCAGCAGCGAGAGCTGGAGGTCGGTCGAGTAGAATGCGGCGATGACCACGATGCCGCCGATGTCATCGACCACGGCCAGCGTGGTCAGGAAAATCTTGAGCGAGATGGGCACGCGGCTGCCGAGCATGGCCAGCACGCCGAGCGAGAAGGCGATGTCGGTGGCCATCGGAATGGCCGCGCCGCCGCTGAAGTCCGTGCCGCGGCTCATCAGCCAGAAAATAACCACGGGCACGAGCATGCCGCCGCACGCGCCGACAATCGGCAGCAGCGCCTGGCGGAAGCTCGACAGCTCGCCAACGAGCACCTCGCGCTTGATTTCAAGGCCGATGGTGAAGAAGAACACGGCCATGAGGGCGTCGTTGATGAACGCACCCAGATTCATCGGTTCGCCGTGGTGGCTGAACAGGTTGAAACTGCCCACCTGCAGGCGCACCTCCTGGGTCCAGAAGTCAAGATAGGCCTGATTGATGCCGGGAATGTTGGCCACGATGAGCGCCAGCACCGTTGCGAGAATCAAGATGTTGCCGCCCGTTGCATGGCGCGAAATGGCCTGCCGCGCCGCATAGAAGACGCGGTGCGGCATATTGTCGATGTCCGGACGCTCCGGTCCGCGATTTTCGTCAGTCATTTTCTCAAATTTCGGTTAGTCGAGTTTGAGCACGGCGAGGAAGGCCTTCTGCGGCACCTCGACCGAGCCAATCTGTTTCATGCGCTTTTTGCCCTTTTTCTGCTTTTCGAGCAGTTTGCGCTTACGCGAGATGTCGCCGCCGTAGCACTTTGCGGTTACGTCCTTGCGCACGGCCTTGATGGTTTCGCGGGCAATGATTTTGGCGCCGATGGCGGCCTGAATCGCGATGTCGAACTGCTGGCGCGGAATCAGCTCCTTGAGCTTCTCGCACATGCGGCGCCCGAAGGTTACGGAGTTGTCCACGTGGGTCAGCGTCGACAGCGCGTCGACGCTCTCGCCGTTGAGCAGAATGTCGAGCTTGACGAGCTTGCTCTCGCGGAAGTCGTGAAGATGATAGTCAAACGAGGCATAGCCCTTCGAGATGGATTTGAGCTTGTCGTAGAAGTCGATGACGATTTCGCCCAGCGGCATGTCGAAAATCATCTCCATGCGGTTGCCCGAAATATATTCCTGCTTCACGAGCTCGCCGCGCTTGCTCAGACAGAGGGTCATGATGGGGCCGATGAAGTCGGCGGCGGTGATGACCGACGCGCGGATATACGGCTCCTCGATGTGGTCGATGAGCGTCGGGTCGGGCAGGCCGGCGGGATTGTGCACCTCGGTCATGTTGCCCTTCTTGTCGAAGACGCGATAGCTCACGTTCGGCACGGTGGTTATCACGTTCATGTCGAACTCGCGGTCCAGTCGCTCCTGAATGATTTCCATGTGGAGCAGCCCCAGGAAGCCGCAGCGGAAACCGAAGCCGAGGGCTACGGAGCTTTCGGGCTGGAACGTGAGCGAGGCGTCGTTGAGCTGAAGTTTCTCAAGGCTTGAGCGCAGGTTCTCGAAGTCTTCCGTCTCGATGGGATAAACGCCGGCAAAGACCATGGGCTTCACCTCCTCGAAGCCGTCGATGGCGGCCTCGCACGGGCGCTCCACATGGGTGATGGTGTCGCCCACCTTGACCTCCTTGCTCGTCTTGATGCCGGAAATGATGTAGCCCACGTTGCCGGCCGAGATTTCGCGGCGCGACTCCATGTCCAGGCGCAGAATGCCGATTTCGTCGGCGTGATATTCCTTGCCGGTGCTGACAAACTTGACGAAGTCGCCGGTGCGCAGCGTGCCGTTCACCACCTTGTAGTAGGCTATGATGCCGCGGAAGGGGTTGAACACCGAGTCGAAAATCAGGGCCTGAAGCGGCGCCTCGGGGTCGCCCTCGGGCGCGGGAATGCGTTCAATGATTGCGCGCAGAATCTCTTCGACGCCCATGCCCGTCTTGCCCGACGCGCGGATAATCTCTTCGGGCTTGCAGCCGAGAAGGTCGACGACCTGGTCAGACACTTCGTCGGGCTTGGCCGAGTCGAGGTCGCACTTGTTGAGCACCGGAATGATTTCGAGGTCATTGTCGATGGCCATGTAGAGGTTGGAGATTGTCTGCGCCTGAATGCCCTGCGAGGCGTCGACAATGAGCAGCGCGCCCTCGCAGGCGGCAATCGAGCGGCTCACCTCGTAGCTGAAGTCCACGTGTCCGGGAGTATCAATCAGGTTGAGCACGTATTTTTGGCCGTCAAGCTCATAGTCCATCTGAATTGCATGGCTCTTGATGGTGATTCCGCGCTCGCGTTCAAGGTCCATATCGTCGAGCACCTGAGCCTCCATGTCTTTCTGATTGACGGTGTGGGTAAACTCAAGCAGGCGGTCGGCAAGCGTGCTTTTGCCGTGGTCAATGTGCGCGATGATACAGAAATTCCGGATATTTTTCATTCTGTCAATATATTTTCTATAGGATTTCGGAGTGCAAAGTTACGAAATTTCACTCAAAATCCCTCAATATTCATCGCCGTCGTTCAGATTCTCAACCGACAGCGGCTTGCGCCCCATGCGCCACCACACGTAAGCGATGTAGGCCACTACGAACGGAATCACCACCGACACCCAACTCATCACCTTCAGCGTGAATTCGGACGACGAACTGTTGGCCAGCGTCAGCGACGACTGCATGTCGGTCAGGCTCGGATAGTAGCTCGTGCCGCCGTAGCCGATGACCCAGAATAGGCTCATCACGACGAGCACCGTGCCGATGCCGATATACCACGACCCGTGGGCGAACGTCGAGCGGATCAGCACGCCCATCAGTCCCCAGAGCACGAGAATCACGCCGACAATCAGCGCCAGCGAGGCCCACCACATGTCGGTGAAGTTCTTCAGATAGCCGTAGGCCACCTCCGAAATCTCGCCCTGCGCGTCGGCAACATAGGCCGGCGCCATGAGCATCACAACGAGGAATGTCAGGAACAGCGGCACGAAAAACAGAGCGCTCACAAGCACGTGGCGCGTCAGCTTGCGGCGCAGCTCGGCGTCGCCCGAGGTGTTGTCGAGCATGTAGACGGCGCCCTCGATGCGCGCAAGCATCAGAATGACCAGCCCTAACAGCAGGCAGCGCCAGTCGGCAATGGCCTCCAGGCCGTGGAACGGCGTGGACCAGGTTGAAATCACCGGGTTCTGCGGGTCGAGAATGCTCGCGCGGTTAACGGTGAATTGTGCGCCGAAAATCATGGTGCCCACGGCCACTCCGAGCAGCACACACCCCAGACACCCGTTCAGAAACAGCAGCACATCGTAGGTGCGCGTGCCGTAGAGGTTGCCGCTCTTGCGCCGGAACTCATAGCTGAACGCCTGCACAACGAACGAGAACAGAATCAGCATCCAAAGCCAGTAGGCGCCGCCGAAGCTCGTTGAATAAAACAGCGGAAACGAAGCGAAGAACGCGCCGCCGAACACGACGAGAGTCGTGAACGTCAGTTCCCACTTGCGGCCGAGGGCGTTGACCATGAGCCGCCGGTCTGACTCGCGGCTGATGCCGAGCAACATGGTCTGGCCACCCTGCACGAAGAGCAGGAACACCAACAGTCCGCCGAGAAGCGAAATCAGAAACCACCAGTAATTCTGAAGCGAGGTAATCATCTTAGTTCTTTTTATGGATTTGACGGAGCATGATTGACATTTCGGCGAGCAGAAGCAGCGTGAACACTCCGGCGAAGAGCCAGAATGTCAGACGCACGCTCGACGCCTCGAGGGCCGAGATGGCCGCGCGGGTGGGCATGATGTCCTGAATCACCCACGGCTGACGGCCCACTTCGGCGCACACCCAGCCGGCCTGTGAGCAGACCCACACGGCCACAATCGAGAGCATACCTGCCCACGACGCCCAAAGCGACGACAGCCGCCGCGGGGCGCGATAGGCCAGCGCCAGGGCCACGATGTAGAACAGCACCAGATAGCCGCCCACAAGCACCATGATGTGGAACGCATAGAAGGTCAGCGCCACCGGAGGCACCAGCTCGGAGGGGGTGTCGTAGTAGCCGTAGCCGAAGAAGGGATAGTCGGCGCGGAAGGCTTCGAGAGTGGCGGGGTCTTTCGTGACGCCGTATTCGGCCAGCAGCTGGCGGGCGTTGGCGCCGCGCTCGATGCGCTCGGCATAGCTAACGGTGTTGACCTCGCGGCCGTCAATTTCGTCGCGGCCGTCGACAATGTCATAGATGCCGGGAATGTAGGCCTCGGAGTCGCCGCGCGCAATCCGGGACAGCATGCCGGGCATGCCGATTTTGAACCGGTAGGGCTCGGCGTCGTTGTCAAACTCCTTCTCGGGATTGAGAATGCCGAAGGCCACCAGCTCGGTGTTGCGGCCGCCCTCCCACAGGCCCTCCATTGCGGCGAGTTTCATCGGCTGCGTGCGCCCTACGTCGACGGCCGAGCCGTGGCCCGACATGCAGGTCATCAGAATGCCGACAAGGCCCACCCAGCCGGCCACCTTGACCGAGCCGATGCCCTCGGGCGTAGTGGAGCGGCGCCGGGCCATCATGTAGCAGCTCACGCCGATGACGAACACACCGGCCAGCGCCCAGCCCGACATGACGGCATGAAGCAGCTTGTTGAGCGCCACGGGCGAGAGCGCCACGGCCCAGAAGTCGGTCATTTCGTTGCGCATCGTGTCGGGGTTGAATGTCATGCCGACGGGATATTGCATCCAGGCGTTGGCCACGAGAATCCACAGCGCCGAAACCGACGCGCCGATGGCCGTGAGCCACGTCGCCGTCAGGTGGAAGCGGCGCCCGACGTGGTTCCACCCCAACACCATCACCACCACGAACGTCGATTCGAGGAAGAAGGCAAACAGCCCCTCGATTGCCAGCGGGGCGCCGAAAATGTCGCCCACGAACCAGGAGTAGTTGCTCCAGTTCGTGCCGAACTCAAATTCGAGAATAATGCCCGTGGCCACACCGCAGACAAAGTTGACGGCAAACAGCTTGGTCCAGAAACGCGCCGCCTTGAGCATGGTTTCCGACCCGCGGCTCAGGGCCAGGGTCTCCATGACGGCTACAATCACCGACAGCCCCAGCGTCAGGGGCACGAACAGCCAGTGATACATGGCCGTCAGGGCGAACTGCCAGCGCGACCAGTCTACAACAGAAATTAAATCGGGCATTGTTTCAATGAAGATTTTTGGTTATGATTTGGTTATGATTTCAAAAAACGTGTCGGCTCTCATAACCGAGGGGGCGACGTCAGCGCGCTCCTGACGGCATCGGCGCGCTCGGCATCGGTGGCATAGTCGCGCTCAAGCCTGTCAGGAAAAAACAGTATCTTGAACAGCACCAGCAGCACCGAAACCTTGAGCAGCAGCAACAGCCAGAGGCGCCGCCCCGTGGGCGAGGCCACGGAACTGCGCCAGGCGCCGGCATAGAAGCCGGCTATTTTTCGCATTACACCCATTGTCGGTTAATATAATATGGTGCAAATATACGAAAATTTACAATATGTCGGTTACTTTTTATATTCAGGCAGCGGCGCGACGGGAAAACGCGAGAACAGAGTCTGCACGGCTTCGGCAATTTCCTGCAGATTGCGGTATTGCCCCAGGCCGTTGTCGATAATCGTGGCCACCGAGGCCGAGAACAGCGGCAGCTTCTCCTGAATGTTAACCATGTCGACCGTCAGCACGCCCTCCTTGTAGATGCCGGTAATTACCTGAGCGTTGGGGTTCCAGTAGTAATAGCGCGGATAGATGAAGCTCGGATAGAATCCGCCCCACGGGCCCGGGCCGGGGCCGAAACCGGGGCCCATAGGGCCGTTCGGTCCATAAGGACCGTAGGGATAGGCCGGCGCCGTGTCGATTTCGCGGTGAACGGTAACTGCAAAGTTTATCAGCAGCGGCGAAGAGGCGTCTTCGGTATATCCGCGCTCAACCATCTGCTCGCGAATGGCGGCCGCGATGTTATAATAAGTAACCATCTCCATGCCCGGAGGCAGCTGCCCGTCGTCGGGCGTTACGATGCGGAAGGTCTTGTAGTCGGCCAGGTCGGCGTTGTTGTAGGTCTCTGAATTAACCAGAGTGAACGGAGAGCACGCACTCAGCCCTGCGGCCACGGCCGCCAGGCAAATCAGCAGTTTTCGGTGTTTCATAGTTTGTCGGGTTTTTAACAATTATATGACTATAACACCGCCGACCCCGTCGTCGTTCACAAATTTTAAGCAAACCAATATTAAATAACTTAAATCGCGTTAAGTCGCTTGCACATAACGCCGCACAGTGTTAATTTTGCAATCGTTAAACCAACCGTAATCACACAACTATGAACAAAATTTCGCTTGCCGCATTCGCCTTGACCATCGCAGCCACCGCCTGCGCCTCGCCGAATGCCTACCCCGACTTCACCGACGCCGCCGAAAGCACAATCAACGGCGTAGTCTCCATTAAAAGCTATGCCTCGCCGCGCGTGCAGCAATATGGCGGCTCGGCGTCGCCCTTTGACTTCTCAGACCCCCTGCTCGAATACTTTTTCGGCGGTCGTCCGCGCCAGCAGCAGTCGCCCCGTCAGCAGCAGTCGCCGCGCGAACAGCAGCTCGGCCTCGGCTCGGGCGTCATTCTCAGCCCCGACGGCTATCTCGTCACAAACAACCACGTAATCAACGGCGCCGAACGCCTTGAAATCACCCTCAACGACAACCGCACCTTCGACGCCACCGTCATCGGCGCCGACGAAGCCACCGACCTGGCCCTGCTCAAAATCGACGCCACCGACCTCCCCGTAATCCCCATGGGCGACTCCGACCGCCTCAAAGTCGGCGAGTGGGTTCTGGCCGTCGGCAACCCATTCGGCTTCACCTCGACCGTTACCGCCGGCATTGTCAGCGCCAAGGCGCGCAGCCTCGGCGGCAACCGCTCGGGCCGCATGTCGATTGAAAGCTACATTCAAACCGACGCCGCAGTCAACCCCGGCAACTCGGGCGGCGCCCTGGTCAACACCCGCGGCGAACTCGTCGGCATCAACACGGCCATCTACTCGCAGACCGGAAACTATGCCGGCTACTCGTTTGCCATTCCCGCCTCCATCGTTACGAAAATCGTCAGCGACATCAAGGAGTTCGGCACCGTTCAGCGCGCCGTGCTCGGCATTCAGTTCATGGAACTGACCCCCGAACTGGCCAAGGAGAAGAACATCACCGACACGCGCGACGGCATCTACGTGGCCGAAGTCTCCGAGCGCTCCGCAGCCTTCGAGGCCGGCATCAAACCGGGCGACATCATTGTTGAACTCGACGGCAACCCCGTGCACACCGCCGCACAGCTTCAGGAACAGATGGCCCGCCTGCGCCCCGGCGACAAAGTGAGCATTGCCTACGTCCGCGACGGCCGCCACGAACAAGCCACCGTTACCCTGCGCAACAACAACGGCACCACCTCCACCGTGGCCCGCGGCGACTTCTCCGAACTCGGCTGCGCGCTCAAACCGCTCGAAAACACCGAACTGCGCCGACTCGGCCTAACCTCCGGACTGCAGGTTACCGGCCTCACCGACGGCAAATTCAGCGACGCCGGCATTCGCCGAGGCTTCATCATTCTCGAAATCAACGGTCAGCGCGTGCGCACGGTCGAAGAGATGGAAAAGATCTACACCGCCCTCGTCAACTCCTCCGCCCCCGACAAGGTGCTCTTCATCTCCGGCATCTACCCCACCGGCCGCAAGACCTACTACGCCGTCGACCTCTCCGACCCCTCCGCCGCCGACTAACCCCATACCCCGCCCCACATAGCGACATTGCATGCGCCCAGCTGCAATGTCGCTAATTTTATGCAAAACCGTGTTGAGCGCGCAAGCGCGAAAAATCCAAAAACCCTTAATTCTAAATTTGTCCATTGTGCCGCCGGCTTGCCGGCGCTCCCTTAACTCTTAACCCTTAACTCTTAACCCTTAACCCAATTCTACGCTTCCCCTCCTCCCCCTTGTCGTAACTTTGCCGCCGACATGCAAAGCATCTGGCTCCCGTTCCGACAATACTCCGTCAGCTTCCGACGCTGGGTCGGCCGTCCTCTGCGGTCGGCCGAAGCCAACTTCATCGAAGCCGCCGAACGCGCCCGACAGCTCGCCGACGGCTCCCTCCTGATGCTCGTCAACGACCCCACGCGCGAACTCATGCGCGTAATTCTCGAATACGTCTCCTGGCATCAGAACATACTCCTACCCTTCGCAATCACGCCCTCCCTCCCCAACATCGTCGTCGACACAACCCGAGCCGACGCCTTCGCCGCCTGCCGCATCTTCTCCCCTCCAAACCCGCTCCCCATCGCAGGCCGAAGCATCTACTGCACCCGCGGCTACGACTTCAACAGCGCAGTCCTCTTCAACGCCAACACCTACTGTCCCTCCGTACCCGTCTACCGCAGCCGGCTCATCGGCCCCGTACACTCGCTCGTAGCCGGAGCCGCCGTCGGCTCCATCATCATCGTCCACGGAGACATCGCCTGGCCATGGCGCCGCAACCACTTCCGCTCCCTCTGGCGCCGAACCCGCAAGAACCCATTCTGGTGCCGCTACAATGCCCTCAGCCCCGACCCCCTGCTGCTAAAACGCCGCAAAATCCTGCGGCCGACCAAAATACGCTACCCCGTCAAAATCTTCAACAAGCGGAGCGACGCGCCTCCACGGCGCCTGTCCCCCGGCGTCGCCCTCCTCCCTCTACCTCAGATACCTGCCTGAGCGGCAGCTGCCCCGCGTGCCTCACAAAGCCAAAACGCAGCAAAAGCCGCACCTCTTCCAATAGGTCGCAAAGCGCACACACTCCAACCC
Source organism: uncultured Porphyromonadaceae bacterium (assembly GCA_902495245.1). Taxonomy (GTDB): domain Bacteria; phylum Bacteroidota; class Bacteroidia; order Bacteroidales; family Muribaculaceae; genus UBA3263. The sequence goes on from CABUWI010000009.1 coordinate 67,412, forward strand.
TGACATGTTTCCATCACCCTCAGGTGCCGATGGGGCTGCCGACCCAGGTCCTGCACGCACCGCGCCGCCGTTGAGCCGGCGCAAACCGCCACGTGCCTTCCCGGGGGAGGGCCGCGGCGGTTTTTTTATTTCCCCCAACCCGCCCCCCAACCGTGTGAGCGCGGCCGCGCGAAAAATTCCCGCTCAATCCCGATAAATCAAGCTAAATCCCGATAACAAAATGAAGCGAGGCCGCGTCCGTGGGGGCGCGGCCTCGCTTGGGAGAGTGGATTTCCGGATTGTCAGTCGGGGAGCTTGAGGGCCCTGGTGGATTCGAGAATCGGGAGGTTGGTTTCGGTGGGGACGTAGATGACGGTCTTGTCGCTGAGGTCGGACTGCTGGCGCACCCAGAGGTATTGAATGTAGGTGGGCGTGATGCTGCCGTTTTCAATGCGAATGGCTTCGGCTGCACCTTTGGCGCGCTCGACTTCGGCCTGGGCGTTGAGCTTTTCCGCTTCAAGGTTGGCTTTGGCTTCTTCAATCTTGATTTTGCGGTTCTGCTCGGCTTTGGCGAATTCGGCCTTGCCTTCCATCTCTTGCGACCAGACGTTGTACCAGGGCATGATGAAGGCCATGGCCACGACGATGAGCGCGACACCTATGATGGCGCCTATGATGCTCTTTATGAGCTTGGGCGAGACTTCGGGTTGATTGTTGTAGTTCATCTTATGTCGGGATTAGCGGATTTTGAGCGTGTTGCCTGCGGTTTTGAGGGCGGGGCTAACGAGGAGCACGTCCTTGCCGAGGGGAGTGAAGGCTCCGGCCTTGCGGGCGCGGAAGCGAATCTTGGCGAGGACGACGTCGCCATTGAGCAGGGGCTTGTCGCCGAGGTTGACGAAGGTGGGATAGAGCACCTTGTCGCCCGATGAGTGGAGACGGTCGTAGGTCATGTTGTTCATGCCTGCGGCGGCTTCGGGGGTGATGCCGAGATATTCATATTCGGCGGGCAGATAGGGAATTGCCTGCGAGAAGGCGTTGACGTTCTTGAGGCCTTTGCCCATGATGGTGAGCACGACTTCGTCGCCGGGGTTATAGCTCTGCTTGTCGGGAATGAGCGCGAGTTCGCCGCCGATTGAATCGGCCGGGTTCTCGATGCCGCCGTCGAGCTGAGTGGCCACGACGGAGATGTCGTAGGCGTCGAGCAGGCCGTTGCGGTTGACGTCGCCCATGCTGACGTAGTCAAAGTCGCTGTCGCCGCGGCGCAGACCGGTGTAGTTGGTGTAGGAGGTCAGGTCGTTGGCGTCGATGAGGCCGTCTTTGTTGATGTCGCCGGGAATGAACGACGGGCTGCCGGGCACGCGGAAGACGTAGATTTCGCGGGCCGAGCCGAAGTTGCCCAGAGCCTTGTCGACATGGAGGCGGACATAGCGCATCGGGGTGGTCTCGCTGAAGGTGATTACCTTATTCTTGTTGTCGCGGGTCCACTTGAAGGCTACGGGTTCGGTCCAGTCGGTGCCGTTTTCGCTGATCTGCCACGTGCCTTCGAGAATGGTGCCGTTGCCGGCGTCTACGCGGGGCACGTATTCGAGGCGGTCGAGGGTGTTGAACGAGCCGAGGTCCATGGTGATGTCGAACGGCACGGTCGAGCCCTGATAGATGGAGTGCCAGGTGTCGCCGCGCTCGTCGTGGTCGAATGCGCGCCAGAGGCCGAAGCCGGGCTGGTCGGCGATTGTGCACTCGCCCTTGATTCCGCTGATTGCGAACTCGAGGGGGTTGGCGGCCGAGGTCAGGGCGAGGTCAACCCACTCGGAGGCGCCGGCGGGGTTGACGGCGCGCACCTTGAAGTCGTAGGCGGTTTCGGGGGTGAGGTCTTCGAAGTAGGCGGTGGTGCGGCCTTCGGCGGTGCCGAGGTTGGTATAGAGCATGCCGTCGTGGAGCACCTGCACCTCAGCGGCATCGGCCGCGGGCTGCCAGCGCAGGGTGATGTCGTAGGGCTTGATATCCTCGTCGGTCATGGCCATGACGGGAGCGGCGGGGGCGGTGAGCGCGGTCATTGCGGGCACTGCGGCCTCGGGGTTCAGCTCATAGCCGCCGACGGTGAGGGCCACGGCATTCTTGGCCGTGTTGGTGGCCTCGGCCTTGACGCGGATCTGCGGCAGCATGTTCTGCGAGCCGTCGACGCCGTAGGCGGCCAGTCGGTTGACCTGTTCGTCGAAGAACCAGACATTCTTGCCCTTCTCGAACTCGGCCTTGGTGAATACACGCTTCAGAGCTACGGCCTTGCCGCCCACGGTGAGGCGCACCATCGAGGGCGCGGCCGTGGCCGGAATGCGCAGCTCGGTGGCCTTTTTGGCTTGGAAGCCCTTATAGGAGCCCTTGGTCGGGTCGATGACCACCTTGAGCATGCCTCCGCGCTGCAGGTCGGCGCTGATGCGGGTGGTTGCGAAATGACCGCTGAGATAGGCCTGAGTGGTGCCGTCGTCGTCATATTCGGTCATCTCCGAACGGCCTTCAGGCCAGATTTCATAGATGCGCATGCGCGAGTCAATCTGCGTCGGGTTGTTGTTGGGGTTGACCATCGGAATGATGGCGCCGGCCTTGACGAAGACGGGGAGCTTCCAGAGCGGGGTGTCGAAGTTGTTCGTCACGATGGTGCCGTCGCTGGTGTAGGGCGTGCCGGTGAAGTAGTCAAACCATTTTCCGGCGGGCAGGAAGATGCCGTTGCGCACGTCGGAGCCGTCGGCCTGCAGGGCCGTCTCCTGATAGATGGGGGCCACGAGGAAGTCAGGGCCGTAGAGGAACTGATATTTCGTGGCGACGCCGTGGGTATAGTCAGACGGGTAGTCGAGGAACATTGCGCGGATAAGCGGCTTGCCGTCGACGGCCTCGCGGGCATAGGTGTAGGCATAGGGCAGAAGCTCGCTCTTGAGCTTGAGGTAGGCGCGCACAATGTCGGCATACTCGCCGCCGAACTCCTGGGGATATTTCGGATTGGCACCCCAGCCGTCCATGTTCAGCTCCATCGGCGTCCAGGTTTTCCACTGGAAGTCGCGGGTGTTCATGACGGGGTTCTTGCCGCCGAAAATGCCGTCCATGTCAGAGCAGATGTTGGGCTGACCCGAGAGGCCGGAGCCGATGTAGGTGGGAATGTGGAAGCGGATATACTCCCACTGGCCGCCGGTCTGGTCGCCGGTCCAGATGCCGGCATAGCGCTGAGTGCCGGCCCAGCCGTCGAGCGAGATGATGAAGGGGCGGGCGTCGTTGCCATACTCGGGCATGATGACGCCGACGTCGGCCACGCCGTTGAGGCCGAACGAATAGCCGGCGCCGACCCAGGCCACGTCGGTTTTGAGCACGCGAACGCCGGCGTCGCGCACCTCCTTGACGATGTCGCGCTGAAGCAGGGCCTCGATGCCCTCCTTGGGGTGGAGGTCGCTCTGGGTCCAGAGGCCGATTTCAACGCCGCGCTTGCGGGCATATTCGCCGAACTTGCGCAGGTTTTCGATGTTGCCGTCGAGAGTGGAAGTCTGGCCGTAGCCGGCGCCGTAGCCGTCGTTGGGGAGCACCCAGCCCAGAGGCATGTCGGCGGCGTTATAGCGGTCAATCACCGCGCGGGCGCTGAACTGATAGTTGCCCGGCAGCTCGCCGTTGAGGCTCTCCTTGATGCCGCCGTTGTCTTTCTGGCTCTCCTTGTATCGCTTGCCGTCTTCAAAGAGAATGCCGCCTTCGTCTTCCTTCCAGTAGTCGCGGTTGTAGGCGTTGAGATGGCCCTCGTAGAAGCCGAACTTGGGCAGCAGCACGGGGTTGCCCGTGAGCTGATAGAAATCGTTGAGCAGGGCGGTGGGCTCCGCGTCGACCATGACGAAGAGGTCGAGATAGGGAGCGTCGTGGCGCAGCTCGACCTCGCCCTTTTTGGCGGCGCCGAAGTCATAGGCGCCGGGTGCGAACGTGTGCCACATGATTCCGTAGCCGTCGGTGCTCCAGTAGAAAGGAGTGGGCGAGGCCACGCCGCCGTCGGTCCACGAGTTGGTGTTCACGATGTCGATTGACTTGCCCTTGTGGCTGAAACGGCCGTTCTGCACGCCGCCGCCATAGAAGAACTCGCCGGGCTGTTCGCGCAGTTTCAGCGTGGTGTTCTTGGCCGTGTATGCAATGGGTTCGAGCGTCTCGACCACGGTCTTGCCCGTGGCGAGGTCAGTAACGGTGAAGGTCTTGCCCTCGGCGGGGAAGGTGATTTTCACTCGCGAGGTGCTGACGGTGTAGCCGTCGGCGGTCTTGGCCACATTGACCGTGCCCGGCTCGACGCGCGGATTCTTCACGAGAATCTCGGCCGGGGGCTCGGCCTGCGGGTCGCGCACGTCGCCGCCGGCAGGGTCCTGGAACAGACGGAACACGTTGGGTCCGTAGAAATCGATTGTGAGCGGAGCGGAATCGCCGTCAAGCGCGACCTGCGCCTGCGTCGGCCCCGACAGTTTCACCGACGTCTCGGCCTGCAGGGGCGAAGCGCCGAGCGCCACCGCAGTCAATGCAGCCAAAACGGAGAAAGAATGCTTCATCAAAATGATAAAAGATTTAAGAATTTGACGTAAATTTATTTCTTGCCACAAATTTACGCAAATTCCCCGACATTTCCGCGGGTTGCAAGAAGTTTAGGCCACACAAGACGCAAAAACTTGCCGATAACGGCAAGTTTCGCTATATTTGCGCAAAAATTTCACCAAAAACTTGCCGATAGATGGATTTGATATCAGTAAAAATGTGGGCCGACCGGAACGGCGTTTCGGAAAGAACAGCCAGAAACTACTGCAATCAGGGCAAACTTGAAGGTGCACGGCTCGTTGGAAAGACGTGGACCATTCCAGCCGACGCTCCGCTGCCCAAAAAGCAAAAAGAAACGGAGCTCTCACCCTTGCTGCTGGAGTTGCGCCGACAAAAGGCTGCAAAAATCAAAGGCGGCATCTATCACCGCGTACAGATTGACCTGACCTATAACTCCAATCATATCGAGGGGAGCCGGCTGACGCACGACCAGACACGATATATCTTCGAAACCAACACAATCGGAATAACCGACGGCTCGGTCAACATTGACGACATTATCGAAACCACCAACCACTTCCGCGCAATCGACTACATCATAGACAACACCGGAGGCAAGCTGACTGAAGAATTTATCAAGCAGTTGCACTTCATCTTGAAAACCGGCACCTCAGATGTCCGCAAAGAATGGTTTCAGGTGGGCGATTACAAAAAATTGCCCAATGAAGTCGGGGGTAACGACACCACATTGCCCGAAAACGTCCACAAAGAAATCAAGGCTTTGCTGAAAGAATATAATTCCGTGAAAAAGCCGTCGCTGGAAGACATCATGGACTTCCACCAACGGTTTGAATCTATTCACCCCTTTCAAGACGGCAACGGTCGCGTCGGCAGGCTCATCATGTTCCGCGAATGTCTGCGCCACGGCCATGTGCCGTTCGTCATCACCGATGAATTAAAGATGTTCTATTACAACGGACTGCGCCACTGGCCGTCAGTGAAAGGCTATCTGACCGACACCTGTCTGACTGCGCAGGATAGTTTCAAACTCCTCCTCGACAAATTCCGCATCAAATACTAAGCAAGCCGGGGTGTCAGCGGAATTGGTTGGGAGCGGGGAGGTAAATGAAGCCGGCGTCGGCGAGGCGGCGCTCGAGGTCGGCGCGGTCAATGTCGAGCGAAGCGCAAAGCTCGTCGAGCGAGTCAAATTCGTCGCGCAGCTTCATGTTCACGGCGCTGAGCAACATGAAGGGGTCGCGGGGCAGTTCAGTCATCATTTTCGAGGGGTTGTTTTGAACGGTATTTGCGGCCGATGGCAATGTTGCGGGCATAGACCACGAGGCCGAAGCTCTGGCCGAGCATGAGCACAACGTCGAGACGCCACAGGCCATAGAAGAACACGATTGCGGCGCCGCAAAGGCTGATCCACCAGAACACGGGTGGCAGCTCGCTCTGACCGACGCGGCGCGAGTACCACCACTGATAGACGAAGCGCAGCGTCATGAGCAGCTGGCCGAACGTGCCCACGGCGAGCAGCCACAGCGGAATGTCCGGGCGCAAAAGGAAGTCGCGCGCAAACTCTTCGGCACCCTCGGCCACGAAGGCCACGGCAACCAGCGGGAACACGAGCAGCAGTCCCCAGAAAGGCGCGGCCATGCGCACGCCCTTAATGTGGAGGTTCCAGACGTAGACGTAGTAGCTGACGAGCTGTCCGGCCACGATGGCGAAGTCGGCGCGCAGCCAGCCATAGGTGGCCAGCAGCACCGACCCGGCGAGCGACAGCGCCCAAAACACCGTCGGCGACAGCACACGGCGCGCCCGCTCGCTCAGAATCCACTGCACGAGGGTGCGCGCCGAAAAGAAGACCTGAGCCAGCAGGCCGACGCAGGTAACGAGCAGGGGGTGCATCAGAGGTTGGTGTCGCCGATTTTGTAGTTATACCAGCGCGGACGCATCCAGCGGAAGGCGAAGCAGTCCATGGTTGGGCCGATGAGGCGGTTGCGCAGCGAGAACTTGGACACACCGGCCGTGCGCGGGAAGTGGCGCACCGCCACCTGCTTCACCCTACCCTCCTGCAGGCCGACGAGGGCGGGGAGGAAACGGTGCATGCCGGTGAACATCGGAATGCGACGGGCCACGTCGGTGTGGAGCACCTTGAGGGGGCAGCCGGTGTCGACGGCATCGTCGCCGGTCATGAAGCGGCGGAAGGAGTTGGCAATCTTGCTCTGCAGGCGCTTGAAGCCCGTGTCCTTGCGGTTGGCGCGAATGCCCATGACGAGCTCGAAGTCGGCGGCATAGGGCAGGAGCAGATTGAAGTCTTCGGGCGCGGTCTGGAGGTCGGCGTCGATGTAGCCCACGAGCGGGGACTCGGCGGCATCAAATCCGGCCTTGATTGCGGCGCTGAGGCCGCAGTTGCGTTCAAACGAGATGTAGAACATGTCGGGCTGACGCGAGCATATCTCGGCAATGCGTCGGCCGGAATCATCTTTCGAGCCGTCATTGACGAAGAGCACGCACGCCTTACGCGCCGCCGTCGGCAGGTAGGCGGCGAGGCGCTCCTCGAGCGCGCCGGCATTGTCTTCTTCGTTATAGACGGGCACGATTATCGTGAAATCGTAGTTTGCAGTCGGGTTCATCTGTTGAATTTATAGGTTAGTTTCCGGCCTTCGGTGCCCGGCAGCAGCAGGGCCGCGCCGCGGGGCAACACGAATGTGGAGTCAGAAGCGCCGATCACCTCGACCGGCACGCTGAAATAAGCATCAATATTCTCGCCGCGGCGCACTGAGGAGTCGACATAGACCGCACTCGGATTGAGCGCGGCAACCTCGGAGCACACTGCGCCATAGCCGATTTTCGGATTAAGTGCTGGCAAGAAGAACGACGCGCCGAAAATCAGGGCGAGCAGAACGAGCGCAATCACCTTGACGGCGCGCAGCAGCCCGCGGCCGTGAATCAGCGAGGCTCCGAAATAGACGGCGAACGGAATTGCTGGCAGCATGTAGACCTGCAGCTTCGAGCTTACGCACGACAGAATCAGCAGCGTCGCGGCAAAGACGGCTATCATCATGCGCCGATAAGGGCCCGACGCGAGTGTGCGCCGCCTCACGACGGCCGCACCGGCAATGAGCACCGACCAGGGCGCCATGACGTACCACATGTGGACGAGATAGTACCACCACGGGCGGGCGTGGGTGAAGGCGTTAGACGCGCGGTCGACCGTCTGATGGAAGAGCAGGTTGTTAAGATATGCGTCGCCACCCTCGGCCCAGGCGCATCCGAACCACACGGCGCAGCCGCCGATGATGGCGGCCCATGCGGGCCAGCCCCAGATGCGGCGGAACGAGCGGAAGCGGCCAACCCAGAGCAGCCAGACCGCCGACGATAGCAGCGGAATCAGCACGCCGTAGGGCCCTTTGGTGAAAAGGGCGAGGAAGGTGTAGACGCCAAGCAGCAATTCATGGCGCCGCGTAGGCACGCCGCAGTCCATGCGCCAGACTTCGCGCAGAGCCAGGACTATGAAGAGCGTCATGAGCATGTCCATGCGCAACACGACCGCCAGACCGGGGAAGTAGCCGCAGGTGAAGAGCATCAGCAGCGCGGCCTGACGCTGAGACGGAGAGAGCGCACGACGCGCCCAGCCGTCCATGACGCGCCCCACGAGCAGCATCGCGCCGAGCGAGAAGAGCCCGACGAACCACATGCAGCCATTGCCCAGAAGCAGGCGGCCGGCCATGACTATCCACAGATAGAGCGGCGGCTTGTCGGCATAGACCTCGCCATGGTTTGCGAAACACCAGACGGAGCCGTCGCGCAAGGCCTCGTCGGCGATGCTCATGTAGCGCAGCTCGTTGTCGGGCGTGAAGTCGCGCAGCAGCAAGAGCGGCAACAGCGCCAGCGCCGCGGCCGCATAAATCCACCATGTCTGTTGTCTGAGCTTTTCCATTCGGGTTGCAAAGTTACAAAAATTCCCCGAAAAAGCGAAGTGGCGAGTCCGACTAATGCCGGATTCGCCACTTTCAAAGCAGTATTTTCCAAACGGGGCTGCCGAAATCAGCTGCCCTGGAGTTTGAAGTTGATGGGCAGGGTGTACCACACGCGCACGCTCTGGCCGTTCATCTTACCGGGAATGAACTTGGGCAGAGATTTAACAACGCGCTTGGCCTCCTTGTCGAGGTCGGGGTCCTTGCCGCGCACCACCTTGACTTCGCCAATCGAACCGTCTTTCTCAACCACGAACTGCACGGTTACGCGGCCTTGAATGTTGTTCTGCTGAGCCATTTCGGGGTAGCGGATATTCTTAGAGAGCCACTTGTAGAGCTCGGCGTCGCCGCCGGGGAACTTGGGAGCCTCTTCAACAGCGGTGAAGATCTTTTCGGGTTCCGGAGCTTTCTTCTCTTCTACAACAACTTCTTCCTTGATGGTGCGGACCACGGTAACGTCGTCGGTACCCTCGTCAAAGTCTTTCGCACCGAAGGCGGTCTCGGTCTGGGTCAGGTCTTCCTGAGTCTTGACTTCGTCTTCCTTGGTAACCTGGTCGTCATCGACGATGGCGATTTCGGTAACTTTTACGGTGTTGAGCACTTCTTCGGGAAGCACTTCTTCGACTTCGGGTTCCTCGAAGCGTTCTTCGGGTTCCTCTTCGGGAGCTTCTTCCTCTTCGGCGCTGGTGTCAACGCTCACCATTTCCTGCTCGGCCTCGCCGGTGATGGTCTCTTCGGCGCGCTCGATCGAGCTTACCAGCAGAGAGAGAAGCAGAGCGATGATGATTACGCCGACAACGGAGAGCATCGCCAGGTTGTGGCGGCGAACGCTCTGCGAGCGGAGCTCGTAAGCACCGAATTCCTTGTTCTTACCTTCAAATATAATGTCGGTCCACTCACGCGATGACAGGTCTACGTCTTTAGCCATAATTCTGTGTCTTTTTACGGGTTTAACATTAAACTTACATCACGTATATCAGAGCTTGCCCTGAGCTTTGAGATAAGAAAGAATCAGCAGCGAGTCGGTCGAGTTGATGTTGTCGATCTGATAGCGCGAAATCTGGCCGAGCTGCATCTCGTCGAGCGCCGAAATCACCGATTCATAGCTGGCGTTGGGGCCGGCCTTGATGATGACCACGGGGCGGGTCAGAGTTGAGTCGTTGCGGATTTCACGGGCGCGTGCCTGGAAGACGGAGTCGTTGGCTTCCTTTGTGGGGGCCAGAGAACCTTCCTTCCACTGTTTTTTCAGCTCGTCGACCTTAGCGAGCACCTCTTTGTTGCGCTCGTGCAGGATAGCGCGAATACCGTTGGTTTCACCGTTGGTGTTGCCGCGGAAACGCTGCTCTTTGAGTTTCAGCTTATCGGCGTCGATAAAGTTGTCCTTGTCCACGTCGTTGTCGGCGAAGGAGCCCTCGAAGGGCTTGCCCTCGTAGTAGTAGACAATGTGCTTGGGATATTCAACGCCGGTAACTTCGTCAGCCTCCATCTTGACGTGGCCTTGCTCGTCGCGTTCGGTGTCAAGAATGAGGGTAACGGCTTCAGACTGCTTAGTCTTGTTCTGCTGGCTCTGCTCGAGTTTTTCGTTCGAGGGCAGTGCAATCTGCAGAGTCTGCGACTTAATCATCGTGGTGCAGAGCATGAAGAACGTGATCAGCAGCATGTTCATATCCACCATGGGCGTGAAGTCCACGTGGATCTGCATCTTCTTCTGGGCGCCTTTTTTCTTGCCGCCCTTGTCGGATTGTTCTATCTGTGCCATGGTGATTACTCGTTTTCGGATTTAAGCGCAGTCATAAGGCTGAACTTGTTGAGTTTCAAAGTCTGGAGGTTGTCGAGGACGGTGTGCATCACGCTGTAGGGGGTGTCCTTGTCGCCCTTGACGGCAATGCCCTCGCCGGTGCGCTTGATAGCGTCATAGAAACGGGGGTTCGGATCGGCCTGGTTGCCCTTGCCGTCGATAGTGCCGTTGTTGCGATAGTCCTGAGCGATGCGCTGCATTGCGTCCATCCAGATTTGGAATTCATTGAGTTTCGTCAAGTCTCGGTTGTCATTGATGGGTATACCGACCTTTGCGGGGTCGAATTCCTTCATGATCTTGTCCTGTTCGGTAGTGGGCAGGCTGAGGAACGCGGGGAGTTCCTTCATGGGCATGCCGAACATGCCGAGTTTGGAGAAAGCCGAGATCTGAGCTTCATTGAAGTTGACTTTAGCTTCGGGGAAACGCTCGTTGTAGAGGCGGTTTGCTTCGATAATCAGGTCGCGGCGCACCTTCTCGGAAGAGTAGATGGAGTCTTCGTCGCCCGTGATTCCGATAAACACCTTGCCTTCCACGGCGTGGTTGAGAGTGCCGTCGCTTTTGGTTTCGGCACCGCTGACCAGAATGGTTACAAGGTTTGACAGCGGCACTTTGACTTCACTCACCGACGAGGGAGTGATTACCGTTGCCGGCTCCTTGGCCAGGAAGGTCGAGGTCAACATGAAGAAAGTCAACAAAAGAACGGTAACGTCACTCATCGCCGTCATGTCGATGAGCGTGCTCTTTCTTTTAATTTTAGGCTTTCCCATATTACTTTGTTAAAGTTTTAATCGGTTTTAGTAAAGTAAGATGGAAAAGATTAGTGAGTAGCCTGGAACGTCTGGACAATCGAGAAGCCGATTTCGTCGATGGCGTAGGTGAGGTTATCAATCTTGTTGGTGTAGAAGTTGTAAGAGATAACGGCGAAAGCACCGGTTGCGATACCGAAGGCGGTGTTCACAAGTGCCTCGGAAATACCGGTTGACAGAGCGGTCGAGTCAGGAGCGCCTGATGCAGACAGAGCCTGGAACGACTTGATCATACCGATAACGGTACCGAGCAGACCGACGAGAGTACCCAGAGTGGTGAGGGTGGCCACGATGGGGAGGTTCTGCTGGAGCGAGGGCATTTCCATTGCGGTAGCCTCTTCAACTTCCTTCTGGAGGGTCTGAACTTTCTGTTCTTTGGTCAGGACGGTGTTCTTGTCCATTTCTTCGTAGCGAACCAGAGCGGCGCTAACAACGGCGGCAACCGAACCTTTCTGCTTTTTGCAGAGCTCCTGAGCGCCCTTGATGTCGTTCTTTTCGAGTTTGGTCTTCACTTCAGCGACGAACTTGGCGATGTTGCCCGTGCCCTTGGCGCTCTTCAGAGCGATGGCGCGTTCAACCGACAGAACGATAACGGTGAGGAACAGGGTTTGCAGGATAGGCACGATGATGCCGCCTTTGAAGATGGTGCCGATGAGGTCGGTGGGGTGAGCTTCGCCATCGAAGAACCACATTGATGCGGGAGCGCCTTCGGCGGGAACATCAAACTCGAAGTGGCTGGGGGCACCGAAGAAGAACAGGAAAGCGCAAACGGCAACAACGAAACAAGCGATGATGACCAGGAATGCGTTCTTGACGCCGGTTACGTTTGACTTAACCGGGGCAGAACCCTTTGCAGGGCTAACGGGAGATGTAGCTTCCATTTTTGTTAATTGCTGAGATTTAAGTGATTAATTATTGGTTAATAATGAAATTTTGTTATTTACTGTGTTTGACATGGCTTTACTCAGTCCATAATCTAATCGCAAATTTATCAATAAAATTTGGTTTTACAAAAATTTTCGGGATTTTTCACGGTTTTTCTATCTCGGTAACCGGTTTTCCGGACACGCGGCGCCTGCAGATGACCGTCAGCGGCAGATAGTCGGGCGCCCCGGGGTCGAGGCTGTTGCGCCTCACGAGCTGCGAGGCGTGGACGTAGCGGCCGGCGCCTTCATAGATGGCCACGTGGGTGATTCGCCGTGTCTTGCGGTTGCCGAAAAATATGAGGTCGCCGGGCTGAAGCGAATCGGGGTGCACCTCCGTGCCCTCGCGGGCCTGTTGCCATGCGTCGCGCGGCAGCAGACGCCCCTGGGCCATATAGGCCATGCGCACAAGGCCCGAACAATCCAAGCCCTTGCCCGACAGTCCGCCCCAAAGGTAGGGCACGCCCATATACATGGCAGCCGTGTGCGGCAGCCGTGCGGGGTCGAACGGCGCGGCGCAGAGCGAGTCGAGCGGCGCCACTGCGCCAAGCGGGCGCTTGATCCGGCGGCCGTCGGGCAGCCCGAGCGAGTCGCCCGGCAGAGCGGTGAGTACGTCGCCGGCAAGGAGGTCGGTGGTGAGGTCGGCGTCGTGCAGCTCGAAGGGAGCCGTAACCATTACCTTCGGCGCCGCGAGCCACACCTTATATTCCCGTTCGGATAAGAACGTCAGCGAGTGGTTGATAATCCACCCGCGGTAGCCGTCGGGCGTCTCCACCCTACTCCAGTCCGCGCCCTTTTCGAGCACGCGCACCGGAGTGCCCATCAGCGCCTGACTCACCTGTTCGGAAGCGTGGGAGGGTTCGGCACGCATGCTGACGACGCTAAGGCGCGCCAGAGCCCGCTGCTGTGCAATTGTGGCGGCGCAGCCAAGCAGCGCCGCCACAATCAGAAGTTTCAGTCTCAAAACGGTTTATTTCTTTACCAGAGAGTTGATGACGTCTTTGATCTCCTGAGCCAGCTGCTCGGCCTGCTCCATGGTCGAGGCCTCGGAGTAGATGCGGATAATCGGCTCGGTGTTGCTCTTGCGCAGGTGGACCCACTTGTCGGCAAAGTCAATCTTCACGCCGTCGATGTCGGTAATCTCCTCGTTGGCGAATTTCTGCTTCACGGCAGCCAGAATTGCGTCGACGTCGATTTCAGGCGTCAGCTCGATTTTGTTCTTGGCGATTGCATAGGGGGGATAGCCGGCCTTGAGCTCGGTTACCTTCTTGCCGCTCTTGGCCATGAGGGTCAGGAAGAGGGCCACGCCCACCAGGGCGTCGCGGCCATAGTGGAGTTCGGGGTAGATGACACCGCCGTTGCCCTCGCCGCCGATGACGGCGCCGGTGCGCTTCATCTCTGTGGTTACGTTGACCTCGCCGACGGCCGATGCGGAGTAGCTGCAGCCGTGGGCGCGCGTAACGTCGCGCAGTGCGCGGCTCGAGCTGAGGTTGCTCACGGTCGAGCCGGGGGTATGGTTCAGCACGTAGTCGGCCACGGCGACGAGCGTGTATTCCTCGACGAACATCTCGCCGTTCTCCATGACGATGGCCAGACGGTCAACGTCGGGGTCAACGACGAAGCCGACGTCGGCCACGCCGGTCTTCATCAGGTCGGCGATGCCGGTGAGGTTTTCAGGAATGGGTTCGGGGGTGTGGGCGAACTTGCCGGTTGCCTCGCAGTTGAGCTCGATGACGTTCTTGACGCCCAGCGCGCGCAGCAGCTGCGGAATCACGGTGCCGCCAACAGAGTTAACGGCGTCGACGGCAACGGTGAAGCCTGCCTTGGCGATGGCTTCGACATCGACCAGCGGAAGGGCCAGCACGGAGTCTATGTGCTTGCGGTTATAGGTGTTGTTGGTGAACTCGTGACCCAGCTCGTCAACTTCGGCAAACGTGTAGTCGTCGGCAGCGGCGATTGCCAGCACTTCGGCGCCCTCGGCAGCGTTGAGGAATTCGCCGTGGTGGTTCAGCAGCTTCAGCGCGTTCCACTGTTTGGGGTTATGCGATGCGGTGAGAATGATGCCGCCGCAAGCGCCCTCGGAGGTTACGGCAATCTCGGTGGTAGGGGTCGAGGCAAGGCCGATGTTGACCACGTCGAAGCCCATGCCCATGAGCGTGCCCACAACGAGCTTGTCGACCATGGCGCCGCTCAGGCGGGCGTCGCGGCCCACGACGATTGTGCGGCTCTTGACGGGGGTTGTCTTCTTGATGAATTTTGCATACGCAGCGGTGAATTTCACTACGTCGAGAGGGCTCAGGCCCTCGCCGGGGCGACCGCCGATAGTGCCGCGGATACCCGAAATTGACTTAATGAGAGACATGATATTTAAGGTTAAAGTTTTTGAGTTCTTGGTTGAGATTAGACGCGCGAGGGGAAGTAGCGGATTTCGTAGAGATAGGGATAGACCGCCGTTACCTCTTCGGTCGGGCCGAGATAGGACTTGATGACGATGCGCACCTCGCAGTCGAGGTCGAGCCATCGCAGGGGCACCTGTATGCCCTCGCCCCACTGGGTCGTGGAGTAGTTCTGAGTGTCGTTGAAGCGGAAGCTCGTTGGCGTCGAGCCGAGGTTTTCGGAATTGCCCATGCCCTCCCATGTGCCGTACTTGTGGACGTAGATGAGGTTATAGCGCGTGAAGCGGAAATAGATCAGCTGATTGTCGGCCGCTTTGGTGCCGCTGCCGGGGTTGATTACCTGCATGTAGACGTGGCCGTCGTCGTCCATGCGATAGAACGGCGTCAGCTTTTCGGCCTCGGCGCGCGACATGCCGGGATAATCCTCGAGCACGTCCTGCATGGAGACGAGGACGCTGTCGGGGGGCAGAACGTCGATGACCGGATAATCGGCCAGGAAGGAGTTGACCGCCTGCGTTTCGTCGCGCAACATGTCGGCATAGCTCTCGGTGTCTTTACAGCCGGTCATCGCCGCCATGGCGGCCATAAGCGGCAGGATATATGTCAGGATACGTTTCATTTGCTTTTGTTCTTGCGGGTGGGTAGATAGCGGTCGTAGCGGGGCATGGCTTCGCGCAGCCGGGCGATGCACTCGTCGAGCGTGCCGACAAATTCGGCGCCCGCGGCGTTCTCGTGGCCGCCGCCGCCAAACACTTCGCCACACACCTTGTTGACCGGGAATTTGCCCTTGCTTCGCATGCTCACCTTGATTTGCGTCGGATCCTGGCGCAGGTAGACGCTCCAGATCACCTCGGGAATCGCCAGCGGCTTGTTGACCAGGCCCTCGGTGTCGCCCTTCTCGTAGCCAAAGCGTTTGAGCTCGTCGGAGTCGATGGCTATGAGCGAGCAGCGATGGTCGGTGTCTATTATCATCTTCTCACCAAGAGCGTAGCCGCAGAGGCGGACGGCGCTTTCGCGGAACGTGTTGCACGCCTTGGTGTAGAGTTTATCCTTGTCGATGCCCTTTTTGAGCAGTTCGGCAATGACCACGTAGAGGTCGGGCTCGTTGGAGTTGTAGCTGAAGTTGCCGGTGTCGGTCATCATGCCCGTGTAGATGCACTCGGCGGCCTTGCGGCCGATGCGGTCAAAAAGCTCCAGACGGCAAAGCACGCGGAAAACCAACATCGACGTCGAACTGGCCTCGGGGTGGCTGACGGTTACGTCGGTAAAATCGGCCGGGCCTTCGTGGTGGTCAATCATCACCTTGGCGCCCTTGGCGGCCACCAGAGCGTCGGCCATGCGGTCAACGCGCTTGGGCTCGTTGAAGTCAAGACAGAAAATAAGGTCGGCCTCGGCGAGCAGGCGTGAGGCAAACTCCTCGTGGCGCGTGTAGGCCACGGCCTCTTTGGCTCCGGGAAGGAAAAGCAGGCTGCGCGGCACCATGTCGGGCGTTACTACGGCCACGTCCTTGCCTATTTCAGTCAGAACGTGATAGAGTCCGAGGGCCGAGCCAATGGCATCGCCGTCGGGCGTGAGATGGCAAGTAATCACCACCTTCTCGCTGTCAGTCAGCAACTCACGGATTCGGCTTATCGCCTTTTCGTCAATAATTCGCGAAATCATAGTGCAAAAATACACATTTTTTTTTAACCCGCCCCCCATATTTAGCATTTTTTCGCAATTTCCGGATTTTTATTCGTAACTTTGCATTAGGATAATATATGCAACAAATCAGCAAGGCGACACAATCGAACTGGAAGAGGCTCAACGTAAAGTCGGCCGACCGACTGACGGCGCGCGCAAACAAAACCGCATCGCAACGCGTCGTCGTCGCCTCCTGCTACCTGAAAGACCCTAAAGCCGAAAAACTGCTGCGGTCATTGACGGAGGTGAAGGCTCCGATTGAGGACGTGATGTTCACCCTGTGTCTGACGGCGTTGCAACAGGCAGGACTGGCGGGAAAACCGCATGTGGGCGCATTCCTCAAAAAGTACAGCCGCCGCCGGCGCGTGGAAATCGCGGTTGAGCCCGGCACGTTCAACGGCAACGGCGATGTGCTCGGCTATCTCTATCAGTCGCTCACGGCCGAAGGAGTCAGAATTGCCAACGGCATATACTACACTCCGCCGTCCATCGCATCGTATCTTGCGGAAGAAATGTGCATTGACAACGACGGCAGCACGGTGCTCGATCCGTGTTGCGGCAGCGGCTCGCTGCTGATGGCTGTCAGTGGCGTCAGGCCCGAAAATCTTTATGGGTTCGACACAGACCCCGTGGCCGTGATGATTGCGTCGACAAATCTGCTGCTGAAATTCCCGGAGGAGACTTTTACTCCGAAAATATTCCGATATGACTTTCTTGACCGCGGACTTTTCGCACAATCGGCGAATCAGGGAATCCCGCGCTCGTTTGACTATATTTTCACCAATCCGCCCTGGGGCGCCGACCGCTCCGGCGCCTACAAAAGAGTATTTCCGGAAATCAAGTCGGGCGAACGCGCGTCGATGGTCATTGCGGAATCTCTGAACCGCCTTGCGGCAAACGGACGGGCATGCTTCATACTCCCCGTTTCGCTACTTCATATTCAGACTCACCGCGACATAAGGGAGCTGTTGCTGCACAACAGTTCAATCAATGCAGTACATCTGTTTGACGACCGTTTTGACGGCGTCTATACCCGCTTTTTCGCTTTGGAAATATCGGGCACCGCGAAAAAGGAAGGCCACGCCTACCGCGTTATTTCCGGCCGAGGGGAAACGGCGGAAATCAAAGTGTCTGCGGACAATATTGCCGACGGCGAGATTCCACTATCTCCGCCCACCTCTCTTTCAAACCTTATTATCGGCAAGATGGAAGCGGCACGGTTCGCCGACCTGAAAAACAGCCGATGGGCGCTCGGAATCGTAACGGGCGACAACAAGAACAAGCTGCTCGCCGCCCCGGCGCCTGAGTCAGAGCCTATCGTTACGGGCAAAGACGTGATGCCTCTGAAAGTGGCGGAGTGCAAAAAACATATTGTATTCAAACCGGAAGCGTTTCAGCAATGTGCGCCCGAAGCGCTCTATCGCGCCGGCGAAAAGCTGATTTATAAATTCATAGCCAAATATCCCGTTGTGGCCTACGATGACCGCCGACTGCTCTGCCTGAACAGCGCCAACATCGTCATACCGGCCATGGAGAGTATCTCGGCAAAGAGCGCGTGCGTCTTGCTGAACTCCCGGCTCTATCGGTTTTACTACAGGACACGGTTCAGCGATATCAAGGTGCTGAAAAGCAACCTTGCAAGCCTTCCGTTTCCTAAATTAACCGCCGAGCAGGACGCCATGCTCTCCGCCATGCTCGACCGACAGATTGACGGAGACTGCACCCCGGAAGAAACCGACGAGGCGGTGTTTGAGCTTTTCGGGCTTTCGGCTGCTGAAAAAGAACACGTACTGACATCACCTTTGACAAATTGACAAATACCCGCCATGAAAGAACTCATACAACAGCTGCTTGCATATTGCCGCAGGCTGCCGGCCGACAAAGCCGCCGCAGTAGACGCCCATGTGCTCGACAGTCTCTATTCCGTCTATCCGTTCAACAAGTTCGAATATATAATCTCAAACCTTATTGCGGGCGGTGTCATGACGCTCGACGACTACCTGACCGTCAGGAGCGACTACATCAACCGCAACCGCTATCTCTATCTCTACGAGCTTGCGCCGCGAACATTCGGCGAGACCTGGGGCCAGCGCCATCTGATGGAGCTTGTGCCGGAATTTGCCGTGCCTCAGCGCAGGCTTGACCCGACATTTTCGGGCGAATATGACCTGTGGCTCGACGGAATCAAGGTCGAAGTCAAAGCGTCGCGCGCCGTCAGGCGGCAAGCGGGCGACAATCTGGCAGAAAAGGCGTTGCCCCGTGGCACAACCGAGCAGTTCGACATGAATTTCCAGCAGCTGAAGCCCGACTGTTGCGACGTGTTCGTGTGGATTGCCGTGTGGCGCGACCGGATAGATTACTGGATTATTCCCTCTGATGCCATCAAGAACAACCCGCATTTCAGCAACCAGCACAGGGCGTCGCGCCTGACTGACGCAGGCGATGTGGTTGAAGGCCAAATCCATATCAAGAAGGCCAACTATCATGACTTCGAGCCTTATCGCGCGCGTCCCGACGAAATCAGGCAAAGGATTCTCGGGCTGCGCGCGGAAGGAAAAATTTGAAAACCGGCTGGGGTTTTAGTGGGAATCTGAATGATTTTTAGTATATTTGCAGTCTGATGAAAGACATGATTCTAAATAAGGAGATGAATGAGCGCGCCGTGCTGGTGGGCCTTATCACTCCGCAGCAACCCGAGCAGAAGGCCCGGGAATATCTCGACGAACTCGCTTTCCTGGCCGACACCGCCGGCGCGGAGACCGTGAAGACCTTCACGCAGAAGGTTGACCACGCCGACCGCCGCACGTTCGTGGGCAAAGGTAAGCTGGAAGAAATAAAGCAGTATATCGAGGATAACGAAATCGGCATGGTGATTTTCGATGACGACCTTTCGACCAAGCAGGTAAGCAACATCGAGAAGGAGCTGCAGGTCAAGGTGCTTGACCGCACGTCGCTGATTCTTGACATCTTCGCCAAGCGCGCACAGACGGCCACGGCCAAGACGCAGGTGGAGCTGGCGCAATATCAGTATCTGCTGCCGCGGCTGACACGCATGTGGACCCACCTCGAGCGCCAGCGCGGCGGCATCGGCATGCGCGGCCCGGGCGAAACGCAGATTGAGACGGACCGCCGCATAATCCTCGACCGCATTTCGCGTCTGAAGAAGGAGCTTGAGAGCATTGACCGCCAGAAGAGCATTCAGCGCAAGAACCGCGGCAAGCTGACGAGGGTGGCCCTGGTGGGTTACACGAACGCCGGCAAGTCGACGCTGATGAACGTGCTGAGCAAGAGCGATGTCTTTGCCGAGAACAAGCTCTTTGCGACGCTTGACACCACAGTGCGCAAGGTGATTATTGACAATCTGCCCTTTCTGCTCACCGACACGGTGGGCTTTATCCGCAAGCTGCCCACCCATCTGGTCGATTCGTTCAAGAGCACGCTCGACGAGGTGCGCGACGCCGACATATTGCTCCACGTGGTCGACATCAGCCACCCGCAGTTTGAGGAACAGATCGAGGTGGTGAACCGCACGCTGCAGGAGGTTTGCGGGGCGGCAGAGAAGCCGATGATCATGGTGTTCAACAAAATCGATGCTTTCACTTTCACGCCCAAAGACGCCGACGACCTCACGCCGCGCACCCGCGAGAACATCTCGCTTGAAGAACTCGAGCAGACGTGGATGGCGAAGATGAACGGCAAGTGCGTCTTCATCTCGGCCAAGAAGGGCATCGGCATCGACCGGCTGAAGCAGATGATCTATGACGACGCCAAGGCCGTGCACATGGAGCGCTTCCCCTACAACGACTTCCTTTATCAGAACTTCGACGACCTCGAAGACGATGAAAACCAATAACAGAATCCTTTAACCTCTCTAATTTCAGACTTAAATGCCACTTACCGAACTGAAACCGCTTGCCGACGGCCTCGGCAACCCTATAATCATAGCCGGCCCCTGCTCGGCCGAGAGCGAGGAGCAGGTGCTTGCCACCGCCGCCGACCTCGCCGCCCACGGCATCAAGATTCTCCGCGCGGGCATCTGGAAACCGCGCACCAAGCCGGGCGGTTTTGAGGGCGTGGGCAAGCCCGGCCTCGAATGGCTGGCCGAAGCCAAAAGACGCTACGGCATGCTGACGGCCACCGAGGTGGCCACGCGACAGCACACAATCGACGCCCTGGAAAGCGGCATCGATATGCTCTGGATTGGCGCGCGTACCTCGGCCAATCCCTTTGCCATGCAGGAAATTGCCGACACCATAGCCGAACTGGGCGCCACGGAGACACCCGTACTGGTGAAGAACCCGGTGAACCCCGACCTTGAGCTGTGGATCGGCGCGCTTGAGCGCATCTACAACGCCGGCGTGCGCCGCCTGGGCGCCATTCACCGCGGCTTCTCGGCCTACGGCAAGCACCTTTACCGCAACATGCCTCAGTGGCACATTCCCATCGAGCTGCGCCGCCGCTGCCCCGAGCTGCCCATCATCTGCGACCCGAGCCACATCGGCGGCAAGCGCGAGCTGGTTTCGCCGCTGTCGCAGCAGGCGCTCGACATGGGCTTTGACGGCCTCATCATCGAGAGCCACTGCGATCCCGACTGCGCCCTCTCGGACAAGGCGCAGCAGGTTACGCCCGACGTGCTGAACTACATTCTGTCGCAGCTGGTCGTGCGCGAACAGCAGGGCACCACCGAGGGCCTCAAGTCGCTGCGGCAGCAAATCGACACTCTCGACTCCGAGCTGGTTGAGCTGCTGGCCAAGCGCATGCGCGTGAGCCGTGAAATCGGCCAGTTCAAGAAGGAACACTCCATGCCCGTTCTCCAGATGGGGCGCCACGACGAAATCATGCAGACCCGCTGCAACGCCGCCAAGGAGATGGACATGGACCCGGAATTCATGAAAACCGTCTTGCAGGCAATCCACGAAGAGTCGGTGCGCCAGCAGATTGAAATTCTTAACCGCCGATGAAGATTCTGATTCTCGGCGCGGGCAAGATGGGGTCGTTTTTCTGCGACCTGCTGTCGTTCAGCCACGACGTGGCCATCTACGACCACGACCCTTCGCGCCTGCGCTTCACATTCAACTGCCGCCGCTTCGCGCGCATGGACGAGGTGAAGGAGTTCGACCCCGACCTCGTGCTCAACTGCGCCACGGTGAAATATACCATCGAGGCGTTCAACCAGGTGCTGCCCCACATTTCGCCGCGCAGTATGCTGTCGGACATCGCCTCGGTCAAGACCGGGCTGCCGGAATTTTATGCCGGGTGCGGCCACCCGTTCGTGAGCACGCACCCGATGTTCGGCCCCACGTTCGCCTCGCTCAGCAACCTGAGCAACGAGAACGCCATAGTCATCAAGGAGGGGAGCACCCTTGGCCGCGCCTTTTTCAAGCAGCTCTATGCCGACCTGCAGCTGCACATCGAGGAATACACGTTTGCCGAACACGACGAAACCGTGGCCTACTCGCTGTCAATTCCATTCGCGTCGACCCTGGTCTTTGCCGGCATCATGAAACCGCAGGCCGCCCCGGGCACGACCTTCAAGCGCCACCTGCAGATTGCACGCGGCCTGATGAGCGAAGACGACTATCTGCTCACCGAAATCTTGTTCAATCCCCACACACCCGAACAGCTCTCGAAGATTCAGCAGCAGCTTTCAGACCTGCTGCGCCTCATCGAGGCGAAAGACTCGGAGGGCATGAAGGCATATCTTGACCGCGTGCGCGGCAACCTGAAATGACCCGCACCGGAGCGTGGATTGAGGGCATGCGCCTGCGCACGCTCCCCGTATCGGCCGCCGGCGTCATTGCGGCCGTCGGGTGCGTGAGCGCCTCGGGCGCCGACGTGGCGTGGGGCTGGGCGGCCGTGTGCCTGCTCTTCGCCCTGCTGGCACAGATAGCCTCCAACTTCGCAAACGAATATTTCGACTTCAAGGCCGGCATCGACGCATGCGGACGCCGCGGCCCGGAGCGCGGAGTGGCCAACGGCATCATCACGCCGCGCGCAATGCTCGCCGCCACGCTGATTACACTCGGCGCGGCATGTGCCGTGGGGCTGCTCACCGTGGCCCGCGGCGGGTGGTGGCTCATACCGGCCGGCGCCGCCATTGCCTTAGGCGCGCTCGCCTACTCCGCAGGCCCCTATCCCCTGAGCCGCCACAGGCTCGGCGAGGCGGCCGTGGTGATTTTCTACGGCATCGTGCCCGTCTGCCTGACTTATTATGTGCTGACACTGCAATGGTCGTGGAGCGTGCTCATATGCGGCATCGCCGTCGGCCTC
Source organism: uncultured Porphyromonadaceae bacterium (assembly GCA_902495245.1). Classification (GTDB taxonomy): domain Bacteria; phylum Bacteroidota; class Bacteroidia; order Bacteroidales; family Muribaculaceae; genus UBA3263. Next base: position 89,786 of record CABUWI010000009.1, read on the forward strand.
TGGGGCGCCATGGTCATTCTGGTCAACAACTACCGCGACATCGCCTCAGACCGCGCCTGCGGCAAGAACACCCTCTCCACTGCCATCGGCCCGCAAGGCTCGGCCCTGCTCTACTGCGCCCTCGGCCAGTTTGCCGCCATCGGGCTCTTTGTCAGCAACCCCGGCGCCTGGAGCGTGCTTCCCGTCATTCCCGCAGCTCTCGGCTTTCTTGGCGGCCACCGCCTCTTTCTTGGCGGCCTGAGCGGCGCGCAGTGCACCCGCCTGCTCGCCATCACCGCAGCCTCCCTGCTGCTCACCACCCTGCTCTTCCTTCTCCTCGCCTCAGCATGATAAAGGTTTATAAATCGAGGGTGGCGAGATGGTATCGGTGGACGTGCATCGGGGCTGTCGCGGCTTTTGCGGGCAGCCTGGTGCTGTGTTGGCGGTCGACGTGGATATTGCTGATTGACGCGGTCTTTATGGGCGTGTGCGTCGCCTTGATGCTTGACATGCTGTTTCATACGGACTATACTATCAAGGGCGACAAGCTGTATATCCGCTGCGGGGTGCTGTTTCATATGACGCTGCCGATTGACCGAATCAGCGAAATCACCCGCAAATCGACCATACTGTCATCGCCGGCCCTGTCGGCCAAGCGCATCGGACTGCGCTACGGCCAAAAACGCCGGGTCTACATCTCGCCCGAAAATCAGGAAGATTTCATAGCGGACCTCACCGCGATAAACCCCGCTATCACCCTTAGCTGAAATGATAATTTTGAGAACAAAAGATATGATTAGACGACTTATCGTTTTGACCTGCATAACACTTGCGGTCGGCTCAGCCTGCGCTGACGGGCGCCGCGAGGGCAAGCTCTCGGACAACATTTTCTGGGAGCTGGAAGACAGTGTGCTCACCGTCAGCGGCCGGGGGAAGATGCCGTCGTGGACCACCACGTCGCTTGTGCGCAACCCGTTTCAGGACGAACGGTTTGCCCTGGGTGTGAAGGAAATCATCATCGACGAGGGCATCACCGAAGTGGGCAACTTCACGTTCGGCAGCCGCGGCAACGTCAGGGGCGACCGCGTCAGGCGCGAGGGTGGCAAAGCCGCCTTCGAGCCCTCACAGTCGGAGGAGACGGCCGACGGCTCGGCGCTCTACTCCAACCTGGTGCACATCTCGCTGCCGTCGTCGCTGCGCACAATCGGGGCCTTTGCCTTCGCGCGCGTGCCCGTTCGCGGCATCACCGTGCCCGAGGGACTGCGAAAAATCGGGGCGTCGGCGTTTGCCAACTCCGGACTGCGCTTCGTCAGGCTGCCGTCGACGGTCAAGTCGGTCGGCGCCGAGGCCTTCGCATCGTGTGCCGCAATGAGCGCCGCCGACCTCAGCAACCTCGACATCGAGCTGAGCCCCGGCATGTTTTTCAACTGCGAGAGCCTCCGCATGATTCTCCACACCCCAAACGTCAGAGACATCAGGCACGGCGCGCTCGACGCCACGCCCTTTGCCGACTTCACCGACGCGGCACTCCTTGACATGTTCCGCTCGGACGGCCTCGACAGCTACCTGAACCAACATCTGCCGGCGCGCGCCGTGTTCAAAGGCACCGACGAGGAATATCAGGCGCTGCGCGAGCGCACACTGCGCGCCTTCAGCAAGACCGAGGCCCGCAACGCCGCGATGGTCTACCGCCTCGACGAAAAATTCATCTTGCCATTCGACGAAGCCACCGGCACGTGCGAAATCCGCACCCTGAGCCACGGCAACCTCACCGTCAGCCTCACCGCCGACCAGGCCCGCGCCCTCCGCGCCGGCTGGGCCGAAATCGCCGCCGCCTCCACGCCGCGCTTCGACTTCCGCGACGGCCTCCCCGTACTCCGCTCGGCCACCTTCACCCTCCCCGACGACACCGCCCTCGATGCATATTGCAACCAACCCTTTTCAGAATAAATCCACCTAACCGGGGCCGGCTTTTTCGGGAACGAGGATTTTTTTGTAACTTTGCAGGCGTATGAGGCTCGGAAGACATCTGGTTTGGGCGCTTTGCGCGCTGGGGGCGCTTCAGGGCGCGGCCCAGCAGCGGATTGCCGCGTCGCCGTCGGGCGGCGGGGCGGGTGGCTCGCAGTCGTCGGCCCCGACGTCTGAGTCGGTGGCGAGTAAGCGGCAGTGGGCCGAGGCTATCGCGGCTCAGAGGGCGTGGACGGTGAGCGATGTGCTGGCCACACGCCGCACGGCGGTCATCGACACGCTGATGGAGAATTACGCGCAGTCGGTAACGATTCCGTCGCTGCAGTTCGGCACGGCGTCGGCCATCACAGGCAACTTGGGGGCCGAGGGCGTGAGCATGAATTATTTCGAGCGCCCGAAAGCGGGTGATTTCTTTTTCAACAACACGGTATATCCTTATTTGCCGACCGTGGAGAACACGCCGTTTTTCAATACGCGCGTGCCGATGACGCTTGTGAGCTTCAACACGGGCGGTTCGTCGCAGACGACTCAGGACTGGCTGAAAGCGCGCCTGAGCGGCAACATCAACAAGCGCGCGCAGGTGGACGGCTGGCTGAGCTATCTCTACAGCCGCGGCATGTATGAGAATCAGGCGGCGAAGCATTTCAACTGGGGGCTGAACGGGTCGTATCTGGGCGAGCGCTATCAGATGATGGCCATGTTCAACAACTGGTCGAACCTGAACAAGGAGAACGGCGGCATTGAAGATGACCTCTATATCACGGACCCGGCGGCCGTGCAGGGCGGTTCGACGTCGATAGGCACGAAGCAGATTCCCGTGCGTCTGCAGGACGCCCACAGCCACGTAATCGGCCACGAACTGTGGATGACCCACCGCTACCGCATGGGGTTTCACACGTGGAACGAGGAGGACTCCGTGAGGGTGTTCACGCCCGTGAGCCAGGTGTTCTGGACGTTCGATTTCCGCACGGACGAGCATCGCTTCGTTGACAACGCAGCGGCCGACGACACGTTTTTCAAAGACACATTTTTCACCGCAGGCAAGACCTATGACCAAACCAAGCAGTGGACGCTGCGCAACGCGCTGGGCATCGAGCTGCTCGAGGGTTTCAACCGTTGGGCCAAGGCGGGGCTGAGCGCATATGCCATGCACGAGGTGGCGCGCTACATGCAGACGCCGGCCGACACCATCGAGGGCGTGCGCACGGGCGTGGCGCCGCGCGCCACGGAGCACTCCGTCTTCGTGGGCGGCCGCCTGGCCAAAGAGCAGGGCGCGCTGCTGCGCTATGACGCCGACGCGCGTGTGGGCCTGGCCGGCGCCAAGGCGGGCGAGGTGGAGGCCCGCGGCAACATTGACCTGCGCGTGCGCATCAGGCGCGACACGGCCATGGTGCGCGCCTATGTCGACTTCACCAACCTCAAGCCAAGCTATTTTCTGCGCGAGTTTGTCAGCAACCACTACATCTGGAGCAACGACTTCGGCAAGACGCGCCGCCTGCGCTTCGGCGGCGAGATTGACATTCCCCACACGCGCACGCGCCTTTCGGCCGGGCTGGAAAACGTGCAGAACCTCGTCTATTTCAACGCCGGGGGGCGCCCCGTGCAACACTCGGGCAACGTGCAGGTCTTCTCGGCCACACTGCGTCAGGACGTCAAGGCCGGCATCTTCAACTGGCAGAACCGCATCACGTATCAGAAATCGTCGAACCAGCGCGTCATTCCCCTGCCCGACCTCACGGTCTACTCGAACATGTTCATTCTTTTCCGCGTGGCCACGCTGCGCGCACAAATAGGGGTTGACTGCACCTACACCACCCGCTACTCGGCCCTGGGCTACAATCCGGCCGTCATGTCATTCACCAACGAGTGGCAGCAACAGGTGGGCAACTACCCGATGATGAACGCCTATGCCAACCTGAAACTGAAAAAGGTGAAATTCTACGTGATGCTGTCCCACTTCAATCAGGGGCTCTTCGGCGGTTCGGACTACTTTTCGGCGCTCCACTATCCGCTCAATCCGCGGCGCTTCCTGTTCGGACTGTGCGTAGACTTCGCCAACTAAACGCGGCCTCGGGGCGTTGAAATGTCATGGAAAAACTGCAAAAAAAATCAGGCGCCACAATCGGGGCATACGTCGTGCTCCTCGTCGTGGCCGTCGGCCTGATGTTCGCTCTGAAAAACTGCCGCCGTCTGCCTGACACGGCCCGCGAGGGCGTCGGGGGCGACACGCTGCGCGTGGCCATGCAATATGCTCCGGGCTCATTCTACATTTCAGGCGACACTCTGGCCGGGCGCGACTATGAGGCACTGACGCGGCTGGGCATGCCGTTCAAGATATTTCCGATCACCAACCCGGCCGAAGGCCTGAACGGGCTGAAAGAGGGCAGATATGACGTTGTCGTGGCCGACATGCCACAGACCGCCGACTCGGCCGGCGAATATCTGTTCACGGCGCCGGTCTATCTTGACCGCCAGGTGCTTGTGCAGCGGCTGGCCGCGGGCAACAGCACGCCGGCAATCACCTCGCCGCTGCAGCTCAGGGAGCAGACGGTGGTCGTGGCCCAAGGCTCGCCCATGGCATCGCGCCTTGAACACCTTGAGCGCGAAATCGGCGGAGACATCAACCTCGTTGAGCGCGACGCCACGTCCGAGCGGCTGCTCATCGAGCTGGCGCTCGGCGCCGACTCGGTGCCGCTGGTGGTTGCCAACGCCACCGTCGCCGCCGAAGTGGCGGCCGAATATCCTCAACTCGACTTCTCGGTGCCCGTCTCGCTCACCCAGTTCCAGCCCTGGATTCTGCGCCGCGACCGCACGGCCCTGCGCGACACGCTCAACGCCCGCCTGAGCCGCTGAGCCTCAAAAAAAGCAAGTCCAGGGCAATGGGCCTTGGACTCGCACGGGGAATCGGGATGGGGAATCGGGATGGGGAATCAGAGGGCGGCCTTGGCCGTGGCGGTGGTGCCGTCGGGAAGGACGGCGCGCACAATGTAGATGCCGCGGGGCTGGCGGAGCGAGGGGTTGACCTCACGGCCGGCGGCGGTAAACAGCCGCAGGGAGCGCACGGGAGTGGAGACGGCAATGCGGCCGTCGATTACGCTCAGCTGCAGTTCGGAGGGAGCGGCCACTGTCGGCGCGCATATGCCTGCTTCCGAGCCGAGAGGTGCGGAGATACCGGTGTTGAGCACAAAGCAGTCGGCGGCGTCCTCAGCGTTAACACGGTGAACAAAAGCCACAATCTTGCAATTGGCGGCCACACATTCGGCGGCGAGCGGCGCAAGGGGATAGGTTACGGAGTAGTTGCCCTCGCTGTCGAAGGTAAACGCATCGCCGAGGGGCACTTTGTTGAGCACCTGACGGATAACGCCGTTGTGAGTGTAGTTCTTGGCGAGGTCTGAGGGTGCGTCGGGAATGGGGTCGAAATGCACTCCGGCCTGCGCATAGCGGTCAAGCGACGCCGGAATGTGATTCTCGACAAGATATGCCGAAATGCGCACCTTGTCGTCAGAGGTCATGTTGCCGAGCGCCACGCGGCCGCTGACGGTAACCGAGCTGTTGTCGGCGTTAGGCTCGATGTTGACCGAGGCGTATGCCGGAAAGTTGGAAGAATAGTCAAACAGCTGCGTGTAAGACTTTGTCCAATAGCCCATCTCGCCGGTGCCGAGCAGCACTGATTTGCACGTAGGCAGCTGACTGCGGTCCATGGTGCAATAGGGATTGCCGTTCACGCCGAGCAGTTTGACGAGCTGACGGTCTACCTCCTGAGTGAAATCATCTTCAACGAAGCCGCTATGGTGGGTTACGAACGCCACGGGCTTCGTATATTCCTTCAAGGTCTTGTCAATCCAGTAGCTCATGTAGGGGCAGTTATGACACTCCATCGAAGTGTACTCTTCGAGCAGGGGTATGCGTATAAAATTGTCGCGCGTCACGAAGAGCGACAACTCGGACATGGCGGCTGCGGCCAGCGGAGTGCCGTTGACGGCCGTGATGCCGTAGGGGAAGGCTACGTCCGAACCTTCGGCCGCGGCGGTGTGAGGCGTAACGGGAATTTCGGCGAACCCGAATGCGGGAATGGAAGCGGTGAGCTCGACCTCACTGCCGCCGGCAGTGAATGTGCATGAGTTAATCGGGGTCGAAGAAAGGTTCTTGACATAAAGTCCGGCGCTGAAATCGGCATCGGGCGCCACACGCATGGGCACATCGTAAATTGCGCATGCCACCGCCGGCACGGCCATGGCTTCGGGAGCTGCCTCGACAACGGCCTGAATAAACGGAGTGCCGTTGGCGGTCATTTCCTTGTGGGCGTTGGTGCCGAGCTTGAGAATGTAAGCTCCGGCCGGGCATGCCTTGGAGTAAGACATGATGGGGAGGCGCTGCTCGCCCGAGTTCTCAAACACCTGATAGCCGACATAGACGTCTTGGTCGCCAATCACCACGGGCTCGTCGAGCTTGATTTCGTTCCAGCCCTCGTAGAGATTTGTCTTTTTATGCAGCTTGACCGCGTCGGGGTCGGAGGGGTGGCCGACGTAGACGCTGATGCGCGAGTATTTTGACTTCTGCTCGTAGTCAGTGCGCAGATAGCACCTGACGGCGGTGATTGACGCACCCTTTAGCGCGGGCATCGTCGCGGCCGAGATGCGAATCAGGGGCTCTACGGTAAGATTCTCGCCCGTGCCCTGAGCCGACACATTCTCGGTGTCGGAGACATCGGCGGGACAGTAACCGATGTTATATGTATCGGCAATGGCCGGCGATGTGCCCCAGAGGAGCACACCGGCAGTCATTGCCAGAAGATTGCGGATTTTCATTTTACGATGATTTTTTTGCAGGTTTTGCCGTTGCGCACCACGTAGATGCCGGGCGTGAGATTGCTGCGGTCAACGCGCATGCCGTTGATGTTGAAGAATTCGGGGGCAATCGCTTCGGCATCTGCATTGATGTTTCTGATTGAAGATTCAATCACGGGCACCTCGGCCGAGTTGATTATGTCGCGGTTGCGAATGCTCGGGCTCATGGGGCGCTGAATGAAGGCGACGCAGCGCAGGTCTTCAGCCTTCCACGAACGTGCTTCAAGTTCCATGTCGTAGGTGCGCGTAAACTCGCCCGTCTCGGTGATGTCCTCGCCAAAGAGCGGCGTCGGCATCACTCGGATTACCGAGGGCTGAATGTAGGTGTGCAGTCCGGTTGTCGGGTCAGCGGGATAATTCTCGTCGGTCCATTCGCTGTCGGGCAGTTCCTGCGAAGTGGAGGGCACGTTCTTCTCGATGAGGTAGACGTGGAGTGTGGGCACCTCGCCTTCGGGCAGAATGCCGGGAGTGATGTTGCCGTTGACGGTGAGTTTCACGGTGCGTTCGGCTTCATCAAAGACAGGCACAAGGTTAAGAGAAGCGAAAGTGGGCACGTTGAGAGCTTCATTGAACACCGGAATCAGCGACTCGGGGAAGAGATAGTCATAGCACACCGTGGCCTTGTATATGCCTGTCAGAATCAGCGGGTTGCTCACCTGGTCGCAGCGGTCGAGCCACATGCACGGATAACGCGGGTCGTCCATGTTGTCGGTATAGGCGTAAATCAGGCGCAGGGCGTCGTCAAAAGGATATTCGTCGACAACATTCATCGAGTATTGGTCGATGTGATGATGAATAATCTCGGTGATTTTGTCGCCATAGGCTTTGTGGGTGGGTTCGATGCAGTTGGCATAGTTGGTCGCGCCGCGATATTGCGTCTCGCTGGTGATGAGTTCCAGCACGGGGCGCTTGGTGAAATTCTCGGCCACCTCTTCAGGCACGGCGACGAGCGAGGTCATGACCGAGCGCTGACCCTCGCCGGCGTTGTTAGGACGGTCGTTGACCTTTGAGACTTCCATCTTCACGTCGCCGCTGGCCAGATAGTTGAACGGGGTAACGATGTTGACGGTGGCAGCCGTTCCGCCGGCAAGGGCGGTTTCAAGGTCGAGCCTGTAGGTCCACGATTTCTCGCCCTGGGTCATTGACAGCTCCATGGACTTAATGTCGTTGGTGCCGCCATTGGCCACAGTGAGGAACTGCGAGCCGGTTGAACCCGCAATGCCCACGTTGTTATGAACCGAGCGCTCAACCGTCAGAATGTCTTCCAGCGAGCCGTCAGGCATCTCCACGGTGATGAACAGCAACAGAGGATACGGGTCTTTGGGATAGGCCTTCAGCATGTCTACCCACTCCTGTTGAGCCAGCGGAGCGTCGGCGTTGGGGCAGACAAAGCACTCGTCTTCTTTCAGGCCGCCATAGGTCGAGCAGTAAATGAAATATCCGCCCTTTGGAGGCTTGCAGGTGTAACCCACATAGAAGTCTTCGGTGTTCGTCGCGGGGATATCAACCGGGGTGAACGTTACGGTGTTCCAGCCGAAATTGGCCGAGATTTCGGTCGAGATAACGTTTTCGGCATTGACTGCGCCCTTGCGAATGTAAAATTCTACGGGCGAGGCCTTGGCCGCATCGCCGAAAGCGCATCTGGCCGACACGATTTTGCCGCCGCGATAGGGCGAGAGCATAGCCGCCGAGAATTTCATGCTGCACCCCACGGTAAGACCCTCGTCGTTGACAGTTATACCCGTATAGTTATAGATTGGTTCTTTGCTTGCATTCGGCTTGGCCGTGCTGATTTCAGCCAGATCAGGCTCATCAGCCATGGCGCCGAAGGCGATAAACGCGGCTAACGCAGCCGACAGATAACTTCTTAAAGATTTTGACATAATGTTAAGTTTTATGATTATTTCCGCAGCAAAGATACAAAGAATAATCGTATTTACCGACAAAAAGCACAAAAAATGCAAATTTTTCTTAAACAGTCTCTGCTGCAGTTCGGCAAATCGACCGGATTTGCACATTTTTTCGGGAAGAACTGCAGAAGTCGCGGTAATTTTGCGTAAATTTGGAGGCGGTTTCGCACCGCCGACCAATTGATTTTTCACATTCTTCAATGCTATGATACAACAAAAGATATATGATTTGATTAACCGCGACGGCAAGCGCATGTGGGCCAGCCGCGTCTATGACTGGTACATGCTGGTGATGATTCTGGCCAGCGTCGTGCCACTGATGTTCATCGACGACTACCCCGTGTTCCGCATCATCGAGGCAGTTACGGTCATCGCGTTCATCATAGACTACCTGCTGCGCTGGTCAACGTCAAACCTTCAGCTCAGGCGCGGGTGGGTGTCGTTTCTGATTTACCCGTTCACGCCGATGGCCATCATCGACCTGCTGTCGATTCTGCCGGGCCTGAGCCTCATCAATCCCGCGTTCAAGCTGCTGAGGCTTACGCGGTTGCTGAAAATCATCAGGCTGCTGAAGGTGTTCCGCTACTCCGACAAGATTACCATCTTTCTCAAAGTGCTGCAAAAAGAGCGTCAGGTGCTGCTGTCGGTGCTGGCGCTGGCCGTATTCTACATTTTCATCACCGCACTGGTAATGTTCAACGCCGAGCCGCACATCAATCCCGCCACCGGCAAAGAGACCTTCCGGTCATTTTTCGACGCCCTCTATTGGGCCACGGTAACGCTGACCACCGTGGGCTACGGCGACCTCTGCCCGGCCACCGACATCGGGCGCGTCGTGTCGATGCTGTCGTCGCTGTTCGGCGTGGCCATCATCGCGCTGCCCTCGGGCGTCATCACTGCCAGCTATCTCGAACAGCTGCGCGAGAACCGCAAAAAAGAGCGGAAGTGAAAATTCTTTGCCTGCCGGCGTCAGATTCCGGCGCGGCGTGCGCATATTAAAATGTGAAGCAACCAACAGACGGCACAGACGAACTGATTGACGGGCTCCGCGCCCGCAGTCGCAGCGCATACGCCGAGGCGCTGCGGCGCTACGGCGGATTTGTGTCGTCGATTGCGGGCATGATGGTGCGCGACCGCCGCGATGCCGAAGAGGTGGTGCAAGACACCTTCGTCGGCGCCTTTCGCGACATCGGCGCCTACAACGGGGCGGAGGCCTCGTTTGCGACATGGCTCGGGCGCATTGCCTGGCACAGGTCGGTCGACATGCTGCGGCGCCGGCGCATTCCGGTCGGAGAATTGTCAGACGAGGCGGCCGCCATTGCCGACGACGGGCCCGACGAAGAACTCGGGACAGACATTGACGAGCTGCGCGAGGCGCTGGCACTATTGGCTCCCGCCGAGCGCACGCTGCTGACCCTGGTCTACTTCGACGACCTGCCCCTGGCCCGCGTGGCCTACATCATGCAGTCAAACCCCTCGGCCCTTTCGGCCCGGCTTTACAGATTAAGAAACAAACTTGCACGCATAATAAATGAACGCAAAAAACGACATACCTGACGCCAACAAGTCCCTGCGCGAGGCTCTGCGCCTCATGGTCGAGGACTCTGCGCCCGCCCCGGGCTGGGAAGAGCGCGTGCTGGCCGCGGCGCCGAAACCGCGGCGCAGGCTCCGGCTCGTGCCGGGTATCGGCGCGGCCGCTGCCGTCGCCGCAGTGATTGTCGTCGTCGCACAGGCAGTAATGACCGGCGCCCCGAGCGGAGAGCGATGGCCGAAAGAAGCCGCGAACGCCGCCGGCCCGGAACCCGTATTGATGATTGCACAGGCGCCCGAAGCGCCACAAGTTCCCTGCCGTCCCGAGCCTCGCCGCCAAACTCCGCACCGGGCCTCGACGTCAGGGGCGCTGCGCGTCATTCTGCCCGAACCGCTGCCCGAGCGGCGCGAACATGAGCCGGCGCAAAACGAGTTTGACATTCCCGTGGCCGACTACATCGACGAACTGCTGGCCGGCGAACTGCTCAAGGAGCAGGCGCTGATTCAATCGGTGATAGACCTCGATACAGACACCTCTTATACCCCTCTATATTGATTATGAACCGCCTTCTATTCATCGCAACCATCGCCGCATCGGTCGTCTCCGCCGCATCGGCCAAAGTGCCCGAGACGCTGCGACGCCAGTCCACCGACACCGACGCCATCGCCTTTTTCAACGCCATGGACGACTTCGAGACCGCCAAGCCGGACGGCATGTCCTACGTAACCTACGACTCTTACCCCGACGGCACAAAGGTCATCATGCGTCGAATTGATTGCCGCCGCAACGACGATGAACCTCAGGAACGAATCTGCGCCGTGTTTGACTCGATTACGGCAAAACCGGACCCGAACCGTATTGCCATGCGCAACATATCCGGCAAGATGTCGCTTGTGAGAGTCTATAAAATGAAGGAATCGCCCAACGACAACACAATCGACCTCTCGTCAAACAGCGGCTCGGTCGAAGCCGGCACATCTGCATGCATCAACATTGTCAACGGAGTAACAATAGCCCAAAACTGGACAATCCACACCGACCACCCGCAGGGCGCCCCGAATCTCAAGAAACTGAACGACGCCATCAACGCCTTGGCAAAGGAGAAAGACGCTATTCGCCAGTTCGACTATTCAGACGCCCCGTTCCCCAATACAGGCGGACTGCGCATGCGCAATCCGGAGCCGATAACCAACCATCTGGAATATGACCGCATATTCCTGCCCGACGCCTCGGTGCAGCAGTGGATTGACCTGCACCATACCTTCATGGAAAGCCTTGGGGCCGACGGCGACATCTCGCTGACCTACTATCGCCGATACCGCATGGTAACCCTTGTGGACATGGCGACAAAGACCATCTATGCCGCCGAGTTCCGCTCTAACGCGTCCGAAGGCGGAAAGCCCGGCACACTCGCAATTCTCGTCGGCCACTACATCGAAGAACCTTTCCTCCCCGAAAACTGGGCAAGATTGCCTAAATAACATCTGACCATCATTATGCGCAAACTCTTTGCGGCACTGCTGTTGGCAGTGCCGGGCACCCTCTTTGCCCAAAATTTCGTTACTTTCGCGCCGCTCAACTCGCTGACTAAAGAGCCGTTAGACTCTGTCTATGCTCGGCTCACCACCGTGCGCAATGACTCGGTGATTCCATGGGCCGCCGACACTCTGAGGCTGAACAGCCGCCAAAGCTGCAGCTTTGTCTACCCCAAAGGCGCGGGCACCTACACCCTGACGCTCTCGGCGCCCGGCTATGCCGAGTCGGCGCCGCGCACATTCACCGTGAAGAAAACCACCGCCTATTTCCACACCGCCCTGGGCAACATCTTGCTTGACCGCGACTATTCAAGAGCACTGAATGAGGTAACCGTAACTGCCACGAAAATCAAGATGGTGATGAAGGGCGACACGATTGTCTATAACGCCGACGCCTTTCAGCTGGCCGAAGGCTCCGTGCTCGACGAGCTTATACGCCAGCTGCCGGGCGCGCAGCTCGACGAGGGCGGCGTCATCAAGGTGAACGGCAAGCAGGTGAGCTCGCTGTTGGTCAACGGCCGCGACTTCTTCAAGGGCGACCCGATGGTTGCGCTGCGCAACCTGCCGGCCTATACGGTCAACACGGTCAAGGTCTACGAAAAAGAGCCCGACTATGCCTCGCTGGTCAAGACCAACGACAAGAAACCGGAGTATCCGCTGGTCATGGACGTGAACCTCAAGAAGCAGTTCAACGTCGGCTGGCTCGGCAACGTCGAGGGCGGCTACGGCACGGGCAACCGCTACATTGGCCGCGCATTCGCCATGGGCTACACCAACAGCACGCAAATCGGCCTCTTCGCCAACTTCAACAACATCAGCAACACATCGTCGGCGGCAAACACGGGCGAATGGAACCGCGGCTGGGGCGCAAACGGCGAACTGACACTGAAATTTTTCGGCGCGAATGTCAACTGGGAAAAGAAGCAGGAAAAATACACCCATAAAATCGACGCGAGCGCCAAGGTTACGCGCGAGGACCGGAAATTTGAAAACGGTTCGGCCTCGACCAGCTATTATGAGAGCGGCGACCGCTACGGCCGCTCGCAGCAGACGTCGAAGGAGGGGAAGACCCACGTCTGGCTCGACGGCAGCTACTCGCTGAGAGCGCCGAAATATTACCTGCACGTCTCGCCCTTCTGGGAGTACATGCACACCCGCCGCGACGGCCTGAGCCGCTCGGCGCAGTTCACGGCGCCGCCTCGCGAGAGCTACCGCTCGGCCTCGCTCGACTCGCTCTTCATGGCGCCCGGCTCGCCCGAGCTTGAGCGCATCACCCTGCTGCGCAGCCGCGAGGTCAGCGCCTCCACCAACTCGCAACATTACATGTATCTCAACTGGAACTGGCGCTACCGCCGTTTCAACTTCAACGGCAACGAGAGCTACCGCCGCGAAACCGCCGACGGCCACAGCATCTACACGCTCAACTACACCGACCCCGCACTGCAGGCCGACAATCAATATCAGCGCGTCTACACCCCCACACGCAACACGAGCTACAACCTCACCTTTCACGGCGACTACAACTTCTGGGCCGGCTCGGAGAGCAAATTCGTGCACTGGCAGTTCATTCCGAGCTACGACTACCGCCGCTCTTACACCTCGGCCAACAATCCGCGCTATCGTCTTGACCGCCTCGAAGGCTGGGGCGCCGACTCCGACCGACCGCTCACGTCGGTGCCCTCGAGCCGCACGGAAATCGAGCTGGCCATCGACCGGCAGAACTCGCTGCGCACGACCCGCACCGTCGAGAGCCACACCCCGGGGCTGCAGGCAATCTACGGCATCTTCTGGCACGACGACCGCGACAAGTTCTATGTCATTCCGCAATTCACAGACCACATTGAGGCCGAACGCCTGCACTACGTCAAGCCGGCCGGCGACACCGACCTGCGCCTTGCCCGCACAACCCACTCGCTGCAGCCAAGCATGTTCATCAGCTTTGACTCGGAACGCGAAGGCCATGAGTGCTATTTTCAGACCACCTACAATTACCGCTCGGTCAGTCCCGATTTGCTTGACATGATCGAGACGGTCGACGACTCAAATCCGCTCTACGTCCGCCTCGGCAATCCCGGCCTGCAACGCAGCCACCGGCACGAAGCGCGCATATATGGCCGTTACCGAGACAAGAAACACAATGCCGGCTTTGACTTCTCGACATGGTATACCCTTAACCGCGGCATGGTCTCCACGGCCATTTTCTACAACCCTCAGACCGGCGTCACGACCGCGCGGCCGATGAACATCAACGGCAATTGGGAGCTCACCGGCAATATCGGCGGCTACAAATATGCCGAAAAGGCTCAGATGTGGTGCAACATCGGCGTGAACTATAACCACGCGGCCGACTACATCTCCGAAACCGCCGTGCCTCAGCGCTCCATTGTCCACAACTGGAACACCTACGCCAAAGCCGCCTTCACTCTCGACTTCCGCGGCAGCAACAACCTGAAGGTCGAGTTCAACCCCGTGTGGCTGCGCCAGTACTCCTCGCGCGCCAACTTCACGGCCACCTCGGCCTGGAACTTCAACTACGGCCTGACGCTCACGCTCAACGAGCTGATTCCGTGGAACATCAAGTTCTCCACCTCGCTGCAGTTCCGCTCGCGCACGGGCTATAACTCAGCCGAAATGAACAAGACGGAATATGTCTGGAACGCGCAGTTGAGCAAGGTGATTGCCTCGCACTGGACGGTGAGCGTCGAAGGCTTCGACATTCTCGGCAGCGTCAAGAACATCTCGCGCACGCTCAACTCGCAGGGCTACTACGAAAACTGGTACAGCGCCCTACCCTCCTACGTCATGCTCAAACTCGCCTACCGCTTCCAAATCTATCCCAAAAACGCGAAAAAACCGGAAGAGGCCGCGCGTTGATTTGGTTTTTTGCGGAGAATGGGGTATATTTGTAGGCAACTTTAACTCTTATTTCCATGAAAACAGAAAAGAAACAGCGCAAATCGCGCCTGAAACTCATCAAGAACGACCCGTGGCTGGAGCCGTTCGCGCCGGCCATCGAGGGGCGCCATGAAGACGCCGTGCGCAAGGAGGCGGAGCTGACACAGGCCGCAGGCTCACTGACTGAGTTTGCCAACGCCCACAATTATTTCGGGCTTCACCGCGAGGCCGACGGCCGGTGGGTGTTCCGCGAGTGGGCGCCTAACGCCACGGCAATTACCCTCATCGGCGATTTCAGCAACTGGAAGCCTATGAAGAAGTATGCGCTGACCCGGCTGAAGAAGAGCAACGGCGTGTGGGAGGGCACTTTCCCGGCGTCGGCCATGGCCCACGGCCAGTTCTACAAGATGCTGGTTGAATGGCCCGGCGGTTCGGGCGAGCGCATTCCGGCATATGCCACCCGAGTGGTGCAGGCCGGCGACACGCCGATTTTCTCGGCTCAGGTCTGGGCGCCCGAAGTGCCTTATAAGTGGAAAAAGAAATCGTTCCGACCCAAGACCGACCCGCTGCTCATCTACGAGTGCCACATCGGCATGGCCCAGGAGAAGGAGGGCATCGGCACGTATGAGGAGTTCCGCCGGAACATCTTGCCGCGCATCGACAAGGACGGCTATAACTGCATTCAGATCATGGCGATTCAAGAACACCCCTACTACGGGTCGTTCGGCTACCACGTGAGCAGCTTCTTCGCCGCGTCGAGCAAGTTCGGCACGCCCGAAGAGCTGAAGGCGCTGATTGACGACGCCCACGGCCGCGGCATCGCCGTCATCATGGACATCGTGCACTCTCACGCCGTCAAGAACGAGGTCGAAGGCCTCGGCCGCCTCGACGGCTCGCCCGACCTCTACTTCTACGGCGACGGGCGCCGCGAGCACCCGGCGTGGGATTCGCTCTGCTTCGACTACGGCAAGGACGAGGTGCTGCACTTCCTGCTGAGCAACTGCAAATACTGGCTCGACGAATATCACTTCGACGGTTTCCGCTTTGACGGCGTAACGTCGATGCTCTACTATAACCACGGCCTCGGACAGGCCTTCGGCGGATATGACGACTATTATAACGGCGGCCAGGACGTCAACGCAATCACCTATCTGACGCTGGCCAACAAGCTGATTCACGAGGTCAATCCGCGCGCAATCACCATTGCCGAAGAGATGAGCGGCATGCCCGGTCTGGCCGTGCCCTTCGCCTGGGGCGGCATCGGCTTCGACTACCGCATGGCCATGGGCATTCCCGACTACTGGATCAAGACCCTCAAGGAGAAGAAGGACGAAGACTGGCACCCCACCTCAATTTTCTGGGAGCTGACCAACCGCCGCGCCGACGAGAAGACCATCAGCTATGTCGAGAGCCACGACCAGGCGCTCGTGGGCGACAAGACGGTGATTTTCCGCCTGATGGACGCCGACATGTACTGGCACATGAGCCGCGACGACCAGAATCCTGTCATTGCGCGCGGCATGGCCCTGCACAAGATGATTCGCCTCGTAACGCTGGCCACAATCAACGGCGGCTATCTCAACTTCATGGGCAACGAATGGGGCCACCCCGAGTGGATTGACTTCCCGCGCGAGGGCAACGGCTGGAGCTACAAATATGCCCGCCGCCAGTGGGACCTGGTCAACGCCGACTATCTGAAATATTTCATGCTCAACGACTTCGACAACGCCATGATTCACCTTGTCAGCGGCGCCGGGAAGTTCGAGAAGCAACCCGTGGTGAAACTGTGGGAGAAAGACTCCGACCAGGTGCTGGCCTTTATGCGCGGCGACCTCGTGTTCGTGTTCAACTTCTCGCCCACTCAGGCCTATGACGGCTACGGCATTCTGGCGCCCGCGGGCGAGTATGCCGGCGTGCTGTCGACCGACCAGCCAGAATTCGGCGGCTACGGCAACATAGACCTGCAGACGCACCATCTGACGCAGTTCGATCAACTCTACGCCCCCGTGGGCCGCGAGTGGCTCAAGCTCTACCTGCCGCCCCGCACGGCCATGGTTCTGCGCAAGCTCTGACCGATTCATGAATCAACCGCCCGCCGCGACACATAATCGGCTGTTGCACTTGTCGAAACGGCGGGCGGTCCATGAACCGCCCCTACACTTGAAACCGACAGGTTTTTATCCGAAACGGGGCGCTCCGCAATATGCAGGGCGCCCCGAGTTTGTTCCATTGCCCGGGTCAGAGGCTGAAGGAGTAGACCAGGCCGATGGTGTGGTGCATTTCGCGCTCGTCGGCGTCGGTCGTGTTGGCGTAGCGGTAGAAGATGTCGAGGTCGTTGTGCTTGTTGATGCGGAACTCCGTGCCGGCGGTGAGGCGCCATTTGTCGCAGAACTTGCCGCCTTCGGTCAGCTTGTCGGTGTGGTTGACATCGCTCAGCAGCGAGTATAGCTCGACCGAGAGATGAGGAGTCCAGCGGCATTTCTTGTAGGGCTTGAATTCGGCCTGCAGGCGGCTGCGCAGAATGTGTTTGCTCTTCGAGTCGATGGTGCGGTTGCCGGCGGGGGCGCCTTCGTCGTCGAAGCGGGGAATCAGATGGGAGGGGCGATAGGTGTACTGATAGCGCTCGCGCAGGCTCAGGGTGAACTTGCCGCCGAGTTTCAGCGAGCCGGTGGCGCTGAGGCTGACGCGATGTTTCGAGTCCCAGTAGTCGCCATAGGTGTAGCCCTTGTTTGTAACTCCGGCCAGCGACTGCGCCTGAATGAACTTGTATTGCACGCCGACCTTTAGCCACTTCAGCGGCTTGTAGCCGACGTTGGCGGCAACAGACCACTGTTCGGTGTGGTCAAACCAGTCCATGGTGCGATATTCAGCCTCGGCACCGGCCGAGAAGCCCAGGGGCAACTTGGCCGAGAATTCGGCGCCGCCGAGCAGGGTCTGGGCCTGCAGAGCGGTTGCCGGGAATGCGACGGCACATACGGCCGCCGCGAGTCTTGAAAGCAGTTTCATGATGTTTATTGCCCCTCTTTGGGAAATTTAAGGAGATTGTCGACGGTGTTCACTCCGGAGTCGACGGGAATGTAGTAGACCTTGAGCATGGCCGTGTCGCGCAGAAAGTCGATGTGGCCCACCTCGATTCGGCGAATGTCAAGTCCGGTGCGCTTCTTGAGGTCTTCGGTGAGTTCGTCCATGCGCTCGGGGGCGGTGAGCTCGGGGCGGTCGTAGAGCACGAGCTTGCAGGCCACGTGCTTGATCCAGCGCGAGCTTTCGCAAATCCATATCCAGCCGACAAAGAGCACGTTGGCGGCCAGCGCCTCCATCAGATGCGAGGCCAGGGCGTTGATGACGGAGATGGCGATGATTACGAACAGATAGGTCATTTCGCGCACGGGCATCGACTCGGTCCTATAGCGTATGATGCCGAAAATGGCAAACAGGCCCAGCGCGAAGCCCACCTTGATTTTGACTCCGCCAAGCAGATAGATCAGAAAGAAGATGCTGACCGAAATCAGCGAAAAGGTGAAATAATAGTCCTTGCGGCGGCTCTTGGGGTAGTAGAGCAGATGAATGATGCAGGTAACCACGATTGCGTTGAACGCAAAACGGATAAGCAGTTCCCACATGTCCATGGCGCTGAATCCGTTGGGGTCGATGAGATCCCACAGCGAAGAGTGCTTGGCCACGGCGGGTACGGGGTCGAGAATTTCGTCCATTATTCTGTTTGATTTAAGGTTATATTCTTTGATTGGTCAATGAGTTTGCCGACATAGCGCAGGCGCTCGTTGAATCGGTTGCGCTTCAGGGCCGGATTGGTCAGGGCCATGCCGATGCAATATTTGCTGAAACCGTTCTGATGAATGCGCAGCTGCTTGAGCAGGTCGAGCACCGGCGAGTGGGTCAGGCCGTCGCGCTTGACCTCGATGATTACCAGCGGCCCCATCTCGCGGTCAAGGCCGGTCTGCTCGTTGTGAAAGCGGAGGTCGAGGTCAATGGTGAGCCGCTCGGTCATCGCGTCGTTCACCATCGTGATGCGACGGAAGGCGTTGCTCAGCTGCGGCACCAGGCGGCAGGCGCCGTAGCGCGACTTCTGTATCAGAAACGTGCGATACACGTCCTTGTCGAGGTCGGGCGTGCGCTCGGGCAGCTGCATGCGCTTCTTGTCGGTGCGCCCCTTGTTGTTTTTGCGCTTGACCTCCAGAAACGCCACCCCCGAGCTCTCATAGCGGCGCACGCGGATTTTCTGGCGCCCCTTGCGGCCGCGCTGATGCTGGGCATACATGTCGCAGTCGGGCGTGTCGAAATAGAGCGTCGTATACGGCATCAGCCGCCGGCCATCGATTTCCTGAATGGTATAGCGGTCGGCCGCCAGCCGCAACAGGCATTCGAGCCTGTCGACCGTGGTGACGAATTTGGTGTCGACCCGGTTCAGGAGTTTCACCTTGCCCATTTCGGCAAGCGACACGCAACGATAATTGTCAAGCAACTGCTGTAACATCGCCACTAAGTTACGACTTTTTAATGAAAATGCAAAAATTTCTTCACATCGGCCATGAACCTTTTCGCCGCCGCCGTGTTGTAAAGATATAGCAACAATACTTTTTCATTGTGAAGAAAATGTGATAATGATTGGTTTATTATTTGGCGAGGAGCAGCTGTGAAGCCGCTCCTCGACTATTTTTCGCCCCGGCCAAGGCGCCACGCGCCATGACCGGGTTAACCAATTGATGATGCCCTGCGGGCATCGTTTTGCGACCGAATTGCCTGAAAGGCATTATCTTGTGTCAGAGGCTGTTGCAAAATGGCCATTTATGCTCGCACGCAAATAAAACCCATCGTTCACCAATGTAGGGGCGGTCCATGGACCGCCCGCCTGTCGCGACTCGTAATCAGCTGATTCATCGGCAAAAAGCGGGCGGTCCATGAACCGCCCCTACTCCGGGTGTTGTAAAAATGCGCTGTCCCGACAATTCGTATGGTCATTTTGCAACACCCTCTTGCGCGTCAGTTTTCCTCCCGTTGCCCGAAGGACATCGTCTTTTTGCTTATTGGCAGTGGAGTACGTCCGCGAGCTTTGGCAAGGGAAAATAAATTTTAATTTTTAATTCTTAATTCTTTTGCGTAACTTTGTCGCGCAGACCGCCGCCGCAGAGACCCGGTCAGGGACTCAGCGGGCGGGGCCGGCAGACATAATTTGAAAGCGTTACTCGACGCTCTTTCTTGACACTTGGAATCTGGAAAATTCAAATTGGAGTCAGGAATGAGACAACAGTAGACGCCTTTCGTGGATATGTATAATCACCATGTCAAGTGTGAACTTGATATGGTCATAGTGCATATTTACGCGTGAGGTCTCTGCATTGTCCGTTCAACTCCAATAGGCATTCCAGAGCCTCCAAGTGTGGAACGGGCAACAAGTACGGCCTTGCGCTTTTTCATTTCCACCAATCGCCGACGAGAAGGCCCCGAGGCAAAAACTCACATTCAACACACATCAACATTATGATGAAACGTTTACTCACCCTCATCCTGACGGCCCTCGCCCTGACGCCGCCCCTCCTCGCCCGCGACTTCCAATACGACGGCATCTGGTACACCGTCCTCGACGAAGACGCCAAAACCTGCGAAACCCGTACCGGAAGGTATCCAACCCCCGCCAATGATGTTTGGGGAGATGTCGCAATACCTTCTATTGTGAGTGACGGAACAAATGATTATACAGTTATATCAATAGGAGAAGATTCTTTTAGATCCTGTAAAGGATTGACATCAATCACTTTGCCTGGTTCTGTAACAAGAATTAAGCGCTATGCTTTCCATAATTGCCCCAACATGACCTCGATTTCTATTCCAAACACGGTAGAATATATAGAGAATTGGGCATTTTGTCAATGCAAAGAACTGATTGCAGTTAGCATTCCTAATTCAGTTATTTATATAGGCTCTTGCGCATTTCGCATGTGCGAAAAGTTAGAATCGATTACTATTCCAAGTTCAGTTAGCACATTTGGTGATGGAGTATTCTCATGGTGTAATCAGTTATCCGAAATCATAATAGAGGATTCTGGCAATCCTAATTTGTCTTTTGTCGATGGCGTTTTGTATAAAAACTACCAAGGAGAAAAATACGCAATCCTGTACTGCAGCCCATTAAAAGACAGCATGACCATACCCTCTACGGTTAAACACATCAGTGGCTATGCATTCTCAGGGTGTAAAAATCTGAACTCCATAGATATTCCCGTTTCAATTACTTATATTGGAGACTCTGCTTTTGAAGGTTGTTCCGGGTTAAACAAAGTCGATTTTTCCAGTATCGAATCATTATGTTCTATAGAATTTGGTGGAGAAGACGCGAATCCGCTGAGAATCACTGGAAAATTGTATATAGGTGGAACAGAAATTAAACAAGTCAGCATCCCCAACACTGTTACTGCTATTGGGAAATACGCTTTCGTTTGTTGTGAGAATATAACATCAATTTCAATTCCTAACTCGGTTACAGATATTGGGGAATCGGCTTTTTGGTGTTGCAGTGGCATTCGAGATATCACGATCCCAAATTCGATTACACATATTAGATATAACACTTTTGGCTCCTGTACTGGGCTTCAAAATGTCACGATTCCTAACTCAGTCACGACAATAGATTCCGATGCATTCATCTGGTGTTCTGCATTAACCTCGATTTCAATACCAAATTCTGTTACTAAAATTGGCAAATGGGTCTTCGAAAGTTGCAAAAATTTGACAAGTGTAGTACTACCGCGCAATTTACAGTATTGCGATGATGAGATTTTTAGATATTGTGAAAATTTACGAAAAATCTACAATAATGGAATATACTCTTCGGGGTTGTCTTGGATTGAGGATTGCAACGATGTTGTTGTATACACGGTACCGGAAACTTACATCACGCTGAAAGCGCGCCGGCCACAGAATAAAAACATCAACATATACACTAATATAAACGTGCAAACTTCTAATATAACTCCTACAACTTGCAACGTTAACATATCTATAGACAAAACCCTACCTCTCTATCCAAACTACACAATTAGTCATATTGGTGGAATGGATAACGATATAATTAGCAACTCTGATGAGGGTTGTAAATCGAATGTAATCGGTCTTAAGCCAAATAGTCAGTTTGTCCTCCCGATAGTTTTGGGTATTGACAATGGCAACTCGGTGTTTGACATGGAGTTTGATATAGAGGTCACGACGCCGGCACTGGAGCTGACGACGATGGCGGCGCGCGCCACGTCGAACGACTGCGCAATTATCTGCGCCGAAACGAACATGAGCGAAGACGAGACGGGCGGCGGCTTCGAGTGGCGCCGTTATGACGCGCCCGACCTCGTGCCGTCAACTTTCGTGGCCTGTCCCGTGGCCAACGGCCATATGGAGGGCAAGCTGAAAGGTCTGAGCTCAAACACCTACTATAAATATCGTCCGTATTACGAGGACGCCGAGGGCACGCGCACGTTCGGCGAATGGACGGCATTCGGCACGGCTGACGCCTACGTCTATTTCGAGCCGACGGTCTACACCTACGCGCCGACTAACGTAACGAGCACCGGCGCCGAACTGCGCGGCTACGCGCTGGCCGGTTCGGACGACGTTACGGAGCAGGGCTTTGAATATCGCGCCGTGGCTCAGAGTCGCGCAGCCGAGGGCGACGTTCAGCGTGTGATTGTCAGCGGCCAGCGCATGCGCGCTCAGCTCGACGACCTGCTGCCGAGCACGACCTACAGCGTGCGCACGTTTGCCTCCACCGCCAAAGGCACAACCTACGGCGACGAAATGACATTCACCACCGCCGAAGACCCACAGAGCGGCATCGAAACCGTTGAAACCACATTCGAGCCCGAAGCAGAACGCGCCAACGACGTCTATACCCTTCAAGGCATGCTCGTGCGCCGCAACGCAACGGCCGACGAGGTGCGCTCGCTCCGTCCCGGCCTCTACATCATCGGCGGCCGCAAAGTCCTCGTGCGGTAATCGCAATATTGACCGAGCGTAGGGACATGCCTTCGGCATGTTTTGGCAATTCGCTGATAATCAACAACGTGCCAAAGGCACGTCCCTACGGCATTTTGGGCAAATGATAGAAATCATATGAATTCAACATCTTTATGAATATGAACACAAAAGCAATTTCATTAATGTTGGCTGTCGGCGCATTGGCGTCGGCAGCCGCCGCGCGCGACTTCGAGTATCAAGGCATCTGGTACACCGTGCTCGACGAAGAAGCCAAAACCTGCGAGACTCGCGCCGGCAAACCGTCAGACGACGGGAACAGCATTTTAGACTCTTTTATCACCGGCAATTCGGGCGGAGAATCCAATCAGACAATTCCGTCGAGCGTCATTGACGGCAATACAAGCTACACGGTTACCGCCATCGGCAAAGGCTCATTCTATAAAAACAACATGATAGAAACCATTGATTTGCCGGGCACTCTCATTTCATTTGGCGATTCCGCCTTTTTCGGTTCGGATATCCGAGCATTTAACATACCCGCTTCAGTCGAATATATCGGCAAACGCGCATTTGGAGAAACCCTAAGAAGGGAAAGTTTTAGCGTTGATGCCGACAACAGGTATTATTTATTGGAGGATAATATTCTGTACAATAAAGACAAATCGACCCTTATTGAATATTTTGGCCACGAAATCGAGATTACGCTTCCGTCTGACGTTAAACGAATCGAGGACTATGCTTTCTATGGGTGCGGGCTGCAACAGATTGACCTCGGAGAATCGGTTGCTGAAATTGGCGAGAGTGCTTTTGAACGCTGCTATGGTCTGAAACGCGTTGACCTCGGAGAGTCGCTTACCGTAATCGGCGACAACGCATTCATGTATTGCTATGGATTGGAGAATATCAATATACCCAATTCGGTAACGGAAATTGGAGCATCGGCTTTTAACAGTTGCAGCAGTTTGACCGGCATCGAGATTCCGAACAGTCTTTCTGTTATTTCTGACAATACATTTAATAGTTGCCGCAGTCTGACAACTGTTGTTATTCCAAACTCGGTAACAACTATAGGGTCCTATGCCTTTAACAGTTGCGCAGGTCTTACGGAGCTCGTAATTCCCAATTCGGTAACAGAAATCGGCCAAGCGGCCTTCTTCGGCTGCTCAAACCTGACGAGCGTCAAAATTCCGAATTCTATCACTTACATCAGGCGCAGCACTTTCGGCGATTGCGAGAACCTGGCTCAGGTTGAGATTCCGAATTCAGTTACGGGTATCGGTCAATTCGCCTTCTCTGATTGCAAGAGCTTGACAAGCATTGTGATTCCTGAGTCGGTAACGGTCATAGAAGACAGTGCTTTTGATATTGACCACGGCGAATCGGCATTGACTGACATCACGCTGCCCTCAACGCTTACCGATCTGGGCGAATATGTTTTTTCGGGTCAGGACAATGTCAAGAATGTGTATTATGGAGCGGACGAACCTATCAGAGCTTATTTCAACACATTTTCCGAGAAATGCTATAAAGATGCCGTGCTGCACGTTGCGGCCGAGGCGGTTGACAAAATCAAGAGCACGGTGCCGTGGAGTCTGTTTGCTAACATCGAGCAGAGCGGCATTGAGGAGGTGGAGGCCGAGGCAGCAGAAGACTGCGAGGTTTACACGCTGCAGGGCGTGAGGGCCGCCAAGCCGCTGAAGCCGGGCGTCTACGTCAGCAACGGCTGCAAGATGATTGTGAAATACCTTTTGCGGGAAAACACACGCAATTTTTGATGTGAAGCCGCCCGGGGGTGCATTCGCAACCTTCGGGCGGCTTTTATGTCGCGCCTTCGGTTTTATTTGGCGGCGCCGCGCGGGTTGGCGATTGAAATGTGCATATATTTTCGTAACTTTGCAGAAAATATATATTTCAACCAATTTCCACTTAAATCTAAATCGCATGCAAAAGATTTTGATGAGCGCGGCGCTCGCCGTAATGGCCCTGGGCGCAACGGCGGCAGCGACTGCCCCCCTTGCCGGCTATGACCATGGCAACGCAACCGCGCCGACAGGTTCGGAATGGGAGAATCCGCAGGCCCTGGCCTACAACAAGGAGCAGCCCCATGCCTATTTCTTCAATTTTCAGTCGGTCGACGCCGCAAAGCAGGTGTTGCCCGAGCATTCTTCGTATTATCAGAGCCTCGACGGCACCTGGAAGTTCAACTGGGTGAACCTCCCCGACAAGCGTCCGCAGGACTTCTACAAGCCCGACTTTTCGACGGCCGGCTGGGCCGACATTCAGGTGCCCGGCTGCTGGAACGTGCAGGGTCTGCAGGCCGACGGCACTCAGAAATACGGCAAGCCCATCTATGTGAACCAGCCCGTGCCCTTCTACCATCAGGTCAAGCCCGGCGACTGGAAGGAGGGCGTGATGCGCGAGCCGCGCGACACGACGTGGACCACCTATAAAGACCGCAACGAGGTCGGCTCCTACCGCCGCACGTTCACAGTGCCCGCCGACTGGAAGGGCCGCGAGGTCTATATCAACTTCGACGGCGTCGACTCGTTCTTCTATCTCTGGATCAACGGCCAATATGTCGGCTTCAGCAAGAACTCGCGTAACCTGGCGCAGTTTGACATCACTGACAAGCTCAACCCCAAGGGCGAGAACACGGTGGCCGTCGAGGTCTATCGCTACAGCGACGGCTCGTTCCTGGAGAGTCAGGACATGTTCCGCCTGCCGGGCATTTTCCGCTCGACTTATCTGACGGCCACTCCCAAGGTGCAGGTACAGGACATGATTGTACGCACTACCATTGACGCCGCTTCGCAGCAGATGGCCACGGCCGACGCCACGGTGAATGTCGAGGCCACGGTGCGCAACCTGACGGCGAAGGCCGCCAAGGATATGAGCATAGCCTATGAGGTCTATCCCGTCAAGCTCTACAGCGACGACACCGAAGGCGCCGCCATTGCGCCCGTTGTTTCGGCCAAGATGAACGTCGAGGGCGGCTCGGCCGACATGATTGCCACGTCGTTCAAGATTCCGCAGGCGCGCCTCTGGAGTGCCGAAGAGCCTAACCGCTATGTGCTCGTGGCCCGGCTGGTCAACGCCAAGGGCAAGACGGTGGAGACGGTGAGCACCTACTTCGGCGTGCGTCAGGTCGAAATCCGTCAGACGGCCGCGGCCGACGACGAGTTCGGTCTGGCCGGCCGCTACTACTACATCAACAACCGCCCCGTCAAGCTCAAAGGCGTGAACCGCCACGAGAACAACCTCGCCACGGGCCACACCGTCAGCCGCGAGCAGATGGAGAAGGAGGCCATGCTGATGAAGCAGGGCAACATCAACCACGTGCGCAACTGCCACTATCCCGACGCGCCCTACTGGTATATCGTCTGCGACAAATACGGCATCTATCTTGAAGACGAGGCCAACATCGAGAGCCACGAATACTACTACGGCGACGCGTCGCTCTCCCACCCCAAGGAATGGGAGGCAGCCCACGTGGCCCGCAACATGGAGATGGTGCGCGCCCACGTCAACCACCCCTCCATAGTCATCTGGAGTCTTGGCAACGAGGCCGGCCCCGGCGACAACTTCAAGTCAGCCTATGCGGCCGTGCACGAGTTCGACCCGTCGCGCCCCGTGCAATATGAGCGCAACAACTGGATTGTCGACATGGGTTCGAACCAGTATCCGTCGATTCCCTGGGTGCAGGAGGCCGTGAAGGGCAACATGAAGCTCAACTACCCCTTCCACATCAGCGAATACGCCCACTCAATGGGCAACGCCCTGGGCAACTTCAAGGACTATTGGGACGCCATGGAGTCGACCAACTTCTTCTGCGGCGGCGCAATCTGGGACTGGGTTGACCAGGCCATCTGGAACCACACCGCCGACGGCACCCGATATATGGCCTATGGCGGCGACTTCGGCGACACGCCCAACGACGGCATGTTCTGCATGAACGGCATCATGTTCCCCGACTTGACGCCCAAACCCGCCTATCACGAAGTGAAGAAGGTCCACCAGAACGTCGGCGTCAAACCCCTTGACATGACCACCGGCACCGTCGAAATCTTCAACAAGAACTACTTCACCACGCTCGACGACTATTCCATCGCCTGGCAGCTGACAAAAGACGGCCGCGTCAATGCCTCCGGCACCGACGTCGAGCGCCCGCGCATGGCTGTCGGCCCGCGCGAAAGCCAGACCTGGCGCATACCATACGACTACTCCGCGCTCGACGCCGACGGCGAATATTTCGTAACACTGCAGTTCCTGCTCAATGCCGACAAGCCCTGGGCCAAGAAAGGCTACGTGCAGATGGAAGAGCAGCTGCCCGTCAAGGCAGCCTCACCGGCAGCACCCATCGCCTCAAACGGCAAGCTGGAACTGACCGAAGGCGAGGCCACCGACAAGGTCAGCGGTCAGGGCTGGAGCGTTGACTTCGACAATGCGACCGGCACCATCAGCTCGCTCACTGTCGGCGGCCGTCAGCTCATCGCCCCCGGCAACGGCCCCGTGCTCGACGCCCTGCGCGCCCCGGTCGACAACGACAACTGGGCCCGCGGCGCATGGTTTGCCAACGGCCTGAACGACCTGCGGCACAAAGCCGTTGACCACAAAGCATTCGTGCGCGCCGACGGCGCCGCCGTGCTGCAATACACCGTCGAGAGCCAGAGCCCCCGCGCCTACTCCATGGACTTCGGGCGCACGGGCGCGCGCGGCAAGAACTATCTGCGCCCCGGACGCGACTTCGGCCCCGACGACTTCAAGTTCACCACGACGCAAATCTGGACCGTCTATCCCGACGGCTCCATAGAGCTCCAGGCCGCAATAAACTCCAACAACCCCGGACTCGTGCTGCCCCGCCTGGGCTACGCGATGACCCTGCCCAAAGAGCTTGACAACTACGAATACTACGGCCGCGGCCCCGTCAACAACTACAACGACCGCGAAACCTCGCAGTTCGTAGGCCGCTACAAATCGACCGTTGCCGACCAGTTTGTCAACTTCCCCAAGCCGCAGAGCATGGGCAACCGCGAAGGCATTCGCTGGAACGCACTGACCGATGCCGACGGCTACGGCCTGCAATTCATCGCCGCCGACGGCACCATGTCCGCCTCTGCTCTGCCCTGGACCGCCATGGAAATGACCATGGCGCCCCACCCCTACCAGCTTCCCGAAAGCAAGGGCACTCAGCTCCACCTCGACCTTAAAGTGCTCGGCCTCGGCGGCAACAGCTGCGGACAAGGCGGCCCGCTGGCTCCGGACATCATCAAGGCCGGCGCCCACAACTTCGGCTTCATCATTCGCCCCGTGGCGCCGTCGACCGACCTGCAGCAGCAGAGCCGCGTCGCCGCTGCCGGCAACACGCCTGTCAACGTCAGCCGCAGCCGCGCCGGCATCGTTACGGTTACGTCCGCGCGACCCGACGCCAAAATCATGTATCGCGTAACCGCCCCCGGCAAACAGCTCAACCGCGGCAAGATGCGCCGTCTGCCCCAAAACCTCTACACCGAGCCCATTGACATGAGCGCCGGCGGCACACTGACCGTCTGGGACGCCGAATCGCCCGAACTGTCGTCGACCTTCGTCTATGAACGCGTCGAAAACGTGCCCGTCGAAGTCATCTTCGCATCGGCCGAAGAACCCGGCGAAGAAGCCACGCGACTGGTCGACGGCGACCCGACGACAATCTGGCACACCACCTACGGCAAAACCGTGGCCGCCTACCCCCACTGGGTCGACTTTGACTGCGGCTCGGTCAAGAACATAAAAGGCTTCACCTACCTGCCCCGTCAGGAAGGCGACAACGGCGACATCAAAAACTGGAAAGCCGAAGTCAGCACCGACGGCACCAACTGGACCGAAGTTCAGACCGGCACATTTGAGCGCAACAAAAACGAAAAGCGCGTAGACTTCAAGACTCCCGTCAAGGGCCGCTACCTGCGCTTCACCGCTCTCTCAAGCCAGAACGGCGCCGACTTCGCCTCGGGTGCCGAATTCGGAATCCTCGCCGAATAACCCTCACCTACTCCGAATCCTCCACAAGGGAGGCGACGTCCGCAAAACGTCGCCTCCCTTTGTTATTGTGGGAAAATGTAGCTAAATATTTTCAGCTTATTCTGCAGTGCGCACATCGCATTTATTGCTGAATACGATAATAAATACTCCCACAAGCGAGAAACCGGCGCACCATAAGAATGAAGTCAGACAAATATTTCCATAACTTACCAACGGAGAAACCAACCCTCCGGCAATATATCCGATTCCGCCTATTACAGCAGATGCAGCCCCTGCGCATTCACGACCCAAATTCATAGCCTGTGATGTCGAGCCTGTCAGAACCAGACCAATACCGAACAGCATAATAAATGTAGGTATCTCATAAACAATAAAATTGGAAATATCAAAGAATGCGGTCATCGCTCCAATCGCTGCCAATAGGCAACAAATAACAGAACCATAGAAAGCTGCCTTATTCATCGCACTGAACCTGAGAGACAAGGCAGAACCTGCTGCAAGAGCAACCGCATTGACGGCAAAGACAAGCGAAAACTGCAGTTCTGAAAAGCCAAATATGTCCTGCACTATAAACGGGGTCGCAGAAATATAGGCGAACAAAGCAGCCATAGCAAGCGCATAGACTATACTGTATGACGTAAATCCCTTAATCTCGGACACTTTCTTATATCCCCTGACAGATGCCATAAGTTTGCCTGAAAATCGTCTTGCAGTCGGCAAACTTTCTCGCAATGGAATGCACAAACCGAGCAAAACAACGCCAAGAATCAACAATATAATAAATATCGCTTGCCACCCCCAAATGTGCGCGACACCTCCCCCTGCAACAGGAGCCGCAACAGGAGCAAGATTGTTAATCGCACTGAGAATAGCAATCAGTTTGGCAAGTTCTCGGCCGGAATACATATCTGCGGCAATGGAACGGGACAAGACGATGCCACCGGCCCCGCCTATTCCCTGCAATAAACGAGCCGCAGTAAAGGCTAAAACCGAAGTAGATAAACAACAGACAACTGAAGCGACAGCAAAAATTATCAATGAGAATACGAGAACGGCCTTTCTTCCATATTTGTCGCTGGCCGGGCCGAACAATAATTGGCCGACCGCAAGGCCAATCATACAAAAGGTCAAGCCTAACTGAACTATTGATGAATCACAATGAAATACCTCCGTCATTTCCGGCAAAGCCGGAAGATACATGTCAATTACAAAAGGTCCGAAAGCCGAGAGGAGGCCGAGAAAAACAATCAGGTAAAAATAATACATCTTCAATGTCGTTCCCATGCGTTTTACTTTATTTGTGAGCGGATTCTACTTAAAGACTGAGGAGCAAGATGAATGTATGATGCTAATTTTTTTAGAGGCACATTCTGTAATAGTTCGGGGTGTCGCTGTAGTATTGACAGATAACGCTCCATTCCTCTATCACATTCAAAGAGGCTCGCAAAACTCTCCTCTGATTCAGTCGCATGACCTATAAGAATCTTTCGGACAAGATTGCAAACGGGCAGTGATTCGGCGCAAAGCGTTTCAATTTCATTTTTCGAGATGCAATATAGCTCGCTCGGAACTACAGCTTCGATTGCTATCGGTGATAAACAGCCGTTGTTGTAACACCATACATCAAATATAGCCTGCCCGGGATAGCCGAACCACAATGTCTGTTCACTCTCCGCTGATGGCACATAAGCTCTAAGAATCCCTCTATTGATAATATAAAAGTTATCATTGAAACCACCCGTTTCTACAATATGGAGATTTTTGTCAATTTTAACGAGCCTCAGATGTCCTACAAAAAACCGTGTAGCATCAATGTCGAGGTCAAATTTATCGGCTAAAATATTCTCGAAATTTTTCATCATGCAAAGTTACGACAAATTAAGGAACCCGTAAATTCACATTTGTGAAGAAATGCCGCCGTTGGTATTGAAACACGCAAAAAAGAAAGAGCCGGAGTCCCGTGTGGGGGATTCCGGCTCTGAAGGGAAGGGGCGGTTACCTACTCTCCCGCTTTCGCAGTACCATCGGCGTGGCAAGGTTTAACTTCTCTGTTCGGA
>CABUWI010000010.1 GCA_902495245.1 uncultured Porphyromonadaceae bacterium
GCATTGGTTATTGAGTTTTGTTTGGCGACAGCTAAATAACCAAAAAGGACTGACTCCTGCAAATGGATTCAGTCCTAATTTTATCTTGATTCAAAAAGTTTTATCGGACAGCAATAAAATTGATTTGTAAAAGTGAATAACAATGCCTAACTTTGCAATGCCGGATTGGCAGATAGACTTTTTAGTCGTGATTGGCAGAGGCTTTTCGTTTGCAGTCCGTTTTTTTTGAAGCAAAAGGCATTTTACTTTTTCTTTCTGTTCTAAAATCGCCAAATCATTAGAATTGCTGAATGAAATAAGTGATGAATGTCCCTTTTGCCGTGTTCGTATATGTTGACGAGCGGATTGACTCCGTGCGCATTCCATAGACGAAAGCGGCGCGGGGTCGTGATTCCCAATCTTTTCAGCAACGTGTTTGGCGATACGTAGAACAGAAGATTCGGGTAATATCCACTTCGCGCCTTTTGTCGTGTGTTCCGAGTTTTTTCATGGGAGGCGAAGTCGCCATGAATTATCCGCAACTTAAGGTGTTGCACATTGGTGAAATAATCAGGTTAG
Organism: uncultured Porphyromonadaceae bacterium; assembly: GCA_902495245.1. Lineage (GTDB taxonomy): Bacteria > Bacteroidota > Bacteroidia > Bacteroidales > Muribaculaceae > UBA3263. Next base: position 559 of record CABUWI010000010.1, read on the forward strand.
AACTTGAACATCAAGAGCGAACCCCCGCATGGCTTGCACGCAAAATCAATTGCGAGCGAACCAATGTGTACTATATCTTTCGCCAAAAGTCTATAAATACAGAGCAGTTGTTGCTCATTTCACGCGCTTTAGGAGTGGATTTTTTCAGGCTTTATTCTGAAGCGTTGACAGGGGAGTAAAATTATTGCGACGTATCCGTGAAATTTGTTGACGGTTGAAATTGAGCCGTTTGTGAATAATTGGCGTAACTTTGCTGCCGTTATGACAGACAAAGCAAATAACATATTGTCGGCACTATTCATGGCATTAGGCGTTTTGGCCTATGTGTGTTTTTGCCAGCCTGTAATGTTTACGGCGTTCTTGAATCGGTCATTGCCCGTAGTGAGTTTGCCGGACAGTACTGCTGCCATGCTTTTTCGTAATTATGTGCCCGATGCTTTATGGTGTGTTTCGTTGCTGACATATGCCTCGACAATTTCCGAGAAGCGTTTGCGCTCGGTTGCGGTTTCAATGCCGTTTTTGCATGAATTGGCGCAAGGGTGTCGGTTAGTTCCCGGCACTTTCGATGTCATAGATATTGCAATTTATATAGTATTCACAATAATATTTTTGCTTTTATGGAAAAGAAAAAGTCAAAACTTGCGTCATTCGTCCCCTATGTGATGCTTGCCCTGTTTGCCATATCTGCTGTGGCATCAAGCTCGACGCAGAAAGTGGTCAATGATCCTGATTTTCAGGAGGGTTTTCGCGAGGGCTGGAGAATCGGTTCCGAAATTGGGAGTGGAGTGTCTATGACAGAAGATGAACTGCATCAGTTGGCAGACAGCGTGCTGCTTGGCGCGCCCTCAGTGGCTTCAATTGAATGATTCACATTGCAGTATTAACCAATCCGCAGTTTTTTCGTATGAAAAAGTTTTTATTCGGTGTAGTTTTCGCTCTGTGCGGACTCACGGCCATGGCAGATTCGACAGTATGTGCTCTTGATGACAAGAATACTGTTGAAATTCAGTTCGCTCTACTTGACGTCGAGAAAAGCGAAGTAACTGTTATGGTTGGCAGTGATGCTCCCTATCCTGCAAACATTACTGTAACCGTTATGGCGAAATATGAATGCGCCAATGTAATAGGTTCTGGCAGGTATGAAACTCGTGAGTATTCAGGTCGCGGACTTGCCATGAAAGAAACGACGACCCAAATTCAATTTCGAGTACCTGCCACAATTACCAAAGGTACTCAGGTATACAATATTATGTCAGTAGAAGCTAAGGACATTAAGGGCAGGAAATGTCAGTAATGAATACGCAAAAAGAACATTTTGTTAAACTCTAATTCTATAATTTCTATGAAAAAAAGTCTAATCTTTGCAATTGCAATGGCAGCATGTGCCTTTACTGGTGTCGCCGCTGCCTCTGACGCTTCTGCTGTAATTGCCGTGTCGGCAGTTTCCGGTGCGCAGGCCTACATTCCTGATGCAATGTACAAAAACGGCAATGCGTTTGTTCGCATCCACCCCGGAGAAGGGTGGCTGAGAATCTCGATTCCCGGGGTCGGGACACGTGATTACTCGTACTCGGTAGAAGTCGATTCTAACGGCAACACCCTCCTGAAGTTCCGCGAGTCAGATGGCTCATGGAACAACGTGATGATTGAGTCAAACCCCAATTATCTCTGGTATAACGGCGTAAGATACGAGCGTTTTAGAATGTAAGTTTACGGTCGTCTGAGTAATTCGACGACTAACGCCAATTTTGCCGCTGCGTATTTATGATGACGTGGGCTCACGTCTCATGATGTGCAGCGGCTCTGTTCCATATGTGTTCAAGCGTTTTTCTCTCTTTCTCGTCTTCTCACAGATCTTCTCATATCTTAAAAAAATTTGGAGTTGAGCGGATAAATGCGTATATTTGCACGTCTTAGACGCGTAATTAGTAAACCAATTTAATACACATTTCATGAAATTCAATCGCATCATTTCGTTTGCTTTGTGCGCAATGGCCGCATGGAGCAGCGCAGTGGCCGACGGACCGTTCCGCGCTCATCGCTACGATTCATTCCAGGCCACTCCGACCGAACCGGGACAGATTCTTTTCGCCGGTAATTCAATCACCAACATGCACTCATGGTTCGAGGCTTTCGGCTCTCATCAGGAAGTCATCGGCCGCGGCAACTCGGGCGGTTTCGCTTACGAGCTGCTTGACAATCTCGAAAGCTATATCTCGGCCAAGCCTGCCAAGATGTTCGTGATGATCGGCACGAACGACGTCTCGTCGGGCGTCAGCGCCGAGCTCACCTCGCGTCGCATTCAGGCCATCATTACCCGCGTGCGCCTCGAATCGCCTGAGACGGAACTCTACATCGAGAGCATTCTGCCCCGAAGCAACAATCCGAAAGTCGATTACGAAAACTGCAATACCCTCACCAAGAACTATATTGCCCAGCTCAACGACCCTAAGGTGCACTTTGTGAACCTCTCGCAGGTCTGCGCTCCGCTCAACGGCAACTCTACGTGGACCCACGACGGTCTGCACCCGCGCCCCACCGGCTATGCTGCATGGTGTCATGAAATCGAGGACGAAGTTGGCTATCAGACCGTCTATCCCGCAACAATCACCACTCAGGAGTCTTGCGGCCTGAGCATGAGCAGCGCCGCACGTGTCGAGCAGTTCCCTTATTTCCCCGTGAGCGAGGGCGACGTGCTGATTTTCGGCGACGAGCAGATTCACGGCGGCGAGTGGCACGAGCTGTTGCGCTCTAACAAAATCAAAGACCGCGGCCAGGGCTGGGGCTGGGGCGGCATGAACCTGGTGCAGGCCAAGGCCGTTGTGGCTTCGGCGCTGAAAGACCAGGCCGTCAAGCCTGCCAAGATTTTCCTGTCATACGGCATCGGCGGCACTGACGCTACCAACTATCGCGCCATCGTTGACGAGGCCAAGAAGCAGGCTCCCGACGCAAAGATTTATCTCGTGTCGCTGACTCCGAGCGCCAACACTACGACCGATGCCGGCCGCGTCAGCTTCAACACCACTCTGCAGACCATCGCCACGGAGAAGGGTGCCACATATGTTGACATCTACACTCCCCTCAAGGCTGACCTCTCCAAGAACATAATGCACACAAACTATGTCAGCGGTCGCGGCTACGTCGTGATGGCCAACAAGTTTGCCGAATATCTCACCGAAGAGGGCGTCAACCCCGTATCGCTCGATGAATACGAGGCCGTTTACACCAACCGCGCCCGCCGCAACATCATCGGCAAGGCGCTGACACGCGTGCTGGTCGACGTAACCTATGGCACTCTGCCCGGCCAGACCAATCCGGAATATAAAGATCAGATCGAGGCCAAGTTCAACGAGCTGGTCGCTCTGGTCAACAAAGAAGGCCTGACCGATGCCGAAGCCAACGAAGGCGTTGCAGGGCTGAACGACGTCATCAACAAGGCGTTCAACATGCCCGCCATTTCGAACGACACCGAAGAACACTGGTTCACTTTCGCTTCGAGCCGCGGCAACCGCTATCTGTCGACTTCAGGCACCGCGCTCATCGGCGCGCCCAACAAGCCCGTGCGCACCGTGGGCAACGACGTCTGGAAACTCGTTGACCGCGGCGACAACACTTATGACCTCGTCAACTATCTCGGCGAATATGTGTCGCCCGTGGCCGGCTATAACTCGGCAATGAGCGTTACCGAAGAGCGTCCTTCGACGGGCTGGCAGATCAGCTTCTCGAACAACACTTCGGGCACATACGTAATCTACACCTCGAACTGTCAGCTCAACCAGACCAACCGTTCTGACCTCGCCGTCTTTAACTGGTATAGCCAGGCCGAGGGCCGCTCGACTCCCGACCGCGACGACCAGGGCTGCTCTTACTCCATCGCTCCGTTCGAGGGCCAGTTTATCGACCCGACGGCGATTCCCACCACCGGCTGGTATGTGATTGAAGGCGCGCAGGGCCTTTCTCACCTCGGCAATGCCAACTGCATTGTCAACGCCGACTCTGAGTTCAAGCAGAACAATACCAACTTCTACGCCCTGAAGTTTGAAACCAAACCCGCCGACAAGGCTCCCCGCGCCTACGTGCACGTAACCATCAACGACAACGTATGGCAGTTCACCGCGCTCAACGGCCGCGGCGTCAAGGAAAACTGCACCTCTGACCGCGCTTCGCTCTCATCTGACAATCCCGTAGTTTCGGCCACCGGCAACGACATGGAATATGCAATCGGCAAGTGGTCGACTTATGTAAATACAGCCGGCACGTTCGTTGGCAAATCGTCGGCCTCGAACAATACCTATCGCTTCACCCGTGTGAGCGACGAAGAGCTTGCCGCTTACGACGCATGGACCGTAACCATCAACGCCCTCAACGGCGTCGAGCTTCCCAACGACACTCACGTAACCCTTGACATTCCCGAAAATCAGGGCATCGCAACCGTTTATAACGGCGGCACGTTCTTCCTGACCAAGGGCACCGCTCTTAACGCCGACATGTTCGTCGTTACCCCCACGGTGAATGTGCAGCAGGAGGTCGAGACCCCCACAATCGAGATTGACCCCGTTGCCAAGACCGTCTATGTCAACTATACCTCAATGCTCTCGGGCTGGTATACTGTGGCCATGACCGCCTACGACGGCACGCGCGCTGACCTCAAGACCCCGTCTGAGGCTGCCATTGCGGCCGGCGAGAACTATCTCACCGCCACCGATACCGAATATCACCAGGTTCTCGGCGCGGCTCACAATTACTATCACGTAGCTCTTGCCGCCGCCAATTCCGAGCGCCCGGCCTGCAACTTCTTCCGTGTGGTTCAGCCGCAGTCAACAGTGTTCAACATCACGAGCATCAGCGGCCACCATGTTCTCGCCAACGGTTGCGCATCGCGTGAGGCTAACGACATCACAGTTTCAGAGACTTCCGACAATCATTTCTCCATGCCGCTCTGCCTCTGGCCTAACAACAACGTCGGCTACGAAGGCAATCTGATCGGTTCGTTCTCAGGTAATACCTCCACCTACGAGGTGCAGCCCGTCGACATGAGCCTCTATGACGTCTACAAGCTTCAGATTCTCGGCGAAGTCAGCGCCGACGCTATCGCCGACGACGTTAAGGTTACGCTGAACAGCACCGACAACCTCGGCCTCGACGCCGTTTATAACGGCGGTTCGTTCTTCGTGAACCGCGACGCTGCCATTACCGCCGACAACGTTGTCGTGCCCACCCACAAAGAAAACGATAAACCGCAGATCACCGTAACTCCCGGCCTCATCACCGTTGACTACGACAAGGTCGAGACCTCTATCTGCGAACTCGGTGTTCCCGCCGCTTCACGCAACGGTGCCGCCTATGACCTGACCGGCCGCCGTGTGGCCAAGCCCGCCAACGGCATCTTCATCATTGACGGCCGCAAGGTGCGCCTCTGATTCCCGCTTCCCTCGAATGCTAACAGTAACCGTACTGTCATTCTCATACCGCCGCGGGTTGCCCGAAGATAATTCGGGCAACGGCGGCGGTTTCGTTTTCGACTGCCGCGCGATTCACAACCCCGGTCGCTACGAGCCGTACAAGGCTCTTGACGGCCGCGACGAGCCCGTGCGCCGCTTTCTCGAAGACGACGGCGAGATTCTCGGCTTTCTAAGCCATTGCTACGCCCTGGTCGACGCGTCGGTCGACCGCTATCTGAAGCGCGGCTTCACCGACCTGCAGGTGGCCTTCGGCTGCACCGGCGGCCAGCACCGCTCGGTCTATTCGGCCGAACACATGGCCGCCCATCTGCTCGAGCGCTATGCCGGCCAGCCCCTGGCCGTTAACCTCTATCATCGTGAACGCCGACCGTGAAAGCAATGATTTTTGCAGCAGGCGAGGGTACGCGCCTGCGCCCGCTGACGCTCACACGCCCCAAGGCTCTCGTCGAAATCGGCGGCGAGCCGATGCTGGCGCGCGTGCTCCGCGCCGTCAGTGCCGCCGGAGTTAAAGAGGCGGTTATCAACGTCCACTACCTCGCCGGGCAGATTGTCGACTTTCTTGCCGCCAACGATTTCGGACTGCACATAACCGTTGCCGACGAAAGCACGCGCCTGCTCGACACGGGCGGCGGCCTGCTGGCCGCTCGCCGTCTGCTGGGCGACGATGAGCCCGTGTTGCTACATAACGCCGACATCTGCACCGACCTCGACCTTGGGCGCCTGAGGCCGCTCGGCGATGCGACGCTGCTTGTGGCCGACCGGACTTCGTCGCGCCGTCTCTGTTTCGACCCCGAAATGCGCCTTTGCGGCTGGGCGAACGAAAACACGGGCGAGACCCGGGGCGAGGCCACGCCCCTGCGCCGCGCCTTCAACGGCATTCACATCGTGGCCCCTTCCATCTTCCCCGCGCTCGAGCGCTACTCGGCCGCAATCGGCTCGGACGTCTTCTCGCTGACGCCGTTCTACGTGGCCGAGGCCCGTCGGCTTGACATTCGCGGTATCGAACTTGACGGCTATCGCTGGCACGACATCGGCAATCTTGAAAAACTCGACGCCGCACGCGCCGACTTCCGGTCATGAAAAGAATCTTCTCACTGCTTCTACTTCTGCTCGCGCTGCTGCCGGCCCGCAGCGCCGACCATCTGCGGTCGCTCCCAGCGGTCTCAACCGTGATTGCAGGCTATGAAAGCGCCGACAGCGTCAGCCGCCGCATGGCCGCCATGCCGCTCAGCCCCATTGAAGGCCTCTGGCAGATGGCCAATGGCGACGGCGCCCTCTTTGCCATTGTTCGCGCCGAGCCGTCGACCGACATCGCCCCCGCGCGCCTGATGATGGTCATGGTGCGCTCGCCCTGGCGCTCAATCCGTCCCGGCACACTGCTGGGCCATCTCGTGGCCACGCCCAAGCCCGGTGTCTACGAGGCGCGCATCTACGCCTCGCTTGCCCGGCGCACGGGCCTGAGTCTGCCGCGCCCCTTCTCGCTCGTGCTTGGCGAGGATAACTCCCTGCTAACGTTCAAGCCTTTCAAATCGCCGCTGAAAGTGAACCTTTTCCGCCTGCTCCCCTACATGTATCGCCGCGTCGTTACGCTGCAAGACTCGCGTCCCGAAGGCCTTGACGGCGCCGTCAAAGTCTACCCGCGTCCCGCCGCCCATCCCCTCTCGCCCGTCTACCTCTGACCGCCCGATTCAGCCAAACTACCGAACGGAAATCGGCCAAACTACCGAACGGAAATCGGCCAAACTACCGAACGGGAATCGGCCAAACTACCGAATGAATCAAATTTTTTCGTATATTTGCATCATGAGAGTGAGCTATAAATTGCCTCTAATCAGAGCCTTGATAGTGGCTTTGATCGCGATGTGTGCAGTGCCCGCGGCGGCGCGGCGGCAGCAGACGGGACCGCAGCGGCTCGGCGTGCCGGCACAGGCGGCGGTGCAGGCGCATGTGCCGGCCGTTTATGACACGGTGGCGTGTCCGAAGGGGGCAATAGCGTGCAGCGGCTATGACAAGCCGAACAGCGCCACGCGCGAGACGTTTTTCGTCTCGAACCATACCGCTGATTCGCTTGATGTCGAGGGGATTATCCTTACGTTTGATTACTCTGACATGAAAGGGCGGCGCCTGCATAGCCGCCGCTACACGCTGCGCCTCCACCTGCCGGCGGGCGAGACGCGCGCGGCTTCCGTGCCGACGTGGGACCGCAACCGCGCGTTCCATTATTTCCGCTCCGAGGCGCCGCGCCGGCGCCGTTCGTCGCCCTACAAGGTCAGCGTGCGCGTCGATTCGCTTATTGTGGGTCGTGCGGGCGCAGAGTGAGGCGCACAACGTTTTCGATGTGGGCCGTGTGGGGGAACATGTCGACGGGCTGGACGGCGTCGATGTCATATTTGGCGTGCAGCAGAGCCAGGTCGCGCGCCTGAGTGGCGGGGTTGCAGCTGACATAGACAATGCGCCCGGGCTCGGCGTTTAGAATGACGTTGACAACGTCTTCGTGCATGCCGGCGCGCGGCGGGTCGACAATCATCACGTCGGGGCGTCCGTGGCTCTCGATGAAATCGGAGGTCAGAATGTCTTTCATGTCGCCGGCATAGAAGTCGGTGTTGCCGATGCCGTTGACTTCAGAGTTTACCTTGGCGTCGGCAATGGCCTCGGGCACGTATTCGATGCCCACGACCTTGCGCGCCCGCCGGGCCACGAAGTTGGCAATCGTGCCCGTGCCGGTATAGAGGTCATAGACCAGCTCCGAGCCGGTGAGGGCGGCCATTTCGCGTGCAACGGTGTAGAGGCGCAGCGCCTGGCGCGAGTTGGTCTGATAGAACGACTTGGGGCCGACGCGGAAGCGCAGCCCCTCCATCTCTTCCTCGATGAAGGGCGAGCCGGCAAACGTGTGCACCTCCAGGTCGCCGAAAGTGTCGTTGGCCTTGAGGTTCACCACGTAGAGCAGCGAGGTTATGCGGTCGCCGAACTTGTCGGCGATTGCCTGCATGACGGTCTTGATTCCCTGCGGGTCGTCTTCGCCGAAGCTCATCAGCGCCATGACCTGACCGGTCGAGGCCGTGCGTATCATCAGCGTGCGCAGCAGTCCGCGGTTTTCGCGCAGGTTGTAGAAAGTGAGGTCCCGCTCCTTGCCCAACTGTTTGACAAAGTTGCGCAGTTCGTTGCCGATGCCTGCGTCCTGGAGGTGGCAGTAGTCGATGTCGAGCACCTTGTCAAACGCGCCCGGAATGTGGAATCCGGCGGCGCGGCGGTCGGTGAACTCCTCGCCCGAGGCCATCTGCTCGGGGGTGAGCCACAGCTTGTCGGAGAAGGTGTATTCCATCTTGTTGCGATAGTCCCAGATGCTTTCCGAGCCTATTGCGGGGCGCACGTCGGGGTGGGGCACCTTGGCTATGCGGTCGAGGCAGTCGACACCCTGCTGCCTTTTGCAGTCGAGCTGGAAGTCGTAGGGCAGATGCTGCCAGCGGCAGCCGCCGCACGTGCCGAAGTGGGCGCAGCGCGGCTCGACGCGCAGGTCGGAGGGCACGTCGAGCGACTCGATGCGCCCTTCGGCATATGAGTGTTTTTTGCGGGTGAGTCGCACTGTGGCCACGTCGCCGGGCGCACCGTAGGGAATGAACACCACCATGTTGTCTACACGGGCAATGGCATTGCCCTCGGCGGCCACGCCGGTTATGCTGACGCCCTGAAGAACGGGCAGTTCTTTTCTTTTTCTTGACATAAAAATCCAATTATGTCTGCAAAGTTACGAAAATGGCGAAAAAATCACTATATTTGCAGTTAGAAAACTTTTATATAACCAAAAAATCTACAACTAAACAATCATGGACAAAGGCACAATTCTGGTTACCGGCGGCACCGGTTACATCGGTTCTCACACCGTCGTCGAACTCCAGGCCGCAGGCTATGGCGTGGTCATCATCGACAATCTGAGCAACAGCAACCGCGACGTGCTCGACGGCATCGAGCGCATCTCCGGAATCCGTCCGGCGTTTGTCGAGGCTGACTGCACCGACATGACCGCACTCAAGAAACTCTTCAAGGAATATCCCGGCATCAAGGGCATCATCAACTTCGCCGCCTCGAAGGCCGTCGGCGAGAGCATGGAGAAGCCCGTGCTCTACTATCGCAACAACCTCAACACGCTGATGAACCTGCTCGACTGCATGGCCGAGTTCGACGTCAAAGGCATCGTGTTCTCAAGCTCGTGCACCGTCTATGGCGAACCCGACGAGAACCCCGTAACCGAGCAGGCGCCCATCAAGAAGGCCACCTCGCCCTACGGCAACACCAAGCAGATTTCCGAGGAAATCATCACTGACGTCATCAACGCCGGCGCACCCTTCAAGAGCGTGATTCTGCGCTATTTCAATCCCGTCGGCGCTCACCCGTCGGCCGAAATCGGCGAATTGCCCAACGGCGTGCCCCAGAACCTGATTCCCTACATCACTCAGACCGCCATGGGTATCCGCAAGGAGCTGAGCGTGTTCGGCAACGACTATCCCACGCCCGACGGCTCGTGCATTCGCGACTTTATCAACGTTGTCGACCTTGCCAAGGCCCACGTTAAGGCCATGGACCGCATGCTCGAGAATCCCGAATCTGAAAAGATTGAAATCTACAATCTCGGCACGGGCAACGGCGTCAGCGTCCTCGAGCTCATCAACACGTTCGAGAGCGCCACGGGCGTCAAAGTGCCCTACAAGATCGTTGGCCGTCGCGCCGGCGACATCGAAAAGGTGTGGGGCAATCCCTCTCACGCCAACGAAGTGCTCGGCTGGAAGGCCGACACCCCGCTGGCCGACACCATGCGCAGCGCCTGGGCCTGGCAGTGCAAGCTCCGCGAGCGCGGCATCATGTAATTCAATCCGCATTCCATTAAAAAGCCGGACCCCGCAAGGCCCGGCTTTTTCTTTCGGGCTTGCGCCCTCAACACGGTCAGGTTATTGGTGGGTGAGGTCGCGGTAGAGGTCGAGGGCGGTGCGGATTTCGTCGGCGGGGGCGGTCTGGTCGATGCGGGGGCGGCCGGGGGCTTCAAGCAGCGTGAAGTTTATGGCGTCGGGCGAGTCGTTTTTCTTGTCATGGCCCATCAGCGCCAGCAGCTGGGGGTAGTCGTTGCAGTCAATGGCCGGCGCGGGCGCGTAGGCCTCGTTGAGCAACGCGGCAAAGCGGTGAAGCTCGGCCGAGGGGAAACCGAGGCGCATGTGGCTCAGAATCATCTCGACGAGCAAGCCGTGGGCCACGGCAAATCCGTGAGGAATCGGCCGGTGGCGCTCCAGCGCGAGCGACTCGAATGCATGGCCGGCCGTGTGGCCGAGGTTGAGGGCGCGGCGCAGCCCCTGCTCGCGCGGGTCTTGCTCGACGATTTCGCGCTTCACCCTGACGCTGCGTTCAAGCAGCGGCAGCAGTTGGCCGAGGTCGGCTGCGGTGATGTCGAAGCGGAGCAGGCTCTCATAGTCCAGTGCCGACGAGATGAGGCCGTGTTTAAGCATTTCGGCGAATCCGCTGCGCAGTTCGGCCGACGGCAGGGTGGCGAAAAAGCGGGTGGAGATGATGACGGCGTCGGCCGGCGCGAACGCTCCGATTTCATTCTTGAAGTCGAGAAAGTTGATGCCCGTCTTGCCTCCGACGGCTGCGTCGACGGCGCCGAGCAGGGTGGTGGGCACGTTGATGAAGCGAATGCCGCGCTTGAAGCAGGCCGCGGCGAAGCCGCCCAGGTCGGTAACCATGCCGCCGCCGACGTTGATTAGCAGCGAGCGGCGTGTGGCGCCCGAGGTGCTGAGCGTCTGCCAGACTTTTGAAATCGTGGCGAGGTTCTTGTGGTCGTCGCCGGCCGGAATGGTGATGACGACGGCGTTGAACGTGTTGAGTTCGTCGGCAATCGGCCGCGTGTTGGCGTCGGCGAGCATGAAGACGCCGGCCGGATTCATGGCGCTGACGGTCGAGGCAAGCGCTTGTGCGACTTCGTTGGTGAATATCAGATTCTGCATAGCATTTCGGGGAGTTTGGCGGCACACTCGGGCATGGAGCCGAAAATCAGGTCGGCGCCCGCCTCGGCAAGCCGTTCGTGGGGAATCGGGCCGGTGGCGACGGCCACGGTGAAGCAGCCGGCGCGGTCGCCGGCCGTTACGCCGAGCGGCGCGTTTTCAATGACGACGCATTCGGCGGGGTCGACTCCGGCAAGGGCGGCGCCTTGAAGAAACGGGTCGGGATAGGGCTTACCGCGCTTGACGTTGAGGGCCGTTACGCGCCGCTGAGCCGGGAAGCGGCCCGGAAAGTCGAGGTCGAGCCTGTCGAGCAGGCTGCCCTGGGCCGACCCCGTAACGAGAATGGTCTGCGGGTGCCATGGCAGCGAGGCCACGGCGTCGGCCAGCCGGCGCGCGCCGGGCATCACGCCCGGCGCCGGCTTCGAGCGGAAAATCTCAGCCTTGCGCTGATAGAACTCTTCAACTTCTTCGGGCGTGGCGTTGCGGTTCCAGGCCCGCTGAATGAGCATGTCCACGGTGAAGTGGCCGGTGGCGCCTTCGTAGAGATAAAACTCTTCGGGGGTGCAGGGAATGCCGTGTTCGCACACCATCTGGTACCACGACGACGCATGGTTCGGCATCGAGTCGTAGAGCGTGCCGTCCATGTCGAACAGAAAGGCTTTCGGTTTGAAATCGAGAATACGGTTCATTGCTTGGTTTCTTGGTTGACGGCGGCCGAGTCGGCGGGGGCTTCGATGACTCCTTGTTCAATGAAGAAGCGCCGCTCGTCGGCCGAGATTGTGTCTGCCTGCTCGTCGACGGGTTGCAGCTCTTCGGGCTTGCGAATGTCGAGCGGGGCCAGGCGCGCTTTCCTGGCGCCGCGGCGGAACACGTTGCTGATCTCTCGCGCGAGGTTCACGCGTATGGTGTCAGACAGTTCGATGCTCTGTCCGGCCATGTTCTCCTTGAATCGGGCGCGTCCGGGGCGAATTTTCAGTTTCTCGGCCGTGCCTTTGATGTTTATGCCGAACTTGAACGGAATCGGCGATTTGAGAATCGACACGTGATAGTTCAGGTTCATGTTCATGTCGTTGCCGCCCATTACGCCGATTCGGTAGCGGTCGAAATCGAACATGAACGGATAAAGGTTCAGTCGGTTGTCTTCAACGGCCACGCGCACGTCCATGTGGTCAATCATGTTTTTGCGCTTGTCGCGGAAGAGCAGCCACTTGCTGACGGTTCTGAACGTGCGGTCGTCGAGCACCTTGAGCGAGTCGCCCGTCAGGCGCACCATGGCCCGCAGTTCGGGGAACTTGATGTTGAGCATCGAGTCGACCGGCGTGGTGGCCGACACCGAGGCCGATATGACGCCTCCGAGATTCTTGAGAATCGGCATGATGGAGTCGAGCGCCGGCATCAGCTCGGTTACTCGCCCGATCTGGAACCGGTTGAGGTCGAGGGCCATGCCGAAGTTTACGTCCGAGCGGGTCGGCGCGTAATAGAGCATGTTGAGGTCGGCCGAGCCGATGTCGGTCGATGCGTGCAGGTCGTTCAGATAGGCGGCGCCGTTTGCAATGCTCACCGTGCCTCGGAAGTCTGACAGCCTCATGGTCGAGTAGATTATGTTAGAGGCGGCGGCGTTGACTTCCGCGTCGATGTTCATCGGCACCACTATGGCCATCATCTGAGCCGAGGCCGTGTCGGCCGGCTCGGTCGTGTCGTCAAATTCTTCATCTGGCGTCGTCGCGGCCGCGCCGGGCTCTGCCGTGGCCTGCCACGCCGCGCCGCGGAATGCCGCCTGAGTCAGTTCGTTGACGTTGAGGGTGTCGCTGACCAGGTTGAGCCGCAGATGCAGCGGCTGGCCGTTGCGGCGTCCCAGCGCGCGCTGAATGTTGGTAATCTGGCCTGAAAGCGCCAGGTCGCTGTGGCCTGCCTTGATGTAGAGCGAGTTGAGCATCATCGAGTCAGGGCTGAAGCGGAAGTCGAGGTCGCGCATGCGCGTGCGCAGCGGAAACAGCGGAGTGCGCAGTCGCCCGGACTTGGCCTTTACGTAGCCGTTGACATGCCAGCGTCTCAGCAGGCTCACGGCCGAACGGTCAATGTCGAGGTCGATGCGTTCGAACTTCTGCTGCGCAAGAATCATCGAGTCGCGGCGCGCCGCCCATCTCAGCGAGTCGGCCGTCGACATGCGGCGGCGCTGGCGGCGCGGGGTGCGGTAGGCTCCGGCGCGGATTTCGGTGTCGCGCAGGCTCATGCGGGTCGCGCCGTCCGCATAGGCGAGGCGGCGCGCTTTTGTCGCGGCGCGCAATACCGGCAGTTTACCCTCGCCCTTGAACCGCGTGAGCGAGAGATCGCCGTTGAGGTCGCGCAGCGACGCGCGGGTCGAGTCGGCTGCGCTCTTGTAGCGCAGCAGGCGCAGGCTCATGACGCCCCCCATCGGGGTGATGCGGGTGGTGTCGGCCGTCTGCGAGTCGTTTGCCACTCCGACGCTGAGTTTCATGTCGGCAAGGCTGGCTGTCAGCTCGGGCATGTACACCCATGCCGAGTCGACGTTTATAGTGGCCGAAAGCAGCGAGTCGGTCTCGCCGAACGAGCGCTTCGAGCCGAATGCGAGGCGGGCGCGCGTCAGGCCGCCGGCCACGGTGTCGGCCGGCATGATGGCCTCGAAGTCGCGCAGCGAGGCGTCGCCGTCGAGGCGCGCGCGGTGAAACGTGTTGAGCGTCAGATCTGACAGGCTGAAGTTGAAATCGACGTCGGCATCGAGCCGTCCGCGCAGGCGCATGCCTAACAGGCGCCACATCTTGGGGTTCATGTTGGTGAAGTTGACCGTGCCCTCGAAGCGGCCCTTGGCCTCGGGGTCAGACTCCAGCCGCGCCACTTTGGCCTTGAGCGTGAAGTCGGAGGCGGGAAAGACGACGCGCAGGCGGTCGATGTCGACGGTCGACGCGTCGAGTCCGCGCTCTGAAATGTCGGCCTTGACGTCAAGCGCCAGGCTGTTGAGCGTCAGGAAGTATTCGGGCACACTCAGCGGCGCCTCGTCTATCTTGAGCCGGGCAGTCATGTCGGGCAGCGACATCACCGTGTCGGCGGTGTCAATCGTGTAGGGCTTGCGCAGTTTCGCGCTGAACTCCACTGCAGCGTCGCCCTCGATTTGTGGCACGATTCCCGCCAGTTGCAGAACTCCCGACGCCAGTGCGGCCAGACGGTCGATTCTTACGGGCTTGAGCCGGAAGTCGAGCGCGTCGAGGCATATTTCTTTGCCGAACCGGGCTTTGAGCGAGGTCAGGGTCCTGACGCTGTCAATGTCTACTTCAAGGTTGTGCAGACCTACGGCTGTCGGCTCTGACGGGTCCCATTCGATGCCGCCGTCAACGGCCAGCGTCAGCGAGTCGGTCGGGAGGTAGGGCAGGGCGCCAAGGTGGCTGTCAACGGTGAGCCTGTATTGCGGAATCTCGTCGCGGCCGTCAAGTCGGGTCTGTCTGATGGTGATGGCGGCGTCGATGCTGTCGGGCGCACTGATGTAGCGGAAAGTGCCGTCGCCCGAAATGGCGAACCGGTGAAGGCGAATGTCAGGCAGGCTCACGGGCTCGTCGTTGTCGGGCTCTTCGTCGTTGGCCGACGGCGGGAGAATGCTCAGCGACGACAGCGAATCGGGTCCTTGCCAGAGGGTGGCCTGCGGGCGGTCTATGTCGACGTGGCTGATGCTTATGCGCCCGATGAGCAGCGCTGCCAGATTCAGGCGTCCGCTCAGGCGGTCTATGGCCGCCACCGTGCGGCAGTCTGACGGAATGGCCGGGTTGAGGTTGACCACCCGCAGCGAGTCTACTGTCAGCTCGGCGTGGGGAAACGTCGACCAGACGGTCAGGTCTACGCGGCTCACGTCTACGCGGCCGTCAACCAGATATTCCGTGCCATACTTGCGGGTCCACTCCGTAAGACGTTCGGGCGTCAGCACCAGAGGCACGGCCACGAGTACCGCCACGATGAGCGCCAGCAGCGCTCCGAGCGTCCGGACGGTTATTTTCAGAAATTTCTTCATCAGATTTCAATGCGGGCAAACGGCGCGGCGTCCATCGGGCAATACTCTCCGCGCTGAAATTTGAACTGGCCGGCAATGGCAACCATGGCCGCATTGTCGGTGGTGAACTTGCGCGGCGGAATCCATGCGCGCAGCCCGCGGGCGCTGCAATAGTCTTCGACCGCCTTGCGAATGCCCGAGTTGGCGCTGACGCCGCCTCCGATGGCCACGGCGCGGACTCCCGTCTGCCTGACGGCGGCGTCGAGCTTGTCCATCAGTGTCTCGATGATTGCGCGCTGAACCGACGCGGCCAGGTCGGCGCGGTTTTTCTCGATGAAGCCGGGGTCGGCTTTCAGACCGTCGCGCACGGTGTAGAGAAACGAAGTTTTCAGCCCGCTGAAACTATAGTCGAGACCGGCGATATGCGGCTTGGCGAATCTGAACGCTTTGGGGTTGCCCTCGGCCGCCAGCCGGTCTATGTGCGGGCCGCCGGGGTAGGGCAGGCCCATGACCTTGGCACACTTGTCGAACGCCTCGCCGGCGGCGTCGTCGATGGTGCGCCCCAGAATTGTCATTTTCTCGGCGCTCTCAACCATTACCAGCTGCGAGTTGCCGCCCGAAACGAGCAGCGCCAGATAGGGGAATTCGGGCACGGGGTCATCGGCCGATTCGCGAATGAAGTGGCTCAGCACGTGGCCGTGAAGGTGGTTCACGTCGACCAGCGGAATGCCCAGTCCGGCGGCCAGGCCTTTGGCGAACGACACTCCGACCAGCAGCGACCCCAGCAGCCCCGGGCCGCGCGTGAAGGCGATGGCGCTCAGTTCGGACTTGTCGATGCCGGCGCGGCGAAGAGCTGCGTCGACCACCGGGACTATGTTTTGCTGATGGGCGCGCGATGCCAGTTCGGGCACGACGCCGCCATATTCTTCGTGGACTGATTGAGAGGCTATTACGTTGCTCAGAAGCAGGCCGTCGGCAATCACTGCAGCCGACGTGTCGTCGCATGACGATTCAATCCCAAGTATTATTGTGCGATTCATACCTGCAAATTTACGAAATTTTTGGCAAATCGCTTGCAAGGGTGAAATTTTTGTTGTAACTTTGCAGTCGCAAAAGCCCGGAAGGCTTTGAGCACAGATGGTGAGCATAGCTCAGTTGGTTAGAGCGTCGGATTGTGGTTCCGAAGGTCGTGGGTTCGACCCCCACTGTTCACCCCACCAATCGTTATCACGCCGGAGGCCGCGCAATGCTGGTTTCCGGTTTTTTTGTTTAGTCATGAAATTTACGCTTCAGGCAACTGCCGACAATACAAACGCCCGTGCCGGAATCATCGAGACCGACCACGGCCCTATCGAGACTCCCATCTTCATGCCCGTCGGCACGGTGGGCGCCATCAAGGCCGTGCACATGAGCGAGATGCGCTCGCAGGTGAAGGCGCAGATAATTCTTGGCAACACCTATCACCTCTACCTCCGGCCGGGCACGGACACTCTGCTCGCCGCCGGCGGCCTGCACCGCTTCAACGGCTGGGAGCGCCCGATTCTGACCGACAGCGGCGGCTTTCAGGTCTTTTCGCTGGCCGAAAACCGCAAGCTCACCGAGGAGGGTGCCCACTTCCGCAGCCACATCGACGGCTCGCGCCATCTGTTCACGCCCGAGAAGGTCGTCGACATTCAGCGCATCATAGGTTCGGACATCATGATGGCGCTCGACGAGTGCCCGCCCGGTCAGAGCGACTACGGCTACGCCTCCCGCAGCCTCGACCTGACAATGCGCTGGCTGCGCCGGGGCTGGGACCGTTTCCGCTCGACCGAGTGCCCCTACGGTCATTCGCAGGCTTTCTTCCCCATTGTTCAGGGCTGCACCTATCCCGACCTGCGGCGCCGCGCCGCTTCGGAGGTGGCCGAACTGGGCGCCGAGGGCAACGCCATAGGCGGCCTGGCCGTCGGCGAGCCCACGGAGAAGATGTATGAGATGATTGAGGTGGTCAACGAGATTCTGCCCGCCGATCGCCCGCGCTATCTGATGGGCGTCGGCACGCCCGCAAATATTCTCGAGGCCATTGACCGCGGCGTCGACATGATGGATTGCGTCATGCCCACGCGCAACGGCCGCAACGGCATGCTTTTTACCGACCACGGCATCATGAACATGCGCAACGCCAAGTGGGCGCGCGACTTCGAGCCGATTCAGGCCGACGGCGCCGCCGACGTTGACCGCGAATACTCGCGTGCATATCTCCACCATCTTTTCAAGGCACAGGAGATTCTGGCCATGCAGATAGCGTCAATCCATAACCTGGCCTTCTATCTCAGTCTCGTCGGTCAGGCACGCGCCCACATTCTCGCGGGCGACTTCGCCTCGTGGAAGGTCGCCAAACTTGAAGAGATTACCCGCCGGCTCTGATTCAACACCTATGTTCAAGATTCTCGACCGCTACATAATCGGCAAGTTTCTGGGCACCTACTGCTTTTCGCTGGCCCTGATTCTGGCAATCACGGTGATGTTCGACATCAACGAGAAGATTGACGCGTTTCAAAAGGCGCCGCTCAGCGAAACGGTGTTCGATTATTTTCTCAACTTTCTTCCCTATTTCGCCAATCAGTTCAGCCCGCTGTTCGTGTTCATCTCCGTGATTTTCTTCACGTCGAAACTGGCCGGCAACTCTGAAATCATAGCCATGCTCTCGTCGGGCGTCAGCTTCAACCGGCTGCTGCGCCCCTACATGTTCTCGGCCGCCATCATAGCCGCCGTTACGCTGCTGCTCGGCGCCTACATCATTCCGCCGGCCAACGCCAAGCGCATTCAGTTCACCAACACTTATGTCAAAGACAAGCGCGTCAGCGTCATCTCGAACGTGCAGATGCGCATCGGCCCCGGCGAGGTGGTCTTTTTCGGCGATTTCAGCTCTACGGGCAACCGGGGCTCACGTTTCAGCCTCGACAAGTTCTCGGGCAACCATCTCGACTCGCGACTGACGGCAACCACCGCCATATGGCGCGGCGGCTACTCGTGGCGCCTGCGCAACTACGCCAGGCGCACCTTCCTGCCCGACCGCGAGGTCATCACCACCGGAGCCGAGCTCGACACGGTGATTCCCGTCGCCCCCGGCGACATAATCATTTCGCGTCAGGACCAGGAAAAAATGACGTCGCCCGAACTGGCCGAGTACATCGACCGCCAGCGCGAGCGCGGTGTGGCCAACATCAACCAGTTTGAAATCGAATATCACCGCCGCTACGCCTCTTGTGCCGCCGCGTTTATTCTCACGCTAATCGGTGTGAGCCTCTCTTCGCGCAAGAAAAAGGGGGGCATGGGGCTGAACATCGGCATCGGCCTCGTGCTCAGTTTCTCATATATCCTGTTCATGGGCGTAACGCAGACATTTGCCGTCAACGGACTGACCAATGCCGCCGTGGCCATGTGGATTCCCAATATTCTCTACGCAATAATCGCCCTGGTGCTTTATATCAGGGCCAACCGCTACTGACGCCCCGCTGCCTATGGCCTCTTATCTCACGATTGCCGCACCCGCCTCGGCCAAGTTCACCGAGAAGATGAGCCGTTTCATCGGCTTCGCCTATCCCGCCGCAACGGTCGACGAGGCCAAGGCCTGCATGGCGCGGCTACAGCGCGAATACTGCGACGCGCGCCACGTCTGCTGGGCCTGGTCGGTAGGCGACGCCGATGCGCCCGAAACCTACTCGACCGACAACGGCGAGCCCTCGGGGACGGCCGGGCGTCCCATTCTCGGACAGATAAATTCGCGTGGACTCCATAATGTCGTGGTCGGCGTGGTGCGCTATTTCGGCGGCATCAAGCTCGGCACCCCCGGTCTAATCGCCGCCTACAAGCTGGCCGCAGCCATGGCCCTCGACGAGGCCGAAATCATTGAGCGCGCCGAGACGGGGCTGCTTGCCTGCACCTTTGCCTATCCCGACCTCAACCGCGCCATGCAGGTGGCCAAGACGCCCGGCGTGGAAATCGTCGATAAGACCTTTGACAACACCTGCACCCTCACCCTCCGCGCTCCGCTCTCCGACCTTCCCGCCCTGCGCGACCGCCTCGCCTCTTTCGCCACAATCCTGTAAACACTGCCTAAAAAACGACAGGGGCTGCACCGAGCGGGTCGGGGCAGCCTCCGTGTGTGAGTGAAAAAATGCGGTTAGCGGGCGATGAATTTCGCAGAGGTGCGGGTGCCGTCGGCGCGCAGGGTGGTCTTGATGAGCACTGCGCCGGGAGTGGGACGCGAAACGGTGCGGCCGAGCAGGTCGGTGAAGCTTTCGCTTACAATTTCCGACTTTTCGGCGTTGATGTTGCGGATTCCCGACATCTGTGCGCGGCCCGAGGTGCGGGCGTCGCCATTGACGGTGTAGGTCGATTCAATCTCCAGCGAGCCAAATTCGGGAGCGTGGAGGTAGATGGTTTTCACGTCGCCGTTTGAGTATATGTCGTAGTTGTCTGAAAAACCATAGGGGATATCGGTCATCGCGGCGTCGAGATAATAGTATGCGTCGGGAGTGAAGACGTGAGGCTCGCCGTCGAGATAGATGCGATAGGTGAGATGTTCGGGGTTGATGAAGTTGCCTTCGACGTCGCTGCATGGAACGGTGAACTGAATCACTTGCTCGTCTTCTGACCACAGGGAGATTTCCGGAGTTGCCGGAGTCGCGGCAACGTCGCCCGCATAGCGGAAGATCTTCACGCCGCTGATGCCGTCGAGCATGTTGAAGTTGAAATAGCTTGCCTCGACAATATAGTCGTCTGCGGGGTTGAGCGTAAAGCTGTCGCCGGCCTCGTTGACGTCGAATTCATATGTCGGAATCATCACCAGTTGGGGAAATCCGAATTCGTCCGGTTCGCCCTCGCGTGCGCCAATCAGGCGGATATACTTCATGGAGTTTGAGGTGAGAATGTAGCCCGACTTGATTGTGAGCTTGCCGTCGGCAATCGTGCCCGGCACGTAGTCGTCCGGAGCCATCGAGCTCAGACCGGCAATGTAGACGTCATTGCCCGAGCGGGCCACGCTGACGAAGCGCGAGCCGGTTTCGGAAGTCAGCATCCACTGTTCCACTTCGGCGTCTGTCGGCGGGGTGAAGGTGGCGATGTCGCTGATGGGCTGCATCTCGAAGTTGTTCATGAAGATGAAGAACCCGGCTTCTTCCTGGGTGTCGGCGTCGTCGAACACGCTGATTCGAAGCGAGTTGTCGGTCTGGGTGATTTTGCCGTTGTCAATGGTGAAGTGAACGTCGTTGAGAAAATCTTTCACCTGGCCCAGCTCGTCGACCGTTACGACCTCAAGATAGAGCACCTGCATGTCGGTCTTGTAGAGCACCTGACCGGCCGGAATCGTGATGTCATTGCCCTCGACGGTGCCGGCAACCCAGGTGTATCCCTCTGTGTTTTCGTCGCCGTGGAAGCCGGGCGTCAGATTGTTGAAATAGATTTTAGAGCCGTCGGCCGAGCGGCGCACGGTCATTTTATAGCCTTCAACGTTTTCATCGCCCCAGAACGTGTTTTCCGTAACGTTCATGATGTAGGTCTCGTCGGTGCCCTCGGGGTTATAGATAGGCTCCTCCATGACGGGCACGCCCGGCAGCTTGGCCGGGGCGGCCATTTTGACGCGCTCGGCGCCGTTGGCAACCATCAGGTAGCCCGAAGCGGCGAACACTACGGTTAAAAGTAAATTTTTTGTCATTGTTGAAAAAGAATAATGTATTTAATGAATAGTCGTCGTGGGGGAAATGGATACTGTCCGTAAGAGAAGAGTTCAAAAGGCATTTAGCATTTACGCCGCAAAGTTACCCACTTTTCGCCATATCTACAAATCTATTTGCCGACGCGGCGCAATCGTGCCGCACTTGCTTAAAACGGCAAGTCCCCATATATTGGCATCTGGCTTTCCGCGACAATATGTGGCGCAGAGGCGGCAAGATGCTGCAGGTCTTTAATTTTTGAGCAATAAACGGTGCGGGTATGCTCATTTTCCAGTTCCTCGCGCCGACATTTGCCGATGTCAAGGAAAGATTGTTCCATATCAATACCGAGGAATCGTCTGCCTAACAAACTTGCGGCAACACCGGTCGTGGAACTGCCGCAAAAGGGGTCAAGCACCCATTCGCCGGGACGAGTTGAGGCCAGTAATATCCGACTTAACAGCGAAAGAGGTTTTTGTGTCGGGTGCTTACCGCATGATTTTTCCCATGGGGCTATTGCCGGGAGGCGCCACACATCGGTCATTTGTTTCCCGCCATTTAGAATTTTCATCAAGTCATAATTATAATAGTGCGGCTTTTTCTCACTTTTTCGCGCCCATATGATAAATTCGGTACTATATGTAAAATAGCGGCATGAAATGTTTGGCGGCGGATTTGTTTTTGCCCATGTAATCACGTTCAGTATCTTGTAGCCCGAAGCGGTCAGGCAGTTGGCAACGGAAAAGATGTTATGATATGTTCCTGACACCCAAATCGTGCCGTTGTCTTTGAGTTTATCGCGGCACAGGGTCAGCCATTCTATATTGAAGTCGGCCATCTCTTCAGCGTTTTTGCCTTTATCCCACGCGCCTTTGTCAACGCATACAATTCTGCCAGCGCTGACGCTGATGCCACCGTTTGAAAGAAAATATGGCGGGTCTGCAAAGATGCAACTGAATTTGAAGTCGAAGTTCGGGAGGAGTTGACAGCAATTGCCGTGAAGCAGTGTAAAATCACGGTCAGGCGATTTGTAATATGCCGTAATCATCAAGATTGCCCTTCATTCTTGATTTGACTGAAAAAGGTCTTGACATCTGTCAGGTTGTATACGTCCGGAATGGTTGCGTACGAGGCGGAAATCATTGCCTTGGCTTTGTGCCAGCCTACACCGTCTGTTATCCATACGAACTTAAAACCTTTGACTCCATTGATTTTCGGGGCGATTTCAGCGTATGCGCGTGCAACCTCATTGGGCTTGGAGCCTCCGTCGCTGTAAAAATTAACTTCAATCAGGTAGGTGCAGACTTTGGTTTCTACAAGGAAATCAAAGCGTTTGGTGTCTCCGCCGAGCGCCGCCTCCACTGCCGGAAATTCGGTGGAGTAGACTTCTTTTCTGAATTTTATAGAGTTGGTAGTGAACATGTCGGCGACCAGATCTTCCATCACGTCTCCGCTGCGGTTCTTTCTGGCGTGTGAGTCCAATCCGGCTTCGACGCCGAAAACATAATCGGTCAGTTTGGTTATAGTCTGATCCTTAAATAGTTTGGCCAGGCCGGTCTTTTCGAGATATTCCATTATGCCGTTAACCGATGTCAGATAACTCTTTATAGGTACAATAGTACCTTGGGGAGTTACTACTTTCTTGTT
Source organism: uncultured Porphyromonadaceae bacterium (assembly GCA_902495245.1). Classification (GTDB taxonomy): domain Bacteria; phylum Bacteroidota; class Bacteroidia; order Bacteroidales; family Muribaculaceae; genus UBA3263. The sequence continues at coordinate 23,348 of CABUWI010000010.1, forward strand.
GTCGCGTTGGCGCACGGCGATCAGAATCTGCAAGACATCAAAAACTCGCGGGTCGCGTCGCCAAAGAGCCTCAACTGCAGCGCGTAAGTCTTGCTTGCCCAGCAGAAAATCAAGAGTATTCAGGCTTATCTCAATGTCAGAAACATTCTTTTTGACTTTGTCGAAATCGCAATAGAATCCAAGTGTTGCATTGGTTTCAATGAGTTGCGACATAAATGTGTCGAATTGTTGAGGTGTATGTGCGCTCATGATTGGAGTGATGTGTGTAAATTGGTTGTTGAGTGTTGTTGTGAAACACTGTAGTTTCTGACTACTATCTCTGTGATTTTATTCCTTTTTGTCGCAATCGAATTGACGGATCTGGACGCCCAGACGCGCTCGATGCCGTATCCGGCGTACAGGCAGTCAAAGAATCCTGAATCGGTGTTGGTTCCCGGAGAATCCGAGTTGCTGAGCATAAACTGAATGTCGCAATCATTCAGCTTGTCGCAAAATAATTTCAGCCGGATCTGTTCGTCGTCGTTAAAAGACTCTTTGGCGTAATCGGTGAAATTAGATGTCGCACTGATTGGACGATAAGGGGGGTCAAAATAGAAAAACGTGTCGCGGCCAATACGGGAGAATGTCTGTTCAAAGTCTCCTGTCATGATCTCCACCTTCTGCAATAGTTCGCTGTCTGCCATGATGGTTTCCGCATCGCAGATGTTTGGCCGACTATATCTGCCGAACGGTACGTTGAAACGACCCGATTTGTTCACCCGGTATAAACCGTTAAAACATGTCTTGTTTAAGAAAATGAAAAGAGTCGTATTTTCGATTGGATCCGATGGCTTTGAATTGAACCGTTCCCGCTGTTTTAGAAAAAATGTTTTGCGCAGCGCTTCATCATGTAGAGCATAATATTCTGTCTGTATCTGCTCGAGAGACTTGATTAAATCGGCCGGATTGTCTCTGACCACTTTGTAGCAGGTCGCCAAATCCGGATTGATGTCGTTAATTAACGCAGCAGTTATGTTGGGATATGTCTGTAACAGATAGAAAAGCATGGCGCCTCCGCCCACAAAAGGCTCTACATATTGAATGTTCCGCCTTTCTGCAAAGTCAGCCGGAAGCAGAGCGTCGAGCTGTGAAAGCAGCTTGCTTTTGCCTCCGGCCCATTTAATAAAGGGTTTGGCTTTTTCCATTATTTTCCTGTTGAAAGTATTTTCTCCGCAAATTTAGTGAAATTATTTGGAAATAGGGTTGACGGAGTTGAACTTTCTGTGGGGGAGGGGTCAGAAGGGGTAGCCGATGGCGAGGTGGAAGGCGAGCGACTTGCGGAAGGATTCCATGTTGTAGTAGCCGCGGCGGCCGGTGTCGTAGGGGGCGTGCAGGCCGATGCCGAGGTCGCCGCGAATCACGAGCATGCCGATGTCCACGCGGAGGCCGACGCCCGTGCCCAGCGCCAGGTCGCGCAGGAAGCTTTTGGCTCGGAGTTGGCCGCCGGGGCGCTGCGGGTCGTTTTTGAGAATCCAGACGTTGCCGGTGTCCATGAACACGGCGCCGTGCAGCGGCCCGATTATGGGGAAGCGCAGCTCGAGGTTGGCCTCGAACTTGAAGGTGCCGGTCTGGTCGAAGTAGTCGCCGCGGCGTCCTCCTTCAGAGCGGTAGCTGCCGGGGCCGAGCGAGCGCACGGTGAAGGCGCGCACTGAGTTGGCGCCTCCGACCCAGAACTGCTCGCTGTAGGGCACCTCGCGCGAGTTGCCGTAGGCGTGGGCCACGCCCGAGGCCGCGCGGAACATGAGCCACAGGTCGTCGCGATAGCTCAGCTTGCGCCCGTAGACAACCTGACCCGACACTTTGAAGAACTGCGAAATCGGAATGCCGAACAGTTTCTTTTCGTGTTTCACGCCGCAGGCGCGCCAGATTCCGCAGAAAATTGCGCCCGCCTCCTGGGCCATAACGCTCCAGTTCACGGAGTTGACGCCGTTGAACAGGCGCGAGTAGCTGTAGGTGTACATCATCTGCGGCACGAATTGCGAGCGGAAGCTCAGGGCCACGGCGCGGTTCGCGTCCATAATCGAGTCGAACTCGGCGGTAGTGCGCAGCAGGTTGTTATAGGTCAGCTTCAGCAGGGTCAGCGAGTTTTGCGAATAGCGCGTCGGGTTCCAGTCATACGTGAATCCGGCGTTTACCTGCGCCATGCGGAAGTAGTGGGGACGGTTGAGCACGTCGCCGTTGAGCGAGATGCGTGTCCAGCTCAGTTCGCGCCTGATGCGCGGCACGAATTTCGGCGCCAGCAGTCGCGGGAAGGCCAGGGTGGCCTGCAGCCCGACTTCATATGAATTGAACACGCTCGAGCGCTTCGGTCCGGTTTGCCATTCATAGCTGCCGGTGAGGGTGGTGTTGAGCTGTTCGCCGCCGCCGAAGAGGTTGTTGTGGCTGAGCCCGAATGTGATGCCCGGGCCGAGATATGAGTTCGACTTCGACGACACGTTGGCTTCGATCGACGCCTCCAGCGGCATGTCGAGCGTGCAGTCAATCCTGACGTCGAGCACGTCAGAGCCGCGCATAAGCGCCAGCGAGTCGGGGGGCGCTACGGTGATGTCTATGTTGCTGAAGATGCCCAGGCGGCTCAGGCGCGTCTGAGTCGAATTGACGGCATTGAGGCGCAGCGGCCTTCCGCGGCGCAGCACGATGCACTCGTCGACCAGCGCGCGGCGAAAACGCGACGGCATGAACTGCACCAGCGTGGCGCGGTCGCACCTGACGGTGTCGGGCGTGCCTCCGCCGTCGTTGCGACGCAGGGTCATCTCGACGCGGCCCACTTTATAGCGGCGCAGGGCGAAGGGAGGAATGTTCTTGGCCACGGTCAGGCGCAGGGCAACGCGCTGCGGCGCCTGATTGACCGTGTCGGCCAGATATTCGATGAAATCGGGGTTGAAGTAGTAATAGCCGCGGTTGCGGGCCACGCGGGCAATGGCGTTGCGCACGTTGCGCAGCGAGTCGACCGAAAACCGCTGCCCCTTGACCAGATAGGGCTGGCGGGCGGCCACGGAGTCAATGACGTGGCAGAGGTGGCACGTGTCGGGCAGCAGCTCGATCGAATCGAGCAGATAGGCCGGGCCGGTCGACACGGTGTAGCTCACCGACGTGATGCGCGGATTGCGCTTGTGCGAGGTCTCATACGTGGTGCTGCCCCTGAAATAGCCGTTCTTGTCGAGCAGCTGGTCAACCATCTGCACGCGCAGGTCGGGCCGCACTTCGCTGATGAGCACGGGCTCGGAGGCGAACTTCTCGTAAATCCAGTGCTTCAGGCCCTTGGTGTGGCCCGACCAGTGGTTCCACACCCACAGGCCGAAGGGGAAGGGCGTGCGTATGTTGGTGAACGGATAAGGGTTGTTGGGCTTGACGCTGACGGCTTTTGAAATTTCAGCTTTCAGTTCGCCGGGCACTTTTTCGCCTTTCTCGCCCTCGATTTTGAGCTTTTTAATGCCGTTATACAGTTCCTCGTCGGGCGCCAGACGGCTTGTCGTCGAGCAGCCGGCGACCGCCAGGGCGGCAAGCGCGAGTATGACATATGCGATTCGTCTCATTGTTTGGCGGCTTTTATGAAGTTGAAAATGTCGGCCACGCGGCGAATGCGGCGCTTGATGACGAAGCCCACGCCCGTCTGCGTAACCTCGCCTTCGAGAATGCTTTCATAGCCGGTGTGGCGGAACAGGCGCACGTACATCGACCCCGAGTCGTTGAGCATGTACTCGAACGAGATGTCGCTGATGAGGTTCTGCACCACGTTCTCTTCCGCGTCGACGTCGGTCGAATAGTTGCCGCCGACAACGATTTTGAATCGGTCGTTGAACAGCGTTTTCGACACTTTGTAGCTATACTGCGTGGCCGTCTGCGTCGCGCCGTCGCGGGTGCGGTCATACTGGTCCAGGCCGAAGCTCACGTCCACGCCTTTAATCGTGTTTGCCGCCCAGGTGTTTATCTGCGACGTCAGGAAGCCGTAAAGGGCGTTGCCCGACAGGTTGGCGTTGCCCGTCGTGCCCTGGCCGGTGTAGACGCCATAGAGCAGCAGGTTCATGGCCTGGTTGGCGCGCTGGGTCTGGCTCATCGACTGCAGCTCGTTCTGCACGGAGATGTCATCGTCTGTGGCCAGGTCGAAGGCCACGTCGAGGCGCGAGGGTGTCCCTGTGGCCGACAGCGTAACGTCGAAGTCAATCAGGCGTGAATTTTCGCCCTGGCGCGTAACGTTGGCGCGAATCCGGTCTACGGCGCTGATGTTGAGCGTCGGGTTCATGATGGGCCCGTTGAACGCCACGTAGCTGCCGGGGTTGAACGTGAACAGCTTTTCGGAGATTACGGGCAGAGAGTAGCGGAAGAAGCCGCCGTCGATTGTCAGGCGCCCGGTCAGGCGTCCGTCGGGCTGCGTCGGGTTCATGGTGTAGTCCAGAATGCCGTTGGCCTTGATTTGCGCGCGGTTTTGGCCGTCGGCGCTGAGGTCTACGGTGAACTGGGCGCCCTGGCGGATATCGAGGTTGGCGTCGACAAACATCAGCATACCCGAGCGCGCCACGGTGTCGGCCTGCTGCACCTGGGCCGTGTCGGCGAAGTTCACGAACTTGACCACATCGTCGTCGGGCTGCAGCCCCACGGCCGCGCGCGCGTCGGTAATCTGATATGTCAGGTTCGTCTGGGGCAGTATGGCCATGTCGGCGTTGACCGTCAGGAAGTTCATCGAGCCTTTGACGTCGGCGTCGAGGTTGATGAATCCGCGGCCGTAGAGCTCAACGCCGCGTGCCTGTTTCGACTTGATTATCTGCATGTTTTTCGCGGCGAGATTCAGGGCGATGCGCGGGTCGTTGAATCGGCGCAGGTCGACGCTGCCGTTCACTCTCAGCGGGTTCGAGTTGCTGCCGTAAATCGCGAAGTTGTCGAATCTGACAAGGTTGGAGTCGACCGGAATGGCCACGGAATCGAGCGTGAAGTCCGACCCCATCATGCCCACTCTGATTTTGGCGGCGTTGAAGTTGAGGCGGCCGTCGAGGCGCATGTCGCTGAACGTGCCGCTCACGTCCATCAGGCCGCTGAGCGAGCCCGAAAGCTTGGCGTAATTGCCCGGCATGAACGGATTGGCCACGTCGAGCGGAAACTCCATGACGCGGAGCTTGAGGTCGAGGGGCGAGCGCCGCGTGGTGTCGTTCAGCGCGCCGGTCAGCGTCATGGTCTTCACTCCGTTGACGTCGAGCGCGGCGTCGGCGCGGATTGCGCCGCCGAAGTCGGTGGCCACGTCGAGGTCGAGCAGGAAGTTGCCCACGGGTTTCTTGCCGTAGGTCAGGTCTGACAGCGACACGACGCCGTTGCCGTTGACCGACTTGTCGGTGTAGTTCACGGTCATGTCGGCGCTGACGTTGCCCGCAATCGGCGGCGCGAATGGGTTGATCTTGAGCCAGTCCTGAAGGTGAATGTCGCTGATGAGCAGCGTGAGCTCGTTGGTCGGGCCGACCGAGTCGGCCGTCTCGGGTTTCCGGCGCGAGGTCAGTAGCTGAATGCGCGAGTCGTCGCCCCTGGCGTCGAGATTGGCTTCGACCCTCATCGTCTTTGGGTTGAAGGTCAGATAGTTGTCGGCGTTGATTGTCCACTTCTTGTAGGCAATGGTCGGGTCAACGGGCGTGAGGTTCAGGGCAATCAGCGAGTCGGTCAGTGTGGCGTTGAAGCCTATGCGGTAGCCGGTTTCGCCGCTGATGTTGCGCTGTCGCAGAAAGAAGCGTCCGTTTTGCCCGGCAAAATATCCGCGCAGTCTCACGGTGGCAAACTCGTCGAGCGTGCCCGGCGCGTTGTCGGCGTCAAGGGCAATCAGCAGAGTGTCGTTGCGCGTCAGCAGGCGCGCGTTGACGGTGTCGATTCTCATTGACTGCCCCGAGGTGATTCTGAGCGCGCGGGCCGAGGCGTGGAGCGTGGAGTCGCGGCGCGCCTTGAGCGTCAGCCGGTTGAACCCGATGCCCGACGGCTCAAGCAGCCCAGCAATCGGGTTGCCCGGCCGCGCGTCGAGGTCGAGCCTGAAGCGGGGCATGGTGCTCACCAGGCTGTCAACGTCGATGTTGCGTGCCGTAATCATGTCCGACGCCATTGTGGCCGCCCGGCCGAGCCTGTCGGTCAAGCCGGTCAGCGGCTCGGCCGCGCTGAAATCGAGGTTGAGCGTACGGTTGCCGAGGGTCAGCAGCGTGGCGGTGCGGCCGGCATCGGCCGTCGCGCTCAGCGAGTCGAGTCTGAGGGCCATCGAGCCGTAGGCCAGGTCGGCGTCGCGCAGCATGGCCGTGGCGCTGAGCGTGTCCAGGCTGAAGGTTGCGAATCCTTTGGTCTCGATTCTCAGCGCCGCGTTCATTATCGAGTCAGACAGCCCCAGGGCGTGCAGGTCGAGGCGTCTGATGTCGCCCTGCAGCTCCCAGCCGGCCGACTGCCGCGCCAGGGCTGCCGTCAGGTCGAGGGTCATGTCGGCCGGTGCGGCGGCCGAATTGAGGCGTGCGGTCAGCTTCGAGTCGGCCAGGGCGGCGTCGAGCGCGATGCCGCCGATGCGGCGCCCGCGAAATCCGGCGCTCGCAAGGTCAATCTTAGCCTCGGCCGTCGCGCCGGGCCTCAGAGGGTTGAACAGGCGCCCGCGGGCGTCGACCGACGCCGTAACCGCCCCCACGCCGAGGTCGGGCATGAAGGCCGCCACGGGGAAGGAGTCGGCGCGCACCTTGACGTCATATTGCTCGGCCGTGGCCGCCAGTTTGCCGTCAAGCGCCAGGCGACCGGCGCCGGTCGTCGCCGTGAGGCGTGCGGCATAGTTCTCGCCGCGGGCGCGGGCAGTGCCTCGCAGGCGCAGCGGCGGCAGTTTCACCCCTTCGGGCATGAGCTTGGCAAACGGCCGGGCGTTGACCAGTTTGCCGTCAAGGCTGACGTCGGCGTCAAGCCTTTTCGGGTCGCTCAGGTTGCGGGCGGTGCCCGAGCCGGTGAGCGCGAAGATGCCGTTCATGGCGGCGCCGACGGTGTCGATTTTAAGACTGTCCATTGTGCCTCCGGCCACTACGCGCAGCCTCAGCGGCACGTCGGCCGGCAGCGGTGCCAGCATCGGCGCATAGGCCGGCAGCGCCTTGCCGACAGTGGCGGCAAACACTTCGGCTCGCGCGTCGGCCCTAACGGTGCGGTTCAGCGAGTCGAGGCCCATCTCGGCGTCGAGTGCCAGCCGCGTGCGCCCGTCGATTGCAATGTCGAAGCCCTTGGCGCTCATCAGCGCCGAGTCCATCTCGAAGACGCCGTGCCCTTCAAGGGCGAGACCCCCTGCCGAGGCCGCCTTGAGGCTCTTCAGCGGCACCCGCAGCTGCGTGTCGTGCATGCTGAACGAGTCGACCCGCGCCGAGGCGTCGCGCAGAGTGAGCCACTGCAGGTCGAGGCCGGCCACGGGGGTGGCGCCGCGCGTGCCGTAAAGCGCCGAATCGACGGCCATGGTCAGCGTGCCGGTTCTGATGTCTATGATGTCGGCAATGTCGATGCGCCCCTCGGTCAGTTTCGCGTCGCTCACTCGCGCTGCGATGGTATCGTCGGTCAGCGCCATCGACATGCGGTAGTCGACATTGCGCAGCGTGATGGGGCCGAGCGCGCGTATGGTCAGCGGCGCCGTGGCTGTCGTGTCCTTAGGAGTTTCGGTGGTGTCGGGCCCCATGAGCAGGCGCACCCGCGCGCCGTCAAGGTCGGCGTGGCCGATGTCGATGCGGCTGAACTGCAGGTTCATGCTCGCTGCCGCGCCCACCGAGTCAATGCGGGCGCCGATGTAGAGAGAGTCGGGGGCGCCCATCTGATAAAATGCGTCTCTGACCACGGCGTTGCTGACACTGAGCTCGCCGCGCAGCAGCGGCAGGGGGTTGACGGCTAGTTCGGCGGCGCCGACGCTCACCATGGTGTCGCCGCCCGCCTTCATGTCCTCCACCAGGGCATTTTCAAGGCTGAGCCGCAGCGGAAATCGCAGCCTGATGTCGTCGGCCGTGATGCGCAGTCCCGACGACTCTTCGATGCCGGGCAATATCTTGCCGGCCAGCAGATTCAGCACTCCCGGAATGTAGAGCGACCCCACTGCCGCCACGACGAGCAGCAGCGGTGTCAGCACAATCCATGCCACCGCGCGCCTCCACCGGCGGCGCCGGTGCGTAACTTGCTTGGTTTTGGCTTCGTCCTCGCTCATGTGGTCTCTCGCAATAGTTGAATCTGCAAATTAAACCACAAATATACGCATTTTGTTTGAATCCGTCTCCAAGTTGACAAAACCAATAGGGCCTATAAGGCTAATTAGCCCTATAAGCCCTATAATTCAGAGTGAGATTATTCAGAGTGAGATTTTGCGGAGGGTGGTGCCGCGGCGCATGATGTAGATGCCGCGCGAGGGGTGCTTCACCTCGATGCCCTGCAGGTTGTAGTAGACCTCGCTCTCTGCGGCCGCTTCGGCTGCGGGAGCGCTGATGCCCGAGGTGTCGGCGTCATCGGCCGTGAAATATTCGGTCGTGCCGGGGTCGGTGAACGAGGCCGAGCCGTTGCCCTCGGCCGGGGTTTCGGCGTAGATGAACTTGCCGTCTTCAACCAGCCTGCCGCCGGTCCAGTCCTTGACGAGCACGTTCAGCTGGCCTTTCGTGGCCGGGGCGCTGACGGTGATGGAGCCGTTGGTGGAGGGGGTGTAGGTCTTGCCCGTAACTACGTCGGTGTAGGTGCCGTCGGGCACGCCGGTGAAGGTTACCCGGCCGCCATTGACAACCACCATTGCGTACGATTCATTTTTCCAGGCGCGCTTGAAGGCAAGGGGATCGCTGCTGCTGTTAGAACTAACGCAGCCCTCGAATGAGTATTGGCCTTTGCGGAGGGCGGGCACTGCGGCGCGGATTTTATTGAGGGCGATTATGTGTTGCGCCAGGTCGGAACCAAGGGTTTGGGCCACATTGCCGTCGGCCGTGAAGACGCCGAAGTCGGTGGCGCTGACATTGCCTTCGAGATATTGGCCGAAATAGGCGTGGCCGGTGTAGACAAGGGCGCTTTTGATATTTTGGAGGTCGAGACCCTTTTGGAACTCCACTTCCGAGCCATAAAGAACGGTGGGGATTCCGCGGAAGGTGAACATCCAGGTCAGGTTTTCGGCCCACTGTTCGGCCGTGCCGCGGAAGCGGATATTCTGGCTGTAGGGCAACGGACCGCCATCGGGCGTGTCGACGCAGACCATGTTGAACGTGGCGTCGTTATAGTAGTTGTCTTCCGAGAAAAGGTTCCGGATGTCGCTGGCGCTGTTGAAGTTGGTGAGCACGGGTGTGTCGACAACGTAGAGACCCGAGGCTTGGCTATGATCCGGTTCATGCCATTTGCCGGTGGCGAACCAGGCGTTGGTGCTGCGGCTCTTATCGTCGGTGTCCTTGATGCAGACGGCCATCGGGCCGATTGCCTGAGGATTGGTTTCGTCGGGCGTCAGCGCTCCCCAATTCTCGGTGCTGCCGTCGAACTCGGCGAGCAGATTGTCGGCCGACTGCCAGGTGTAGAAATAGGGCGACATGTTCGGCCTGCCACGATAAACAACGGAGCCGTTGTATCGGTGAGTTACGTCGGCAAACATGGCAAACGGCGCTTGGCCGGGGCGTTTGTCTTTGTGCATCTCGCCCATGGTGGCAAAGTGCGGAATGAAGAGCTTGTTGAGCGTCAGCGGGGCAATGAAACCGGCGTCGGCAATGCAGAAGGCGTCGACGCCCATGGCGATGAACTTGCCGTAGGCATCGAGCAGGACATCGGCCACGACTTCATTTTCCGTGTTCAGGTCTACTTTGTCTCCGGAGAGGCGTCCCCACCAGCGGCTGGGCTCGTCCCAGTTCCAGGCGGTTCCGTAGTGGTGGAGCAGATTTTCATTGTCGCCGCTTGCCGTGAAACAGGTTTCGCGCAAGCTATATTGCTCGGCGGCCGTTTTGCTGTCATAGTCGGTCGATAAGAGGCGGCCGGTGGGAGTGAGCGCGGCGCTTTCGGAGGCTTGATTGCGAATTTCGTCGCTGCGCACGAACATGGGCGTCAGACAAGACTCGCCATAGGCTGAAATGTTGTTGAGCACCACGTCGAGCACCACTTTGAGCCCCTTGGCGTGGGCGGCGTCGACGAAGTCTTTGAACGTAACGTCGGCCGTGGCGCCCCAGGCTGTGCGGCTTTCAAGGCGGAGGTCAACGCTGTTAAAGTCGCCGGGGAAGTTGCCGAGATAGTCGCGCGCCGAACTGTTCTGAACCACGGGGTTGATGCGGATTGCCGTGAATCCGAGAGCCTTGATGTAGTCGAGCTTCGCAATCAGACCGGCAAAGTCGCCGCGCCAGTCGGGGTCGTTTGCCTCACTCTGGGCCTCCTGCCGGTCCCATGAGAGCACGTTGTTCTTTGGGTCGCCGTCATAGAAGCGGGTAATCAGCGCGTGATAGACGGTCTCGTCGCGGAAGTCGGTGCGCGTAAAGTTGTCGTTCTGGGTTACGGTTATGTCAGGCCGTATCTGTTTAGTAAAGGAGTAATCGTAATATTCTGTCGGATCGTTGCTCGATAAACGGACAGTAGCAATTATTTCTTGCTCGGCTACACCTCCGCTCGTTCCCTCAAATGTTATTTGCGATGTGCCCGATTTGGTGCAATTATAGAATGGTTGTATGTTAAAAACGGAGAACACGTCGCCTTCGCTCAGGTCGCTCTCCACGCCGTCAACCGTTTTCCTGACGGTGAATGTTTTTTTCTCGCCGGCGGTCAGCGTGATGTTGTCAACGGCCGTCTCGCCGTCATAAAGCGCCACGCTGAAATCCTCGTGGACCATCACCTGCAGCTCAAGCGTTTGATAGCCCCAGTTGATGGTGATTGTGGCAGTGCCTTTCGCCTTCGGTTCTATTACGAACGGCTCTTCGCCCATACCATATGGAGTATAGTCCGCCGTAACCACGTCGTTGTCTGAGCTTGTGATTTTACATTCGGCGTCGGAATAATCATTAGCAGATTCGGGACTCTTGCCGTCAATAAACACCTGCACCGGAATAACAACATGGGACTTCTCTACAAGATAATGCAGCTTGGTGTAATCCGTTTTGATTTCATACAACCTGGTCTGGTCGTCTGCTTGGGCGGAAGCGCAGCAGAGCGCCGCCAACGCAAAAAGTAGTTGTCTTGTCATAATGAAATGTGATTTATAATTGATTCAATGCGGCAAAGTTAGGTAATTTGCCGAACGTGTGCAATAGACAACCGATAGACAAATGGCGGAAAAACCGCTCAAAATGAGAACATAGTCATTGCACCGATGCGGTTGGCGCCGCGCGAGCGGCCCGAAAAGTCGGTGCGCCGGCCGTAGACATATTCCACGCCGACCTGAATGCGCTGCGTGAGATTCCTGAAGCAGTTGACGCACGCCGTGAGCCCGTGGCGGTATTCGTCGGGATTCATGTCGCGCCCTTCGCTGAACAGGCGGCTTTGGCTCACCGAGGCGCTCACAAAGAGCATCGGGGTGAAATTCCACTGCACGCCGGCATACCAGCCCAGCGTGCCCGGCGAGTAGAGACGACCGGGGCGCCCGGGGTCGGCAATGAGGTCGAAGTTGCCGATGGCGAGGTCGCCGCCCATCGAGGCGTAGCCGTGGCCGTAGTTGGCGCAGAGATATGTGGTCAGGTGCGCGTTGGGGTGATTGACCGTGCTGACCATGACGCCCCAGCCGGCACGGTGGTGATTGCGCGCGGCCTTCATGTCGCGATAGGAGAGCGAACGGACAATGCCGGCGAGGCGCACGTGGGAGGTCGGCCCCCACTGATATTGCACGAACGCCGCGGCGTCGGGAATCCAGTTGGCCAGGGCCTTGGTGGCGGTTCCGTCGGCGCCGATGCGGGTAGACGGGGTTTCGGCCGAGATGGCGAACACCCAGTTCTTGTGGCGCGGCATGTAGCGCACCAGCACGTTCGAGGGCGCAATTTTGTTGTTCGGGCCGTTGGCGTCGACCATGGGCGGCAGTGCCGCGGGGTCGGAGAATGTGGTTACGTCGTAGCCGACGGTGAAGTCGTGAATGACGGCATAGGCCTTTTTGAGCTTGAAGTCGCGGCTCTCCCAGCCGTTGAAGTTCGCCTCGATATAGAGCTGATAGTGTCCGAGGGTTCTGTTGCGGCCGATTACGCGGAAAAAGAGGCATGTGCCCGCCGGGGTGGTTCCGAAATGACGCATCGAGGTCGGGTCGGGACGCATCGGAATCAGATAGGGCGCGAAGGCGGGCGCGGGCATGGCTCCGCCCCAGTCATAATAGCCGCGCATGCGCACTGCGCCGCCGATGCCCATGGCCAGGGCGGCGTCGCGGCTCATGAAGAGGAAGTAGGGCGCCTCGGGGTCGTAGAACGAGCGGAACTGGTCGAGATAGAACGTGGAGATTACGTTGCGAATCGAGTCGTCATAGGCGCGGGGCGACGCGGCACGGGCGCCGTCGGTAAAGACGACGCGGTGGGAGCTGAGCAGCGAGTCGCGCCTGACGTCGACCAGGCTTTGAGCCCGTGCGGAGGCGACGAATGAGGCGACGAGCGCCAGTGCGGCAAACGGAGTGAGTCTCATAGCGGTGAGTCGGAAACGTGAGTTTCTTCTAAAACACTCCGTTGCGGCTCAATGTTTATGACTTGGGGCGCGGGGGCCGGCGGTGGAATCGGCGGCGGGGTTTGGCGGGGCGGTCGGGGCGGTCTGACTTGTCCGACCTGTCTGACTTGTCCGACTTGTCTGACCTGTCTGACTTGTCTGACAATTCGGTCGGCAGTTCGCCGCGGTCGACGGGCTTGCCCAGGAAGTCTTCGATGAACTTGAACTTGCGGCGTTCGCGTTCGCCGACAAGGGTGATTGCAATGCCCTCCTCGCCCGCGCGGGCGGTGCGCCCGATGCGGTGCACGTAGTCTTCGGCGTCGCGGGGCACGTCGAAGTTGACCACCATCGAGATGTCGTCGATGTCGATTCCGCGCGCCACGATGTCGGTGGCCACCAGAATGTCGATGTTGCCCGCGCGGAAGTTGCGCATCACCTCCTCGCGCACGTTCTGCTCGAGGTCGCTGTGCATCTCGCTGACCGAGAGTTTGCGGCGGCGCAGCGAGCGGGTCAGCTCCTTGACCTTGAGTTTGGACGAGGCGAAAACGATTACGCGGCGCGAGTTGACGTTCTCGAACAGGTGGCACAGAAGCGCCTCCTTGCGGCGGTCGGCGCAGAAGTAGACCTTCTGGTGCACGCGGTCGGTGGGTTTGCTGACGGCGATTTTCACCTCGACGGGATTGTGGAGCAGCGACTTGGCCATGCGCTGGATTTTGGGCGGCATCGTGGCCGAGAACATCAGCGTCTGGCGCCGGTCGGGCAGCCGCTTGGCAATCTGCATGATGTCGTCGTAGAAGCCCATGTCGAGCATGCGGTCGGCCTCGTCGAGAATGAAGAACTCGACTTGCGAAAGGTCGACATAGCCCATTGATATGTGAGCCAGCAGGCGTCCGGGGGTGGCGATGACCACTTCGGCGCCCGTCTTGAGGCCGTGTTGCTGGCGGGCGTAGCCGGCGCCGTCGGTGCCGCCGTAGATTGGCAGCGAACTGATTGGCAGAAAGTAGCTGAATCCCTGCATCTGGCCGTCAATCTGCATCGCCAGCTCGCGCGTGGGGGTCATGACGATGCATTTGATTTTGTCGGAGGCTTTGCGTTTGCCCAGCTCGTTGATTACGGGCAGCAGAAAGGCGGCGGTCTTGCCCGTGCCGGTCTGGGCCACGGCGATGAGGTCGCGGCCGCTCAGCGCTGCCGGAATGGCTTTTTCCTGAATCGGGGTGCATTGGTCGAAGTGCATGTCGTAGAGGGCGTCAAGCACGTCGTCTGTAAGGTCTAAATCTTCAAATGTCATAGGTCGAACCGTGATTTGCAACTGCAAAATTAACGAAAAAATTGCGGTTTTGGAAATATTTTTGGTCGGTTCGCAAAATTTGAGTAAATTTGTCCCGAAATATACTCACGTGATATTCATCAAAACAATTTAATTTATACTAAATGAAATCTAATATCATCAAGGCAATGCTTCCGGTCGTCGTGGCGCTCGGAACGATGCCCGCCGCTGTGGCCCAGGTCAAGGTGCCGGCCACACAGCTTGGTGTGCTGGTTTACGGTCAGGAGACCGTCTCGCTCGAAAACGGCGACGCGGTCAACGTTACCATTCCGGCTTATTCGCGTTACAAATATGCCGTCAGCAGCGTGTCGTGGATTCGTCCCACGGTATCTGACGGCAAGTTGACCCTGTCGGTCGACGCCAACCCTCAGGGCTCGGCCCGCACGGCCATGCTTACGGTGCGTTCCAGCCGGGGCGTCAACACCGTGCTCAACGTCTATCAGCCCGGCTGGGACGTAAGCACCAACGCACAGGCCTCGGTCGACGCCATGTATGTTGTTCCCGTCCGCTCGGTCGATGCCTGCAAGAGCTCATATGGCAAGGCGGAGTCGGGCAACGGCATTGCCAAGAGCTATGACGGCGACATGAACACGCTCTATCACTCCAGCTTCGGCGGTTTCGACCCCTCGAAGCCCGAGCAGTGGCCCGTTCTGGAATATTATTTCACCAAGGCCGGCGCTCCGCAGTCCGAGTCGGTCGACATCGAGTCGATTACCTACTACCCCCGCACGTCGGGCGGCGAGAACGGCGTCTTCGGCCACATCACGGTTGAAGTGGGCACGTGGCTCGACGAAAAGAACTGCACGTGGACTCCCATCTCGGCCGAGCCGATTGACCTCAAGCAGTCGTTCAACACGTCGATTATCGACATTCCGGAGGCCATGCAGAAGAATATCCGTGGCATACGCATCACCGTGCGCGACGCGGGCTCTAACCGCGGCGACGGCCGCGACTATGCGTCGGCTGCCGAAATCAAGTTCAAGAAGGCCGGTGCGGACAACGCCTCGAAGGCTGACCGCGAGCTCTTTACCGATGCCGTCTGCTCGGCGCTGAAGCCCGGCACGACCCAGGCCCAGGTGGACAAGATGACCGACCCCTTCTACAAGCAGCTGGCCCAGATGATGCTCGACGGCACGTATGACGCCACCCACATGGTGTCGACCCACAACGCCGTCAAGACGCCTCAGACGCTCGCCAACGAGTGGCTGTCGCCCGGCAAGTGCTACGACCAGACACAGGGCGTTACCGGCGTTGCTATGACCCCCGGCAAGTACGTGGTGCTCGTTGACGGCATTCCCGCCTCGAAGGGCACCGCAGAGCTGCGCTTCGTGCAGTGGCACGGCCATGAAATCTATCAGAACGAGGCCGGCGACGACGTGAAGTTCTACTTCCAGGAGCAGATTTTCGGCATTCATAACGGCATGAACATCATCGAGGTCGAATCGCGCGCAGCCGACCCGACGCACCGCGTCGAAGGCGACATGATGGGTCTGGCCTACGTCAACAACTTCGATGACGAGGCTGCCGACCGCGGCGAGAAGAACCCCGTTACCGTGCACATTGTCGGCGGCCTCTGGAACGGCATGCTCACGGCCACGCAGACCAATGCCGAGAACCAGGCCATTCTTGACAACGCTCCCTATCAGATTATGGACTGCGTCGGCTCGCGCGTGCACTCCGTCTGGCAGACCGAAGCCCTGAAAAACTATGCCAAGGGCCAGTATGTGAAATATGTCAACGTGCTCGACCAGATTATCATGTGGGAACACCGCCTGCTGGGTCTGGAGAAGTATGACCGCATTGTCGAGAACCGCACGTTCACCTATGTAAACTATAACTACTACATGTATCAGGGCGGCCGCGGACCGACATTCATGTATGACACCCAGAGCCGTGTCTGCAACCCCGACAACCTGATCTATCACGACACCGACGCAGTTTGGGGCCTCTCGCACGAGTGGGGCCACCAGCACCAGATGGCCGGCTATTTCTGCTGGACCGGCATGGCCGAGGTTTCGAACAACATCTTCTCGGCCTATAACGTGGCTCACATGGGCTATCCCATCGCCACCGCCCCGGGCCGCTATCCGCGCAACAAGTGGCAGAGCTATGAAGAGGACGGCAAGACCGTTCAGGGCCACATTCAGAAAGTGTTCCTCGACGACAACTACAGCCGCGAAATCACCCCTCCGAGCAAGGACGGCGAGACCAAGACCGCCAATGCCGCCGACGGCATCGTGATGTCGCTGCGCAAGGACGCCGCAGTCGCCGCCCGTGCCGGCCGCGCCTTCGGCTGGAGCGACGAGCTGAAGAACTTTGCAATCAATCAGCCCAAGTATCCGTCGAAGCGCTTCGCCTCTGACGAAAAATATGACGAGGCCGACCAGAACACCGTCAACCCCCGCACGGCCCTGAACGCCATCGAGGCTTATTCGGGCAATAACGGCGAGCTGATTCTCGGCCCGTATGTGAACCTCATGTACTATTTCGAGCAGCACGGCTATGCCGACCTCTATCCCGACTTCTTCGAGGCCCTGCGCCGCAACAACTATCCCGAAGGCTCCGACATCGAAAAGAAGGGCAACGACAAGTATGAGCTGCTGGCCGGAATTTTCTACGGCCACTCCGACCAGATCGACAAGTTCTTCGAGATGTTCCCCAACTCGTGCTGGACGACCAAGAAGTATATCAATTCGGGCGATAAGTACAACTGGTCGCAGAACTCGGGCGTGTACATCATGAACGCCGTGCGCAAGCTCTCGCGCC
This sequence comes from uncultured Porphyromonadaceae bacterium, assembly GCA_902495245.1. Lineage (GTDB taxonomy): Bacteria > Bacteroidota > Bacteroidia > Bacteroidales > Muribaculaceae > UBA3263. Next base: position 40,047 of record CABUWI010000010.1, read on the forward strand.
TGACCGGCTATAACCTCTGGCCCTTCTTCGAGCGCTACGGCGTCTTCACCGTCTGCGCCATCGAGCAGGGCGACTACGGCATACAGTATTACATCATGACCGAGGAGATGTATGACGAGTTCAAGGCCGACATGGACGCCCTCGTGGCCGACGGCACTCTGAAACAGCCCTCTGACCAGATGCTCCACGACCTGATGTATCAGCAGGCACCGGAATATCCCGCGGTCAATATCCCCAACGACCGTCCGCTGCTCTCGACCGACAACTGATCTCTTTCCTTATCACTCAACCAACAAATAAAACAGCGAATCAACAAATGAAACAGATTATATTTTCGTTGGCCGTTATTGTCGGCGGGGGCATGCTTTCAACCGCGCAGGCCGACAATATCACCGACCTTAAAGACCTGAGCAACTCGGGGGTCTATACCATCAACCGTATGGCCACCAATACCAACTCCGGCAGCGGCATCATGCAGGCTGTCGAGAACGAAACCGTGCTCTACACCCTGGCGTCGGGCCGCACCGACAAGGAGAGCCCCCTGACGCAGTGGAGCCTCCACTATTCGGCCTCCGAGAAGAGCTATTTCCTCTATAATCTCGGCACGAAGCAGTTCGTAACCGGCAACGGCAAGCACGAAGCCGTGCTGACCGATGCCGCGGTTGACTGCCACCTGATTTTCGACGAGGGCGTGAGCTACTGGATGCTCGACTGCGGCGGCTACTTCATCGGCCTGAGCGATGACCACGAGGGTGCCGTGCTCTTTGCCGACGGCCTCAACAAGGCCGGCGCCCGCGCCCTCGGCTGCTACTTCACCGTGGCCACCGTCGACGGCAAGACCCTCTCGGCCGACGAGGTTGCGGAAATCGACGCAAAAATAGCCGACGGACGCAAGGCCCGAATCGACGATTATCGCGACTTCATCGAGAACACCGCCAAGAAGGTCGGCACTGCCGGCGGCACCGGCGGCTACATCGGCGAGTATGACTACGAAGCCCTCGAGTATGCGCTGAACAACGAGTCGAAGTACACCCTGGCCCAGATTGAAGAGCTCTATCAGCAGACGCTGCAGAGCCGCTATCCCGTGGCCGGCCGCTACTATCGCCTCCACAACTTCACGCGCCCTGCCGCCCACGCAAAGAACCACGTGTCGACCCTCGAGGACGGCACGCTGGTTTCGCGCCCCATCGACAACCCCGCCTTCGGCACGGCCGGCGCTGAATATTCAGACGACCTCTGCCTGGTGCGCTTCTATCCCGTCGACGGCGACCGTTCGCGCGTCAAGGTGCAGATTCCCTCGTTCCTGCAATATCTGACCGGCGCGGGCAACAACCAGCGTCCCGGCCTGACCTCGAGCTTCAGCGATGCCTACGTCTTCGACCTCACTCCCGTTACCGACCGCGGCCGCTACTTCCGCCTGCACGAGGGCGACAAGGACGCATGGCTCACGGTTTCCAATCCTCCCGCCGGCAAGGAATACGGCTTTGTCAACGGCTATTCGACTCCCGAAAACCCCAACCGCTGGTTCATCGAAGAGGTTAATTCAATCACCGTGCCCGTCGATGCCAACGGCTATGCAACCGTCTGCCTGCCCTGCGGCGTCAGCCTGCCTGAAGGCGTCAAGGCCTACACCGTAACCGACTTCTCGGGCGGCAAGGCCTACGTCGAGGAAATCGCATCGCCCATTCACCTGTCCACGCCCTGGATTCTCAAGGCCGAGGCCGGTGCCGGTTCCGTCGAGCTGCCTCTGCAGAACAATCAGAACTACGTCTACTCGTCGATGACGGGCAACATGCGCGCCGCCTCTGACGTGCCCGGCCGCTACGTGCCGACGTTCAGCGCCGACGGCATCAGCTTTGTTTACGCTCCCGCCGCCGAGCGCGCACTGCCCGGTTCGTGCTACATCGTCAGCGACGACCTCGGTGCCATCACCACCGTCATGGGTGCCAACCCCGATGCCGGCATCGAAGAAATCACCGTTGACGACGCCGCAGGCGCCGACCTCTACGACATGCTCGGCCGCCCCGTCAAAAAGGGCAACCTCGTGCCCGGCGTCTACATCAACGCCGGCACCCGCAAGGCCGTGCGCGTCAAGTAATAGAAAAATTGAAGATTAACTTTGATAAAGGCCATGACTGCGTCGCGAGGCGCGGTCATGGCCGCTTTTTGCGGCTTCGGGGGCGGCTTCGGCAATAAAAAATAGCCGTCGAGCGTTAAAGATAGTGTGCCAATCGAAAAATTTTCGTAACTTTGCACGCTTAATATCCACTTTTGAAAGCAAAAACTACCCTCATGGTCAAGCATATTGTCAGTTTCAAGCTAAACGGCACTCCCCAACAGCGCCTCGATGCCGCCCGCCGCTTCAAAGACGCCCTTTTGGCGCTACCGCAGCAAATCTCCGTGCTCCGCTCTATGGAAGTCGGCATCAATGAAAATCCGGCCGAGCAGTGGGACGTCGTGCTGACTGCCGTGGTGCCGACGATGGCCGATGTCAGCGTCTATGCCAACCACCCCGCCCACCTTGCCGCGGCCGCCATCATCGGCCCGCTCAAGGAGGCGCGTGCATGTGTCGACTATGAATTCTAAACCTTAAACTCCGTCTATGCAACAACTAAAAATCAGTCAGGCGCCCACCAACCGCGACCCTCTTCTTAACCGCTACCTTCAGGAAATCGGACGTGAAGAGCTCTTGACGGTCGACGAGGAAGTGGAGCTTGCCCAGCGCATTCGCCAGGGCGACACGGCCGCCGTCGAGCGCCTTGTGCGCGCCAATCTGCGCTTCGTGGTCAGTGTGGCCAAGCAATATCAGAATCAGGGACTGGAGCTGATGGACCTCATCTCCGAGGGCAACGTCGGCTTGCAGAAGGCGGCCCAGAAGTTCGACGAAACCCGCGGCTTCAAGTTTATCAGCTATGCCGTCTGGTGGATTCGTCAGAGCATTCTGCAGGCCCTGGCCGAGCAGAGCCGCATTGTGCGCCTGCCCCTCAATCAGGTCGGCTCGATCAACAAAATCCGCAAGGTGCTCAACAAGTTCGAACAGGAAAACCAGCGTGCCCCGTCGGTCGAAGAACTTGCCCAGGAGCTCGACGTGCCGCCCGAGAAGATTGCCGAGACCATGAAGGTGAGCGGCCGTCAGGTCAGCGTCGACGCCCCCTTCCAGGAGGGCGAGGACAACAGCCTGCTCGACGTGCTCACCAACAACGACTCGCCCGCCACTGACGAGGGCCTCAACCGCGACTCGCTTTCGACAGAGGTCGAGCGCGCCCTGAGCCAGCTCCACGACCGCGAGCGCCAGATTCTGAAGCTCTTCTTCGGCATCGGCTGCCAGGAGATGACGCTTGAAGAAATCGGCGTCAAGTTCGACCTGACCCGCGAGCGCGTGCGCCAGATCAAGGAGAAGGCCATTCGCCGGCTCAAGGGCAGCAAGTCAGAACTGCTCAAGAGCTATCTGGCCCAGTGAAGACAATCAGACTTATGGAATCGACAGCCGGCGTCAGTGCGTTCAGCACTCTCGCCGGCTTCAATGTCTGCACCTATGCCGGCGCCGCCGACGTCGACGCCGACCTGCGTCGCCTCGAAGCCCTGACCGGGGTGGGGCGCGAGTTCATGCGCTTTCCGGTGCAGACCCACTCGACCCGGGTTGTCTGCGTCGATGCCGACGCCCGGGTCGACCTCCGGGGCGTTGACGGCGTCGTAACGGCCGACGCGCGGCTGCTGATTGGCGTCCACACGGCCGACTGCCTGCCGCTGCTGCTGGCCGACGTCGATGCCGGCATTGTCGGCGCCGTTCATTGCGGCTGGCGCGGCATCGTTGGCGGCATCGTCGGCAACGCCCTCGACGCCATGGCTGCCGCCGGCGCCCGCCGCCTCGTCGCCGCCATGGGCCCCTGCATCTGTGCCGGCTGCTTCGAAGTCGGGCCCGAGGTGGCCGACCGCTTCGACCCCGACGCCGTGATTGGCGGCACGGGCGGCGCCCGGCCCCGCGTAGACCTTGCCCGCGCCGTCGCCCTGCAGCTGCGCCGCGGCGGCGTTGACCGCATCGAGCTGCCCCCGGCCTGCTCAAAGTGCTCGCCCGGGCTCTACTCCGTGCGCCGCCAGGGCCGCGAGCTCCCTTTCCGCACCCTGACGGCAATCAAAATTAAGAATTAGGCCAATTAGACCAATTAGACTAATTAGACCAATTAGACTAATTAGTCGCCGAGAACTTTGAGGCCGCGCGGGGCGTTTTTCTTGCAGAATGAGCAAGAAATCAGAAATCCGCAAAATCTGGCGCGAGTGTTTTCCCGCCGACTCGCCGCAGTGGTGCCGCATGTTTTTCGATGCCGCCTATGTCGACGACGAGGCGCTGACCGTGTGCGACCCCGAAACGGGCGCCGTCGTTTCCTCGCTGCTGCTGTTGCCATATTCCATGACCTTCCACGGCGCCAACCTCGGCCTGGCCTACGTTTACGGCGCCGGCACGCTGCGCCGCTATCGCGCGCGCGGCTTCATGTCGCAGCTCATGCGCGAGGCCATTGCCGAGGCGGCCGACCGCGGCGACACGTTCACCGCCCTCATTCCCGCAACCGAGCCCCTGCGGCTCTACTATCGCCGCTTCGGCTTCTCGACCGTGTTCTTCGACCGCCCGCAGCGCTACACGTCGCTCCATCGCTTTCCCGTCGAGGGCCGCTATGAGGCGGTCGACCCGGCGTCGCCCGCCCTGTTCGGCGTCTTCGAGCGCCTGATGGCCGAGCGGCCCTGCTGCGTGCAGCACACCCGCGCCCAGTTCCTCACCCTGATGGACGACGCCCGCCTCAGCGGCCACGGCTTTGCGGCCGTGGCTCCCGCCGACGGCGGCGACCCCGTGGCCATGGCGTGGGGCGTGCCCGATGACTTCGGTTCCGAGCTCTGCGTGCGCGAGCTCCTGGCGGTCGATGCCGATGCCGCCCGCGCCGCCCTGACCGAGCTTCAGCGCCAGCTGCCCGGACGCACGCTCACGCTCATGACTCAGCCCGCCGACTCGGCCATCGGCGGCAACCTCAGGGCCGGAGGCATGCTCAGGGTGGTCAACGCCGCCTCGGCGCTTGCCGCCGTCGCCGCCGCCAATCCCGACCTGAAGCTGCGCCTGCGCCTGCGCGACGACCTGCTGCCCGATAACTCGGGCGTCTATACCCTGGCCGGCGGACGCCTCACCGTAGGCCGCGACATCGGCGCCGTCAATCTCGACCTCACGCCCGCCGTGCTCGCCTCCATGCTCTTCTCGTCGGCACCGATTGCCGCCATCACGGGGCTGCCCGGCGTCAGACCGCGAATGTCGCTCATGCTCGACTGATTTTCGGCGTTAAAAAACGTTAACAGCTTTGGCGGATTGCGGAATTTATGTAACTTTGTGCCATCATCAATCGATATCAATCCATCTAACATCTCAATCAAGTGTTTGAAAGTCAGGTAATTACCCCCCCTCGCAGGGGCGCCGTCGGCTGCTTTGTCAAAGCGGCAGGGTAAACCTATGTAAAAACACACCACATTACGTCCACTTCGGTACGCGCGAGTCGGCTCTGATTTCGCGTGCGATTCGTCGTGTCCAAGCCTCTGCTCCTCACCTTTCGAACAACACATTTCTTATCAATAATCAATCATCGATTTACACTTATGTTAAAAGTTACATCAACCCTGAAAGGGCTGCTGGCGCTCGCGCTCGGCTCTTTCGCCCTCGGAGCGTCCGCCGCGTTGCCTGAACTGAGCACCGACGATGCCCCGAAGTACTATTTCATCAAAAACGAACGACAGCAAAAATTTGTCAATGCTGTAGGCTCAAGTCAGTTCGAGGTAGTGTCGGACTTGGGCAACAATACTCTTTTGTATGAGCACGCGGCTACTCTGTGGTATTTCGTTTCGGCAGGTGAGGCGCGTAATATTTCTTGCGGCGACGGGTCTACTCATTTCATGACGCCCGTATATCTCAAGAACCTCACACAGCCTGGCAAAGCCTTTAATAAATTCGGAAATACTCCTTTCACGGAAGAAGGAACCATTTATTATCTGTATGAACTTACACAAGGCGACTATAGCGGCTATGCCATAATGAAGCAGAACGATGATGGCGTCTTTCGCCCGGCAAATCAGGGAGATTCCTGGCATGGACATCAGACAAATGGTGGATACTGCGCTTATTATAAAGCAGCAGATCCGGGTTCCGTCTTCTCTTTTGAGGCAGCAGATGAGACTAAAGTCGCAGGTACCACGACCAACTATGTAAATCAATCCAAGCAAGAGCTTAAAGCAAGCGTAAATTTCTTGTCAAAGCTTCTGAATGCAGCCGGCGGCACGACCACTGCCGAACTTGAAGCCGCTATTGACGCGGCAACAACGGTAGAAGAGGTAATGAATCTGCAAAGCACAGGTGTGTATTCAAAACTTGACCGCAAAGTTGTCTACATGGTGGCCAACGGACGCACTGACGCGAACGGCAAATACATTTACTTCAACAAGTCTCGCAGGCAGTTCTGTTTTACCAATCATAAGTGCGTGCTTGGCAAATGGCAGTTTGTTCATGCAGGAGACGGCAACCACTTCTATCTGCGCAACATCTCTTCCGACTCATATATGTCGTATCAGGGCAGCAGTTTTGCCAGCAGTGCTACGTCTCGCCGCGACAGCCGTTTCGGCTTTTCGCTCGTGCAGCACAAAGCTGATGAAAACGGATTTGTGTTGAAGTGGGATAAGGGCAACGCAATGGTGTATCTGAAATCTGATTATCTTGGCGATAACACTGTGTCAGACGCATCGGTCGTAACAGATATGAATGCCTCGTTCAGCTTCGAGCCGGCCAATATTTCCGAGGCCGAGATTGCAGAAGACGGCCTTTATGTTATCCGCTCAAAGCGCGGCAAGGTGGAGGAAGACTCATACTACTATAACGACAATGTAAAATATCCCGGTTCGCTCATCACGGCTTATCCCGCTGACCGCGAGCTTGCGCGCAAGCGTGTCGGCTATCCCAATGGCGCTCATCTTGAAATTTATGCCCCGAGTTCTGTCTGGAAGTTTGTCAAGGACACCGAAAACGAAGGTGGTTGGAAAATCTACAGTCTTACCGGAGAGCAGACTGAATCTGCCCAAAACAAGGGTCTGAAAGTTGTAGGCGACTATGTAGAAGTTGCGGCCGAACCCTCGACATTCTATCTCAAAGAGGTTACTGAGGGCAACGCACTCAACAATGTGCCCAATACCTATGCGCTTTGCACCGCCAAAGATGGTGGCAAGTATGTAACCGTCAGCGATGTAAACGAGTATGGCGACTACTTCCTGAAGCTCGGCGATAACGCGCCTACCAACGATGTTGTAGACGACCCCGCCGCTTTCCTGATTGAATCGATTGGCGAGGTTCATGATGGCGCTAACCCTGTAGCGGATTATGCTAAATATGCTGCAGAACTTCACATGTTCAAGTCAATCGCTCCTGTGCTTGACGAAGAGGACATGACCTATATTCTCGACGAGAAAGAGAACTACGACTACGCCGGCATTGTCAACAAGGAAACCGATGCTGAGAAAATCGCCGCTGCAAACGAATTCATGGCACTGGGCGAAATGACCGCATCGTCGCGTGCATTCCAGCGTCTCGACGGCAAGATGATTCGCCTGAAAAACCGCATGCCGTTCAGCCGCTATCTCATCGGCGGTACCGACAATGCTCTGAAAACCGGTGCGCTGGCTTCAAATGTTGCAAACTCAACGTGGGTTGTTGAGCTTCCCGGTTCAACAGACGAGGAGAAGATTCGTGCCGCGCGCATGCGTCAGATTACTCTTCGCAACCTCGCTACCGGCGAATATATTCAAAATCAGGAAGAGATCGCAAGAACCAGCGCCCCCGTAACCGGTGCCGATGCGCAGACGTTGACTGTTCGTCGTCGTATGTCGTTTGACTACGCCGAGTTCTACCTGGCTCTGACCAACGGATACGAGCGCAATACAGCACTGATGATGTATGACAACGGCGCGGATACTCCTGCCGCATCAGACAACACTGCATGGGGCTCTAACTCTACATTCTATGCCCACTGGACTCCAGAAACGGCCGTTAGCACCGCCGCTCCGACCGTAACGCTGACCAAGCACTCTGAGAAGGACGATGTTTATGTGCTGACCGTGGCTAAACCTGCAGGCGTTACCGCAATGTCGCTGACCGGCATTGCCTCTATCGGCAACGTTACCGTGGAGAAGGCTACCACCGCCCGCGAGCTGACCGAGCCCGCCACGGTTACCCTTACCGCTGACGACGAGGGCAACATCACCGGCGAAATCCCCGCTCAGCTTGCATCGGCCACCGAAACCAACTACTACACCGTGAAACTTCCCGCCGCCCTGCTGGCTATGGACAACAACGTCTCGCCCGCAGTCGAGGCTAACGTAACGGTGCCCGCAGACCCGTCTCTGACCGGCATCAAGGAGGTTAACGCAGCCGAGAAGGGCGTCGAGGTGATTTACGACCTGCAGGGCCGTCGCGTAAGCAAGGCCGGCAAGGGCGTCTACATCATCAACGGCGTGAAGACCCTGGTGAAGTAAATCTATTGTGAGAAAGATATATACACTTACATAAGGTATATAGTATAGATAGATAGATGATTGAGTACGGTGGCCCGTGAGGGTCGCCGTTCTTTTTTTAGAGTTAAGAGTTAAGAGTTAAGAGTTAAGAATTAAGAGTTAAGAGTTAAGGGTTCGTTAAGGGGTGGAGCGGAGCCGCGGATTCTTCCGCGGGCCGGGTGCGGGCCGGGTGCGGGCCGGGTGCGGGCCGGGCTCGGGCCGGGTGCAAGGCAAATTATGAATTATGAATTGTGAATTATGAATTGCGAATTATAGTGTGAATTGTTGAAAATTTTTACTATCTTTGCGGTTCGAGAAAAAACTAATGAAAAAGATATGAACCTGTTTGAACAAATCAGCGGCGACATCAAGAGCGCCATGCTGGCCAAGGATAAAGTGCGCCTTGAGGCGCTCCGCGGCATCAAGAAAGAATTTATAGAGGCAAAAACGGCCAAGGGGGCGTCGGGCGAGCTGACCGACGACGCTGCCATGAAGATACTGGCCAAGATGGCCAAGCAGCGCAAGGAGACGGCCGAGCTTTACACGGCGCAGAACCGCCCCGAGCTGGCCGAGGGCGAACTGGCCGAGGTGGCCGTCATCGAGAGCTATCTGCCGGCACAGCTGAGCGACGCCGAGCTGACGGCCGAACTTCAGCGCATCATTGCCGAGACCGGCGCGACGTCGGCCAAGGAGATGGGCAAGGTGATGGGCGTGGCATCGAAAGCCCTTGCGGGCCGCGCCGACGGCAAGGCCATCAGCGCCAAGGTGCGCGAGCTTCTGGGCTGACCCACTCCCCCGCAGTCTGAATAATCAACCAACCGACACAATATCATATCACATAGAATTGCCATATGCTTACAATCAAACAGATAAAAGATAATCCCGAAGAGGTGATTGCCCGTCTGGCCGTGAAAGGCTTCGACGGCAAGGAGCCGATCAACAAGGTGCTTGCGGCCGACGACCGCCGCCGCGCCCTGCAGCTGCAGAACGACAATCTGGCCGCCGAGCTGAACAAGCTGGCGTCGTCAATCGGCGCGCTGATGAAGCAGGGCCTCAAGGCCGAGGCCGAAGAGAACAAGGCCAAGGTTGCCGCCCTGAAAGAAGAGCAGAAAACGATTGCCGCCGGCCTTGCCGCCGCCGAGAAGGAGATAACCGAGACGCTGCTGAGTGTGCCCAACGTGCCCTACAAGGGTGTGCCCGAGGGCAAGACGGCGGCCGACAACGTTGTGGAGAAGACGGGCGGCCCGATGCCCGAGCTGGGAGCAGACGCGCTGCCCCACTGGGAGCTGGCCAAGAAGTATAACCTGATTGACTTCGACCTGGGCGTGAAGATTACGGGCGCCGGCTTCCCCGTCTACATCGGCAAGGGTGCCAAGCTTCAGCGCGCGCTGATTCAGTTCTTCCTCGACCGGGCGTCAGAAGCCGGCTATCTTGAGATTCAGCCGCCCTATGTAGTGAACGAGGCTTCGGGCATCGGCACGGGTCAGCTGCCCGACAAGGAGGGTCAGATGTATCACTGCGAGGTCGATAACCTTTATCTGATACCGACGGCCGAGGTGCCTGTTACGAACCTCTATCGCGACGTCATCATTCCGGCCGACGCGCTGCCCAAGAAGAACTGTGCCTACAGTGCCTGCTTCCGCCGTGAGGCCGGCAGCTACGGCAAGGACGTGCGCGGCCTCAACCGCCTGCACCAGTTCGACAAGGTGGAGATTGTGCGCATCGAGAAGCCCGAAGACTCGTATGCCGCGCTCGAAGAGATGAAAGACCACGTGCAGGGACTGCTGGAGTCGCTGGGCCTGCCCTGGCACATTCTGCGCCTCTGCGGCGGCGACATGAGCTTCACGTCGGCCATCACGTTTGACTTCGAGGTGTGGAGCGGCGCACAGCAGCGCTGGCTCGAGGTGTCGTCGGTTTCGAACTTCGAGACGTATCAGGCCAACCGCCTGAAATGCCGCTATCGCACGGCCGACAAGAAGACGGCACTGTGCCACACGCTGAACGGCTCGGCCCTGGCTCTGCCGCGCATCATGGCCGCCCTGCTCGAGAACAACCAGACGCCCGAGGGCATCAAGGTGCCCGAATGTCTGCAAAAATACACGGGCTTCTCAATCATAAATTAAGAGTTGAAAGTTAAGGGTTAAGAGTTAAAGGTTAAGTGTTAAGTGTTGACGCGCGGCACGTGGTCCTGAAACTATTAACTTTTAACTTTTAACCCATAACCCATAACCCATAACCAACTCTTAACCCTTAACCTTTAACTTAGAAAGATGAAAGGACTTCCCAGCTCTTTGTTTAACGGCGAGCGGCGCATGGCCGGCGCCCGTGCCCTGTGGCGCGCCAACGGGCGCACCGACGAGCAGATGACGCGCCCGGTGATTGCCGTGGTGAACTCGTTTACGGAATTTGTGCCGGGCCACGTGCACCTTCAGGAGGCCGGCCGCATTGTCAAGGAAGAAATCGAGAAGCTGGGCTGTTTTGCCGCCGAGTTCAACACCATTGCGGTTGACGACGGCATCGCCATGGGCCACGACGGCATGCTCTTTTCGCTGCCGAGCCGCGACATCATTGCCGACAGCGTTGAATACATGGTTCGCGCCCACCGGGCCGACGCCATGGTGTGCATCAGCAACTGCGACAAGGTTACGCCCGGCATGCTCATGGCCGCCATGCGCCTGAACATACCCGCCGTTTTCTGTAGCGGCGGCCCGATGGAAGCGGGCAGGGTGGGCGACGACGAGGTCGATCTTGTGGACATCATGGTTGAGAGCGCCGACGAGTCGGTGAGCGACGAGCGCATCGACGCGCTCGAGCGCCACGGCTGTCCGGGGTGCGGGTCGTGCAGCGGCATGTTCACGGCCAACTCCATGAACTCGCTCAACGAGGCCATCGGCCTGGCGCTGCCCGGCAACGGCACGGTGGTGGCCACCCATCAGAACCGCAAGGAGCTGTTTCGCCGCGCGGCGCGTCAGATTGTGGAGAACACATATAAATACTATCGCGACGGCGACCGGAGCGTGCTGCCGCGCGAGGTGGCCTCGCGCGCGTCGATTCTCAACGCCATGACGCTCGACATCGCCATGGGGGGCAGCACAAACACCGTGCTCCACCTGCTGGCCGTGGCTCACGAGGCCGGCGCCGACTTCACGATGGACGACATTGACCGCCTGAGCCGCCGCACGCCCGTGCTCTGCAAGGTGGCCCCGAACTCGAAATATCACATACAGGACGTTAACCGCGCCGGCGGCATTCTTTCAATCATGGCTGAGCTGGCCAAGGCCGGCCTGGTAGACACCTCGGTTAGGCGCGTCGACGGCCTGACGCTGGGCGAGGCCATTGACCGGTGGACACCGGGCGGCGCGCACTATGACGACACGGCCGACGAACTGTGGCGCTCGGCCCCCGGGGGCAAGCGCACCACCGCCCTGGGCGCGCAGATGAGCTATTACGGCTCGCTCGACACCGACCGCGCGGCCGGCTGCATTCGCGACACGGCCCACGCCTATGCCGCCGACGGCGGCCTGGCCGTTCTGCGCGGCAACATCGCCGCCGACGGCTGCGTGGTGAAGACGGCGGGCGTCGACGCCTCGCTGCTCCGTTTCGAGGGGCCGGCGGTGGTGTTCCGCTCGCAAGAAGAGGCCGTCAGGGGCATACTTGACGGCACGGTCAAGTCGGGCGACTGCGTCGTCATTACCCACGAAGGGCCCAAAGGCGGTCCCGGCATGCAGGAGATGCTCTATCCGACGAGCTACATCAAGAGCCGGCATCTGGGCCGCGAGTGCGCGCTGATTACCGACGGGCGCTTCAGCGGCGGCACGTCGGGCCTTAGCATCGGCCACATCAGCCCTGAGGCTGCCGCCGGCGGCAACATCGGCCTGGTGCGCAACGGCGACGTGATTGAAATCGACATTCCGGCGCGCACAATCAACGTGAGCCTGACCGACGCCGAACTTGACGCCCGTCGCGCCGAACCGGGCGCCCTCGACGCCCCCGAGCGCCCCGAGCGCATCGTGCCCGCCTCGCTGCGCGCCTACGCCTCGATGGTGAGCAGTGCCGACAAGGGCGCCGTGAGGCTGATTTGAAAACAGGAGACAAAAAACGTAGTACGAAAACAATAGCTATATGGCAGAAAAAATTACCGGCGCCGAACTGGTTGTGCGCTCGCTCGAAGCCGAGGGGGTGGAGGTCGTGTTCGGCTATCCCGGCGGCTCAATCATTCAAGTTTATGACCGCCTCTATGACCATCAGGAGACCCTGAGGCACATTCTGGTGCGCCACGAACAGGGCGCCATGCATGCCGCTCAGGGCTATGCGCGCGCTTCGGGCAAGACCGGCGTGGTCATCGTAACGTCGGGCCCCGGCGCCACCAATGTGGTTACGGGCGTGAGCGACGCCATGGTCGACAGCACGCCGCTGGTAGTCATCACCGGCCAGGTCGACAGCCGCTTTCTGGGCACCGACGCCTTTCAGGAGACCGACCTGTTAGGCATCACGCTGCCCATCACCAAGTGGGCCTGTCAGGTCAGACGGGCCGAAGACATTCCGGCCGCCATTGCGCGCGCCTTCTTCATTGCGGGCAGCGGGCGCCCCGGGCCGGTGGTGGTCGATATCACCTCTGACGCTCAGGCCGGCCTGACCGACTCGCGCCCCTATGAGAAGCTGACGTTTATCCGCAGCTATGAGCCGAACCCCGTTCCGGCCGAAGGCTCGATAGCCAAGGCCGCGCGCATGCTCAACGAGGCCGCGCGGCCCATGGTGCTCGCAGGCCAGGGCGTCTTGATTTCAAACGCCTCGGAGGCCCTGACGCAGCTCGTCGAGAAGGCCGACCTTCCCGTGGGGTGCACCCTGCTGGGCCTGAGCGCGCTGCCGACGGGCCACCGGCTCAACAAGGGCATGCTCGGCATGCACGGCAACATCGGGCCGAACGTCAACACGAACCGCGCCGACGTGATTCTGGCCGTCGGCATGAGGTTTGACAACCGCGTTACGGGCGCGCTGGACAAGTATGCGCCCGACGCCCGGATTATTCACATCGACATCGACGAGTCGGAGTTCAACAAGAACGTCCGTGCCGACGTGTGCGTGCATGCCGATGCGCGCGTGGCGCTCGAGGCGCTGCTGCCGCTCGTCGAGAAGCGCCGCCACACCGAATGGCTCGAAAGCTTTGACCGCATGAACGCCGACGAGGTGAACCGCGTGATTGACCCGCTGCTGCACCGCGGCGACGAGCAGGGGCTGAGCATGCCCCAGGTAATTGACATGGTTGCGCGCAAGAGCAACGGCGACGCCATCGTGGTTACCGACGTGGGGCAGAACCAGATCTGGGGCGCGCGCCACAGCGTCTACCGCTCGCCGCGCTCGCTGATAACCTCCGGCGGCCTCGGCACGATGGGCTTCGGCATTCCGGCCGCCTTCGGCGCCAAGACGGCGCGGCCCGACCGCCAGGTGGTGCTCTTCACGGGCGACGGCTCGTTTCAGATGACCCTGCAGGAGCTGGGCACCATCATGGAGCAGCGCACGGCTGTGAAAATCGTGATTCTCAACAACAACTTCCTGGGCAACGTCAGGCAGTGGCAGGAGCTGTTCTATCGCAAGCGCTATTCGGCCACTCCGATGACCAATCCCGACTTTCCGACCATCTGTGCCGCCTACGGCATTCCGGCCGAGAACGTCGAGGGGCTGGCTCAGCTCGAAGACGCCGTCGGGCGCATGCTCGAAGCCGAGACGCCCTATGTGCTCAACGTCAACATCGCGCCGGGCGACAACGTCTTCCCGATGACTCCGGGCAACGCGGCCGTTGACTACATTTTGCTTTCACCCATAGAAATATATCGCCCCAATGACTGACTATCAACTCTTCACGGTTACAATCTATACCGAGAACAGCGTTTCGCTGCTGAATCAGGTGAGCATCGTCTTTACGCGCCGCGGCCTGAACATAGAAAGCATTTCGGCGGGACCGTCGAGCATTGACGGCGTGCACAAATATACCATCACCTGCCATGGCGAGCGTTCGCTGCTGAACAAGGTCATCACGCAGATCGAGAAGCGCATCGACGTGTTGCGCGCGTTTCTGCTCACCGACGACGACATCGTCTATCAGGAGGTGGCGCTCTACAAGGTGTCGACCGAGAGCCTGCTCGACGAGCCGAACCTGGAGCAGATTCTGCGGCGCTATAACGCCAACATTCTGGAAATTACGCGCGACTACACGGTGATTGAAAAGACCGGCCACTCGGCCGAGACCCAGGCCCTGCTCGACCATCTGCAGCCCTACGGCATCTTGCAGTTCACGCGCTCGGGCCGCGTGGCCGTTACCAAGAGCCCCGAAGAGAAACTGACGCGCTATCTGATTGACCGCGAGGCCGCAAGGCCCGAAAACTGATGGACAACGTTTACGGCCGCGAATATTATCTGGCAGCGGGCGACGCCACGCCGCAGCAAACCATGCCTCCCGGCGAGCTCTTTGCCCGCTGCATCGAGGTGGCCACCGACCATGCCAACATGCTCGGCATCGGCTACGACAATCTGCGCGCCCGGGGGCAGTCGTGGGTGCTGAGCCGCGTGGCCGTCGAGATGGAGCGCTATCCGCGCGTCAACGAGACCTATCGCGTCGAAACGTGGGTCGACAGCTTCAACCGCGCCTTTTCCGAACGCTGCTTCCGGCTGACCGACGCCGAGGGCCGGACGCTGGGCTACGTGAGGTCGACGTGGGTTGCCATCGACATCGAGAAGCGCACGCTGGCCGACATTTCGCGCTTCGACGCCATGCGCGACGAGCTGATTGTCTCGCGCCCCTGCCCGGTCAGGAGCTGCGGACGCCACCGGCCGCTCGACGCCGAGGCGGCCACGGCGCGCGACTACACATTTGCCTACAGCGACATCGACTCGAACCGCCACGTCAACACCGTGCGCTACGTCGAGCTGACGGCCGACTGCCGCTCGCTCGAGTTTCATGACACCCACATGGCCCGGCGCATCGAGGTTTCGTTCATGCGCGAGTGTCGCTACGGCGAGACGGCCTCCATTCTCATGGCCACCCGCGCCGACGGCAGGGACGAAGTTGAATTTCGCGTCGGGGGCGAGCCGCGCGTGCACTTCGTCGTCGAGTACGCCGCCTGCTGAGGCGCCGCAGCGCGCTACTATTTGCAAACACATACAAATCATATTTTAATCCCCTTTTTTATGAAAAAGTTCTTTACATTGCTTATTGCGCTGACCGTCGGTCTGGCCGCACGGGCCGAAGACGGTTACACCGAGTGGTCGCCGCTGGGCACCGCGACGGTCAACGCCGACCGCGATGCTATGGACGGCTATGCCTCCATGGTGGGCGCGGAGTTCGCCTACACCACTGAGGTTTCCGAACGTCATCTCGCAGAGAATCCTGACACGCAGCAGTTCAAATTCGCCGGATTTCTGGGCCACTGCGACTTCATTGTCGACGTGAACGTCAGCGAGGGCATATGCCGCGCTGCGGCTCAGATTACCGACCTGGTCATCAGCGACGACTATAAGTTTGACGACGGCTATGATTACTGGCATTTCAGCTTGAGTTCCGGTCAATATTCGCCGGCACGCAAAATCTTGACTTTCTCGTCGTTCTGGTTCAATGTCTCGCCGGCCTACGGCCTGCAGTTGGCTCCATTCACGGTTGAGCTGCCCGGCGCGCAGGCCGAAATAGACTTCACCGTGAAGCAGACCGGCGGCGGCGTCAAGTCGACCGACAAGTTCATAAAATACGGCATCGAACGCAACGGCGTCGCCTCGGTGCGCTATGCCGTGCAGCGCGAGAGGTTCACCATGGACCAACTCACGGCGATGGTCAAGGGTGAAGCCGAGACCAAAGAGGCCGAAGGCGACGAGTTTACCATCGACTTCGACGCTTGCGGCACATACTACGCCCTGTTGCTGGCATATGACGCCGACGGCAAATATATGGGCATTTACCGCACGGTGAACTGCCTGTCGAACCTCGAACCCGCGGGCACGTGGGAGGATGCCGGCACGGCCGTGTGGCATCACCCCTTCAGCGCGGAATACTATCTTGAAATTGACGGCACGCTGCAACCCGACGTGATTGCCGATGAGCACCTTGCATGGCCCGTGAAGCTCGAAAAGCGCACCGACCTTGCCGACCGCGAGATCTATCGCGTGGTCAACCCCTACGGCGCCGACTGCCCGCTCAATGCCGACATCGAGCGCCGTCTGGCCCTCATGAACGGCGGCGAGGCACGCGTAAATCCCGAGGACGGCGCCTATCGCACGGACGATACGTTCTGGTACGTGTTCGACGCCACCAATCCCAAAGCCATCAAGGACGAACAGCGCCCCAACGGCTGCAATATCGGCAACTTCTGGGGCACGTTCTTCGGAGGCCCCGAGCCTGAAGTGTCGGGACTGCTCGACGGTCTGTTGCGCGTCAACTACGGAAGAGGCTACGGTTTCGACCTGACCATAGAGATGCCCGGCTATCGCGGCACGGGCACCGTGCCGATGGACTATGCCGGCGGCGATGAGGTCTGCGTAACGGTCGGTCCGAACGTTAAGAGAGTCGCCTATACATTCCTGCCCGCGCTCACGGTTCCGGCCGACGAAGAGATTGACGCCGCCGCGCAGATGCTGGCCGAGGGAGGCGACGGGGCACTGGCGGTTGACTGCGAGGGCAACGGCGCGGTCGACCTGCCCATTCCCGCCGGCACGGAGCGGCCCTGTGTGGCCGTGGTTGTCGGCTTCGATGCCGACGGCAAACCATTTGCGGCCGCAACGATTGACGTGTTCAAGAACGAGAAACTCTATGGCAGCGTGCTCAGCGAGTCTATTCTCGGCGCCCTTGTTAACGGCGGTCTTGATGTCGCAGAGAATAATGTCGATGTAGAAGTGAAGACAGAAGTCGGCGGCACGCAAGTGGTTTGCCTCGAATTGCCTCTTGATGCCAATCACCCCCATGTGCGCGCCATCGCAGCCATGGGCGTTGACATAACCGTAAGCAGCGAACGTATCCGAATTCAGTTGAAAGAAGACGCCAACGGCAAGTATCAGCTTGTCGGCACGCCTGTCGCTATGGGCATAACCATCGTCAAAAATAATTTTGGAGCTCTGTCGCTCCACATGTGGGACGGCGAGCGCAACGACGGGGTCATCAAGTTTGACGGAGTTGCAGTCTACACTTCCACCTCCGGTTATGACTGCAGCGAGCCGTTTGTGCTGACTCTCGGTTCGACGATACAAAGCTCGATCGGCGAAGTCGAAACCGCCACAGAAGAGGCCGCCGGCAGCGCCGAATACTTCAACCTGCAGGGCGTCAGGGTGAGCAATCCGCGCGGCGGCCTGTTCATCGAGCGCCGCGGCGGCAGCGCCAAGGTTGTGAAACTCTGAAAATATCATCACCTACACATCGGGCGCGGCCGGCAATCAGGTCGCGCCCGATTCGTTTGGCAAGCGCAATGAGCTGATTTGGCGCGGGTTAAATATTTTCATACAAAAAAGTTTCAAAAAATATCGTAGAAATATTTGCACAGTTCAAAAAGTTGCAGTAACTTTGCACTCGCTAAGGCGTCAAAGCGATGGCGCCGCAGGCAAAACGAGCTGCCTCTTTAGCTCAGTTGGCCAGAGCACGTGATTTGTAATCTCGGGGTCGTTGGTTCGAATCCGACAAGAGGCTCAAGTCAAGCCGGAGGGCAGACATGATTGAATATACAAACTGACAACAGGGCGAATACCAGAGTGGCCAAATGGGGCAGACTGTAAATCTGCTGGTTTATACCTTCGGTGGTTCGAATCCATCTTCGCCCACAACGACTTCCGCGGAAGTAGCTCAGTCGATAGAGCATCAGCCTTCCAAGCTGAGGGTCGCGGGTTTGAGCCCCGTCTTCCGCTCCATCGATTCCTTATGTCTGCAACGGTGGAATCGGCACAAATTGCCAATGTAGCTCAGGGGTAGAGCACTTCCTTGGTAAGGAAGAGGTCGCGGGTTCAAATCCCGCCATCGGCTCCAACATTAAAAGCAACGGTGCGACCGCTGGAGGAAGTGCCGCCCCCTGACTCGGTGGTGTGTAACGTCTGCGCGCTATCGAGCCTTTAATGTCAAAGAAGAAACTATTAACAAACCAATTTTTATAGCAATGGCTAAAGAGAAATTCGAAAGAACCAAACCGCACGTGAACATTGGTACCATCGGCCACGTTGACCATGGCAAAACCACCCTCACTGCAGCAATCACCACCGTGCTGGCCAAGAAGGGCCTTTCAGAGGTGAAGAGCTTCGACCAGATCGACAACGCTCCCGAAGAGAAGGAACGTGGTATCACAATCAACACCGCACACGTTGAATATGAAACCGCCAACCGTCACTACGCTCACGTTGACTGCCCCGGACACGCTGACTATGTGAAGAACATGGTTACCGGTGCCGCTCAGATGGACGGCGCTATCATCGTTGTGGCTGCAACCGACGGCCCGATGCCCCAGACCCGTGAGCACATTCTGCTCGCCCGTCAGGTGAACGTGCCCCGTATCGTTGTGTTCCTGAACAAGTGCGACATGGTTGACGACGAAGAGATGTTCGACCTCGTTGAAATGGAAATGCGCGATCTGCTCAGCTCTTATGACTACGACGGCGACAACACTCCCATTATCCGCGGCTCTGCTCTCGGCGCCCTCAACGGCGAACCCCAGTGGGAAGAGAAGGTTATGGAGCTCATGGAAGCCGTTGACAGCTGGATTCCTCTGCCTCCCCGCGACATCGACAAACCCTTCCTGATGCCCGTCGAAGACGTGTTCTCGATCACCGGCCGCGGCACCGTTGCTACCGGTCGTATCGAAACCGGCGTTGTGAAAGTCGGCGACGAAGTTCAGATCATGGGTCTCGGCGCAGACATGAAGTCGGTTGTAACCGGCGTTGAGATGTTCCGCAAGCTCCTCGACGAGGGCGAAGCCGGCGATAACGTAGGTCTGCTCCTGCGCGGTATCGACAAGAAAGACATCAAGCGCGGCATGGTTATCTGCCACCCCGGAGTTGTTAAGCCCCACAGCAAGTTCAAAGCTTCTGTTTACGTCCTGAAAAAGGAAGAAGGCGGCCGCCACACTCCCTTCGGCAACCACTACCGTCCTCAGTTCTATATCCGCACCCTTGACGTAACCGGTGAGATTTCTCTTCCCGAAGGCGTTGAGATGGTGATGCCCGGCGACCACGTTGAAATCAACGTCGAGCTGATCAACCCCGTAGCATGCGACAAGGGTCTGCGTTTCGCAATTCGCGAAGGTGGCCGCACCGTAGGTTCGGGTCAGATCACCGATATCCTTGACTAATAGCTCAAGGCTAAAATAAATAAAAGAACACTTCGGGCTGCCCGGCGCAGCCTCGGCGGCCCGAAGCTCTTTTTCTAACATACGGGAATAGCTCAGTCGGTAGAGCACTGGTCTCCAAAACCAGGTGTCGGGAGTTCGAGCCTCTCTTCCCGTGCCAAAACAATCGACAATGAAAAAACTGAAACTACTTACGGATCTTCAAGAGTCTTACACCGAGCTTCGGTATAAGACTTCTTGGCCTACCAAGACGCAGCTGGTCAAGAGCTCGATCATCGTGCTGATAGCTTCCATCATCATAGCACTGGTGATTCTCTGCATGGACCAGATTGTGGAAAACCTGATGAAGCTGATTTACAGCCTAAAGGGTTAAGCGAAAGAGGAACGGCCCGAAGCCGCTCCGGCAGATTTATTCAACTCTAACGGCACGTGTGTTCTCACTGCTGAAAAACCGAACTAACAACCGACACAATTTCTTCAATGGCTGCTGCAACAAGTAAGGATCAAAAAGATGTCAAGAAGCCGCTGCCCCGCGCCTGGTATGTGCTCCGCGCAATTTCCGGCAAGGAGGCAAAGGTCAAGGAGGTGCTTGAGGCTCAGATGCGCAACACCGACATGGGCAACTATCTCTTTCAGGTTCTGATACCGACGGAGAAGGTTCTTACCGTGCGCAACGGCAAGAAGGTCGTCAAGGAGAGAAATCTCTACAGCGGCTATGTGTTTATCGAGGCTCAGCCCACGGGCGAGGCTCAGTATGTTCTGGCAAACACGACTAACGTCATCGACTTTCTTCGCGGCCGCGAAAAGGGCTCGGACCCTCTGCCGCTGCGTGAGGCCGATGTCAAGCGTATGCTCGGACAGGTTGACGAGATGAACGAGGACCCCATCGAAGACGGCATCAACGACTACATGGTCGGCGAGAGCGTCAAGGTGATTTCAGGACCGTTCACGGGCTTCATCGGTGAAATCGAAGAAGTGAACCGCGAGAAGAAGAAGCTGAAGGTGATGGTGAAGGTGTTCGGTCGAAAGACCCCTCTCGAGCTTGACAATTCGCAAGTAGAACGCGACTTCTCAACCGACAAGGAATAAAGAAACTCAGAGAATGAGGACGGGCGGTTACGAGTCCGGCCTCGTTTTGACGAAAAGCCCTCAAGGAAAGGAAGTCGAGTCAGTATAAACCCCACAATCTTCTAAATTATTGTAACACAATGGCTAAAGAAATTGCTGGACAGATCAAATTGCAAATCAAGGGTGGCGCAGCCAATCCCTCTCCGCCAGTAGGCCCCGCGCTGGGTTCTAAGGGCATTAACATCATGGAGTTTTGCAAGCAGTTCAACGCCCGCACCCAGGACAAGGCCGGCAAGGTTCTGCCCGTGGTAATCACCTATTACACGGACAAGAGCTTTGACTTCATCGTCAA
Source organism: uncultured Porphyromonadaceae bacterium (assembly GCA_902495245.1). Classification (GTDB taxonomy): domain Bacteria; phylum Bacteroidota; class Bacteroidia; order Bacteroidales; family Muribaculaceae; genus UBA3263. The sequence continues at coordinate 61,335 of CABUWI010000010.1, forward strand.
GACCCCGCCGGTTGCCATTCAGCTGCTCGAAGCAACCAAGAAGAAGAGCGGCTCGGCTCAGCCCAACCGCACTAAGGTGGCTGAAATCACCTGGGATCAGGTAAAGACTATTGCAGAAGACAAGATGCCTGATTTGAACTGTTTCTCTGTAGAATCGGCAATGCGCATGGTTGCCGGTACGGCCAGAAGCATGGGTATCACCGTCAAAGGCGAATTCCCCGGTTAAATCACTAATTAAGACTTTTTCGCAACATGGCAAAATTGACCAAAAATCAAAAGCTCGCTGCTGAGAAGATCGAGGCCGGGAAAGCGTACACTCTCGCTGAAGCATCGGAACTGGTGAAGGAAGTAAACTACGCCAAGTTCGACGCTTCGCTTGACATCGACGTGCGCCTCGGCGTTGACCCTCGCAAGGCTAATCAAATGGTGCGTGGCGTGGTTACGCTGCCCCACGGCACCGGTAAGGAAATCCGTGTTCTCGTGCTCTGCTCGCCCGAGGCCGAAGCAGCCGCCAAGGCTGCCGGCGCCGACTATGTCGGTCTTGACGAATACATCGCCAAGATTAAGGGCGGCTGGACCGACGTTGACGTAATCATCACCCAGCCCCAAATCATGGGTAAGATCGGTGCTCTGGGCCGTGTTCTCGGTCCGCGCGGCCTGATGCCTAACCCCAAGAGCGGCACGGTAACCGTCGACGTGGCCAAGGCAGTCGAGGAAGTAAAGAAAGGTAAAATCGACTTCAAGGTCGACAAGAACGGTATCGTTCACAGCTCGATCGGCAAGATTTCGTTCACGCCCGACAAGATCCGCGACAACGCCAAGGAGTTCATCAACACTCTGATTCGTCTGAAGCCCGCAGCGGCTAAAGGCACTTACATCAAGAGCATCTACCTGTCGTCGACCATGAGCCCCGGCATCAAAATCGACGCAAAGAGCGTAGAAGAATAATTTTCCACCGATAACGAACAGAAAGAAACAATGAGAAAGGAAGAAAAGGCAGTCATCATTGCCAATATCACCGAGACTCTCAAGGAGTATAGCTGCTTCTACTTGGTGGAGACCAACGGACTGAACGCCGAGAAGACCAGCGCTCTCCGTCGCGCCTGCGCAAAGGCAGACGTGAAGATGGTCGTTGTGAAGAACAAGCTTCTTCACAAAGTCCTGGAGGAGATGGAAGGCGACTACTCCGAACTCTATGGCGCGCTCAAGGGCTCGACCACTCTGATGTGCTCGAACACGGGCAATGCTCCCGCCAAGCTGATTAAGGATTTCGTCAAGAAGGACGACACGCTGCCCGCTCTGAAGGCCGCATATGTAGAAGAGACCGTCTATGTCGGTGCAAACCAGCTTGACACTCTCTGCGCCATCAAGAGCAAGGCCGAACTCCTGGGCGACGTTATCGCTCTGCTGCAGTCGCCTGCCAAGAACGTTGTCAGCGCTCTGACTTCGGGCGGCACCAAGCTGCACGGCATTCTCGAAACCCTCTCGCAGAAGGAAGGCTAAACCTACCGAAATTAGCCAATCTCTACAGATTTACAAACCAAACAAGTCAATAACAATCTAAACTGATAAACAAAATGGCAGATTTAAAAGCTTTCGCAGAACAACTCGTGAACCTCACCGTTAAGGAAGTGAACGAACTCGCTCAGATTCTCAAAGATGAGTATGGCATCGAACCCGCCGCTGCAGCCGTTGCAGTAGCAGCCGGTCCCGCCGCCGCAGGTGCAGCCGCAGCTGAAGAAAAGACTTCGTTCGACGTAGTCCTCAAGAGCGCAGGCGCCAGCAAGCTCGCTGTTGTCAAGCTCGTTAAGGAACTCACCGGCCTGGGCCTGAAGGAGGCTAAGGAAATGGTAGACGGCGCACCTTCGACCATCAAGGAAGGCGTAGCCAAGGCTGACGCCGAGGGCCTCAAGAAGCAGCTTGAGGAAGCCGGCGCAGAAGTTGAGCTGAAATAAGATTCCTGAATCTCAGGAGGTTAGGTTAAGTGTCTGCTAAGGCGCAGACGCTTAACCTAATTGTGTCTTACTTCGTTTTCTCTCCTCTCCTTAACTCAAATTCCCAATTCAGTTATATTAGATGTCTGTAACCGAAAACAAGCCGCGCGTAAATTTTGCGACGGTCAAAAATCCACTTCCTTACCCCGACTTTCTCGAGGTTCAGCTGCAGTCGTTTCATGACTTCCTGCAGTTGGACACGGCTCCCGAAGAGCGCAACAACGAGGGTCTGTACGAAGTGTTTTCAGAGAACTTCCCCATTGCCGACACGCGCAATAACTTCGTACTGGAGTTTCTCGACTATTATATCGATCCGCCCCGCTACTCGATTGACGAGTGCCTGACCCGAGGTCTGACCTACAGCGTCCCCCTCAAGGCCAAGCTGAAGCTCTATTGCACCGACCCCGATCACGAAGACTTCGACACGGTGATTCAGGACGTATATCTGGGCCAGATTCCGTACATGACCGACAAGGGCACGTTCGTAATCAACGGCGCGGAGCGTGTCATCGTGTCTCAGCTCCACCGTTCGCCCGGCGTGTTTTTCGGCCAGAGCATACATGCCAACGGCACGAAGCTCTACAGCGCGCGCATCATACCCTTCCGCGGCAGCTGGATAGAGTTTGCCACCGACATCAACAACGTGATGTATGCCTACATCGATCGCAAGAAAAAATTGCCGCTGACCACCCTTTTGCGCGCAATCGGACTTGAGACCGATAAGGAAATCATTGACATTTTCGACCTTGCCGAGGAGGTGAAGGTTACGAAGACGAACCTCAAGAAGTGTGTCGGCCGTGTGCTGGCAGGCCGCGTGGTGCGCACGTGGGGCGAGGATTTCGTCGACGAAGACACCGGCGAGGTTGTCAGCATCGAGCGCAATGAAGTGGTGCTCGAGCGCGAGAGCGAGCTGACCGAAGAGAACATTGACCGCATTCTCGAAAGCGGCGTGAGCCACATCGTGCTGCGCAAGGAAACGGCCAATCCGTCAGACTACGCCATCATTTTCAACACTCTGAAAAAGGACCCGACAAACTCGGAGAAAGAAGCCATTGCCTACATCTACAGGCAGCTGCGCAACGCCGAGCCGCCGGACGACGCATCGGCGCGCGAGGTCATTCAGAACCTGTTCTTCAGCGACAAGCGCTATGACCTGGGCGAGGTGGGCCGTTACCGCCTGAACCGCAAGCTCAATCTCGGCACGTCGATGGACGTGCGCGTGCTCACGCAGGAAGACATCGTTGCCATCATCAAATATCTCATCGAGCTGATTAACTCGAAGGCCGATGTCGACGACATCGACCACCTGTCGAACCGCCGCGTGCGCACCGTGGGCGAGCAGCTCTTCAACCAGTTCTCAATCGGTCTGGCGCGCATGAGCCGCACCATTCGCGAGCGCATGAACGTGCGCGACAACGAGGTGTTCACGCCCACCGATCTGATCAACGCAAAAACCATTTCGTCGGTCATCAACTCGTTCTTCGGCACGAATGCCCTGAGCCAGTTCATGGACCAGACCAACCCGCTGGCCGAAATCACCAACAAGCGCCGCATGTCGGCTCTGGGTCCCGGCGGTCTGACGCGCGAGCGTGCCGGTTTCGAGGTGCGCGACGTGCACTATACCCACTACGGCCGTCTCTGCCCAATCGAGACGCCTGAAGGCCCGAACATCGGTCTGATTTCGAGCCTCTGCGTCTATGCGAAAATCAATGAGCTCGGCTTCATCGAAACTCCCTATCGCAAGGTCGAAGACGGCCGTGTGAACCTCAATAACGACGAAGTGGTCTACATGACCGCTGAAATCGAAGAGGGCCAGATCATCGCCCAGGGCAATGCGCCGCTGCGCGAAGACGGCACCTTTATCCGCGATAAAGTCAAGGCGCGTCTCGACGCCGACTTCCCCGTCGTGTCGCCCGACCGCGTGCAGCTCATGGACGTGTCGCCCACACAGATTGCCTCGATTGCCGCATCGCTGATTCCCTTCCTGGAACACGACGACGCCAACCGCGCGCTGATGGGCTCGAACATGATGCGCCAGGCCGTGCCCCTGATGCGCAGCGAGGCCCCCATCGTGGGCACCGGCATCGAGGGTCAGCTGATTCGCGACAGCCGCACGCAGATTATGGCCGAAGGCGCAGGCACCATCGAGTTTGTCGACGCCACGACCATTCGCATTCGCTATGACCGCACCGAAGACGAAGAATTCGTCGCCTTTGACAGCGCCGTCAAGGAATATCACCTGCCCAAGTTCCGCAAGACCAACCAGAGCACCACGATTGACCTGAGGCCGATCTGCTCTGTCGGCCAGCGCGTCGAAAAGGGCATGATTCTGACCGAGGGCTATTCGACCGAGAACGGCGAGCTGGCTCTTGGCCGCAACCTGAAGGTGGCTTTCATGCCCTGGAAGGGCTATAACTATGAGGACGCCATCGTGCTCAACGAGCGTATGGTGCGCGAGGACATTCTGACCTCGGTACATGTCGACGAATATCAGCTTGAGGTGCGCGAAACCAAGCGCGGCATGGAAGAGCTGACCAACGACATTCCCAACGTGTCGGAAGACGCAACCAAGGACCTCGACGAGCGCGGCATCATACGCATCGGCGCCCACGTGATTCCCGGCGACATCATGATCGGTAAAATCACGCCCAAGGGCGAGAGCGACCCGACGCCCGAAGAGAAACTGCTGCGCGCCATCTTCGGCGACAAGGCCGGCGACGTCAAGGACGCCTCGCTGCGCGCCACCCCGTCGCTCAAGGGTGTCATTATCGGCACCAATCTCTTTGCCAAGGCCCAGAAGACGTCGAAGGCGCGCAACAACGTGCTGCTGCCCAAGCTCGACGAAGAATATGAAGAGCGTCAGGCCAAGCTCAAGGACGAGCTCGTGCACAAGCTCATGGAGCTGACCAAGAACAAGACGTCGCAGGGCGTCAAGGACTATCTTGGTGTCGACGTCATTCCGAAGGCCCAGAAGTTTACGGCCGCCGTTCTGCGCGACATCAATTACGACACGGTCAACCTGTCGAAGTGGACCACCGATGCCCACAAGAACGACCTGATCCGTGCCTGCATCGTCAACTACCTGCGCAAGAGCAAGGAAATCGACGCCGAGCTGCGCCGCAAGAAGTTCGACATCGCCATGGGCGACGAACTGCCCAGCGGCATCATGCAGCTGGCCAAGGTCTACATCGCCAAGAAGCGCAAAATCAGCGTGGGCGACAAGATGGCCGGCCGCCACGGCAACAAGGGTATCGTGAGCCGCATCGTGCGTCAGGAAGACATGCCTTTCCTGGCCGACGGCACTCCGGTCGACATCTGTCTGAACCCTCTGGGCGTGCCTTCGCGTATGAACCTGGGTCAGATTTTCGAAACCGTGTTGGGCTGGGCCGGCCGCGAGCTCGGCGAGAAGTTCGCCACTCCGATTTTCGACGGCGCCACGCTCGACGACCTCAACGAATGGACCGACCGCGCCGGCCTGCCGCGCTACGGCAAGACCTATCTCTATGACGGCGGCACGGGCGAGCGCTTCGACCAGCCGGCCACCGTGGGCGTGATTTACATGCTGAAGCTCGGCCACATGGTCGAAGACAAGATGCACGCGCGCTCAATCGGCCCGTACTCGCTCATCACCCAGCAGCCTCTGGGCGGTAAGGCACAGTTCGGCGGCCAGCGTTTCGGTGAGATGGAAGTGTGGGCGCTCGAGGCATTCGGCGCATCGCACATTCTGCAGGAAATCCTGACCATCAAGTCGGACGACGTTACCGGCCGTTCGAAGGCCTATGAAGCCATCGTCAAGGGCGACCCGATGCCTCAGGCAGGCATTCCCGAATCGCTCAACGTGCTCCTTCACGAGCTGCGTGGTCTCGGCCTCTCGATTACTCTGGAATAATATCTCTGAACCCAAGCAATTATGGCATTTAAGAAAGATAACACCAAATCTAAAGCCGGTTTCTCGAAAATCACCATCGGACTCGCATCGCCCGAAGAGATTCTCGAGAAGTCAAGCGGCGAGGTTCTCAAACCGGAAACCATCAACTACCGCACCTACAAGCCCGAGCGCGACGGCCTTTTCTGCGAACGCATCTTCGGCCCCGTCAAGGACTATGAATGTCATTGCGGCAAGTATAAGCGCATTCGCTACAAGGGCATCGTCTGCGACCGATGCGGCGTTGAGGTAACCGAGAAGAAAGTGCGCCGCGAGCGTTGCGGCCACATCAAGCTCGAGGTGCCCGTTGCCCACATCTGGTATTTCCGCTCACTGCCCAACAAGATCGGCTATCTGCTCGGCCTTCCCTCGAAGAAGCTCGACGCCGTCATCTACTACGAGCGCTATGTGGTTATCCAGCCCGGCAATGCGGAGCTCAACGGCGAACCCGTCGAGCCGCTGCAGCTGCTCACCGAAGAGGAATACTTCTCGATTGTTGACAACCTGCCCAAGGAGAACGCCCTGCTCGAAGACACCGACCCCGAAAAGTTCATCGCCAAGATGGGCGCCGAGGCCATTCAGATGTTGCTTCAGCGCCTCAATCTCGACGAGCTCAGCTATCAGCTGCGCGACCAGGCCAACAACGAAGGCTCGCAGCAGCGCAAGACCGAGGCCCTGAAGCGCCTGCAGGTCGTAGAGAGCTTCCGCGCCTCGAAGGGCAAGAACAAGCCCGAGTGGATGATTCTTCAGGTCGTGCCTGTGATTCCGCCCGAGCTGCGCCCCCTGGTGCCGCTTGACGGCGGCCGCTTCGCCACGTCTGACCTCAACGACCTTTACCGTCGCGTAATCATTCGCAACAACCGCCTCAAGCGCCTGGTTGAAATCAAGGCTCCCGAGGTGATTCTGCGCAACGAAAAACGCATGCTTCAGGAAGCCGTAGACTCGCTGCTGGACAACAGCCGCAAGTCGTCGGCCGTGAAGTCCGAGGCCAACCGCCCGCTCAAGTCGCTGTCTGACTCGCTCAAGGGCAAGGCCGGCCGCTTCCGTCAGAACCTTCTGGGTAAGCGTGTCGACTACTCGGCCCGTTCGGTAATCGTTGTCGGCCCCGAGCTGAAAATGCACGAGTGCGGCATTCCCAAATACATGGCCGCCGAGCTCTACAAACCCTTCATTATCCGCAAGCTCATCGAGCGTGGCATCGTCAAGACCGTCAAGTCGGCCAAGAAAATCGTTGACCGCAAGGAGCCCGTAGTCTGGGATATCCTCGAGCACGTGATGAAGGGCCACCCCGTGCTTCTGAACCGTGCCCCGACACTTCACCGTCTCGGCATTCAGGCCTTCCAGCCCAAGATGATCGAGGGCAAGGCCATTCAGCTTCACCCGCTGGCATGTACGGCGTTCAACGCCGACTTCGACGGCGACCAGATGGCCGTGCACCTGCCCCTGGGCAACGAGGCCATTCTCGAAGCTCAGATGCTCATGCTCGGCGCGCACAACATTCTGAACCCCGCCAACGGCTCGCCCATCACCGTGCCCTCGCAGGACATGGTGCTCGGCCTCTACTATATCACCAAGCTGCGTCCCGGCGACAAGGGCGAAGGCTATAAATTCTATGGCCCCGAAGAAGCCGAAATCGCCTACAACGAAGGCCGCGTAACGCTCCACGCCCCCGTGAGCGTCATGGTTGACGACATCGACGAAAACGGCAACCCGATTCGCCACATGGTCGAGCAGACCTCGGTGGGCCGCATTCTGGTGAACCACTACGTGCCCAAGGAAATCGGCTACGTGAACACGATTCTGTCAAAGAAGAGCCTGCGCGACATCATTTCGAAGGTCATCAAGACGTGCGGCATTCCGCGCTCGGCGCAGTTCCTCGACGACATCAAGAATCTGGGCTACTACATGGCCTTCCGCGGCGGCTTGAGCTTCAACCTCGGCGACGTGATTATCCCCGCCGAAAAGGAGAGCATGGTCAACAAGGGCTACGAGCAGGTTGAGGAAGTGATGAACAACTATGCAATGGGCTTCATCACCAACAACGAACGCTACAACCAGATCATCGATATCTGGACGCACGTCAACTCCGAGCTGGCCAACACGCTGATGAAGCAGCTGGCCGCCGACCAGCAGGGCTTCAACCCCGTCTACATGATGCTTGACTCGGGCGCCCGTGGTTCGAAAGACCAGATTCGTCAGCTCTCGGGCATGCGTGGCCTTATGGCCAAGCCGCAGAAGAGCGGCGCCGAGGGCGGTCAGATTATCGAAAACCCCATTCTTGCGAACTTCAAGGAGGGTCTGAGCATGCTCGAATACTTCATCTCGACCCACGGTGCCCGCAAGGGTCTGGCCGATACGGCACTGAAGACGGCCGACGCCGGCTATCTGACCCGCCGTCTGGTCGACGTGGCCCACGACGTGATTATCCGCGAAGAAGACTGCGGCACCCTGCGCGGTCTCGTATGCACCGAAATCAAGAACAATGACGAAGTCGTGGCCTCGCTCGGCGAGCGCATTCTCGGCCGCGTCAGCGTTCACGACATCATCGACCCCACCACCGGCGAGCTCATCGTGGCTGCCGGCGAAGAAATCAACGATGCCGCCGCCGACCGCATCAACGCCTCGCCCATCGAGAGCGTCGAAATCCGTTCGGTGCTCACCTGCGAAAGCAAGAGCGGCGTCTGCGCAAAGTGCTACGGCCGCAACCTCTCGAACCTCCGCATGGTCCAGAAGGGCGAGGCCGTGGGTGTCATCGCCGCCCAGTCAATCGGCGAGCCCGGCACACAGCTGACCCTGCGTACGTTCCACGTCGGCGGTGTGGCCAGCAACGTGGCCGCCGTGTCGACCCTGACGTCGCGCTATGACGGTAAACTCGAAATCGAAGAGCTGCGCACCGTGCAGACCGACGAAATCGGCCCCAACGGCAAGCCCGTCGAAGTGGTTATCGGCCGTCTGGCCGAAATGCGCATCAACGATGCCAACACCGGCATGATGCTCACCACGGCGCCTATCATCTACGGTTCGAAACTCTACTTCCACGACGGCGACATCATCAAGAAAGGCGATGTGATTGCCGAGTGGGACCCCTTCAACTCCGTCATCGTCAGCGAGGTCGGCGGCAAGGTGCAGTTCTCGAACATGGAAGAGGGCATCACCTACCGCACCGAAACCGACGAGCAGACCGGCAACTCCGAGAAGATTATCATCGAGTCGAAAGACCGCACCAAGGCGCCCGAAGCCAACATTGTCGACGCCAAGGGCGAGATTCTGAAGACCTACGTGCTCCCCGTTGGCGCCCACCTCATGGTCGAGGAGGGCGGCGACGTCAAGCCCGGCAGCGTGCTCGTCAAGATGACGCGCGCCACCTCGGGCGCCGGCGACATCACGGGCGGTCTGCCCCGCGTTACCGAGCTGTTCGAGGCCCGCAACCCGTCGAACCCCGCCATTGTCAGCGAAATCGACGGCGAAGTGCACTTCGGCAAGGTCAAGCGCGGCAACCGCGAAATCACCGTTACGTCGAAGCTCGGCGAAGAGAAGAAATATCTCGTGCCGCAGAGCAAGCAGCTGCTGGTTCAGGAAAACGACTACGTGCGTGCCGGCACGCCGCTGAGCGACGGCGCCATCACCCCCGAAGACATTCTGAACATCATGGGCCCGACGGCCGTTCAGGAGTACATTGTCAACGAGGTGCAGGACGTCTACCGCATGCAGGGCGTGAAAATCAACGACAAGCACTTCGAGGTCATCGTGCGCCAGATGATGCGCAAGGTGAACATTCTCGACCCGGGCGACACCGGATTCCTCGAGCAGCAGGTTGTTGACAAACGCGACTTCCAGGAAGAAAACGACCGCATCTGGGGCAAGAAGGTGGTTGTCGACTCGGGCGACAGCGAAAACGTCAAGCCCGGCATGATTATCACCGCACGCCGTCTGCGCGACGAAAACTCGGCCCTGAAGCGCAAAGACCTGCGTCAGGTAACCGTGCGCGACGCGATGCCAGCTACCTCCGAGCAGATTCTGCAGGGCATCACCCGCGCCGCCCTCCAGACCTCGAGCTTCATGAGCGCCGCTTCGTTCCAGGAGACCACCAAGGTGCTCAACGAGGCCGCCATCATGGGCAAGACCGACAATCTGGTCGGCATGAAGGAAAACGTTATCTGCGGCCATCTGATTCCCGCCGGCACCGGCCTGCCCGAATACGAGCGCCTCATCGTAACGTCGACCGACGACGTCGAGCCCCTCTTCGACGAAGACTGAACCGACACATTTAACCCGCAATAGCCGCGAGCCGCGTCCCCCCTGTCAGGACGCGGCTCGTTGTTGCTTGACTCCCGTATATCGGATTGAACTATTGTACGTTATGCCGGCACACCCGGGCCGCAATTTAAGAATCGTTAGATTTTATTTGTTAAAATTTATTAAAAAATTGGGGGGGTTATTGTGCAAATTGTAAAATTTTAACTTAACTTAGCGGTGCATTTAATACCTTAAACCAACACCAATGAAAACGTTAAAACTATTTTGCGTGATGATGTTCTGGGTTATTGCAGGCACACTTGGCGCCGCTCATGCCCAGAACGTTACAGGCACAGTTACGGACACTTCGGGAGAAGCCGTACTCGGTGCATCAGTTATCGTAGAGAACTCAAAATCGGGCGCAGCCACCGATTTGGACGGCCGTTACGCTCTGATGGTTTCCAAGTTCCCTGCAAAAATCACATTCCGCGCGCTCGGTTATGAAACCAAGACCGTCGACGTGGCCGGCGCGGGCGTTGTCAACGTGGTCCTCTCGACCAACACCTCCGAACTCGACGAAGTCGTAGTCATCGGCTACGGCACGGTGCGCAAGGCCGACCTTGCCGGCTCCGTTTCGGTGCTTGACGACAAGGCCTTCAAGGCCCAGCCCATCACCAACGTGTCCGAGGCTCTTCAGGGCCGCGTTTCGGGCGTCAACATCATCAGCGACGGTCTGCCCGGCGGTTCGGTGAAAATCCGTATCCGCGGTTCCAACTCAATCAACAAGTCGAACGACCCCCTCTATGTGGTCGACGGTCTGGTGCGCGAGTCGGGTCTTGACGGCATCAACCCCGAAGACATCGCCTCGATGCAGATTCTGAAAGACGCATCTGCAACGGCCATCTACGGTTCGCGCGGCGCCAACGGCGTGGTCATCATCACGACCAAGCGCGGCGTCAAGGGCGAGAGCAAGCTCGTGCTCGACGCAGCCGTAGGCATCTCGACGCCCACCCATCTGCCCGAAACCCTCAGCGCACAGCGCTATGCCAAAGAGCTGACGCAGTATGGCGGCATTCCCGAGCAGACTCTTCAGAATTATCTCAACGGCACGGACAAGGGCATTGACTGGCCCGACGAAATCTTCGGCAACGGTCTGACCCAGAACTACAAGCTCGTGTTCACCAAGGGCAGCGACGCCATGCAGCTCTACGTTTCGGGCAACTACATGCGCCACGAAGGCATCATCAAGGAGTCGCTCTTCGAACGCTATGCAGCCCGCGTGAGCGTCAACGCCGACATTTTCTCGTGGCTGAGCATCACGGCCGACGTCAACGCCTCTCACGGTCAGGGCAAGGGCATCGGCGGCATCGAACTGGGCGGCTACAACCCCATCTACCTCGCCTTCAACTACTCGCCGACCATGAACATGTTTGCCGAAGGCGGCGCCTACAACAAAGACCCCTACTGCTCGATCAACGAGAACCCCGTGGGCATCATCAAGAGTGCCAATGAACGTCGCCGCGACGTGCTCAACGGCCACTTCGACGCCCGCTTCCGGATTTGCCCCGGATTGACCTTCACCTCGAGCAACGGCGTTGACTACTGGAACTCTTACGGCTACGGCTTCAGCTCGACGCTGCGCTGGCCGGGTGCCACCTCGAGCATGAGCAACAGCAACATGAACCGCTGGCTGCTCCAGACCTCGAACAACTTCACCTACATCAACACCTTCAAGGAGAAGCATAACCTCACCGCCACCCTCGTCTGGGAAGCCACCAAGAGCAACACCCGCAACATGGGCATCAGCGGCACCAACCTCTCGAACGAGATGGTCGGCTGGTGGGACGTCAACAACGCCGCCACCCGCAACGCCTCGAACGGCTACTCGGAATGGTCTCTGCTCTCAGGCGTTGCCCGCGTAATCTATAACTTCGACAACCGCTACATGCTGACCGGCACGCTGCGCGCCGACGGCTCTTCGCGCCTGAGCAACAACAAGTGGGCATGGTTCCCCTCGGTTGCCGCCGCATGGACCCTCTCGAACGAATCGTTCTTCGAACCCGCCAAGCCCGTCATGAACAACCTGAAGCTGCGCGCCAGCTACGGCGTCATCGGCAACCAGGACATCAGCCCCTACGAGACCCTGGCAATGATGAGCCAGACCACCACCTACTACGGCACTGACAACGGCATCACCGGCTACTGGGCCAGCGAAGTCGGCGCCCCCGACCTGAAGTGGGAAAAGACCAAACAGGTTGACGTAGGTCTTGACTTCGGTTTCCTCAACAACCGCATCGACGTGAACCTCGACTGGTATTACAAGCGCACCTCCGACGCCCTGCTGATGACCTCGCTCGCCGACTATCTGGGCGGCTCGAGCTACTATGTCAACGCTGGCGAGGTGAGCAACACCGGTATCGACATCGCCGTCAACGCCAACATTATCCAGACCAAAGACTGGAACTGGACCACGTCAATCAACGGCTCGTGGAACCGCAACCGCGTCGAGAAGATGACGGCCCAGCAGCCGCGTCTCTACTCGGGCTCGATGCAGTCAATCGTCGAGAATGCCAGCGTCATCATGGAAGGCGAACCCATCGGCTCGCTCTACGGCTGGAAGTGGGCAGGTATCGACAACGAAGGCTATGACACCTACTACAACAAGGACGGTCAGGCCGTTCGCAACCCGACCGCCGAAGACCGCGTGGTGCTCGGCCAGGCAACCCCGTCGTTCACCCTGGGCTGGAACAACACCGTAACCTGGAAGAACTGGAGCCTGAACGCATTCTTCAACGGCTCGTTCGGCGCCAAGCGCATCAACGTGCTGCGCTATGCAATGTGCTCGATGATCGGCAACTCGCGCATGATCACGTCGCCCGAAGGCCTCGACGGCATCGGCACGACCATGCCTGACCCCTCTGTTGCCAACAACGTCTACATCGGCAACTCGTCGAAGTGGGTCGAGAAGGCAGACTTCTTCCGACTGGAAAACATCTCGCTGGCCTATGACTTCAAGAAGTCGCAGACCAAGTTTGCCGACATTCACCTGTCGTTCAGCATTCAGAATCTCTTCACCATCACCTCGTACAAGGGCCTGAACCCCGCCACCTACACCTTTGGCGGCGATGTTGCCGACTGGCAGCAGGGCATAGACGTCGGCACGAATCCCTGCCCGCGCACCTATACCCTTGGCGCACGTTTCACCTTCTAACCTTAAACATACCGAAACATGAAAACCAAATATATTCTTCCGGTAGCCTTTATGGCATGCCTGGGACTCACCTCCTGCAGCGACTTCCTCACCGAAGATCCGAAAGGACAGATCACTCCCGAGGGTTTCTTCGACTCGCAGGCCAATCTTGACGCCTCGGTCAACGCACTCTACTACAATGTGCAGCAGTCGCAGTGTAACTCCAACCCGCTGATTGTGCAGTGTCAGGGCGACGACGTAACCTCCACCACCGGCTCGAATAAGGCGGCCTATCTGAGCGCCGACGCTTTCGAGGTGCCCACTGACGAGAAAGGCCTCAACAACCTCTGGAAGTGGCAGTACAACATCATTCAGGCCGCCAACCTGATTATTGACGGCGCCAAGGCTACTCCCGTCAGCCAGGAAAACATCAATCAGGCGCTGGGTCAGGCCTACTTCTGGCGCGCATACGCCTATTTCAGCCTGGTGCGCGTGTTTGGCCCGCTGCCCGTCAACGAGCACAACGTGCCCGACAACAACGAGACCGCTCTGACTTCGGTAGAGAAAATCTATACCGACCTCATTGTCCGCGACCTGCTGGAAGCCGAAAAGTGCAACCTGCCGGCTCAGTACACTGAGACAAACAAGGCCATCAACGGCATGAACGTGTTCGTTTCGGAACAGGCCGTCAAGTCGACCCTCGCAGCCGTCTACATGAACATGGCCGGCTATCCGATGAACAAGACCGAATATTACGGCAAAGCAGCCGACAAGGCCAAGGAAGTTGTTGACGGCGTCAACAGCGGCAAGTATCCCAACCAGCTCTGCGCCAACTGGTCAGACGTCTACTCATTCGGCAACAACTGGTCGAAAGAGGCAGTGCTGGCCATCACCTACAAGGCCAACCCCGGCGGTTGGGCCAACCAGGACTCGCAGATGACCTCGTGCCATCAGCTCGGCTCGCTGGACGGCTGGGGCGACTTCCTGGCCGAACGCCGCTTCTGGTCGCTCTTCCCCGACGGTCCCCGCAAGGATTATGTCTACGCTCCCAAGCTGCGCTCAAAATATGGCGACGGCGTTACCGTTGACTGGTGGGCAACCGTTGACGGCGAGCCTTTCAACGGAAAATACGATGACACCTCCAATGCCGTGGTCCGCGACTATCGCCCGATGTTCATCGCCTTCACTGTCAATGCCGACGAGAACAGCCAGCCTCTGGCTGCTCCCTATGACCCCGCCAAACCCTTCTGGGGCGGCATGTGCCTCTACAAGACCCACCAGCTGATTCGCTACTCTGAGGTGCTCTGCTGGTTTGCCGAGGCATCGGCCCGCTCGGGCAAGTATGCCTCCGAGGCTCTCGCAGCCCTGCAGCAGGTTCAGGCCCGCGCCTACGCCAACCCCGCCGATGCCGACAACAGCGACCTGGCCGAATCGGCTCTGCGCGAACACGGCTATGAAGTGGCCGGCTACACCTACGCCCTCGTAACCCGCCGCGCCGACGAATTCCGCACCAACACGCTCAAGGAGGCCTATGACTATCGCGTGGGCCCGCAAGACGCAGTGCTCGTGCCCGCCGGAACGCTGACCCACAGTGTGAAGCCCGACGGCACCCCGTTCACCTACACCACCAAGACCGACCTCAAGCTCAAGGAGAACATGGACGTTACGGTCGCATGGAACGGAGAGAACTCGATTTATCAGGTCTATCCCACAATCGAAACCGAAAAGAACGGCAACCTCAAGCGCTGATTCCGGTCGAGACAATAAAAAAACGCAGCCGCGGAGACTTCCGCGGCTGCTGTTTTTTTGTTGTTGCAAATTCAGGTGATTATTTCTCGCTGAGAGCGCGCCAGACCAGGGCGGCCAGAGCGGCGCCTGCCAGCGGGCCTACGACCATAATCCAGAAGTCGGGCCATGCGCCGGGGCTGAACATTGCGGGGCCGAAGCTGCGGGCGGGGTTGACCGAGCAGTTATCGACGGGAATGCCGACAATGTTGACGAGGCCGAGGGCAAGACCGATTGCCAGGCCTGCAAACTTGCCGAAGCCTTTACGGGCGTCGGTGGCGCCGAGAATCACGAGCACGAAGAAGAACGTGAGCAGAATTTCGGCCACGAGGGCCAGGCCGGTGGTGGCGCCGGGCTGAACAACGTTAGCGGCGAGGTCGGCCACTCCTTCGGTGATGCCGCCGAAGTTGAAGCCGGGTGCAAGCGATGTGAACCACCAGAGCAGTGCGCCGCCAATCGTGGCGCCGGCGAGCTGGGCAACGACATAGCCGCAGAATTCGCCGAAGCGCATTTTGCCGCTGATAAGCATGGCGAAGCTGACAGCCGGGTTGACATGGCAGCCCGAGATGTTGCCGATGCAATAGCAGAGGCAAACCAGCACGAGGCCGAAGCAAAGGCCGATGCCGAGACCGCCGATTACGGGACCGGCCAGCACTGCGCTGCCGCAGGCCAGCAGAACGAGGAACATTGTGCCGACAGTTTCGGCTACGAGTTTCTTTAACATAATTAAGAATTAAGAGTTAAAAATTAAGAATTAAGAATTAAAAATTAAAAATTAAAAATTAAGAATTAAGAATTAAGAATTTTGAGTTGAACGTTTATGGGTTATGAGTTGAGGGTTGAGAGGTTAAGAGTTAAGAGTCAAGAGTTAAAAGTTAAAAGTTAAGAGATGAGGCGGGTGCCGGAAATTTTTAATTTTTAATTCTTAATTCTCAATTTTATAACGTCGGTGGGGTGGGGATTTGTTGTGTTGTTGGCAAAATGTGTGAAAACGGGCCGAAAATCGGTCAAAATGTAAGCGCGAGAGTGTCTGAAGCACACTTCTATGTTAAATAACATATTAAATTTTGTATCTTTGTGAAAATTTATGTAATTTTGCCGATGCTTTTCGTGCCCCGCGTATCATCACGGTGAATGGCGGAGCGCGTTCAATGCACAGTTATCGTATAATCATTATCACATTTTTTATAAGAGAAATATGGGTAAACATTACGCTATGTTGCTGCTGATGCTTCTGTCGGCACTCGGAGTGGCCGCGGAAATCACGGTTACGGGCACTGTCATCGACAAGGCGGAGCAGGAGCCGATTATCGGCGCCACCGTCAAGGTGAAAGGCAAAGCCTCGCATGCGACTTCGACCGATGTCGACGGCCACTTCACGCTGAGAGTGCCGTCAGAGAAGTCGGTTCTCGAAATCACCTTCGTGGGCATGAATCCCGTCGAGGTCAAGGCCTCGACCACGCCGCTGCACATCGAAATGGAAACATCGAGCACGATGCTCAACGAGGTGGTTGCGCTCGGCATGGCCAACACCGACAAGCGCCTCTTTACGGGCGCGACGACCAAAATCAACGCCGAAGAGAGCCTCTTGAGCGGCGTCAGCGACATTTCGCGCTCGCTGAGCGGCCGCGCGGCCGGCGTGAGCGTGCAGAACGTGAGCGGCACGTTCGGCACGGCGCCGAAAATCCGCGTGCGCGGCGCCACGTCAATCTACGGCTCGTCCAAGCCCCTGTGGGTGGTTGACGGCGTGATTCTTGAAGACAACGTTGAAATCGACGCCGACGCCCTGTCGAGCGGCGACGCCACGACGATGATTGCCTCGGCCATCGCCGGCCTCAACGCCGACGACATCGAGACCTTCCAGATTCTGAAGGACGGCTCGGCCACGTCAATCTATGGCGCGCGCGCCATGGCCGGCGTGATTGTCGTAACGACCAAGCAGGGCCGCAAGGGCCACACCTCCATCAACTACACGGGCGAACTGACCTACCGCCTCAAGCCCTCCTATCGCAACTACAACATCGCGAACTCGCAAGAGCAGATGGGCATCTACAAGGAGATGGAGCAGAAGGGCTGGCTGAACTTCGCCTCGCTGTCAAACGCGAGCTCGAGCGGCGTTTACGGCACCATGTACAAGCTCATCAATACCTACGACCCCGCCACGGGCACCTACGCCCTGGCCAACACGCCCGAGGCGCGCAACCGCTATCTGCAGCAGGCCGAGATGCGCAACACCGACTGGTTTGACCTGCTGTTCCGCGACACGCTGATGCAGACCCACGGCGTGAGCGTGAGCGGCGGCACGGACCGCGGCAACTTCTACACGTCGTTCAGCTACATGAACGACCCGGGCTGGACCAAATCGAGCTCGGTTGACCGCTATGTGTTCAACGCCAACGCCAGCTACGACCTGTCGAAGCAGCTCAAGTTCACCCTGCGCACCAACGACAGCTACCGCAACCAGAAAGCGCCCGGCACGCTGAGCCAGGACGTCGACGTGGTGAGCGGCAACGTGAGCCGTTCATTCGACATCAACCCCTTCAGCTATGCGCTGAACACGTCGCGCACCACCGACCCCAAGGCGATGCTGACGCGCAACTATGCCGACTTCAACATCTTCGACGAGCTCGAAAACAACTATATCACCAACGAGATGGTCGACGTCAAGTTCCAGGGCGAGCTGGAATACAAGCCCATCGTGGGCCTGTCAATCCGCGCCCTCGGTTCGTTCCGCTACAGCTCGACCCAGCAGGAGCACTACGTAACCGACCACTCGAACCAGGCTATGGCCTATCGCGCCGGCATCACTCCCGAAAACGCCACCATTCGCGACGCCAACCCCTACCTCTACCGCAATCCCGACGACCCCTCGGCGCTGCCCGAAACGGTGCTGCCCAACGGCGGTATCCTTTACCACACGATGTTCTCGATGAAGCAGCTCGACTTCCGCGCTACCGCCAACTATAACAAGGACATCGAAGGCAAATATCTGGTCAACGCCCTCGTGGGCTTCGAAGCCTCGAAAATCGACCGCCACACCGAGGCCTTCCAGGGCTGGGGCATGTGCTATGACAACGGCAATCTGCCCTTCTTCGACTGGCGTCTGTTCAAGCAGATGAACGAAGAGAACGGCACCTACTACAGCGACGACCGCACGGCCGGCCGCTCGATGGCCTACTTCGGCACGGCCTCGTTCATGTACGACAACCGCTACATCATCAACGGCACCATTCGCTATGAAGGCTCGAACAAGCTGGGCAAGGCCAAGCAGAGCCGCTGGCTGCCGACGTGGAACGTGTCGGGCGCATGGAATGCCGACGCCGAATCGTGGTTCGCCAACCCCGTCCTGGCCACGGCCAAGCTGCGCGTCAGCTACTCGCTGACCGCCGACGCCGGCCCTGCAAGCATTTCGAACGCTCTGGCAATCTACTATCCCGACCGTCCATGGCGTCAGGACACCGACGCCTACGAGCAGGCCCTGGTGCTGAGCCAGCTGGCCAACTCGGAGCTGACCTACGAGAAGAAGCACGAGTTTGACGTCGGCGTCGACCTCGGTTTCCTCAACAACCGCATCAACCTCGTGGCCGACTGGTACACGCGCAATAACTTCGACCTTATCGGCTATATCCACACCGAGGGCGTGGGCGGCACTATCGGCAAGTGGGCCAACGTGGCCTCGATGAAGAGCCACGGTGTCGAACTGACGCTGAGCACCCAGAACATCGTTACCCGCGACTGGCTCTGGACCACCGACTTCACCTTCTCTTACAACCGCACCAAGATTACCGACCTGAAATCGCGTTCGCGCGTAATCGACCTGGTGCAGAGCAACGGCTTCGCCATGCAGGGCTATCCGGTGCGCTCAATCTTCTCGATTCCCTTTGCCGGCCTGACCGAAGACGGTCTGCCCCAGATTGTCAACGAGCGCGGCGAGGTTACCACCTACGACATCAACTTCCAGGAGTGGGAGAACATTGACTTCCTCAAGTATGAAGGTCCGGTCGACCCGCCCTATACCGGCGGCTTCGGCAACAACCTCAAGTGGAAAAACTTCAACCTGAACATCTTCTTCACCTATGCTTTCGGCAACAAGGTGCGCCTCGACCCGGTGTTCTCGGCAAGCTACAGCGACCTCAGCGCCATGCCCCGCGAGTTCATGGACCGCTGGGTGCAGTCGGGCGACGAGAAGCACACGACGATTCCGGCCATCGCCTCGCGCCGTCAGGTCTACAACAACTCGCAGATTTCATACGGCTATAACGCCTACAACTATTCGACCGAACGCATTGCAAAGGGCGACTTTATCCGTCTGAAAGAGATTTCGCTGACCTATGACTTCCCCTCGTCGTGGACCCGCGCCCTGCGCATCAACACGGCGTCGCTCAAGCTCTCGGCCACCGACCTCTGGCTCTGCTATTCCGACAAGAAACTCCACGGCCAGGACCCCGAGTTCGTCAATTCGGGCGGTGTGGCCAACCCCAACCCCAAGCAATTCACATTCACTCTCCGCTTCGGACTCTAAGCCATTATGAAATTCAAAGCCATCAAATATACAGCAGTCGTGGCGGCGGTCGCCGCCGGCCTGAGCTCGTGCTCCGGCTTTCTTGACACTCCGACCGACACCCGTGTCGACCTGGTGAATACCGACCAGGTGCGCATGCTCATGAACAGCGCCTACCCCCAGGTGAGCTATGCCTGGCCCATGGAGCTTATGAGCGACAACATGGAAGACAACAACGCCCCCGAAGGCCCCGGAAACCAGGGCATACACTACAACCTGAACTCCTATGACCGCGGCGACGAAGAGATGTTCCGCTGGGAGCAGTGCGTGAGCTCGACGGGCGCCGATTCGCCCTCGATGATCTGGGAAGACATGTACGGCTCTATCGCCGTGTGCAACGCCGTCATCGAGCGCCTTGACCAGTGGGAAAAAGAAAACGGCAAGCTCGACGCCACGCAGCGCGCAATCTACGGCGAGGCGCTGATGCTCCGCTCTTATTGCCACTTCATTCTGGCGCAGGTGTTCTGCGAACCCTACCGCGGCTCGCTCAACGCCAACTATCCCGGCATTCCCTACGCGACGAAGCCCGAGGTTACCGTGAAGCCCCACTATGAGCGCGGCACTCTTGACCGCACCTACGAGCTGATTGAAGAAGACCTCGAGCGGGCCATGCCGATGATTGACAACAGCCTCTATGCCGTGCCCAAATATCACTTCAACACGGCGGCCGCCCATGCCTATGCGGCGCGCTTCTACCTGTTTACCCGCCGCTATCAGAAGGCTTTCGACCATGCAAACCTCGCATTCGGCGGCGCCGACGTCGACGCCTCGGCCTTCATGAGCGACATCTGGACCAAGCTCGGCGAAATCTACATGATTTCAGACATGGGCCTCTATCAGAACGGCTCGGACAAGGCCACTAACTTTCTGCTCTATCCGACCCACACGCAGCTGCTGCGCCGCCTGGGCTCGTCGTGTCGCTACGGCGTGATTCGCGACGCGCTGAACTCGACCATCTACGGCGCATCGCCCGCCTGGGCCAACTTCCAGTGGAAGTATAACAGCGGCAAGGGCGGCACCTTTACGATGCACCCCTGCTATAACGGCATCTGCATCAACAACGGCAGCCAGACGGAATATGGCACCGTTGCCTGCTGCAATGTCGACGAGCAGTTTGAATATACCGACAAGATTGCCGGTGTGGGCTACACGCGCCAGACGCGTCGCGAGTTCTTCGGCGAAGAGACGCTGCTGACCCGCGCCGAAGCCCGCCTCTTCCTGGGCGATGAGGTCGGTGCGCTGGCCGACATCGACATCTGGGAGAAGGCCCGTCGCCGCTGCCCGTCGGCCGCCGGCTACGAGAGCGAGTTCCGCGACTTCACGCTGGAAAATATCCGTGAGTTCTATGGCGGCGACCCCGGCTACGGCATCTGCAAGACCATCAACATTGACCGCATCTGCCCCGAGAGCGACGCCAAGGTCAGCGCCGAGGCCGTCATGCCGATGCTGCAGTGCATTCAGCACCTGCGCCGAATCGAAACGATTCACAAAGGCATGCGCTGGTTCGACATCAAGCGCTTCGGCCTGGAATATGACCACAAAATTGGCAACAACCAGGGCCCGGACTATCACACCGTCGACCACCTCGACGTTGAAGACCCCCGCAAGGCCGTGCAGATTCCCGCCGAAGTGGTGGCCGCCGGCATGCAGCCCAACCCGCGCGCAAGCCGTGTGCCCGACACCACGCTGCCCTCTGAATCATACGTGCGTGTACATTAAAAAACTTTCTCCGCAAATAACTACCGACAGATATGAAACTGCATAAAATCCTTTCGGTCGCCGCTCTGGGCCTCGCAATGGCATCATGCTCGGAAGAGAAGCTCGGACCGACCATTTTCCCCACCGAACCCGAGGTGAAAGACCCCGACGGCTTCACCTATAAGTTCGACACATGGGTTGAACAGAACTTCCGCGACCCCTACAACCTCGAGTTCAAATATAAGATGGAAGACATCGAGAGCGACATGAACTATAACCTCGTGCCGGCCTCTTTCGACAAGGCGCGCGACCTCTGCCTGCTCACGAAGTACCTCTGGTTTGACACCTACAACGAGCACTGCGGCATCGACTTCCTGAAGAGCTACGGCCCGCGCATTCTCCACCTCATCGGCTCGCCCGCCTACAACCCCAACACGGGCACGGAGATTCTCGGTCTGGCCGAAGGCGGCTTGAAAGTTACGCTGTTCAAGGTCAACGACATGATTATCGACGACATCTGGCAGCTCAACGAATATTACTTCCGCACGATGCACCACGAGTTCGGCCACATTCTGCACCAGACGCGCACGTATCCCACCGAATTCAACCTGCTGAGCATCGGCCGCTACGACTCAGGCTCGTGGCAGAGCAAACCCATCGGCCTGATGGCCTCGCAGGGCTTCATCACCCCCTACGCCTCGAGCGCCCAGCGCGAAGACTTTGCCGAGACCATCGCCAACTACCTTACCCGCAGCCAGGAGCAGCTTGACCTGATTTACTGGATGGCCGAGCGCGGCTGGACCACCGGCTCGGACGACGCCTTCAACACCGAAGACTCGTCATACTTCTGCTACTACTATTGCAAGGACCCCTCCAAGCCCGACGAGCGCACCTACTTCCTCGAGTCGACCGAAACCGACCCGACCTATCGCCCGGCGCTGATTGGCGAAGGCGGTGAATATCTTCACACCGTGGCCGAGGTCGAGGCTTACATCGAGAAGATGAACAACACCAAGCCCGGTGGCGTCTTCCCCGCTCCCGACAACGACACAGTTGACGGCCGCGAAATGATTCGCCGCAAGCAGAACATTGTGCGCAACTGGTTCAAAGACGCCTGGGAACTCGACTTCGACGGCCTGCGCTCGATTGTTCAGCGCCGCCAGTCAGACTTCGACATCGAAGCGCTGCGTCAGGAAATTGAAAACGTACAGTAACCGAGAACCATAACAACGAATAACGATGAAAAAGACTCTGTATATCCTTCCGCTTCTGGCTCTCGGGCTGCAGTTTGCCGCCTGCTCGTCAGACGAAGGCAGCATTTTTGACAAATCGGCCGCCGAGCGTCTCGAAGAGGGCAAGAAGAACTACGAGACGGCGCTGACCGCCGACGGCGGCCGCTGGGCCCTGGAATACTTCGCCAACTACGATGAGCCGGGCTATGTGTTCGTGCTTGACTTCAAGCCCGACAACTCCGTAACGTTTCATGCCGACCATATCTGGATTGATAACGTCTATCAGAGCGAGAAGTCGCTTTGGGAGGTAATCAATGACGACGGCAACGTGTTGACGTTCAACTCCTACAACAACCTGTTCCATGTGTTCGCGTCGCCCGAAGACATCACAGGCCCCAACTCTCCCCGCGACCCCGCCACGGGCGACGAAATCAACGAACTGGGCTATGGCCACAACGGCGACTATGAGTTCATGCTCATGGGCGAGAAAGACGGCTATCAGCGTCTGCGCGGCAAAAAGCGCGGCCTCGTCGCCCGCCTGACACGCCTCGACGCCGACACCGACCCCGAGGAGTATCTGGGCGGAATCCGCGCTCTGCGCACTCAGTTCGGCAGCAAGTTCCCCGTGTTGAAACTCACCGAGACCGCCACCGGCGCCGTCTATGACGTTACGGGCTTGAGCTTCGGCGTGCCCTCCGTCGTGCCTGAAAACTCGACGTCGCCCGCCTCGCGCACGGTCAGCGGCAACGGCATCATCACCTACGCCGGCTTCCGCTTCATGGAGCCGCTTGAGGTCGTGCGCGAAGACAACTCGACCTGGGAGCTCGCCGAGCTGACATGGGCCGACGCCGACGGTGCCCTGGTTTGCGACGGTGTGCGCCTGGCCGCCCCGGTTGCCGGCGTGAACCTGGTTGACTCGCGCTATTCGTGGCTGCTCGACAAGGAGACCATGAGCGCCGCCCTCACCGCCGCCCACGACGCCGCCTCGCAGGGGCTGCAGGCCCAGGCCGGCAACAGCTTCGACCTGCGCAACGTCGTGTTCGGCTTCAACTCGAACGCCGGCGCCATCTCCTTCTCGATTACGACCTATGCCGGCCGTCGCCTCTGCCGCGACTTCGGCACAATCGAGACCAACGCCGATGGCACGGAAGTTACCATCGCCCTGACTTCGGCCAACAAGGCATCGTCTGACTTCGACGCCACCGTGCCTGCCTACACCGCCTTCAAGCAGCTGCTCACGGGCACGTTCAAGGTCGAGAACGCCGGCGCGTTCAAGCCCGAAACCGTTAAGTTCACGTCGCTGACAAATCCCGACATATCGTTCAGCGTCAACGTTCAGTAAACCCCCGATAATTTTATTGCATAACTTTTTAAGTATATTTATCGTGAAAAAGATTACTCTCTTTGCAGCCGTTGCGGCTTTGGCCGCCGGCTCGGCCATGGCCGCAGTTCCGCACCCCACGATTGCCGCCAAGCCTCAGCGCATGGCGCGCCGCATCATGACGCCCGGTCAACTGCCCATGAACGCTCAGCACGCAATGACCAAAGCCGCAGCCATCAAGAGTCTGCGCGTAAAGGCCGCCCCCGAGGTCGCCGCTGACGGCGATGACGATGTAGTAGTTATTGCCAACACCGCCCGCTACGCTCCCTCGGAGCAGGCTTTCTACATGGGCCTGTCGCCCCAGTTTTACGGCTACAATATCACCGTTGGCCTCACCGGTATCCGCAATCAGGCCGGCTTCTATAACCTGACCGAAGGCGCCGACAGCCAGTCGTGGCTTTGGCGTGAACCCGTGGGCGTGAACGACGAAGGAACCGAAAATATTTATGAAGACCACGTGTCGACCGACCGCAATCTGCTTGTAGGCCTCAAGCCCGACATGTTCTTTGCCGCTCCTGACCTCACCGCCAAGTTCGGCAATGAAGAGGTGAAATACTCGTCTGACGACGTGCTCGCTTACTACTGCGGCGGCTCGCTCTATGACTGGGAATGGGCCGTGAACGATGATGTCGCCTATGAGGACCTGACCGTTAACGACGTGTTCGGTGCAAGCATGGCCGGTATGCCCTACGAGCAGACATGGTTCCCCTACGCTGCGTTTATGCTGCCCAGCACGAACATCGAAGGCATCAGCGAGTTGTTTGGCGCAAACGCAACATATACCGGTTGGGATCAACTCTTCTCGCAGTTCACCGATGCAAAATATGAGAATCCCGCCGTTACCGGTTACACCACGCTGATTCCCATCATGCCCAGCCCCTATCAGATGGGCCACATGTGGCTTGACCTCATCGCCGACATCAAGGCCGAGATGGAGCTCACCGCCACCATCTGCCCGATTACCGAAGAAGGCATCGACTATGAGCACCCTCTGGGCAAAGGCTCTGTCATTCTGCCTGCCGGCAATTATCCCAAGGAAACTGTCAACGCTGACGGTAAACGGGGGATGGAAATGCCTGTCATTGAGTTCTACGCTCTCGATTCAGAGGGATACGAGACCGACCTCTTCCCCTGCATCTACAACACTCCGGTGGCTGTAACCATCAGCGGCTTCAACAAAGACAACACCAACTACTTCATTCCGATGCTTTACGACACCTCTCGTTGCGCTCTCGATGAAGAACCGCTCGCCGACTACATGTTCCCCGGCCATGCCTACGTCAACCTCGACGTCGAGTGCACCCCCAAGACCGAAGGCGCCACAAAAGAGACAATCAAGGCCGAAATGCCTGCCAGCTACTTCTCAATGTATGCAAACAGTGCCCGCGATTCGTTGTGGATTCCCTCTGACTACGGCATGTTCTTCAACGTAGAGTTCCCCATGCTGGTCAATGTTACCGAAGGTGCTGAAGACGCCGGTACCGCCCGCTTCAGTGTCAAGCTCCCCGCCGAAGGCGGCTCGGCTTCGGTTGACCTCTTCTCTTACTACAACATCGTGGGCAACCTTGAAGAGGGCCTGATGACCGCAACCATTCCCGAAGACGCCAAAGAGTGGCTGAGCTACACCGCCAAGGTAGAGCAGGCCTCTGAAAACGAAGCCCCCATACAGGTGTTTGAAGTAACCGCCAAGCCGCTGCCCGAAGGCGGCGCCATCAAGGGCCGTCAGAGCTACGTGCTCTTCTCCGGTCTGGCCTGCGACTTCGCAATCACCGTAGCGCAGGGCGAAGTTGCCGGCATCAACGACATCAAGGTCGTTCCCGTTGCCAAAGGCACGCAATATTTCGACCTGCAGGGCCGTCGTCTGAGCGGCGCACCCGCTGCCGGCCTCTACATCGAGCGCACCGGCGACAAGGCCGTCAAGCGCATTGCCCGCTAAGCAGCAGCCCCCATATAAATCTCTAAATAATGCGGGCCGGCTCTCCGTCGAGGAAAGCCGGCCCGTGCTTGTTCCCCCCGGAAAATTTTCGTATCTTTGCACTACGATGGAAGCAACCTCATGCCAACAATATGAATTACAGTTCGACCTGCCCGACCCGTATGGCGTGGCCGTGCCGACTGTGCGCTCGCCGCTGAATTATATCGGCGGCAAATATAAGTTGCTGAATCAGATTCTTCCATTGTTTCCGCAGCGGGTGCGCACATTCTTCGACCTGTTTTGCGGAGGCTGCAATGTCGGCATCAATGTCAACGCCGACACGGTGGTCTTCAACGACAACCTGACGTTCCTGATTGACCTTTACAAGACGTTTCAATGCACGTCGACCTCCGACATCATCGCTCACATCGAAGGCCGCATCGAACGGCTCGGGCTGTCGGACACCAATGCCGACGGCTACCGGCGCCTGCGTTCGCTCTACAACGAGGCACGCAATCCGCTTGACCTTTTCGTCCTGGTCGCCTATTCGTTTAACCATCAGATTCGGTTCAACTCGGCCCATCAGTTCAACAATCCGTTCGGCACGAACCGCAGCTCATTCAACGCGACCATGAAGCGCAACCTGCTCCGTTTTCTCGAGCGGCTGCACTCGGGCAACTACCTATTCACGGCCTTGAATTTCGACGAGTTCGTTTTTTCTGGCGCCGGGGCCGACGACCTTGTGTATTGCGACCCTCCGTATCTGATTACCACCGGCACATATAATGACGGCAAACGCGGTTTCACGGGCTGGACCGAACGTGAGGAGATGAAGCTCCTCAGCCTGCTCTCGCGGCTCGACAGCCGTGGCATAAGATTTGCGCTTTCAAACGTGTTGTCCCACAAAGGCAAGGCCAACGATATTCTGTTGCAATGGGTGGCAGACAATAGCTTTACGGTTAGCCATCTGCGAAACAATTACGCAAACTCCAGCTATCACACCTCCAATCGCAGTGCCGACGCCACCGACGAGGTTCTGATTACCAACTTAACCCCTGCATGAGAGTAGTTATGCCCGTATGGGCATATTCTTTACATTGTCTCGGTCAGGTCATGTCGTGCTATGGTTCGGCTTTGATACAATGAAGGGGCGTGGCCGGGAGGTGCGGGCGTTGGCTATGTGAAATTTTTTTTGTAACTTTGCGCACCTTAATGCATAAACAGTCAGAGCTTTGAAACCGATAATATATCAGATGCTGCCGCGTTTGTTCGGCAACCGCAATGCGACGTGCCTTTCGTGCGGCACAATCGAGGCCAACGGCAGCGGCAAGTTCAGCGGCATCACCAATTCGGCGCTGAGGGCCATCCGCTCTCTGGGCGCCACGCATGTGTGGTATACCGGCGTCATCGAGCACGCCCACCGTCCGGACTATACGGCCTACGGCATCGCCCGCAACAACCCTCACGTAATCAAGGGCGAGGCGGGCTCTCCTTATGCCATCACCGACTATTATGACGTTGACCCCGACCTGGCCGACAATCCCGCGCGGCGCATGGAGGAGTTTGAAGATCTGATTGCGCGCACCCACGAGCAGGGGCTGAAGGTGGTGATGGACTTCGTGCCGAACCACGTGGCCCGCGAGTATCATTCGGACGTCGCGCCAAAAGGCGTGCGCGACTTCGGCGCCGACGACAATCCGCTTGCGGCGTTCGACCCCAACAATAATTTCTATTATCTGCCGGGCACGCGCTTCAGCCCGACCAACGTGCATCTGGGCGACTATGTCGAAGAGCCGGCAAAGGCGTCGGGCAACGATTGCTTCACGCCGTCGCCCGACCGCAATGACTGGTATGAGACGGTGAAGCTGAACTATGGCGTGGACTATTGCGGCGGCACGGGTTGCCATTTCGAGCCCGTGCCCGACACGTGGCACAAGATGCTCCACATTCTGCGCTATTGGGCGCGCAAGGGGGTCGACGCCTTTCGCTGCGACATGGCTTTCATGGTGCCCGTCGATTTTTGGCGCTGGGCCATTCCGCAGGTGCGTCGCAGCCGCCGCGGCGTGCAGTTCATCGCCGAGATATATGACGTGAACCTTTACCGCACGTTTATCGACGCCGGGTTTGACTATCTCTACGACAAGGTGAACCTCTATGACACGCTGCGGGCCATCGAGTGCCACGGCGTCGGTGCCGACCGCCTCACGTCGGCGTGGCAGACCGTGCAGGGTCTGGGCGACCATATGCTCAACTTCCTCGAGAATCACGACGAACAGCGCTTCGCTTCCGACTTCTATGCCGGCGACGCCTCGCGGGTGTTGCCGTCGCTGGTCGTGGCGTCGACTTTCTCGACGGGGCCGATGATGATTTACTTCGGCCAGGAGCTGGGCGAGCGCGGCATGGAGGCCGAGGGCTTTTCGGGACTTGACGGCCGCACCACTATTTTCGACTATTGGAGCCTGGAAAAGCTCAGGCGCTGGATGAGCGGCGGCAAGCCGTCGTCGTCAAACCTGACGCCCGACGAGCTGAGCCTGCGCAACCTCTACATGGACGTGCTCAACATCGCCAAGTCCGAGCCTGCAATCAGCGAGGGCAAATTCTTCGACCTGATGTATGTGAACTACGAGAGCGCCGGGTTCAACCCCCACCGCCAGTTTGCCTATCTGCGCAGCCACGAGGGCGAGACGTGCCTCATCGCCGTCAACTTCGGCGACACCGAGGCCGACATGCGCATCAACCTGCCGCGCCATGCCTTTGATTGCCTCGGCCTCAAAGAGCAGGAATGCTCGGCCACGGAGCTGCTGACGCGCCGCCGCGCGCGCAAGGTCGTGTCGTCGGCCCTGCCGTTCACCACCAAGGTGGCGCCCCATGGTGCAGTAATCTGGAAATTCGTTCAGAAATGAAGCTCGCGTTCTATTGGATATATCAGCTGGTGGTGATGTTGCCGCTGATGCTGGCGCTCACTACACTGACGGCCCTCGTGGCCGGCCTGGGGTGCATCGTTTTCGGAGGCCGCAGCTGGTTTGCCTACCGTCCGGCCATGCTTTGGAGCCGGGCCATGTGTTGGCTGACGCTTGTGCGCGTCGAGGTTCGCGGGCGTGAACATATCTCGGGGGGCAGCAGTTATGTATTCGTGGCCAATCATCAGGGAGCCTACGATATTTTCTCAATCTACGGCTGGCTGGGCCACAACTTCCGCTGGATGATGAAACAGAGCCTTGAACGGATTCCGCTGGTAGGGTGGGCGTGCAAGCGCACCGGCCAGGTGTTTGTCGACAGTCGCACGCCGGCCGCCATTCGCCGCACCATGAAAGCCGCCGAGAGCCGCCTGGCGGGCGGCCTGAGTCTGGTGGTGTTTCCCGAAGGGGCCCGAACGTTCACGGGCGAGGTGGGCCGCTTCAAGCGCGGCGCCTACACGCTGGCCACCGAGTTCGGTCTGCCGGTCGTGCCCGTAACCATTGACGGTTCGTTTGCCGTCATGCCGCGCACGACGCTGATTCCGCGCTACGGCCGCATAGTGCTGACAATTCACGAACCGATTCCGGCCGACGACGCCGACCTCATTGACCGCAGCCGCGAGGCGATAGTTTCGGCGCTTCAGAAATTAGACTAATTAGACTAATAAGACCAATAGGCCCAATAACTTTTAACTCTTAATTTTTAATCCTTAATTCAAGAAATGCGTAAATGGCGTATCGAGGACAGCGCTGACCTCTACAACATTACAGGCTGGGGCCTGAGTTACTTCTCAATCAACCGCGAGGGCCACGTGCAGGTAACCCCCAAAGAGGGCTATGCAGCCGTCGACCTCAAGGAGGTTATGGACGAGCTGATGGTGCGCGACGTGCAGGCACCGGTGCTGCTGCGCTTCCCCGACATTCTCGACAATCGCGTCGAAAAGATTTCAAACTGCTTCAAGCAGGCGGCCGAAACCTATGACTACAAGGCCAAAAACTACGTCATTTACCCTATCAAGGTCAATCAGATTTGCGAGGTGGTCGAGGAAATAGTGAGCCACGGCAAGAAGTTCAACATCGGTCTCGAGGCCGGTTCCAAGCCCGAGCTTCACGCCGTTCTTGCCACCAACATCGCCGAGAATGCACTGATTATCTGCAACGGCTATAAAGACGAAAACTACATCGAGCTGGCACTGTTGGCCCAAAAGATGGGCCGCAACATCTTTCTGGTGGTCGAGAAGCTCAACGAGCTGCGCATCATTGCCCGCATTGCGCGCCGGCTGCAGATTGTGCCCAACGTCGGCATTCGCATCAAGATTTCCAACTCGGGTTCGGGCAAGTGGGAAGAGAGCGGCGGCGACCAGAGCAAATTCGGCCTCAATTCGTCGGAGCTGCTCGAGGCGGTGGCCTTCCTGGAGCGCAACAACATGATGGAATCGCTGCGGCTGATTCACTTCCACATCGGCAGCCAGATAACCAAGATTCGCCGCATCAAAAACGCCCTGCGCGAGGCCGTGCAGTTCTATGTGCAGCTCACACGCATGGGCTTCAACATCGACTTCGTCGACATCGGCGGCGGCCTCGGGGTGGACTACGACGGCACGCGCTCGTCGTCGTCAGAGTCGTCGATGAACTACAGCATTCAGGAATATGCCAACGACGCCGTGTCGGCTCTGGTCGACGTCTGCGTCAAGAACGACATCAAGCAGCCCAACATCATCACCGAGAGCGGCCGCTCGCTGTCGGCCCATCACTCCGTGCTCATTTTCGAGGCGCTGGAGTCGACGTCGCTGCCCGCATGGAAAGAGAGCGAGGAAGTCAGCGAAGACGACCACGAACTGGCCCGCGAGCTCTACGAGATATGGGACAAGCTCGACATCAGCAACCTCTACGAGGCCTGGCACGACGCCCTGCAGATTCGCGACGAGGCTCTTGAGCTCTTCTCGATCGGTCTGCTCGACCTGCGCACCCGCGCCCAGGTCGAAAAGCTGTTCTGGAGCGTGGCCCGCGAGGTTGCCGAACTCGGCAACACGATGAAGCACCCGCCGGAGGAACTGCGCAAAATTGCCCGCATGATTCCCGACAAGTATTTCTGCAACTTCTCGCTCTTCCAGTCGCTGCCCGACCACTGGGCGGTCGACCAGATTTTCCCCATCATGCCCATCAGCCGCCTCGACGAGAAACCGACGCGCACGGCCACGATTCAGGACATGACCTGCGACTCTGACGGCAAAATCGCTCACTTCATAACCTCGTCGGGCATGAGCGACTCGCTGCCGGTCCACCCGCTGAAGTCGGGCGAGCCCTACTATATCGGCGTTTTCCTCGTGGGCGCTTATCAGGAGATTCTCGGCGACCTGCACAACCTGTTCGGCGACACCAACGCCGTGCATATCGACGTGTATAAAGACCACTACGAAATCGACCAGATTATCAACGGCGAGACCGTGGCCGAGGTGCTCGACTATGTGCAGTTCGACTCGAAGAAGCTGGTGCGCAACGTGGAGCGCTGGGTAACCGCCGCCATGCGCGCCGGCAAAATCACGCCCGACGAGGGCCGTCAGTTCCTGAGCAACTATCGTTCGGGCCTCTACGGCTACACTTATCTCGAAAAAGACTGACGGCGATGGGGCGCTACTTCATGGTGCTGGCCTATCGCGGCGCGCCGTTCCACGGCTGGCAGGTGCAGCCGGGGGCGGTCAGCGTGCAGGGCGAACTGGAGCGGGCGCTGTCAGTGCTGACGCGCACGCCCGTGGCCGTGGTTGGCGCCGGGCGCACCGATGCCGGAGTGAACGCCTCGATGATGGTTGCCCACTTCGACGCGCCGTTCGCGCCCGAGCCGCGTGCAATCAATTCGCTCACGGGGCGCGACATCGCGGTCTACTCGGTCAAGGAGGTCCATGCCGACGCCCACGCGCGGTTCGACGCCACGTCGCGCACCTATCACTACAAGGCCGTCGAGCGCCGCTCGCCGTTCCTCTATCCGCTGACGTGGTTCACCCGGCCGCTCGACTATGAGGCCATGAACCGCGCCGCCGCCCTGCTGCTGCAGACCGACGACTTCACCTCCTTTGCCAAGCTCCACTCAGACGCGCGCACCAACATCTGCCGCGTGAGCCGCGCCGAGTGGGTGGCCGACCCGACCACGGGCGGCATGACCTTCGTAATCACCGCCGACCGCTTTCTGCGCAACATGGTGCGCGCCGTCGTCGGCACGCTGGTTGACGTGGGTCGCGGCAAACTGACCCTCGAAGGTTTCGGCGACATAATTGCCGCCCGCAACCGCTGCGCCGCCGGCACCTCCATGCCTCCCGAGGCCCTCTACCTCCACTCAATCACCTATCCCTACCCGATAGTCTGACAGTTGCCAAAAGTCGCCTATTTGTATCCCTTTTGATTCCGGCAGAGTCGGGAAAAATGGCTAACTTTGCAGCCTTGAAACCGGATACACGCAATCTATGAACAGAGACAGACTCGACTTCGGAAACGAAAAAATCGGAAAGCTTTTCCGCGCAATGTTCTTCCCGACGCTGACGGGAATGTTGTTCAACTCGGTGCTGAACTTGTGCGACGGCATGTTCGTGGGCCACGGTGTGGGCAGCAACGCTCTGGCCGCCGTCAACATCGTGGCGCCGCTCTTTCTGCTTTGCACGGGCATCGGGCTCATGTTCGGCATCGGCGCGTCGGTCATCGGCGGCATCAGGCTCGCCGAGAGCAACGTCAAGGCCGCGCGCATCGTCATGACGCAGGCCTATATTGCCGGCGCTCTGATTTTCGGTGCGGTGATTCTCGTGTCGCTGCTGTTTACGCGGCCGCTGCTCTACATGCTGGGGTGCAGCCCCGTGCTTGAGCCGTATGCCACTGACTATCTGCTCTGGCTGTTGCCCGGACTGATGTTTTTCTATCTCCAGTGTGCCGGCATGATGCTCATCAGGCTCGACGGCTCGCCGAAGTTCGCCATGGCCGTGCAGCTTGTCGGCGCCACGCTCAACATCGTGCTCGACTGGGTCATGGTCTTTCCGCTCGCCATGGGGCTGAAGGGTGCCGCCATCGCCACGTCGCTGTCCTGCATCGTGTCGGGTCTGATGGTTCTCTGCTATTTCCTTTTCTACTCTGACAAACTGAAGTTCTATCGTCTGCGCCTCACGCTGAAATCGCTGCGCCTGTCGCTGCGCAACACGGGCTATATGCTCAAAATCGGCCTTGCCACATTCATCGCCGAGCTTTCGCTGGGTATCATGATGGTTATCGGCAACTTTCAGTTCATGGACTATCTGGGCGAGGTCGGGGTGGCCGCCTATAGTGTCGGCTGCTATCTCTTTCCGCTCATTTTCTCCATCAACAACGCCGTGGCGCAGTCGGCGCAGCCGATTCTCAGCTATAACTACGGCGCCGACAACCGGGCGCGGGTAAGCCGCACGCTGCGCGTGGCCTTGTGGGCGGCTCTCTGCTGCGGCGTCATAATCACGCTGTCAATGTGGGTCGGCGCGCCGCTGTTGGCCGCCGTCTTCCTCAATCCGGCCGAGGCGGCCTATGGGCTTGCCGTCAAGGGGCTGCCGCTGCTGGGCACGTGTGCCGTCTTTTTCGCGCTCAACATCACCTTTATCGGCTACTACCAGAGCCTTGAGCGGGCGGGTCGCTCAATCGCCTGCATGCTGCTTCGCGGGGTGATTTTCCTCGTGCCGGCCTTTCTTGTGCTGCCGCGCCTGCTCGGAGTCGACGGGCTCTGGCTCGCCATCACTGCCTCCGAAGCCGCCACCCTTGCCGCGATCCTTCTGCTGACGACGGTCAGAAGCCGAAGGTGAAGGCGAAGCGGACGCCGTGGCGCTGAATGTCGGGACCGTTGTGGGTCAGGCGGCCGACGTAGTAGACGCTGAGAATGCGCGCAATGTTGCTGAGGCCGACGTTGAATTCCATGTAGGGTGTGCGGTCAATGCTCCCGGTGGCGGCGTGGGCCGGAAATTGCAGCAGCCAGGGGTTGCGGGCCGGGTCGTTGCGGCGGCTCAGTGTGCCCCAGGCGGCATGGAAGCCTATGATTTCGCGCAGCTTGAGCCGCTTAATCAGCGGAATGTAGTTGAGCAAGGCGCCGTTGGCGCTGTAGTTGACATGGAGCTCGGCGTAAGTGTCGTTGACGAACTCCATGGCCTTCATCATCGAGAAGGCGTCGCGCTGATAGAAATAGCTCAGATTGGTGTTCGGAATCAGCAGTCCGGGAAAGGCGGTGTGATTCCAGACGTGGCCGCCGGCGAGAAGCACGTCGACGTGGCCCCACGCCGAGAGATACCAGCGCTTGCTCACCGACAGTTCCGTCTTGTTGACGCCCCAGCGGGTACCGGCCTCTCCGGCGGGGGCAAATGTGTGGGTCAGGCTCATGACGGGGTTTTCGGTAGTGATCGGAATGCGGCCGTTGACGCTTTGATAATATTTCTCGCCCGGCGCCCAACGCAGCTCAATCGTTGCGCCCGTCTGGGTGAACCGGCTGAATCGGCGCCCGGTGCCGTCGACGAAGCTGACATAGGGCGACTCTTCCTGCCGGCTGTGGCTGAGGCCCACCTTGACGCTGAACCTTTGTTCTGTCTCCCATGTGAAGTCGAGTGCCGAGAGGCGGTTGTAGGTCATCAGCTCGTTTTTTGTAAATGTCAGCGAGTTGAACAGGCTGCCCATGCTCGTTTCGTGCTGGCCGATGCGGTCAACGTCGTAGCTGTGGCTAAGTTTCAGCGAGCGTATCGGAAATTCGAGTTCGTGGTCTTTCTTGCGGTTGAAGCTGTATTCGACCGACGCGCCGTATTTCCACTTGCGGTCGCGGAAGCCGTAGGCGCCATAGCCGCCGACAAACCAGCGGGGCGACAGGGCCGTCGTGGTGCGTGCGCCCAGACGCAGGCGCCACCCCTCGAGGTCGTTGAAACTCACCGTAGAGAAAATCGGGCCGATGGCCACGGGGCCGCGCCGCCCTCCGGGCTGGACCCAGTCGGTGATGAGCGTGGCCAGGGTGCGCTCGGTCCAGTAGAACACCTTGTTGCGTCGCAGGCGCGCCATGAGTCCGCCCATGTCGGAGACGCCGTGCTGAGAGCCGAGCGGGCGGTAGGAGGCCACGCTTTCGCTAAGGTCGTTGCGTTCGATTACCTCGGTCGGCGCGCTGAACAGGGCGGAGTCTTGCGGCGCGTTGAATGAGTGGGAATTATAGACGCTGAGGCGCGAGGCGTAGGCGTCAATGCCGATATATCGCGCCTCGATGATGATTTCGTCGCGCGTCTTCAGTCGCGAGCCGTCGGGTGCGCGGTCATACTCCTGGCGCAGCAGCATGTCGTTGATGAAGTTGACGTTGGCCTGAGCGGGCATGCGCATCTCGGCGCGGCGGATAAACATGGCCGAGTCGCCCTTGACCACGTAGATGCGGCCGTTGAAGCTCGGCATCGAGGGGTTGTGGGGCGCGAAAGTGAGCACAATCAGCGAGTCGCCGCGTTCGGCGTCGGCCACGGTGTCGGTCAGATAGAACTTATAGAAGTCGGTGGCGCGCCGGCCCAGAGGGCTGACGAACTTCTGGCGCAGCAGGGTGATGTCGTCGGTGTCGTAGAGGTCGACCGGGCGCATATATTCCTCGAAAATGGTCTGCATCGAACCGGCGTCGGCCAGGAGGTCATCGAGACCGTGGCGATTGCGCAGGCGAACGACCTCGCGCCTTGTCTGCGGGTCGCGCCGCCAGTAGACGTCGCTCACTTTTTCCTTGACCGACAGGTTCAGCATCGGGCGGCCCGACAACTCCGTCGTGTCGACATATTGGCTCAGAAAACCCAGCGTGCCGGCCGAGTCGACGGGCGGATTGATGAGGCCGATGTTGATGCGCTCGTAGACGCCGTGGTTGTAATAGGGGTTGTTGAGCCGCGGGTCGGTCATGTTGCGTCGCGCCATGACCTGCTCGACGAAGTCGACGGCCGGGTTGTTCTTTTTCGAGTATTTCTCTTTTCCGGGGCGCACGGTGATTTCGTTGAGCTGCATGTGGCGGTCGCCGCCCTCGGGCGGGGCGGCCGTCAGCGTCGGCAGTGCGAACGCCGCAAGGGCTGAAAGGAAGTATGACCGTATATTCACTATTGAATAACGCCTCGTAAATGATAAATATTTCGACCCGGATTGAGGCCGACAATTAAATTATTGTTAACTTTGAGTCGTAAAATCGAGATATAAGAGTTTGTTTAATAATATGGCTATTGAAATAGAACGCAAATTTCTTGTCGATGACCTCGGCGCAGCATTGGCGGGGGCGGTGGCTCGAGAACGCATAGCCCAGGGCTATCTGAGCGCCGACCCTGACGCAACGGTGAGGGTGCGGATTCGCGGCGAGCGCGGATTTCTGACGGTGAAGTCGCGCAATCGCGGGGCTGAGCGCGGCGAGTGGGAATATGAAATTCCGGAGGCCGATGCCCGCGAGCTGCTGGCGCTTTCGCGCACGCCGATTGTTGACAAGGTGCGCCATCAGGTGCCCTTCGGCGGCCTCGTGTGGGAGGTCGACGTGTTTTCCCGTCCGGCGGGACTTGTGCTGGCCGAGGTTGAATTGCCCCGGGCCGATGTGAGGCTTACGCTGCCCGACTGGGTCGGGCGCGAGGTAACGTCCGACCCGCGCTACTTCAACTCCAATCTGGCGCTCAGTCAATCGGCTGAAATTTGATGCCGAGCGCCATCTTCTTGTTCACGTCGGGCGCGCCGCGCGAGTAGACGGTGCCCGAGCCCGAACCGGAGATTTTCAGTTTTTCGGTGGCGTGCACGCCGACCGCGCCGGTGCCGGCCATGCGCACGCTTGCGTCGCGACACTCAAGGCCGTCGGCCTCGATGGTGCCCACGCCTGCAAGCCGGTAGGCGGCCTTGTCTGCGCGGCCGTTCAGAACCATGATGCCACGGCCGGTGAAGAGCGTGGCCTTCAGCTTTTCGGCATTGATGCCGCGAATGCTCAGACGGCCGTTGCCCATGAGCCGCGCCTCGAATTGGGGCACGTCGGCCGCCGTGAGCACGCGCAGGGTGCTGTCGCCTTCGTTTTCAACCTTGGTCAGGTAGTTGGTGTAGACCCTTACGCGCGGCAGGTCGGAGGGGAGCGGCTTTAACCCCGTGCGGATATCGTCGGGCGCTACGAGCTGCAGGCGCAGTTTGTCGCCGTTTGATTTGGCTTCGACCCACGAGATGCGGGCGGCGTCGGGCGACTCGACAACGAGCATGCCCACTGAGTCGGGACAGTGGACGCAATCAACATTGAGCGGACCGACAACCTTGAGCTGCTGGAAGCGGTCTATTTTGAGCACGGCGGTTTCGGCTTTCAGACCGAAGACCATGCCGCCGAGGGTCAGGAGCAGCAGTGCCGTCAGTTTACGCATAATATTCATTTTCAATTTGGTCTATTAGAGTCAACAGTGTTTCGGGGTCGGGCGTCT
The DNA here is from genome assembly GCA_902495245.1 of uncultured Porphyromonadaceae bacterium. Lineage (GTDB taxonomy): Bacteria > Bacteroidota > Bacteroidia > Bacteroidales > Muribaculaceae > UBA3263. Next base: position 98,626 of record CABUWI010000010.1, read on the forward strand.
GCAGGAGTTTGATGCGGGTTGGCTTGAAGTTTGCGATGCCCTTGAACAGAGGGGTAACGGCCAGATGGCGGCGAATGTGCAGAATGCCGCGCACGGGGTCGATGCGCTCAACGCTTTCGCGAATCTGCCGGCGTAGGTAGTCGAACTGACGGTGCGGGTCGACGGGTCCGTTGCCCTTAAGCTCGCTGAAAATCCAGGGGGCGCCGATTGCCGCGCGGCCAACCATGACGCCGTCGACGCCATATGTCGCGAAGGCGCGGTCGACATCGGCGGCCGAACAGATGTCGCCGTTGCCGATGAGCGGAATGTGGAGGCGCGGGTTCTCCCTGACGCGGGCAATCATCTCCCAATCGGCCGTGCCGGTGTACATCTGCGAGCGCGTGCGTCCGTGGACGGTCAGCGCTGCGATTCCGCAGTCCTGCAGCTGTTCGGCCAGTTCGACGATGATTTTGTTCTCGTGGTCCCAGCCTAGACGGGTCTTCACCGTAACGGGCAGCTTGACGGCATCTACCACGGCGCGGGTGATGGCCAGCATCTTCGGCACGTCGCGCAGCAGCCCCGCGCCGGCGCCTTTGCCTGCCACCTTCTTGACGGGGCAGCCGAAGTTGATGTCTATGATGTCGGGTTGCGCCTCTTCGACAATGCGCGCGGCCTCGACCATCACGTCGGGCTCGCGTCCATATATCTGAATGGCCACAGGTCGCTCGGCCGGATTTATGCGCAGTTTGCGCGTGGTCGACGCGATGTTGCGAATCAAGGCGTCGGCGCTGACAAACTCGGTGTAGACCATGTCGGCGCCACACTCTTTGGCTATCAGGCGGAACGACTCGTCGGTAACGTCTTCCATCGGGGCGAGCATTACGGGGCGCGGCCCGAGATTCACGGTGCCTATTGTCATTAGAGAGTGATGGTTTGAGCGGTGATAGGCTGGGAGAGGAACACGGAGCCCGTCTCGGAGAACTTTTCGCCGCTTTCGGTGGTGAGATAGCGCACGGTGCCTCCGCGGGTGATGCGGCGCGCCATGTCGTCGTGGCGTTCGAGATAGTCGCGCAGGGAGCGGGCCACGATGTCGCCCTGCGTGATGATGTTCACGTCCTGCGGCATGTACTGTCTGATTTTGCCGAGCAGCAGCGGGAAGTGGGTACACCCCAGCAGCGTCGTGTCGATGAGCGGGTCGCGCTCAAGCAGCCGGTCAATGTATTGCCTGACAAAGTAGTCGGCGCCCGGCGAGTCGTATTCGCGGTTCTCGACCAACGGAACCCACATGGGGCACTCCTGGCCGGTGGTCTTGAACTCGGGGTATAGCTTGGCAATCTCCATTTCGTAGCTGCGCGAGCGGATTGTGCCCGGAGTGCCGAAGATGCCGATGTGGCCCGTGCGGGTGTAGCTGCCGATGGCCTCGACGGTGGGGCGGATAACGCCGAGCACCCTGCGGTTTGGCGCCAGATGGGGCAGATCGAGCTGCTGAATGGAGCGGAGCGCCTTGGCCGATGCCGTGTTGCAGCCCAGAATCACCAGCTGGCAGCCCAGTTCGAACAGACGGCTGACGGCTTCGAGCGTAAACTTATAGACCACCTCGAACGACCGCGTGCCATAGGGCGCGCGGGCGTTGTCGCCGAGATAGAGATAGTCGGGTTCGGGCATTAGGCGCCTGATGCCGTCGAGAATGGTCAGACCGCCGTAGCCGCTGTCGAATACGCCTATCGGCCCGGGGGTTTTTGAGTCGGACAGTATCAATTTTTGTTTTTGAGCAGGTCGCGGATTTCGGTGAGCAGTTCTTCTTCCTTGCTCGGTGCGGGGGGAGCTGCCGGGGTTTCGGCTTCCTGTTTCTTGAACTTCACGATGACTTTCAGTGCCATGAAGATGGAGAAGGCGATGATGAGGAAGTCAACGATGTTTTGAATGAACATGCCGTAGTTCAGCGTAACGGCCTCCTTAATCACCTCTTGCGTGGCGGGGTCGAGCACGGCCTCGTGGAGAGTGGCCTTGAGTTCGGTGAAGTTGATGCCGCCGGTGGCGAGGCCTACGACGGGCATGATGATGTCATTGACCAGCGAGCTGACAATCTTGCCGAAAGCGCCGCCGATGATTACGCCGACAGCCATGTCGACGATGTTGCCTTTCATTGCAAAGGCCTTGAAATCTGCTAAAAAGCCCATGTTGTGAATTAAGAATTAAGAATTAAAAATTAAGAATTTATGGTTGAGGAGGGAAATTATGAATTAGTTTTTGATTTCCATGAAGCTGTCTTTGAAGCCGAGGAAGTAGAGCACGCCGTCGAGGCCGATGGTCGAGAGGCTCTGTTCGGCGGTCTGTTTCACTTTTGGCTTGGCGTGGAAAGCGATGCCGAGACCGGCCGTGGCGAGCATCGGGAGGTCGTTGGCGCCGTCGCCCACGGCGATTGTCTGTGCGATGTTGACGTTCTCGACCTGGGCCAGCAGGCGCAGCAGCTCGGCCTTGCGTCGGCCGTCGACGACTTCGCCGACATAGCGTCCGGTGAGCTTGCCGTCGGCGTCGACCTCAAGCTCGTTGGCATAGACGTAGTCGAAGCCGTATTTGCGGCGCAGATAGTCGCCGAAGTAGGTGAATCCGCCCGAAAGAATGGCTGTTTTATAGCCGGCACGCTTGAGCACTGTCATCATGCGCTCCAGCCCTTCGGTGATGGGAAGATGTTCGGCGATATCCTGCATGACGCTCACGTCAAGCCCCTTGAGCAGGGCCACGCGCTCGGTGAAACTCTCGATGAAGTCGATTTCGCCGCGCATGGCGCGCTCGGTGATGGCCTTGACCTTGTCGCCGACGCCGGCGCGCATGGCCAGTTCGTCGATAACCTCCGTCTCGATGAGGGTGGAGTCCATGTCGAAGCAGATCAGGCGGCGCGTGCGGCGAAAGACGTTGTCTTCCTGAAATGAGATGTCGACGTCGTTGCTCGACGCAATCTCCAGAAAGCGGCGCGAAAGACTGCTGCGGTCGGCGGGGTTGCCGCGGACGGCCATTTCGATGCAGGTCTTGCTGTGGGTGCTCTCGGCGTCGCTGAGCGAGATGCGGCCCGTGAGTCGCTTGATATTTTCGATGTTCAGCCCCTCGGCGGCCACTTCGGCCGTGAGTCTGGCAATATGGTCGGCGGTAACGCGGCGGCCGAGCATGGTGATGATCCAGCGGGCCTTGCCCTGCATCTTCACCCACGCCTCGTAGTCGTTGATGTCGGTTGGCGTGAAGCGCACAATCAAGTTCAGCTGAGCCGTCTTGAAAAGCAGTTCCTTGAGAATGTTGCCCGACGACTCGGCGTCGGTCTTGATTAGAATGCCCAGAGAGAGATAGTGGTGGATAGTGCTCTGGCCGATGTCGAGAATCTGGGCGTTGTGGCGGCCCAGAATGCCGGTAACGGCCGATGTAACGCCCGGACGGTCAACGCCCGTAACGTTTATGAGAATCAGTTCGGTGTTGCTTGAGTTTTGGCTATTCATGGCTGTGGTATTCGATGAGGCCCTGCATGGGGCGAGGTTCAATTTTGTCGATTACAAAGCGGGCGCGGGCGGCGGCTTCGCGCAACTCGGGCTCAAGGGCGGCGGCCACACCGCCGGTGAGGCTCAGGCGTCGCGAGTCGGCAGCATACCAGGCGCTTAATGCGCCGAAAAAGGCGTCGAACTCTTCGGCAATCATGTCGGCCAGCTCCCCGCGGCGCCCGACGATGAACGGCACCAGCGAGCCGAGAAAACGGTTGGCGGCCGGTCGGCGATAGACGGCGTCGAGCACCTGGGCGTAGTCCATGGCGAGATATTCTTCAAGCTCGCGGCGCAGACGCCCCGTGCGGTACACCAGGCGCAGCAGGCGGCGCCCCAGTGCGGCTCCGCTGCCTTCGTCGCCGAGAATGAAGCCGAGCGGGGGCATGTTTGCCGTGAGCCGGCGGCCGTCGTAGGCGGCCGAGTTGCTGCCCGTGCCGAGAATAGCGGCGAGGCCGGAGCGGCGGCCGAGCAGGCCGCGGGCGGCGCCGAGCATGTCGGAGGCCACTTCGACGCGGGGTGCGCGCGGCAGGGCGTCGCTGACCTTGCGGCAGACGGATTCGGCGGCGCAGCCGGCGCCGTAGTAATAGATAGCGTCGGGGCGCAAGTCGCCGAGCGCGGCCTCAAAGGCTGCGCGCAACTCGTCGGCGCAGAGCATCAGGGCGTTGAGCCCGGGCGTCTCGAAGGTTGAGACGCCGCCCTGCGCGTTGACCGCGCACCATTCGATTTTGGTGCTTCCGGCGTCGGCAATCACTATCATATCGCAAAGTTACGAAAAAATTAAGAATTAAAAATTAAGAATTAAGGATTTTTTCGCGCTTGCGCGCTCAACACGGTTGGGGGTTGGTCGGGTAAATAAATAGTCGAGGAGCAGCTGTCGCAGTTGCTCCTCGCCAAATAATAAACCAATCATTATCACATTCTGCCTATTAAACACGCGGCAGAGCGGATTGGTTCGGTCGGTTCGCTAATTTTTTTCAGCGGACGTGGATTTTGCGTCCGTCGATGATGTAGACGCCGGGACGGCCGACGCGCTGCAGGCGGCGACCCTGGAGGTCGTAGATGCCGCTGACGCGGGTGTCGGCGGGTTCGGCTCCGATTTCAACAATGGCGTCGCCTTCGGAGCTGACAATTACGGGAATGTCGAGCGCCTGGCCTCCGACAATCTTCTGGTCCATGGGGCCGGAGGTCTTTTCGTGGACGTTATTGTAGATTACGCGGATATAGCAGGTGCCGAGTGCGGCGTCTTCGGGCACGTTGACCTCGAGGTTGATGTCCATGACGCGGGTGTAGTTGCCCGAGACTGTGGTGAGGTTCGGGTTGGAAGAGTCGAGACCCAGACGGCCAATCGATTCATAGCTGCCGTGGCCGGCGTTCCAGTCGGCATAGAATTCGGCGTAGGTGTATCGAAGGTCGTTGCGTCGCGAACGGCGGTCGCCGTCGTCGTTGGCTCGGAGCTTGAGGGTGAAGGTGGAGCCGGGGGTGGCGACGACGTGCACGGGCACGATTGTGAAGAAGTCGGCGGGGCAGGCGGCGAACTCGTAGGTGTCGTCAACGGCTGCGCCTTCGGTCCCGGCCGAGACGACGTAGCCCAGGCCGTTTTCGAGCATCGTGCCGTCGGGCATGAGGCGCGTGTAGGCGGGCAGTTGGTCGTTGTTCTGACCGCTGACGAGCACGCGCAGGTCATAGGCGGCGCCGTCAAGGATTCCGGTGGCGTTGGGGCCGTCAATCGTCTTCCAGGCGTTGGCGTAGATTACGCGCAGGCGGCACTCCTTGCCGGCGGCCGATGCGGGCACGCTGACGGGCTGTTCGATGTCCATGACGTAGTCATAGTTGGCGAGCACGTCGTTGAAGTCGGGGTCCTGATTGTCGGTGCCGATTACGGCCACGGGGGTGAAGCTGCCGTTGCCCTTCCAGTCGGCATAGATGTAGGCTCGGGTGTAGCGCGCGTCCTGATAGACGGTCTTGTCCGAGCGGGGGCCGGCCGATGCGGCGGTGAGTTTCAGCGTGAACTCAGATGCGGGGTCGGCAAGGACGGTCTGTTCGGTCAGGGTGTAGAATGTTGACGGACGCGAGTCGAAAGTCATCTTCACGTCGGCTTTCGCGCCGGAGGTGGCGATGGTTTCGGCGTAGGTCTTGCCGCGGGGCTCGAGGTTGCCCTGGGGGGCGGTGTAGATGTCGCCGGGGTCGGTCGTGCCCACGTTGTAAGTGAAGTCGTAGGCGACGCCGTCGTTATTGCCGGCGGGGTCGATTGCCTTGGTCGGGCTGACGAAGATGCGCACCCCGAACGTGCCGCTGACGGGGTTGGCGGCGGTGCCTGCGCGGAGCATGAAGGAGCCGTCGGCCTTGACGGAGCGCTTCTCGGAAGCCTCGAACACGCCGTTGCGGTTATAGTCGATGTAGACTTCGGTGGTGGCGGTGGCGGCAGCGGGGCCTGCGAGTTTGATGATGGCGTCGCACTTCGTGGCCGGAGCGACTATGATGCGCGACGGCACGGTGGTGTGGAACTCGGCGGGAGCGGCCGAGGCCGTGTAGTCGAGCGGGTGGAAGAGCTGGCCGGTTGAGGTGAGCGATTCGATGTAGGCGGCGGGGTTGCGCGTGCCCTGGGGGGCGGCGGGGGTCTTGTCGACGGCCACCTGAGGCGTCAGGCGCAGGCGGTAGCCCTTGGTGTCGCCCGAGTGAATCTGGTATTCATAGATTGTGCCGGTGCCCTGGCCGCACGATGCGTTGCCGATGCCGCGGTGGTAGGCGTCGATGTGGACCACGGTTTCGCTGCGGGGCACGAGGTCGTAGTGGTGGGAGGCATCGCGGAGGTCGTCGTCGGTGAAGTGGAGAGCGCTGAACGACGGCAGCCCCTCGGCCTCGATTAGCAGCGAAGTGTCGTGGCCGTCGGAGAGGCGTACGTAGCGCATCTCTTCGTGTCCGCCCATTGTCTGGGGCTTGACGAAGAGCTCGCCCATGTCGCTGACGGTGGTGGTGTACACACCGGCTTTCACTCCGGCCTTGCGGTCGACATAGTTAGCCCACGGGCCGCGCGCGTAATATTCGACCTGCTCCATTTCGGGCGCGAGCGAGAAGGTGAGACCCAGACGGCGTGCCTCGTCAGAGTAGGCGTAGAAGTCGGGGCTGATGTCGATGGAGCCGTCGGAATAGACGGTGTATTCGATTACATACTGGCAGAGCGAGCCTGCTTCCATGCGGGCCGAGACGGTTACGGACTTGCAGCCCTTGGCCGAGCCGCCGTGGTCATAGCGCATGGCCAGCTGGCGGAAGGCGCTTGCAACGCCCTGATTGCCGGGGTTGGCGTCGTTTTCGATGTAGCGGTCGTTGTTGAAAATCGGGCCTTGGTTGTCGGCAATGAATTCCACGCCCTTGATGAGCATGGAGAGCAGCCGGCCGTTGGCGCCGAAGGTGTAGCTGAAGCCGTTGCCCTTGATTTCGATGGGGCCGTTGCCGCTGACGGTCATGTCGGCCTTCAGGGCATCGGTGTTTTTCGGTGCGAGGGCGCGCGCGGGGGTCACGGCGAACTGCTCTTCGGCCATGACGCTGCCGGCCTCGAGGGCGGGCAGGGCGGTCTTGCGCTCGAAGCTGAGGTTGAGCAGTCCCTCCTCGCCCTCGGCTATTTTCGAGGCGGTGAAGGGAATGGAGGCGCTAACCGTTTCGCCCGGAGCGCAGTCGGGGGCGTCGACGCTGCCCGACTCGACCACGCGGCCGTTGCTGAGCAGCTGCCAGTTCATCTTGAACTCGCTCAGGGGGGTGAAGGCATAGCGGTTTTCAATGACTACGTCGCCTGTCGAGGGGTCGAAGTCGCGGCAGCGGATATAGCGGTAGACGGCTTTCACCTCGGCCAGCTTGGCGGTGGGGACGCGTTCGGGCGTCAAGATGCCGTTGGAGCAGAAGTTGCCCTGATGGGGGCCGGGATAGTCATAGCCGGTGGTGAAGGCGCGCGGAGTGCCGTTCTGCAGGTCGGCGGGCGAGTAGATTGCCTGGTCAATCCAGTCCCAGATGCAGCCGCCGATTGTGCGGACGCTGCGGTTTTCGATGTAGTCCCAATATTCGGGCAGGTTGCCGATAGCATTGCCCATCGCGTGGGCATATTCGCAGATGAAGTGAGGGGTGTCGGCGAAACGGCTGTCGGTGTCGTCGAGAATCATGCGGTCGACCGAGGGATACATGCGCGAGGTCATGTCGGTGTAGATGTCGGTGTCGGCCCATGTCCATTTTTTCTGACCCTCATAGTGAATCATGCGCGAGTCGAGGGCGCGGACGGCTTCGTAGCATGCGCTGAAGTTGACGCCGCAGGCGCTCTCGTTGCCGAGGCTCCAGAAAATCACGGAGGGGTGGTTGCGGTCGCGCAGCACCATGCGCTCCTCGCGGTCAACGAAGGCGCCCTCCCACGAGGGGTCGTCGCTCAGGTCGGTGTTGGCGTGGCACTCGAGGTCGGCCTCGTCCATCGTATAGAGCCCGAAGTGGTCGAACATGGCATACATCTTGGCCGCGTTGGGATAGTGGCTCGTGCGGATTGTGTTGATGTTGTTCTGCTTCATCAGGCGGACGTCGGTGAGCATGTCGTCGGTCGAGACGGCACGGCCGCGGACGGGGTCGGTGTCAGAGCGGTTGACGCCCTTGAAGAAGATCTGACGGCCGTTGATGAAGACGCGCGGTCCGCGCTGTTCGATGTGGCGGAAGCCATATTTCGTGGCGAATGCCTCGGTTTCGCGGCCCGAGGCGTCGCGCAGGCTCACGACGACGGTGTAGAGCGTCGGCTTTTCGGCGCTCCAGAGCTGCAGGCCGGTCAGATTGGCGGTGAACACCAGCGGGACTTCGCGGCCCCCGGCGCTTACCATGGCGGTCTGGGCCGACGGAGCGGCCACCTCCTTGCCCGAGGGGTCGAGCAGGCTGACCGAGGCCGACACAGAGGCGTCGGCGCCTGAGCGGTTGGCGAGGCTGAGCTCGACGGAGAGCTTGCCGGCGGTGTAGCCCGACGCTTCGGTGAGCTCGGACGTGATGTAGTGGTCGCGCACAAAGGTCTTGGGCACTGCGGTGAGCGTTACGTCGCGATAGATGCCCGACATGCGGAACATGTCCTGGTTTTCGAGATACGAGCCGTCGCTCCAGCGAATCACCCGGACGGCCACGCTGTTTTCGGCTCCGGGCTTGACGGCGCGGGTGATGTCGAATTCATGGTCGTTGTTGGCGCCCTGGGTGTAGCCGATGTATTGGCCGTTGACCCACACGAAGGCCGCCGAATAGATGCCGCCGAAGTTGATGAAAATCTGCTTGTCGGCCCAGTCGGCGGGGAGGGTGAACGAGCGCAGATATGACCCGACGGGGTTATAGTCATATTGCCAGCCGTTGTGGCGCCTGCCGATGTAGGGGGGCGTGCCGTTGCCGAAGGGGGCGTTCTCGTTGCAGTAGACGGGGGTGCCGTAGCCTTTCATCTCCCAGTTTGAGGGCACTTCGATGTCGTCCCACTGCGAGGCGTCGAATCCGGCGGTGAAGAAGTCGGCGGGACATTGGTCGGGTTCCGGGGCGTAGTTGAACTTCCACGTGCCGTTCAGGCTGATGCGGAGGTCGCTGTTCGGCTCGACCCATGGGGTGGCGAAGAAAGCGGCGTCGGCCTTCAGTTTTGCGGTGGTGGAGTAGGGCACGTAGGTTGCATGGGCGGTTTCGCGGTTCTCGCCGAACATGGCCTGATTTTCCCAGTAGTTTGCGCCGGTGAGGTCGGCACCGTACGAAACGACACTTGTCGCAAGCATGACGCCTGCGACAAGTGAGTGATTAAGCTGTAGCTTCATTGTGTTATATCGATGCTTTGACCGAACGGACTGAGCCGTCGGCTTCGGTTACGGTTATCATGACGATGCCTTTGGTGTTGACCTTGACCGAGTTGCCTGCGGCCGAGGCGATGAGGCGGCCGGCCATGTCGTAGGCGCTGACCGAAGCGGCGTTGACGCCGCTGACGGTTACCGTGCCATTACTGACGGAGACGGCCATGTCGCTGTCGGGCGCCACGATTTCGGCAATCGAGTCCATCTCTTCGTCTTTAACGTCGGGCTGGGTGTATTCGGAGTCGTAGACCATGGTTACCTTGTCGCCGGCTTTCAGGTTGCTGACGACGGTGGTGATGAGGCCGGTGGTCAGATTGCGCTTGATGGTGGGCTCGACCTTCTGACCGTTCACCTCAATGTGGGTGTTGATGAGGTCGCCGTTGCCCAGGTTGAGCGTTCCGCCCTGGTTGGCCGTGATGGTTGCCAGCTCGATGTGCGAGTCGGCCCACTTGATGTCGACGGTGAAGTCGCCTTCGGCCTTGAGGCCTTTGACCTCGCCTGCGGCCCAGAGTCCGGGCAGAGCGGGGAGCACCCAGATTGTGCCTTTGCGGCTCTGGACGAGCATCTCGGCGATGCCGGCGCAGGCGCCGAAGTTGCCGTCAATCTGGAAGGGGGCGTGCGAGTCGAAGAGGTTGTTGTAGGTGTTGTTGCTCAGGCCGTTGCGCAGAATCTGACGGGCGTGGTCGCCGTCGAATGCGCGGGCCCAGAGGTTGATTTTCCAGCCGATTGACCAGCCGGTGGCGCCGTCGCCGCGCTGGCGCAGCGAGTTGACTGCGGCCTCGAACTCGGGAGTGCCGGGTTCAATCTGCGAGTAGGGATAGAGGCACATGAGGTGGCTGATGTGGCGGTGCTGGTCGGCGCCGGCGGTGAAGGGCGAGTATTTCCATTCTTTCAGAATCGGGTCGCCGTTCTTCAGGCCGTGGGTCTGCCAGTTGCTCGAGGTCTTGAACTTTTCGATGCGCAGGCCCTTGTCGAGGTTGTCGTAATAGTCCTGCAGCTTTTCAAGCTCGGCGGCGCTGATGACGGTCTGGTCGGGCAGAATCTTGGCGGCTTCGAGCACGTTGGAGAAGAGTTCGGAAACGAGCTGCTGAGAGTGGGCCGTAGCGTTCTGCGAGCCGGGGCCGTGCTCGGGCGAGTATTCGTTGGGGCACTCCCAGGTGCCGTCTTTAGCCTTTTTGAGGCGTTCGAGCCAGAACTCGCATGCGCTCCACATCGTGGGCAGGGCGCGGAGCAGGAACTCCTTGTCGAGGGTGTAGGCATAGTGCTGCCAGAGGTGGGTGCAGTACCATGCGTTGGCAATCACGTAGTTGGTCATGAAGCCGCCGGTGCCGCCGAAGATGTTGTTCTCGGTGAAGCAGGTCCAGCCCTTGGTCTGTCCGGCCTGGTTCTTGGCGTAGTTCTGCCACTGGGGCTGCACGGTAGCCTGGTTGATGATGTAGTTCAGGAAGGGCAGGTGGAGCTCGCTGAGGTTTGTGGGCTCGCAGGGCCAGTAGCACATCTGCACGTTGATGTTCGAGTGAATATCGCCGTTCCACGGGGCAATCTGGCTGCCACCGTAAGGTTTGAAGACGTTATAACCGCTCCAGATGCCCTGGAGGTTGCCGGGGAGGTCAACGCCGCGGCTGCTGCCGATTTCGAGGAAGCGGCCGTAGTGGAAGTAGAGCATTTCGAGCATCTTGACGATGGGGTCCTGAACGTCGATTGACTGCGAGGTGATTTCGCGATAGCGGTCGCGCATCTCGTTGGTGGGCATGTTGTTTTCGGCCCCCGTCAGGTTGAACTCAACGCGGTTGAAGAAGCTCTGATAGTCGGGGATATGGTCGGCCAGAACGGCGTCCCAGCCCTTGGTCAGGGCGTTGGCGGCGGTGGCCTCGATGTTGGAGTTCAGGGCCTCGGTGCCGGAGGTGTAGGAGGGGGTTACGGGGTCGTAGTCGGTGCCGCCTGCAATGAAGGCATAGACCTTGTCGGCGTTTTTGACGTCGATGCTCTTGCCGTCGGCAGCGAGGGCCACTGTGGCGTTCTCGCCCTCGGCCTTGATTTTGATTACCGAGCAGTAGCTTACGATTTCAAACTTGCCGTGGAACTCGATGGTGGCGGTGTTGCCGTCGACGCTGTAGCTGACGTCGTGAGTGCGGGCCATGCCGGGCACTTCTTCAAAGTTCAGGCTCACGGCGCCGCTCTTGTCGGCGGCGAACTCGGCGGCGATGATGTTGTCGGGATATGAGGTGAAGTATTTGCGGTCAAAGGAGGTGCCGGCGGCGTTCTTGTAGTGCACGCGCGCAATGCCGGTGGTGAGGTCGAGGGAGCGCCAGTAGTCCTTGACGGGCTCGTTCATCGAGATGCCCTCCTCGCGGCTGCGCACGTAGAGCGAGCCGAAGTTCTGATAGCAGCCGTAGGTGTAGCTGCCGCGCAGCTCGGTGTCGCCGGTCCAGAGGGTCTTTTCATTGACCGAGATGTCTTCCTTGAGCACGTTGCCGAGCACCATCGCGCCCAGCTGGCCGTTGCCGACGGGGAGACCGAAGTCCATCCATTTGTGGCCGTCTTTCGAGCTCGAGCCGGGCTTGGTGAACCAGAGGGTGAGCGGCTGCTCGGGGCGGAAAGTGGTCGAGCCCTCGATGTTGGGAATCTCGGCGAAGTCAAAGCCCTCGCAGGGCATGCATTTCAGGGCGTTGTTGCCGTCGTTGAGCGTCCAGAAACCGATGGCTGCATCGGCGGCGTTGGGGCCGCCGAACATGTTGAAGTTACACTGTTCGCCCTTGATGCGGTTGTTCTTGATTTCGAGCTTGGCGCCGTTGTTGACGTTGACCAGCGAGAAACCGGGTTCATAGGGGGTGGCCGACGTGGTCAGGCGGTCGCCCGCGCCGTTGAGATAGTTGCCGTCTTTGTTGACGAACTGGCAGTTATCGCGCGTGCCGGTAATCTTCCACTGGTTGTTGGTGTGGTCGGGCAGCGTGGTCATGTGCTTCACGTTCTTGCCGGCGCCCATGTCGTAGATGGCGTTGTCGTTGGCGCTGAAGATTATGTAGTGCCAGACGGGGTCCTTGCCCTCTTCGCTGAACGTGGGCCAGCCTTCGGGCAGGGGTTCTGTGTAGGTTTCAAACACCAGGGCGTTGTTCTGGTCGCCCGAGTCCCATTCGCCCAGCTGCACGCCGAGTCCGGTGCCGCCATGCTGGTTCATGGCCTTGTCAGAGCCGGTGCGGCTGATTTCCCAGGCATCGCCTTTGGCAGTCAGTTTCAGCGAGCCTGCGTCGCTCTCGGCGCCGCCCGCAAAGCGCGAGTCGGAAGTTTTGTAGTAGACATAGCGGCCTGATTTGCTCAGGAGCTTGAAGTCATCTTTCGTGCCGATGAGCTGCCACTGGCAGTCGTCGGCGCCCGAGGGGTCGGCCGTGGTCAGCAGGGCGTTGGCGCCGTTGGCCTTGAGCACGTGGCCGCCTTTGGTAAACTTGACGTTATACCACACCGGGTTGTCCGCAGTGCTGAATGTCGGCTCTTCGAGGGCCGAAGCGTGAGTTGTTGCAAAGAGCATGCAGAATGCTCCAAGACACGCCTTGAGGTTCAATTTCATGGTACTTTTTCTGTTACTATGATTGGTAAATTAAATATTTATATGCAGGTAATCGGGCCATGCACGGGGCGCATGTCTAAAATTGAACGCAAATATAGTTAAAAAATTGCGCCCCTGCAAACTTTTCGCGCATTCTTGTCGTTATATCGGCGAACAACAACAAAAACTAACCCTTTTACGACATATGACTTACGTCCAGCCCGAACTTCCCTACGACTCAGCCGCCCTGGCTCCCGCAATCAGCGAGGAGACCGTGCGATTCCACTACGGAAAGCACGAAAAGGCCTACATCGACAATCTCAACTCGATGATCAAGGGCACCCGCTTCGAAGAGATGGCGCTCGAGGATATTATCTGCGAGTCAGACGGCGCGCTGTTCAATAACGCCAGTCAGGCCTGGAACCATATATTCTACTTTTTCAGCCTTAACCCCGGCGCGGGCGGCGAGCCCGGCGGCGAATTGCGCAAAGCAATCGACGCACAGTTCGGCTCGTTCGACAAGTTCAAGGACGATTTTGTCAAGGCAGGCACCACTCTCTTCGGCAGCGGCTGGGTGTGGCTCGCGGCCGACGAAAACGGCAAGCTCTTTATCATGGCCGAGCCCAACGCAGGCAACCCCCTGACCCGCGGACTGACGCCGCTGCTGACGTTCGACGTCTGGGAACACGCCTACTATCTCGACTATCAGAACCGACGCGCCGACGCGCTGAAGGCGCTGTGGAACATCGTCGACTGGGACGTGGTTGAGAGCAGATATGATTTTTAAGTTTTTTAACGAATTCCGAAAAATATATAGCAACGACTATCCGTTATAAAGACACGAAACGATACTTTTTGAAGATTAGAAAGCAATAAGCATAATGTGATGAATGGAGAGAGAGGCACGCGTGAGCGCCCCTCTTTTTCTTTTTTAGTTAAGGGTTGAGAGTTGCGGGTTGGAGCCGCGGATTATTCCGCGGGCAGCTCGCAATGGATACAAAAAAGGTGTTGCAAAATGCGGTATGCGGATAACCCGTAGGGACGTGCCTCTGGCACGTTGCTGAGCGTCAGCGCGTTATGGAAACATGCCAAAGGCATGTCCCAATGCTATTAACTTAAGGATTCATATAGCCTCTTTATAGTTAGTCATCGTTACATATTTACCGCTAGTTTTTATGTAACGGAA
>CABUWI010000011.1 GCA_902495245.1 uncultured Porphyromonadaceae bacterium
GACAGATGTGGTCATGGCTGTTGTGTTTTTTATTAAACTTATTTCTATATAACGCATAATCAGCCATGACCGTTTTTTGTAGTCTTTCGCCCTAAGTTAATAGCATTGGGACATGCCTTCGGCATGTTTCATAACGCTTTGACAATCAGCAACATGCCAAAGACTCGTCCCTACGAGTTATGTACACTCGATTTTTTGCATTACCTTTGAGGAATCCACAAATATTTTCTTTTAAGTTAGGACATTGCACGGCTCGTGCGTTCGACATAACGGCCAATATTGCAACAAGTTACACTCTCCGCAAAGCGGACGCACGGGCCGTGCGTCCGTGCGCCGGGGTGGAACTTGCGGAGATTTCGGGGAATGGAGGCGGAGAATGTGAGGATTTTTTCGTATCTTTGCGTGATTAAACCTCTCACTTTGAATTGCATGATTAAGAAATTATTAGCTCTGGCTCCGATTGCGGCACTCGGAATTGTTGCCGCCGCCCAGGCACCCACATACAAGCTCAAGGGTGCGGAAACCGCTGACGCAGACGCCGTTGCGCTGCTCGGCAAGCATCTGCAAATCGCGCCCGAAGGCTCGGTTGAAATCATCATCGGCGAGGCGGGCGACAAGGCCGTGAAGCGCTATGGCAAGAAGATTCCCTCGGGCGCCGAGAGCTTCTACCTGTCGGTCGAGCCGAAAAAGGTGGTGATTGCGGGCCGCGACGAGGCCGGCACGTTCTACGGCGTGCAGGAGTTCCTGAAAAATCCGCAACAGACGGGCGAGAAGGCCGAGACCCCGGCCATCGGGTTGCGCGGCGTCATCGAGGGCTTCTACGGCAACCCCTGGAGCAACGCCGACCGCAAGAGCCAGTTTGACTTCTACGGCCGCCACGGCATGAACGTCTACATCTACGGACCGAAAGACGACCCCTATCACCACTCGCGCTGGTATGAGCCCTATCCGGCCGACAAGGCGGCCGAGATGGCCGACCTGGTCAAGCACGCCGCGCGCAACAAGGTGAAATTCGTCTGGGCCATGCACCCCTCCAACTCAATCGAGAGCGACGAAGACCGGCAGAAGGCCCTGGCGAAGTTCGCTCAGATGTATGACCTGGGTGTGCGCGAGTTTGCCATCTTCTTCGACGACATCTCGGCCAAGAGCGTCGACTCGCAGATAAGCTACATGAACTTTCTTGACCGCGAGTTCGTCAAGAAACACCCCGACGTGGGCCCGCTGACGGTCTGCCCCACCCAGTATAACAAAGCGTGGAGCGGCGGCGACTATCTGCACAAGATGGGCACCGAGCTTGCGCCTGACATCAACATCATGTGGACCGGCAACTCGGTGTGCGACATGATTGACGCCGCCGACTGCGAATGGTTCACCTCGCAGACCACCCGCAAGCCCTACATCTGGCTCAACTATCCCGTCAACGACTACGGCGAGCACAACCTGCTGATGGGCCCCGTGGTGGGCAACGAGCCGGCCATCGCCGACAAGGTGAGCGCCTTCTGCTCGAACCCGATGCAGTATGCCGAAGCGTCGAAGGTGGCGCTCTATTCGCTGGCCGACTTCGCGTGGAACCCGACGGCCTACAATGCCGACAAGGCGTGGGAGGCCTCGCTGACCGAGCTGATGCCGGGCCACGAAGAAGCGTTCAGAATTTTCTGCCTCAACAATGTCGACGTGGCGCCGAGCGTCCACGGCCTGCGCTTCTGGGGCGAGACGCCCGAGTTCAAGGCGCTGACCGAAAAGACGCCGAATCTCGACAATCCGGAGGCCGTCGAAGCATATCGCGACTACTTCCAGAGCCGCCTCGACGCTGCCGCCGAACTGCTGGCGCTGGCCGATGCCGGCCAGCCGCTGCTCAAGGAGGTGAGAGAATGGGTCGTGGCCCTGAAACTGCAGTCGCAGCAGGGTCTGCAGCTCTGCGCCATGGCCGAGGCGCTCGACGCCGACCTGCCCGGCGCGTTCATCGACGCCTACAAGCGCTATAAAGCGCTCACCGACGAGGCGGCCGAAAACATCTCGCGCAACTTCCCCGGCTCGATTCAGAGCGTCAGGGTCAAGACCGGCACGCTCTACGTTGCGCCGTGGCTCAAGACCGCCTGCAACGACCTGACCGAAGCGTTCAAGAAGTCGGGTGCCGACTATCCCGCCGACCTCTTCCCCGTGCAGGTCCTTGAAAACGGCACATACTACATCAAGCACGACGGCAAGCTGCTGGGCAACCCGCAGGCCGGCAGCAAGGGGGGCAACCCCGTCTGGCAGTCGGCAATCGACGACATCAACCCCAACCGCCAGGAGTGGCACATCAAATACAACCCGAACACCGAGCGCTATGAAATCCGCAACTCGAAAGACGAGCGCTACATCAACGAGCTCGGCAACTTTGGCGTGAACCCCTACTCGGCCGACTGGAACACCTACATCATCAGCAAGAACGCCGACGGCATGTTCTCGATTCAGAACGGCGGCAACGGCGGCTCGAGCTTCTGGGGCGTCGAGGGCGACCGCATCAAGCCCGCCGGCGGCAACGAGCAGTTCATTTTCGAAATCATTCCCGCAAATAAATAAATTTTACAGATATAACCCCATGAAAACCCATCTCCTTACGCTGGCCCTCGCGCTGGCCTCCACCATCAACACACAGGCGACCGAGCGAACCGGCATATTCCCTAACCCGCAACAGGAAACTGTGGGCGGCACCGCTTTTGACTCGGCCGGCGCCACATTCCGCATCAGCGGCGCCGACAGTGCCGATGCAGACGCCGTGCGCGTACTCAACGAAAAACTCGATGTGGCCGACTCCGGTGCCATTGAAATAGTCATCGGCGAAAAGGGCGACCCCGCAGTCAGCGCCTTTGCCGACGCAATTCCCGGGCAGGCTCAGGGCTACTACCTGAAAAGCGAGCCTGGCAAAGTGATTATTGCCGGCACCGACCCCGTCGGCACATACTATGGCGTGCAGTCATTCCTGCAGCTGATGCAGAAGTCTGCAGTGCCCTCCGTCGAGGTCAAGGACTGGCCTGACAACCCCGTGCGCGGCATCGTGGAAGGCTACTACGGCAACCCGTGGAGCCAGGAAGACCGCCTCGACATGATGCGTGAATTCATGCCACACGCCCGACTGAACCTATACATCTACGGTCCGAAAGACGATCCCTACCATAAGAGTGAGTGGGCCTCGGCCTATCCCGCCGACAAAGCCGCACAAATCAGCGAACTCGCCACTGAGGGCCTGAAAAACAAAGTGCATTTTGTATGGGCCATGCACCCGGGCAACTCCATCGAGGGTGATAACCTGACTAAGGCTGTTGATAAATTCAACAAAATGTATGACCTGGGCGTGCGTCAGTTTGCCGTGTTCTTCGACGATATAAGCAACTACGACGTGAACAAGCAAGTGGCATACCTCAACCATATCAACGCCGAAGTGGTGAAGAAACACTCAGACGTGGCTCCCCTCATCGTTTGTCCATCGCAATATAACAGAGGCTGGTCGGGCAATGGAGACTATCACGCCACGATGGGCGCCAACCTCGACTCTGACATCGAGGTCATGTGGACCGGCGCCGGCGTGGTCGACATCAAGCTCGGCGATGCCTCCCGCTGGTATTCGGAAAAGGCCGGAGGCCGTAAACCCCTGATTTGGGAGAATTATCCCGTCAACGACTACGGCTACTCGGTGCGCCCGCTCATGATGTCGCCTTACCCTGCTCCCGACGCCGACATCAACACACTCACCACCGGCATCACCTCCAACCCTATGGAGTATTACTATGCCTCGAAGGTAGCCCTTTACGGCATGGGAGACTTCACATGGAATCAGACCGGCTATAACGACTGGCAGAGCTGGGAAAAAGCTCTCGGCTTCATTATGCCAGACCACAAAGAGGCTTTCAAGACCTTCTGCTACAGCTCATTCTACTATCCGGCCAACACACATGGCCTGGTGGTCCCCTACGAAGAGACGCCCGACTTCAAGGCTCTGATTGATGGCAATGAAACCTACTCTGCCTCTGCCTACGAGGCATACTTCAACAAGCAGGTGGCCGCAGGCTCGCAATTGCTCGAAGCCAACACGCCCCTCACCGCCGAGATAAACGAATTTCTCAACTACTATAAGATTCAAGGCGAGCGCGGCTTGCTTATGGGTCAGATGCGAAACGCACTCGACCAGAGAAATGCCGAACAATTCGTTCAAACTTATCAGAAATATGACCAGCTCACCGACAGCGCCTCTAACATCGTGAGCCGCGCCGACAGCGGCATCAAGACATTCCCGGCCAACTGCGGCAATCTGTATGTTGAGCCGTTCATCACTTCTACGGTGAATGACATCGTGTCAGAATTCCGTCAGTCAGGCCTGCCATTTGATCCCGCCATCTTCCCCGCCCAGTCGATTCCCGATGGCAATTACCTCATCAAAGTTGACGGTGCGTGGCTCAGCAACGGCTCCGGATCGGCCGCCAACTCCCCTGAATACCCCACATTCCGCAAGGTTGAGGACAACATCAACGCCTCCCGCCAGGCATGGCAGATTCGCTACGACATGAACACCGGGCGATTTGCCATATGCTCGGCTCACGACAACCGTTACGTGAACGAAAAGGGCAACTTCGGCACCAACAAATTCGAGTCGATCTGGCACACTTACGAAATTGTCAGCCTCAACGGCAAGTTTGCCATTCGCAATGCCGGCAGCGCAGGTGATAACTACTGGACCAAGAGCGGCGTCCGCCTCCAAAAGGGTGGCAATGCATATAACCCCGACGACATTTTCATCTTCGACATCGAAGCTGTTGGCAACGCCGCGGTGCGTGACACCATGGCCATGCTTCCCGTCAACACTCCCGTCTTAATCTCCAATGACGAGGGCAAGATACTGCGCCGCAACGGAAACAACCTGAATTTCGTTGACCGCCCCGAGTCTCTCAACAGCTACTGCCAGTTCATCATCGTGCCCAATGCAAACGGTCGCTTTGAACTGCGCATGGCTTCCAACGCCAATCCTTATGTGAACGAGCATGGTGTGATTGGCACCAACGAATTCAGTGCCGACTGGAACACCTATGAAATCTACGAACGCAACGGCAAATTCGCCATTCGCAACAGCGTGGACGTACAGAACACCAGCCGCCACGAATACTGGCTCATCGACGGCGACAACCTGAGCATCAGCGGCACCAGCAACATCGAAGCCTACGTGTTCACCATTACACCCCTCGAAAAGGACGCCATTGACGAAATCACGGTCGACACCCCCGGCTCCGGCGACATCTACGACTTGCAAGGGCGTCGCGTTGTCAACCCGCGCCAAGGCATCTTCATCATCAACGGCAAGAAAATCAAACTATAAACCAACAAAATGTCAGCTAAACGCTACAACCTCGCCAACAACCTGCTCGGGTGGCTATGCTTTGTCATAGCCGCCGCGAGCTATCTGCTCACCATCGAGCCCACGGCGTCGTTCTGGGACTGCCCCGAGTTCATTGCCCAGGGCTATAAACTCGAAGTCGGCCACCCGCCGGGCAACCCGATTTTCATGCTCACGGCCCGCTTTTTCATCAACTTTGTCGGCTCCGAGCCGGGAAGCGTGGCCCTGGCGGTGAATGCAATGAACGCGCTGCTGAGCGCAGGCACGATTCTGCTGCTGTTCTGGACCATCACTCACCTGATGCGCCGCCTGCTGGCCGGCTATGCAGCCGCCGAGACCATCTCGACGGCACGCCGCATCGTGATTTTCGGTTCGGGCCTTGTCGGCGCGCTGGCCTACGCCTGGAGCGACACGTTCTGGTTCTCGGCCGTCGAGGGTGAGGTTTACGCGTTTTCGTCGTTCTACACGGCGCTGGTGTTCTGGCTCATTCTCAAATGGGAAACACGGGCCGACACCCCGCACTCCGACCGCTATCTGGTGCTGATTGCCTACGTCATAGGCGTCAGCATCGCCGTGCACCTGCTCAACCTTCTGTGCATTCCGGCCATAGTGCTGGTGTTCTACTACCGCAAGTTTGCCAACACCACGGCCAAGGGCTCCGTCTGCGCGCTGCTGGTCAGCTTCGCCATCGTGGCGCTGATACTGTTCGGCCTCGTGCCGGGATTCGTGGAAGTGGCGCAATATAGCGAACTCTTCTTTGTCAACACCCTCGGGCTGCCCTACAACAGCGGCGTCATTGCCTACACGCTGCTCACCTTCGGCGTCTTCATCTGGACGGTGAGCGAGCTCTATCGCCAGAAGTCGGCCGCGCGCATCAAGGTAAGCTTCGCACTGTCGGTGCTGGTGAGCGGCATTCCGTTCATCGGCAAGTCGATGCTGATTCCGGTGGTGGTGATGATTGCGCTGATTGCATGGCTGCAGCTCACCAAGAAGCTCCCCGTCAGGATTCTGAATCTCATCACGCTGAGCATCTTCGTGATTTTCATCGGCTACTCGAGCTATGCCCTGCTGCTGATACGCTCGGCGGCCGACACCCCCATCAACCAGAACGCCCCCGACAACGTCTTTGCCCTCGGCTCATATCTTAACCGCGAGCAATATGGCGAGTCGCCGCTGCTTTACGGCACGACCTTCGCGTCGCAGGTAATGCGCAACCCCGACGGCACCGCCGCCGGCGAGGAGGAATACACCTACGACAAAGCCGTTGACCGCAGCAAACCCCGCTATGTGCCCACTCTGAACAAGACCCGCTATGAATATTCGCCGCAGCTCAACATGCTGTTTCCGCGCATGTATGCGGCCGACCAGAAGAGCGGCTACATGAGCTGGGCCGGCTTCACCGAGAGCGACATGCCTGTCGTCATGGCCGAAACCGTGAAAGACTCGACCGTGAAAGAGCCCGTCAGGAAGCCGACGTTCGCCCAGAACCTGAGCTACTTCTTCAACTACCAGCTGGTGCACATGTATTTCCGCTACTTCATGTGGAACTTCTCGGGCCGTCAGAACGACCTTCAGGGCAACGGCGAAGTGAACCGCGGCAACTGGATTTCGGGCATACCGTTCATTGACAATCCGCGCCTGGGCGACCAGTCGCTGCTGCCTGCCGACTTCGGCTCGGACAATAAAGGCCACAACGTCTTCTACATGCTGCCGCTGCTGCTTGGCATCGCCGGCCTCTGGTGGCAGTCGGCCAAGGGCGAGACGGGCATCAGGCAGTTCTGGGTCGTCTTCTTCCTGTTCTTCATGACGGGCATAGCCATCGTGCTCTACCTGAACCAGACGCCTAACCAGCCGCGCGAACGCGACTATGCCTATGCCGGCTCGTTCTATGCGTTTGCAATATGGATCGGACTCGGCGTCGGCGCCATCGCCGCCGGCATCGACGCGCTGCTGCGCAGCAAAAAGCCCACGGTGGGCGCCGCGATTGCCGCATCGGTCATCGGGCTGCTCGTGCCGCTGCAGATGGTTTCGCAGACGTGGGACGACCACGACCGCTCGGGCCGATACACCACCCGCGACTTCGGCATGAACTATCTCAGCTCGCTCGAACCCGACGCCGTCATCTTCACCAACGGCGACAACGACACCTTCCCCCTCTGGTACGCTCAGGAGGTCGAGGGCTACCGCACCGACGTGCGCGTAATCAACCTGAGCTATCTGACCACCGACTGGTATGCGCGCCAGCAGGAACTGCCCGCCTACGAGGCCAAGCCCGTGCAGTGGCTGGCCACCCCCGAGGTCTACGGCCTCGGACGCCGCCAGAGCGGATACATTATTCCCGCCGACACGCTCGAAGAGCCGGTGCTCGACTTCCTGAAAGTCTACTATAGCGACACGCCCGACCTCCTTGGCCGCGCGCAGGGCGTGAACTACCCCATAGCTCAGGCCGGCACCCTGGTCATTCCCGGCGACTCGATTGCCGGCAATGAAGACATCGCGGTTGACCTGCCGGGAGCACTCCGCGCCAAGAACCGCCAGCCGATAATGACCCAGGCCGACATGCTCACGCTCGACCTCCTGGCCACCTCGGCCGCCAACGGCTGGAACAGGCCGATATACTTCGCCAACACCGTGCCCGACAGCTACTATCTGGGCCTCGACCCCTACATGTACACCACCGGCATGGCCCGTCAGGTTCAGCCGCGCTACTCGACGGCAGCCGTCAAGGCCGACAACGATCAGGCGCTCAAAAACATCACCGAGCGCTTCCGCTGGGGCGGACTTGACGCCGAGGGCGGCGACAAGGTCTATCTCGACGAGACCGTGCAGCGAATGGTCGCCTCCACCCGCTATGCGGTGCTCGACGTCGTGCAGTCGCTCGAAGCCGAAGGCCGCTACAATGAGGCCCTGCAGCTGCTGCAGCTCGTAACCGACAAGCTCCCCGCCAAGAACGCGCCCTACGGCGTGCAGACCGGCGAGCTGATTGCCGACCTCTTCATCGAGCTTGGCGAACAGACCGACAAGGCCGAGGCCGTTGAGCGCGGCTGCCAAATTCTCCGCGACGAAATCAGGCGCTATGCCGACTATATCCCCTACCTGTCGAGCCTGACCAACGGACAGTTCGCCTCGCTGTCGACGGCCGACCGCGCCGTGCTTCACATTCGCGACGCCCAGGGCGACTACTCCTACCTGGCCAACCTCATCGGCCAGCTGGCCAACGCCGAAGGCATCGAGAGCGCCACCGAGTTCCTCAACTCGGTGAGCATGGAGAAGGGCTTCGACCTCGTCAACTTCTTCAACCGTCTGCAACAAGTGCAATAACCCCCGCGACCCGAGACAATGAACCTGTTCAAACGCTGGATAGTGCAGCCGCCGTTCTTTTACCGCATCATCTTTCCCGAGGCAATCTGGAGAGTGAAGCGCAAGGGAATGAAGGCCGCCTATCTCACGTTTGACGACGGCCCGATTCCGGAGGTAACGCCCCGGGTGCTTGACCTGCTCGACGAGTTCGGCGTCAAGGCCACCTTCTTCATGGTCGGCGAAAACGCCAAGCGCCACCCCGAGCTGGTTGAGGAAGTGAGACGCCGCGGCCACGCCATCGGCAACCACACCATGCACCACCTGCAGGGCACCCACACCCGCCGCCACAAATATCTGCGCGACGTCAAAGAGGCCGACGACCTGCTGCAAACAACCATGTTCCGCGCCCCCCACGGCCTGCTGCGCTGGGGCCAGGGACGCGTAATCAGCAAGCACTACAACATGATCATGTACGACGTGGTTACACGCGACTACGCCGTGCACACGTCGCCCGAAGAAGTGGTTGACAACGTCAGGCGCTTCACCCGCAACGGCTCCATCATCGTGTTTCACGACTCGCTCAAGGCCCGGCGCAACATGCTCCCCGCGCTGCCTCGCGCAATCAAGTGGCTCCAGGCCCATGGATTCCAGCTGCTCCCTCTGCCGGGTTGAATTTCCGTGGGGCGTCGCCTCACTCGACAGTCCCGTCGAACCGCAGGCAGTCGAAGCCTACGCGCGCTGGCTCGCCGAAGGGCGCCACGGCGAGATGGCCTACCTTGAAAAATATGGCGACGTAAGGGCCGACCCCCGCCTGCTGCTCGAAGGGGCGCGGTCAATCGTGGCCGTGGCCTTCCCCTACTTTACCGACGAGCCCATGGGGCTGCCCGTGTCGCTCTATGCGCGCGGACGCGACTATCACGAAGTTGTCCGGGAGTATCTGACCGCGATTGCGGCCGAAATGGAAGGACAGACCCGCGTGTGCGTCGACACGGCCCCACTGCGCGAGCGCTACTGGGCCGTGCGCTGCGGCCTCGGCTTCATCGGCCGCAACAACCAGCTGATAATTCCCGGCCTCGGCAGCTACTTCTTCCTCGGCTTTATCTTGACCACCGAGAAACTAACGGTTACCGGGCCTGTTGGAGAGGAGGTTTCCAACCTCCGCCCTCCGGCAGAAGGCTGCGGCGAATGCCGCCGGTGCGTCGACGCATGCCCCGGCCGCGCGCTTGGCGCCGACGGCCGCGGGCTGGACGCTCGGCGCTGCCTGAGCTACCTCACAATCGAACACCGCGGGCCGATTGACGGCCCGATTCCGACCCTCTACGGCTGCGACGTCTGCCAGCGCGTGTGCCCCCACAACGCCGCCGCGCGCCCCACGCCCATCGCCGACTTCCACCCCTCCGAAGCCATGCAGCGCCTCACCGCCGACCAAGTCGCCGCCATGACCCCCGAGCAGTTCAGCGCCCTCTTCCGCCACTCCGCCATCAAGCGCACCAAACTCGCCGGCCTCCAACGCAACCTCGCCGCAATGGCCGGCAGTACGGACGTGCCTTAATGCAATTAACTTCAAAGTGTGGAGCAAAATACCGGTTTCGTAAATTCTGTAGGGACGCACGGCCCGTGCGTCCGCGATAACGAACAATAGTGCAGCAATTTATGCGCTCCGCAAAGCGGACGCACGAACCGTGCGTCCCTACCCTTCCTTTGGCATAATGCAATCTGTGAGGATTCCACCTATAATTTCCTTAAGTTAATAGCTTTGGGCGGTATCGGGCATTTTGCCGCCCGCGGCAGACAAATTTTTGATTGACGGGGGATTTTTCGTAACTTTGCGGTGGTTAAACTGAATAATACAGATTTTAAGTTAAGATATTATGGCATTGCAATGCGGAATAGTGGG
The DNA here is from genome assembly GCA_902495245.1 of uncultured Porphyromonadaceae bacterium. Classification (GTDB taxonomy): domain Bacteria; phylum Bacteroidota; class Bacteroidia; order Bacteroidales; family Muribaculaceae; genus UBA3263. Next base: position 10,566 of record CABUWI010000011.1, read on the forward strand.
TCTGCCCAACGTCGGGAAGTCGACCCTTTTCAATTGTCTGAGTAACGCTAAGGCACAGAGCGCGAATTTTCCGTTCTGCACCATCGAGCCTAACGTCGGCGTGATAACCGTGCCCGACGAGAGGCTGACCAAACTGGTCGAACTCTGTCAGCCGCGGTCGGTAGTTCCGGCCACGGTTGAAATCGTTGACATCGCCGGTCTGGTCAAGGGCGCGAGCAAGGGCGAGGGCCTGGGCAACAAGTTCCTGGCCAACATCAGGGAGACGGACGCCATTCTGCACGTGTTGCGCTGCTTCGACAACGACAACATCACCCATGTTGACGGCTCGGTCGACCCCGTGCGCGACAAGGAGATTATTGACTACGAGCTGCAACTCAAGGACCTCGAGACCGTCGAGAGCCGCCTGGCCAAAACCCTGAAGCAGGCTCAGACCGGCGGCGACAAGACGGCGCGAATGCAGGCCGATGTGCTCCAGAAGTTCAAAGACGCCCTCGACGCCGGCAAACCGGCGCGCAGCGTGAGCTTCGACACGCCCGACGAGCAGAAGTTTGCCCGCGAGCTGTTCCTGCTGACGTCGAAGCCGGTGCTCTACGTCTGCAACGTCGACGACGCTTCGGCCGCGACGGGCAACGCCTATGTCGAGGCCGTGCGCGAGGCCATCAAGGACGAAGGCGCCGACCTGCTGATTGTGGCCGCCCAGACCGAGAGCGAGATTGCCGAGCTTGACACGTGGGAGGAGCGCAAGGAGTTTCTCGAAGAGATAGGGCTGGAAGAGAGCGGCGTCTCGCGCCTGATTCGCGCCGCCTACGCCCTGCTTGACCTGCAGACATATTTCACGGCCGGCCCCGACGAGGTGAGGGCATGGACCTTCACCCGCGGCAGCAAGGCACCGAAATGTGCCGGCATTATCCACACCGACTTCGAAAAGGGCTTTATCCGCGCCGAGGTCATCAAGTATGACGACTACGTCAGCCTCGGGTCGGAGACAGCCGTAAAAGAGGCCGGCAAGATGGGCGTCGAGGGCAAGGAATACGTGGTCCAGGACGGCGACATCATGCACTTCCGCTTCAACGTTTAAGAGTTAAGAGTTAAGAGTTATCAAGAGCTATTGCCTCATAACCCTCAACCCTCAACCCGTGAAGAGAAAAGCCCGCCGTATTGGCGGGCTTGATTGTGTGTTGTTGTTTGCGGTTGTGATGCGGACGGCAGATTGAAGTCAGCCGCGCGGCGTCGGTTTCAGACGCCGTCCGGCCCGGGGCCGGGTGAAATTTCAGATTTCGCGCTGCGACCCTCCGGTCCGCGCATCGGTCATAGTTATTAGAGAGACTGTTCCTTTTTTAGTTTGTCTACAATAATAACACTGACCGGGGTCAATAGTTCACGCCGTCAGTCTTCGAGATAGTAAACTATGGTGGAAACTACGCGCACGTTCTTTTTCTGAGGCGTGGAATTGTCTGCGCTCTCGATTGAGAACTGGCCCTGAGTGGCGGTTTTGATTTTGCCTACGGTCGAGTTGCTGTCCTGGGCGAAGCGGTCGGCAGCGATGCGGGCGTTTTTGGTGGCTTCGGCAATCATTTCGGGCTTGATGTTGTTGAGGCCCGTGAACTGATAGTTTATGTAGCCGTTCGAGGCGGCGACGCCGAGTTTCAGAAGTTCGCTCTGGCGGCTGAGCAGTTCGCGCACTTTGGCCACTTTTGAGGTTGCCACGGTGATGTTGACCGAGAGGTTATACTGGAAGCGTGCGCGCTCGCCACCGTAGACGTTGCCTTCGGCATTGTAGAGGTCAGGGGGATTGACGGAGATTTCGTCGGCGGTGATACCGTTGTCCGTGAGGAATTTGACCACTACGGCGTTGTTAACCTGCATGCGGTCGTAGAGGGCGGGGAGGTCATCGCCCGCGATAGAGTAGTTCATTGGCCAGGTAACATAGTCTGCTTCGACGGTGCGCTCGGCGAGGCCGCGCACTGTAACGACGCGGTCGCGGAAGGCGAAATTGTCAATGCCCGCTTTGATGCAGAAGCCGAGAATGCAGATGCTCACGGCGAGAATTGCTGATGGAATAATGAATTTCTTCATGAATAAATTATGAATTAAGAATTAAAAATTAAGAATTAAGAATTATGAATTATGAATTATGAATTATGAATTATGAATTATGAATTATGAATTATGAATTATGAATTAAAAAAACGGCAATCTATCAATACTTAATTACCGGGCCGCTAAGTTATAGATTTTTTATCAGATGAACAACAGCTCTACGGCTTTTGTGCGAAAGGAGGGTGTAATTTTGCAGGCGCTATGAAATGGAATGCACGCATCAAAAGACTGAACTCCGAGCGTAACGAACGGCTGCAGGCTCAATTGGGCACCGAGCCGCGACTGCTGCCGGGCGACGACGAAAGCAAACGGCTGAAAGAAGATTTTGAATATTGGGCATGGCGCTGCGCCAGAATCCGGCACAAAAAGACAAGGCGCCCGGTGCCGTTCGTGCTTAACCGCGCGCAGCGCAAGGTGCTCGCCGCGCTCGAAGAGCAGCGCCGCGCCGGCAAGCCGATGCGCGTAATCGTGCTGAAGTCGCGCCAGTGGGGCTGCTCGACGCTCATCTGCCACTACATGATGTGGCTTCAGCTTCAGCACGGCGACAACCTCCACTCGCTTGTGTGCGCCCACACCAAGTCGGCCGCCACGGTGTTGCGGGGCAACTACTCGAACCTTGTGCGCAACTATCCCGAAGACTTGGGCAAGGTCAAGCTGAAACGCTTCGAGGGCCTCGACTCGGTCAGAATTCTGACTCCGGGCAATTCGCACGTAACCGTCTGTTCGGCCCGGAACCCCGATTCGGCCCGCGGCGCTGACTATGCGATGGCCCACCTGAGCGAGGTGAGCTACTGGCCGTCGACGCCCGCATGCATGCCGGGCATGATTGTGAGCGCCGTCGTGGCGGCAATCATGCCCGAGCCGGGGACGCTCGTGGTGATGGAAAGCACGGCCAACAGTCCGGGCGATTTTTTCCACACGGAGTGGCAGAACGCCGTGGCCGGCCGCAGCGACATGACGCCGGTTTTTGCGGGCTGGCACGACGTCGACTATAACTGCATGCCCCTGCCGGCAGGCAGCGAGCGGAAACTGTGGAGCCGGTTTGACGCCTATGAGCAAGGACTGTGGAAACGAGGCCTGACACTGGAGCAGATTTACTGGTATCACCTGATGGCGCGCAAAATGAGCGGCGACCGCGGGCGCATGATGCGCGAATATCCGACCACTGTCGACGAGGCATTCAGCAGCCTTGAGCATGGCGTCTTCTGCGACGAATGGCTTGAGCGCGCCCGCAAAAACGTGCGTAAACCCGACGGCCACTATGAAGTCAGCGCCGACGGGGCACTGACCGAGTCGCCGTCGGGGCGCCTGAGCCTGTGGGCGCGACCGTGCGACGCGCAGGCAATGAAGCTTGTGAGCTGCTGCTATATCGTGTCGGTCGACGTCGGCGGCAACTGGGAGGGCGCCGACTGGAGCGTCATCACGGTGGTCGACGTCAGGCGCGAGGGCATGATGGAAGTGGTGGCCGAATGGCGCGGCCACACTGACATCGACCTACTGTGCGCCACGGCGATTACTCTGGGGCGGCTCTATCACAACGCCCTGCTGGTGGTCGAGAGCAACAGCCTTGAATCGCGCGGCCCCGACGCGCTTGAACGCATCGGCGCGTCGGGATATCCCAACCTCTACCGCCGGCGCCAGGACGACACGGCCGGCCACAGCCTGGAGTGGCGCATCGGCTTCCACACCAATTCGGCCACGAAGCCGGCGGCTATCAACGACCTGGCGATAGCGCTGAGAGACGGCACTTGGATTGAGCGCTCGGCGACTGCCGTCGGCGAGTTGGCAACTTATGTCAGGACTCCGCGTGGCGGCACGGAAGCCGCAGCCGGCTGCCACGACGACATGGTGATGACCAGGGCCATTGCGGCCTACGTCCGGCGCCAGCAGCCGCCGCAACCCCTGAAGCTAATTAAAAATTATTAGTCCAATTAGTCCTATTAGTCTAATTAGACCAATTGGCCTAATTAGTTGGCCGGCAGGAGCTTGCTCAGGTCGGCGCGCGAGCCCATATGCCAGACGGTGAGCTCAAGGGCACCCCCGGAGCCGAGCAGTCCGAGCGCCTGGCCGGCTACTACACGGCGCCCCGGGGCGACAAAAGCGTCCGCCAGACCCGAGCAGACGCTGACAAAGTCGTTGGAGTGCTGGAGAGTGATTGCGAAAGTGCCAGACGCGGCGTCGACGCGCACGTCGATAACGGCGGCGTCCTGAATCGCCACGACTGTGGCGCGCGGCGCTGCGCGGAATGTGGCGCCGTCTTCGTCGAGCACCGCGCCGGCCAGCGGGGGTCTAAACATCATGCCCTCGGCCACGACGGGCGTCAGCACCGACAGGTTGCCGCGCTCCTTCTCAAGCCAGCTCTGCACGAAAGCGCGTTCGGCCTCCGAGGCCTCGACCAGCGTGTCGGCCACCTCGGCGGCCACGCCTGCGGCCGCGACGGTGTCGGCCGGGATATTGTCCGAGAGAATGGCGAGAATATTGTCGACATAGAGGCGCTGATTGTCGGCGGCGCGCAGAAGGGAGTCGACGCGCAGCGTGTTGTCAACGGTGGTGCGCCGCTGCTCGGGGCGCATATAACCCGGCAACAGGTATGACACGGGCGACCAGACCAGAATGCAGAATATGAGCGCGATGAAAGCGGCCGCACAGACGGCGGCGAAACCCCACATGCGGGCGCGCGACATGCGCAGCGTCCACAGCGTGTTCAGGGTGTTCTCGCTGATGAACATGAGCCGGTAGCGCCGGCGTGTCTTCAATCGCTTTTTCATTTTCATTGCAGCGCAAAGTTACGGAAAATTTCCGATTTTTTTGCGTAACTTTGCCGAATGATGAACAGAGACGAGATTTTCAGGCGCGGAGTCGAGCGCCTGAGCTGCGGCGCCGGGTGCAGCCGCACGCTGCCCTCCACCGTTGCGCTCGCCGAGGCCATGAGGCTCGTAAAGGCGCTGCTCTTCCCGGAGTTTTTCGACACGGAGATTGCCGACGCCTCGATGAGGCCCCACTTCATCGGCGTGAACATGGAGCGCCTTTATTCGATTCTGCGCGAGCAGGCAGGCCGGGTTATCGACGCCGCCACTGCCGAACAGGCGACGCTGCGCTTCATTGACGGCCTGCCCGAACTGCGGCGCGTGCTCCTGACCGACGTCGAGGCCATCTACCGCAACGACCCGGCCGTAGACAACCGCGACGAGATTATTTTCTGCTACCCGGTGGTAACGGCTATGGTTCACTATCGGGCGGCCCACATGCTGCTGGCCGAGGGGGTGCCGGTGATTCCGCGCATAATCACGGAGATGGCCCATGCGGCCACCGGCATAGACATTCACCCCGGCGCGTGCATCGGCGAGTACTTCGCCATTGACCACGGCACGGGTATCGTCATCGGCCAGACATGCATAATCGGCAACCACGTAACCCTCTATCAGGGCGTTACGTTAGGCTCGAAAAACTTCACGCTTGACGACGAAGGCCACCCGACCAACATTCCGCGCCACCCCATCATCGAAGACGACGTTACAATCTACAGCAACGCCTCCGTGCTCGGGCGCATCACCGTTGGGCGCGGAGCCGTCATCGGCGGCAACATCTGGGTTACGGCCGACGTGGCGCCCGGCGAGGTAATCAGCCAGCGCTCTAATCGATAAACGACGACAGAAGGGCGTCGGCCACACGGCGCTGGTCGGCCGGCGTGATGTCGGGGCCTGAGGGCAGGCAGAGGCCGCGGGCAAAGAGGCTCTCGCTGACGCCGTTGACATAGGCCGGCGCATGGGCGAAAACCGGCTGCCGGTGCATCGGCTTCCAGAGCGGGCGGCTCTCGATGTTGAGCTCGTTGAGGCGCAGGCGCATGGCTTCGACGTCGGCATCTGGCTCGCAGTCGGTATGGGGCGACGAAGCCGCGCGGGTAACGCCCGCCGCACCACCCACGGCGCCTGAAATCGTGGCGTCATAGGCATGTTCGCGCCCCTTGACGCGCGCGTCGGGAGCGAGCAGCACGGTCGAGAGCCAATAGTTCGAGTCGAACCGGGGCGACGGATTCGAGTGGAGGCTGACGCGCGGATCGCCGTCAAATAGCTCGGCATAGTTTTCATGGACCCGGCGATGATGGGCAAGGTGCTCGTCGAGCACGGTCATCTGGCCCAGGCCGATACAGGCCGAGATGTTGCTGAGGCGATAGTTGTAGCCCACGGCCTCGTGCTGATAATAGGGATAGCCTTCGCGGGCCTGGGTGGCGTAGAACATGGCGCGTCGGCGCTCGTCGGCGTCGGGCACCACCAAGGCGCCGCCCCCCGAGGTCGTTATCATCTTGTTGCCGTTGAACGACAGCACGCCGAAGCGCCCGAAGGTCGACGTGGCCCGGCCGTCATAGAGCGACCCGAAGGCCTCGGCGGCATCTTCGACCACCGGAATCTCATACTTGTCGGCCACGGCAAGAATCTCGTCGATTTTGGAGGGCATGCCGTAGAGGTGGACCATCACGATGGCTTTCGGCTTGCGCCCGGTCTTGATCATGCGGTCGGCTATGGCGCGGTCAAGCAGCGCGGGGTCCATGTTCCACGTTTCCGGCTCCGAGTCGACAAAGACCGGCGTGGCACCCAGATAGGCCACGGGGTTGCACGATGCGCAGAAGGTCATCGACTGGCAGACGACCTCGTCGCCGGGGCCGACGCCGCAGCCGATGAGTGCCAGATGTATGGCGGCGGTGCCGGCGCTGAGCGCCACCACCTGACGCCCGAAATCGGGGGCGCAGAGAAAGCGCTCGAGCTCGCGCTCGAAGGCGTCGACCTGAGGCCCCATCGGCACGGCCCAGTTCTCGGCAATGGCGTCTTGCACGAAACGGAGCTCGCGCCCGCTCATGTGGGGCATGCACAAAAGGAGTCTGCGATTGGCTGAATTAGTCATTTTTCATTAAATTATGAGCAAATTTAACCATTATTCAGCAAAAATTTGCTAACTTTGTCAAAATATTTTGCGCAGAATGAAGACTGTTACTTATAACGGCCTGAAATTTAGACCGTTCATTACATCAGACCGGATTGCCGAACGCGTGCGCGCTATTGCGGCAGAAATTTCGGAGACTTACAGAGGGAAGAACCCGCTGATTGTGTGTGTGCTCAACGGGGCGTTTCCTTTTGCCTCGGACCTGTTCATGAACCTTGACATCGACGCCCAGATTGCGTTTGTGCGCCTGCAAAGCTATGCGGGCACGGCGTCGACGGGCACCGTGCGCCAGGTCATCGGCCTGACCGAGCCCGTGAAAGGGCGCGACGTCATCGTGGTTGAAGACATCATCGACACGGGCCGCACCATGGCTCAGTTCCTGACCGACCTTGCCGCTCAGGAGCCCGAAGAGGTGAAGGTTGCGACACTGCTGTTCAAGCCCGACGCGCTGCAGACCGACCTGACGCCCGACTATGTCGGCTTCAACATTCCGTCGAAGTTCATTATCGGCTATGGCCTCGACCTCGACGGACAGGCGCGCAACCTGCGCGACATCTACGTGCTCGACAAGGACGAAGACGCCTGACCCCACGCCCCGACGGCGCGGTAAGAACCAATCTGAAACATATTCTAATTAGGAGAAAGTATAACAATGAATATCGTGATTTTCGGCGCCCCCGGCAGCGGCAAGGGCACGCAGAGCGAACTGCTGCTCAAACGCTACGGGCTGCACCACATATCGACCGGTGAGCTGCTGCGCGACCACATTGCGCGCGGCACCGAGCTGGGCAAAGTGGCCGACAGCTTCATCTCGAAAGGCAATCTCATTCCCGACGAGCTGATGCTTGACATTCTCGAACACGAACTCAACAGCCACCCCGACGCTAAAGGAGTAATTTTCGACGGATTTCCGCGCACCATTCCGCAGGCCGAGGCACTTAACCGCCTGCTCGAGAAGCGCGGGTCGAAGGTGCACGCCGTTGTGGGCCTCGAGGTGCCCGAAGAGGAGCTGACCGAACGCCTCATCAAACGCGGTGCCGAAAGCGGCCGAAGCGACGACAACGCCGCCACCATTGCCAAGCGCCTGGAGGTTTACCGCCGCCAGACCGAGCCGCTGAAAGAATATTACAACCGCCGGCTGGCCTACTACCCCATTCACGGTTCGGGGTCAATCGACGAGATTTTCGGCTCAATAGCCAAGGTTGTCGACCCCATCAGCGCCTCCGCGCGCTAACTGAGCTGCCGATGGCTAACATTCTGAACATCGAAACGTCGACCGATGCATGCTCGGTGGCCCTGACGGGCGACTGCAGCCTCCTGGCCAATTTCGAACAGCCCGACGGCCGGCGCCACGCCGAGCTGCTTGGCGGCTACGTGGAGAAAGCGCTGGCCGAAGCCAAAAGTCAGCAGCGCAAGATTGACGCCGTGGCCGTCAGCATCGGCCCCGGCAGCTACACGGGCCTGCGCATCGGCCTGAGCACGGCAAAAGGCCTGGCCTACTCGCTGGGAGTGCCGCTGATCGGGGTGCCCACCCTGCAGATTATGGCCACAAACGTCATGTTCAACCACCATGACATCACGCTCGAAAGCCGATTCGCGCCGATGATTGACGCTCGGCGCATGGAGGTCTACACTTGCGTGCTCGACATGTGGCTCAAGGAGCTGATGCCGACTCAGCCGCTCATACTCACGCCCGACAGCTACGCCGAACTGCTTGACCGGGGGCCGCTGCTGATGATGGGCAACGCTATCGACAAGGCGCGCACCGTAATCAGCCACCCCAACGCCCGATGGGTCGAGGGCATCAGGCCGCTGGCCGCCGACATGCTGGCGCTGAGCGAAAAGGCTTTCCGCGCGGGCAACTTCCTGGACACGGCCTATTCCACTCCGCTCTATCTGAAAGAGTTTCAGGCAACGCGACCCCGCAACCGGGTGCTTGACCCCACCACCGACAATTAAATTATAAAACAACCATATCACAACAAAAAAATGAAAAAGATGAGACTCAACCTCTTTTTAGCCTCGGCGATGATTGCCCTGTCGGCATCGGCCCAGGAGCAGAACGACGCCACGTTCAGCGGCTCGATGCTCTACGGCTTCTGCACAACGGCCTATTCGGCGAACACATTCGGCGCCGGCACCACCGCCGGCGAGGCCATGCAGCTGACCGAAAGCGCCATAAAATATTTTGCAGGCTGCAAAATCACGGCCATCGCAGTTGCCAACGGCGCGCAGGCCGACAACTCAACGGCAACGTCCATGCCTATCACCGTGTTCCTGGCCGACGAACTCAACGGCGAGTACACCACGACCATCAGCGGCGAAATGGACCTTACCAAACCGCTGGAATATAAGGAATACGCTCTCGAAACCCCGATTGAAATCACTGCCGGCATGAAGCCTTTCTATGCCGGTTTCACCGTCGTGTGCGACAACACTGTCGGCTATCCGCTGGTAACCGACGGTCAGGCGCCCGCCGCCGGCACCTATGGCGACTGGATTGGCCAGGTAATCGAAGGCAAATGGGAGTGGGCACAAATCGGCGCATACACCGGCAGCGGCTGCGTGCGCCTGAAAATCGAAGGCACACGCCTCCCCGCCAACAACGTGGCCGTTATCGAGAGCCACATTCCAACCTATGCCGCTCCGGGCAGCGAGGCCAACGTCGGCCTCTACCTGCGCAACGACGCCGGCAACACCGTCAGCAGCGTAACAGTGAGCTATAACGTCAACGGCACCGAAGGCTCGACCGTGGTCGATATCCCCACACCGCTGCTCTATAACGATTTCACAATCTCGCCCGTCATCGCTAAAATCAAAGTGCCCGAAGCCGAAGGCGCCGACCTCCCCTTCAGCATCGACATCACCGGCGTCAACGCCAACGCCTCCAACCACGCTGCAGCCGCCGACCGTCAGGCCGCGGGCCACTACCTGTCGCTGGCCAAGGGCTTCGACAAAGCCATGGTGGTTGAAATCGGCACGGGCACATGGTGCGGCTGGTGCCCCATGGGCTTCGACGCCATAAGCAAGATGCGCGAGGCATATCCCGACGGACGCTTCATTCCGATTGCGGTACACATAAACGACGGCATGTCAGAGTCGAGCTACAGCCGCTTCTCTACCGAATATGCCGGCGGCTCTGCCCCGATGTGCGTAATCAACCGCAACACCATGATGTATGGCACCCAGAACCCCACTTTCCGCTTCTTCAATGCGGTTTATCCCGAAGTTACGGCCGAGCCGGCAGCGGTGAAACCCGAAATCACCAACGTAACGCTCAACGCCGAGACCAAGCGCCTCACCGTCGACGCAACGGCCGAGTTCGCCCTCTCTACCGAGGGTGAATACGCCTTCGCCTATGTGCTCACCGAAAATAACGTCGGCCCGGACCAGCAGCGCAACTACTACTCGCCCGAGGTCAAGGAGCAGAGCGGCGCCGGCGCGCTCGACTGGTGGGACCAGCAGCCCGAATATGTCGACGTGCTCTTCGGCGACGTCGCCCGACAGATCTACTCGTTCTACGGCGTCAAGAATTCTCTGCCCGCCTCGATTGAAAAGGGCAAGACCTACACTCACTCGGCCTCGCTGCAGACCAACCTGGTCGACGACATCGAAAACTGCGACATCACCCTGATGATTACCAACCGCAAGACCGGACTCATCGAGAACGCCGTGCGCGTGCCCTACAGCAAGTTCTCGTCAATCGAGAGCGTCGAGGCCGACGTCAACTCTGCGGCCGACAACGTCATCTACGACCTTCAGGGTCGCCGTGTGGCCAACCCCTCGGCCGGTCATATCTATATTGTTAACGGCAACAAAATCCGTCTCTAAGCCATGAACGTTGCAATTGTAGGCGCCTCGGGCGCCGTAGGCCAGGAATTCCTGCGCGTGCTCGCTGAACAGAACTTCCCCATCGACGAGCTGCGCCTGTTCGGCTCGTCGCGTTCGGCCGGCCGTAAATACACATTCAAAGGCAAGGAATATACCGTCAGGGAGCTGACGCGCAACGAGGCCGACTTCGAGGGCATAGACTTTGCCTTCACTTCGGCCGGCGCCGGCATCTCGCGCGAGTTTGCCGACGTAATCACCGCGCGCGGCGCCCTGATGATTGACAACTCGTCGGCCTTCCGCATGGACGCCGACGTGCCTCTGGTGGTGCCCGAAGTCAACGGCGACGACGCCTTCAACACCCCGCGCAACATCATTGCCAACCCCAACTGCACGACGATTCAGATGGTCGTCGCGCTCAAGCCCGTCAACGACCTCTCGCCCATCAAGAGAGTGCACGTGGCCTCTTATCAGGCCGCTTCGGGCGCCGGCGCAACGGCAATGGCCGAGCTTGAGCGGCAATATGCCGACCTCGTGGCCGGCAAGGAGCCGACGGTCGAGAAATTCGCCTACCAGCTCGCCTATAACGTGATTCCCCACATCGACGTGTTCACCGAAAACGGCTACACCAAAGAGGAGATGAAAATGTATAACGAGACCAAGAAAATCATGCACGCCCCGGGGCTCGACGTATCGGCCACGTGCGTGCGTGTGCCCGTTATGCGCGCCCACTCCGAAGCCATCTGGGTTGAAACCGAACGCCCGCTCGAACTCAACGAGGTGCGCGCCGCCTTTGAAAAAGCCGAAGGCCTCGTCGTCATGGACAACCCGGCCGCCAAGGAATATCCGATGCCCCTGTTCACGGCCGGCAAAGACCCCGTCTACGTAGGACGTCTGCGCAAAGACCTGGCCAACCCCAACGGACTGAGCTTCTGGGTTGTCGGCGACCAGATTAAAAAAGGCGCGGCCCTCAACGCCGTGCAAATCGCGCAGTACATCATTGCCCGCCGCAAATAAACCCTCACTGACCCAACAGCAACTGCTGCGACAGCGCCTGCTGCCGCAGCAGCTGCGCCTTGTGGCCCTCGTCGAGAAGACCGACGAAGAGGTCGAGCGCGAAATTGCCGCCGAACTCGACGCCAACCCCGCGCTTGAACGCATCGCCTCCGACGAGCCGCCGCGCTATTGGCGTCAGCCCGCCGCAGCCGGCGACTCCGACGACTTCCGGCCCGTGCAGGCCGACCCCGAGCCCACTCTGGCCGAGGCGCTGCTTAACCAGCTGGCCGAGGTGCAGCCCGACGCGCCCGAGGTACGCCCGCTGGCCGCCTACATTATCGGCGCACTCGACTCCAACGGCTATCTGACGCGCACTCTGCCCCAGCTGCAGACCGACCTGGCGCTCAGCATCGGCTCCGAGCCGAAAGCCGACCACATGCGCGCCGCCTACGACCTTGTGCGCGACCTCGACCCCGCCGGAGTCGGCGCGCAAGACCTGCGCGACTGTCTGCTGCTTCAGCTGCGACGCCTCGACCCGCAGCGGCCCGAGGTCAGCGATGCCCTCGAGCTGATTGTCCACTATTTCGACCTCTATTCGCTGCGCAACCGCCGCAAACTGGCCCTCGCGACGGGCCTCGACGCCGAACGCCTCGACGCCGCCGACTCGCTGATAAAGTCGCTCAACCCCAAACCGGGCGCCTCATTCGCGTCCGACCCCACACTGGCGCTGGGCAACAGCGCCGTTACCCCCGACTTCACCGTCGAAACCGACGGCGAACGCCTCACAGTCAGCATGGCCAACTCGCTGCCCGAACTGCAGATTGAAGAAAGTTTCCGCGCCGACGACGGCGCGGGCGAGGCCGCCGCCTTCATTCGCGAGCAGCGCACGCGCGCACGCTCATTCATCGAGATGCTCGAACGGCGCACAAAAACGCTCCTTGCCATTGCGCGCGCCATCGTGCAGATTCAGGCGCCCTTCTTCCTCAACGGCGACGACGAGAGCCGCATCAGGCCGATGGTGCTGCGTCAGGTGGCCGAAGCCACCGGTCTCGACCTCTCGCTGGTGAGCCGCGCCGTCAGCGGAAAATGGCTCGCCACCCCCTGGGGTGTCTATCCCATGAAATCGTTTTTCAACCATCGCTCCGGCGCCGACGACAACGAAACCTCTGCGCGCGAAATCGGAGCCGCCATGCGCGAAATCGTCGCCGCCGAACCCGCCGACACGCCCCTCAGCGACGAAGCCATTGCGGCCGCACTGGCCGGGCGCGGCTACAAAGTGGCCCGCCGCACCGTCGCCAAATACCGCACCCGCCTCGGCATCGCCCCCGCCCGCCTCCGCAAAAAATAACCCACCACAAAAACCGCTAAAATAGCTATCTTAGCTAAATCAGCTATTTTAGCCCTACGCCGACGAAAAAGAGTAAATATCGCCGAAATTTGAGTTGCGGATTTCGCGGAATTTTTGTAATTTTGCGGGATAGTAATGACACAACAAACAAACATTTTCTTTTAATCCAATAACAAACCACTCATGAGTAAAGAAAAGAAATTCATGACGTGTGATGGCAACACCGCCGCGGCTCACATAGCCTATATGTTCTCCGAGGTGGCTGCAATCTACCCCATCACACCCTCTTCGACCATGGCAGAGCTCGTTGACGAATGGGCCGCCAACGGACGCAAGAACATTTTCGGCGAGACCGTACTGGTCCAGGAAATGCAGAGCGAGGGCGGTGCCGCAGGCGCCGTTCACGGCTCGCTGATGAACGGTGTGCTGACCAACACCTTCACCGCTTCGCAGGGCCTGCTGCTGATGATTCCCAACATGTACAAGATTGCCGGCGAGCAGCTTCCGAGCGTGTTCCATGTTTCGGCACGCACAATCGCCAGCCACGCGCTGAGCATCTTCGGCGACCATCAGGACGTCATGTCCGTCCGTCAGACCGGCTTCGCAATGCTGGCCGAAGGTTCGGTTCAGGAAGTCATGGACCTCAGCGGCGTCGCTCATCTGGCCTCAATCAAGAGCTCGATTCCCTTCGTTAACTTCTTCGACGGTTTCCGCACAAGCCACGAGATTCAGAAAATCGAAGTCATCGACCAGGACGAAATCGCTCCCCTGCTCGACCGCGAGGCCCTCTCGGCTTTCCGCAAGCGCGGCCTCAGCCCCGAGAATCCGCAGGCCCGCGGCCTGGCCGAGAACTCCGACGTCTTCTTCCAGCACCGCGAGGCTTGCAACACCGCATACGCCAAGGTTCCCGAAGTTGTCGAGGAATACATGAATCAGATTTCGGTCATCACCGGCCGCAAGTACGGTCTGTTCAACTACTATGGTGCCCCCGACGCCGACCGCGTCATCATCGCCATGGGCTCCGTATGCCAGGCTGCCGAAGAGGCAATTGACCACCTCAACGCCAACGGCCAGAAAGTCGGCATCGTCGAGGTTCACCTCTATCGTCCCTTCTCGGCCAAACACTTCCTCGCCGCAGTGCCCAAGACGGCAAAGCGCATCGCCGTGCTTGACCGCACCAAGGAACCCGGCGCAAACGGCGAGCCCCTGCTGCTCGACGTCAAGGAGTGCTTCTACGGCAAGGCAGGCGCGCCCGAAATCGTCGGCGGCCGCTACGCTTTGGCGTCGAAAGACACCACTCCCGCAATGATTATCTCGGTGTTCGAGAACCTCGCCCTCCCCGAGCCCAAAGACAAGTTCACCGTGGGCATCGTCGACGACGTTACCTTCACCTCGCTGCCTCCGAAAGAGGAAATCGCCCTGGGCGACAAGAGCACCTATGAAGCCAAGTTCTACGGCCTCGGCGCCGACGGCACCGTGGGCGCCAACAAGAACTCGGTGAAGATTATCGGCGAGAACACCAACAAGTACTGCCAGGCCTACTTCGCCTACGACTCGAAGAAGTCGGGCGGCTTCACCTGCTCTCACCTCCGCTTCGGCGACGCTCCTATCCGCTCAACCTATCTGGTTACGACGCCTAACTTCGTGGCTTGCCACGTTCAGGCATACCTCCACCTCTATGACGTAACCAAAGGCCTGCGCGACGGCGGCACATTCCTGCTCAACACCATCTGGGAGGGCGACGAACTGGCCGCTAACCTCCCCAACAAGGTTAAGCGCTATTTCGCCAAGCACAACATCAACGTCTACTACATCAACGCAACCCAGATTGCTCGCGAAATCGGCCTGGGCAACCGCACCAACACCATTCTGCAGAGCGCCTTCTTCCGCATCACCGGCGTAATTCCCGTTGATCTGGCAATCGAGCAGATGAAGAAGTTCATCGTCAAGTCCTACGGCAAGAAAGGCCAGGACGTTGTCGACAAGAACTATGCCGCAGTTGACCGCGGCGGCGAATACAAGCAGCTCACCGTCGACCCCGCATGGGCAAACCTGCCCGACGACGCCGTCGAGGCAAACAACGACCCCGAGTTCATCAACCGCGTCGTTCGCCCCATCAACGCTCAGGACGGCGACTCGCTGACCGTCAAGGACTTCATTGACCGCGCCGACGGCGTCTGGGAACAGGGCACCGCCAAGTATGAAAAACGCGGCGTCGCCGCCTACGTGCCCCACTGGGACCTGCAGAACTGCATACAGTGCAACAAGTGTGCTTTCGTCTGCCCCCACGCCGCAGTCCGTCCGTTCGTGCTCACCCCCGAAGAGATGGCCAACGCCCCCTTCGGCGAAGACCGCACTATCCCCGCTATCGGCAAGACATTCACCGGCATGCGCTTCATTCAGAGCGTCGACGTGCTCGACTGCCTCGGCTGCGGCAACTGCGTTGACGTCTGCCCCGGCAAGAAGGGCGAGAAGGCTCTCACAATGAAGCCCCTCGAAGAGGAAATGCCTCTGCAGGCCGAATGGGACTACTGCGTAGACCACGTAACCTCCAAGCAAGACCTCGTCGACATCAAGCTCAACCCGAAGAACTCGCAGTTCGCCACTCCCTACTTCGAATTCTCCGGCGCATGCTCGGGCTGCGGCGAGACGCCCTACGTCAAGCTCATCTCCCAGCTGTTCGGCACACGCGAAATCGTGGCCAACGCAACCGGCTGCTCGTCAATCTACTCGGGCTCGGTTCCCTCTACCCCCTACACCTTCAACGCCAAGGGCCAGGGTCCCGCATGGGGCAACTCGCTCTTCGAAGACTTCGCCGAATTCGGCCTCGGCATGAACATCGCCAACAAGAAGATGCGCGAGCGCGTCGTGGCCCTCGTTGAAAAGGGACTCAAGTGCGACTGCTGCTCAGACGAGCTCAAGGCCCTCTTCGCCGAATGGCTCGAAGTGCGCAACGAAGGCGACAAGAGCCGCGAAGTGGCCGACAAGATCATTCCGCTCATCGAGAAGTGCGGCTGCGACATCTGCCGCGAGCTCACCGAGCTGAAGGGCTACCTCGTTAAGCGCGCCCACTGGATCATCGCCGGCGACGGCGCAGCCTACGACATCGGCTTCGGCGGCCTCGACCACGTCCTGGCAAGCGGTGAAGACGTCAACGTAATCGTTGTCGACACCGAGGTTTACTCCAATACCGGCGGTCAGGCCTCGAAAGCCACTCCCGTCGGCGCAATCGCCAAGTTTGCCGCTGCCGGCAAGCGCGTGCGCAAAAAAGACCTCGGCCTCATCGCCTCGACCTACGGCTACGTCTACTGCGCACAGATTGCCATGGGTGCCGACAACGCTCAGACCCTCAAGGCAATCCGCGAAGCCGAAGCCTACGACGGCCCCTCGATCATCATTGCCTACGCTCCCTGTATCAACCACGGCATCAAGGCCGGCATGGGCAAGAGCCAGCAGGAAGAGCAGAAAGCAGTCGAGTGCGGCTACTGGCACCTGTGGCGCTACAACCCCGCTCTCGAAGCCGAAGGCAAGAACCCCTTCACGCTCGACAGCAAGGAGCCGCAGTGGGACAAGTTCGAAGACTACCTCAAGGGCGAGGTGCGCTTCGCCTCTGTGCTGAAATCGTTCCCCGACCAGGCCGCCGAGCTCTTCGCTGCCGCAAAGAGCAACGCCCAGTGGCGCTACAACAACTACCGCCGTCTGGCCCGCCAGCAGTGGGGCATCGACCCTGAAACCGACGAGAAGGCATAACCCCCTTCGCCCGTCATAACCTCCAAGCCCGCGACCACCCCGTCGCGGGCTTTCTTTCTGCATAATCGGTACATAAACGAGTCGCGACATGCCTTAATGCTATTAACTTAAGGAAGTTATCGGTGGAATCCCCACAGATTGCACTATTGCCAAAGGGTAGGGACGCACGGTTCGTGCGTCCGCTTTGCGGAGTGCCTAAATTGCTGCACTATTGCTCGTTATCGCGGACGCACGAGCCGTGCGTCCCTACAGAATTTACGAAAAAACGCCGAAATTTTTGGAAAAATGTAAAGTTTGTTGTACTTTTGCACAAGCAAACTTTACATTTTTAATTTTTTATGAAAATCAAAAAATTCATGCTGCCCCATTGGGTGCAGCCAATCAGCGCGGCAGTGGCCGCATGCGGCCTTGTCGCAATGATTGCGTCGGCAATGTTTGAACCCACGTCTGCAACCGCCGAGATTACCCTCTTCTTCGGATATTGGGCGCTCTTTTTCGGACTGATTGCAACGGTCTTCGCACGCGAAAAGACAGAAGACGAATTCATCGACCATCTGAGGCTGGCGTCGATTTTCCGCGTAACCGTCTGCTATGTCCTCTGGTCAGTCTTCGCGGCCATCGGCTCCTACCTTTTGCCGCGCATGCTGACGCTCGAAACCATGGGACAGGTGGCCTGGGTTGCCATGTGGCCCAACGGTGCAATCTTCTGGATTCTGCTCTATCTCGTGCTGTTCAAAGGCGCCATATTCGCAAATTCGCGGCGGGAGGGCACGGCGGCATGACCAACACAATCAGAGTGGAGCGCGCGGTGCGCCGCATCACCCAGGCCGAGCTGGCCGAGGCCGTCGGCGTGAGCCGTCAGACAATCTTCGCCATCGAAAACAACCGCTTCGTGCCCAGCACTGAACTCGCGCTGAAACTATCCGCCTATTTCGGCAAAACCGTCAACGACCTCTTCTCGCTATAAAAACAGGAATCAGAAGATTGACCGGACATAAGGCTTTTTTCAATAAAAATTTGTAACTTTGCGTCAGAAAACGAAAGGCCGAAGAGTCGGCCTCGTTTCTGACATTGACGACGCAGCGTTGAACTCGCTGCTTAAGGTGTTATTGATATTATCTTCTACATTCGAACTTGGCCGTTTAGAAACTCACCGAAGATAAGGCACAATGACGCCCGCATTGGTAGATATGTACGCCCCAATGGCATACAATATCTGGCAGGTGTGGGGTTGTTATCCTGTCCGGTGAGAGGTAAGCCAAGACCCGAATGTAGGATATGATAACAATTGTAATCCTCACACCTTTTTATTATACCCACAAATGCCATCACGAGGATTTGAAGGCACAAATTTCATGATGACAAAAGAACCTTTCATTTTGTTCTGCCGAGTCGCTACTGCATCTCTGATTGCCGGCTCCGCATTTTTCCCGGATAGTGCGGCCCAAGCTGCACTATCCGCAACTGCCGGCTTGCTATGCCTGTTTACAAGTACCCGTCCCTGCGGTTCGGCATTCATGACAGTCTATGCCGATTTGTGCATATGGGCGGCTACGGCCTTTGCTACTATGGCCGCAGGCAAAGCCATTGCCGCCATTTTGGGATTCGCATCGTTTACCCTATACATCGCCTCGTTTTTCACCGGCCACGCCGTCGACGCGGCCAAACGTAGTGGCAGCATAGCCTTCGGAGGCATACTGCTGATTTCAGCGCTCGCCTCATTGTTGCTGCCACAGCCAATACACATCATAATTCTGTCGGCAGGCATTTTCATTCTGAGCCTGTATTATTATTTCAACAACTCAACTGCGACAAAATAAAGCCAACCGTAAGCAATGAAGTACGCAATATTAGCCGGCGGACACGGAAGCCGTTTCGTAAAAGAGGGCGTAGCCACACCCAAGCCGATGATTGAGGTTACGGGCAAACCGATGATTGGACGACTGGTCGAACTGCTGCAAAAATGCGACGCCGAAACCGTCAGCATCTCCGCCAACCCGCGCATGGAGGGATTCATTCCATATCTTGAGACACTCAAAGCCAAATACGGCAACGTGATTATAAATCCCGTCATTACAGAAAATTCATATGAAAGCCTTATGGCCGCCACGGGCTGCCTCGACGGACGCTTCATCGGCATGACCGTCGACACCATATTCCCGCTCGACGAATTTCGGCGATATGTCGAGGCCGTGAAGAATATGGCTTCCGGCGAGGCGGTGATGGGTCTCACCCGATATATTGACGACGAAAGCCCGCTTTATGCGCGCCTCGCCGCTTCAGACGAAATTATTGACTATCGCTATGGCGGCAAACCCTTTGCCGAAGGGGCAATCGTTTCGGCAGGGCTCTACGGCCTGAGCCGCGAATGCATGGACGCCGTCAGGCTCACGGGCTACTATCCCGAATCGCTGAGCGACTTTCAGCGCACCTTGGCCACACGCACTCCAATCAAAGTCAGGCCGTTTGAATTCACCTGCGCTTTCGACATCGACAATCTTCACGACCTGTCGCAAGCAAACGATTTCATAAACGAACTTAACGCATAAACCTATGCTTGAAAATCTCAAAAAAGAATATCGGTCGACACTTAAATCAAGCGATACCGAAGAGAATATCGATCTCTTTTTCTACCGCCCGATAGGATTCGCATGGGCTTGTCTTTTCAGACGCCTCCACATACACCCCAACGCCGTTACGATTACCTCGATGTTCCTTGGAATCGGAGCTGCCATATGTTTCTACTACAGTAACGTCCGGGCTACCCTTGCAGGCATGTTGCTGCTTATATGGGCCAACAGCTACGACAGTGCCGACGGTCAGCTTGCCAGAATGACGCACCGGTTTTCAAAGATCGGGCGCATTCTCGACGGCGCGGCAGGCGACGTGTGGTTCGTGAGCATCTACGTGGCAATCTGCCTGCGCACCGTGCGCGACGTGCCTTTTTTCCACCAACACTCTTGGATTATATGGGTTCTGGCTATACTGGCCGGACTCTGCCACGCTCGTCAGGCTGCCACGGCCGACTACTACCGTCAGGCCCACCTCTTTTTCTTGAAAGGCAAAAAAGGCAGTGAACTTGACTCTTCAACCGACATTGAAATCCGCTATCGCGAAAACAAGATGCGAGGTCGCCGCATCAATGCTCTTGTCGACCTCTTCTATCTCGGTTACACACGCATGCAGGAACGCAGCACGCCCCACTTCCAGCGCCTCAGAAACGAACTGCGCGGCCTTGACGAGCAGTCGCCTCGCTACAGCCAAATAAGCGACCGCTTTCTGCCGCTGAGTTTCCCGCTCTGCAAGTGGGAAAATTTCATGACATTCAACTGGCGGTGCATCACTCTCTTTGTCTGCCTGCTGCTAAATATGCCCTGGGTGTATTTTGTGGTAGAACTCACAATTTTCAACGTTGTGCTGCTCTACACCACCCGCAAACACGAAAACATCTGCCGCAAAGTGCTCGAGCATACAGCCACTGAAGCACACGCAGAGACGACACCGCAAAATCACCCGCTTAACACTTTTTAACTCAATTAGTGCATTTTGGTGTCAGCGAAAGGCGGCGAAACGGGCCGTGAGCCACGCACGGTTGGCGGCGTAGGTCGAGCGTACCCGGCATCTTATTGGTCAGCCACAGTTTCTCGAGGGGCGTATGAGCTGACGGTTCAATGCAGGTCGGAGTAGCGGGCTGAGACGTCGCTGACGTAGCGCAGCAGGCGCGTACGGGTCGAGTCGGGCATCGACGACATCTGCATGACGAGGTTCGTGCCCAGACGGGTGATGTTTTTGCGGCCTGCCTGCACTTCGGCCACTTTCTGCTGCAGCTTGGCCGCCGATTTCTCGACCTCATCGGGGTCGGCGCCCGAGTCGACCATGCGCGCATGCTCGCGCGCCGGAGGCTCGAGCTCGGCAAAAGCGCGGTCAAGCGCGCCGCAGTAGAAGCTGACAATCTCGGAATATTCCTCGGCCGAAACGGCTTCGCCGCGCTCAAGGCGGTCGGCATAGCCGGCGGCGCGGCGGTCATCGCGCGCGGCGTCGCTGCACGCCCCTAAAAGGAGCAGCAGCGAGCCGAGCATCAAAAATTTCAGAGTCTTCATTTTGCGAGTTGAATGCGGATTGAATATTTCACGGGCGTGGAGGGCACGCAGTAGGCCGGCATCGTGCCGACGTCGTGGCCGCACGAGGCGTTGCCGATGCCGCGCATGGCGCCGTCAAGATGGACCACGGTGTAGGGTCTCGGCGTCAGTTCCCACATGTGGCCGGCGTTCATGAGGTCGGCGTCGGTCCAGGGCAGTGCCGAGAAGCCCACATGGCCGCCGGCGCTGATGGTGATTCCGCGGCCGGTCTCCGGGTCGGTGAGCGTCAGCTCGCGCAGGTCTTCGCGGTTGCCCGTGCTCTGCGGTTTGACGTAGGTCTCGCCCGATTCGGCCACTGTGGTCGAATAGCGGCCAAGCAGCGCGCCGTCAAGGCGGTCGTTGGAGTTCGAGAGCGGGCCGCGGGCATAATAGTCGAGCGCCGTAAAGGCGGGGTTGATGCCCATGCTGACGCCGGCGCGACGCAGATCGGCCGTGTGGGGCGTCAGGGTGATGTCCATGTCGAGCACGCCCTGCGGATAGATGGTGTAGACAATGGTCTCGTCGGCCAGCGTGCCGCGGCGCGTCGACGTGAACGTGGCGGCGTAGCCGAGGTTGGCCACCGAGGTCTCCGCCTCGGTCTGCATGCCGTTGTCGGTGTTGCCGAAGCGGTCGTTTTCAATCCAGCGGTGGTTGTCGAACTGCGGGCCCATGCCGGCGGCGATTACGGGCGTGCCGCCGAGCTCGAGGCTCACAAGCCGGCCCGTCTTGGTGTTGAAGGCGGCCTTGAGGGCGCGCGAGGTGAAGATGACGTTGTCGCCCCCGCGGTCGGTGGTCATTGCGCCGGCGCCCTTCAGTGCGGGCAGTTCGGGCAGACCGGGCGTGAGCGCAAGCTGATGCAGGGCCTCTTCATGGCCGGCGGCGGTGGCGCGAGTGGCGTTGCGGCGCAGCACGCGCAGGTTCAGCAGCGACTCGGCGTCCTTTTTCAGGCGCGGCAGCTTCAGGGTTACGACGGCCGTCTCGCCCGGCTTGGTCGCGGGCAGCGCCACGGTCTTCGAGGCCGTCTCGCGGCCGTCGGTCAGCAGCTCCCAGCGCAGGTCGAACTCGTTGAGGTCGGTGAAGTCATAGGCGTTGCGCAGCCAAAGCGTTACCTTGTTCTTGTCCACGGCAACAGAGTCGAACTTGACCCACTGGTGCACGGCCTTGACCTCGGCCAGCTTGGCCGTGGGTCTGCGCTCGGGGCCGACGATGCCGTTCGAGCAGAAATTGCCCTGATGGGGGCCGGGATAGTCATAGCCCGTGGTGATTTGGCGCTTGCCCTGCTTGAGCAGCTGCGGGTCATAGATTGCCTGGTCAACCCAGTCCCAGACCATGCCGCCCACCGTCGAGTTGGAGGCCTCGATTACGTCCCAGTATTCGCGATAGTTGCCCATGGCGTTGCCCATGGCGTGGGCAAACTCGCAGATAAGCATCGGCTTGTCGAGGTTGGAGGTGTTGGCATGCATCCAGGCCTGGCCGGGATACATCTTCGAGTAGAAGTCGCTGAAGCGGTTGCCGCCGAAGTCGCGGCCGGCGCGGGTGCCTTCATAATGCACGGGGCGCGAGTCGAGCTTCTTGGCCGCCGCATAGCAGTCGGCAAAGTTGCTGCCGTTGCCCGCCTCATTGCCCAGGCTCCACATCACCACCGAGGGGTGGTTGCGGTCGCGAAGCACCATGCGGTCAATGCGGTCAACGAACGCCGGAATCCACTCGGGCTTGTCGCTGATGCTCTGGTTTGCGTGGTCTTCAAGGTCGGCCTCGTCGCAGAGGTAGAGGCCGTAATAGTCGGCCATGGCGGCCATGCGGGCGTCGTTCGGATAGTGGCTGGTGCGCAGCGTGTTGATGTTGTTGCGCTTCATCAGCAAGATGTCTTGCAGCATCTCGTCCACCGTTACGGCGCGGCCGTTGACGGGCGACGTGTCGTGGCGGTTCACGCCCTTGAGAAAGACGCGGCGACCGTTGATGTAGAGAAGCGAGCCGTCGATGCGCACGTCGCGAATGCCCACGGGCGTCGAGAACGCCAGCACTTCCTTGCCGTCAATGCTCTCGACGACGTCAAGGCGATAGAGCGCGGGCTTTTCGGCGCTCCAGAGCTGCGGGTTCTCGACGGCAAACGAGCACTTGGTCGTGGCGCCGCCGCCCATTTTCAGCGTGTCCGAGCCCACGAGCGCGCCCGAGGGACTGTAAAGTTTCAGGGCCAGCGTCGCGTTGCCGCTGCCGCGGGTGGGAAAGTCGACATTTACGTCGGCCTTGCTGAAATCGGAGTTGAGAGTGGTGGTAACATAATGGTCGAATACCGACATCTCGGGCAGGCTCAGCAGCTCGACGTCACGGAAGATGCCGCTCATACGGAACATGTCCTGACACTCCAGATATGAGCCGTCGCTCCAGCGGAACACCTCCACGGCCAGCGTGTTCTCGCCCGGCTTGAGAGCCTCGGTGATGTCGAATTCGGCAACGTTGTTCGAGCCTTGGGTGTAGCCTATATATTCGCCGTTTACCCACACGTTGGCGGCCGAATAGATGCCGCCGAAGTGAAGAATGGTGCGGCGGTCGGCCCAATCGGCCGGTACGGTGAACGTGCGCAGGTAAGAGCCCACGGGGTTGATGCCGTAGTTCTTGCCGCCGTCGTTGAAGCCGGGGCGCGCCTTGATGAAGGGCGGAGTGTTGGAGTGGGGATATTCGACATTGCAGTAGATGGGCTTGTCATAGCCGAGCATCTCCCAGTTGGAGGGCACGGGAATATTGTCCCAGCCGCTCGCGTCGAAGCCGTCGGCCCAGAAATCGAGCGGACGCTGCGACGGCTCGGGCACGAAGTGGAATTTCCACGTGCCGTTCAGGCTCTGACGCACCGACGACTTGGGCGTCAGCCAGGGCGTGCGCAAAAAGTCGGCATCGGCCAGCATCTCGGCTTCCGTGCGATAGGGGTTCATCGTTGCGCGGCCGGGCAGTTTGTTGATTGCGAACACCTGCTCGTCTTCCCACACGGGCGACTTCAGTTTCGGCTTCTCTACAACCTCCACGGTGAAGTGCGCGGCGGGGTCGGCGAGGTTGAGGTCGGCCTTCTCCAGGCGCCCGTCAGCGCCGAGGCGATACATCTTGCCGGTGCCGGCCGAGGTGATGACCACGGCCTTGCCGCCGTCAACGGGCGTGAAGCGGAAGCGCGCGTTGTTCCACACTCCCTCTTGCGCGGGCCATTGAATCAGCTCCGTGATGGCCGCGTTGCCGCCGCCATCGTCCCAGTTCTGCGTGTAGAAGCCGCCCGACACGGCGCGGTCGTTCAGGTCAATCATCTTCACGCTCCAATACTGGCCGCGGTTATCGGCGTCGGACTCTTCGGCCGTGATTCGGGCGTTGTTCTCGCCCGAGTCGCCCGTGCCGAGCACCTTGTCCGGCGCCCCCGCGGGGTGGAAACGATAGGTCAGCGCGTCGTCAAAGCCGACCTTCTGACCCGTGGCTATGGCGAACTTGCCGGCTTTCGATTTGTCCACCAGCACCAGCGCCCCTCCGCTGAAGGCGGCGGCCACGGCCGGATTGTTGGCCGGCACAAGGGTGTAGAGCCCCTTGCCTGCGGGAGTGATTTTCCAAAGCTGCGCCTCGTCCGAGCCGTTGTTGACCCCGACGGCGACTTTACGGCCGTCGGCACGCAGCGCCATGTTGCTGAACGGGTTGATGATGCGCCACGAGCCGCTCAACGCGCTCAGCGTCCAGTAGTCGGCAGGGCTTTCGGCGTCGGCCTTCCCCACGCCGGCATTGTCGCGCACCACGAGCTGACTGCCCGAAGGCGATATGTTATACAAAGCTCCGGGAGCGAAATTCTGGCCCCAAAGTGTCAGAGAGGCAACGGCCGCCAAGGCCGCGCAAAGCAATCGATGTATTTTCATGGTCAATTAAAAATTGGCTTATTATATTCCACTCCAAAGTTACAAAAAAACGCCGACACCGCCAAACCCGAGTCTCACCCGCCAATTTATTGTTGAGCCGACGGAGGCGCGACCTGTAGGCGCAGGTTTTGTTTTGTGAGGAATTTTGCGTAATTTTGCGAATAAATTCAAAACCGATTCATCAGAGCGAAGACTATGAACCTTAAATCGTTAGCATCAGCGCCGGCCGCCATTGCGGCCCTTGTGGCCGTGTCGGTAACGGCCGGAGCTATTGACCGTCAGACAACCTGGGCCGACTACTGGGAGAATCAGGCCGTGTTTGCCGTAAACAAAGAGAAGGCCCATGCCACCACCGTGCCCTACCCCTCGGCTGCCGATGTAAAGGCCGATGCCGATTTTTACGCTACCCCCTGGGTCGCAACGAAGTCGTCGCGGGTCATGAGCCTCAACGGCACTTGGAAGTTCAACTTCGTCGATGAGCCCTCAAAGCGCCCGCTCGACTTCTTCGCCGAAGGCTTCGACGCCTCGGGCTGGGACGACATTCCCGTGCCCTCCAACTGGGAGATGCACGGATATGACCACCCGATGTATCTCAACACCCGCTATCCCTTCAACGACAATCCGCCCTACATCGAGCGCCGCCCCGGTTCGTCGGGGTTCGGACTCAACCCGGTGGGTTCTTATCTGACCTCGTTCACCGTGCCCGATTCCTGGAGCGGCAACGAGCTGTTCCTGAATTTCGAGGGCATATATTCGGCCGCCTATGTGTGGGTGAACGGCCGCTTCGCGGGCTACACGCAGGCGTCGAACACCGACCATGAATTCGACATCACCGACCTGGCCCGCACGGGCGCCAACACGCTGGCCGTGCAGGTGTTCCGCTGGTGCGACGGTTCGTATATCGAAAATCAGGACATGTTCCGCATGTCGGGCATCTACCGCAACGTAACCCTCACGGCGCGCCCCAAGGTGTTTGTGCGCGACCATTACATCACCTCCGCCCTCAACCCCGCGGCAGACTATAAATCGGGCACGCTCAACCTCGCCCTGGAGCTTGACAACCGCTCTGACGCCGAGGCCGCGGTCAGCGCCGAGGCCGTGCTCATGGCGCCCGACGGCTCCGTGGCCGGCACGCTCAGCGGCACAACTACGGTCAGCATAGGTGCCGGCGCGACGCAGACGGCCAACCTCTCGCTGGCCCTCGGGAACCTCTCGCTCTGGACGGCCGAGACTCCCGAGCTCTACACCCTCGTCGTCTCGCTCAAAGACGCCGCCGGCTCCGAGCTGGAGGCATTCTCGACGAAATATGGCTTCCGCCACATTGAAATTGCCAACAGCGCCGTCCTCATCAACGGCAAGAAGGTCTACTTCAAGGGCGTGAACCGCCACGACACCGACCCGCTGCTGGGCCGTGCCGTAACGACCGAGTCGATGCTTCAGGACGTCATCATGATGAAGCAGAACAACATCAACACCATTCGTTCGAGCCACTATCCCAACGCTGCCCGCATGTATGCCATGTTCGACCACTTCGGGCTCTACAACATGGACGAGGCCGACCTTGAGTGCCACCCCCGGCGCAGCCTCAGCGACGACGCTTCGTGGATTCCCGCTTTCGTCGACCGCGAGGAGCGAATGGTGCTGCGCGACCGCAACCACCCGTCGGTGATTTTCTGGAGCCTCGGCAACGAGGCCGGAGCGGGCGCCAACTTCAGGGCGTGCTATGACGCCGTGCGCACGCTCGACCCCCGCATTATCCACTACGAGGGCTTCGGCGTGAACACCTATTCCGACCTCACCGCAAAGATGTATCCGAGCTACGACGAGCTGGTCAGCACCGACCGCAACGCCTCCGAATCCCGCCCCCACTTCGTTACGGAATATGCCCACGCAATGGGTCAGGCCATCGGCAACCTCAAGGACTACTGGGACTATATCGAACAGAGCCGCCGCATCATCGGCGGCTGCATCTGGGACTGGGTGGACCAGGGCATCTGCCACCCCGACGAAATTGCCTCCGGCTCGATTCGCGGCTACTATACCGGCTATGACTTCCCCGGCCCCCATCAGGGCAACTTCTGCAACAACGGCATTCTCGGCCCCGACCGCAAGCCGACGGCCAAGCTCGCCGAGGTCAAGGCCGTGCATCAGTGGATAAAGATGTCCGATTTCAATCCCGAGGCCAAGACGGTCAGAGTGGAAAACACCTACGACTTCATTGACCTGAGCGACTTCGAGATTCACTGGAAGCGCGGAGCCGAGAGCGGCGTCATCACCGACTTCAACCTCGCCTCCGAAACGTCCGGAACGCTCACTCTGCCCTACACCGCTCCCTGCCCCGACGGCTCGGAGATGCTGCTCGACATCGAGTTCGTAACCCGCAAGGCCTCTCCCTGGGCCGAGGCCGGCCATGTCGTGGCCCGCGCGCAGTTTGCCGAGGGCACTCACACCCTTGCCACCAAAAGCCCGGCGCAGACGGCCGGCAGCCTGACCCTCAGCGGCACGAATCCGCTCACCGTGGCCGGCAACGGTTTCGCCCTCGTCTTCGATGGCGACGGACGCCTCGTCTCAATGAAATATAACGGCACCGACTATATCCACAACGGACGCGGTCCGGCGTTCGACAACGTGCGCTGGATTGAAAACGACGTGCCCGACGGCGGCAGCGAGCCTTCGTCGCTCACAAATGTCGGTTTCACGTTCACCGGCATGGACGTCGAGCCCCTCGAAGGCGACGCCTCGGCCGCCAAGGCCGTGAAAATCACGTCGGCCTACACTGCCGACGGCTTCTGCGACTACACGCTGACCTATACCGTCTTTGCCGACGGAGTCGTGGACCTCGAGGCCGAGTTCAGGCCGAAATCGTCCGACATCGACCGCATGGGCCTCTCAATGAGCCTCATGCCCGGCCTGGAGAATGTTGAATATTTTGCCCGCGGCCCCTGGAGCAACTATGTCGACCGCAAGAACGGCGTCTTTGCCGACCTCTACAAGACCACGGTTAGCGACATGCGCGAACACTTCGTGCGCCCGCAGTCCATGGGCAACCGCGAAGACCTCCGCTCGCTGCGCCTGAGCGCGCCCGACGGCTTCGGCATGCTCGTCGAGACCGAAGGCCGCGTCAACTTCTCGGCGCTCCATTTCACCGAAAACGACCTCCTCGCCGCCAGACATGACTTCGAGCTGTCGCCGCGCGACGAAATCATTGTCCACTTCGACTACATGCAGCGCGGACTCGGCAACGGCTCGTGCGGACCCGCCACGATGAACAAATATCGCATACCCTCGTCGGGCACTTACGCCTACAAGCTCCGCTTCACCCCGCAGCTCACACCGGGCGCCGGCTACAGTGTGCCGCAGGGCTCGTCTTGCGCCGCCTTCCTGACCTCGCTGTCAACCGAAGGCGCTTTCGACTCCGAACTTGACTACACGGCCGCCTCAGCACCCGACGGGCTCTACACGATGATTGCCGACTGCACCGCCACCATCGGCGCCGGCCCCACCGTCCTCAAAGCCGCCACCGACCGCCCCGTGCGCGCCATGGCCGCATGGATTGACCTTGACCGCGACTTCCGGTTCTCCGACGCCGAACGCCTCGCCGCCGATGCCGACGGCCGCCTGACAATCGACATTCCCGCCACGGCCAAGGGCGGCAGCTATCGCCTGCGCGTGGCCCTGAGCGACGCCGACGGCGTCCCCGCGCCCGACGGACCGCTGGCTTCGGGCCGCGTCTACGACTTCAACCTAACCGTCGTGCCCGCCGGCGGCTCGGCCGACTATGTCAACCCCTCCGGTTCGATGCACTCCGCCGGTCAGGCCTGGGTCAAAGCAATCACTACCGAAGGTGCCGACAACGACATCGACTGCCGCTTCACGTCGAAGCCCGACGCCTTCTTCACGCTGCTCGACCAAACCGTAGTGGCCCAACCCGGCGCGACATTCGGGCTGCACCTGTCAGCCAATCAGGCAGGCCCGGCATCAACAACTACGGTCTATCAGGACCTCCGCTATAACTTCGCCGTGATTTACGCCGACTTCTACGGCACGGGCGAGTGGGAACAGCTTGCCACCGTCGGCAAGCGCTTCAGCGGCGGCGAGGTGCTGGCCAACTACAACACCGTCATGGAGATTGACCAACGCGTAACCGTGCCTCTCAACGCCCCCTCGGGCGCCGGACGCCTCCGCGTAATCTATCAGAACGCATGGCGCGACCTCGAAGGCCCCAATGCCCAAAACGTCTACGAAGGCGTTGCCTACGACATTCCGCTGCGCATATCGGCCCGAACCGACATCGTCGACCTCATCGCCCCGGCCGACGCTTCCGACTCCGCCGGGCGAACCGTCTACGACCTCCAGGGGCGCCGCGTCGCCTCCGCCTCGCGCCCCGGCATCTACATTGTCAACGGCCGCAAAATCCTGAAATAACCCCTCCTGACCGCCAATCCGCCTTACGGTTTGCACTTGTGGCGAAAAGTTTGTAAATTTGCACTACACATAACCACAAACCCTCTTTTTTAAGATATGAAAATAGGAATCTGCAGCGACCACGCCGGCTTTGAGCTCAAAGAGATTATCAAGGCCGAACTGGCCAAGCGCCCCGAAGTTGACGAGGTCGTTGACTTCGGCACCCACTCAGCCGAATCGTGCGACTATCCCGACTTTGCCCACCCCTGCGCCTGCGCCCTTGAGCGCGGCGAAGTGTGGCCCGCAATCGGCATC
Source organism: uncultured Porphyromonadaceae bacterium (assembly GCA_902495245.1). Taxonomy (GTDB): domain Bacteria; phylum Bacteroidota; class Bacteroidia; order Bacteroidales; family Muribaculaceae; genus UBA3263. Next base: position 40,244 of record CABUWI010000011.1, read on the forward strand.
TGCGGCTCGGGCAACGGCATCGCCATGACGCTCAACAAGCATCAGGGCGTCCGCGCGGCCATGTGCTGGCAGCCCGAACTGGCCCGCCTGGCCCGCGCCCACAACGACGCCAACTGCCTCGTGCTGAGCGCGCGCTTCATCTCGGTCGAGACGGCCAAAGAGGTGCTCGACGCCTTCCTCACCTCGTCGTTCGAGGGCGGACGCCACGAGCGCCGCATCGAAAAGATTCCCGTAAAGGCCTGCTGACGCCGTCGTCTAAGCGATATGCTCTTTTCGTTCATCGTCGAGATGATAGGTGCTCTGGCGTGTGCCATTTCCGGCATACGCCTCGCCGCTCTGAGGCGTTTCGACTGGTTCGGCGCATACATCATCGGCCTCGTAACCGCCCTCGGCGGCGGAACCCTCCGCGACGCCATGCTCTGCCAGCCCGCGTTCTGGGTGGCTGACCTGCGCTTCTTTCTGGCCTATTTCATCGTAACGGCCCTGGCGCTGGTGCTCGTAATCGTGTTCAGCCGACAGCTGGTGCGACGCGAACGCATGCTGCTGATTTTCGACGCCGTAGGCCTCGCGATGTTCACGGTCATCGGAATCGAGAAGGCGCTGGCCCGCGACTGCCCCATGTGCACGGCAATCTGCATGGGCATGATTACGGGCGCTTTCGGCGGAGTCTTGCGCGACATTCTGCTCAACCGCGTGCCGCTGATTTTCCGCAAAGACATCTACGCCATGGCCTCGCTGTTGGGCGGCGTGGCCTACTGGCTGACGCTCTGGGCGGGCGCCGTGGCCGAGGTCAGCGGCATGGCCTGCCTCGTGGTGATTGTCGTGGTGCGCATGCTGGCCGTGCGCTATTCGTGGCACCTCCCGATTCTCTCTAACAAATATAAACCCGACAGATAATCCCCGTCAACAACATGAGATATTGCGTGATAATGTGCGGAGGCGTGGGCAGCCGGTTCTGGCCGGCCTCGCGCCAACATAAGCCGAAACAGTTTCTTGACTTCATGGGCACGGGCCGCACCCTGCTGCAGATGACGTTTGACCGCATCGCCCCGCTCGTGCCGCCCGAGCGCGTGCTCGTGGTTACCAATGAAGACTATGCCGGCCTCGTGCGCGCTCAGCTGCCCGAGGTCAGCGACGAGAATATCCTGCTCGAGCCGGCGCGACGCAACACCGCCCCCTGCATTGCCTGGGCCGCGCGCCACGTCATGGCCCGCGACCCCGAGGCTTCGATGGTCGTTATGCCCTCCGACCATCTCATCACGCGCGAACGCGTCTTTCTCGACGCCGTGGCCCGAGGCTTCGATTTCGCCGAGGCTAACCCCGCACTGCTCACGCTCGGAATCAGCCCCTCACGCCCCGAGACGGGCTACGGCTACATTCAGCTCGGCGCTCCCGCCGCCGAGGGCATTAACCGCGTCAAGACTTTCACCGAAAAGCCCGACCGCGAGCTGGCCGAGGTCTTTCTCAAGTCAGGCGAGTTTCTGTGGAATTCTGGCGTCTTCATCTGGAAGGCGTCGACCCTGCTCGACGGCCTCGCGGAGTGCAGCCCCGAGGTGGCCATGCGGTTCGACTCGCCCGGCGCCGACACATTCCTCAACCCGCGCAAAGAGCGCCACTTCATCGGCCACCAGTTCCCGGCCTGCCCGGCAATTTCGATTGACTACGCCTTGATGGAGAAGGCGTCGAACGTCTACGTCGAGAAGGTAGACCCGGGCTGGAGCGACCTGGGCACATGGAGCGCCATGCGCGACTGCTCGCCCAAGAACCGCAACGGCAACGTAGCCCACGGCTGCGCGGTCAAGGCCTACGACACCTCCGGCTCCGTTTTTTTCGAGGCCGACCCCGCAAAACTCATCGTCGTCGACGGCCTTGAAGATTATGTAGTGGCCGACACGGCCGACGTACTGCTCATCTGCCCCCTGGCCCGCGAGCAGCAAATCAAACAATATGTCAACGACATCAGCCAGACTCCTCTTGGCGACAAATATCTCTGACCCCCGACTATGGACAAGTTCAAGCACTTCATAACCTCGCGCCGCTTCCTCTCGGTGGTGGCCGCAGTGGCGGTCATCGCCGCCGTCAGCCTCGCGTTTTTCTATCCCGACGCGTTCGAGGGCAACGTCCTTCAGCAGCACGACATGCAGCAGGGCGAGGCCAACGGCCGCGAACTGGCCGACTGGCGCGAGCAGACCGGCACCGACGCCTGGTGGACCAACTCGCTCTTCGGCGGAATGCCCGCCTTCCAGATTTCGCCTTCCTACGGCTCGTCGGCCCTTTTTTCGTGGATAACAAAGGCTTTCGGCCTGTTTCTCCCGGCGCCGGCCAATCTGCTGGCCATGATGATGCTCGGCATGTTCATCTTGCTCATGGCAATGAAGATGCGTCCCGGCCTTGCCCTCACGGGCGCTCTGGCGTGGGGCCTCAGCTCTTATTTCGTCATAATTATCGGCGCGGGCCATATCTGGAAGTTCGTCACCCTGGCCTACGTGCCGCCCACCATTGCGGGCCTGGTGCTCATCTATAACGGCCGCCGGCTGCTCGGCGCCGCGCTGGCCGCCCTGTTCATGATGATGCAGATTGCGTCGAACCACGTGCAGATGAGCTACTACTTCGCCTGGGTCATGGCCGCCATGGTCATTGCCTACGGCGTCATGGCCCTGCGCCAAAAACAGCTCGGCCGCTGGGGCGTCAGCACTGCCGTCCTTGCCGGCGCAATGCTCCTTGCCGTGGCCGCAAACGCCCCCAACCTCTATCACACCTACGAGTATTCCAAGCAGACCATGCGCGGAGGCCACTCCGAGCTCACGCCGACAGACCCCGCCGCACTGGCCAACGCCACCGCCGGCCTTGACCGCGACTATATAACAATGTACTCCTACGGCCGCGGCGAGACGATGACCCTACTGATTCCCGACGCCGCCGGCGGCGCTTCGGCCAAACCGGCCAACGGCGGCCTCGTGCCTCTGACGCTGGCCGACACCCCCGAGGGCCGCGAGCTGATGCAGCGCGACCCGCAGATGACCCTTCTGCAGCTCTTTTCGCAATATTTCGGCGGAGTGGAGGGCACCAACGGTCCCGTCTATGTCGGCGCAATCATCGTGGCGCTCTTCCTTTTCGGCGCAATCGTCGTCAAGGGCCCAATGAAGTGGGCACTCGTTGTCATGACCCTGCTCTCGATTCTGCTGGCCTGGGGTCGCAACCTGCAGTGGTTCACCGACCTGTTTATCGACTACGTGCCGATGTACTCCAAGTTCCGCACGGTCGAGTCGATTCTGGTCATCGCCGAATTCACCATGCCACTGCTCGCCCTGATGGGCCTGCGCGAGTTTTTCGCGGCCGCCGACCGCAAACGCTTCTTCAAGCCGCTGCTTGTCAGCTTCGGCCTTTGCGCCCTCTGCTGCCTGGCCGCTATGGCCTCGCCGGGACTGTTCGCCACGACCCTGCTCAGCGACGGCGACATGCTGGCCGTGCAGCAATATAAAGCTGCCGGCGCGCTCCCGGCCGACTTCAACATCGCGCAATATCCCGCAGTGCTTCAGGCCGCCGAATCGCTGCGCGACGCCGCGGTCAAGACAGACGCCTTGCGCTCGCTGGCATTCCTGGCCGTCGGCCTCGCCCTGCTGTTCTTTGCCGCCCGCGGACGCCTAAAGACCTCCTGGGCCGTGGCCCTGCTGGCCGTGGCCGTCGGCATTGACCTCTACACGGCCGACAAGCGCTGGCTCAACTCCGCCTCGTTCGTCGAGCCGCAGGCCGCAGTGCCTTTCGTGGCCTCAGCCGCCGACAAGGCCATTCTTGCCGACCCCGACCCCGCCTATCGCGTTCTTGACGCCACACGCTTCCAGTCGGCCGCCCCGAGCTATTTCCACAAGTCGGTGGGCGGCTACCACGCCGCCAAGCTCACGCGCTATCAGGACCTCATTGACCGCCATCTGGCCTATGTGGGCCGGCCCGAGGTGGCCGACCTCCTGGCCCTGCGCGAAGACTCGGTGGCCGCGGCAGCCTATTCGCCCGACGACATGCGCTGGCTCAACTCCCACCTCAACGTGCTCGACATGCTCAACACCCGCTATGTCATCGTTGACCATGCCGCGGCCCCCGTGGTCAACCCGCGCGCGGCGGGCAACGCCTGGTTTGTCGACCGGATTGCCTATGTCGACGGCGCCGACGCCGAGATGGCCGCCCTCGACTCCATCAACCCCCGCGCCATGGCCGTGGCCGACCGCCGCTTCGCCCCGCAGCTCGGCAACCCCGGGCCCGCATCGCCCGGCGACGTCATCGCCCTCACCTCCTACGCCCCCGACCGCCTCACCTATAAGGCCACGACCGCCCGCGGAGCCCTGGCCGTCTTCTCCGAGGTCTACTTCCCCTGGGGCTGGCAGGCAACGATTGACGGCAAGCCCGTCGAACTCGGCCGCGTCGACTACATTCTGCGCGCGCTCCCCGTCCCCGCCGGCTCCCACGAAATCGTCATGGAGTTCCGCCCGCGCTCAATCAGAATCACCGAAACCATGGCCTACGTCGCCGTCGGTCTCATCTACCTGCTGCTCATCGTCGGCATCGTCGCGGCCGTCAGGCCGAAAAAGGCGAAATGATAGCGAGCCTGCTGGCATATCCGTTCATGTGCGTGCAAAGGGCCAGAGTCGGGCGCGGCTTCACCGTCCACTCTCCCTTTGCCTATCGCTTCATCACCCGCGTGCTGCGCGAGCGATGCCACTACTATTGCTTCCGCGACGTGCTCACCGACGCTGACGAGCGACGCCTTTTCCGCGTGGCCAACTTTCTGCAGCCGCGCACCGTGGCCTTCGTCGACAACTGCCCCCGCGCCCGCCGCGCCGTGGCGCTGGCCTGCCCCGCAGCAGTCGAGGTGGCCGACCCCGCCCTGGCCGACCTCACCTACAGCCTCGACTCCGTCCCCGAAAGCTTCCGCGCACTATACGTCCGCGCCTCGCGCGAGCGCCCGGCCGACGCCATGATTTTCACCAACGGCCGCACCCTCATCGCCCTGCGCCGCCCGACCCTTCCGCCCCAGCGGTTCACCCTCAACTTCTGACCCGCAACGAGATTTGACGGCGAGAAATTTGACATTTTTTGCCGAAAAGTTGCGGATTTGACGGAAAAGGGTTAACTTTGCAGTTCAGAAACACCAACATACGCTCAAAATCAAATCACTAAATATGTCAACAGCAAACGAACCAATTCTTCCCGCAGAGGAAACCCCGGTTAAAGACGCCTCGCGCGCACGCTCCATCATGATGTGGGGCACGATTGTCGCCGCCCTCATCGTTATCGGCGTAATCGTCTACATTTTCCTTTACCGCCAGCCCGCAATCCAGAAAGGCAACGAGGCTATTGCCGAGGCAGACCGAATTGCCCTGACCGAGGGCAACGACTCCACGTCGCTCGCAGCCTATGAGTCGGTTGCCGCAAACCACGGTTTCGCCGCCGGCAACCGCGCCAAACTCGAGTGTGCAATCATTCTCTACCGTCAGGGCGAGTATCAGAAGGCGCTTGACTACGTTGACCACTACAAGGCCACCGACAATGTCGTAGCCGCCATGGCCCTCGGCCTCAAGGGCGACTGCCTCGTCAACCTCGACCGCAACGCCGACGCCCTCAAAGCATTCGGCAAAGCCATTTCGAAATCCGACAACAATCCCCAGCTCGTGCCCTACTTCATGGACAAGAAAGCCACCATTCTGGTTGCCGACAAGAACTATGCCGAGGCCGTGAACATTTACAAGGAAATCGAAGAAAAATATCCCGCCTACGCTCAGCGCGCAGCCGTCGAGAGCCACCGCATTCAGGCCGAAGCTCTCGCCGCCGCCAAGTAACTCCCGCCTAAATAAAAAACATTTTACCCCCGTTTTCAACCAACCGAAAACGGGGGTAAATTATAAAATTTATAAGATTTATAAAAATTATAAGATTTATCACCCAAAAACCAATGGACCTGAAGATATTCCCGCCCGACGAGCTCGCCGACGCCGCCATTGAGCTGCCGCTGAGCAAGAGCGAGAGCGCGCGTCAGCTCATTATCGGCGCACTCACACCCGGGCGGCCGCTGCCGGCGCGCGTGGCCGACTGCGACGACACCGACGTGCTCCTCGCCGCCTTGACCGACAATTCCGACGGCCCGCGCCACGTGAACATCGGCGCAGCCGGCACGGCCATGCGCTTCCTGACCGCCTATTTTGCCTGCCACCCCGGCTGCGACGTTACTCTCGACGGGTCCGAGCGCATGCGCCGGCGCCCCATAGGCGTCCTGGTCGACGCGTTGCGCAAGCTCGGCGCCGACATCGACTATGCCGGTGCCGAGGGCTTTCCCCCGTTGCGAATCAAGGGACGCATGCTCGAGGGCGGCGCCGTAGAGCTTGACGCATCGGTCAGCTCGCAGTTCGTCTCGGCGCTGCTCATGGTCGGCCCGACCATGCAGCACGGCCTGGAGCTGCACCTGCGCGGCAACGTGGTCTCCACGCCCTACATCTACATGACCCTGAGCCTCATGGAGGCCGCCGGCGCCAAGGCCGACTTCAACGAGAACGAGCAGGTAATCCGCGTGGCCTACGGCCCCTACAGCCGCGAGATGCCCCCCGTCGAGGCCGACTGGAGTGCCGCGAGCTACTGGTTTGAAATCGCCGCCATATCGACCGAGCCGGTCAGCCTGCGCGGACTGCGACGCCGGTCGCTCCAGGGCGATGCCGCCGTGAGAGAGCTGTTCAAGGTTACGGGTCTCGACAGCCGCTTCACCGACGACGGCGACCTCAGCCTGCAGCTCACGCCCGACTCCGGCTCGCAGCTCATTGCCGACCTCGCCGACACCCCCGACATAGCCCAGACCCTCGCCGTTACCTGCTGCCTCCTCGCCCTCCCGTTCCGCCTCACCGGGCTGCAGTCGCTCCGCATCAAGGAGACCGACCGCATCGCCGCCCTGCAGATGGAGCTGAGCAAGCTCGGATTCATAACCGACGTCGAAGAGCCGGGCACTCTGCTCTGGCGCGGCGCCCGCTTCGAGCCGGGCGAGGAAATCGAACCCATCGCCACCTACGACGACCACCGCATGGCCATGGCCTTCGCCCCGGCCGCACTCTTCTATCCCGGCCTGCAGATTCTCAACGCCGAGGTGGTCAGCAAGTCTTATCCCCAGTTCTGGAACCACCTGCGCGCCGCAGGCTTCACACTCGAGGAGGTGGAGAAAGAAAATGCTTGAACTGCTCGACTACGCCTTTTTCCGCAACGCGCTCGCCGGAGTGCTGATTCTAAGCATCGGCGCGGGCATTCTCGGCAGCTATATCGTAACGCGGCGCCTCGTCTCGATTAGCGGCGGAATCACCCACGCCTGCTTCGGTGGCCTCGGCCTCGGCTACTATCTGGGCTGGTCGCCTATCGGCATGGCAATGGCCTTTGCCGTCGCCTCGGCCCTGGGCGTGCAGTGGCTCGGTTCGCGCGACCGCGTGCGCGAGGATTCCGCCATAGCCGTGGTCTGGGCCGCGGGCATGGCCGTCGGCGTAACCTTCGTGTTCCTCACTCCCGGTGCCGTGCCCGAGCTTAATTCGTTTCTGTTCGGCAACATTCTGACAATCACCGCGGCCGACATCGCCCTCTTCGCCGCCTATACCGTGGCCCTCGGCCTCTTCTTCACCATCTTTTTCAAGAAGATAACGGCCTGCGCCTTCGACCCCGATTTCATGAAGGTGGCCGGCGTCAACACCCGGCTCTACAACGGCGCGATGACGCTCTTTGTGGCCGTCGGCATCGTGCTGATGATTCGCTGCGTGGGCATGATGCTGCTCATGTCTATGCTGACGCTCCCGCAGCTCACGGCCGAACTCTTCTGCGCGCGCCTCCGCACCATGGTCCCTCTCTCGGTGGCCATCAGCGCGGCCGGCTGCGTCGGCGGACTGCTGGCCGCCGCCGCAGTCAACGTGCCCGCCTCGGCGCTAATCGTCGCCCTCCAGGTGGCCCTCTACGCCATCTGCGCCCTGCTGCGCAAACTTTTGCGATAGCGCCGGCGTTGAAACTGAGTAAGAGATAAAACTCCGTTTCAACCCTCCCCTATGAAGACTCCGTCAAAACCGATGCGCTGGGTGCTGGCCGCGATGCGGCTGACAGTGTTCGCGCTGTCGGCGCTGCTGATTGTCTTCATCTCGTTCGACTCGTTCGCCGCCCGCGACTTCCTGCAGAACAGCGACTACATGCGCTTTCAGTTCTGGGTCTGCATCTTTTTCATCATCGACTTCTTCGTCGAGCTGATTTTCGCGCCGTCCAAGAAGCGCTACCTGCGCACGCGCTGGCTTTTTCTCTTGCTCTCCATTCCCTTTCTCAACCTCATCACCTATCTGCAGATTCCCGTTACTCACAACGAGCTCGACTGGGTGCGCTTCCTTCCCCTCGGCCGCGCCGCAATGGCCATGGCAATCGTCGTGGGCTACATCAGCCGCAACCGCGCCACATCGCTGCTTGCCAGCTATGCGCTGATTCTGATTGCGTTCGTCTACTTCGGCTCGCTGATTTTCTTCGACGCGGAATATGGTGTCAACCCCGCCGTCAATGACTACGGCGACGCCCTGTGGTGGGCCGCTATGGACGTAACAACCATCGGCTCCGACATCGAGCCGGTAACCACCGTGGGCCGCGTCGTGGCCGTCGTTACGGGCTGCATGGGCGTGCTGATGCTACCGCTCTTCACGGTCTACATCACCTCGCTGGTGCAGCGCAACAGCAAGCCACAATAGTCGTCGAGCCGCCCGGCTTTCATCATCGCCTTCAGCGTCCGTCGCGGCAACAGAGCGCCCGCATACTCCCAGAACGGCTTGATTTTGGCCAGCACCTGCGCCTCGCCGCAAAGCGTGGCCCGATAGCGCTCAAGCACGGCGTTGTGCAGCTCAATCGTCGCTTCCAGCGCCCGCCGCGGCTTCCACACCCCGCCGCGCAATTCGTCCGCTAGCCATGGACACGCCAGCAGCCCGCGCCCCAACATCACCCCCTGCAGCTGCGGAAAGCGCCCCATCGCCGCCTCGATGTGGCTCACCGAGCGCAAGTCGCCGTTAAGCACCACCGGGTGGTTCGACGCCTCCAGAAACGGCTCCACCTCCTCCATCAGAGGCTCGCCGCGATACTGCATGCGCGCCGTGCGCGGGTGCAGCGCGATGCGACGCAGCGGCAGCGAATTGAGCCACTCCATGGCCCCGCGCCACTCGTCGGCGGCGTCAACCCCGAGGCGCATCTTCACCGACACCTCCACCCCCTTCTCCGCGGCAAGCTCCGCCACCACGGCGCCCACCGCGTCGCGCTCGCTTTCGCGACCGATGAAACCGGCCCCGCGCCCGCGGCTCACCTGCGGCGGAAACGGGCACCCCAGGTTCAGGTCGAGCCGCCTGTGGCCCGCAGCCACCGCCGCCTCCGCCACAAGGCGCAACTCAGCCGCGTCGCGAAAAATCGCCTGTGCCGTCGCCTCCCTGTCGGCCTCCAGCTCACGGAGGTCGCGCGGGCGCACCGCGCCCCCCTCCACCCGGCTGAACGGCATGCAATACTCGTCCACACCCCCGAAAATCCGGGCGTGTGCCTCTCTCCACGCGCCGTCGGTAAATCCCTGCAGCGGCGCCGCAACAATCAGCATCGAATCCATAACATACAAACGCCTATCCACCCGCAAAGTTACGCAAATTCCCCGAGAGGGCCGTTAAGGTCCTTAAGGACTTTAAGGACCTTAATGACCTTAATTCTTGATTTTTTGGCCGTGGGTGGCGATGGCGGCGGCTTCGGCGGCTTCGACCTGAGCCTCGGTGGGGACGTAGTCGGCGGGCCATTTGGAAACTTGCGAGGGCTTGCGGCCTTCAATCTGCCAGTCGAAGGGATAGAAGTGGGCGTCGGGGTTGCGCCAGCTCGGTTTGCGCAGGGCGTAGACCACGAGCGGCAGCGCTACGAAGAGGGCGACTCCGGCAAGGAGTATGCCGACGTAGACCACGGGGCTGCCCGTGTCGATCTGCGACGGCGGTATGTAGCTCAGCAGCAGGGCGAGCACGGCGCCGCCGACGCCGAGAATGCAGACCACCCACTGCCCGACCTTGCCGCCGGGCACACGGAAGCCGCGGGGCTTGAGGGGCTGAGTGCGGCGCAGGCGCAGAAAGGCGCCGTAGATCATCAGCACCATGATGAGGTAGATAATCGTGGCCATCTGCGACATTATCTGATAGGCCGACTCGACGGTGGGGAGCACGATGAGCACGAGGCTGAGAATCGAGACGAACACGCCGGCCACAATCATGACGGGCTTGTTGACGCCGCGGGCGTTGGTTGTCTGCATCGCCATGGGCAGATAGCCCGAGCGGGCCACGGCCATGAGGCCCACGGAGGGGCCGTTGACCAGCGCGCTGACCTGGCCGATGACGCCGACCATGATGAGCAGGGCGAGGACATTGCCCATCCATTCGAGGCCGATGCTGCCCCAGAGCACGTTGTAGGCCGTCAGGAGCGACTGCACGAGGTCAATCTTGGCCGAGGGTATGACGAGGCCGACAATGAGAGTGCCGACGGCATACATGGCCACGATTACGATAATCGACAGGAAGACGGCGCGCGGATAGTCGCGGGCCGGGTTGCGCATGTCGTTGATGTGGACGGCCTGCATCTCCATGCCGCCGTAGAAGAGGAAGATTGAGGCGGCGAGCACGATGGTGCCGACATGAGAGAAGTCGGGAAAGAAGGGCATCGGCTCGAGGTCGATTGTCTTGCCGAGACAGATGTAGACAATGCCGAGAATGATGAGAATGGCGCCGGGAATGATGGTGCCGAACAGGCCGCCGAGCGTGCTGACGCGGTTGGCGGCCTTGGTGCCGCGGAAGGAGTTGAGCGTAACGCCCCAGTAGACCAGCAGGGCGATGACAAGGGTGTAGAGCTTGTTTGAGGCCAGTTTGGCGTCGAAGCTCTCGGGCCAGAAGATGTAGGCCAGCGCAACGGCGCCGAACATGAGCACGGTGGGGAACCAGATGATTATTGTCTGCCACTCAAGATACATGGCCGTCCAGCCCCACCTCGGCCCGAAGGCCTCGGAGACCCAGCGGTAGAGGCCGCCCTGCTTTGTGTAGGTCGAGGCGAGCTCGGCACACACCAGCGAGAAGGGGAGCAGGAACACCACGGCGGCAAAAATATAGTAGAAAATCGACTGAATGCCGAACTTGGCCTCGGAGGGGAGGCCGCGCAGGCTCAGTATGGAGGTGGTGATCAGAATTGCCATCGCCATCATGGTGATTGACCCGCGGGCGGTCGACACGGGCTTTTGGCGTCCCGACGCCGTCAGTTCGGGTTGGGGCGGCTGTTGTGTTGTCTTGCTCATAGAGAGGTTACAGCTGAGAGTCTGGTAAGGTTGTTAATATGCAATGAAAACAACCTGCGCCAGACAATGGTTCGGCACTGCCGCCGGTCGAAAATTTTTCGTAACTTTGCAGACGGATTATGGAAGCAGAACGACGACAGAAAGTTTTCGACTGGCTCGCTAACGCCGGCATCGGCTACGAGCTCCACGAGCACCCCGCGGCCGCCACGGTTGAGACCGCGCTGAAATATTGGGCCGACCTGCCCGGCGTTACCCACTGCAAGAACCTGTTTCTTCGCAACCACAAGGGCGACCGCCACTATCTGGTGATTCTCGAGTGCCACAAGCAGCTTGACATTCGCGCCCTGTGGCATCAGCTCGGCGAGAGCCGCCTCTCGTTCGCCTCGGCCGAGCGCATGATGAAATATCTGGGCACGACGCCCGGCTCCGTGTCGCTTTTCAGCCTCATCAACGACGAGGGCAACGCCGTGAGCCTGCTGCTCGACGCCGACCTTGCCTCGGCCGACCGCATCAGCTTCCACCCCAACGACAACACCGCCTCGCTGGTCATTGACCGCGAAGGCTTCAGCCGCTTCCTCGCCCTCTGCGGCAACCGCCATCGCTTCATTCGCCTGCCGCAAGCGGCAAATTAAAAATTAAGAATTACGAATGGGTTGGCACGACGCACAAAAGTGCCGATTTTTAATTTTTAATTCTTAATTCTTAATTCCCCCTGCGCGAAAGTTTTGACGGTTTGGAAATAATTGCGTATCTTTGCGCGATATTTTGAAGTGTTATAACCTTTTTTAAGCTAAATGAAACCAATAAAGAAAACCATCACACTGCCTGATGGCCGCGAAATCACCCTGGAGACAGGCAAGCTCGCCAAACAGGCCGATGGAGCCGTAGAGCTGCGCATGGGTAACACCATGATTCTTGCAACGGTCGTTTCAGCAAAAGAAGCCGGCGAGGGCGTCGACTTCATGCCTCTGACCGTGGAGTACAAAGAGAAATTTTCATCAAACGGCCGTTTTCCGGGCGGATTCCTCAAACGCGAAGGCCGTGCCTCCGACTATGAAATTCTGACCGCACGCCTGATTGACCGCGTGCTGCGTCCCCTGTTCCCCGACAACTACCACGCCGACACAATCGTGCAGGTTACGATGTATAGCGCCGACGGAGTCGACGCGCCCGACGCACTGGCCGGTCTGGCCGCATCGGCCGCGCTGACCGTCAGCGACGTCCCCTTCCAGGGCCCGATTTCCGAGGTGCGCGTGGCGCGCATCAACGGCGAGTTCGTAATCGACCCGACCTTCGAGCAGATGAAAGACGCCGACCTCGAGCTCATGGTCGGTGCCACCTACGACAACATCATGATGGTCGAGGGCGAGATGAACGAGGTGAGCGAGCAGGTGCTGCTCGACGCCCTCAAGGCCGCCCACGAGGCCATCAAGGTTCAGTGCGTGGCCCAGATGGAGCTGGCCAAGGAAGTCGGCAACACCAAGCGCGAATACTGCCACGAAGTCAACGACGAAGAGCTGCGCAAGGACGTTCACGACAAGTGCTACGACAAGGCATATGCCATTGCAAAGCAGGGCTGCGCCGACAAGCACTGGCGCGCCGACAGCTTCGCCGCCATCTGCGACGAATATATCGCCTCGCTGCCCGAAGAGGAGCAGGAAGAGAAGACCCCGCTGGTCAAGCGCTACTATCACGACGTAGAGAAGGAGGCCATGCGCCGCTGCGTGCTCGACGAGGGCATTCGCCTCGACGGCCGCAAGACCACCGAAATCCGCCCCATCTGGTGCGAGACCGACTATCTGCCCGGCCCTCACGGCTCGGCCGTGTTTACCCGCGGCGAGACCCAGAGCCTCGCAACGGTTACGCTCGGCACCAAGCTCGACGAGAAAATCATTGACGAAGTTCTCGACCAGGGCCACGAGCGTTTCCTGCTCCACTATAACTTCCCGCCCTTCTCGACCGGCGAGGCACGCGCTCCGCGCGGCGTGAGCCGTCGCGAAGTGGGCCACGGCAACCTTGCCCACCGCGCCCTCAAGCGCATGCTGCCCGAAGGCTTCCCCTATGTTACCCGCGTGGTGAGCGACATTCTCGAAAGCAACGGCTCCAGCTCGATGGCCACCGTCTGCGCCGGCACTCTGGCGCTGCTCGACGCCGGCGTCAAGATGCGCCGCCCCGTTGCCGGCATCGCCATGGGCCTGATTTCAGACGGCTCGAAGTGGGCCGTGCTCTCCGACATTCTCGGCGATGAAGACCACCTCGGCGACATGGACTTCAAGGTTACCGGCACCACCGAGGGCATCACCGCCACTCAGATGGACATCAAGTGCGACGGCCTCAGCTACGAGATTCTCGAAAAGGCTCTCATGCAGGCCCGCGACGGCCGTCTCCACATTCTCAACATCATCAACGAAACGATTCCCGCTCCGCGCGAAGACTATAAGCCCAACGTGCCCCGCATCGTAACGATGACCATTCCCAAAGACCTCATCGGCGCCGTCATCGGCCCGGGCGGAAAGGTCATTCAGGGCATTCAGGAAGAAAGCGGCGCCGCCGTCAGCATCGACGAAATCAACAACGAGGGCTACATCGAAGTGGCCGCCCCCAACAAGGACGCCATTGACCGCGCCCTGGCCATGATCAAGGCCATCGTCGCCCAGCCCGAAGAGGGCGAGGTCTACACCGGCAAGGTGATGACCATTCAGGATTTCGGCGCATTCGTGCAGTTCATGCCCAACCGCGACGGCCTGCTCCACATCTCTGAAATTTCGTGGGACCGCCTGCCCGACATGGAGGCCAGCGGCCTCAAGGAGGGCGACGAAGTTACCGTCAAGCTCATCGAAATCGACCAGAAGACCGGCAAGTACCGCCTGTCGATGCGCGCTCTGCAGCCCAAGCCCGAAGGCTGGGTTGAGCGTCCCCGCGAACCGCGCCGCCCCCGTGGCGAAGGCTCAGAGCGCGGCGAACGCCGTGAGCGCCGCGACCGCGGCGAACGTGGCGACCGCGGACCCCGCAGCCCGCGCCGCGACTGATTCGCAATCCCGCAACCCCGCCGACGCCCCGCAGCCCTAACGCCGCGGGGCGCCATTTTTTTCGCCGACATGAACCAAACCAATTAGACTAATTGGACTAATTGGACTAATTAGACCAATTGGACTAATTACTCTAATCAGTTTTCCTAAAAATTCAAAAAAGGGGCGGAGTTAAGGCGATTTTTCGCTAACTTTGCGCTATAATATATAGTTTTGAGCCTGATGAAGAAACTTTTGATTGAAACATACGGGTGTCAGATGAACGTGGCCGACAGCGAGGTCGTGGCCGCCGTGATGCAGATGGGCGGCTACGAGACCACCGACGACATCGCCGACGCCGACGCCATCTTTCTGAACACCTGCTCTATCCGCGACAACGCCGAACAGAAAATCCTGAGCCGCCTGAGCGCGCTGAACGCCATGCGCCGCAAGTCGGGGCGCCCGGCGCGCATCGGCGTCATCGGCTGCATGGCCGAGCGCGTGGGCCGCGACCTGGTCGAGCGCCACGGCGTGGACCTCGTGGCCGGCCCCGACAGCTATCTCGACCTGCCGGCCCTCATGGCGTCGGCCGAGCGCGGCATTCCCGCCGTCAACGTCGAGCTGAGCACCACCGAGACCTATCGCGACATCTTGCCGCGCCGCATCGGCTCGAACGGCGTGAGCGGCTTTGTGAGCATCATGCGCGGCTGCAACAATTTCTGCACCTACTGCATCGTGCCCTACACCCGCGGGCGCGAGCGCTCGCGCGAGCCGCAGAGCATTCTGCGCGAGGTAGCCGACCTGGCCGACCGCGGCTACAAGGAGGTTACGCTGCTGGGGCAGAACGTCAACTCCTACCGCTTCGAAGCCGACGGCGCCGCCACCGACTTCGCCGCGCTGCTGCAGATGGTGGCCGACGCGGCGCCGCAGATGCGCGTGCGCTTCACGACGTCCCACCCCCGCGACATGTCTGACGACATCATCGCCGCCATCGCCTCGCGGCCAAACATTGCGCGCCATGTCCACCTGCCCGTCCAGAGCGGCTCGGACGCCGTGCTCAAGGCCATGAACCGCCACTATGACCGCGAGTGGTATCTGGGCCGCGTCGACGCCATCAGGCGCGCCATGCCCGACTGCGCAATCACCACAGACCTCTTCACCGGTTTCCACGGCGAGACCGAGGCCGACTTCGAGCAGACGCTCGAGCTGATGCGCACGGTCGGCTTCGACGCCGCGTTCATGTTCAAATATTCCGAGCGCCCCGGCACCGTGGCCTCGCGCACCATGCCCGACAACATTCCCGAAGAGGTCAAGATTGACCGCCTGAACCGAATGATTGCCCTGCAGAACGAGCTCTCGCTCGCCGCCAACCGCCGCGACATCGGCCGTACGTTCGACGTGCTCATCGAGGGCGTCAGCAAGCGCAGCACCGAGCAGTGGGTGGGACGCACGAGCCAGAACAAGACCGTCGTGTTCAGCCGCGCGGCGGGTCAGAAAGTGGGCATGACCGTGCCCGTTACCATTAAAGACGCAACCTCAGCAACCCTCCTCAGCCTATGAAAAAACTTGTCTACCTTCCGGTTGCCCTCGCGGCCGTCATCGCCCTGAGCGCGTTCCGCGACCCCGTCGTGCCCGACATGGAGCAGATTCGCCGCGAAGTCTCCGACCCCGCGTCGAAATACTACTACCCCACCCTCATGCGCGCCTACGAGCGCAACGAAACCGTCATGACCCTCGACGACTACCGCCGCCTCTATCTGGGCTACATGTTCGAGGAAGATTTCAACCCCTACCGCACGTCGGCCTACGCCAACATCGTCGAAGAGCTCTACTTCAAGTCGCAGCACTCAAAGAGCGAGTGCGACCGCATTATCAAATATGCCGAGCTCTCGCTCAAAGACAATCCCTTCGACCTCCAGCAGATTGACTATCTAATCTACGCCCTGCGCGAAAAGAAGAAGAACAACATTGCCAACATCTGGCAATATCGCCTCAACCATCTACTCGAAGCCATCGTCAGCACCGGCACCGGCCTCGACCGCAAGCAGCCATGGATTGTGGTCAGCCCCCAGCACGAATATTTTCTGCTGAACCGTCTGGGCCACGTGGCCCAGAACTTCGAGTTCGAGGCGCCGGGCATTGACCACATCACCGTCGCCCCAAAAAGCGCCAAAGACTCTACCGACTATTACTTCAACAACCTCTACTTCCTGAAGGAGTATCGCAAGAAGTTTCCCGCCGACAGCGACGCCGGCTCAACCGACAGCAACGATGAAGACGACGAAGACACAACTGCAGATTATTGACAGCTGCGAGAGCACCAACTCGGCGCTCGACCCCTCGGCGCCCCACGGCACCGCCCTCATGGCCCGCTGCCAGAGCGCCGGGCGCGGACAGCGCGGCAACTCGTGGGAGAGCGAGCCGGGCAAGAACATAACCCTCAGCCTCATGCTGCGGCCCGACGGCCTGCCCGCCGCGCGCCAGTTCGAGCTGAGCGAGGCCGTGAGCCTCGGAGTGGCCGACCTGCTCGACAACCTGGGCATCGGCGACGTCTGCGTCAAGTGGCCAAACGACATCTACGTGGCCGACCGCAAAATCGCCGGCATTCTCATCGAGAACACCGTCAGCGGCCCGCTGATTTCCCGCGCCGTGGCCGGCATCGGCCTCAACGTCAACCAGGCCGAATTCCGCAGCGACGCACCCAACCCCGTGTCGCTGCGTCAGCTCACGGGCACTGACCACCCCGTCGACCAACTGGCCGCCGACCTGCTCGACTGCATCATGAACCGCCTGGGCCGCGACAACCACCACGACTATTGCTGCCGCCTCTGGCGCGGCCAGGGCGAATGGCCCTGGGAAGTCGCCGCCACCGGCGAGACCTTCACCGCCGCCATTGACGACGTCTTGCCCGACGGACGCCTCCGCCTCAGCGGCCGCGAGCCCTTCGCCTTCAAGGAAGTGCGCCCCGTAGGATTCAAAAACTAACCATTTTCAAAAAAACACATGAAGACCATCACTGTCGAAAATCCCGACTCACTCCCCGCCGCCGCACGCCGGTTCATCGCCGACATGGGCGACCGCACCGTCGTTGCCCTCCACGGCGAGATGGGCGCCGGCAAAACCACGTTCATCAACGCCCTCTGCCGCGAACTCGGCGTGGAATCAGACCCCACCGCCAGCCCCACCTTCGCCCTGGTCAACGAATATCGCTCGGACACCACCGCCGAACTCATCTACCACTTCGACCTCTACCGCCTCGAAAACCTCGACGAAGCCATCGACATGGGCATCGAAGACTATCTTGACTGCGGCGCCCTCTGCCTTATCGAATGGCCCGACGTGGTCGACCCCATGCTACCCGACGACACCATCGACCTCACCATCACCGTCAACCCCGACGGCTCGCGCACCCTCAGCTACGACTGACCACCGCTCCTACATGGGGGCGGCTCCGGCGGGAAAACTGCAAGTCTTTAACAACCGCAACTTTGGTTTATTCGTTATAATGTTGTAAATTTGCGCTATAAAAACAGAATCTGATATGGCAACTCCGATTAAAGCGGTTCCTATCCTTACCGGTGCATTGGCTGACGATTTTGTACGTCAGGCCGAAGAAAACGAGCGTAAACCGCGCCGTGTTCTTTCGGAAGAAAAGGAGAAAAAAATCGCAGAGATAATGCGTCGTTCGCGTGAGTTTGTTCCCTCGTGGCTCAAATAATGAGCGACTCCGGCTATATTTAATTCTTCGGTCAGTAACTTTGCGGTGTGAAAGCTCTGTTGCACATAGTTTCGGCGCTGTTGCTCGTCGCCCTCGCGGCGGGCTGCCGGCCGTCGGAGGCTGAGCGCGCGCTGCGCAGCGCCGAGGCGCTGATGGAGACGCGACCCGACTCCGCCCTGACCCTGCTCGAGGCCATTGACGGCTCGCGCCTCAGCGGCGAGCCCCGCGCCCGCCACGCCCTGCTCCTCTCGCAGGCCTACGACAAAAACTACATCGACCTCACCGACGACTCCCTAATCTCAATCGCCGTCAACTTCTACGACAACTCGTCCGACGACTACCGACGAATGCTCGCCCTCCACTACAAGGGCACCGTCAACCGCAACGCCGGCTTCTACGAGTCCGCCTTGGCAAGCGCCCTCGAGGCCCACGACATCGCCCTCGCCCTCAACGACACCCTCAACCTCTGCCGCATCGAGTCCCTCATGGCCAACCTCTACGATAAGTCCGATAATATTGGCGAAGCGATTAAGTGGGAATCTTCTGCGCTTAATTTCGCAAAGACTTTAAACAACAAGCGTTGGATATTAAACGGTTATACCAACAATGCCGAACATTATGTGGCTCTTGCGCAAGGAGAAAAAGCCTTGCAATATGTTGATTCCGCGCTAATGATAGATGACAGGAAAGATGAAGACATTCAAAACTTGCTTTATCGTATCTATAATGTAAAGCAAGATTATGCAAAATCTGATTCAGTTTATAAGCAGATGTTGACCGACGGGAATAATCCACCAATGCGCATTGTTGCGCTGCAGATGGCCAATCCTCTTGACCGCGAAATATTAACAAATGACATCTCCCGATATGAAAGATTTGAAAATTGCGAGAATCATGATGATTCTATCGCATGTTATTTTATAATTTCGAAGGCAGCTGCAGCGGCCGACTCAATGGGAAAAGCAATGAGTGGTCTATACGGAATCATAGGCCAACATAATGCGCTTTTGCTTGAAATGATGTCGCACTCACTGCTGAAAGTTCAGTCAGACCACGAGAGTAGAAAAACGGTAAAGCTGGAACACAAATTGCGGGAAAAGAAAAAAATCATGTGGTATACTGGCATGATTTGTGCGCTTTTGGTATGCTTAATGGTTTTTGCATTTCGTTTAGTCTACGTGCACAACCGCGTCAGGCGTCTGACTCTTGAAATGAACCTCAGGGTGCTCTCAAACGAGATGACGCAGATAAAAACCGAGCTCGCCAAAAGTCAGAAAGAATGCACCTCGCTTCACGACGAGGCCGCGACCAATGCCGACAAACTCCGACGCCAAAGCGCCATCGCCTTTTTGAGCAAATTCGAATGGGTGGAAAAATTGGGCAATATGTATCTTGACGCCGATGCCGCGCCAAATTCTTCGCGCGCGCTGCAGACGAAAGTGAAAGAAGAACTGTCGGGCTTCAAGAAAGAACTGACCGATATGGTCAACGCCAACAGCGACAATCTGATTGCGCGCATTGAGGCGCAGTGCCCGTCGCTCACCGCGTCAGAGATGGACTACATGGTGCTTTCGTGTGTCGGGCTGTCGCCGCGCGTCATCGCCTTTCTGCTCTCAAAGACGGTTCCGACGATTTATAATATCAAATCAAAAGTGCGCACTAAACTCAAAGCCGAAGCTCCGGCCCTGTTCGGCGAATATTGCGCCTTGGCCTCAGCAACACGCTAACTTGCAACGATATAGCGCAGAAAAATTTGTATCTCGCTGAATATCAAGCAGATAGAAATTTGTTAGATTTGTAATTTTTATGTTGCTGGCTTTCAGTGCATTACCTTGCAAATTGATGAGGTTTTTCTTGACCGAAAATGCGTGATAAACCGTCGAAAAATGCTAACTTTGCAGCATTCGAGCAATAAACCTCATCTCAGTTATATGTTTATGAAAAAATTTCTGTTGATGCTTGTCGCTGCGCTGAGTGCGATGCCCTTGTCTGCCGAAATCAATGGATTCGGCAAAATTGTCGATGCATACACGCGCGAGCTGATGACGGAATTCCAGGCCGACCTGCTGCGGACTGACTCCACCCTGATAAAATCATACTTCGTCACAAAAGATTTGCACGCATTTAATCAGCCGATGAATCTGATTATTGACAGTGTGCCGTTGACCGATTGCATTCTTTACGTAACGGCCGACGGCTACTATCCCGCGTCCCTCAATATCGCAGCTCCCGGCGAAAAAGAATGGGGTATCGAGCTTAAACCTATAATGATGAACCGCATTCCTTTTTACCGGCCCAAAAAGCTTGATGAAGTAACCGTTACGGCATCGAAAATCAAAATGGTTACGCGGGGCGACACGATAGTGTATAATGCGGAGGCTTTTGCTCTGGCCAAGGGTTCGATGCTTGACGGTCTGATTGACCAGCTGCCGGGAGTGGAGCTGAAAAGTTCCGGCAAAATATACGTAAACGGCAAGTTCGTCAACGAACTGCTTGTAAACGGCGACAACTTCTTCAAGGGAGACCCGAAAATCGCGCTTGAAAACCTGCCGGCATATATGGTGAAGGACGTTCAGGTGTATCGCCGCAACGAAATGCATCGCAAAGTGCTGAATCCGGAGGAAGAATTGCCGCTCGTGATGGACGTGAGGCTTAAGAAGCAACATCAGCGCGGCTGGATAGCCAACGCCGAGGCTGGTTATGGCACGGCCGACCGCTTTCTCGGACGGTTGTTTGCCTTGATGTTCTCGCGCGACGCGCGTTTCTCAGTGGTGGCCAACATAAATAACACCAACGATGACCGCAAACCGGGTCAGACCGACAACTGGAATCCCAACTGGCAGTCGGCCGGCAGGGCAACCGTAGCCACTGCGGGCATTGATTACCTTTGGAACTCGCGTCTGCGCAACTGGAAAATTGAAGCGAACCTCACCGGAAGCCACAAGAAAGCCAACATCTCTTCGCAGAGCAATTTTGAGCGTTATCTCCCCGCCGGCAACCTCTTCGGCTCGGAAGTCAACGCCACCAAAAGCCGCCAATGGAAAGTGGCGACCGACGACAAGATTTCGTTCCATGTGCCGCGCCTGTGGCTCACACTCTCTCCTCATGCATCATTCGAGCGCACCAAAGCTGACGGAATCAACCGCTCCGAAACCTCCAACAGCCTTGACGAGCTGCTCAACTCACTCGACGAGAGCGTGCTGTCGCTCCATCGTCAATGGACGTTCGGTGTCGGACACGACGGCCGCTGGCTGCTGCCTAAATCTCCCGACCCGATTTTCTGGGAAGCCTCCGTTGACTGGAACGACAGCCGCGTGGAGTCGATTACCGCGCGTCGCCTCACGTTTGCCATGCAGCCCGAACAGAACTCTGACACGCGACCCTTTGAGTTATCTCCACGAAAGGAGTTGAAAAGCAATTTCTCGGTCGGTTACGGCTTTACTTTTCCGCGCACACACCTGTTCTATGCCGGAATGAAATTTGCTTACAATTTCGACCACGAGCACATCGATGCCTCGCGCGACTACTACCTCATGGAGCTCGTCGAAGAAGCTGCAGGTGCAAACCTTACGCTGCCGTCTGTAACCGACGCGATGCGACGCCACGCTTTCATTCCATCAAAATCATTCGACTATTCGCTTACCGACAGCCGCCACTCACTGAAAGTATTGATATCTAACTTCTTTCCGCATGTATTTCAACCTAAAGGCGGCCATAAATATTCCGGCTATCAGCCTATGGCAAGTGCCTATGTCAAGATCATATATGCGCCCGGTAGCATCAACTATTTTTCTGATTCCACGCCTTACTCTGCCCGACGCCGCAGTTGGTATGCGGTGCCCAACGTGAGGTTGAGCCTTTCGGGATTCGGAGATGTGAACTACACCTACGACCTGATGCTAAACAACCTTATAGACCGCATTCCCGTTGCCGACACCGCCAATCCGCTTTATATCCATCTCGGCAACGCCGGGCTGAAAGATGCCCGCATACATAAACTGGAGCTAACCATTCACAACTTCTTTTTCCGCGACTCTCCACGCCTGGAGGCCACATGGCGCAGGTATGAGAACCTGACGGCGCAGTCGGCGGCCTACGACCTGACCACGGGCATCACCACCTACCGGCCCGTCAACGTGCAGGGCAACTGGGACCTGGAGGCGCGCCTGAACTATGGCAAACGCTTCCGCGGCGAGCAGTGGCGCCTCGAGAGCGACACCCGCGTCTATTATCAGAACTCAGTCGACCTGCTCGGCGAGCAGCTGAGCACCGTGCGCAACCTCAACCTCGGCGAGAACCTGCGGCTGACCTACCGCATTGCCGACGGCCTGGAACTGGCCGCCCGGGGCAACGCCGAGTGGCGCCGCGCAACGTCGCCCATGGCCGACTTCAACACCATCAACGCCGTCGACGTTGATTACGGCCTGATTCTGCGGGCCACGCGCCTGCCCTGGGACATGAGCTTCACCACCGACCTGATGATGCACACGCGCCGCGGCTATGCCGACAGCCGACTCAACGACGACCGCCTCGTCTGGAACGCCCGTCTGGCCAAGAGCATTCTCAACGGCAACCTCACCTTTGCCATCGACGGCTTCGACATTCTCGGCCAACTCTCAAACACCCGCCTGACCATGAACTCGCAAGGCCGCACCGAGACGCGCTACAACACCCTGCCTCGCTACGCCATGCTCCACGTCATCTACCGCCTCAACCTCCAACCCAAAAAGCAATAAAATGAACCCCGCCCCCTGACGATGAAATTTACGCGACAGTTTGACAAGATGGATTGCGGGCCGGCGTGCGTCAGAATGGTGGCGTCGCACTTCGGCCGCGATTATCCGCTGAGCTATCTGCGGGGACTGGCCAACCTGACACGCGAGGGGGTGAGCGTGGCCGGCATACGCCATGCGCTCGGCGCCGTCGGGCTTGACAGCGCGGCGTTCGAGCTGACGGTGGAGCAGCTCACGGAGCGATGTCCGCTGCCCGCGATTCTCTACTGGGAGCAGCGCCACTTCGTGGTGCTTGAGCGGCTGACGCGGCGCGGGCGTTTCGTTGTGTGCGACCCGGCATTCGGACGCCACCGCATTGACCGCGCGACTCTGGAGGGGGCGTGGCTCAACGGGGAGCGGGGCGTGGCCATAGCCGTGGAGCCCACCGAGGCTTTCTATGAGCGGCCGCAAGTGAGCCGGCGCCACAGCTTCCTGACCTTTGCGCGTAAATATGTGTGGCCGTTCAAGCCGCAGCTTGTGCAGTCGCTGCTGGCCATGCTCGTGGGCATGCTGCTGGGGCTCGTGATGCCGTTTCTGACGCAGGCGGTGGTTGACCAGGGCATCGCCGGGCGCAACATCGGGCTGATTTATGACATCTTGCTGGCACAGCTGGCCCTGTTTGCGGGTCAGTTCGTCATGAGCGTGATGGGCTCGTGGGTAACGCTCTACATGAGCACGCACATCTCCATCGGCATTCTGCGCGACTATCTGTCGAAGCTGCTGAAGCTGCCCGTGAGCTTTTTCGACACCAAAAGCGTGGGCGACTACCAGCAGCGCCTGGGCGACCACTCGCGCCTGCAGTCGTTCATGACGGGGAGCACGATCGAGACGCTGTTCTCGCTGTTTTCGGTGCCGTTCTATCTGGTCATCATAGCGGTCTACTCGCCGGTGATACTGCTGGTGTTCGTGCTGTTCACGGCGCTGAGCACGGGGTGGATGAGCTGGTTCTTCAGCCGCCGCAAGGCGCTTGACTACGAACAGTTTGCCGTTAACGCCGAAAGCCAGACAAAGCTCTACGAACTGATGTCGGGCATCACGGACATCAAGGTGAACGGCTTCGGCGACTACAAGCTGCGCGAGTGGGAGGCGCTGCAGCAGCGCCAGTATGAAATGAGCCGCAAGTCGCTGCGGCTGGGTCAGATTCAGAACACGGGATTTACGATTATCAACCAGCTGCGCGGAATCATCATCACCTGCTGGGTGGCGCTGGGAGTGGTCGAGGGCTCGCTGACGCTGGGCATGATGATGAGCATCAGCGCCATCATCGGCATGGTCAGCGGTCCGCTGGGCCAGCTGATAGGATTTTTGCAGCAATATCAGGACGCCAAAATCTCGCTCGAGCGCTCGCAGGAGGTGCACCTGTGCGAAACGGAAGACAGCCCGGAGCAAGAGGCCGTGGCGACCGACGCGCCGCGCGACATCGAGCTGCGCGGCGTCAGCTTCTCCTACGCGGGCGCCGAGGGCACACCGGCGCTGGCCGACGTGAACTTCACCATTCCGGCCGGCAAGATGACGGCCATTGTCGGCGAGAGCGGCAGCGGCAAGACCACGCTGATGAAACTGCTGCTGAAGTTCTATAGCCCGACTTCGGGCTCGATTCTGCTGGGCGGCCGCAATCTGGAGGAATTTACGGCCGAGTCGGTCAGAAAGGCATCGGGCATCGTGATGCAGGATAATTTCCTGTTCTCCGACAGCGTGAGCCGCAACATCATCATGGGCGAGCCCTACGACGCCGCGCGGCTCGACGCCGCCATGGACGCGGCCTGCCTCGAAGAGCTGACCGGGCGCCACCCCCTGGGCGCGGAAATGAAAGTGGGGTCGGAAGGCCTGGGAGTGAGCGGCGGCGAGCGGCAGCGCATCATGATTGCCCGCGCCGTCTATAAGAATCCACTCTACCTGATGATGGACGAGGCCACCTCCGCGCTCGATGCCGAGACCGAGGCGCGCATCACCTCCAACATAGCGCACCGCTTCGCCGGGCGCACGCGCATTGTCATAGCCCACAGGCTCAGCACCGTCAAAGACGCCGACAACATCATCGTTCTGCGCCGGGGGCGCGTCGTCGAGCAGGGCACCCACGAAGAGCTGACCGCCCTGGGCGGCTACTATTTCACTCTGATTCAGAACCAACTCGAACTGGCACAGGAATGAAAAACAACAACAGCGGCGGCATCGTTTCGCGCTACGGCACTTTTCTGGTGATTCCCCCCGTGGTGGGGCTGATTCTGCTCGTCGCGCTGACGTTCAAGGTAACGACGCGCACGGAAATCACACTGGTGCAGACCGCCCCCGGGCGGATTGCGGCCTACATGCCCGCGGCGCCTGCGGCCTCCGACACGCTGCGCGCCGAAGCGCCCGAAACGGGCGCGCTCGCCTTTGTCATAGAGCGCGTCGAAGCCGAAGCGAACGGCGTCAGGGTCAGTTGCCGCGGCTCGCTGCCGGGCGGCGACACGCTGCTCAAGGCCTACATTCCGGGCGACCCGCGGCCAATCGCGTCAATTCTCCTTGACCGTCTTTAGGTAATTGGCAACAACCGCAATCCGGCCGAGCGAAATTGCCGGGAAAGTTTGGTCAGGTGGCGGGTTTGGCGTAACTTTGCGGTGTGAAAGCTCTGTTGCACATAGTTTCGGCGCTGTTGCTCGTCGCCCTCGCGGCGGGCTGCCGGCCGTCGGAGGCCGAGCGCGCGCTGCGCAGCGCCGAGGCGCTGA
>CABUWI010000012.1 GCA_902495245.1 uncultured Porphyromonadaceae bacterium
ATCATCGATTTACATTTATGTCTAAATTTACAACAACCCTGAAAGGGCTGATGGCGCTCGCGCTCGGCTCTTTCGCCCTCGGAGCTGACGCCGCGTTGCCTACGGTGTCTGACGCTCCCACCGATGGCCAGTTCGCCGACAATACCACATGGTATACTTGGCTTGCTAATGATGCCAAAGGCTATATAGTTGAGGATGACAGCTATAAAACTGCGTCAAAAAACAACTATTTGATTACTAATGCCACTTTGCCGGCTCTTTCGAACCAAGATGCCGCAATGTGGTGCTTCGTCGGAGATGCCGATAGCGGTTATACCATTTACAACAAAAAGGGTACTGCCGCCAAAAAGCTGGGTTTCAAAAATCCCGGTGGCGGTAATGGTCAATACGCTTATGTAAAGTTATATGATGCCGACGAACTCGCTGCGGACAACACCATCATAACGACTTTCCATATCGGTACGTATGGTAATGACGGTGTTTATTTTGAGAATTTCGCGACAAAAGGCGGTTCAGGGTCGTCGCATGTCATGCTCAATGACCGAGAAGTTAGCGGCAATCATATATTGGCCTTGTGGACCAATTGCGATAGCCCTGCAGGGTACACCGGCAATAAATATATTCTTGCTCAAGCGTTTGATGTAAATAATGCAGAGCTGGTTCAGAAAAAGAACGAAGCAAAAGCCACTATTGAAGGCATTGGCGTGTTCTATCACAGTCAGACTGCTTACCAGAACGTAGTCAGCGAAATCGAACAGGCATACACTATTGCTGAGGTTAATAATCTTGTCAATCGCGTAATGAACGCTCTTGACAAGAAAATGGTTCATCTCACCTATGCTCCTCGCAATGGCGAGACAACAGCCAAGTATCTCGGCGTTGTCGGCGAGGGCAACACGCGCGTGGCTAAACTGCTTGACGAAAAAGGTGCCCGCACAAAATGGAAACTTGTACGCGTAACCGGTCAAAATCGTTTCCGACTCATAAACACCGCTTCAGACACATATATCGGCACGATTAAAAGTAACGGAGAAACAGTTACTACCGGTAATTATTTTGAGGTGGAGTTCAAGGTTAATACCGCGACTTCCGGAGCGGTTGTGTTAAAATATTTCAATACCCAAATCTGTTTGACCATTGGCGAGAGCCAAATCGGAAGCACTACCCACCAATATGCCTTACAATGGACTGCTGATAACGCGTCTGTACGCGATGATGCTGCCAATGCCTGGTTTGTTGAACCGGCCGGAATTGAGGTTCCGCAGGCACTTGAAGATGGCTATTACGTGATTCGCAGCAATCGCGCTTTGACCGGAGCGCCCAATAGCTCTTATGGTTCTGCATTTCCCGGTTCATTGCTCGGCTGCTATACTCCCGACCGTGAAAAAGCACGCGCTAACGCTACTGCTGCCGATAATGGCAAAACATACTCAAACGGTGTGCACGTGCGTCAGTTTATGACCGGCATGCAGACCATCTGGAAAATTGTACGTCAGTCAGATGGTGGTTACAAGATTTACAGCATTATGGGTCTTGGCGAGAACGATGAGCCTTTAATGGGCATGACAATCAACGCTCAAAATGAGGTTGTCATTACCGACAATCCGACAACTCTCTATTTTGTCAATCCTACCGCATATACGGGGTATACAGAAGAGAAGCGCTCGCCGCTCCCCTATGGCATCGCTATCAGCTCTACTCCCGACGCTCAGGAAAGCAAATGTTTCCATCTGTTGAACACGCTGACCAGCATTGACAACAATGTGATGACAACTGAAGACTATTACATTAAAGCGAATTTTGAATCTCCCTCTCAAGAAGGCGGCAAGACGAACCAAGGTGCTGTCTTCTACATTGAGCGCGTCAGCACTACTGATATCAACAACGCTATTGAAGCTTTCAAAGATTATGCAGCCAACAACCGCATGTTCGAACTTTTGAAAAATGTGCTGACTGACGAGGAAAAGGCTTATGCATTGGCGGAGAAGCCTAAAGATTTGACTGTGAATTCTGTTGCAACCGCGCGTGAATATCTTAATGCAGGTTCGCAGGCAGCTTCAACCCGCGCATTTGAAATGCTTGACGGCAAGACCGTTCGCTTCGTTAACCGCATGAGCTCTCAGTACATGTATGTGCCTGCCGGCAGCACAACACTGAAAGGCTCAAATACTGATGTCAATGCTAACCTCCGTCACCTCTGGACAGTTGAGGTTGTCGATGCCACTATGCGTCAGGTTAAGCTGAAAAATTACGTTGACAACACATATATCGGTGTGATGGGAGGCCAAAATGCAGTGCTCGGTGTAGTTGACGGCTCTACCGATCACCCTGCAGGCGTTTACACCATGGCCCGTTATTATTCGCTCGACGGCAAATCGTTCTATATGAATCTGCTTGGCGCAAATGGAAGTAAGACGCATCATGCCATTCACCACGCAACTGTTGATCGCAATGACCTTCTGGTTTGGACTTCTGTCGCTTTGGCTTCGCACTGGACTATGGAGAATGCCGTTGCCGACGACGTGAAGAACACTGAGGTAACGCTGAACTACGACAAGGAGAATAAGGTGATTGTCGTGTCGGGCGCTGCGCTTGAAAAGACCGCAAACTTCCCCGAGGCATATGGCGTAACGCTGACTCCCGCCGCTGCAACCGCCGCTCTTGACGGCGAGACCGCAACCCCTGTTGAAGTTGCCGTTCCCAACGACAAGATTACCAAAGACGGTGAAACGTTCAAGGTTGACCTGAGCGAACTTAATGTTACGCCCTCGAACTATACGCTGAACTTCCCCGTGGGCTACTTCACGATTAACAACAAGCTGGCTCCCGCCCTTAGCACTGCCGTAACCGTTTCCGAGCCTACCGGCATCAAGGAGGTTAATGCGGCCGAGAAGGGTGCCGAGGTGATTTATGACCTGCAGGGCCGTCGCGTAAGCAAGGCCGGCAAGGGCGTCTACATCATCAACGGCGTGAAGACCCTGGTTAAGTAACTATCGATTAAAAACGCACATACATATATACTTTCAAACATAAGTATAGATAGATAGATGATTGAGTACGGTGGCCCGTGAGGGTCGCCGTTCTTGTTGTTTTAGGGTTAAGGGTTAAGGGTTAAAAGTTAAGGGTTAAGAGTGGGAGCCGCGAATAATCGGAGCCGCGGATTTTTCCGCGGGTCGTGTCGCGACAAGCCATTCTCGCCAAACGTTTGCCGCCAATCCGCGGAATAATCCGCGGCTCCGGTTGTTCACGCACAACGTTTTGCCGCCGATGGGAGAGGAAGTTTTCAACTTCCGGCATTCGGGGACGGCATGGGACGCGCGCTCGGGTTGTGTAATTTGTTGCAGTATTGGTTGTTACGGCGGACGCACGAGCCGTGCGTCCCTACAGAATTTTTGGCATGAGCCGGGCGTGCCGACGGGTTATGGGTGAATCGGGAAGGGGGTCAGGAGAGGCGGCCGGAGTCGGCGTAGGAGTAGAAGCCGGCGGGGGAGATGATGACGTGGTCGAGGACGCGAATGTCGAAGAGGGCGCAGGCGTCTTTGATGCGCCGGGTGAGGGCGTCGTCCTGGGCGGAGGGGTTGAGTGAGCCCGAGGGGTGGTTGTGGACGAGGATAACGGCCGAGGCGCGTGAGTCGAGCACTTTCTTGACGAGCAGCTTGACGTCGACCACCGTTGCGTCGGTGCCGCCCGTC
Source organism: uncultured Porphyromonadaceae bacterium (assembly GCA_902495245.1). Lineage (GTDB taxonomy): Bacteria > Bacteroidota > Bacteroidia > Bacteroidales > Muribaculaceae > UBA3263. Next base: position 3,693 of record CABUWI010000012.1, read on the forward strand.
GAGAGGCGCTCGCGGCTTTCGATTGCGAGCCGGCGGTTGAGCATGACGACCCAGAATTCTTCGTGGTCGAGGGCTTCGAGGCGGTCGAGCATATAGCGATAGACTGTTTCGGAGCTTGCCAGCTGCTCTTTGGGGCGGGCGAGGGCGCCGCGGCAGCGCGAGCCGAGTTCGAGGGCGGCGATGACGGTCATGGCCTTGGCGGGGCCGATGCCGGGCACGAGCTGCGAGAGTTCGCGCGGGGTGGCCTTGGCCAGTCGGCCGAGGTCGTTGTCGAATCGGGCAAGAATGTCGCGGGCCACGTCGATCACGCTGCGGCCGCGCACGCCCACGCGCAGCAATATGGCGAGCAGTTCGGCGTCGGAGAGGGAGGCGATGCCGTGGAGCAGCGCTTTTTCGCGCGGTTTTTCGTCGTCGTTGAGGTCGCGAATCATTGGGGTGGTCATTCGTTTTTGCCGGCGCGGATTTCGAGTTCTTCGGCTTCGTTGCGGCCGCGTCCGAGCAGAACCTTGGTGAACCAGGCGCGGAGGAATCCGGCGCCGTAGCCATAGAGCTGAATCAGCGCGGCGGGCACGGCCATGAGGGCGATTTTGAGCGAGCGGGTGGAGGCGAGGGCGGCCGCGAAGAGCAGCAGCAAGTAGAGGCCCAGGGGGAGCAGCCACCAGAGGGAGAGGAACAGACCCATGAGCAAGAGCGCCACCGAGCCGAGCAGAAAGAGGGCGGGCAGGGCGTGGACGGGCTTGAGCGAGCCGGGATAGAGGAGTTGGAGCGTGATGCGGCTCATGCCGAACACGTAGACCTGGCGCGCGAACTTGCGCAGGGAGAGGCGGCGGCGGTGATAGACGGCACAGGGGCGCAGCAGGGCTATGGAGAAGCCGGCGCTGCTGATGCGCGTTGACATGTCGATGTCTTCAGAGAACATTTCGCGGAAGCCGCCGACGCGTTGCCAGACGCGGCGCGAGAAGCCCATGTTGAACGTGCGGGGTTTGAATTTCTCGAGCTGTACCTTGCCGCCGCGAATGCCTCCGGTGGTGAGGAAAGAGGTCATGGCGAAGTTTATGGCCTTCTGCAGCGGGGTGAACGACGAGTGGGCCGCGTCGGGGCCGCCGTAGCAGTCGACGGGGTTGGCGTCGAGCTCGCGGGCAAGCGTGGCGAAATAGTCGGGGGGAATGACGCAGTCGGAGTCGAAAAAGACGAAATAGTCGCCGCGGGCGCGCTCCATGCCGTAGTTGCGCGCGGGCGAGCGCCCCTCGTTGGGCTTGAAGAAATAGCGGACGAAGTCGGAATGGGGGGCGCACTCGGGGCCGCAGGGGTCGGTCGAGCCGTCGTCGACGACGATGCACTCGAAGTTGCGCACCGTCTGCGCCGCGAGGCTTTCGAGCAGTGCGGCCACCTCGTCGCGGCGGTTATAGACGGGAATGATTATGCTGAATCGGGGCGCGGGGGCTGCTGCAGGGGTCATGACATTCGGGATTTATAGTCGTCGTAGGTGAAGCGGCGCAGCACTTCGCACGAGCCGTCGGCGCGGCAGAGCACGATGGCAGGGTGGGCGATGCCGTTGAACATGGTGGTCTTGACGGTTGTGTAGTGGTTCATGTCCTCGAGCGTGAGCCGGCGCCCGGGGGTGAGGGGCTCGTCGAAGGCCCAGTCGCCGATAAAATCGCCGCTGAGGCACGAATTTCCGCCCAGACGGTAAATATACCGTCCGGCGGGCGAAGACTCGCTCACGGCCGGCTTATAGGGCATTTCGAGCGTGTCAGGCATATGGCATGCGAAGCTGACGTCGACAATGGCGGTCGAGACGCCCTGATTGCAGACCACGTCGACCACCTCGGCGATGAGGTCGCCCGTGCGCCAGGTCCATGCCGAACCGGGCTCGAGAATGACGTGGAGGCCGGGGTGGCGGCGCCTGAAGCCGCGCAGCAGGTCGACGAGGCGGTCGGTGTCGTAGCCCTCGCGGGTCATGAGGTGGCCGCCGCCCATGTTGACCCACTTGAGCTGCGGCAGCCAGCGGCCGAACTGGGTCTCGAAGGCGTCGAGCACCTTGGCCAGGTCGTCGGGTCCGCTCTCGCAGAGGGCATGGAAGTGGAAGCCCTCGATGCCGTCGGGCAGACGGTCGGGCATGTCTTCGGCGCTGACGCCGAAGCGCGAGCCGGGCAGGGCGGGATTGTAGAGGTCGGTTTCGATTACCGAGCAGCGCGGGTTGACGCGCAGGCCGGCCGACACGCGTGAGCCGCGGGCGGCCACGTCGGGCATGAAGCGCTCGGCCTGGCTCAGCGAGTTGAAGGTTATGTGGGTCGAGCCGTCGAGATATTCGCCGATGGTGGCGGGGGTGTAGGCCGGGCAGTAGGAGTGGACCTTGGCGCCCAGCTCTTCGCGGGCCAGGCGCAGCTCGTTGAGCGAGCTGGCGGTGGCGTCGACGCCATATTCGCGCAGAATGGGGAACGTGCGCCACAGGGCATTGGCCTTGAAGGCCATGATGATTTCGACGTCGGCGCGGGAGGCCACGTCGCGAATCAGCTCGATGTTGCGTCGCAGTTTCTCTTCGTAGACAATATAGAAGGGCGAGGGAATCCGGTCTTTGGTCATTTCAGCGGTTCGAGTAGTTTTGCGAGGGTCTGCATGCCCTTTGTGGCGGGTTGTGGAATCACATGTACGCTCGGGCTTACGGCGGCCGGGCGCGGGTCGATGTAGAACACGGGAATGCCGGGTCGGGCATAGTGCATCAGCCCGGCGGCGGGATAGACGTTGAGCGACGTGCCCACTATGACCAGAATGTCGGCCTCGGCCACGACCTCGGCGGCAGGCTCGATCATCGGCACGGCCTCTTCGAAAAAGACGATGTGGGGGCGCACGTGATGGCCCTCGATAAGGGTCTGCGGCGTCGTCGAGAGGTCGGGGGGCGTGAGGGTGAACAGGCGCGAGGGGTCGGACATTGAGCGCACCTTCATGAGCTCGCCGTGGAGGTGGATAATGTGGTCGACGGGCGTGCCGGCGCGCTCGTGGAGATTGTCAACGTTCTGGGTGATGACCATGACGTCGAAGTCGCGCTCGAGCTCGGCGATGGCGCGGTGGGCGGCGTTCGGCTCCACCTCGAGCAACTGGCGCCGGCGGTCGTTGTAGAACTGATGGACCAGGGCCGGGTTGGCGGCGAAACCGGTGGCCGAGCACACCTCCATGACGGGATATTTCTCCCACAAACCGTCGGCATCGCGAAAGGTCGAGATGCCGCTTTCGGCGCTCACGCCGGCGCCGGTCAGAAATACGAGTTTCTTTTTCATACGCTCCAAAGGTACGAAAAAAAATCGGTTTTCTGATAAGTTTTATAATTCTTATAAGTTCTTATAAGTTTTATAAACCTTATAAGTTTACTTTGCGGTGTCGGACTCGCGGAGCAGGCGGTCGGGGGGAATGGCGGCGAGGGTGAGCGGGTTGAAGTGCTTGCCCAGCGAGATGTGGAAGCCGGCGCGCAGCAGCTGGGCGGCCAGTTCGGGCTTGCCGCGGAAGCCGTGGATTATCCAGGGCACGGCGGGGCGCAACTCGCGGCGCAGGGCGATGATTTCGCTCCATGCGCCGACAATGTGGAGCAGCAGCGGCTTTCGGGCCGACTCGGCCAGGGCGGCGTGGGCGCGCAAAAGGGCGGTCTGTTCGTCGACCGAGCCGATGCCGTGGAGCTTGTCAATGCCGCACTCGCCGATAAGCACCACGCGCGGGTCGGCGGCCATGAGCCTGACCCACTCCATGTCGGCGTCGGGCCACCAGGGGTGCCACCCGGCACTGTAGAGCGCGTCGGGGCGCAGCTCCATGCCCGGCTCGAGGTTGATTACGGCGTCAGTGGCCAGCGGGTTGTGGGTGTGAATGTCGGCGACGTCGGGAATCATTCGGCCTCCTGGAGCTTGGCGGCGTTCTCGGCCACGGTGAGGCGGTCAATGACCTCCTGAATGTTGCCGTTGAGAAAGTCGGGGAGATTGTAGACGGTGTAGTTGATGCGGTGGTCGGTGATGCGCCCCTGGGGGAAGTTGTAGGTGCGGATTTTGGCCGAGCGGTCGCCGGTGGAGACGAGGGTCTTGCGGCGCGAGGCGATGTCGTCGACGTATTTCTGATGCTCGCGGTCGTAGATGAACGTGCGCAGGCGGCTCAGGGCGCGCTCTTTGTTCTTGGGCTGGTCGCGCGTCTCGGTGCACTCGATGAGAATTTCCTCGCTGACGCCCGTCAGGGGGTTCTTCCACATATAGCGCAGCCTGACTCCCGACTCGACCTTGTTGACGTTCTGGCCGCCGGCACCGCCCGAGCGGAACGTGTCCCACTTGATTTCGCCCTCGTTGATCTGCACGTCGAACTCTTCGGCCTCGGGGAGCACGGCCACTGTGGCGGCCGACGTGTGGACGCGGCCCTGCGTCTCGGTGGCGGGCACGCGCTGCACGCGGTGAACTCCCGACTCATATTTCAGCGTGCCGTAGACGTCGGCGCCGCTCACGGCGAAGACAATCTCCTTGAAGCCGCCGGCGGCGCCCTCGCTCACGGAGGTGATGGCCACGTTCCAGCCCTTAGACTCGCAGAAGCGGGCATACATCTTGAAGAGGTCGCCGGCAAATAGCGCGGCCTCGTCGCCGCCCGTGCCGCCGCGAATCTCGACTATGGCGTTCTTGGCGTCTTCGGGGTCGGCGGGAATCATTAGCAGCTTTATCTCCTCTTCCATGGCGGGGAGGGCGGCGCGTGCGGCGTCGAGTTCCTCGCGGGCCATGGCGCGCAGCTCGTCGTCTTTCTCGTCGGCGAGCACGGCCTCGGCCTCGGCCTCGTTGGCCAGGAGCGTGCGATAGCGTCGCATGGCGCCCGTCAGTCGCTCCAGCTCCTTATATTCCTTGGTCAGGGCGACGTAGCGCTTGCGGTCGGCAATGACGTCGGGGTCGGTGATGAGCGTGGCCACTTCTTCAAAGCGTTCTTCCACGCCGTCAAGTCTATGCAGCAGGTCGTTCATTTTTTTTTCTTGTTCAGCTATGTCCTCCGGGTTAACTGCGACATCGGTATGATGCGCGGACGCACGGGCCATGCGTCCCTACACTCAGAGGTGATTTGTTTGAATTGAGTGCAAAGTTACGGAAAAAGGGGCGGAAAACAAAGAGCCCGCTCGCCGGGGTGGGCGGGAGCGGGCGTGAGAAGGAAATGTCGATTGATGGTGGTTAGACCTTTCGTTAAAGTCTGAAAATGCCTTCTCTTTGGTTTATAAACGGCCGAGACGGCTAAAGAGTTCGCGGTTGCAGAAGATTTCGATGTTTTCGGCCGGAGTGGCAACGGCCAATGCGGCCGAGGGCACGGCGGGCGCCTCGACGCCTGAGCCGACGGTGAGAGCCGGGTTGGTCTCGACGCGCAGCTCGTCCCAGAGGCCGGCGTCGAGAAAGGAGCGCTGGAGCGTCGGGCCGCCTTCGACCAGCAGCGAGCACAGTCCGCGCGAGTAGAGCGCCGAGAGCTGCTCGGCGAGGTCGCCGCGGGCGAACTCGACCCGCTCGGGGTTGCGCGCGCCGGGCCAGAGGCGGCAGTCGAGGCGCGGGCGGTCGAGGCGCAGCGTGGCCGAGCCGACGGCAATGGCGTCGAACGCGGCGCGATAACGGTGGGCGGCAATCTGCGATGCGGGCGAGGAGATGCGCAAGGGTAGGGTAGGGGACGAGTCGGCGCGCAGGCGGTCGACGAAGCCGTCGGCCGTACGTGCCCATTTCAGGGCCACGTAGGGGCGGCGCAGGGTGTGGGCCGTGAAGAAGCGGCGGTTCAGGAAGCGGCACTCGTCGACGAGCGGCGAGGGGGGCAGAATTTCGACCTCCACGCCGGCTTCGCGCAGCATGGCGATTCCGCGACCGCTGACCTTGGCGAAGGGGTCGACCGTGGCAACGACCACGCGCGGAATGCCGCGGTCGATGATGAGGCGGGCGCAGGGAGGCGTCTTGCCGTAGTGGGCGCAGGGTTCGAGAGTGACGTAGAGCGTTGTCTGCGTCAGGTCGGCACCGGCGGCCGAGTTGACGGCGTTGACCTCGGCGTGGGCCTGACCGCAGACGCGGTGGTAGCCTTCGCCGACAATGCGTCCGTCGGGCGCGACGATTACGGCGCCGACCATGGGGTTGGGGTGTGCACCGAGTTCGCCGCGGCGCGCCAGTTCGAGGGCGCGCCTCATGTAGTTAAGGTTTACGTTCATTGAGTGCGTTGAAAAGTGTACGGGCCTTTGCGGGGCCGATGAGGTCGGTGAGCTGGGCGAGAGTGGCCGCCTTTACGCGCGCCACGGAGCGGAACTTCTTGAGCAGCAGCTCTTTAGTTTTTGGCCCGATACCCTCGATGCCGTCTAACTCGCTGACGGTCTGGCCTTTGCTGCGCTGATTGCGGTGGAAGGTGATGCCGAATCGGTGGGCCTCGTCGCGCAGCTGTTGGATTACGCGCAGGGTTTCGGAGTTCTTGTCGATGTAGAGCGGAATCGAGTCGCCCGGGAAGTAAATTTCTTCCAGACGCTTTGCGATGCCGACGACCGGGACGGTGCCGCGTAAGCCTATGGATTCAAGCGCCTCGACGGCGGCCGAGAGCTGGCCCTTGCCGCCGTCGACGACTATGAGCTGCGGCAGGTCGTCGGCGTCTTCGGTCATCAGACGCGTGTAGCGCCGCGTCAGAATCTCCTTCATCGAGGCGAAATCGTCGGGACCCTCGACCGTCTGAATCTTGAAGTGGCGATAGTCTTTCTTGGCCGGCTTGGCGTTGCGGAACACGACGCACGACGCCACGGGGTTCGTGCCCTGAATGTTCGAGTTGTCGAAGCACTCGATGTGGCGCGGCAGCTCGGGCAGGCGGAAGTCTTCCTTGATGCGGTTGAGCACCCTCATTGTGCGCTGCTCGGGGTTCAGCTTTTCGGCGCGTGCCTGAGCGTCGGCGCGTGCCTGGGCGGCGTTGCGTCGGCTCACTTCGAGCAGCTTTGCGCGGTCGCCGCGCTGCGGAACGGTGAACGTGATGCCGTCGAACTCCGTGTCGGGCAGCACGGCGGTGATAACCTCGTCGCACAACTCGCCGAAGCGCTCTTTGATTTCGGAGATGGCATAGGAGAGCAGGGTCGGGGCGTCTTCGTCCATGGAGCGCGCATAGCGCAGCGTCATCGAGCGCACAATGGCGCCGCGGCGCACGTGCATGTAGTTGATATATACGTCTTTGTCGCCCTCGTCGGAGATGCCGAACACGTCGGTGCGGTCAATCACCTGGCTGATAATCACCGACTTGGACTGATAGCGCTCAATCAGGTCGTAGCGCTTTTTCAGTTCGTGGGCCTCTTCGAAGCGCAGCTGTTCGGCCAGGGCGGTCATCTCGTCGCGCAGGTGTTTGAGCAGGACGCCCGTCTCGCCGCGCAGAATCATCTTGATGCGCTCGATGTCGGCCAGATAGGCTTCGCGGTCAACGGCGCCTATGCAGCAGCCTCCGCACTTTTTCATGTGATATTCGAGGCAGAGGCGCCCCTTGCCGCGGCTGATGTAGTCGGGCGTGATTGCGTGGCGGCAGTTGCGCAGCGGGTAGAGCTCGTGAATCAGCGTCAGCACCGCCTTGGCCGAGGCCTGGTCGGTGTAGGGGCCGAAATATTTCGAGCCGTCGCGGGTGCGCTCGCGGGTCATGAAGACGCGCGGAAAATACTCGTTCGTAACCACAATCCAGGGGTAGGACTTGTCGTCCTTTAGCAGCACGTTATAGCGCGGCTTATACTCCTTGATCATGGAGTTCTCGAGGTTGAGCGCGTCTTGCTCGGTGGGCACCACGATGTAGCTCACGTCGGCGATTGCGCGCACCAGCAGGTTGGTGCGCACGCAGTCGTGGGTGCGGTTGAAGTATGAGCTTACGCGGCGCTTGAGGTTTACGGCCTTGCCGACGTATATGATCGTGCCCTCGGCGTCATAGTATGTGTAGACGCCGGGGGTTGAGGGCATGAGCGCGATTTTTTCGCGCAGCTCGGCCGATTTCTGTTTGAGCGACATTTGCCGGAAAATTGGGCGGAAAAGAGATGGTGCGGAATACCAATCTGTAGGGACGCACGGTTCGTGCGTCCGCGGTACGCGCCGGTGTGGCGTCGGTTATGTATCCCGCGGTGCGGACGCACGAGCCGTGCGTCCCTACGAGGGTCGGTGGGGTTTAGTAGGTGATCAGCGAGGTAACTTCGGCGTCCTTGGGCAGGCGGTCGCGGCCTTTGAGGGCTGTCAGCTCGATGATGAAGTTGATGTAGATTTTTTTCGGGTTCATCGACTTGATGAGCTCATAGGCTGCGGCCATGGTACCGCCGGTGGCGAGCACGTCGTCATGAATCACCACGATGTCGTCGGGGGTGATTGCGTCGCGGTGAATCTCGATTGTGTCCTTGCCATATTCCTTGTCGTAGGTGGCCGAGATGGTGTCGGCGGGCAGCTTGCCGGGTTTGCGGCAGGGTACGAAGCCGGCGCCGATTTCAAAAGCGAGAATCGAGCCTCCGATGAAGCCGCGGCTTTCGATGCCGACCACCTTGGTTATGCCCTTGTCGCGATAGAGCTGGCCGAGGTCCCAGCCGATGATGTGGAGTGCGCGGGGGTCTTTGAAGGCGGTGGTGAGGTCTTTGAAGAGGACGCCCTTCGAGGGGAAGTCCTGCACGTCGCGAATGTGCTTCTTGATGTATTCCATTTCTTTTAGTTGGATTGTTAAGTAGTTGAAATTGCAGAGTTTAGTCATGTTCCACGTGGAACAGTTATTTTCCGAGCATCAGCAGCAAGACGTTGATGTCGGCGGGCGATACGCCCGGAATGCGGCTTGCGCGGCCCACGGTTTCGGGCTTGATAGCATCGAGCTTCTGGCGCGCCTCGGTAGAGAGGGCGGTGATTGACGAGTAGTCGAGCTTGTCGCCGAGGGTGATGTGGTCAATGCGGGTCATGCGCTCGGCCAGCTGGCGTTCGCGGTCAATGTAGCCCGCATATTTCAGACGAATCTCGACGGCCTGGCGCACCTCCTCGCTGAAATTGTCGATGCCGCGGAGCACGCGGGCCAGCGCGCGCATCTCCATGCCCGGGCGCAGCAGGGCGTCTGCCGCACGCAGGCTTTGGCGCGCGGGGGCGGAGCCGATTGATTCGAAGAGCGGATTGACATCGTCGGGGCGCAGCGACGTCGAGCGCAGCAGTGAGGTCAGCTCGTCAATCTGCCGCTCTTTTTCGCGCAGCAGCTCCATGCGTCGCTCCGATGCGAGGCCGAGGCGTCGGCCTGTGGGGGTGAGGCGCGAGTCGGCATCGTCCTGGCGCAGCAAGATGCGATATTCGGCTCGGGAGGTGAACATGCGGTAGGGCTCGTCGACGCCTTTGGTAACGAGATCGTCGATGAGCACGCCGATGTAGGCTTCGTCGCGGGCGGGAGTGTACTGCTCAGTGTCGCGCACCGACGCCGACGCGTTCAGTCCGGCGATGAGGCCCTGGCCGGCGGCTTCTTCATAGCCCGTGGTACCGTTAATCTGGCCGGCGAAGAAAAGGCCGTGAATCAGGCGCGTCTCCAGCGTGTGATAGAGCTGGGTAGGCGGGAAGAAGTCGTATTCAATTGCGTAGCCTGGACGCAGAATCTGGGCGTTGCGCAGCGCGGGAATGGTGTGGAGCGCGCGCATCTGCACGTCGAACGGCAACGACGACGAGAATCCGTTGAGATAATATTCGGTCGTTTCGGCGCCTTCGGGCTCGAGAAAGAGGTGGTGTTCGTCTTTGTCGGCGAAGGTTACGATTTTCGTCTCGATGCTGGGGCAATAGCGCGGGCCGATGCTTTGAATCTGGCCGTTGTAGAGCGGCGAATCGGGCAGGCCTTCGCGCAGAATGCGGTGAGTCTCGGGGTTGGTCTTGACGGTCCAGCAGGGCAGCTGAGGCAAAACGGGGCCGCTTTCGGGCAGAAAAGAAAACTTGCCCGGTTCGGCATCGCCGTCCTGACGCGTGGCCAGCGAGAAGTCGATTGTGCGGGCGTCGAGGCGCACGGGTGTGCCCGTTTTCATGCGGTCGGCGGCAAATCCGATGCTCTTGAGCTGTTCCGTGAGTCCGGTGGAGTAGGGTTCGCTGACGCGGCCGCCCGGAATCTGCGTGCGCCCCACGTGCATCAGACCGTTGAGAAAGGTGCCGTTGGTCAGCACTACGGCCTTTGCCGTGAAAGTGATGCCCCAGGCGGTCTTGACGCCCGTAACGCGGTCGGCGTCGAAGGTGAGCCGGGTGGCCGAATCCTGCCACATATATAGCCTCGGCGTCGTTTCAAGCTCGCGCCGCCAGCGGGCGCTGAAGGCCATGCGGTCGGCTTGCGAGCGGGGGCTCCACATGGCCGGCCCCTTGCTGCGGTTGAGCATGCGGAACTGAATTGAGGCGTGGTCCGTAATGAGGCCCATAGCGCCGCCGAGGGCGTCGATTTCGCGCACAATCTGCCCTTTGGCAATGCCGCCGACGGCCGGGTTGCAGCTCATTTGCGCGATTTTGTTGAGGTCCATTGTTATGAGCAGCGTGTCGCAGCCCGTCAGGGCGGCGGCTCTGGCGGCTTCGCAGCCGGCGTGGCCCGCGCCGACAACTATTACGTCGAAGTCAAGTTTCATAACATCTCTGCCAGCATTTCAAGCGCGGCGTTTTCGTGTTGTTCCATAATTTCACGTTCGCCGGGTCCTTTGTCGTTGATGCCGCAAAGATGCAGCATGCCGTGGGCGATGACGCGGTGAAGCTCGCGCACGGGGTTCTGGCCGAACTGCTCGGCGTTGGTGGCCACGGTGTCGAGCGATATGTAGATGTCGCCGCTGACCATTCCGCGCTTTGAGTAGTCGAACGTGATGATGTCGGTGTAGTAGTCGTGTTGCAAAAATTCGCGGTTCACTTTGAGAATACCTTCGTCGTCGGTGAAGATGTAGGTCAGTCGGCCGGGAATTTTGCCGTGGGCTTCGGCCACTTTTGCCAGCCACGGCTCCACGATGGACTTCTCAACGACCTCCGGAAATTCTACGCGTTCAGTCAACCAATTGATTGTCATTTTGTTAGCTCTTAAAATTTGACGGCTATAACAGTTCGGACAGTCGAATATATCCGAAAAACCGTTCAAAGTTACGCAATTTTTCTGACAAAAATTCCAATCCCGTCAAAAATTACGTTAAAATGCCGAATAACAGAGCTTTGGCTGCAAAAAGCGGCAAAAATGACGCTCCGAGAATTGAAAATTCATAGCTGTTTCGAATCGTTGTGCGGATTTTGCGGCAGATTTCACTTGATTTTAGGTCGCAATTCGTAACATTCATGATTGGCATGATTTTTGACTCCTACAGATTTGTCGTTTTTTTTGCGTAAAATATCCGACAAATTTATTACCTTTGCAATCGTTCATGGATATGCTATGACAGTATCAAAAAAAATAAAGCAGACTATTTCGGAATTCCCGGACGATTTTGTCTTTGCCGTTTCAGACCTTGACTGTGATGTAAGTCAACGCGAGGCTGCTGCAAGGGCTTTGCAGCGTATGGCTGAGAATGGCGAAATCTCAAAACTATCAAACGGGAAATACTATAAGCCACGAGTTACTGTTTTTGGAAATTTGAAGCCTTCTCCGGCGCAGGTGGCAAAAGAGTTTCTGGTCAAGGACGGTCAGGTGATTGGTTACCTTACCGGCGCCATGGCGTTCTCACAATACTCCCTCACCACCCAAATATCGTCTGTGATTCAGATTGGTACCAACTATTACAGGAGACCGTTAAAGCGCGGCAATTATAATATCTCTTTTGTTCTTCAGCCGAATGACATCAAAGAAGATGCTATTGACCTGTTCAGGTTATTGGACTGTCTCAAATTTATCAAGGAGATACCGGGAACCACTCCCAATGAGGTGTGTAAGAGGATTATCTGCATAATAAGGGGACTGGACGATAACAAAAAGAAAAAAATGGCAGAATACGCGCTGAATTATGCTCCGTCTGTAAGAGCGTTGCTTGGAGCAATCATGGAGTATCTCGAATGTGGCGACAGTCTTGTCGAACCGCTGCGTCAGTCTTTGAACGGAGTATCCAAATACAGGATTCCAATAACTGATGCAGTTCTTCCCAATAAAGTAAAATGGAGAATCCATGAACCTGCACGAAGATAAAAAACTTTTTACCGATGCGGTATTTGCTACGGCTGAATATCTGGAAATAAATCCTGTCTACGTCGAAAAGGATTACTGGATAACACGGTCGTTAAGGCTGCTTGCGCAATCTGACACCGACAATCGCGCCATATTCAAAGGCGGAACAAGCCTTTCAAAGGCACATTTTATCGGCACACGGTTCTCCGAGGATATTGATATAGCCATTGTCGACGCTGCTTCTTTGAACGGCAATCAAAGGAAGATGCTGATTAGAAAATTAGCAAAATCCATGACGGCCGGACTTGATGAGATTCCGACTCCCGGTGTAACGAGCAAGGGGTCGAGTTATTATAAGGCAATATATGGATATGACAGATTGGCTGAATTGAACGATTCCGTTACCGGCACGCCGATAAAACTCGGTCAGATAATGGTTGAGATAAATTCCTTTGCAAATCCGTATCCTTATGCAAAATGTGTGATAGACAATTTCATAGGGACATTCCTGTCAGCGTCCGGCAATCAGAGTTTCATCGAACAGTATGGTCTGGAGCCGTTTACCTTAAATGTCCTCGATAAAAGAAGGACAGCAACGGAGAAAATTGTATCCTTATTGAGATTCTCTTTAGCGCCCGATTACTATATCGAGCTGCCGAAGAAAATCCGTCATTTCTATGACCTGTACTATTTGATGGAGGATAAGGAGTGTGCTGATTATTTTTATTCCGACGAATTTATCAGAGACTTGAAGTCGCTTCTTGAACATGACAGGAAGATGTTTGACAATCCCGGGAACTGGAGCAGTCGTCCACTTTCCGATTCGCCACTTTTTCATTCATTTGAAAAGATTTGGGACGGAGAATTGTCTAACATCTATATCGGCGAATTGTCGCGCCTGGCATACAAGGCAATTCCGGATTCATCTGTGGTCTTGAAAAATATTCAGGCAATCATGTCCAGAATAGAATCATCAGGAGTTAAGTAACTTCCTCAGATTGTTTGCGGTATCATAGGTAAATTGTGATATAAGGCGTATTTTTATTTATTGATTTTTTGAAAACATTAAAAATATAAATAGGTTGGTGCTTATTTCAAAAATTATTATTATATTTGCTCCCGTGAAGTAACCGAGAGAGGTTGCTATTACATATTAGTTGAAAGCGTTTTTGCTTTATCCTGAATTCGAAAATCGCCAAATTGAGAAAGGTGGGAGAAAGCAGTCGAAGACGCTCATGCTTGTCGTTTATCCGCTCCCCGACAAGGGGGTATCGATATCCGATAAGGCGTGGGAGCGGACTGTTTATTACCTTTAAGGCGTTTGGCGATGCCTCGAATTCAGTATTCAGTAAATCATCGTCCCACGCTTTTTTTGTGTAACTACTTAAACTATATCATTGTCATATGTAGGGGTGATATATGGCACGAACGGAAAACGATGGGTTTCTTTACTCCTGACTCAGAATCTGATGCGCTCAAAATTGTTGATAAGATCAACATGGAGATGAGGTCTATAAGTGCCTCAATGCACTTAAATTACAATATGATTGACGGCCGCAACCGTAATATATGTCGAAGCCATTATGATAATATTCTGAGCTATGTCAGAAAATATGAGCGCATTAAAAGCAATCTCTCAGAATATGATCGAACGATGTTGTTGGGTGCAACTGTTGACGTTTGGAACGGCGAACGTGTAGGACTAATCATGTGGGAACAATATCTTCGTAACGTATTGGCAAAACTACATCAAGACATAAATTATTGACTTATGGGATTTTTTAACGCTATGTCTTCAATAAATCGCGTAAATAATTTATTGAAGGATTTGGAGAGTCAAGTCACTATCACTCAGGGATTGATTGCCTCCGGAGCTACGAGATACTATCTCGAAAACAGTTTGAATGTCCACAAAAGAATACATCAAGATTTAATAGATGCATTCGCAGGGAGTAGCGGGGCTCGCGTTTCAGTATTCAAAATATTTGGAGACTCAATGCGCATGGATGATGTACTTATGTATAGTAAGAATCTTATTTTACATCTCATGACAATTATTCAATCTCGATAGACAAATCAAAAACATAAACTGCAATTATGGCTTTTTTTGGACTTTTTGCGACAGAATCTGATTTAGATAAGATTCTTGAGAAACTACGATTGTTGCATCAACAGGCGGTTGACCCGAGAAGGTCAACAATGTCTCGCGCAGAACTTAAGCATGAACTCAAAAAGCAGTTGAATAAACTGCTTGATGTATGCGAAAGTGGAAACTTCCATGGCTCACAAATGGTTGAGTGGCCGACAAACGGTTGCTTGACGTCACTGCGCAATGTAACGTCAGAAGTGCAAGTGCTGATAGAAATGATTTAATTAGAGAGAAGATTGAAAAATGGCTATCTGCAGAACCAGAAGCACTTTTGTCATAGACGAATATTCAGGCCATAAATTGGGCCATTAATGTTAAACCTAAAAAATTATATCAAATGCAATTCAATGGAATTCAACTGGCAGCGATAACAAAAGCTGCCTATGCAATGATTGCTGCCGACGGACGTATAGACGATTCGGAAACGAGATTGCTCGTGCAAGAGTTGCGTAGTTTTGGTGTCTCTCAGGAAGATGCCAAGAATTTTGCCACGGTTGGAATGGCTATGGAGCCTACCACCATGCTCGTAACGCTCTCAGCTATGAGTGACGAGCAAAAGAAGTACGTGTGTGGTTTCCTTGGCAGCCTTATGGTTGTAGACGGAAATATAGACGACGCGGAAATGAAAATTTGGCAATTAACCTCGTCGCTAATGAAATGCCCTACGATGTCTCTTCATGAGGCTTTGGAGTACTGGCAGAAGAATTGAAAGGTTCTACGAACGTAATTATCATTAGGCTCGGTGTGGGTTGTTAAGATTCATAGCTATGACTACTAATCGCCTATGCCGAGCTTAAAACATTGAAAATGAAGTATTATGCCAAGAGTTACACATATTTTTAAGCAGCAGCAACGTATTCAATGCGGGCAAATAATTGCAGATGATCCCGTCCAAAGAATCGCCTATCTTGATTACGATATTACTGGAAATGAAGTACAAATTTCGATATATCCAGTGTTGTCGCCCAAGCAAGCGCATTTAGTAAAGCAAGATGGCTTTACCTTGTTTTATAACGGAGAAGACCCATCGTATAGGTTCGAAGTAGAATGTTGGCCGGATAATGGTACAATTAAACGATTATCAGTATACCGTCTTGACACAGGCGTTGAATACAGGTATATCAGCGACCATCAGGATAGATTGTAGGCATCTGATATAAGTCGCTAATTTATGATGCATAAATATGTTGAGATAGTTAATTTTAAGGCCGTTCGGGCGAATACGAGTTTGCAGTTTAACGATATAATGGCAAATAGCACCGAATGGGGGAAATATAATTTCTATCCAAATAATGGTGTAGTTGGACTTATAATTAGTGAAGATGCCAGAGGTCCCGAAGGCATATTATATGTATTGCAATGTGGCAAGAAATTATTTGTCCCTATTCTTCCGTTTGGAGTTCAATATATAACCGAATCTGAGTTTAAGCGTCGTTTACATGAAAACTCAGTTGTTGGGATAGATGTTTGGAAACGAAATGACTACTCAGTAACAAATGATATACTAAACTATTTGGATAACATGTCGCGTAGACAAAAATAGGAAATCATCAAATAGAATCGCCAATTTTATCACTGCATGTAGAGTGTCAATAATTGTGCTATGTGGGTTAGTGGAGGAAGCTCGGATTGTGCAATGAGGTTCGAATATAATGCAACGCAGGGCGGGGAAAAAGGGAAGGCGGCGCGATTTGCAGGGTCGCGCCGCCTTTGAGGGGTCAGGGAAGAGGTGTCGTTTTATTTGATGAGCCGTTTGGCGGTCGTGGCGCCGCGGCGCTCAATGTAGAGGCCCGGGCGCGGGTTGCTGACGCGCATGCCCTGCAGGTTGAAGTATTCGGCGGCTTCGAGGTTGTCTGCGCTCGAGATGTCGGTAATTGCCGATTGCTCGACGGCTTTCACCAGAAAGGTGGAGCCGGCGTCGGCACCGCCGGTCCAGTAGGCGAGTTTGTTGCTGCGGTTGTTCATTCGGTTCGACGGGTAGCCTGCCTGATGGAGGTAGAAGCCGTTTTCGCCGCTGATGTTGGTGCTCGGGGTCGGAATCCAGTAGGTGTTGTTGGCGGCGGCTACGGGGGTGGCGGTCATTACGGGCCACGTGTCGGCGCCTGTGTTGGCCGAAGCGTCGGTCGACGAAGAGAGAATCATGTCTTGTCCGGCGCCGCGGTTAACGATTGTGAAACCTGTGAGCACGTTGCCCACGAAGGCCCATTGCGCGTTGTGGTTGTCGGCGGCGGGCAGCTGAGACGACGTGAGGCCGATGTAGTTCTGGCCGGGGGTGTGGATCAGATATTTTTTGCCGGCCGTGATTGAGAGGTTATACCACATTGCGGCGTTTTGGCTGAGGCTTGGCTGAAAAGGGAGGTCTTGCGTGAGGGTGATGGTGAATTTTTCGTGCTCTTTTGTGGTTTTGCCTTCGGGCACGCCCGTTACCGAATAGTACGTATCGGGCACTTCGGTGTTGACCTCGAACGCGGGATAGTCTTTGCCGGGCAATGACACGAACGTGCGCGTGTCGACGTTTGTGCCGTCGACTTCGATGTCGTACGTGATGATTTTCATCACCATTGCCGAGCCGGCTTCGACAAAGAGGCCTTCAATGAGCACGTCGCCGTCAATGACCTCGGCGGGAATTGTCAGGGTGTTGTTTTCGAGGTCGAAGCGGTCGATGTAGAAGTACTCGTCGCGGTATTGCGGATTTCCGCACACGAGCGAGTCGCCCGTGAGGTTATAGCCGTGGCGCACGCGCACGCCGTTGTAGGTGAAGCCGTTCGAGGGGTTCATTTTGATTTCGAGGCTTTGGCCGAACGGCACTTGCTGGCCCGAGATAGGCAGGCCGTCGGCGGCCATCAGGATTTCGCCGTTGCGGTTGTCCTGATTGACGCTGACCCGGTCGTTGTGGACGTTGAGCAGCACGTCGACCACGCCGCCGCCGTTTGACAGGATATTGTTGTTGGCCGCGATGTTGCCGCCTGGGTCAACGTTGTTCCAGTCGACTTTGTAGCGCATGCGGTAGAAGCCGGCCGCCAGGTCTGCGGGAATGGTGAATGCGGGCATTACCATGGTGTTGAACGAGCCTTCGCGAATTTCGGTGCCGGCCGAGTTGCGTCCGCTGCCCGACTCGCCTTTGCGGAAGAAGGAGTATGACATGAGGTCGGTCGATGTGTCGAGGCGGTTGTCATCGTCTGTGCCGTAGCTGAATTCGCCGTCGTTATCCTTGTCGAGATAGGCGTAGCCGTGCATGAACGAGCCGTTGTAGGTGATTTTGGGCGTAACGTTGTCGCCAGCCTTCACCTTGAAGGGGTCTTCGAAGCGCTGATTGTAGCCTTTGAGCTCGCTGCGCGGAATGTTGATTGACATGTTGCCGTCGCTTCCGCCGTTGAGGTTCACGGCCTGAATCGTGCGGTCGTTGCGTCCCCAGTCTGATTCGGTCAGGAAGTTGACGGGGTAGTCGCCCGAGGCGAAGCGGGGCGCATAGTTGTCGTTAATCAGAATCTCGTCAATATAAACCGCGAAGTCGGCGGTGAGGGTATGGGGAGCCTCGCAGTGGGGCACGACGACGAGCGAGTGGATTTCAACGCCGGCATTGCAGCGGATGCTGAATACGGCGTCGTTCCATTCGTCGGCTTTGATGTCGTTGATGGGGTAGGCCCAGAACTGTTCAACCTGATTCGACTGATTTTCGCGGTCGGCGCGCTTGCCGAGGCCGATGAGCATGATGCGGCCTTCGACCGGCTTGTGAATCATGACGTGGGCGTAGTATCGGCCGTCGCTTTCGATGGTCAGCGGGGTGGGCAGGTCGATTTTGGCGCCGAACGTGTTTGAGCCGAAGCGCGAGCGCTGAACGCCGAGAATCTTGGCTGTCGGGTTGGTGTCGTCGTCGGCCAGATGGTTGTCAAGCACGGCGTAATTGCCCTGAAGGCGGCCTGTGCGGAAGGGAGATTGCTCCCAAGTGTCATAGACGCCTACGACGGGCGTTGTGGCGTCAGATTCGAAGTCTAACGAGATTTCTTGTGCACCGATTACTGACGGAACTGCCGCCGCGGCACACAGTAAGATGGTTTTATATAGGTTTTTCATTGCTGTAGTCGGGGTTAAGGCTGTTAGTAAACGGAAATGGTGTGGAGCAGCGGGCAAGCGCGGCTGTCGGTAATGGTGATTCTGACGGCCTTGGCCCGTGTGCCGGCGTCATAGCTGCCCGAGGTCTTGCCGTTGAGCGGAATGATGCGCTTGTGGCCGATGGTGGTCTGTGTGATGTTGGCTGCAGCCTGTTCCCAGTTAGAGCCGTCGGCGCTTGTTTCGATCTTGAATCCTTTTACGCGCTGGCCTTTGGCTATGTATTCCTGGAGGGCGACGTAGCGAATGGTCTGCGGCTCGTTCCATGTCAGGGTAATCGAAGCCGAGAGTTCGCCGTCGTTTGTGGCCCAGTAGGTGTCTTTGTCTCCGTCGATGAGGTTGGCGGCGTCGTAGGTGCGGGCGGCGCCGTTTGCGCGGCCGGCGCTGGCGGTTACGGTTGCCTGCGGGGCGAGGTCAGTGCCGAGGCGGTTGGTTAGCAGCTTGCCGAGGTTCTTGAGGGTGTTGACCGAGCTTGCGGGCAGCGAGCCTGACTGGTCGGGCGGAATGTTGAGAATCAGGTTGGCGTTGCGGCCCACAGTCTCGAGATACATCTGGAAGAGGCGCTCGGCGCTGAGGTCGCTCTGGTTTGCGTGCCAGAACCAGCCTGCCGATGTGCCCTTTGCGTCGCTTTCGCCCGGGAGCCATATCCAGCCTTTTTCCTGGCCGGTGTTGCGGTTTGCGGCTTCGGAGGCGGCTCCGCGTTCAATCATTGACCAGTTTGTCTCGCCGGCATAGCCCGATTCGTTGCCGATCCATCGGGCCTCTTCGCCGACGCCCCACATGACGCAGTCGGGGGCGATTGAGTGGATATAGTCGCGGAGGTTGGGCACGTCGTAATAGGTCGCGGCGTCGATTGTGCGGTTTCCGCCTTCGCCTCCGTAGTATCCGCTGCCTCCGTTTGCGCCGTCGAACCACATTTCAAACTGGTCGCTGCCGTATTGGGCAATTTCGTCGCATTGTTTTATGAACACTTCCTTGACGTATCGGTCAGTGCCGTAGAGGGCGCTGTTTCGGTCCCAGGGCGAGATGTAGAAGCCGTATTTCATGTCCAGGTCGCGTGCGGCTGCGGCGAAGTCGCGCGGAATGTTCGTCGCGGCGCCGTTGGCGTTAGACGAAGCGGTGCAGCGGTGGTCGGTTGTTTCTGTGGGCCAGAGGCAGAAGCCGTCGTGATGCTTCACAACGGCGATGCCGCCGCGCATGCCGGCGGCCTTTACGGCCTCGAGCCATTGGCGCGGATTGGGGGCTGCGGTCGGCGCGAAGAGGTTGACGTCTTCGTCGCCGTTGCCCCATTCCAGACCGGTATATGTGTTCATTCCGTAGTGGAAGAAGGCATAAAATTCAAGTTCCTGCCATTTCAGCTGGCGCGGTGTGGGCAACGGGTGGCACGGAGCCGGTTCATTGTCGGGATAGGTGTAGGTGTTGTCGATCAGTGGCAGTTCTTCGGCCGAGAGAGCCATCGAAACCGCACCTATGGCCAATCCTACAGTGAACTTTTTGCAAAAGTGTTTCATGTGAGAAATTTGGTTTTAAGGTTATTTGGGAGCAAAATTACAAAAAAATCAGTTAAAAAGCAACAGCGGGGCGCAATAGCGCCCCGCCGTCGGTCAGTTTGAAATCTTATGGCGGTCAGGAGTGTCTGAGCATGGCCATGGCCGCACGATAGTCGGGTTCGGTGGTTATCTCGTCGACGAGTTGCCTGTAGAGCACCTTGAGGTCGCCGTCGATGATGATGACGGCGCGCGCCAGCAGTCCGGCCAGAGGGCCGTCGACAAGCTGCACGCCGTATTTCTGGACGAACAGCGGCGAGCGGAAGGCGGAGGCCACGATGAGATTGTCGATGCCCTCGGCCGTGCAGAAGCGCTTTGCGGCAAACGGGAGGTCCATCGACACGCAGATAACCTGCACGTCGGGCACTGAGGCCGCCTCGGCGTTGAAACGGCGCACGGAGGCAGCGCAGACGGAAGTGTCGAGCGAGGGGAAGATGTTGAGCACCACTTTCTTGCCGAGAAAATCGTTGCAGCGGATTTCTTTCATATCCGAGTCGACCAGAGTGAAGCACGGGGCTTTCTCGCCGATTGCGGGCAGCGAGCCGTAGGTGTGGCAGGGCGAGCCTTCAAAATATACGGTTTCCATAGAGTTAAACGTGGGGGTGTTATTTTTTCATAGTTGTCAGCATACAGATAACGTCGGTTGCAAACTGATTGTTCAGCCCGATGATGAGCGAGCCGATGCGGCCGTCGGGGTCGCACGCCAACGTAACGGGCAGCGTGGCGGCGCCGCAGTCGGCTGCCAGTCCGGCGGCCGCACACACGGCGGTCTCGCCCCGGCGCGCGGGCCCGAGCAGTTCGGCCAGGGCGTCGCGGTCTTTGCCGGTCGAGGCCCAGATGACGTCGACGTCGGCCGGCATGCGGTCAACGGCCTCGCGCACCTCGCCTGCCAGCCGCGGCGCCAGGGTCGAGGCCGGGTCGAAGAGCACAAGCAGGGTGGGGCGCTCGAAGCCCTGGGCGGCCTGGCGCTCCAGTCGCCCCGACCCGTCGGCCAGGGGCAGCGAGAATGCGGGCAGGCGGGCGCCGCGCATCTGCTCGATTGCGAACTGGCTTTCGCGGCAGCGGGCAAAGACGTCGGGATAGCGGAGCCGCAGCGCCGCCTCGTCGAGGCGCCCCATCGAGGGCACCGTGTCGGTGAACACGGCCATGACCTGCTGCGCGGAAATCGCGCCGGGATTATAGTCGGCTGCAAACTCGCGCGGGCGCAGCGTCGCGGCGTCGAACGTCCACGAGAGCTCTGCGTCGGGTTCGCCGGCGCTCAGCCTGACGGCGTCGAGTCTGAACACGTTGCCGGCCGCCGGAGTCAGCCTGTAGCTGAATCCGGGTCCGGCAAGGGCCCGCAGTTGCGTCGCCATGCGCGAAGGGAGGAGTGAGGAGAACTGAGCGGAGTTTTGCGGCTCGCGTGCGCCTTGGGGCGCGGCCGCGTCCCAGTCGGCATGATGTTCGCGCAGACGTCGGTTGCGAAAGTCGTAGAAATGGCCTTCAAACCATGCGGTGAAGCCATGCACCGGCCCCGAGGGCGAGTCGACGGTCCAGTCAATCAGATAGCTGTCGGGGTCGGCCGGCTGCTGCAGGGCGACGGTGTAGACAATGTCGTCATCGGCCTGGGGCAGCGTAACCGCATAGCTCACTGTGGCCGCATAGCCGGCCATGTTTTCGAGCGCGGCCGCAATGTCGTCGAGCGAGGGCGTCGCCGCGGCGGCGCCCTGTGCGATTGAAGCGATGAATAAAAAAGTCCCGAATCTCATAAATAAATAGTTGAATCACATCTATAACAGCGCGGGCGCGAAGAAAGTTTGCATTCTACGCCCGGGCCGCTGCGGCGAGGGCTAACTTTGCGCGAAAAAAGCATG
Source organism: uncultured Porphyromonadaceae bacterium (assembly GCA_902495245.1). GTDB lineage: Bacteria > Bacteroidota > Bacteroidia > Bacteroidales > Muribaculaceae > UBA3263. The sequence continues at coordinate 25,433 of CABUWI010000012.1, forward strand.
ATGACGACTGTAAAAATCGATTTGCCCGCGGCCGGCGAATGGGCCGACGGCGAGAACATGGCCATCAACCTGCGCGCGGCGCGCGGTGTGGGGTCGCCGAGCGTGCCCGCGGGCGTGCCGGCAGTGGTAACGGCCGATGCGGGCGCTGCCTGCGAGGTGATGGGGTCGGGGTCGGTGCTCACGGTGGGCGCCGACATGCTCTCGCTCAGCCTTGACGGCGAAGACGCGGGCCGGCTCGGGGCGCCTTTTCTGTCGCTGCTGCCCGAGGGCGAGGGCAACGAGGCGCTGATTTTCACCACGGCCGGTGCGGAATGGTTTGCCGAGGGCCGATGTCAGGGCTCGGCGCCGGCCGACCTCGACGTGAAAATCGAGAGCGAAGAGGTTGAAACGACGTTTTCGGCCACGGTTGTATGTCCCGACCTCAAGGGCCCTTACAGCCGTCTCAGCGGCGAACTTACGGCCGACGACCGCCGCCGTGCGGCCGAGGCAGTGGGCGACGCCCTGGCGTCCGTAGCGGCTCAGGCGCGTGGCCGCGGCCTGTTTGTCGGCCCGTGCAGGGTGGGGTGGCGCCTTGTCGACGCCGCCGGGCGCACAATAGCCTCGGGCGCGCCTCAGACCGTCGGGTCGCTGCCCGCGCTGCCGACCCTGCATTTCACGGCCACGAAATCGGGCACCGCCTTCAGTGTCGCCACTACCGACACGCTCAGCCTTGCGGGGCGCCGGCTGCGGCTCACGGCGGCCCGCAGCGCTTCGGAGTTCTGGCGCCGCCGGGGCGCACGCATCGTGGTGAACGTGATTCCCGACTGCATGGAGCTGAGCGGCGTAACGGGGCGCCTGGCCGAACAGAGCTCAACGACGTCGACTCTGAGCCTGACGCCGGTAGTGGCGCCCGTCGAAAAGAGCGGCGGCGCTTTGAGCGCCGCGGTCGGGAATCCGCTCGAGGGCGTGGAGGCGGTGCTTGACCCTGTCGCGGCGGCCGATTCGGGCGCCAGCGGTGTGGCCGCGGGGTCGCCTGTCGTGGCGAGCGTGGCCTTTCGCAGCGGCTCGCTGACGGCCTATGCGCTTGAGGGGCGGACGGGGGTGATGGCCGTGGCGGCGTCGGCCGACCCTTTGGCCCTGCGGGCCGAGGCGCGCGTTTGTCGCGGCCGGATTGTGCGCATCTGTGCCCCGGCGGGCATGAGCGGCGGCTGGAACTACGGGCGCCATCATCTGCTGGTTTTCGCGACAGACGGCATCTATGCCGTGAGTGTCGACGGGCGGTTGCAGACGGTGTCGTCGGCGTGTGTCTGCGACGGTGCGGGCATCAGCCGGCCCGACGGTGTCGTGGCGGCTCCGTCAGCGCTCTATGCCGCCATGTCGGAGGGGCGGCTGCTGAGGCTGCGCGGCGCGCGGGTCGAGAGGGTCGACGTGGCCTGCGCGGCGGTGGCCGTGGGTCGCGGCGATGTGTGCGACGAACTCTGGATTCTGGGGCGCGACGGCCGGGTGTTCGTGCTCGACGGCCGCGGGCGCCTGTCCATGCGCTCAACGGTGGCCGTGAGGCGGTTTGTCGGTGGCGGCAGCTTTGCGGTCGACACTGCCGGCGCCCTGCGAGACCTCGGCCGCGAAGAGGCCTCGGAGGTGGCCGTGGGGTGGTGCAGGCGGTTTGTCGCGCCCGCTGCGGGCCGTCGGGCGCGCCGTGTGGAGTGGCGGCTCGACTCGGCCGGGGTTACGAATCTTGACCTGAGCCTGTCGGTCGACTCGGGCGGCGGCCGTCAGCGTGTCGTCGCGCTGCGGGTAAACGGGGCGGTCAACGCGCCGGTCAGCGCCGACTTGCGGCTTGCGCGGCGCCCGTGGCTCACGGCGCAGCTCGGCGGCGTAGTCGCGCCCGCGACGCGCCTGGGAGAGTTTCGACTAATCGCTGATTGATAATAACTTATATAAAATTATATAATTTATATAAAGTTATATAATTTCTAATTCGCGAATTTCCAGTGAAAAAAGCAGCGCCGCGTCCCGAGGGAGGGGGCGCGGCGTTGTTGAGTTTTCGGGGGTCAGTTACAGTGTGATTTTCTGCGAGACGGAGCGGCCGGCGCAGATGGCGTTGACAACGTAGACGCCCGGGGCGGCGGGAGCTGCCAGAGCGGCGCATTCGGCGTCGGTGGTGGTGGCGCCGAGCACTCGGCCCTGAACGTCGCTGAGCAGAATGCGCTTGGAGGCGCCGTCGGTGCCGGGCAGGCAGACGTTGACCGTAGAGCCGTTGACTTCGACAGTCATGTTCTCCATGGCCTTCGAGGCGCCGATTTCGGCGATGCCGTCGGTGCCCTGGGCGCTGAAGCGGTAAACGGCGGTGGCGTGCGAGGGAATGGCCTTGCAGACGAACTGACCGTCAGATGCGGGCTCGGCGTCGGTGCGGTGTTCGACGTCGCGCACGTTATAGGCGGTTTCGGGGTTCATGCCGGGCACGTTGGCAAAGTCGATTGTGTAGTCCAGAGCCTTGTCAGAGAGGTTTGTAACCGAAACGGCCACGTCGCCGTTCTCCAGGTCTTTGGCCAGGACGAAGAATGTGGCGGGGTCGTGCATCAGCGGTTCGGCGGCCTGGCCCATGCGATCCTGATTGAGGGCAATCATCTCGGGGTTGGTCATAATCGAGAGGTCGTCGTCAGTGATGGGGTTGCGCAGGTCGAAGCTGAGCATCATGGGCGAGCTCCACATTGCCCAGAGGGCGAACTGTGTGCGATATTCGTCCTGGGTCATGCCGGCCTTGAGGCAGAGGTCGCTTGAGCTCTGGCCCTTGCCGTGGATTGCCGTAACGAGCATGTCGGCGTCGTTCCAGCGGTTCACGCCGTTGTAGAGCCAGAGGTTCTTCATGCCTTCGATAGACTGGAGCACGCCGATGCCGCCGTTGACGCCCTGCCAGCAGTCGCGCACGTCGTAGGTTGCGCGCCATACGGGCGAGCCGAGTTGTGCGGCCCATTTCCAGGGTTCGCGCTGGCCCCATTCGCAGACAAAGAGGGTGATGTCGTATTTTTTGAGCTCATTGCCGAAGGTGCCGTAGCGTTCAATAGCGGTTGCAACGTCGCCGGGAGCGCCGCAATAGTCGACCTTGACGATGTCTACGCCCCATTCGTTATATTTTTCGGCGTCTTTGTCGTAGTAGCCGTGCGAGCCGAACTTGCCGTCGCAGGTTCTGGCGGCGACGTCAGAGTAGATGCCGAACTTGAGGCCTTTGGAGTGGACGTAGTCGCCGACGGCCTTCATGCCTTCGGGGAACTTGGAGGGGTGCTCGACGGGATAGCCGTCGTCGCCGCGGGCGTCTGCGTGCCAGCAGTCGTCGATGCAAAGGTAGTTATAGCCGGCGTCGACCAGACCGTTGCTGACGAATGCGTCGGCGGTCTGCTTTACAATATTTCCGCTGATGTTGCGGCCAACGACGTTCCAGCTGATCCAGCCCATCATGGGGGTGGGCTGCTGGAGGCTGTTGCTTACGGTGAGGGTGATTTCGGTGTTTTTGGTTTCTTCGCCCAGGGCAATGCTGACGGTGTAGGTGTAGGTGCCTTCGGTCTTGACAATGCCTTCGATGAGGTTACGCTCGGCGTTGAACGTCAGGCCTTCGGGGAGGTTTGAGGCGGTGATGACCGCGTCGGGGTTCGAGCAGCGCACTTTCTGCATGAACTTCACGCCGGGCTGCGAGAAGACGGCGGTGGCGGCCTGGAGATTAACGTCGAGCACGTCGGGGCTGACGGTTACGGGGCGGTTTGAGTTCTGTTCGACATATTCGAAGTAGGCGTTGGCAATGTCGACGTGGTCGTTGCTGTTGTTGACGCCCTTGTCGAATTCGAGCACGAGATATTTGTCGTCGGCGGCGAAGCCGTTGATGTCGACGGCCACGGCCTCCGTGTCGGCGCGCTTGATTGTGCCCTGGGCCACTGAGGTCTGCGAGTAGTTGTTCTTGACGATATAGACGTCATAGTTGCAGTTGCCCTCGTTGTTGGCTTCGTCGTCAATGCCTAACACGGCGTGGAAGCCGGTAACGGCGCCGTTGAGCTGAACGACGACCATTGCCGTGGCGTGGAGGCCTACGCCGCTTTCATAGATGACACCTTTGAGCGTCAGCGGGTTGCCGTCGATGCTCTTGTCGGCCTTTACGGTGCCCCAGCCGTTGGTGCAGAGCGAGAGGTCGAGCGAGCTCAGCGGCACGATTTCGGCGCCGTTAGCGCCGGTTTCGGGCAGCGAGACCATGCTGTCCTGGAACATGAGTCCGGCGGGAATGATTGCGGGCACTTCGCCTTCGTAGGTGAAGCGGGCGTCGGCCCAGTCAACGTGGTCGGCCCATGCCTGGTCGCCCTGCAGGGCCTCGAGTTTCAGGTAGGTGTAGCCTTCGAGGCCTTCGAGGTTGATTTCGGCCGAGCGGGCGTCGGTCTGGCGGTTCAGGGTGCCGCGGGCCTTTTCGGTGGCGTCGGTCTCCGACGAGCCGTAGAGGGTAACGACGTATTCAAAGATGCCGTGGTTTGCCTTCTGGTCGGCGGCGTCGTCAACGCCGACGATGCAGTGGAAGGTCTTGGCGCCATTGAGCTCGACCACGCACACCGAGGTGGCGTGGGTGCCTACGCCGCTTTCGTAGACGTTGCCTTCAATGGTGATGGGGTTGTTCGAGGTTGCCTTGTTGGCGCGGACGGTTTCGCCGGCCAGGCAGGTGATGTTGGTCAGGCCGTCGAGCTCCGAGAGCTGCACGATGCCCGAGCCGGTGGTGGGTGCGATGGTCTCGGCCGTCGCGCCTGCTGCAAACCAGCTCAGCGCCAGGGCGCCTGCAATTTTTGCGAATGTGTTCATTGGCTGATATGATTTAGGATTAAAAAATAATTTGCAGTTGTACAGATAGTTTGACCTACAAAGATACGAATTTTAGTTTTTGCTCACTTAATTTTTAACACATGTTAACTGTTGTTTGCAAAGAGTGTTAAGAAAGGAGAGAGGGTTAAGGGCTAATGGTTAAGGGTTAAAAGTTGGGGGCGGATAAAAAGTAAGAGTTAAGGGCTCGGCATCAGAACCCTTAACTCTTAATTCTTAACCCTTAACTACGTTACAGGGTGATTTTCTGCGAGACGGAGCGGCCGGCGCAGATGGCGTTGACAACGTAGACGCCGGGGGCGGCGGGAGCTGCCAGGGCGGCACATTCGGCGTCGGTGGTGGCGTCGGCCATCACGCGGCCCTGCACGTCGCTGAGCAGAATGCGCTTGGAGGCGCCGGCGGTGCCGGGCATGCACACGTTGACCGTCGGGCCGCTGACTTCAACCGTCATGTTGTCCATGGCCTTCGAGGCGCCGATTTCGGCGATTCCGTCCTTGCCCTGCTCGCTGAAGCGGTAAACCACGGTTGCGTGCGAGCGAATGGCGCTGCACACGAGGCGGCCGTCGGTGGCGGCGGGAAGGTCGGCGCGGTTCTGGACGTCGCGCACGTTGTAGGTAAGAGTTGCGTCCATGCCGGGAATGTCGGCAAAGTCGATGGTGTAGTCAAGTGGGCCGCCCGAGAGGTTGGTAACCGAAACGGCCACGTCGCCGTTTTCAAGGTCTTTGGCCAGCACGAGAAATGTTTTCGGGTCGTGCATGAGCGTCTCGCCGGCCTGGCCCATGCGGTCCTGGTCGAGTGCAATCATGTCGGGGTTGGTCATGATGGCCATGTCGTCGTCGGTAATGTCCTTTCTGATGTCGAAGCTGAGCATCAGGGGCGAGCTCCACATGCACCAGAGGGCGAACTGGGTGCGATATTCGTCCTGGGTCATGCCGGCGCCCGAGGCGCAGAGCTTGCTTGAGCTCTTGCCGGTTGCGTGAATGGCGGTTTCGAGCATGTCGGCGTCGTTCCAGCGGTTCACGCCGTTGTATTGCCAGATTCCCTTCATGCCGTCGATTGACTGCAGCACGCCGATGCCGAGACCCGTGCCGATCCAGCAGTCGCGGGTGTCGTAGGTGCAGCGCCACATGGGAGCGCCGAGTTCGGCACCCCAGGTCCAGGGTTCGCGCTGGCCCCACTCGCAGACGTAGAGAATGATGTCGCGGCCGGTGGCCTTGAAGGCGTTGCTGAAGGTGGTGTAGCGCTCAATGGCGGTGCGCTGGTCTTCGGGCGCGAAGCAATAGTCAATCTTCATGAGGTCCAGCTCCCATTCGGCATATTTTTTGGCGTCTTTCTCGTAGTAGCCGTGCGAGCCGTAAGCGCCGGCACACGTTTTGGCTGCCACGTCTGAATACATGCCGAACTTCAGGCCCTTTGAGTGGACATAGTCGCTGACGGCCTTGATTCCGTTGGGAAATTTGACGGCGTCTTCAACGGGGTCGCCGTTCGAGGCGCGCGCCGAGGCGTGCCATAGGTCGTCGATCTGCAGGTAGTTGTAGCCGGCGGCGAGGAGGCCTTTCGACACCATGGCGTCGGCGGTTTCCTTGACCACTTTCTCGGAGATATCGCCCTCGACGACGTTCCAGCTGGTCCAGCCCATCATGGGTGTGGGCAGCTGCAGGTTGCGGCTGACGGTGAGGGTGATGGGCGTAACTTTGGTGTCCTGGCCGAGGGTTACGGCGGCATTGTAGGTGTAGGTGCCTTCGGTGTCGATTACGCCCTCGATGAGGCAGCGGTCGGCGTTGAAGCTGAGGCCGACGGGGAGGTCGGTAACGTTGAGCACGGCGTCGGGGCTCTGAACGCGCAGTTTCTGCATGAAGCGCACGCCGGGCTGCGAAAAGACGGTTTTGGCGGCGAGCAGGTCTACGTTGAGCACGTCGGGGCTCACGATGACGGGCGGGTTGGAGTTCTGCTCGACATATTCGAAGTAGGCGTTGGCAATGTCCACGTGGTCGTTGCTGTTGTTGGCGCCCTGGTCGAATTCGAGCACGAGGAAGCGGTCGTCGGCACCGAAGTCGTTGATGTCGACGGCCACGACGTCAGCGTCGGCGCGGCGTATGTTGCCGTGGGCCACGGAAACTTCCGTGTAGTCGTTTTTGACGATGTAGACCTCATAGTCGCAGTTGCCCTCGTTGTTCGCTTCGTCGTCAATGCCGATTACGGCGTGGAAGGCGGTTGAGGCGCCGTTGAGCTGCACCACCACCTTGGCGGGGGCGTGGAGGCCGACGCCGCTATTGTAGAGCTTGCCTTTGAGCATCAGCGGGTTGCCGTCGATGCTCTTGTCGGCCTTGATGGTGCCCCAGCCGTTGAGGCAGAGCGAGAGGTCGAGCGAGCTGAGCGGAATGATTTCGGCGCCGCCGGTGCCCGCGGCGGGGAGGTCGATAACGTCGCTCACGAACATTGTCTGCGGGTTGATGATTTCGGGCACGGTGCCCTCGTAGGTGAAGCGTGCGTCGGCCCAGTCTACGTGGTCGGCCCAGGTCTTTGCGCCGTCAATGGCCTCGAGTTTGAGATAGGTGTAGTTTTCGAGTCCTTCGAGGTTGATTTCGGCCGAATGGACGTCGTTGTGGCGGTCGAGAGTGCCCCGGGCTTTTTCGGTGGCGTCGTCGGCCGACGTGCCGTAAGCCGTAACGACATATTCAAAGATGCCGCACTGGGCGGTGAGTTCGGCGCCGTCGTCAACGCCGACGATGCAATGGAAGGTCTTTGCGCCGTTGAGCTCGACCACGCACACCGAGGGGGCGTGAGTGCCGACGCCGCTCTCGTAGACGTTGCCTTCGATGGTCATGGGGTTGTCGGTCGTCGACTTGTTTGCGCGCACGGCCTGGCCGGGCATGCAGGTAATGTTGGTCAGGCCGTCGAGCTCCGAGAGCTGCACGATGCCCTCGCCGGTGGTCGGCGCGATGGTTTCGGCTGTCGCGCCTGCCGCCGACCAGCTCAGCACCATGACGCCTGCAATTTTTGCAAATGTGTTCATTGGCTTAAGGGAGGTGATGATTTAAGATTAAAAAATTTTTGCAGCAAATTTACGCATAAAAAATGTAAAAATAGCCATGTTACGCGAAAAAATCCGTAAATTTGCGCCAAATATTAACGTTTCGGAAACTGTGAAATTACGTAAACTTTTATATTTCCTGGTGCCTGCGGCATGTTTCGCGTCGCTGAGTGCCGCCGGCCCCGAGGACAATGTGGCCGAAGAGGTGGTGTGGCTCATCGGCGACCAGCCCATATGGCGGTCGGAGGTCGAATCGTCGCTGACCGAGATGCGCCAGGAGCGCTTCCCCATCAAGGGCGACCCCTACTGTTTCGTGCCCGAGCAGATTGCGCTTGAGCGCATCTATCTCCATCAGGCCGACCTCGACACCATTGAGGCGCCCCCGGCCCAGATTGGCGCGCAGGTCGACTCGCGCATCAACGAGTGGATTGCCCAGGCCGGCTCGCGCGAGCAGCTCGAGCAGTATATGCACAAGTCCATTCCCGAGCTGCGTCAGTTTCTGACCGAGAACATGGTCAACAGCTATCGCGTCGGCCAGGTGCAGCAGAAGCTCGTCAGCAAGGTCAAGCCCACGCCCTCGCAGGTGCGCCGCTATTTCGACCGCCTCCCCTCCGACTCCGTGCCCTTCGTGCCCACTCAGGTCGAGGTGGAGATAATCACCCTTAACCCCGTGATTCCCCGTCAGGAAATCGACGACATCAAGGAGAGGCTGCGCGGATATGCCGAACGCGTCAACAACGGCACCGACCAGTTCTCGACCCTCGCCGTGCTCTACAGCGAAGACGGCTCGTCGGCCTATGGCGGCGAAATCGGCTTCCGCACTCGCGCAGGCCTCGTGCCCGAATATGCCGAGGTGGCCTTCGGCCTCAAAGACCCCCAGAAGGCCTCGCAGGTGGTCGAGACCGAATATGGCTTCCACATCATTCAGCTCATCGAGCGCAAGGGCGACCGAGTCAACACGCGCCACATTCTGATTCGCCCCAAGGTGGCCGAAAAAGACCTCAACGATGCCCGCCTGCGCCTCGACTCGATCCGCGCCGACATTCTCGACGAGAAGTTCACCTTCGAGGCCGCTGCCGGAGTGCTGAGCCAGGACAAGGACACCCGCAACAACCACGGCCTGATGACCAACCGGGACACCGGCACGTCGCAGTTCGAGATGAGCCAGCTCCCCGCCGAGATTGCCCGCGCCGTGGCCGACTTGAAGCCCGGCCAGGTTAGCAAGGCGTTCGTCATGAAGCACCCCTCGAACTCGGCCGACGTCGTCTGCATCGCCAAGCTTAAAAGCCGCACCGACGCCCACCGCGCCAACCTCAGCGACGACTATCAGCTGATTCGCGAAATGGCCATAAACGCCGAGCGCGAGCGCATTCTCAAAGACTGGGTCGACAAGAAGATAGCCACCACCTACATCAGGGTCGAACCGGGCTGGAACGACTGCCCCGACTGGCGACATAACTGGCTCAAGAAGTGATGCGCTCGTCCAGGCTGCTGCTCCCGGCCGCAATCATGGCCGCCGGCGCTTGGGCGGCCGCACCGCGCAATCCCCTGCTCGCGCCCGACCCCACACCCATCGCCCCGACCGTGCCGACGGCCAACCGCCACGCCCCCGGCAAGCTCTTTCTCGAGCAGGCCGACTCGCTCGTGGTCGGCCCCGACCGCCCCGGCGCGCAGAAGCTGGTGGGCAACGTGGTGTTCCGCCAGGGCGACATGTTCATGTATTGCGACAGCGCCCTCTTCTACTCCTCGCCCTCCGAGCGCGCCGACTCGATGGAGGCCTACGGAAACATTCGCATGGAGCAGGGCGACACGCTCTTCCTCTACGGCGACTACATGGACTACAGCGGCTCGCAGCAGCTGGCCACCGTCTATGGCGAGGGGCGCGACGTGCGCCTCATCAACCGCGACGTAACCCTGACCGCCCCGATTCTGCACTATTCTCAGCTCTACAACCTCGGCTACTACGAAGACGGCGGCAAACTGACCGACCCCGGAAACGAGCTGACATCGCTCGAGGGAGAATATGCCCCGCCCACCAAGGAGGCCAACTTCTACGGTCGCGTGCGCCTGCGCGGCGTCAGCAACAAGGGCGACTCCATATGGGTCTACACCGACACCCTGCTCTACAACACGGCCACGCGCATGGCCGAGCTCCCCGTCTGGTCGCGCATTCTCGGCCGCGACGGCGACATCGAGACCACCCTCGGATTCTTCGACACGGCGGCCAACCGCGCCACCCTGCTCAACCGCTCGACCGTTTACACCCGCCGCGGAAACACCCTCACCGGCGACTCGCTAATCTACGACCGCTCATCGGGCATCGGCGAGGCTTTCGGCAACATGGTGCTCACCGACTCGGCCCGCTCGGTTACCGTCGAGGGCGACTATGGCTTCTACAACGAGCTGACCGACAGCGCCTACTGCACCGGCCGCGCCCGGGTGCTCGAATACTCGCAGGGCGCCGACACGCTCTACCTCCACGGCGAGGTTATCCGCACCTTCGTCAGCATGCCCGACTCCGTGCGCCTGCTCGTCGCCGCGCCCGCCGTGCGCTTCTGGCGCACCGACCTCCAGGGCGTCTGCGACTCCCTGACCTTCGTCGAGGCCGACTCGACCCTGCGCATGGACCGCGACCCCGTCGTGTGGAACGAAAACCGCCAGGTCTTCGGCAACCGCATCATCGTCCACCTCAACGACTCCACGGTCGACAAGGCCCTGCTGCCTGACTTCGGCTTCCTGGCCGAACAGGTCGAGGGCGACTACTTCAACCAGCTCAGCGGCCGCGAAATGACCGCATGGTTCACCGACGGCGAGCTCTCGCGCCTCGACGTCAGCGGCTCCGTTCAGGCCATAATGCTGCCCCAGGAAAACGACTCGACCTACAACAAGATTGCCAACGTCGAATCCTCCTTCCTCTCGGCCACATTCAAAGGCCGCGAAATCGAGCGCGTCAAGCTCTGGGACGAGACCTCCGGCACCGTTACACCCCTCTATCTCGCCAAGCGCTCGCTCTTCCGCCTGCCCAAGTTCAAATGGCTCGAAGCCGACCGCCCCACCGGCCCCGACGACATCTTTCCCCGCCCCCGCCCTCTGTAGGGACGCACGGCCCGTGCGTCCGCCGTTAATGGCCAATGTTGCAGCAAGTTAGATGCTTCGCAATGCGGACGCACGAGCCGTGCGTCCCTACAAGTATTTGGCACGAAACGGTCCGCGGAAGAATCCGCGGCTCTCCTATTGGAGCATGGCGTTGCGGGCGCGCTGAAAGTCGGCGAACGAGTCGAAGATGTCGGCCAGGGCGGCCATGGAGTTGCGGGTCTGGGCGTCGAACAGCGAGGCCGAGTTGCCCGTGCCGCCCGAGGTCTGCCCCTGCAGCGAGTCGCTCACACCGCCCACGCGCTCAAAGAGCTTGATTTCGAGGTTCACCAGGTCGTAGGCGCCCGATGTGGCGGGGTTGGTAACCACCTGCTGCGGGCCGGGCTGGCCGGGGCGCGGATTGTAGGGAATCACGCCGTCATAGCTCGCCCAGAGTTCGCGAATGTCGTCCCACTCGAGCTGTTGGCACACCTGGTCTTCGGGAAAGAGCAGCACGCCCTTGGCCGACGTAGACATCATGTTGTCAATGAGCGTGATGAGTCGGTTAATGTATTTCTGCTGGTCAATCAGCCCCTCGACAAAGGGGTGAATTTCGCCGTCGAGCAGCGGATAGAACTTCACGGCAAATGGGTGGGCCGCCGCCTCGACGCGCTTCAGTTCGTAGCCGTCGGGGGTGAGGAAGCGCCCGGTCCAGCCGGTGGTGAGCTCATAGCGCACGTTGACGCGCGCCAGGCCCTTGCGGGCGCGTTTGCGGTTCAGGGCGGTGATTTCCGACTCGCGCGCGGGCGGCAGGGTGTAGAGCGACGCCGTGAGCGGGTCGTGGCATCGCAGCTGTTCAACGGTGTCGAGCGTCCAGACCTCCACGACCCTGCAGCGGCCCTCGGCGTCGCGGCGACCGTCGTAGAGCCGCCTGATTTCGGCCGCGCGGCTGCGCGAGCCGCCGGCCAGGCGTCCCAGCGTTTCGGCCGGCGACCACGAGTGGAACATGCCGATGAGCTCGCAGTCGAGGCTGCGCGGGTCGCGAATCTCTGAGCAGAAAAAGTCGGCCGGGCAGACGTTGTCAACCCACATGCCCTCGGCCGCGGGCCGCCGTTCGCGCCCCACGCGCTGAATGGCGCAGCCGCTCACCAGGAATTCTTCGAGCATGCGGGCGTCGAGCTCGGGCAGGCGGTTGTGGTCGACGGCGGCGTTGCCGTCGTCGGCCGCGGCGCGGGTGCGGAAGTGGCCCACGATGGTCTTTACCAGGCGGTTGATCATGTTGTTGGTCAGCGGCATGCGGCCGTTGATCGACGCATACTCGCCCTCGGTCATCAGTTTGCCCGAGGGGGTGTGCACGGGGTCGTCCCACTGGCGGCCGTAGGTAAACGATTTGAACCGGCGCCGTGCGGCGCGAAATGGCGCCAGGCGTCCGTAGGCGCGCTCGACGGCCGTCATGATGTCAGGTGTGTTTTCCATAGCAGGAGTCAGTCAGTTAAGATTAGGGATAGGGCGCTGTCGTCGAAAATGTAGCTTTGTTCGCCGTGGTCGACGGCACATTCGAGCCGCGTCAGCGCCCCTCGGGCGCCGCACACGATTACGCTGCGCGGCCCGGTGCGGGCGGCGGCCGTGCGTCGGCAAAAGGGGTTGGCGGCCATGCGGCGCACGGCCTCCGGGTCGCCGTCGGGCACCAGCGGGTCGGGCTGGCCGGCAAAACCCACGCGCAGAATGCGGCGGCAGTCGGCCGGCGCCTCGATGAGCGTCAGGCCGTCGAGGGTCGACATCTGCGCGCGGGGCGTCGTGTCGACCGGCGCGAGCGCCGACTCGGGTCCGCGGTCAAGCAGGTCGAGATACCACGCGCGCATCTCGGCCGTCAGCGCGGCCTCGTAGTCGGGGCCGTCGAGGCGGCTGACCGTGCAGTCGAGCCTCAGGGGCTCGGCTGCGCGGAGAGTGCGCCAGAGGTCAAGCATCTCGCTTCGGGTCAGCACTTTCTTCATGCGGTGACGGCGGTTACGCGTACGTGGGCTTCGGGATAGCGCAGAACCAGACAGCTCACCTCGGTCAGCACCACGGCCTCCGTGTTGCGCTGGCCCGACGTGCGCAGGTCGAGCGTCGTGGCCGAGAAGGGCACGTGGACATACTTGGTCAGATATTCCGGGTCGATGATGAGGCCGTCGGCGGCGTGGCCGCAGCTGTCGAGCACCTCGGAGTGAATCACGTAGAGCGTGCCGAACTTCGAGTGCATCTCGGTGAAATCGAGACCCCAGCGGCTCACGACGTCGCCCGGCAGCATCACGCGGTTGTTCCCCTCGAGCAGGCTCAGCTGCTCGATCAGTTCCGTGCCCGCAATGAGGATTTTGCGCGCCGAGCCGGCATGGCCCGTAAATGCGGCCGACATCACCCTGAGCCAGTCGGCGCCCGTCAGCTTGCCTTTGGGATAGGTGGCGCTCTTGCCCGCCTGGTGCCAGATGCCGCCCGTCAGGAACACCTCGCTCTTTTTCGACGTGTCGGTCAGGCGCGCCTTGCGGCCGAACAGAAAGCTGCGCTCCATGCCCAGGCGCATGTCGTAGACGGCCACTTCCTCCTGGTCGCTGAAGGTCCAGCCCACCTCCTTGTCGACGGCGCGCATCAGGGTTGACTGCTCAATCTGAGTCTTGAAAATCTGGCAGTAGTTCTGCTTCTTTTCGGGGAGTGCCTCATATTGCGAGGTCTGCACGTCGAGCTCGCCGGCGGCGCGCCCCATGCGAATCACCCGGGCGCCCTTGTTGAGCGCACCGATGCTCAGCTCGCCCGTCGGGGTGGGGGCGGCGTTGACGGGGCGCACCTTCAGCGCGCGGTCGGTTACCTGCTCGATGTAGAGCACCACCGGCTCGCCCTCGGCCGTCAGGCTGTCGGGCAGCATGACGGTCTCGGAGGGGTCGAACGTCTTGGGGTCGTCGACATAGAGGGTGATGGTGTCGTTGCCGTCGGCCGCCACGGTCAGTTCGTCGGTGTCAGAGCTCACGGCCGTCGAGTCGGCGCGCGTGGCCACGGCATAGTAGTCTACGGTCATGCTGCGGCAGTGGCGGGTGGCCGCATAGCGGCTGATCTGGTCCACGGGTGTGGCCATGGGGCGCAGTTTGGTGATGCGCTCGTCGACGTCGTTTCTCAGCAGTTCGGGGGCGTTTTCGCGCGCCAGCGCGGTGGTCAGCGGCTGACCGGTAATTTCCTTGCTCATAGCAAATTAAGAATTATGAATTAAAAATTAAAAATTATCGGCCCTATCGGCCCAATTAGTCCAATTAGTCTAATTAGTCTAATTAGTCTAATAGGTCTAATTAGTCTGATAATCAGAGCTCCCAGATTGACTTGCGGCGCGAGTCGAGAATCCTGAAGCCCTCGGCGGCAGCCTCGGGCGCCGCGTCGCGGGCGGCGCTCTCCCACATTCCGGGTTCGTTCATCTTGGCGGCAATCTGTTCGTTGAGGCCGCGGCGGTAGCCGCGTTCTTCGGCCTCCGCAATCTGTTGCTCGAGGCTCGGGGCCCCGGCGGCGGGTGTCTGTTCTTCCATAGTCTGAAAAAGTGTGTGTTTGTTTTTGAATTGAACGTTGCAAAGTTACCGCCCCTTTTCGCCCCCGAAACGTAGAATTACCATATTTTTTTCTTAACTTTGCAGTCGGTTTATGACAACAAAACTCTATCATGTTATCTGTGAATGGCTCCGCGACCTCATAGAAGGCACGCCGTGGCAGGGCCATCTCTTCGCCGTGGGCGGCTGCTGTCGCGACGAAATCATGGGTTTTGAAATCAAAGACCTCGACCTGGCCGTCGACCTGCCAAACGGCGGCATCAAGTTTGCCCGCTGGCTCCAGAAGAAGCACCTGGTCATCGGCCACCCGATTTTTTTCGTGAAATACGGCACCGCCAAGCTGCGCCTGCGCCGATTTCCCGACGACGAGATAGAGCTGGTGCAGACCCGCAAGGAGCAATACACGCGCGAGACGTCGCGCTGCCCCGAGGTGGCCTTCGGCACGATTGAAGAAGACTGCTACCGACGCGATTTCACCGTCAATTCGCTCTATTACGACATTACCCGCCGCAAGACCGTCGACATTACCGGCCTCGGCATTCCCGACATGGAGGCCGGACTGCTGCGCACGCCGATGGACCCCGACGAGACCTTCAACGACGACCCCGTGCGCATTCTCCGCGGCCTGCGCTTTGCCAACCGCTTCGGCTGGACAATCCACCCGCCCGTGCTCGACGCCCTGCTGCGCCATATCCATCGCCTCGACATCGTCTCGCGCGAGCGCGTCCACTCCGAACTGTGCAAGATGCTCAACGGCCCCGACCCCGTCGGCATCATGGAGACGCTGCGCCGGACCGGAGCTCTCGAAATGATGATTCCGCCGATTACGGCGCTCTATAACAATCTCGGCGCATGGTCCGAAGCCATGAGCCGCCTGGCCGACGTCATTGCGCGCGACCCCGAGGCGCCCACACGCTTCCGCCTTGCGGCGATTTTCATCGGCCTGGCGCCTAAGGCCGCCGACGCCGCCAAGCTGACGCGATTCATAATGCATACGCTGCGCTTTGACCGCCCGATTGTCAGCGACGTGGCCTTTCTGGTGCGCTACAGCGACCTCTCGGACGCCCTCGTCGACAATCCGCGCCAGGTGCGCGCAATGCAGAATCTCGCCTCCGTTCAGCGCCGCATGGAGCTCTTTGTCCGCTTTCTTGCCGACCTTGGCCGCCCCGAAACGGCCGCGCGGCTGCAGGCGGCGTCGCAGCGCCTTGTCGACGCCGGCAAGTCCGGCTTCAGCGATGCCGACAAGTCAGACAGGTCAGACAGGTCCGACAAGTCGGACAGGTCAGACAAAAAACGCCGCCGGCGCCACCGCGGAGGGCGACGCCGGCGCAGAGGCGGCTCGTCGGGACGTAAAAATCAGTCTGAAACGGGCGCCGGGGCATAGCAGCCCAGCGTCAGCCCGCGTGCGCGGCCGTGGCGGTCGGCGGCGGGAAGTCCGTCTTCGTCAAACTCGGCCAGAGCGGCCCCGACTACGGCCGAATCGGCCGCGGGCAGATAGTCGAACGTATATTCCGTCAGCGAGTAGTCGAGCTTCGGCTCACCTTTCCATAGGCACTGCAGATAGCGCGCGTCGTCGCTGCCCTCGACCGTGAACATGCAGCGGCGGAACCAGATGTCAACCTCTTCGACGTTGTCATAGTCGCCCACGGGAGTGTCGCGCCCGTAGATTATCGAGTTCGAGAAGCGCGCGTGCGTCTTCTCGGCGTCGCTGAATTCAATGATTGCCATGTCGGGCCACATGAACAGATACCAGTTGGCAAGCGTGCAGCGGTCAAACACGTAGTCGCCCCCCTCCATGCGCACCAGCGCCGACGCCGCGTTTGAAATCTCGCAGCCCAGGGCCGTAACCTTCGAGTCGCCCGCAATGTCGAGCTGCAGGCCGCCGCTGTTGTAGAGCCGCGAGTTTTCCAGCCGCAGCTCGGTCAGCGAGTCGAGCCTCACGCCCTGGCGCGTGTTGAGCACCTCGGTGTGGCTCAGGCGGTTGCCCGTGCTCCCTTTGGCGAACCTGATGCCCTCCCACTGGTTTGACATCACGTCATACGATATGTCGGCAACGACGTTGCCCGTGCGGTCGCCGCGCATAATGACGGGCCTCTCGGCCGTGCCCTCGCTCACCAGCGTGCCCTCAACAATCAGGGCGCCCTTGTCGTGAAAGAGCAGCGCCGTCCCTTCGGGCAGCGTCAGCGTCGCCCCGGCGGCCACGCGCAGCGTGTCGAACACCACGTGGGGCAGCGTCGCGTCCAGCCGCGTCGACGCCGTGATGGTCTCGCCGCGGTGGCGCACCACGTTCTGTGCCAGCGCCTTCACGGTCAGCGTCTTCATCACGCCGTTGGTCTCCACCTGCAGCCGGTCGGAAATCT
The DNA here is from genome assembly GCA_902495245.1 of uncultured Porphyromonadaceae bacterium. Taxonomy (GTDB): domain Bacteria; phylum Bacteroidota; class Bacteroidia; order Bacteroidales; family Muribaculaceae; genus UBA3263. Next base: position 42,289 of record CABUWI010000012.1, read on the forward strand.
CCTGCGGCTCGGGGCCGCTGACCGGCGGCAGCGTGCACTCGATGAAGACGTAGATGGAGTCGCCCGGCCGGATTTCAACGTCGTGAAACTCCGACCCGCTGCGCCCGTCGACGTTCATGCGGAAGTAGCGCCCCGATTCGAAGCGCACCGTGCGCAGGCTGATGAGCTTGCTGTTGGGGTTGTAAATCTTGAGCTCGGCCGTGGGCGAGGGGTTCTCCGTGAACTGCACGCCCATGTCAAGCGCCTCTTCTTCCGAAAAGCGCGGCTGGGCCGACGGGCTCGTGTCGAACGAGTCTTCAATGCAGCCGCCGGCAAACAGGGCGGCGGCAATCAATATGATCAGTGCGGTTAAATTCTTCATACTGACTCTAAAACGCGATTTCCTCAAAAAAATTGCTCTCTTCGGCCGAACCTTTTCGCCGCCGGCCGTGTTTTAATGAAAAAGTCTGTAAAATTTAACTCTTTTAACCCGTCATGAACCAGTTTGCACCCCGGGCGTTATATTACGCCTTTCTGCCCGTTTCTCCCTATTGTGAAACAGCCGTAACCGACAGCCTGCCCAACGTTCCCGTCGAAGAGCGCCCGGAGTACTGGACTGCCTGACCCCCTCTCTCGGGTCGAACCGCACAACAATGACATTTGAGCCTCACAGCAATGCGCCTGTGGGGCTTTATCTGTAACTTTGCAGCCGAAAAACTTAACCTCTCGACAGACATGAAAATAGATCTAAACGAAATTCACGGTCCGGCCGACATCAAGGGCCTGGACTTTGCCGGGCTCGGCGTTCTGAGCGCCGAACTGCGCGCGGCGCTGCTCCGGAAGCTCGCGGCCCGCGGCGGCCATGTAGGCCCCAACCTCGGCGTGGTCGAGGCCGTCGTGGCGCTTCACTACGTCTTCAACGCTCCTGAAGACAAGCTCGTGTTCGACGTCTCCCATCAGAGCTACGTCCACAAGATGCTGACCGGCCGCATCGACGCATTTATCGACCCCTCTAAGTATGGCGACGTTACCGGCTATACCGACCCACGCGAAAATGCCGAATACGACCTCTTTGAAATCGGCCATACCTCCACCTCCATCTCCCTGGCCACAGGCCTGGCCAAGGCGCGCGACCTCCGGGGCGGCAAGGAGAACGTCGTGGCCTTCATCGGCGACGCCTCGCTCGGCGGCGGCATGGCCCTCGAGGCGCTCAATTATGCACCCGAGCTGCGCAGCAATTTCATCGTGGTGGTCAACGATAACCAGATGTCAATCGCCGAGAACCACGGCGAGCTCTACGAGCATCTGGCCGCCCTGCGCGCCTCGAACGGCACCGCCCCGAACAACATCTTCAAGGCCCTGGGCTATGAATATATCTACGTGGGCCAGGGCAACGACATCGCCTCGCTCGTCGAGGCCTTCCGCGCCGCCAAAGACAAGCCGCGTGCCGTCCTCGTCCACATCAACACGATGAAGGGCATGGGCCTGCCCTGTGCCGAGGCGAACAAAGAGGCCTTCCACTATCACGGGCCTTTCGACCTCACTTCGGGCGCCTCGCTCGCGGTTTCCGAGGCCGAAGACTACACCGACATCTTCACGCGCCACATGCTCGCCCGCATGGCCGACGACCGCCGCGTCGTAACCATGACCGCCGGCACTCCCGCCGCCTTCGGCTTCACCCCCGACCGCCGCGAGGCCGCCGGAGCGCAGTTTGTCGACGTCGGCATCTGCGAGCAGGATTGCGTGGCCATGGCCGCAGGTCTGGCCAAGGGCGGCTGCCGACCCGTCATGGGCGTCATGGCGACGTTCATTCAGCGCGCCTACGACCAGCTGTCGCACGACGTCGCCATCAACAATCTCCCCGCCCTCTTCGTCGACTTCTGCGGCGGCGCTCTGGGCGGTCTGACCGACATGACCCACCTCGGCTTCTTCGATATCGCAATGATTTCCAACATTCCGAACATTCTCTTCCTCGCGCCCGCAACCGTCGAAGAGTATCTGGCCATGATTGACAGCGCGCTCGACCGCGCCGACCGCCCCGTCTTCGTGCGCACTCCCGCCGGCGCGCCGGTCCATACCGACCGCCCCGTCCCGGACGACTTCACGCGCTACGACGTGGTCAGCGAGGGCGCCGACGTGGCCATAATCGCCGCCGGCCACATGCTGCAGACCGCTCTCGACGCCGCCGCTCTGCTCAGACCCCGGGGCCTGAACCCCACCATCATCAATCCGCGCATTCTTTCGGCCGTCGATGCCACGTGTCTCGACAGCCTGAAGGGCTATCGCCGCGTAATCACCCTTGAAGACGGCATCACCGACGGCGGCTTCGGCCAGAAAGTGGCCGCCTATCTCGGCTCGGCGCCCGTCGAGGTCTGCGTGCTCGGCCTGCAGAAGGAGTTCCTCGACCGCTTCGACCCCGCCGAGGTGCTCCGCGCCAACGGCCTCACCGCCCCGCAGGTCGCCGACCTCTGCGCGAAGTAACTTTTAGGCAAATAGTTCACGCCCTCGCGAACGGAAAGTTTGCGGGGGCGGATTTTTTTGCCTACCTTTGTCGGCGAAATGCTTACCCGCCTCGTCATATCGCTCGCCCTCGCCGCCGCCCTTCCCGCCGTCGGCGCCGAATCGCTTTCGCGGCAGGCGTGGCAGATGCGCCATCGCGGCGAGCCGGCCTCGAAATATATTCCCGTGCAGGTAAAGGCCGTCGAGCAGGTGCGCCAGGGCCTCTCGCCCGACGATGCGGTCGAGGTGCTCGAGCAGCTCGGCTTCTTCTATAACATCGAGGGCGACTATGCCTCGGCCTTGCGCTACTATAACGAGGCCGTCGACTCCCTGCGCCGCCGCCCCCTCTCGGCGCGCGGCGACGGCGCCATTCAGCTCTTCGGCGACGTCAGCTCGCTCTACGGCGTGCTCGGCATGCTGCCCGAGGCCATTGCCTGGAGCGACAGCGCCGTGGTCGAGAGCCGCCGTCAGGGCGGACGCATGCTCTGCGACGTCTATCGCTTCCGCGCAGGCGTCTATCAGGCCAACAATGACGACGCCGAGGCCATGCGCGCCTACGACCTCGCCCTGCGCGCCGTCAACGAAGGCCCCACCGCGGCCGACAAGGACTATCTCCGCGCCCTCGTCGGCTGGGAAAAGGCCGGACTCATAATCGAGAGCGGCACGGCGAGCCGCGACTCCATTCTCCGGGCCGTCCGCGTGATTGAAGAGGGCCTGCGCTATGACGACCAGGACGATGCCTACCGCCGCTTCTCGCTCGCGCAGGGCTATATGGCTCTGGGCGAGACCGCCCGCGCCGCCGACTCCCTGCGCGCCGTGGCCGCCGACTTCGAGCGTCAGGGCGACGCCGAGATGCTTTTCTACGCCCGGCGCGCGCTGGCCGACGCCTATGCCGCCCTGGGGCGCGGCGACGAGCTCGCCGCCCTCTGGCCGCGCTACAAGGCGGCCGCCGATTCGTTCCTTACCGACCGGAAGCGCACCGAGGCCGTCATGGCCATGGCCCGCAGCGAAATTGCCGATGCAGCCCGTCAGACCGAGCTGCTCGAGCTGCGTCTGGCCCGTCGGCGCGACGCCAACATCATTCTCTGGTGCGTCATCGGCCTGCTGGCCTGTGTCGCCGTCGGCGTCGTGGCCGTTATGCGCCGGCTCTATCTGCGCGCAAAGCGCCGGGGCGAGACCTTGAGCGGCCGCGTCGAGACGCTCGAGCAGGGCATGTCGGCCGAAATCAACTCCGACAGCGACATTCTGGCCCGGCCGCAGCTGCTCACTCCCGAGGCCGAGGGCCGCTTCCGCCGCGCCTTCGCCACGCTCCACCCCGACTTCGTCGATGCAATCCGTCAGCGCGGTTCGCGCCTCACCCCCGGCGACGAGCTCCTGTGCATGCTGATTCGCCTCGGACGCACAACCGACGAGATTGCAGCCTCCCTCGCCATTGCCCGACCCAGCGTCAACTCCGCCCGCTACCGCCTTCGCTCCAAGTTCGCCCTTGACCGCGACGCCGACCTCGACATGTTCATCTGCAGCCTCTGACCGATAGACAATACATTGGCCGTCTATTGCCGTCTATTGGCGTCAATTGCCAAATATATTTACCTTTGCACACATCAACTAACCAACACATTTTCAGATGAAAAAACTGCTACTTGCCCTCGCGGCCTCCGTCGCCGCCTTCGTCCCTATCCACGCCCAAGGCGACCTCTCCTCTTCTTCAATCACCATCTATGTCAGTTCCGCCGTAGAGAGCCCCGTTCTGTATGCCTGGGGCTCTGACAGATGGGGCAATACTAATAATTGGACAGCTAACTTTCCCGGTACGCCGCTCACTGACAAGACAACCGTCGCGGGCAAAGAGTTCTACTACCTCACGTGTTCCGATGCGACTGAAATCAAAGTAATTCTCTCTAACGGCGGCGCGCAGACCGGCGACCTCGGCCCTTTTACCGCCGATACCTATCTTGAATATGACGGCGCAAACACCGCCAAGGTCATCGACCCTTTCGAAACTCCCGAGACTCCTGAAACTCCTTCAGTGTCCGCGTTTCCGGCCAACATTCTCCACTGCTTCAACTGGCCGCCGAGCGAGGTAACCGCCGCGCTGCCCGAAATCGCGGCTGCCGGCTTCGGCGCCGTGCAGATTTCGCCCCTCCAGCGCCCCGACGTCAAAAAGGAGGGCACGGCGTGGCATCGGCTTTACCGCCCTTATGACATCTCTTTCCAGCCGTCTGATTTCTGCTCTGAGGCCGAGCTGAAAACGCTCTGTGCCGAGGCCGAAAAACTTGGAATCAAGGTGATTGTCGACGTCGTGGCAAACCATGTCGACCAAACCGCCCATGACCTCTGGTGGGATTCCAACGGCCGCGTGCGCTGGAACGGCGGAATTGATCCAACCGACCGCAACTCCATCATCACGGGTCAGGCCGGCGATTTCGGCGACATCGTTTCGGAGAAACAGGAGGTGATTGACCGCGCCGTGGCCTATGTTACATTCCTTCGCGACTGCGGCGTCGACGGCATTCGCTGGGACTCGGCCAAAAACATCGGTCTCCCGTCCGAGAGCTGCGGCTTCTGGAACGCCGTAACGGCAGTAGACGGCCTCTGGCATTACGGCGAGATTCTTGACGCTCCGGGTCCTGACAAGAGCATCATCAGGGAATACAGCCAATATATGTCGGTTACCGATGACCGATATAGCTCCGATGCCGCCCGCAATCACGGCGGCGTGCCCGCATACGCCGACGGCGACTGGGTCAACAATCAGAATGTAGACGCCGGCAAGCTCGTCTATTGGGGCGAGAGCCACTCCACTTATGCCAACGATGAGTGGTCGCAGAACGTCGCTCGCGACGTCATTGACCGCGCATATGCCGCAGTGGCCTGCCGCAACGGCGCGACCGCCCTCTATCTTTCCCGGCCCCTGACAAACGGCTTCAATAACATAAAGACCGGCAAGGGCTCGACCGATTTCACCGGAAAGGCCGTTACCGAGGTCAACAAGTTCCGCAACGCCATGGCCGGCAAGAAAGACGCATTCCTGTCGCAGCCCGACTGCAGCTCATGCGTAATCACCCGTCAGGACGGCGGCGCGGTCATCGTCGCTCAGACTTCGGGACCGGTAACCATTTCAAACGTAAGCTCTTACTGCCCGGCCGGCACATATACCGACCGCGTCTCGGGCAATATCTTCACTGTTACGGCCGACGAGATAAAAGGCACGGTCGGCTCGACCGGCATCGCCGTAATCTACTCAAGCGAGCCTGCCGTCGGCGACACCTTCTTCGTCGCTCCTCTGAATTACAAAATCACCTCGGTCGAGGATAAGACCGTCGAAGTCAAGGCAATCGACGCCGACGCCGGCGTTACTCATCTCGTAATTCCCTCCGAAGTCAACGGCTACACTGTAACCTCAATAGCCGCGCAAGCCTTCAGCAACTGCACGGCGCTGACCGAAATAACCGTTCCCGAAAGCGTAACCTCGATTGGCGAACAGGCATTCGAGGGCTGCACAAACCTGGCGCATGTCTACATCAAAGGCCAAATCTCGACCCTCAATAATAATGTGTTTATGAACAGCTATGGCCTGAAATCGCTTGTTTTGCCCGCATCTCTTTGCTCGATATCAGATTATGCTTTCGGCGGCAACATGTTTCTTAATGCAAGAATCATATTCTTCGGTTCTCCGGCTGAGATTGTCAACTCCAATGGCGAAACCACCGACCGTAACGTCAGTGAAGTATTCGGCACGAGTAGTGAAGTCTATGTTCCGGGCTCGCTTCTGTCCGAGTATAAGAAAACTGATGTATGGAATTGGCGCTTTGCTGCCTTCCACACTTTCAGTCTGACGACCCTGCCGGCCGAAGTTTCCGCTCTCGAAGCAGGCAAAACTCAGCAGCTCAGTGTTAGACTCACCTGCGCGGACAGCAGTGGCGAAGATGAAAATATAGCTGATAAGCCCGAATTCGCCCATATTGCGTCCGATGGCATCAAATGGACGTCGTCAGACCCCGCCGTGGCCACCGTCAGCGACCAAGGCCTCGTTACCGCCGTCGCCCCCGGCACCGCCCACATCACGGCCGAGACGCCCTACAGCTCCGCAGTCTACGCCGCCTGCCCCGTAACCGTCAAAGAGCCCGTAACCGGCATCGACTCGCCCGTAAGCGACAGCGCTGACGCTCTGAAAGTCTACGCCGCCAACGGCCTTGTCCACGTTGAAGGAGCCACGCCCGGCGCCGAAGTGAAAGTCTGCGACCTCAGCGGCCGCTGCCTCCTCACCACCCGTGCCCACACCTTCGCCGCCCCCGCCCGCGGCCTCGTCCTCCTCACCGTCGCCTCCCGCACCTTCAAACTCACCCTCTGACTTGATAGTTAAGAGTTAAAAGTTAAGAGGTGGAGCCGCGCCAAAAGGGGCCGCGGATTCTTCCGCGGGCCTGTCGCGACAAAACCCGCACGCCAATAGGAGAGGAGGTTTCCAACCTCCGGCCTCAAAGCTCGTCATTCATCTGCCTGCCGCGGAATAATCCGCGGCTCCGGTTGTGAACCTCGAGTCGATAGCCGGAGGTTGGAAACCTCCTCTCCCATAATCCGCGGCTCCACCCTTAACTTTCCACCCTCAACTCAAAACGTTAAAATATGTTAATCAATTTGGCGAATTGCGGAAATTCCGTACCTTTGCGACTGAAACATACCATCTCAATCTATTTTTCTTATCCATAAGTGTTTGACCATCAGGTAATTACCCCCCCGATTCCGGGCGCAGTCGGCTGCTAACTCATAGCGGTCAGTTAACTTTTTGTAAAAACACACCTAATTTCATATCCCTCGAAACACGCGAAACGCATGTCGCTTCGCGTGCGCTTCGTCGTATCCCTACCTCAGCTATCACATTTTTTATCAATAATCAATCATCGATTTACATTTATGTCTAAATTTACAACAACCCTGAAAGGGCTGATGGCGCTCGCGCTCGGCTCTTTCGCCCTCGGAGCTGAC
>CABUWI010000013.1 GCA_902495245.1 uncultured Porphyromonadaceae bacterium
CTTTTCAATGTCCTTCATGCTTTCTCGCGGCTCTCTTTCGAACCGCCCGGGCAGCCGTTGCTCCCCGAAAGCGAGTGCAAAGTTACGACGACTTTTTCAATTCTCCAAATCTTTCAAACAACAAAAATTTTTATGTTCTGCAACATATTCCCGACAACATTCTACATCTCAGCCCATTATATCGGTTTTCACAGCCGTCAAGTTTAACATTCATTAACATCTGCATGCTTCTGCCGAGTGAACAATGAAGATTTTTTTGGTCGGTTCAAGGAAAGTTGTTAAATTTGCATCGCCTTAGGGCAATCACAAGACAACACTTAATTTTTCCATCATTAACCAAAAAATTAGAAACTATGGCTTACGTTATTACTGACAAGTGCGTAGCATGCGGCACCTGCCTGCCCGAATGCCCCGTCAGCGCAATCTCTGAGGGCGAAATCTACCACATCGACCCCGACACCTGCATCAGCTGCGGCACTTGCGCTTCGGTTTGTCCTTCTGAAGCTATCATCGAAGGCTAATCGTCTTTCGACAGATACGAACTCAAGCAGGTTGGAGAGCTCCGGCTTTCCAACCTGCTTTGTTTTACGCGAAGCGCTATTCGATGACTGCCGGCATCGCCATGCCCGGCCAATTTGCCGCCGATTGACTCCGCGCGTCTTTGCTGAACAGCCACACAAGGTGGCCGTCGGGAGCCATAAGCGCCTTATAGTTGAGATAATTGATTTTTATATTGTCCACAAAAGCAAAGCCCGACTCGGAGAATTGTCCGAATCCGCGGATAAACATGCCATTGGGCTTGCTCCACTCGGTCAGAATGATTTCGCCGTCGGGCTTCATCACATAAAATTCCAAATCTTTTCCCCAAAAGGAGGCCAGCCCGAAAGGCTCAAATTTGATCTTGCCGTCGAGGTCGTTGGGGCGGAACAGCCCGGCGCCCATCTCTTTCACGGGTTTCATCTGCGCGTCTATGACCACGACATTATCAGCACCGGCAGGCATCGCCAAGGCATATCCGCCATAAAAGTCCGTGCCCTTGTCGAACGTGCCGAGCATCTGACCCGAGGCGCTAAAGTAGAAAACATTGCCGCCATCGCCCGTAACTCTGACTATGCCGTCATGAACATCAGAGAGTTTCTGATTCCCGACCAAATTCAGATGAATTTCCACTTCAGGCTTGAATACGGTCTTGCCGGAAGTGTCTATCAACTCGACTGCGGCATCGTTTGCGCGCCTAACCCACGCATAGCCCTCGTTGAAGTCTCTGGCGGCATAAAACCCGCCAAGAACCTGATTGCCGTTTGCGTCCATATAGCCCCACAGGTCATCGTTGCCGCTCTTATACGGATAGGCCCTCAGACCGTCTTTAAGCGGTCTGATGCAGTCAAAGGCCCTCAGCTTTATGTTTTCAAACACCGGCTCGCCCTTCTGATTGATATAGTAATAGCGCACGTCGCTCAGGCTTCGCTTGTCCTCGACAACGGCCACTCCGTCCTTAAAGGCCGTTACCCGCTCCACTTCGGGCGCCAGCTCCTTATATGTCCCGTCGGCATAGAGCAGACACACCGGCCCCTTGCCCGCCGGACGGGGGCGGGCGTCGCGCGCGGCAACGACTCCGCCGTTAAAAATCAGCACCGGGTCGTCGTCATTCCCGCCGCAATATGCCCACGAATTGTCAAACACCCGGGTGCCATTCACGTTCCACACTTCAAACCTGCCGTCGCGTTTGACCGAAAACAGATTCTCCACCACGGGCGAAATATCGCCCAGAACGCTCCCCGACAGCTCCTTGTCAACCATAAGCAGCTTAGTGTCCCCGTCAATATACGGAAACCGGGCAGTCGAGCCGTTCACGGTAACACCGCCGGCAAACATTCCCTCGGCAGAGCCTTGGCCCGCTTTTTTGGGCGTAGTCTTATCACTTGGCGCCACTGCATCAAGCGCCTTACCGGCCTTCTCAAGCCCTTGGCCGAGCTTTTTTAATAATTGCGCGTTGGCCGCCTGAGGCGCCATGGCGACCGGCAGCCCGACAATGAGAGCGGCCAAAATTCTGTGCACGAGTCTTTTCATTTTTCACATAATAAGTTTGGTTTAACATTTGCGCGCAAATATACGCAGCATTCCCGCCATGACCGCACACAAAGCGTATAATTATCTTCACAAAGCGTACAATTCCTTGCGGTTGCGCCAAAAACAGCAGAGGCGCCCCGAGCATGGGGACGCCTCCGTCGTATATAATCGTTCTAATCAGGTCAGAGCTGGGTGTCGGGGTCGAGATTGGCGCTCTCGATGTCCTTGAAGTAGCGGTAGGTATCGACCTTGAGCTCGCCGCAGGCATCTTCGTCGCACACGATGATTGCGTGGGGGTGCATCTGCAGAGCCGAGATGGTCCACTGCTGGCTGATGCCGCCCTCGACGCCGTGATGCAGCGCGCGGGCCTTGTTGTGGCCGTTGACCATCAGCATCACCTCGCGGGCCGCCATCACAGTGCCGACGCCCACGGTGAGAGCCGTCTTGGGCACGAGGTCGAGATTGCCCTCGAAGAAGCGCGAATTGGCAATGATAGTGTCCTTGGTCAGAGTCTTCATGCGGGTCTTCGAGCTCAGCGACGAACCGGGCTCATTGAAAGCGATGTGGCCGTCTGGGCCCACGCCGCCCAGGAAGAGGTCGATGCCGCCGTAAGAGGCGATTTTGGCCTCATAGCGCTCGCACTCGGCCTTGGGGTCTTCGGCGTTGCCGTTGAGTATGTTGATGTTCTCGGCGGGAATGTCGATGTGGTTGAAGAAGTTGGTGTGCATGAACGTCCAGTAGCTCTGCTCGTGGTCGCGGGGAATGCCCACGTACTCGTCCATGTTGAAGGTTACAACGTTCCTGAACGACACCTTGCCCTGCTTGTAAAGCTCGACCAGGCGGCGATACATGCCCAGAGGCGACGAGCCCGTGGGAAGACCGAGAACGAAGGGGTGTTCAGCTGTAGGTTTTGCGGCGTTGATGCGCGCTGCGACATAATTACCGGCCCAGCGGGAAAGGTCGGAATAGTCAGGTTCAATGATAAGACGCATATTCTTTGGTTTTTAAGATATAGATTTCGGTTTATTCCTAATTGCACGCAAAGTTACGCAAAAGAATTAAGAATTAAAAATTAAAAATTAAAACATGAAAAAGTTTCTGCAGCGGTAAGAGCAAATGACCGCATCATACTACAACCCAAAGGGTATAATTGACGCTATCTCGGAATATTTTATACCCTCTTTGGTGTAATATAAATAAATTTCACTATCTTTGCACCCAAAAGGGTATATCGCATGACTCAGTTAGCTAAATACGTTAAGGGAATGCGTAAGCAGTTCGGACTTACGCAAGTTGACCTGTCTCAGAAATCCGGGGTCGGTCTGCGCTTTGTGCGCGAACTTGAACAAGGGAAGACGACCCTTCGCCTTGACAAAGTGAATCAAGTTCTTGCAATGTTCGGAGCCGAAATGGCCCCGGCTAAAATAACTGAGGAATGAAACAGGCAAAGGTATTTCTGAATAATGCGCTCGCCGGAACTCTGACCGAAGATGATTTGGGTTATGAATTTCATTACGATTCCGATTATCTGAAATCGGATAGTGCCGTCGCTGTGAGTCTGACTTTGCCTCTGACAGATAAGCCATACCGCGACAAAGTGCTTTTTCCATTCTTCGATGGACTCATTCCCGAAGGATGGCTCCTTGACATAGCGGAACAGAGTTGGAAAATATCTGCCCGCGACAGATTCTCATTGCTGCTTGCCTGTTGTAAGGATTGTATTGGCAATGTAAGTGTAATACCTATTAGAAGAGAGGAAGACGGCCATGAATAAGTGTCTTTACTGCTATAAGCCGTTGTCAGAGGGCGAAGTCGACTACCATAAGGCTTGTGCCCGCAAAATATTTGAATCAACAACGGTGCCGACATTGCCCTATACTCGCTCTAACATCAAGGAACTGGCAAGGGAGATAGTAACGGCAAGCGCGACCGTAACCGGCGTTCAGGCAAAGCTATCGCTTGACATCTCACGCGGTCATGTCGGAGAGCCTCAGCGATTCACTATTGTAGGACTATGGGGACGGTTTATACTGAAACCGCAGACTGACCGCTTCGCCAATCTGCCGGAAAATGAAGACCTGACAATGCACATGGCGGAAGCTGCCGGAATCAAGACCGTGCCACATTCACTGATACGGTTTGCCGATGGCGAACTATGCTACATAACCCGTCGCGTTGACCGGACAAAGAAAGGCGCGAAAATTGCCATGGAAGATATGTGCCAGATATCGGAACGACTTACCGAGGACAAATACAAAGGTTCATACGAGCGTATCGCCAAATTGATCCGCCAACATTCTTCAGCCCCTCTATTAGATGTCGTCAACTTCTGGGAAGTGGTGCTGTTCTCGTGGCTGACCGGAAACGCCGACATGCACCTGAAGAATTTCTCCCTCTTCCGTCCTGCCGAAAGCTATATGCTGACCCCCGCATACGACCTGCTGTCAACCGCTCTCGCCATGCCCGAAGATGACGAGGAACTGGCATTGACTCTCAACGGCAAAAAGAAACGGATAATGCGGGAAGATTTCGAGAAAGCGATGCGCGACAGCGGCATAGATGACAAAGCCGTAGCGAACCTCTTCACCCGTTTCTCCAAAGCCAAACCAAAATGGCACGAGCTGATAAAAGAGTCATTCCTCCCCGAGAACTTACAGGAGGCTTATCATGACAAGATAGATACCAGGGCAAGGAGAATTTCAATCTGATTGCGGCAGGTTTAGCGACGGCGGAGGGCGATGTGGGCGAAGGTGTAGAGGCCCAGGAGGATTGTGAGGAGGGTGGAGGCGGCGAGGTTGAGGGTGGCGAAGACCAGGGCTTCCTGCTCGGGCAGGCCGTAGAGGCCGCTGAGGCTGAGAATGATGGCCACCTGCCAGGGGCCGATGCCGCCGTTTGAGGGCACGGCCATGGCCAGCGAACCGAAGACGAAGGTAATCAGCACGCATTCAATGCCATAAGTGTGAGCTAATGCGGCCGTGGCGGGAAAGGCGGCCATTGAGCAGCCCATGCTGACAATGTAGCAGCCCCAGATTGCGAAGGTGAGCAGCAGCCAGCGGCCGCGGCGGGGCATGGCGAAGATAACGGTGAAGCCACGCCATGTGCGCACGACGAAGTCGCGTACCTTCTGCGCGAGCCGGCTTTTGGCAAAGATGACGTAGAGCGCGGCGCAGAGCAGCAGCGCGGCGCCGGCCAGCACGGGCCAGGAGAGAAGAATGTCGCCCACTGTGGCGCCGACATTGGCCTGCGCCAGAAAGCGGTTCATGGCAGCCGACGAGATGATGAACGCGGGAATGCAGATGAGCAGCACCATGAGCGTGTCTGACAGGCGGTCGGCCACCATCGTGCCGAACACTCCCGAAAACGGCGCGGGGGCAAGTCGGGCAATGTAGCCGCAGCGCCAGATTTCGCCCAGGCGCGGAAAAACGAGATTGACGGCATAGGTGCCGAAAATGGAGCGGTTCATGACGCCGAGACCCGGATTGATGCCGATTGCGCGCAGCTGAAGGCGCCAGCGCAGGGCGCGGCACACCATGGCCATCAGGTTGCAGCCCAGAAAGGCGGCGACCCACATGAAGTCGCACCGGCCGATGCCGGCACGGATCTGCGCCATGTCGATGTCGGCATATAAAACGTAACATAACCCCGCCGTTATGAGCGGCGGGATTATGTAGCTGATGATTTTCTTGTAGTTGGGCGCCACGGCGGGATCAGTCTTCAACGACGTCGAGATGCGCGCCCACGACGCGGAGGTTGTTTTCGCGAATAAAGGAAGTGATGGCGTCGCGGTGTTCCGAGGGGTTGACGTCGGCCTCGATGCGCTTGAGGGCGTTGAATACCGACGTGCCCGACTGGTAGAGGTGGCGGTAGGCCTTGGCGATGTCGTCGATGTCATCTTCGGCAAAGCCGTGCTTCTTCATAATCCACGCATTAACGCCGAAGAACTCGGCGGGGTTGTGGGCTATGATGGTGAACGGAGGCACATTCGAGCCGATGCGGCAGCCGCCCTTGACCACGGCCCATTGCCCCACGTGGCTGCGCTCGTGGAGAATGACGTTGCTCGAAAGAATGGCGCAGGGACCCACCTCGACGTCGCCGGCAATGGTAACGCCGTTGCCGACAACAACCTTGTCGGCGATGACCGTGTCATGGCCGATGTGGCTCTTGGCCATGATGAAGCAGCCCGAGCCGATGCGCGTGCCGCGCTCGGCGTCGATGCCGCGGTTAATGATGACGTTCTCGCGGATTATGGTCTCGTCGCCCACATAGCAGTAGGTCTTCTCGCCTTTCCAACGGAAGTCCTGAGGGTCGGCGCCGATGATGGCGTTCTGATAGATTTTGCAGTTCTTGCCGATGCGCGAGCCGCTGATAATGCATGCATAGGGCATGACGACGGTGTTGTCGCCAATCTCCACGTCGGCGTCGATGAACGCGAAGGGATAGACCGTTACGTTGGCGCCGAGTCTGGCGGCGGGGTCAACGTGGGCCGCCGGTGAAATTTGATTCTGTTCCATAGTGAAAATAAACTTTGAATGAGAAGAGACTGGATTTAACGGCCGCCGCCGAGGCTCTGGTAGAGGTTGATTACGGCCTGCGAACGCGCCAGCTGGCAGTTCAGAAAGTTCATCTGGGCGCCGAGCAGGTTCTGCTGGGCCGTGATGACTTCGAGATAGGTGGTGTTATAGTTCGTGGCCGAGTTGCGGAAAAGGGTCTCGGTGATGTCGACCGCCTGGGTCATATAGTCGACCTGAGAGGCCAAATGGCGCTCCTTGGTCAGGGCGTTGTTATAGGTAACCAACGCGCTGCCCACTTCGGCCGAAGCCTTCATGACGGTATACTCGAACGAGTTGAGGCTCTGTTCCTGCTGGGCTTTGGCGGCCTTGAGGCGGGCAATGTTCTGTCCGCGCGCAAAGAGCGGAGCCGTGAGCGAGCCGGCGAGGTTGAGGAACCACTTTCCGGGGTTGAAAATCATCGAGCCGAGCGAGTTGGTGAAGCCGCCGGCGGGCGAGATGGTCAGCGACGGATAGAAGGCGGCACGGGCCGAGTTGGTGGCATAGTAGGCCATGGCCAGCGCCTCTTCCTGGGCGCGCACGTCGGGACGGTTGGCCAGCGCCACCATCGGCACACCGGTCTCGAAGCGTTCGGGCAGCGCGACTGACAGCGACGGAGCGATGTCCCATGTCTGCGGCATGACGCCCATTATCAGCGACATGGAGTTGTTTGCCTCATGGAGCGCGGTTTCGAGCTCGGCGATAGAGCCGAGAATGCTCTCATATTGCGCCTGGCTCTGCACCACTGCGGCGGCCGTCGTGTTGCCGGCCTCCCAGATGTCTTTCATCATCTGAACCGACTGCTCCCAGTTCTTTGCCGTCTGGCGCTGCATTGCAAGCTGGCCCTCGAGTGTGGAGATGGCATAGTAGCAGTTGGCCACGCCGCCGATAATCTGCGAGCGCACGGCCTGCTCGTAGTCCTGAGTCTGCCGGTAGGCTGCCTCGGCCGAGCGCTTCTGGTTCAGAATCTTGCCGAACACGTCGATTTCCCAGCTCACCGACAGCGGAATCTGATAGGTCCATGTCATCTTGCTGCCCGGAATGCTCGATGTCGAGCCCGAGCCGCTCGGGGCGAGCACCACCGAGGGCAGATAGCTCAGGCGCGCGCCAAGCATGTTGGCGTGAGCCACATCGATGTTCAGTTTGGCGTTCTTGAGGTCGATGTTGTTGGTCAGCGCCTGATTGATCAGATCGGTGAGCACGGGGTCGGTGAACACCTGCTGCCAGGGCAGGTTGCCCAGGGCGGTCGAGTCGGTCTCGGCCGATTTAGCCTCGGCATATTCGGCGGCGATTGCCGAATCGTCGGGCATGTCGAACTTCTGATATATGTGGCAGCCCGTGGTGGTGGCTCCGATAGCCACCACCAGCGAGAATGCCATTATTTTCGTTATTTTCATCTTTCGGTTGTTAAGTCAGTGTTTAGCGGGAATATTGCTCGATTTCGGCACCGATGCCGGCATTGTTGGTGTCCTGCCACTTCAGCGGCGAAATCTTTTCCTGAATCTTCTGGAAGATTACGAACAGGGCGGGCACGAAGACCAGCTGCAGAATCATGCCGATGAACATGCCGCCGATCGAGCCCGTGCCGAGGGCGCGGTTGCCGTTGGCGCCGACGCCATGTGAGAACATCAGCGGCAGCAGGCCGACAATCAGCGCGATCGAGGTCATCAGAATGGCGCGCAGACGGGCGCAGGCGCCCTGAATGGCGGCGTTGATGATGCTCATGCCGGTGCGGCGGCGTTCGAGCGCGAACTCAACGATAAGAATGGCGTTCTTGGCCAGCAGACCGATAAGCATGATCAGCGCAATCTGGAAGTAGATGCTGTTGGTAATCGCAAATATCTTGGCGAAGACGAACGAGCCCATCAGACCGAACGGAATCGACAGAATCACGGCAAAGGGCACGATGTAGCTCTCATACTGGGCCGACAGCAACAGGTAGACGAACAGCAGACACAGACCGAAGATGACCGCCGTGGCGTTCGAGCCCTGCTGCGACTCCTGACGCGTCATGCCCGAATATTCATAGCCGTAACCGGCAGGCAGAGTCGTGGCGGCGACGCGCTTGATTGCCTCCAGACACTGGCCGGTCGAATATCCGTCGGCGGGCAGACCGGTAACCGAGATTGACTGGAACATGTTGAAGCGGTTCAGCAGGTCAGGGGCATAGACGCGCTCAAGGGTGATGAAGTTGCTCACCGACGCCATCTCGCCCGTCGCATTGTTGCGCACCTTGATGCTCTCGAGCGTCTCGGGGCTTACGCGGGCCTCGGGGTTGGCCTGCATCATCACGCGGTAAATCTTGCCGAAGCGGTTGAAGTTGCTGACATACATGCCGCCATAGTAGCCCTGCAGAGCCGAAAGTATCTGCGAGGGGCTCAGACCGGCCTGCTTCACCTTGGCGGCGTCGAGGTCAATCTTATATTGCGGGAAGGTGGGGTTGAACGTCGTGTAGGCCATCTGAACCTCGGGCTGGGCGTTGAGCTGACCCAGGAAGCCCTGCACGATGCCGAAGAACTTGTTGATGTCGCCGCCCGTGCGGTCCTGCATCTTGATTTCGAAACCGTTGGTTACACTGAAACCCGTAATCATGGGCGGAGCGAATGCCATCACGCGGCCGTCTTTCACAACCTGCGCCGCCATGCCGTAAATCATACCCAGCACCGCATTCGAACTCTCGGCGGCCGAGCGCTGGCTCCAGTCTTTCAGCTTGATGATGAAAGTGCCGTAGGTCGAGCCCTGGCCGGCAATGAAGCTGTAGCCGAGAATCTGCTGAGAATACTGAACTGCGGGAATCTTGTCGAGAATGCCCTGCACCTGGTCCATCGTGGCGGCGGTGCGCTCTTGCGACGTGCCCGGAGGCATGTCGATCATACAGAACAGTGTGCCGGTATCTTCGGCCGGCACCATCTCGGTAGGCGTTTTGGCCATGAGCCACACCAGCAACACCACCGAGATGACAACGGCGATGAACGACGTTACCTTGTGGCGCATGAAGAAGTGGCTGATCTTGCGATACCAGTTCGACAGCTTGCCGAAACCGACTTCGAAGGCGTCCTTGAAGCGGCGGCTGAACAGACCGATGAGAGCCAGAACGGCTACACCGTATGCAATGAGGCTATAAACCACGTTCTCGAACGAATACCAGCCCAGAACCATAAACACCACAGCCACAATGAGCAGTGCCGTCGTAATCAGCGGGTGGAACGAGAAGCGGCTGCCCATCTTGCGCGCAACGCCGGCGCTGTTCTCTTTGAGGCGTGCGCCGAACGTGGCGTTGGTCTCGTCTTCCTCGCCCTTGTGGGGTTTGAGGAACACGGCACACAGCGCGGGCGACAGCGTCAGGGCGTTTAGTGCCGAGAAGCCGATGGCCATCGCCATGGTCAGACCGAACTGACGGTAGAACACGCCGGCCACACCGGGCATGAAGCTCACGGGAATGAACACGAGCATCATGACCAGGGTAATCGAAATGATGGCTCCGCCGATTTCACCCATAGCGTCGATGGCGGCCTTGCGTGCCGACTTATAGCCGACATCAAGTTTCGCATGGACCGCCTCGACCACGACTATGGCGTCATCGACCACAATGGCGATTGCCAACACGAGGGCCGACAGCGTGATGAGGTTAAGCGAGAAGCCTATCAGATACATGCCGAAGAATGTACCCACCAAGGCCACCGGAATGGCAATTGCGGGAATGATGGTCGAGCGTATGTCCTGAAGGAACAGATAGGTTACGAGGAACACCAGTATGAACGCCTCGATAAGAGTCTGCACAACGTGGCCGATTGACGCATAGAGGAAGTCGTTGTTGTTCATCGGCACGGCAAACTGCAGTCCCTTGGGCAGATCGGGCTTCATGCCGTCAATGGCGGCAAGACAGTCGTTGATAATCTGCGTTGCGTTCGAACCGGCGGTCTGGAACACCATGGCGAACGACGACCTGTAGCCGTTCAGATGGTTGGCGAAGCCGTAGGTAACACGGCCAAGCTCGATGTCGGCAACATCTTTCAGGTAGAGCACGTCGCCGTTCGACGAAGCGCGCACCACGATGTTCTCGAACTCCTGCTCCGTAACCAGACGGCCCTTGTAGCGCATCGTGTACTCGAAGCTCTGGTCGCCCTGCGAGCCGAACGTACCCGGAGCGGCCTCCATGTTCTGCTCTGCAATGGCGGCCGAAATGTCGGTGGGCACCAGACCATACTGAGCCATAACCTCGGGTTTGAGCCACACGCGCATCGAATAGTCGGCCGACATGCACATGACGTCGCCCACGCCGCTGACGCGCTGAAGCACGGGCACGACGTTGATTTTCATGTAGTTGTCGAGGAACTCGGGGGTATAGACGCCCGTCGTGTCATAAAGCGCGATACCCACCAGCATCGACGTCTGGCGCTTCTGCGTCTGCACGCCGACCTGCAGCACCTCCGAGGGCAGCAGGTTCTGCGCCTTGGCCACACGGTTCTGCACGTCAACGGCGGCCATGTCGGGGTCCATGCCCTGCTCGAAATAAACACTGATGTTGGCCGAACCGGTGTTCGTGGCCGTCGACTCCATGTGAGTCATGCCCTCGGCGCCGTTAATCGACTCTTCGAGCGGCGCGATTACCGAATTCAACACAGCCTGCGCATTGGCGCCGGCATAGGTGGTGCTCACTGAAATCGTTGGCGGAGCGATGTCGGGAAACTGCGTGATAGGCAGCGACGACAAGCCAATCAGACCCAGCAGCACGATAAATATCGAGATAACCGTCGATAGTACCGGGCGGTTGATAAATCTGTCGAGTTTCATTAACTGTTAGTTTTTTACTGAAAAACCTTTACTTCTCTGATTTTTTTATTTCTCTGCGGCGGCGCCCTGGGCGGCTGCTGCCTGAGCGGCCTGCGCTGCGGCGTCGACGGGCTGGATTGTTACGCCGTCGCGTGCCGTCGTGCCCACGCCCTGAACCACGATGCGGTCGCCGGGCTTAAGACCCGAAGTAACCACATAGTTCTTGCCGTCCTGCTGAGGCAGAATCTCGATGGGAGTCTGATGCAGGGTGTTGTTCTCGTCAACAATGAAAACAAACTTGTTGCCCTGGATTTCAGACGTCGCGCTCTGCGGAATGATAATCACGTCCTTCATGTCGAGAGGCACGACGATTGAGCCGGTCGAACCGCTGCGCAACACGCCGTTGTTATTGCCAAAGAGCGCGCGCACGGTGCTCGCACCCGTAGCCGCGTCAATCACGCCGCTCACGGTCGCAACCTTGCCTTCCTGCGGATAAATCGAACCGTTGGCCAGCTTGAGCTTCACGGCCGGCATCTCGGCGATGGCAGCATTCAGGCTCTTGGCGCCACCCTCGGTCAGGTCGAGAATCTGACGTTCGGTCAGCGAGAAATAGGCGTAAACCTCCGAATTGTCGCTCACCGTGGTCAGCGCCTGGCCCGACGGTGAAGCCAGCGCGCCCACGCGCAACGGAATCGAGCCCACAACGCCGCTCGACGGAGCCACAACCTGGGTGTAGCTCAGGTTCTTGCGCGCGGTGGTCAGACCGGCCTCGGCCTGCGCCAGCTGTGCCTTGGCCTGCGCCAGCTGATTCTCTGAAATCTGCATGGCGTGGGCCGAAATAATATTCTTGTCGCGCAGCGCGCGGTTTGAATTAACTGAAATCTGGGCGGTCTCGACGGCCGTGCGGGCCACGTTGACCTGAGCCTGAGCCTGCTCAACGGCTGCCTGATAGGGAACCTGGTCGATTGTGAACAGCAGCTGGCCCTTGCTGACATGGGCACCCTCGTCCACATGAACCGCAACGATGTTGCCGCTCACCATCGGGCGCACGTCAATATCGGTCTTACCCTTGATAGTTGCCGGATAGAGGCTTTCAAGCTGAATCGAGCCGGGAGCGATGGTTTCCACGGCCAAAGCAGGCGCGGCCTGACTGGCCTGACCTTGCTCTTTACCGCCGCATGCGGTAAGCATGGAGAGTGCGGACATGGCCACGACGGCGAGTCCGGAGTAGAGTTGTTTTCTCTTCATAATTAAATATTTAATCTCTAAAAATCTATTATCCCTTTTTAATCGGCTGCAAATTTAGGTATTTAATATGACACTTTTATGTTAAAAAACATATAAATTATCCCCTTTTAACCATTTTTAGCGGCCTTGTTCCCTTTTTGACCAACGGTGGTAGTATTTACCCCAATTTCAGCACCCTGGCAGCACTCTCAGTTCTTCAGGCAACCTATCGGCACCACGCAAACCCCGTCCTCCCGCCGAAATGCCACCTTGCCCACTGCAGTCAGAACCATCAGAAATGCCGGTTCTTTCATTTTGTCGGTATTGATTCTGGACCGCAGCTTCAAAAGATTGGCGGCACCTTCCTCAATCAGGCTGTCGCCGCCGAGTTTGACTTCCACAAGTCCGTAACGCCCGTCGCGCAGGTGAATCACGGCATCACACTCCAGCCCTTTGCTGTCGCGAAAATGAAAAACAGAACCGTTCAGGCTGTCGGCATACACTCGGAGGTCTCTGATGGCAAGCGCTTCAAACATGAAACCGAAAGTATTGAGGTCGGCCATGAGATCTGCAGGGCCTATGGCAAGGGCGGCCGCAGCAATCGACGGGTCGACAAAATAGCGGGTATCAGTCATGCGGATTGCGGTCTTGCTCCGCAAATTCGGATTCCACGCAGGCATATCCTCAATGACAAAAATCAGCTTCAGCGCGTTCAGATATTTTTGCACAGTGCGAGTGTCGCTGCCGACAGCGTCGGTCGTCGCCATATCGGCGGCAATTGCCGCAACCGACGTCTGCGAGCCCTGCAGGCGCGCGTAAGACCGCATCAGGCGCGACGTAGTCGCCGGATTTTTCAGAGAACCGTCAACGCGACTCACGTCTGAATTGACAACGGCATCAAGATAATCAGCCGCGCGGTCGAGGGCTATTTCCGAATCCTGCCCGACTGCACGCGGCCAGCCGCCACGACAAGTCAGAAATGCTATCCGCTCAAGATCGGTTTCGCACAGTGCCGACGGGCTTTGTCCGGCAAATAGTTCGCAGAGGCTGACTGCCCCTGTCGAATCGCCCGATTCCCACAGGCTCATGGGACGCATTTTCAGCCTGGCAATGCGTCCGGTTCCCGTGTGAGTGCGGTTTTTCTCTTCTTCGTCAAGCGGCGGAACTGCCGAACCCGTCAGAATAAACTGTCCGTCGGCATCTCGGTGGTCAACCTCAAACCTGACGGCATCCCAGAGCTGCGGTGCTATCTGCCATTCGTCAATCAGCCGCGGAGTCTCTCCGCTGAGCAGGATTGACGGGTCGACAGAAGCCGCCTGTACATTGGCCGCCCGAGCCCGCGGGTCGTCCATATAGATGACACTCTTGGCGTGCTGCTCGGCCGTCGTGGTCTTACCGCACCATTTCGGGCCCTCGATAAGCACGGCGCCCATACCCTTCAGTTTGCGACTGAGAAGAGCATCAACCGTGCGCTGTCTGTACTTTCTTCTTTCCATAATATTTAGCTGATTTTATGGGGCAAAGATAACAAAATTTTTCGACAATGTATCAAAAATCCCAAATCCAATGTATCAAATGTTCCAAATCCAATGTATCAAATGTTCCGAATCCGGCTCCTTTGGCAATAGAAAACGTCCGGGCGGCAGACTGTACCGCACCGGACGCTAATTGTTGTGTGTTTTTATTTATTGTAGATTTTTCATCATGATGTGATGTGTGGAATGTTAGTGTGTGCCTCGGGGCCTCTCCGTCGGCGATTGGCAAAAAAAATAAAAGCGCAAGGCCGTACTTGCTGCCCGTTCCACAAACGGAGGCTCTGGAATCGCCCATTGGAGTGGCACGGACAACGCAGAGACCTCACGCGGAAATATGTACTTGTCCCCCGCCAAGCTCCCGCTTGACAAGGCAAATATACATATCCACAAAAGGCGTCTACCATTGTCTCTTCCTGACTCCAATTGAAAATTTTCCAGATTTCCGTTTGTCAAGAAAGAGCGTCGAGTAACGCTTTCAAATATTATGTCTTTGCAGCCCGCCCGCTAAGTCCCTGACCGGGTCTCTGCTGCGGCCTGCGCGGCAAATTTACTATTTTTTTTGAAACCCGCCTAATTTTCTCAACAAAAAAATTGCGACCACGCCTCCCGAATCCCCGATTCAAAAATTATGAATTGTGAATTCAAAAAATTCTTAACTTTTAACCCTTCACTTTTAACTTTTAGCTTTTTTCCGTATCTTTGCAAGTTATGAAGTTCAAACTTGATTCAGCATATAAGCCGACGGGCGACCAGCCGCAGGCAATCGAGGAGCTGGCACGCGGCGTCGACGAGGGCCAGGAGGCGCAGGTGCTGCTCGGCGTTACCGGCTCGGGCAAGACGTTCACCATGGCCAACGTCATTGAGCGCGTGGAGCGCCCCACCCTGATTCTCAGCCACAACAAGACCCTGGCCGCACAGCTCTATTCGGAGTTCAAGCAGTTCTTTCCGGAAAACTCGGTGCAATATTTCGTCAGCTACTACGACTATTATCAGCCCGAGGCCTACATTCCGAGCGTGGACCGCTATATAGAGAAGGACCTGATGATTAACGACGAAATCGAGCGCCTGAGGCTGTCGACGGTGTCGGCGCTCCTCTCCGGCCGTCAGGACGTGGTGGTGGTCAGCTCGGTGAGCTGCCTCTTCGGCATGGGCAATCCGTCTGACTTCGACGCGAGCGTCATCGACATCAAGGTGGGCCAGCGCATCGCGCGCAACGACTTTCTGCGCCGCCTCGTGGCGTCGCTCTACAGCCGCAACGACACGGAGCTGAGCCGCGGCACGTTCCGCGCCAAGGGCGACACCGTCGAAATCCGTCTGGCCTATGAGGAAATCACCCTGCGCGTCAGCTTCTGGGGCGACGAAATCGAGTCGATAAAGACCATTCACCCCCAGGACGGCATAAGCCTCGGCAGCCACGACGTGTTCAAAATCTATCCCGGCAACCTGTTCGTAACGACACCCGAGCGCCAGGCCGCAGCCCTGAGTCAGATAAGCCTTGACCTTGGCGAGCGCATCGCCGACTTCGAGCGCGAAGAGAAGCTGCTCGAGGCCCAGCGCATTCGCGAGCGCGTAACCTACGACATGGAGATGATTCGCGAGCTGGGCCACTGCTCGGGCATCGAGAACTATTCGCGCTATTTCGACGGCCGACGTCCCGGCGAGCGCCCGTTCTGCCTGCTCGACTATTTCCCGAAGAATTTCCTCACCATAATCGACGAGAGCCACGTAACCGTGCCGCAGATCCGCGCCATGTACGGCGGCGACATGTCGCGTAAGAACAACCTGGTCGACTACGGCTTCCGCCTGCCCGCGGCGCTCGACAACCGCCCGCTCAAGTTCGAGGAGTTCGAGGCGCTCGTGCCGCAGACAATCTACGTGTCGGCCACGCCGGCCGACTACGAACTGCAGCGCTCCGAGGGCGTGGTCGTCGAGCAGCTCATACGCCCGACGGGCCTGCTCGACCCCATCATCGAGGTGCGCCCGTCGCTCAATCAGATTGACGACCTGATGGAAGAAATTCGCCTGCGCACGGAGCGTGGCGAGCGCACGCTCGTAACCACCCTGACCAAGCGCATGGCCGAGGAGCTGAACGACTATCTGGCCAAGTTCGACATCTCGACGGCCTATATGCACAGCGGCGTCGACACGCTTGACCGCATCAAGATTCTCGACGACCTGCGCGCCGGGGTCTACGACGTCCTCGTCGGCGTCAACCTGCTGCGCGAGGGCCTCGACCTGCCCGAGGTGAGCCTCGTGGCCATTCTCGACGCCGACAAGGAGGGATTTCTGCGCAGCCACCGCTCGCTCACTCAGACCGTGGGCCGCGCCGCGCGCAACCTCAACGGCCGCGTAATCATGTATGCCGACAAGATTACCGACTCCATGCAGCAGACAATCGACGAGACCGAACGCCGCCGAGCCCTACAGCTGGCCTATAACGAAGAGCACGGAATCACGCCGCAGGCAATCGTCAAGGCGCGCAACCGCATCGTGGGCATCGACCGCGACGCCATCGAAGACCTCACGCCTGCCGGACGCATCAAAAAGCCGGCACGCGGCGAGCAGAAGGCCAAGTCGCTGCCCTACGAGCGCGAGTACACCCGACGTGTCGACCTGGCGGCCGACCCGGTGGTGCAATACATGACCCCGGCCGAGATGACCAAAAACGTCGACAAGCTGAAACAGCAGATGTTTGCCGCAGCCAAGAAGATGGACTTCCTCGAGGCCGCGCGTCTGCGCGACGAGATTGTCGCTCTGGAAGAAAGGATTCAACATGCAGAATGAACGTTTTCTGCCCACCTCTGTCAAAGAGATGGAGGCCCTGGGCTGGGACCATGTCGACGTTGTGCTGTTCAGCGGCGACGCCTATGTCGACCACCCCTCGTTCGGCGCGGCCGTCATCGGGCGCACGCTACAGTCGTTGGGGCTCAACGTGGCAATCGTGCCGCAGCCCAACTGGCGCGACGACCTGCGCGACTTCCGCAAGTTCGGTGCCCCGCGCCTCTTTTTCGGCATCTCGCCGGGCGCGATGGATTCGATGGTCAACCACTACACCGCCGCGCGGCGCCGGCGCCACGACGACGCCTACACGCCCGACGGCCGCGCCGGTGCACGGCCAGACTACCCCACCGTGGTCTACGCCGAGATTCTGCGCCGCCTCTGGCCCGGTGTGCCGGTCATTGCCGGCGGAATCGAGGCCTCGATGCGCCGCTTGAGCCACTATGACTACTGGCAGGACCGACTGCGCCCCTCCATAATTATGGACGCGCCGGTCGACATGATAATCTACGGCATGGGCGAGAAGCCGATTACAGAACTCGTCGGCCGCCTGCGCGCCGGCGAGGAGGTCGGCGACATCACCGACCTGCCGCAGACCGTCGTGAAGCTCAGGGCCACGGACATTCCCGCGCCCGACGAGCATAACATCGTGCTGGCAAGCTACGAGCAGTGTCTGGCCGACAAGCGCCTGCAGGCCGCAAACTTCAAGCACATCGAGCAACAGAGCAACCGGCTGCGGCCCGACACCGTGCTTTGGCAGCAGCACGGCCGCCGCGCCGTGAAGGTCAACCCGATGTATCCGCCGCTGACCGAGGCCGAGGTCGACGCGTCGTTCGACCTGCCCTACACCCGTCTGCCCCACCCGCGCTATCGCGGCAAGGCCATTCCGGCCTACGAGATGATTCGCCACTCCGTGTGCCTCCACCGCGGCTGCTTCGGCGGCTGCTCGTTCTGCACCATCTCGGCCCATCAGGGCAAGTTCATCGCCTCGCGCAGCAGAGCATCGATCATGCGCGAGGTGGAGGCCATTACCCGCATGCCCGACTTCAAGGGCTACATCAGCGACCTCGGCGGTCCGAGCGCCAACATGTACGGCATGCACGGACGCGACCTCGAGAAGTGCGCCAAGTGCCTGCGCCCGAGCTGTCTCCACCCGTCGGTATGCCCCAACATGAACAACAACCACGGGCCGCTCACGGAAATATATAAGGAGGTGAACGCTCTGCCGCAGGTCAAGAAGGCATTCGTCGGCTCGGGCGTGCGCTACGACCTTGCCCTCGCCCCCTCCGGCTCGGCCAAGACCGACGCCGCCAATCGCCGCTATGTCGAGGAACTGATTGCCAACCACGTCAGCGGCCGCCTAAAGGTTGCGCCCGAACACACCGAAGAGGCCGTGCTGGCCCTGATGAGAAAACCGACGTTCGACCTCTTCTATAAGTTTCGCGAAATCTTTGACTCCGTCAACCGCAGGCACGGCCTGCGCCAGCAGCTGATTCCTTATTTCATTTCAAGCCACCCCGGCTGCCGGGAGACGGACATGGCCGAACTCGCGGCCAAGACCCGTCGGCTCGACATGCATCTGGAGCAGGTGCAGGACTTCACGCCGACACCGATGACTCTGTCAACCGAAATCTACTACACGGGCATTCACCCCTACACCGGCCGCAAGGTCTTCTGCGCCACCGACCCGCGGGCCAAGGAGGCCCAGCGCGCGTTCTTTTTCTGGTATGACCCGGCCCGCCGGCCGGCAATCGTGGCGTCGCTGCGCCGCATGCACCGCGAAGACCTCATCGCCAAGATTCTGCCGGCCGAGGGCGGCGTCAGAAGGAATAGCGCACGGCGGCCATGATGCGGTTGCCGCTGCCGCGCTCGCCGCTGAAGTTCTTGCGTTCGCCGCGGGCATATTCCAGCCCGAGCAGACAGTCGGGAAAGAGCTCGCAGAAGACGTTGGCCGACATGTAAGTGCCGTAGCGGTAGGTGTCGCCGTCAAGGGCGCCGCGGTCATAGAGCCGCGCCTGACCCCAGGCCAGGGTGGCGAAGCCCTTCTTGCAGAAGTCATATTGCAGGCCGAGGGCATAGCTGAACGTGCGCGGGGCGTCAAGTCGCCCGGCCGTGGCCGACGGCACCAGGTCGAGATTCAAATCTTTCATGTCGGCGACATACGAGCCGATTCCGCGACCGAACGTAAAATCGCCGTAGAACGTAAACCCGGCTCCGAGCGCCGACTCGCCGCTGAGCTGCACGCCGTAGCCGGTGGCATAGCGGTGGCGCGAGGCAAGCTTGTCGCGATAGCACATGTTGCGCACTATGGCCGACGCCCTCACATGGTTCGACTTGCCCCAGCCATATTCAACATAGGCCGGAATGTCGGGCACACGCTGGGCAATCTCTTGCGTCATCGCCCCCTGCGTCGCCCCGACGGGCGGTGCCTCGACACCGACGCCGACACGCCAGCCGCGCCCCAGATCAGGCGCATATTGCACCAGCACGTTCTTGGAGTCAAGGGCGCCACACGGCCCCTGGGTGTCGACCGTGGCCACGTCTGAGGCATCGACAAACGTGCTGCGAGCCAGACCCATCGTAACGTATCCGACCTTAAAATATGCCTGATTGAGTTTCAGCACCCTGTCGCCGCCCGTAAAATTGGTCTGCACGTAGGCCGAATAGGTGCCGAACCGCTCGCTGTGGCCCACGAGCTGCATGAATATCGACGAATGCTGCGCCGTGAATTGCAGTGCTGCGCGTCGCGCCGCATCGCCCGGTGCCGCCAGGGCCGACGGAATGAAATCCGAACCGCAATCTTCCGACCCCGCGAAGTTGTAGGCGGCCGTGGCGTAGACATAGCCGCCGATACCGAACGCTATCTTGCCCTGACGGTCCAGAAAGAGAAAACGCGGAGCCGACGGGTCATGAAAGCGGAAATCGTTTGAGTCGTAGAGCACGGCCACCACATTCTGCCTGACCATCGACGGGTCGCCTGACACGACGACCACGCGCTCCGGCACCAGAGAAGCATCGCTTGTCGGGTCTTGGGCGCAGACGGTGGCGGCTCCCTGAGCCACCGCCGCCATCAACAACAACGTGAGTTTTTTCATAGAACAGATTATGCTTGATAAATAGTTGTTTTGACGCGAGTCTTTCAGCCGTTCCGGGCTCAGCGGCGATAGTCGGCCAGCATGACCTGAAGTTTCTGGCGGGCAAAGAAGATGCGGCTCTTGACCGTGCCGAGCGGAAGACCCATCTTCTCGGCGATTTCATTATATTTGTAACCGGCAACGTGCATCGAGAAGGGCACGCGATATTCGTCGCTGAACGAGTTGATGGCCTCGGTGATTTCGCCGGCGGCATATGTGCCTTCAACGCTGTCGATGCTGCTTTCCTGAGCCGAGTTCAGGTGGTAGAGGTCTTCGGTCTGGTCAATCACGGTGGCCGAGCGCACCTGATGGCGGTAGTTGTTGATGAAGATGTTGCGCATTATCGTGAACACCCACCCCTTGAAATTCACATTCTCGGCAAACTTCTCTTCGTTATCAAGAACTTTGAGCATCGTGTCCTGAAGCAGGTCATATGCGTCATCGCGATTTGAGGTAAGCATGTATGCGAAGTTCAGCAGGTTGCTCTGCAGGGCCATGAGCTTGCTCTGAATTGTGGTTGTGGTCGATGTTGTCATGATGAAGAGATTTTAATTTGTGAGTAGTTTTTGAAGAATTTTTTGTTGTGTCTAACCGTCCGACGCCTGGGCGATGAATGATTTGACAGTGCAAATATACAAAATTTTTCCAAATGCAAGTATTTTTGCAACTTTTTTCGCATTATTTTCAAATTTTATCCGTTTTGTAACAAACATGAGCTGATTCTCAATCGTTTACACTCACTTCTGTTGCGCTATTTCGTGTTACAATCAAGTAACAAACCAATTCTCCCTCTCGTCCTTAAAGACCTTAAGGTCCTTAATGACACCACTTTATACATGTTACAAACTTGTTTCTTAAATTATGTTAAATTTTGACTTCATATGTTTTTTGACTATTTTCGCAGCATAATTCAGACTATGCTATGGACGTCTCTGCCGAAAGCAAACAACACCTTATAGACTGCCGCTACCTGCGCATGGCTCGCATTTGGGCGGAAAATTCCTACTGCCGCCGCCGTCAGGTAGGCGCAATCATCGTCAATGACTCGATGATCATCTCCGACGGTTTCAACGGCACCCCCTCCGGGTTTGAAAACGTCTGCGAGGACGAAGACAACCGCACCAAACCCTACGTGCTCCACGCCGAGGCAAACGCCATTACAAAAGTGGCCCGCAGCAACAATTCGTCTGAGGGCGCGACGCTCTACGTAACCGCCTCGCCCTGCATGGAGTGCGCAAAACTCATAATTCAGTCCGGAATCAAGCGCGTGGTGTTCAACGAGATATATCGCATTACCGACGGAATCGACCTGCTGCGACGCGCCGGCATCGTGTGCGAACACATAGAAGACATTGATGGAAAAACCGAATAACCGACAGGCACTCGTGGGAGTGCCCCTGCTCGTAACGCTCGCCCTGCTGTTCGGGCTAATTCTGGGCTATAAACTGCCCGACTTTTCCCACTCGTCGGCCACATCGTCGGCCCGCGACAAAGTCGAAGAACTGCTGACACTCATCGACGCCAAATATGTCGACAAGGTCAACCTCGACTCGCTGCTTGAAGAGACCATACCCCTGCTGCTCGGCAATCTCGACCCCCACACGGCCTACATTCCCGCAAAAGACCTCGAACAGGTCAACACAGAGCTCGAAGGCTCGTTCTCAGGCATCGGCATCTCGTTTCAGATAATGAACGACACAATCACCGTGGTCGAGGTCATCTCGGGCGGACCGGCCGAGAAGGTGGGTCTGCTCGCCGGCGACCGCATCATCGAGGTCAACGACTCGGCCATGTCCGGGCCGACGCTCATCAGCGACGACGTGATGAAGGTTCTGCGCGGACCGGCCGACACGAAAGTCAAACTCGACATCAAGCGTGCCGGCGCACCCGGACTGCTGACCTACACCGTTACCCGAGGCGACATTCCCGTAACCTCGATTGACGCCTCTTATCTCATCTCGCCCCGAACAGGCTACATCAAGCTCAACAAGTTCGGCCGCAACTCGTTTACCGAGTTCTACACCGAACTCACCATGTTGCGCGCCGCAGGTGCCGAAGACTTTATTCTAGACCTGCGCGGCAACGGCGGCGGCTATCTCGACGTAGCCATCATGATTGCCAACGAGTTCCTGCCCGAGGGCGACGTCATTGTCGAGACCCGCGGCCGCAACGGCGAAGAAATCGAGCGCATCGGCGCCGACGGCAGCGGCTCGACCACACGCGGCGGTCTGGCCGTGCTGCTCGACGAGTTTTCAGCCTCGTCGAGCGAGATTGTGGCCGGCGCGATTCAAGACAACGACCGCGGCGTCATTGTCGGCCGCCGCTCGTTCGGCAAAGGCCTCGTGCAGACCCAGGAGGAGCTCTCCGACGGCTCGGCCGTGCGCATAACCACTGCGCGCTATTACACCCCCTCGGGCCGCTGCATTCAGAAACCGTTCAAAAAGGGCAAGGTCGATGACTACTCGCTCGAGATTTACGACCGCTACGCGTCGGGCGAGGCCTTCTCGGCCGACAGCGTCAAATTCGACACATCGCTGCTCTACCACACCGTCTCCGGCCGCAAAGTCTACGGTGGCGGCGGCATCATGCCCGACATCTTCGTGCCGGCCGACACCGCCAACATCACCGGCTATTACACAAAGGTTACAAACGCGGGCCTGCTCCACAGATATTCGTTTGAATATGCCGACGCTAACCGCGCGCGACTCGACGCCGCCTCCGACACCGAGCAGCTGCTGGCGCTCTTGCCCGACGACGACACCCTGCTGCGCGACTTCGTGGGCTATGCCGCGCGCAACGGCGTGGCCGCCCGGTGGTATTACATCAACATCTCGCGCCCGCTCATTGTCAACGCACTGAAAGCGCTCATTGCCCGCGACATTCTCGGCACGGCCGCCTACTACGAAATCAGCAACACCACCGACAACACCGTGGCCCGCGCCATCGAAGCCATGCAGAAGCCATGACCGCCGCCTCGAAAGCGGAGATTCGCCGCGCAATGAGGCAACGCAAGGCCATGCTCTCCGAGGCCGAACGCCGTTCGGAGGCCGAGGCGGTGTTTGCCGCCGTCGAGCGCACGGCGCTTTTTGCCGCGGCGCGGCGCGTCATGGTCTACAGTTCGCTGCCCGACGAACTGCCAACCGACAGCTTCATTAACCGCTGGGCAGCCCGCAAACAGCTCTTTCTGCCGCGCGTCAACGGCGAGGAGCTCGACGTGCTGCCCTACCGCCCCGGCCGACTCAGCCGCGGAGCCTTCAACATCGATGAACCCGACGGCGACGACACCGTCGACCCCGCCACCCTCGACCTCATAATCGTCCCTGCCGTCGCCCTCGACCCCGCAGGCAACCGCCTGGGACGCGGCAAGGGGTTCTACGACCGCCTGCTGCGCCGCACCTCGGCCGCCACAATCGGCGTCGGCTTTGCCTGCCAGCTGCTCCCCGACCTCCCCGCCGAGCCCCACGACGTCCCCCTCGACCTCGTCATCACTCCCGCCTCCACATAACGCCACAAAAAGAAAAGGAGGGACGCGGCATGTAGCCGGCGCCCCTCCCCTCACGTTTCAACTATTTATTTATGAGAGCCTCTGCACCCAGTTTCACAACTCAGTCGCAGAGGACGAGGGATGCAATTTTTCAGTTCCATAACTTAAATAGCTGCCTTGTTAACGCACTCGGCGCCACGAATGTTAGTATTCAAAAGCTAAAAGACCTTAAATAACCCCATTTTTAACATTCGGGAAATTTTCGTAAATTTGCAGTCGCTATGATTTCGATTCGCAACCTTTCGGTAGAGTTCAGCGCTAAAACGCTTCTCGACAACATCAGCTACGTCATTAACCGGCGCGACCGCATAGCGCTGGTCGGGAAAAACGGCGCCGGAAAGTCTACAATGCTCAAAATCATAGCCGGACTGCAGCGCCCGACCTCCGGAAGCGTCGACGCCCCCTCGGACATCACCATAGGCTATCTGCCGCAGCACATGACCACGGAAGACACCTGCTCCGTGGCCGACGAGGCGCGCAAGGCATTCGGCCACATCAGAGAGATGCAGCAGCGGCTCGACAGACTCAACGCCGAGCTGGCCGAGCGAACCGACTATGAGTCGGCGGCCTATGCCGAGCTTATTGACCGCATAACGGCCCTGACCGAGCGCCTGAACATGGAAGACGGCTCGGGCGGCGAGGCCGAAATCGAGAAGACCCTGCTTGGCCTCGGATTCAACCGCAGCGACTTCGACCGCCCAACGAGCGAATTCTCGGGCGGCTGGCGCATGCGCATCGAGCTGGCCAAGATTCTGCTGCGCCGTCCCGACGTGTTGCTGCTCGACGAACCGACCAACCACCTCGACATCGAGTCGATTCAGTGGCTCGAGTCTTTCCTCGTGGCCAAGGCAGGCGCCGTCGTGCTCGTGAGCCACGACCGCGCATTCATTGACAACGTAACCACCCGCACAATCGAGATTTCGCTCGGCAAAATCTATGACTACAACGTGAACTACTCGCGCTATGTCGAGCTTCACCGCGAGCGCATCGAGCAGCAGATGCGAGCATATCAGAACCAACAGAAACAGATTGCCGACACCGAAGAGTTCATCGAGCGCTTCCGCTATAAGGCCACAAAGGCCGTGCAGGTCCAGAGCCGCATGAAGCAGCTGGCCAAGATCGAGCGTATTGAGGTCGACGAGGTCGACACCTCGCGCCTGAACCTGCGCTTTCCGCCGGCACCCCGCTCGGGCGACTATCCCGTCATTGCCGAAGACGTGGCAAAGAGCTATGGCGACCACCTCGTCTTCTCCGGCGTGAATTTCACCATCAAGCGCGGCGAGAAAGTAGCCTTCGTCGGCAAGAACGGCGAGGGCAAGTCGACGCTGGTCAAGTGCATCATGCGCGAAATCCCCTTCGACGGCTCGCTGCGAATCGGCCATAACGTCAAAATCGGCTACTTCGCCCAGAACCAGGCGCAGCTGCTCGACCCGGAGCTCACAGTGTTCGACACCATAGACCGCGTGGCCGTCGGCGACATACGCACGAAAATCCGCGACATTCTCGGCGCCTTCATGTTCGGCGGTGAGGCCTCCGACAAGAAGGTGAAAGTGCTGTCGGGCGGCGAGAAGACACGCCTGGCAATGATTCGCCTGCTGCTCGAGCCGGTCAACCTGCTCATTCTTGACGAGCCCACCAACCACCTCGACATGTCGACCAAAGACATTCTCAAGCAGGCAATCAAAGACTTCGACGGCACGGTCATCGTCATCAGCCACGACCGCGAGTTCCTTGACGGCCTCGTCGAGAAGGTCTACGAGTTCGGCGGCGGCAAGGTCCGCGAGTGTCTGGGCGGCATCTACGAATTTCTCGAAAAGAAAAAACTCGACTCGCTTCAGCAGCTCGAGCGCAATGTCAAGACGCCCGTTCCCGAAGCCGCGCCCGCGAAACCGCAGCCCAAGGCCGGCGCGCCCGACTCGGTGCCGGCACGCAAACTCAGCTACGAAGAGAAGAAAGAGCGCGACCGCGCCATCAACCGCGCCGCCAAAAAGGTGGCCGAGGCCGAAAAGGCCATCGCCGACCTCGAGGCCGAAAAGGCCGCGCTTGAAAGCGAACTCGCATCGGGCAACCCGCAGACGCCCGACATCTACGACCGCCATGCCGCCCTCGCCAAGAAGCTCGACAACGCAATGAGCGTCTGGGAGCTGGCATCGATGGAACTTGACGAACTCAAACAACGCTACGGCATAGAATAATTCAACATCAAACCAATGGATATCATTCAATCACTCCTTGCTCCGGGCAACACCGGTCTGGCGTCGACGCTGGTTCTCTACTCCTTCGTCATCGCCATGGGCATCTACCTGGGCAAAATCAAAATCGGCGGAATCTCGCTCGGCGTTACTTTCGTCTTGTTCGTCGGCATCATCATGGGCCACTTCGGCTACATCGTCAACTCCGAGGTGCTGAAATTCATTCGCGAGTTCGGCCTGATTCTCTTCATCTTCGCCATCGGTCTGCAAGTCGGCCCCGCCTTCTTCTCGTCGTTCAAGAAGGGCGGAATCACGCTCAACATGCTTGCCGTGCTGATTGTCGTGCTCAACGTCGCCATCGCCGTAGCAATCTATTTCATCAACCGCGGCTACACCTCGATCAGCGCCATTGTCGGCGTGTTGAGCGGCGCCGTTACCAACACCCCCGGCCTCGCCGCCGCGCAGCAGGCTGCCGGCTCACCCGCCGAGGCCGACACCATGGCCATGGGCTATGCCGCGGCCTATCCGCTGGGCGTCTGCGGCATCATCATCGTCATTCTCGTGCTGCGCAAGATTTTCCGCGTTGACATCGCCAAGGAAATCAAACAGCTCGAAGACGAAGCCGCGGCCGAACAGCAGGCGCCCGCCCGAGTCAGCTTCGAGGTGACCAACGAACGCATCAACGGCCTCACCCTTCAGCAGCTCCACGACGTGATTCACTGCGACTTCGTCGTTTCCCGCCTGCTCAACGCCTACAACGAAGTCGTTATCCCGACGTCCCAGACCGTGCTCCACGTCGGCGACAAAGTCAAGGTCATCATGTCGGCCAACGACGAAATGGCATTCTCAGCCGTGCTCGGTCCGCAAATCGAGATGGAATGGGAAGACACCCCCTCGCAGGTCGTGAGCCGCCGAATCGTCCTCACCCGACCCAAATATAACGGCGTTACCCTCGGCCAGCTCCACCTCCACAGCGCCTATCAGCTCAACGCCACACGCGTCAACCGCGGCGGCGTCGACCTGCTCGCCTCCGCAGGCCTCCGTCTGCAGATGGGCGACCGCATCACCGTCGTCGGCGCTCTGAACGACATCGACCGACTCGCCGACAAGCTTGGCAACTCCCTGCGACGACTCAACGAGCCGAATCTCATAACAATCTTCATCGGCATCATGCTCGGCATCATTCTCGGCTCAATCGACCTCGGCTGGGGCATGAAACTCGGCCTCGCAGGCGGACCTCTCGTCGTGGCCATTCTGCTGTCGCGATTCGGCTACAAGGCAAAACTCGTAACCTACACCTCGTCGAGTGCCTCGATGCTCATGCGCGAACTCGGCATCTGCCTCTTCCTCGCCTCCGTCGGCATCGCCGCCGGCAAGGACTTCGCCTCAACCGTGTTCAACCTCACGGGCATGTGGTGGGTAATCTGGGGCTTCATAATCACCGTCGTGCCCCTCTTCATCACCGGCATCATCGCCCGCAAGGTCTACAAAATCAACTTCCTCCACATCATGGGTCTACTCTCCGGCTCCTACACCGACCCGCCCGCGCTGGCCTATGCCGGCGGCTCGACCCAGAGCGACGCCCCCGCCGTGGCCTACTCGACCGTCTATCCCCTGACAATGTTCCTGCGCGTCGTCGCCGCCCAGGTGCTCGTCCTCGCCTTCATGTAATGAAAACCGCGCTCACCGCGCTGCTCCTTGCGGCGCTCGCCTCGTCCGCCCTTCCGGCTTCGGCCGAAAGGGCGCGTTGGGTTGCGGCCGATGCCTTCGAAGCCGCCGGAATCATCGAAAGCTACCTCCCCGCCGACGGCCGCGAATGGATTGTGGCCGACGGCATCACCCTCTCCTTCTGGCGCAACGGCGGCGACAACCCGCCCATGATTCTCCTCAACCCGCAATCGGCAATGTTCCTCTCGGCCGGCAACACCCTCGAAGTTCTCGCCGACGAAGGTCTCGAAATCCGGCAGGTCAGAATTCGCTGCACTGACGAATTTGAAGCTCCTCAGCTACAGGCCACGCCGCTCCCCGCCGACGAATACGTCCTCACCCTCCTGCCCGACCCCGACGCCGAAGCCGGCCGCATGAACCGCGCGGCAATCACCGCCGTAGACATCACCTACGGCGAAGCCGACGCCATTAAAGAAATCGACGCCGACCCCGCAGCAACCTCAACCCGCCCCGCCCTCTACGACCTCCAGGGCCGGCCCCTCGCCGCCCCGCCCCGCCGCGGCATCTACATCGCCAACGGCCGCCTCCGCCTCAACTAACCTCTCCCCCATGGACGACCTGATTCGATACACCGGCAACTACAAAACACTGCTGACCTATCGGAAATCGGATATAATCTATCAGATCACCTACTTCTTCTGCGAGCACTTTCTGCAACGCGGCGACCGCACCATCGACCAGATGATTCAGGCCGCGCGCAGCGGCAAGCAGAACATCATTGAAGGGTGCGCCGACTCGGTTACGTCGGCCAAAATGGAGATGAAACTGATTGGCGTGGCCAAAGGAAGTCTTAAAGAACTGCTCGAAGACTACGAAGACTACCTCAAGACCCGCGGCCATGCCCAGTGGGCAAAAGGCAGCGTTGAATACGAAACAATGCGACGTCTCGGTGCGGAGCACAACGACGCCCCATACTTCATGAACCTCATTACCACCCGCCCCCCGCAAACAATCGCCAACATGGCGATAATACTCCTCAACCAAGCCGACTACCTCCTCTACAAGCAGCTAAAGCGCCTCGAAAAAGACTTTCTCGAACACGGCGGCTTCACCGAGCGCCTCTACGCCCTCCGCCGCCAACGCCGCGACAAAAAATAATGAAATAAGGACCTTAAAGACTTTAAGGACCTTAACGACCTTAACCGACCCTACCCGACCCTAACTGACTTTGACGTTGAGGCCGGCGGCGGCGATGCGGGCGGCGATGGCGTCGAGCTCGGGGCGCCCGACCTTGCGCAGGGTGGCGTCGGGCGTCTTGCGGTCAATCGAGTAGAGCATGATTTCGCGTGGCTCTATCGCCTTGTAGGCGGCGATGAGGGCGTCGATTTCGGCGTCGGTGGTGTTGTCAATGCCGTCGCCGCGCAGAATCATGGTCTGAATTATGCCCGTGCCGCCAAACTGCTTGAGCTGACCGATGACTCTGTCAACGGTGAAGGCGGGGTCGTTGGGACGGTCGAGCCGCCGCATGGTGGCCTCGACGGCCGAGTCGAGTTTTAGAATGTTGTTGTCGACCTTGCGCAGCGCGCGGCACACGGCTTCCGAGCCGAGGCGCGTCGAGTTGGTGAGGACGGAGATTTTGACGTCGGGATAGAACTCGTCGCGCAGGGCGATGACGTCGTCCACGATGCCCTCGAAGTCGGGGTGGAGCGTCGGCTCGCCGTTGCCGCTGAAGGTGATTACGTTGAGCGGCTCGCCGGCGTCGTGCATGGCCTGCAGCCTGGCGCGCAGCTGCGCGCGCACTTCGGCGCGCGAGGGGAGCCCGGAGGTTCCGGGTCCCTGCGCGTTGAAGCCGGCTTCGCAGTAGAGGCAGTCGAACGAGCACACCTTGCCGTCTCGGGGCGAGAGGTTCACTCCGAGCGACGTTCCGAGCCTGCGGCTGTGAATCGGGCCGAAAATCGTGTCGTGGAAGAGTACGGTCTGCATTCTTATTTCAGCTGAGCCAGGGCGTCGGCAATGCGGCGCATGGCTTCGCGAATGTTGTCGTCAGAGGTGGCGTAGCTCAGGCGGATATAGCCGGGAGCGCAGAAGGCGGCGCCGTCAACAGTGGCCACGTGAGCCTGTTCGAGCAGATAGAGCGCGAGGTCGCCCGACGAGCCGATGACCTTGTCGCCGAAACGGCGGCCGATGAAGGCGCTGACCTCGGGGAAGAGATAGAAGGCGCCGGCGGGGTGGTTGACCTTGAGGCCGGGAATCTGACGGGCGAGGTCTACGACGAGGTCGCGGCGGCGCTCGAATGCGCGACGCATATCTTCGACACACTGCTGCGAGCCCTCATATGCGGCTTCGGCGGCTTTCTGGGCGATGGAGCTGGCGCCTGAGGTGTACTGGCCCTGCAGTTTGTTGACGGCCTTGGCCAGCCAGAGCGGAGCGGCGCAGTAGCCGATGCGCCAGCCGGTCATGGCGTAGGCTTTCGAAACGCCGTTGATGATAACGGTGCGGTCGGCGATTTCGGGGAATGAGGCGAGCGAGCGGATTTCGCCGCCGAAGTTGATGTGCTCATAGATTTCGTCGGCCATGACGAGAATCTGCGGGTGCTTGGCCAGCACGTCCACGAGGCCCTGCAGTTCGGCCGGGGTGTAGACCGAGCCGGTGGGGTTGGAGGGAGAGCAGAGCAGCACCATGCGCGTTGCCGGCGTGATGGCGGCGGCGAGCTGGGCGGGGGTGATCTTGAAGTCCTGCTCGATGGCGGCGGGGACGGTTACGACCTTGCCCTCGGCCAGTTTGACCATCTCGACGTAACTGACCCACGCGGGCGTCGGAATGATGACTTCGTCGCCGGGATTGATGGCGGCAAGAATCACGTTGCAGAGCGCCTGCTTGGCGCCGTTGCCCACGACAATCTGTTCCGGGGCGAAGTCAACGCCGTTTTCTTCCTTGAGCTTGCGGCTCACGGCCTTGCGCAGCGACAGATAGCCGGCCACGGGGGTATAGAACGTGAAGTTGTCGTCGATGGCCTTCTTGGCGGCCTCTTTGATGTGGGGCGGGGTCGGAAAGTCGGGCTCGCCGACCGAAAGGTTAATCACGTCGACGCCCTGAGCCTTGAGCTCGGCGCTCTTTTGCGACATTGCCAGCGTGGCCGAAGCGGCCAGCGACTGCACTCGTTGAGAAATGTGCTCCATTTGTTCTGAAAAAGAAAATATCTTGATTTTAGTTTCGTGCGTTGCGTAAAGTGCGGTTCCAGCGTATGTTGAACGGGAACGACTTGTCGGGGTCGAAGCTGATGAGCACCCGCTCGGGGCGGCCCACGATGTGGTCTTCGGGCACGAAGCCCCAGAAGCGGCTGTCGCTCGACTTGTGGCGGTTGTCGCCCATCATGAAGTAATAGTCCATCTCGAAGGTGTAGGTCCGTGCGGGCTTGCCGTCGATGTACGCCTGACCGTTGCGCCAGGCGGCCGTGTGCGGCTCGTAGTGCTCGATGGCGTGGCCGTAGAGCGCCCAGTTGTCCGGCGTCAGCTCTATGGTCATGCCCTTGGCTGGAATCACGAGCGGGCCGTAATTGTCGAGCGTCCAGCCCTTTTCGGCGGCCGTCGCAGGCGGAAAGAGCAGAGTGTCGTAGGGGCCGTACTCACAGCGGCGCAGGTCGGCGATGTCGGGATTAGCCTGCAGTTTCTTAACCATCTCGGCCGTGAGCGGCGGGGCGATGATGCCGGTCGAGGGGTCGGGGCGCCGGTCGGCCTCGCTGACGCCGAGTTCGTCCCAGAATTCGTCGCGCGCCGTCTGCGTCATGGAGCTCCAGCGGCGGTGGGTGAACGTGTAGGCAAACTGCGCCTCGTTGGGCATGGCCATCTTCACGCCGTTATTGTAAATTTCGCCGTCGATAATCTGAAACGTCTGCCCCGGCAGACCCACGGTGCGCTTCACGTAGTTTTCGCGGCGGTCGACGGGGCGATAAATGATTTCGCCGAACGTTGTGGGGTCGCGGCGGATATATTCCATGCCGATGGCGCGGACGGCATCGGCACGCTCGATTGAAGAGCCGACGGGGTTGGGCGCCATGCCACGCGCAATCATCTGCTCGCCCACCAGGCGCGACAGCGAGTAGAGGTCGGGATTCTGCTGCCTGAGGGCCACGGAGTCGCCCGCGGGGAAGTTGAACACGACGATGTCGCCCACCTCGATGGTGTCATAGCCCGCCAGGCGGTGATAGGCAAACTGCGGGCGGTCGAGATAGCTCTTGGTGTTGACAATCGGCAGCGTGTTCTGCGCCAGCGGGAAGTGAATCGGAGTCATCGGCACGCGCGGACCGTAGGCCATCTTGTTGACCCACAGGTAGTCGCCCGTGAGCAGCGTCTTTTCGAGCGACGACGAGGGTATCTTGTAGTTCTGACCCACAAAGGCGAAGACGAAGTAAACGAGCACCAGGGCGTAAACAATGGCGTCGACCCAGCCCATGACGGTGCGCGTCGCGGCCGAGGGCGATTTCTTCCACCACGTAAAGGGGATATAGCCCGTTATGTAGATGTCGAAAAGCAGCAGCCACCAAAGGGCCACCCACCAGTTGCCGAGCCATGCGACCCAGGCGAAAAACACGACCGAGACCAGCGCGAAGCGCACCCAGCGGGTCGGTTTGTTGGCGCCGACGCGGCGCTTGAAATCTTCTGCGAAATTCATGGTTGTTTCAGAGTCCGATAATCTGATTCATCATTTCATCAATCGAGTGATAGCCCGGCTTGCCGACAATCCATTCGGCGGCCATGACGGCGCCCAGTGCGAAGCCTGCGCGCGACTTGGCCGAGTGCTCCAGCGTGATGGAGTCGACCGGGCTTTCCCAGCACACGCGGTGAATGCCCGGCACCTCGCCGTGGCGAATGTGGTTCACCAGCAGTTTGCCCTCGGCGGGCTCTTCGCTCCAGCCGTCAAGCGAGGGCACGGCGTCGATTATCTGGTCGGCGGCCATGAGGGCCGTGCCGCTGGGGTGGTCGAGCTTGTGCACGTGGTGCACCTCGGTGAGGTCGGGCACATATTGCGGAAATTTGGCCATCATGCGGGCAACGTAGCGGTTCGCGGCAAAAAACAGGTTGACACCGAGCGAGTAGTTGCCGCTCCACATCAGCGCCTGACCCGGCTTCATGGCCCGGCGCACGCGCTCCAGGCCGTCGGCCCAGCCCGTGGTGCCGCAAACAACCGGCACCCCGCGCTCAAGGGCGGCGCTCACGTTGGCTTCGGCAGCGCCGGGAACGGTGAACTCGATGGCGGCATCGGCCCGCGCAAAGTCGGGCGAAGATATCTGCTGGTCGGTGTCGCGGTCTACTTTCGCAACGATTTCATGACCGCGTTCAAGGGCTATCTGTTCGATAATATGGCCCATTTTGCCATATCCGATTAGGGCTAACTTCATGTCTGTGTCAAAATTTTGGCACAAATTTACACAAAATCCACGGATATTTCTCAGATTTTACGTAATTTTGCACATTAGTATTACAAAACTCATCAACAAAACCAACCATGAACCACCGCATTCCGGCCCTTTTGTCGGCCACGTTCGCCCTGACGGCTTTTGCCGCTCTCTACGAAATCAACTTCGCGCCCGACACGACCATCGACCCGACGACGCGCCATCTCGACGCCATCGCCCTCTCTTCGCCCTCAGCCGGCGAGCAGTCCGCAGCCGTGCCCCAGGCAACCGACCGCCTGCTCTTTCACGACCTGACGGCGTCGGCCCGATTCAGCGCCAAGGCAGGCGAAACCCTGACCGCCTCGGTTGACTGGTCGAGCAACTGGATGTGCGCCTATCTCTATATCGACTATGACAACGACGGCCGTTTCTCGCCCGAAACCGAGCTGGTTACATATAGCTTCCTCGGCAACAAGAACTCGCTTGGCGCCACAGTGAGCAACAACGCAATGGAGTCAAAAGGCTCGTGCGTGGCCATGCCCTCGTTCGTGCTCCCCTCGTCGCTGGCCGCAGGCGAGTATCGCATGCGCTATGTGATTGACTGGGACTATGCCGACCCCGGAGGCCGCAACACCGAAACCAACAAAATCACCACCAACAACGGCGCGATTGCCGACGCAACCCTCGTGGTCGAGGCCGCTTCGGCGCCCGAAAAGACCTATGCAGTCAACTTCGACGCCGACGCCGCAATCACCCACGCTTCGCGCCGGCTGGCCAACATCAACTTCGCAATTCCCGGCCTCCCCGACCAGACTCTGGCCGTCGGCCAGGACGCAGACCGACTGCTGATTCACGACTCCACCCCGAAGGTGCTCGTGATGCCCGTCGGCTCGACCGTCTCCACCACGTTCGGCTGGACCGGCACATGGATGTGCAGCTACATCTATCTTGACCGCGGCAACGACGGCGAGTTCAACACGGCAATCGACGCCGCCACGGGCCGACCCCTGCCCGGCTCGGACGTGATGGCCTATTCCTCATTCAACGGCAAGAACTCAGTCGGTCAGAACTCGACCGGCGAGCGCATAACCCCGCCCGCGTTCACCCTCCCCGCCGACATCACTCCCGGCATCTACCGCATGCGCGTCAAAATCGACTGGGACTGCATCGACCCGGCCGGCAACACCGCTTCGGGCAATGAAATCACCAAGAACGGCGGCGCAATCACCGACCTGACCGTCATGGTTACCGAACCGCTCACTCAGAGCGCCCTGACCGTCAACGCGCCCCACGGCGCCCTCTCTCTGGCCGACGACACTGACGCCAACGGCGCAACCGTGCCCCTGACCGGCTCGCTCGGCTTCAAGCCCGTGGCCGACGAGGGCTACTATTTCGACGGCCTCACCATTTCGCGCGCTCTCTCCCTCCCCTCGGGCAAGACGCTCATCAATCCCGCTATGTCGGGCGACATCACAATAGCCTCGTCGGCCGCTGTCGACGGCGTCATCTCCGTGCCCGTTACCGAGCTGATCGGCGACCCCGAAATCACCGTTCACTTCATCGCCGAGGCCGACGCCCCCAAGGGCGGACGCTATGAAAGCGACTATTCTACGGCCGAAAAGGCTGAAAGCGAGGGCTTCACCGCAATCAGCCTCAACGGCAAGACCCTCGACGTGGCCGCCGCCAAGTGCCACACCTTTGTCGACGCCGCCCTCAACGCAGTGTGCGGCTCGACTCTCGACCTCACCGCCGCCTACACCGGCTCCGCAACCAAGTTCAACCTCTACATCGACATGAATTTTGACGGCGAGTTCTACGGCAACACCGAGTCGCTGAGCTGCGAGCTCATGGCCTCGACCGAACGCACCCCCTCGCTGATGCAGGCCACCCTGCCCGAGCTGCTTCCCGCCGGTGTATATCGCGCCCGCATCGAGGCCGAAGGCCACTGCGATGCCGACTTCCTGCTCAACGTATACTCGCCCCGCGCCGCCTATCGCCCCATGGCAATGAACGGCATGATTCTCAACTCCGAGGGCGGCCCGATGGGCGAAACCGTCGAGCCCTTCGCCGAGCTCACCCTCAAGACTCAGCCCGCAGTGCCCGGCTTCGACACCGACAAGGTCATCGTGCGCCACGGCCAGAACCTCTCGGGCCCTGAATTCGTAATGGGTAACCGCCAGTGGGCCGACACCGAGGTGAGCCGCGCAAAGTCGGGCCTCGTGAAGATTCCCGCCGACGTCATCGACGGCGACATCGCTGTCTACGCCCTCTTTGAAGAGACCGACGGCTCGGAATGGTCAAAGGTCTGGGGCGACGAGTTCAACGACGGCAAGCTCGACACCAACCGCTGGAAATATCACCCCCGCTACGGCGCGACCTGGAACCGACTCATCGCCCAGGGCCTCAAGCAGCAGCGACTCGTCAACACCTTTGAAGACGGCTATTACAACTCTCACGCAATCGCAACTCCCGCCGAGTTCACCGACGAGACCCAGCCCATGATTTCAGGCGCCATCTTCACCAACGGCACCTTCGACATGACCTACGGCCGCGTCGAAGCCCGCATCAAGACCTCGCCCCACTCGGGCAACTTCCCCGCCTTCTGGATGATGCCCTCCGGCCCCGCGCCCGAGGTGCAGGCTCTCGGTCTTGCCGGCTGGCCCAACGACGGCGAAATCGACATCTGGGAACAGATTGACGCCACTGACCGCAGCCACCACACCGTCCACTCCGCCTGGACCGGCTGGAGCAACTACAACCACTGGCCCACGGCCCCCAAGCAGGCATCGCCCGCATCAACCACAAACCGCTGGCAGGACGCCTCGCTCTGGCACGTCTACGCAATCGAGTGGGACGCCGAGACCCTGCGCTGGTACGTCGACGGCAATCTGGTCTTCACCTATGCCAACCAGCACTATTCCGAGCCCGACGTTACCTACTACAGCACCGAGCGCATAACCTGGCCCTTCGACAAGAATTTCTACATCATTCTGAACCAGAGCGTCGGCAACGGCTCGTGGGCCGCAGGTCCCGACCTGTCGTTCCACTATCTGACCCTCTTTGACTACGTCAGAGTATATCAGAAAAAAGACGGCTCGCAGACCAACGTGTCCAAAATCCAGCACAACGGCGACGACCCCGACTTCTACGTGCCCGCTAAAGGCGAAACCGACTTCAACGATCCCACCCAGGACTCGATTACCGACATCACCCTCGAGGGCGACAGCAACGCCGACGCACCCACCATGCTCTTCGACCTCAACGGCCGACGC
The DNA here is from genome assembly GCA_902495245.1 of uncultured Porphyromonadaceae bacterium. Lineage (GTDB taxonomy): Bacteria > Bacteroidota > Bacteroidia > Bacteroidales > Muribaculaceae > UBA3263. The sequence goes on from CABUWI010000013.1 coordinate 36,136, forward strand.
GTCAGCCCCCGCGGCCTCGCCCCGGGCGTCTACATCGAAAAAACCGGTTCTTCAACCCGCAAAACAATTATCAGATAATTGAAACCGACCACTAAAACTGCACCACAGTCCAAAAGCCGCTCGCGGCGAATCGTAAAGGCACTGTGGATACTCTTCGGCGGGGGCGTCGCTACGGCGGCCCTGCTGCTCTGTCTCATCTACAACGGTGTCATCGGCTACATGCCCGACATCGAGTCGCTCAAGAACCCCACCGACAAGTATGCCTCGGTAATCTACTCGGCCGACGGCGAGGAGCTCGGACGCTACTTCCGCGCAACCGGCAACCGCGTCTATGCTGACTACAGCGACATTTCCCAACACGTAATCGACGCCCTGATCGCCACCGAAGACGCCCGCTTCATGGATCACTCAGGCATCGACGCCCGCGCCATAGGCCGCGCGCTGACCAAGACAGTGCTTCTGGGTCAGCGCAACGCCGGCGGCGGCTCCACCATTACCCAGCAGCTGGCCAAACAGCTCTACTCGCCAGGCAGCCGCAACCTCTTCGAGCGCGCCCTCCAGAAGCCCATCGAGTGGATGATTGCCGTGAAGCTCGAACGCTTCTACTCGAAAGAGGAAATCATAAAAATGTATCTCAACCAGTTCGACTTCCTCTATAACGCCGTCGGCATCAAGTCGGCCGCATGGGTCTACTTCGGCAAAGACCCCCTCGACCTCAACATCGAAGAGGCCGCCATGCTCGTGGGCATGGTCAAGAACCCCTCCTACTACAACCCTATCCGCAAACCCGAGCGCACGCGCGAGCGCCGTAACGTAGTCTTCGGCCAGATGGAAAAAGAGGGCTACATCACCGCCGCTCAGCGCGACTCGCTCTCGGCCCTTCCCCTGACCCTCAACTACCACAAGGTCGACCATAAAGACGGCCTCGCGCCCTACTTCCGTGAAGAACTGCGCCGCATGCTCGGCGCCGAAAAGCCCTCGCGAAGCAACTACCCTCAGTGGGACCAACAAAAATACGTCGACGACTCCATCGCCTGGGCCACGAACCCACTCTACGGCTGGATTGCCAAAAATCCCAAGCCCGACGGCTCGCACTACGACATCTACACCGACGGCCTGAAAATCTACACCACCATCGACTCGCGCATGCAACGCTATGCCGAAGACGCCATGGTCGACCACCTCTCCCACACCCTCCAGCCGCAGTTCTGGCGCGAAAAGCGCGGCTCAGCCTCCGCTCCCTATTCGAGCAACCGCTCTGAAATCAGCGCCGACGCAATCAAAAAACTAATTGACCGCGCCGTCCGCGACAGCGACCGCTACCGCATGATGAAACATGCCGGCAACTCCACCTCCGAAATCGAGCAGGCATTCAACTCGCCCACTGAGATGAAGGTCTTCAGCTACGACGGCTGGACCGACACCGTCATGACCCCGCGCGACTCAATTCTCTACACCAAGTCATTCCTCCGCGCCGGATTCATGGCCATGGACCCCCGCAACGGCTACGTCAAGGCCTACGTCGGCGGCCCCAACTTCTCCGCATTCCAGTATGACATGGTCTCCACCGGCCGCCGACAGGTCGGCTCGACAATCAAGCCCCTGCTCTACACCTATGCCATGGAAGAAGGCTTCACCCCCTGCGACCAATTCCTCAACGCGCAGCCCACAATCTACGACGCCAACGGACGCGCCTGGCAGCCACGCAACTCCGGCTCGGCCCGGGTGGGCGAGATGGTCGACCTCCGATGGGCCCTCACAAACTCAAACAACTGGATTTCGGCCCGGCTCATGGACCAGCTCAGCCCCGCAACCTTTGCCCGAAACCTCCACACCTTCGGCATCACCAACCACATCGACCCCGTAGTCTCGCTCTGCCTCGGCATCTGCGACGTCTCGGTCAAGGAAATGGTTACCGCCTACTCCGCATTCGCCAACCGCGGCATGCGCACCGACCCCCTCTTCGTTACCGCCATCACCGACGCCAACGGCAACGTGATTTCCGAATTCACAACCACCCAGACCGAAGTAATCTCCGAGCGCGCCTACTGGCGCATACTCTCCATTCTGCTCAACGTCGTCGACTCCGGCACCGGCGCCCGACTGCGCCGCGCCCCCTTCAACCTCACCGCACAGATGGGCGGCAAAACCGGCACCACAAACTCGAACTCCGACGGCTGGTTCATGGGCTTCACCCCCGAGCTCGTTACCGCAACATGGGTAGGCGGCGAAGAAAAACCCATTCACTTCAACTCCATGGCCTACGGTCAGGGCGCCTCCATGGCCCTGCCCATTCTCGGCAAGTTCATGACCAAGATCTACGCCGACCCCGCCCTCCCCTACTCCCAGTCAACCCGCTTCGAATTCCCCGCCGGCATCGACCTCTGCGAAGGCGCCGACAACGGCGTCCTCTCCGACACCTCCACCGACGACCCCGCCGTCGACAACATCTTCGACTAAAAGATAGGGGCAACAAATAGAATAGGGGCGGCGGATTATTCCGCCGACCTCTCGCAACAAAACCTCCAATCCCAAATCGGCGGAAGAATCCGCCGCTCCCAAACCCTCTACAAATTTCGGCGGAAGAATCCGCTGCTCCGCTCCCCACTATGCCATCTGACCCGTTCTACGACCCTCACAAGCCGCTAAAAACCACCAAAGGCGGAAATCTCCCCCACTGGCACCAAGACGGAAAGCTACAATTCGTAACTTTCCGTCTTGCCGACTCGCTGCCCGCGCCGGTCATTGCCGCCATCAGAACGGACATAGACAGATTCAACAAGCAGCATCCGCAACCTTGGGACGCAGACACGCAGCGAGAATACCGTACCTTCATCGGTCATCTTGAAGAAAAGCAACTCGACAAAGGACTTGGAAGCTGCATTTTGCGGTCGGCCGACGCGCGCGAAATACTTGCCGACACTATCCGCCTCAAAGATGGCACAGACTACATTATATATGCCTGCGTCATCATGCCGAATCACGTGCACATGCTAATTCAGCCACTCGGCTCCCACGAATTAAGCCGAATCATGTACGAAATAAAACGCTCATCGGCAATACTCATCAACAAACGGTTCGGCCGCACCGGAAAACTCTGGCAAAGCGAATCATTTGACCGCCTTGTGCGCTCCCCTGCCCACCTCGACAACTGCCTCGACTACATCAAAGCCAACCCCCACGGCCTCCCTCCCCACCACTTCACCCTCTACCTGCGTCAATAATCACTTACACCCCATCAAAGACAACCAACGAGGCGACAGATAGGGGCAACAGATAGGGGCGGCGGATTATTCCGCCGACCTCTCGCAACAAAAAAACCAATCCCAAACCGGCGGAAGAATCCGCCGCTCCGACCTCTCGCAACAAATCGGCGGAAGAATCCGCCGCCCCGAATCCGCCGCTCCTCTCCAAATTTATTTTGGTGGAAAGAAAAATTTTTTGTATCTTTGCGCCAAAGTTTTTACTCTAATACATCAGTTTAATTAAACAAATCACATCTTATGTACCAATCATTTACTAAGAAACTGGCCATTGCGGCCGGCCTGATGGTACTTGCTTACCCCCCCAACTGATTGTAGGTCAGGAAGTTACAGGAGGGGAAGAAAGTACCGGTAAAATATTAGTTGAACAGAACCGCAACGCATGGCGCGTCATCGGTTGCTCCCAACAAGGCATGGAGCATAGCACAGACGGGTCTTTAGCAGACTTGTTCGATGACACATACACCACATTCTGGCATGTCAAATCTGCCCATGCCGCAACAAGCGGTTCCATGGGACACTTCTTCATCATTGACCGAGGAGAAGACTTTGCGAATGTCCCCATTGACGCATTCGGCTATATGCCACGTGCGGCGAAAGAGAGCAACAAAATCGGCAATGGTTGCGCATTGAAGTTCCGCATCTATGTGCTGCCGGAGTCCGAGAAAGATAACATTGAGGCCATCGACCATGTAGGATTAGGCCAGAACAACTCTGAGGCTCCCAACGCACACAGAGATATCGTCAATTATCTGAACGACAAAACCGCTGTCGCCACAGAATGCAACATCACCGAAAGCCCCGCATTTACAAATCAGGGTGCATTTGACTACACAAACGAGACATTCTCGACAACAGATCCCACTGCCAACCTTCGAAAGGTAAAGTTTGCATCACAGCAGACCGGACGTTACGTAATATTCGTATTTGACCAGTCTGCCACCGCCTCAGCTGCAAATCTTGCAAACTGCGCAGAGTTCTATCTCTATAACGAAGTTGAAGAATCTTCAAAAAAGACTATCAACATCACCCTGAATCGTCATCGCACCGACCTTGCAGACCGAGTGCTCTACACCGGCACGCGAGAGGTATATGTCGGTCAGACTGTACCTGCCTACGGTTTCGCAATCTGCGACAAGCAGGGCATAATCGATGAAAGCACCACCGAACTGACTTACACCATCAATCCTACCGAAGAGGTCTACATTGCGAACGCTCAAGAACAAAGAGCGGCATACGGTCAGCCTCAAAACAGACAGTATATCGGTACCGGACTCTTTAATGGGAATAAAGTACTGAATGCTTCCAACACGAAAAAGAAAATGCTGATGATTTCAAGCCGTATTAACAGCAATGTAGTTTATCTCTGCGACCCCGAAGGCGACTACAAGGGCATGTTCGGCGGCAAAATAGCCAATAACAACAAGCCCATTCCTTTAGCCGACGCTCCCCGCAATGCCCAGCCTTATCTGATTGTCCGCAACGACAATACGACCTATTCATTACGTAATGCCAACCGTCGAACCGGGTCAAAAGATTATATGAACTTCTACGCTGCACAACCAAATCTGGGCGGTTGGGAGAACGCTCAGAATAGGGACAAAGACGGTTCGCACTGGTTCATTATTCTTGCAGACAAACTCGACCAATTCGAAGACAATCTTCAGTATTTCGACAATTCGACATGGAAAGGCGGCGAATTCTTTGAAACGCTAAGCGACGCTGAAGGAGAACTGGAGATTAACGCCAACGAAGATTTAGCAAACGCAATTGCAGCTGCTAAAGAAGCCGACTTTGGTCGCGACAATATCGGCGAGATTATCGCAAATATGCAACAATATATGAACAGAGCAGAAATTGCCAAATCGCGATTCCTCAGTTACACGGGCACCCGCTACTCCGAACATGAAGAGTTCGGCAGTTTCTTCGCAGTACCCGGCTGGGCCTCTGCATCTGACGAGAAAGCGCTCAACCTTTTCAATGCTATCCAAAGCAACAATACCGACGACCTGATTTCTGCAACACATGCGGTCAGCTCAACAGAAGTCAGCACCACCAATCAGAAAGCCAACGCAGACGTAACAGAAGGCATTCTCTACAACATTATCAGCTACCAGCCGGCACAGCGCGGATTCCTGTACGTTACAGACGACGGCATTCTGCGCAATAGCGTCAACATAGAATTCGGGAATTACAGTCAAACCGAAGCTCCATTGGCAACTGACGAACGAGCTAAATTCGGCTTCGTTACTGTTGACGGCAAGAATTATATGTACAGTGTCAAGACCGGAACTCCCCTTAACGGTTTTGGAGCACAAAACCCGAACTACGCTGCACCGACTAAATCTGACTTTACTTGGCAAATGACGAGCGAAAACAATGACCTGACTGCTACCCCTATCACTCTCGACGTTTACGTCAGCGGAAATGCTCACTCAATCAGATTCCGTGGCGGTGTGAACAGCCACGCAGAAGATCGTATCGGCGGCATGTCGCTTATCGACAAAGGTTATCCGATTGTAAGCAACGGCGTCGGAAGCGCAGAAGACGGTAACGGATTCCAATTTAAGTTTGCAGGTTTCGTGAAGAACTACAGCAACATCAACCTTGAGGCTATCAAGACGCAGATTCGCGAGGCTATCGCCGCCGCCAACGCTGCGGCCGAGGCTCTGCCCGGCGAAGATGTCGACGCCAAGATTGTGAACGGTCTGACCGACGAGGCTATCACCGCCGTCAAGGAGGCCGCCACCCCTGACCATAAGGAGTATCTGATGGCCAGCGGTGCACGCAACGAAGTTGCCGCCGGCACCGTCTACACGCTTAAGAACGCCACCACCGGCAAGTACTTCGCCATCGTTAACGGCGCTCAAGGCGAGGCCGACGCAATCACCGACACCCACACCAACTGGCTCTGCGAGACCGGCGAGACCGAGGGCACATTCAAGTTTGCCCACACCGTGAACACCGCCGAGGCCCAGCGTGCCGCCAACAAGGTTTATCTGACCATCAACGACGCCACCGACCACACCATCACCGCAGGCGACTACGGTCAGGTTAAAATCGGCGACACTCCCTACGTAATGGCTACCGGCTCGGGCGACGCCGAGACCACCGGTATCCGCGAAATCACTGCCGACGCCAACGGCTCGACCGTTGTCTACGACCTGCAGGGTCGCCGCGTGGCCAAGACGGCCAAGGGCGGTCTCTACATCGTCAACGGCGTGAAGACTCTGGTAAAATAAACCCAAAAACACATAAGTTTAAGACATCGATAGATTGATTAGATATCGATAGATTGAGATGGCCTCCGGCGCCCGTGATGGGTCCCGGAGGTTTTTTATTGGAGAGGAGGTTTCCAACCTCCGGCCATGGCACGACCCGCACAATGCAGTTCAAATAAGAGGGTGTTGCAAAATCGCAATTTGTGAAATTTCGTAGGGACATGCCTCAATGCTATTAACTTAGGGCGAAAGACTACAAAAAAACGGTCATGGCTGATTATGCGTTATATAGAAATAAGTTTAATAAAAAACACAACAGCCATGACCACATCTGTCAACTATATAAACGTCCTGTCTCAGACTTTTGTTAAATTTAC
>CABUWI010000014.1 GCA_902495245.1 uncultured Porphyromonadaceae bacterium
ATCATCGATTTACATTTATGTCTAAATTTACAACAACCCTGAAAGGGCTGATGGCGCTCGCGCTCGGCTCTTTCGCCCTCGGAGCTGACGCCGCGTTGCCTACGGTGTCTGACGCTCCCTCCGACGGCCAGTTCGCCGAGAATACCACCTGGTATTACTGGGACGCACCCTACAGAAATTTCGGTTACATTGCCGAAGTGGACGGTTATAAGAATGCGGCCGGAACAAACTATATCGTAAACAATGGCGTTCGTCCTGCCAACGATGGCGGTTTATGGTGTGTTGTCGGCAACGCAACCGATGGATATCTGTTATATAACAAGAGTGCGTCTGATGCGTCTAAAGTATTTGGCTTGAACACGTCGAATGGCCAAAATGGACTTTATGATGTTGCAAATCCCGGAACAAATATCGCCACAAGATTTGATTTCATAACCGGTACAGGTCAGTCTGCAGGCTTTTACATCTTGAAGGTGCATGGCAAAGATATAATCCTCAATCCTAGCGGTGTTAACTTGTCAAAATGGGGTACTAATACAACCAGCGATGCTGCTTCTACATTTCGATTCAGGACAGAAGCAGAGCTTCCTGCACTTCCGGAAAATTTCATAACGACAGATGGGAATAATCCAAATTATTTCTTTATCAAGAACTTACGTGGCGCTGACACTTCCTATGACGGCAATCACCCCTATGCGCTGGCCACAGGCTCGGGCAATTTAGGTCAGGTGAGTGTTGATGGTTCTCAGGCACTTTATTCTGAGGCAGGCGCATTGTGGTATTTTACCAAAGCCGGCGAACCGGGAGCTGTAACGTTCGGAAATAACGAGCAGCATTACGTCGTTCCTGTTTATATTAAGAATCTGATATATCCAGGAAAGACTTTTAACGAATTTTCAGATAATCAGTTTTCTGACGAGGGTTCTAAATATTATATTTATGAACGTACATACAATGAAGGTTCGAGTGTGTATGAAGGCTATGCGATTATTAAGGTAGAGACTGATGGCTGGGCAAGGCCTAATCAGAGACATGCGTGGAGTGATGAAGGCGGACGCGGACAAGAAATTATAGCCTATGGCGCCCCATTCGAAAACAGCGGAGCTATCTTTGATTTCGATGCTGCCGTATCTTCAAAAATTGAACTGACATTAGCTAACTATATCCAGAAATCGAAAGCGGAATTTTCCGGCGTTGTCAAACTGTACGATATGTTTACAGGCGGCGCTAATACTGCTATTCATGACAAAATCAATGAAGTCAATACTCTGGAAGGGGTAAATGAACTTCGCGAGAATTTACGCACAAATGTTTTTTCGAAACTTGATCGCAAGATTGTGTATATGGTAAATAAAGGTCTTGAAGATGCAAACCAGGCCTCCAAGTATATTTATGCGGACAAGAAAGACAGCTATTTCCGTGCTACTGATCATAAGTGTGTGCTCGGCAAGTGGCAGTTGATACATCGTGGCTCGGGTTCGGATAATGCCTTTGTGTTGCGTAATATCTCCACGGACACCTATATCTCTGCTCAGAGAGGCGATAAGGCAACGAGCGCAACTATGCGCCGGCGTACCCAATTGGAATTTCGCTTTGTATTGCATGATAATGGAGAGTCTTTCGTATTGCATCATACCTATTCCGGCAGTGATGCTTGTCTGACAATCGGAACAGAAAATGATGCTTATCTTAAAGCCGTGCCTGCAACCGCAGAAAAATCTACTCTTGGAGCTGAATATCAATTTGTATTTGAACCGGCCAATGTCGCCAAAGAGGATATTCAGGAGTATACTAAAGAAAATAATGCACTCTATGTTATCCGGTCAAAACGCGGCAAAGTTGACGAAGATTCATACAGCGAAAATGGGGAGAACGTAAAATACCCCGGTTCGCTCATCACGGCCTACCCCGCGGACCGTGAATTGGCTCGTCAGCGTGTCAAATATCGCAATGGTGCTCATCTTGAGATTTACGGCCCCGGCTCTGTCTGGAAATTTGTCAAGGATACCGAAAACGAAGGGGGCTGGAAGATTTACAGCCTTATCGGTGAACAGACCGTATCTGACAATAACAAGGGCTTGAAGGTGGTAGGCGACTATGTAGAAGTTGCGGCCGAACCCTCGACGTTCTATCTTAAAGAGGTTTCCGACGCCAACGACCCCTATGCATTGCCTGATGTCTATGCACTCTGCACTGCACCGGAAGGCGGTCAGTATGTAACCGTCAGCGATGTAAACGACCATGGCGATTACTTCCTGACTCTCGACAACACTGTTCCGACAACTGCTGCCGATGATGCCGCATCATTCTTCATTGAATCAATTGGCACGACCCACGAAGGTGCAAACCCCACTCAGGAATATATCGACTATGCAGCAAACCTGCACATGTTCAAGTCAATCGAGCCCGTGCTTGACGACGAGGACATGGAATATATCCTTGCCGAGAAAAAGAATGCGAATAATGAACCTTACGACTACACTAACATCGGCTCTATTGCCGAGGCCAACGAGTTCATGGGTCTTGGTGAGATGACCGCATCGTCGCGCGCATTCCAGCGCCTTGACGGCAAGATGATTCGCTTCGTAAATCGCATGTCGAACTTCGTTTATACAGGAGATTACTATAATTCGCTTGACAAGGCTCCGCGTTATCTCTATGCAAGTCCTGAGGCTGTTGGTATCGTTAGAAATCTTACCGATCAGAATTTAGAATCTATTTGGGTTGTAGAACTGCCCGAAAGCACCGAGCAGACCGCTGAGGCAGACAATGCTCTCACCACTACCGCCGCCGCACGCATGCGCCAGCTCCGCTTGCGCAACCTTGCCACCGGCGCATATATAAAGTCAGATCTGACGACTGGCGATGTCGCAGAAGCTCAGACGTTGACAGTTCGTCGCCGTCCCTCGCTTGATGGCACTGAGTTTTATATGGCTCTGACTCAAGGTTATGAGCGTAACACCGCTTTGATGATGGAAGATTCTAATGAAGATTATCCCAAAGCATCTGACAACGCAGTTTGGGGTGCCAATTCAACGTTCTATGCGCACTGGACTCCTGAATCGGCAGTTAGCACCACCGCTCCGACCGTAACGCTGACCCCGGCTGATGAGCTGGACACCTATGTGCTGACCGTGGCTAAACCCGCCGGCGTTACCGCAATGTCGCTGACCGGCCTCAGCGGTCTCGCCGACGTTACCGTCGAGAAGGCTACCAACACCCGCGAACTGACCGAGCCCGCCACCGTTACCTTGACAACTGACGACGAAGGCAACATCACCGGTAAAATCAAGACTCAGCTTGCATCGGCAACCGTGGATAACGTCTACACCGTGAAACTTCCCGCCGCCCTGCTGACGATGGACAACAACGTTTCGCCCGCAGTCGAGGCAGCCGTAACCGTGCCCAAAGACCCGACTCTGAGCGGCATTCGCGAGGTAACCGCAGCCGAGAAGGGCGCCGATGTGATTTACGACCTGCAGGGCCGTCGCGTAAGCAAGGCCGGCAAGGGCGTCTACATCATCAACGGCGTGAAGACCCTGGTTAAGTAACTATCGATTAAAACGCACATACATATATACTTTCAAACATAAGTATAGATAGATAGATGATTGAGTACGGTGGCCCGTGAGGGTCGCCGTTCTTGTTTTTTTATAATTTATAATTAAAAATTAAGAATTAAGAATTAAAAGGGAGCCGCGGATAATCGGAGTCGCGAATAATCGGAGCCGCGGATTCTTCCGCGGACTTGTCGCGACAAACCACCGCACGTTAATTATTCTATTATTTCCCAGTAACCGCCCTTCGTCTTTCCAATACGTTGAATCTTGCCGGATTCTCTCAGTGCCGCAATAATGCGGTTAACCTTTCTAAGTGAGAATCCTGATTTTTCAGCTAACTTCGGCTGTGTGATGAATGCATTTTCTCTGATGGCTTCAATTATGACTTTTTTATCATTATTCTCGCCATTATTCTCGCCATTATTCTCGCCATTATTCTCGCCATTATTCTCGCCATTATTCTCGCCATTATTCTCGCCATTATTACGAGTAGCAGCCTTTGAGAGTGGATATTCGACCGTGGATATCAACAAATCACTACGGAATGACACGGGTTTCCCGGTCAGTTCTTTCCATCGAAGAATCTTTTCTATACCATAGCCTGCGTTTTCTGACAACTTCGGATAGCGAAAGAACTTAATTATGCTCGGGTTGCGGGGCATTGAGAGAATACGGCTTCTGAACTCGTCGGCTGCAAGAATGAATCTACCCGGATTTTGCATGAAAATTCTGTCGGAAAACACTCGTAAGGTTGGGTGAGCAGCAGCAAAATAATCTGTATGAGCGCAGAAATTGACAACGCCTTCGCGCAGACAGAATAATTGTGAATTGTCTTCAGTTCCGAAAATATCCGGACCTTCTCTATAGGGTGCGTCTACAAAATTGCGAAGTCGTATCATTATAAGTTGAAATGCCTCCCAAATATTCTGCTGTTCAGGCATGCGGTAAGTGTATCTTTGTTGTGCATTGCCATATGACTCACCGGGAATCTCTATATAGTCTATCCAGAAATTAGGCACGGCTTTCAGAACTGAGTCTCGTTTGCCAAACATCAGCAAACTACCGTATGACAATTTGCCGGAGGCAAGTACGATGTTTAGTTTTGAGCAAAAGTCCCTGTCATTCAGATTAGGGTAGGAAAGCGGTCTGTTGTAATCGTTTAAATAGCTGCGATATGAAGCAATTGACTCAGTGTTGATGTCGCTAAAACTTGAAAAGGGAACTTCCATTTCCGATTTTGCGCCAAAGGCGCAATCGCGTGCTATTGCATCTACTTCCAAATCCGAAGCAAGGACATCTCCGCTGCCGGTGCGGATATAAACATCTCCAGTGCTTTTTAGTGCTATGGGTCTATGAGGTGAGAGTGGAATCTCAAAAGCGAGGATTTTCTTTCCGTCGATCTCATAGCGTTTTGCTTGACATGAGATGAGCGCATTGAATTTAGTTCGGGAGCGCAAGGTGGTAATTATTTCCTCCTCCATTTTTTCGGCATTTGGGACGCCGTTTACAATATAAATTGAGCCGTTATCATCGCGCTTTTCTTTTACACCGAGGATTATCCAGCCGCCTGCAGTGTTTGAGAATGCACTCACTGTTTCCCACATGGATTTCGGCAGGCCTCCCGAAGCCTCTTTGACCTCAAAGTCGTCCCATTCTATATCGTTAAGTCTTTGTAGCAGCTCTTCTTGTGTCATCTTCGCAATCATTATAGCGCAAATATACGAAATTTATGCGAGAAGTCATGTCGAGTCGCGTATTTTAATGATGGAACTCCGGAATCTGGTCGGGGCGGAAGGTCAGCGAGGCCGAGACGGGCGAGGAGGCGAGGAAGTAGCCCAGGCATCTGTCGCCGGCAAACATCTGCGGGCCGTTGCTGTCGTTCTGCAGGGCTTCGAGATAGTTGTGCATGGCCGGCGAGACGGGGGCGACGGTGCAGGTCATCACGTCGCCGTCGTAGAGCACGGTGTCGTCGTCTTCTTGGTCGGTGTCGCGGCGGGTGGTCATGGTGAAGAAGGTGGCCGTGCCGCCGACGGCGCTGCGGTCGTCCATCTCGCTCCATTTGTAGATTTCGCCGTTGCGGTAGAGCTTCACCCAGTAGCACTGGCCGGCCACTGCGGGGTCGTCGCGATATTGCACCTGAAGCACGGCCACGCGGTCATAGGGCATCTTGATCCAGTTGAACTCCATCGACGTGATTTCGGTTGGCGGCAACATGGTGGCCGTCGCCTCATAGCGGGCGTCGGCGCGCTCCACGGTGAGCGCATATTCGTGGCCCGCGATGCCCGGGGTGGGGTCGGTGAAGAAGCCCTCGTCGTCGGGCGCGAGGGTGTGGCTGATGCCGTCGGTCAGGTCGCGCAGGGTTACGGAGGCATCGGTCAGGCGCGAGGTGTTCATCGGCTCGTCCATCGGGGTGGTCAGCGTGATGCCGACGCGGGCGCCGTCGGGCGTGAGCGTGGCCTCGATTACCGTGAGCGGCTCGATGTCGTGATAGTCGATGTCGAGCTCCTTCTCGCATGACGTCGTGAGGAGCAGCAGCGGCAGCGCCGCAAGCGGGGCGGGGGCGGTAATCTTCATGGCGGGGTCAGAATTTCAGAGTGTAGGAAACCGAGGGCACCAGGCCGTACATCGACTGCTGGACGGCCCGCGTGCCCGCGTGCTTCGAGGGGTCGTCTTCAAAGTAGATGATGTAGGGGTTGTAGCGGCAATAGGCGTTATAGATTCCGAAGGCCCACTGATAGGTGAACCGGGGGCCCGTGTGGGTGTAGGTGGCCGAGAGGTCGAGGCGGTGGACCGCAGGGGTCATGTAGCCGTTGCGGGCTGAATAGTAGTAGCAGGTCTCGCCGGCAATCTCATATTTGACGTCGGGGGCCGTCAGGGGGCGTCCCGACGAGTAGATCCACGAGCCCGAGAGGCTCCAGCGCCGCGACAGCTGCCAGATGGCCGTGAGCGAGAGGTCGTGGCGGCGGTCGTTGGTGGCGTCATACCACCGGCCGCCGTTGATTCCGGGAATGCGCGTCTGCGTGCGCGAAATCGTGTAGGCCACCCAGCCGGTGAGGCGTCCGGAGTTTTTGCGCACCATGATTTCCGCGCCGTAGCTGCGCCCCTTGCCGCCGAGAATGATGTTTTCAAGCACGATGTCCGAAAACGTCGAGCGGCCGTCTTTGAAGTCGTAGACGTTGGCTATGGAGCGGAAGTAGCCCTCGACCGACCAGTCATAGGCGCCGTCGGGGGTCATGCCGCTGTAGCCCACGCCATATTGCGTGGCGCGCTCGGGCTTCACGTCGGCCGACGTCAGCGCGTAGCGGTCAAACGGAAACGATGTCGTGCCGGAGCGCACGGCGTGAAGATTCTGGGTCGACATGCCGGCACCGGCCTTGATGTTGTGGCAGTCGGTGATTGAATATTTCAACGTGGCGCGCGGCCCGACGTCAATGTAAGTCTTTCCGTCGAACCGGTTCGGCTCGCCGCTCGACGAGAGATAGTCGTGAAAAGCGCCGCCCGAGGGCACGGTGGAGACGTCGACGCGCACGCCGGCGTTCAGGTCGAAGCGGCCGCCGAAGTTGCCGTTATAGTCAATCCAGGCTGCGTTCTCCCAGAGCGAGCGCACCTCGCGCTCCTTGGCGGCGTTGAGCAGCCACTCGGCCGATTTCACGCGCAGCAGCCGGCTGCGCAGGCCGAACTCGAGGCTGTGGCCGTCGCTGACGGCATAGCGCAGGCGTTCGTTGACCGAATAGTCGTGGATATACGTCCACAGGGCCTGGTCGAGGCTCATGATGTTCATTTCCATCTTGGGGTCGGTGTGGGTCAGCGCCGCCGTGGCCGTCGAGGTCAGGTTCGAGCCGATGCGCGCCACCCAGTTGAGCGACGCCCCGATGTTGCCCCAGTAGAGCCCCATCAGCTTGCCCACGGCCATGTTGTCGTGGCCGACGAAGAACGAGGCGTCGACCATGTGGGCGTCGGTCGGGCGGAAGCGCAACCTGGCCGTAACGTCATAGAAGTTCATGACCGTGCTCCGATATTTGGGCACCATCTTCAGAAAGGCGTCGACATAAGACCGGCGCCCCGTTACGGCAAACGACAGCTTGTCGGCCACAATCGGCCCCTCGGCCTTAACCTTGGCCGCGAGAATGCCAACGGTGGCCGACGCGTGAAACCGCTGCATGTCGCCCGGCGCCAGCGAGGTTTCGAGCACCGACGACGTCGCCCCGCCGAACATTGCCGGAATCGGCCCCTTGAAGAGAGTGGCGCCCCCAAGGGCATCGTCGTTGAAGGTCGAGAAGATGCCCATCACGTGCGAGGGGTTGTAGAGTGTGATGCCGTCGAGCAGAATCAGATTCTGCGACGCATTGCCGCCGCGCACCTCGAAGCCACCGCCGCCGTCGCCCTCGCTGCGCACTCCCGGCAGCAGCGAGATTGACTTGATGATGTCAGCCTCGCCGCCGAACGACGGCAGCTTCATCAGCTTGGCCAGCTCGAGCTTTTCGGCCCCGAGGCGCACGCTTTCAATGCGTCCGCGCGCCGAATTGCCCGTAACCGTAACCTCGTTGAGCACCTGAGGGCCGATGCTGTCGGCCGGCTCGCTGCCAAAGGTCAGGCTGCGAGTCAGCATAACGACGTAGATGACGGTTTTGAATCTCTTTAGCATGCGTGCACCCGTATTTTCGGCTGCAAAGTTACGAATTATCGCTCAAATTCCGCCAAATTCCCCGAATTTTGCCTAACTTTGCGTCAGATATGGAACAGACAGACAAACAGGAGCCGCTGAAGCTGATTTTCAACTACAACAATGTGTTCTACAGCTTCTACTATGACGACCTCGGGGCGTGCATTCACCGCTCGCACGACTTCGCGCTCAACTATGTCGTGTCGGGCGAGATGCTGCTCGACGACGGCGACGGCACGCAGATTCACGTGCGCAAGGGCGAGTGCGTCTTCATTCCCCGCAACCACCGCCTGACCTTCTACAAGAAGAGCTACGGCGGCGAGCGCTATTGCGGCATCTTCCTGTCGTTCACGCGCCCGTTTCTGCGCGAAATGTACGGGCGTCTCGAGCTGAACAGACTGCGGCCGCGCGGCGGCAAGCTCGACGGCGGCGTCATCAAGCTGCCCGCAACCGTCGAGCTGGCCAGCCTCTTCGCCTCTATGTCGCCCTATCTTGACCCCGACGTCAAGCCCAAGGATAACTTCATGGAGCTGAAGCTGCAGGAGGGCCTGATGGCGCTCCTGGCAATCGACGAGCGCTTCGTGCCCACCATGTTCGACTTCAACGAGCCGTGGAAAATCGACATTCTCGACTTCATGGAGCGCAACTTCATGTGCGACCTCTCGATCGAGGAGATTGCCCACTACACCGGCCGCAGCCTCGCCACGTTCAAGCGCGACTTCAAGAAAATCAGCGACCTCACGCCCGAGAAGTGGCTCATCAAAAAGCGCCTCGAAAAGGCCTACGAGCTCATGAAGTCGGGCCGGCGCAAGGTGGTCGACGTCTACGCCGAAGTCGGCTTCCGCAACCCCTCGCACTTCTCCACCGCCTTCAAGCGCGAGTTCGGCGTCGCTCCCACCGCCGTCTGCGGCTAACTCCGCTTCACGACTATTTAATTTATGACTGTTTAATGGATATGCTTATGGATAAAATGCTGCACACAATGCTCCGCTTTCTGATTCTCGTGTCTGTTTTTGCTCTATGTGGTTGCGGCAAGGAGGAAAATGACATTCCCAACCCCCGTCCATCGACTGAAAGCAGCCCGTTGATAGGTCATTGGTATAGAGAGGTAACGGACAATGAAACTGCAATTGCCGCAACGGAAGAATTGGCTTTTTATCGCGATGGGACATGTGTATTTTCCTACTCCGACATCTATGGTAGTGAGACTACGGAATTCGAGTATCTTTATACAGGTAACATTTTGTGGTTGTATGAGCTTGACGAATATACCGGCGAGAGAATGCAGTCGAAGTATAACTGTAAATTGGAAAAGGATAAACTGTCATTGCAAAGTACAAATCCCGATGACGGCGACGAATGGCATGTTTTCAAAAGAAAAACCGGCGGCATCGTTACAAATTAAAAACATGTGGAACCGACTGCCCGGGCAAAGCGTCTCAAATATGGTCGTTAATGCCCGCAGGGCATAATCTTTAAGTTAACCCGGTCATGGCGCGCAGCGCCTTGGCCGGGTGGCGGAACTCCCCCCTCAGTGCGTTGCCCGGATGGCATCGTCTAATTTGAGAGACTCCGAACATCTTATCTGCGTATTCCTCAACGGTTAATCACGCCATACCGTAGGGACGCACGGCTCGTGCGTCCGCTTTGTGGAGTATGTAACATGTTGTAGTATCGATGATTATGCGCGGACGCACGGGCCGTGCGTCCCTACACATCTCACCACAAAAACAGTTGCGAAACAGCTGTTTCGGAAACGGCCGTTTCGCAACTTTGTTTATCGGGGAAGGGAATTATTCGATTTCAGAGGCGGTTACGTCGCGCATGCCCGGCATGTTGAAGTAGGCCTTCAGCGTGCCTTCAATCTTCACCTTCTTGTGGAAGTTGCCGGGATTGTCCTTGAGGTTGAGCGTAGCGCGCTCGGACGAAGTCGACGACAGCTGCACGGGGAAGATTTTCGACGGGTCGGTCTCGTCGGCCGAGGCGGCCAGCAGCAGGTTGGAGGCCACGGCGCCGTCGGTTGTGAACGACGGGGCGAATGTGGCGCCGCCCGTCGAGGTGCCCACGATGTAGCCTTCGACCCATGCCGAGGCGTCGGTCGAGCCCAGGGCGATGGCCTCGGCCACGGTGTAGGGCTTCTCCTTGGTGCCGCCGTCGGCGGGAATTTCGGGCGTGTCGGGGCCGCCGGCAAGCTTGTAGGCCGCCACGTTCTTCACGCCGGGCTTGCCGTAGAACTTCTCCAGAGTGCCCTGCACGGTAACCACGCGGTTCAGGTTGCCGGGATTATTGACCAGGTTCAGGGCCTCGCGCACCTCGCCATAGGGCAGCTGCACGGGAATCACCGTGCCCTCGGCGGCGTCGGGCGTCGTCGAGATGGCGATGCAGGAGTTCACGGTGGTGGGCACTCCCGGCTCGAAGGCCGAGTTGTTGTTGTAGTTGTAGACGCCGACGATGTAGCCGCTGACCCATGCAAGGTTGCCGGGGTTGTTCATGCCCACGATCTGCGTCGGGTTATAGGGGCTCTCTTCCGTGCCGTTGCCCGAGGCGATGGGCTTGTTGGGGTCTTCAATCTCGATGCCTTCGATTTCGAAGGTCGACGGCGTGCCGGGGTTGCCCGCAACAGCGGCCACACCCATCTGGCGGGTGAAGCGGCCCTGAATATTGAGCCAGCGGCCGGCCACGGTCGGATTGTCGGCGAGGTTGCCGTACTGATAGAGCTGCGAGTCGGAGGCGATGGGCACGACCATGCACTGCGTGTAGTCGCGCGTTTCGGGCGACGGGGCGATGACCACGTAGCTGTCAACCACGTAGGGGGCGTCCCACTGAATGTCGGCGTTCGAGGTGATTTCCGTAACGTCGATGGCCGGGGTGCCCACGATGTAGCCCTTGACCCATGCCGAGGTCGAGCCCGCGTTGCTCAGGGCAATGGCCTCTTCGACGGTGTAAGGCTTGGTCTGAGTGCCCTTGGTCGTGGCGTCGCCGATGTTCATCAGGCCGTTGACGTCGTTGAGCAGCAGCTGCCAGCCCTGGGTGCCGTAGTAGCTCAGAATGCCCACCACGTCGCACGCCTTCGAGGGCAGCGGGGTGTTCCAGAACTTGGCGTAGCCCGAGGTGCGCACGTTGATGGCGCCGCCGTTGACGTTGAGCGACTGGTTGTAGCCGCTCGAGTGATATTCGGCGCAGAGCATCTGGCCCGGCTGGCCGGCGTTGGCAAACGTGGCGTTGTTGAAGCGCACCAGCTGGCCCTGCCATTTCTGCAGGCCGGCGGCGTCAGAACTGAGCTCCGAGAAGTCGCTCACCAGAATCGTGTCAATCTCGGCAGGCTCGGGGTTGCCGTTATACTCGCGGTGGGCGTTGAAGAGCTCCGGAGCCATGAACGACGTCTCGTAGGTCTGGTCGCGGTCATACCATTCGGGGAAGCCCATCTGGAACATGCCGTTGTACTTGCCGGCATACATGCCCGTGAGGTCGAGCACTATCTCCTGGCCGCGGCGGTTGGTCATGTAGAGGTTATACTGGTTGATGCTCAGGGGCAGGGCGCCGGTTTCGTCCTGAATGTAGAGGCACTTGAAGATGTTGCCGTCATAGTCCGACGAAATCACGCGGCCCTTGACGATGTAGTGGCTGCCGTCTTCCTTGGCGGGGACTTCGTTGCAGTAGTTGTTGGCATCGTCCCAGAATGCGGCCTTGAACTCGGCGATGGTCGTGTTGGCCTCGAGGGTGGCCACGGGAGTCTCCATCTTCATGTCGTCGAAGTGGTCCTGACAGCCCGTCAGAGCTGCGAGCGCAAGGCCCGCTGCGGCCATATATTTGAAAATATCAGCTTTCATAGTTCGGGTCATTATTTAGTGAGTTGAAACAGATAGGGCAGCGAGCCGCGTGTGCGGTCGGGATAGGCGCCGTAGCTTGTGTATTGCTGCGAATACTGCACGAGCTTGCCCGTGCCGACGTTTTCGATTTCAAAGCGGCCCTCGGCGGTGGCGGTCAGTGTCCAGTAGTAATAGTCGCTGGCGGCGTCGAGCGTCTTCGAGAGCTGGAAGCTGTTGTGGCTTTCGACGTCGTCCATATAGAGGTAGATGCCCTGCGAGTCCTGAATTGTCCAGCCCTTTTCGGCCTTGGTGAAGGTATAGGCGTTGGCCTCCGAGGTCTTCAGCGTGGTCTCCGAGGCGAGCTTGACGTCTTTGGTTACGTAGAGATAGTTGTAGGCCTTGTCGGCGGGCATCGGGTTGCTGACGGTGTTGTCGGTCCAGAGCACGTAGCGGCCGCCCGAAACGATGTCGGTCGTGCGGGTGAACAGGGCCTCGCCCTCGGCGGGTTTATCAGAGGGCTCCGAGCCTATCATCTCGCCGTCGAGCATGGCGGCCGAGGTGTTCTTGATGCCGGTTATGTTGCAATATTTGACCAGGTCGCCGCAAACGGCTACTGTCTTGCCCAGAAGCGAGGGGTTGTCGACGAGGTTGAGCTTCGTGCGCAGGTCGCCGGCGGGGAGCTGCACGGCCACCAGGTCGTCGGTCTTGTCGGTCGAGGCGGCGAGGACGATGTTGGTGCCGGTGGTCAGTTCGGTCGACGAGAAGACGTTGCCGGTGCCGTCAATGTAGTTCATCACGCCGACAATGACGCCTTCGGCCCACTGGCCCGTCGTGCCGGGATTGTTCAGCGCCACGAGCTGTTCGACCGTCAGGGGGTGTTCCTTGGTGCCTGCGCCGTCGGGCAGTTCGGGCGTTTCGGTGCTTTCGAAGCCCTGCAGGCCGTCGAGGTCGATGAGCAGCATCTGCCAGTCGTTGCCATAGTAGCTCAGAATGGCCGTAACCGAGCCGGTGCCGGCCGGAATCACGTCTTTGGCGAAGTCGCTGTATGAGCTGCAGCGCAGGTTGATGCGGTTGCCGGCGGCGTCTTTCAGATAGCGGTTGGTGGTGGCTGTCGGGGCGAACTGCTGGCCGGCGTCTTCAAACGTCAGGCCGTCAATCTTGACGAGCTGGCTCTGCCAGTTCTGCAGGCCTTCGGCCGAGGCCTTGGCGGCGATGAGCTCCGGAATGTCGGTTTCGATAATGTATTTGGCGGCATTCTCGGCCGTGCCCCAGCCGCTCTGCTGGGCGTGGGTGGTCATCTCGTCTTCGGTCATGAAGGTCATCGACGGGTTGCCGTTATATGACCCGAGGCCCCCAAGCTGCATCAGCCCGTTGTAGCCGCCGATGTAGAGGCCGGTAACGTTGATGTAGACCTCCTGGCCGTACTGATAGCTCTGGTATAGGTCGTAGCCGTTCACGGCCACGGTCAGGGCGGCCGTGCCGTCGTTGATCATGAGTGACTTGTAGATGTTGCCCGTGGCGTCAGACGAAATCACCGTGCCGTGCACAATGATGGAATCGCCGCGCTCGTCGAGGCCCACCTTTTCGGCATAGTTGCCGTCGGTTTTCCAGAACTGCTGCTTGAGTTCGAGAATCGTCGTGTTCGATTTATATGTAGCTTTCGGGCCGTTCACGGGCGGCAGTTCGGGGTCTTCGGCACACGAAGAGGCCAGCATGGCGGCGCAGATGGCGGCCGGAAGCATATATCTTGTCAGTTTCATAGTTGTTTCTCTGATTTTGGTTATGGTTTAGAAACGCACGCCGACGTTGAGGAACACCTTGGTGCCCTGGCTGTAGGAGTATTTGTTGGGATACTTGTCCATGTTCCAGTCCTTGCGGTCTATGCGGCCCTGCTGCCAGGCGTTCTGCTGAATGTTGCGGTTGTTGGTGATGTTCGTAACGTTCAGGTTGATGTTGAGCGACACCTTGCGGTTGATGTAGATGAGCTTGCCGATGGAGGCGTTGAGCGAGAAGGCGTTGTTCATCTTGTCCTGTTTCGAGATTTCTTTCTGTTTTTCAAGAGCCTCGGAGTAGGTGGGGAACGACTGCCACAGTGTCGGCTGCTCTTCGTGGTAGACCGGGGCGAGTTTCACCCAGCTGTCGCGCATCCAGTTGGCCGTGATGCCGAGGAACCACTGCTTCGGCGCGGCCCAGTCCAGGCCGATCGAGTAGGCCTGTTGCGGAGTGCCGCCCACGCGATAGTTCTTCAGATAGACGCGCTGCGTCATGTCGGGCTGCAGGCCGTTCTCGAACGAGCGCGTGCCCATCGGGTTGTTCTTGTAGCGGTAAGAGGCGATGGTGCCGGCAAACGTGGCCGTCAGCGAGGGGAGAATCTTGTAGGCCAGGCCAAGCTCGATGCCCTTGTTGCAGCGGTGAACGTCGTTGAGCACGTAGTTGGTGAAGGCCGAGTAGTTATCGTCGTAGAACGAGGTGCGCTCCGTCGCACCGTAGAATTCGGTCCAGTAGCCCGTGATGCTGCCGCGGAACTTGCGGTAGTTGAAACCGTAGGTCAGGTCGACGCTGAGAATGCGTTCGCTCTGCGGGTCGGAGATGATGTCGTCCTTGATGCGGGGCGAGATGTACACGCTCTCAATCAGCGGGGCGTGGCTGCCATATTCGGCGTGGGCCATGATGTAGTTGCGGCCGTCGATTTTATAGGTTGCGCCTGCCTTGATGACGCCGTCGGTAAACGAGTGGCTCTTGCCGCGGCCCTTCGAGTTTTGCGGGGCGCGGCCGTTGCGCATGTGGCCCGTGCGGTGGAACTGCGTGTAGGCCATCTGCAGGCCGTAGTTGATGTCCCACTGGGCCAGCGTGATCTGGTTCTGCAGCCATGCGCTGGCCTTGATTACGTGAAGGTCATAGTTGTAGCCGAACTTGTCGCCTTTATACACGCGGCGGTTCGGGTTGTCGAGGTCGTTCTGCAGCAGCTCGGGCGCGATGGTTATTTCGCGGTCGCTGAAGGGGTCGATGTCGGTCCAGAACTCGGCGCCCATGAGGTCGCGCACGGTCTTGTAGTAAGAGCCTTTGGTGTAGCCGGCGCTGAGGCCGCCCTGCAGCGTCATGGTCGAGCTGAGGCGGTGGTTCACATTCGAGGCCAACTGTACCTGAATGTTGCGGCTCACGCGGTTTTCAAGTATATAGCTTGCGCCGAGCTTCTCGGCGTCGGGACGTCCCTGGTTGGCTATGTTGTTGAGCTCGTTGGTGCGGTACATGCGATACCAGTCAATCTGTCTGACGTCTTCGTCATGGCGCCACAGGTCGGCAATGAATTCACTCTGGGCCGTCGGGTCGCCGTTGTCGTCGAGGAAGTTGCTCGGCAGGTTGCGGTAGTAGTCCGGACGCGGGTCGAGGGCGTTATACCAGTTCAGTGCGCTCGACGAATAGTAGACCGAGCGGAACATCAGGCCGGTGTTCACCGTGGTGCCCTTGTTCGACTTGTAGAGCCAGTTCAGCATTGCCGTCGGGTCGAAGCTTTCGACGATGCGGGCCGAGCGCTTCTTGCCTTCATACCAGCCCCAGTTGGGGTTGTAGAGGTTCGAGCCGGCCAGGTCGTAGGCCTCCTGATAGGTTGCCGACGGGGTGGCGCGCTGCGTCGGCGCGCCATAGGCGGTCAGTGTCAGCGAGTGGTTGCGGTTGAACACCTTTTCGGCGCTCACGAACAGGCCCGCGCTGTTATAGAACGTGCCCTTGATGACGCCCTCGTTGGCATAGCGGCCGATGGCGCTCACCGTCAGGCCCCAGCCGTGGCGGTTGATGCCGGTCGAGTAGGTGGCCATGGCGCGCATCATGTAGTTGGCGTTGGTGTAGGCCAGCGAGCCGTTGAAGCCCGGGGCATAGTCTGACGTGATGGTCGAGATGTTGCTCGAGCCGCCAACGCTGCCGAAGCCGTAGTCCGATGCGCCGAGGCCTATCGCCGTCGTGCGGTTGCGGAAAGCGCGCGACGTCATGCCGCCCAGGCTCGAGTAGTTGAACCGGCCTCTGATGGGGTCGTTCATGTCCATGCCGTTGATATACTGCGTCTGATACTGCGAATCGTACCCGCGGAAGCGGAAATACATGTTCGAGAAGTTATAGTTCGACGCGTTGTAATAGATGTTGTCGCTCGCGCCGGTCAGCGACGTGATTGACTGGGTCGAGTTTTCTTCCTCGTCGAGCGCCTGCTCGTCGAAAAGCATTTCCGACTGGTCGTCATAGTAGTCGGTGAGCACGTCGCTCGAGCCGAGTTTGATGAAGCCCAGGTCGGTGGTCCGGCCGTCGGTGAGGCTGACGCCGGTTTCAGCGTCGTTGTAGCCGAAGGCCATGGCCAGCACGTAGTCCTGACCCGCCTTGGCGTTTGAAATGATAAACTTGCCCGAGGGGCCGGTTACGGCTTTGAGCCCTTGCTGGCGCAACATCACTGTCGCGCCCGAAATCGGTGCGCCTGTATACTCGTCGACAACTGTGCCGCTCACGCTCGCTTTTTGGGCAAGCGCCGGGAAGACAGCGATGAGCATCAAGAATGCCAATAGCTTGAATCTCATAGAGGTACTATTAAAACGGTTTGTATTTTTGAATTTCGGTTAACTTTTAGTCGGCAATTTTTCCACTTCAAAGGTAGTAAAAAAATCTTAACGGAATATAATAATGAACGTTACATTTTTTCTAAATGTTCAGGCCGCGCGGCTTAAATCAGGTGCTTACTGTCAGATAATCCACGGGGCCGTTACCGTCGGGCCTCAGCGTGGCCGGCCCGTGGTCGGCCGAAATCAGCAGCGTCGAGCCGGCCGCAACGTGCCGTCCGTCGATTTCGCAGCTTCCGCCCAGCAGCATCACCGCCTGAAACGACCCCTCGACGGGCTCGATGACGGCGGGACCGTCGGCCCTCCGGCTATCGACTCTGAAGCAGTCCACCGGGCCTTCAAGTGCGCCAAGCCCGTCGAACTTCAGCGAGCGCCGAGCCTTTTCAAAGTTGAGCGGCCGGTTGCGCCCGTAGTCATAGACCCGATAGGTGAAGTCGCAGTTCTGGGCTATTTCGGCCACGAAACAGCCCGCGCCGAGCGCGTGGACCATGCCCGCCTCGATGTAGAAGTCGCTGCCGGGCGTGGCGGCGTGATAGGTGCCCATCTCCAGCAGCTCCGCCCGCCCTTCGGCCCGAAGATAGTCGGCCGCAGTGATGCCCGGCCTGAAGCCCGCGATGAGGCGCGCGCCGGGGGCCGCGTCTATAACGTGCCACATCTCGGTCTTCCCCTGGAAGCCCGGCCCTTCAAGGTCTGCCACGATGTCATCGTCGGGGTGGACCTGCAGCGACAGCCACTCGCGGGCGTCGAGAAACTTGATGGTTATGGGGAAACGGCCGCCGTAGCGCTGCCACACTCGCGTGCCCAGCAGCCCCGCGCCGTCGCGCTCTATGAGGGCGCTGAGAGTAAGCCCTGCGCAGGGCCCGCTCTCGACCACAGAGTCCCACCCTTCGACCGTGCTCAGCTCCCAGCTTTCGCCTATCGGAGCGTCAGACGGCGTCAGCCCTTTCATGCGGCGAATGCGGTGGCCGCCCCAGGGTGTACTCTTCAATATCGGTGCAAACTGATATATCATTGCGGCGACAAAGTTACGAAAAAATAAACGTTAAAAAAATCAATCGCCCGTTTTTAGTGTGTGAATCAGGAAAATTGCGTAAATTTGCACTCATTATATAAAGACTATACATCAAGAAAATTCCAAATATGGCAAACGACATTCGCAAAATCGGCACGGCGCTGATTTCCGTCTACCACAAAGACGGCCTCGACGAAATTCTGGCTCTTTTGAACGCGGCCGGAGTGAAATTCCTTTCAACCGGCGGCACCCGCACTTTCATCGAAAGCCTCGGCTATCGCTGCGAGGCGGTCGAAGACCTCACGGGCTATCCTTCGATTCTTGGCGGACGCGTCAAGACGCTCCACCCCAAAATCTTCGGCGGCATTCTCAACCGCCGCGAAAACGAAGGCGACCGCGAGCAGATTGCCCGCTACGAAATCCCCTCTATTGACCTCGTAATCGTCGACCTCTATCCGTTCGAGGCCACCGTGGCTTCAGGAGCTTCAGACGCCGACATCATCGAGAAGATTGACATAGGCGGCATCTCGCTGATTCGCGGCGCCGCCAAAAACTGGCGCGACGTCGTGATTGTGGCCTCGAAGGCCCAGTATGCCCCCCTGCGCGACCTGCTCAAGGCTCAGGGCGCCGAAACCGACGCCGCCCAGCGCCGCTGGTTCGCCAAAGAGGCGTTTGCCGTGAGCAGCCACTACGACTCGGCCATCTTCAACTATTTCGACGGCGAGGCCGAAACGCCCTCGGCGCTCCGCGTGGCCGTCGACGGCATCAAGCCGATGCGCTACGGCGAAAACCCTCACCAGAAAGGCTGGTTCTTCGGCAATTTCGAAGAGATGTTCACTCAGCTCCACGGCAAGGAGATTTCCTATAACAACCTGCTCGACATCGACGCCGCCGTCAGCCTCATCGCCGATTTCGCCGATGCCGCCGAGCCCACGTTCGCAGTGCTCAAGCACAACAACGCATGCGGCGTGGCAACGCGCCCCACTGTGGCAGCCGCATGGCGCGACGCCCTGGCCGGCGACCCCGTCAGCGCTTTCGGCGGTGTGCTCGTAACCAACCGCGAGGTCGACGGCGAAGCCGCCAAAGAAATCAACTCGATTTTCTTCGAGGTAATCATCGCCCCCTCTTATACCCCCGAGGCACTCGAGGTGCTCAAAAGCAAAAAGAACCGCATCATTCTGGTGCAGCACAAGCCCAACACGGCGCGCGTGGCCTGGCGCTCGTGCCTCAACGGCGCTCTGGTCCAGGAGCGCGACCTCAAGGTAGAGACCGCCGCCGACTTCACCCCCAAGACCTCCACGCCTGTCAGCCCCGACCGTGTCGAAGACCTGCTCTTCGCCAACAAGCTCGTCAAGCACTCCAAGAGCAACGCCATCGTCCTCGCCAAGGGTCGTCAGCTCCTCGCATCGGGCGTGGGCCAGACCTCGCGTGTCGACGCCCTGAAGCAGGCAATCGCCAAGGCCCGCAGCTTCGGCTTCGACCTCAATGGCGCCGTCATGGCCTCCGATGCCTTCTTCCCCTTCGCCGACTGCGTTGAGATTGCTCACGAAGCAGGCATTGACGCCGTCATTCAGCCCGGCGGCTCAATCCGCGACCAGGAAACCATCGACTACTGCAACGCCCACGGCATCGCCATGGTCTTCACCGGCTTCCGCCACTTCAAGCACTAAACTCCAGTAGTTAAAGGTTAAGAGTTAAGAGTTAAAAGTTAAGGGCTATGGCCGAGTCTGACAGCATCGTGTTTAATCTGAGCAAAAAATTTGCGGTTCGTATCGTGAAGCTCTATAAGCACCTTGTTGAAGAAGGCAAAGAGTTTGCAATGTCCCGTCAAATTCTGCGAAGCGGAACAAGTATCGGAGCAAATATTGCCGAAGCGCTTAATGCTTTCAGCAGGCCTGACTTCGTATATAAAATGCAGATAGCGCGCAAAGAGGCAGCCGAGACGGCCTACTGGCTCGAACTCCTCCACGCAACCGATTATCTTAACGACTTGGGTTTTGAAAGCCTCAGCCGTGATTGCTCCACTATCGAAGCCATGCTCACCGCCATTCTCAAGTCCACCAAAGCGAACACTCCTCGTCTCTAACCAATAACCCAAACAACTCTCAACCTTTAACCCTTACCCCTCTTCCCGAACAACCCTTAACTTTTAACCCTTAACCCTTAACTTTTAACCCTCAACATGGGACTTTTCTCATTGACAAAGGAGATTGCGATTGACCTCGGAACGGCCAACACAATCATTCTTCATAACGACAAGATTGTCATCGACGAGCCGTCAATCGTGGCAATCGACAAGACGACTCAGAAGCTCAAGGCCGTCGGCCTGGAGGCTCACCTGATGCACGGCAAGGAAAACCCGCAGATCGAGACTATCCGTCCGCTGCGTCAGGGCGTCATCGCCGACTTCAACGCCGCCGAGCTCATGATTCGCGGCCTCGTCAAGAAATCCAGCTCCGCCAAGGGCTGGTTCTCCCCATCGCTGCGCATGGTCGTAGGCATTCCTTCCGGCTCGACCGAAGTGCAGATTCGCGCCGTGCGCGACTCGAGCGAGCATGCCGGCGGCCGCGACGTCTACATGATCTACGAGCCCATGGCCGCCGCGCTCGGCATCGGCCTTGACGTCGAGGCGCCCACCGGCAACATGATTGTCGACATAGGCGGCGGCACCACCGAAATCGCCGTCATCTCCCTAGGCGGCATCGTGACCAACAAGTCAATCCAGATTGCCGGCGACGACCTCACCGAAGATATCATCGGCCACATGCGCCGCGCCCACAACCTGCGCGTCGGTGAGCGCACCGCCGAACAGATCAAGATTCACGTCGGCTCGGCCCTTACCGAACTCGAAAATCCGCCCGAGGACTATGTGGTCCACGGTCCCAACCACGTTACGGCCCTGCCCATGGAGGTGCCCGTCAGCTATCAGGAGATTGCCCACTGCCTCGAAAAATCAATCTCCAAAATCGAGACGGCAGTGCTCAACGCCCTGGAGCAGACGCCTCCCGAGCTCTATGCCGACATCGTCAAGAATGGCATCTGGCTCGCCGGCGGCGGTGCCCTTATCCGCGGCCTCGACAAGCGTCTGACCGACAAGATCGGCATTCAGTTCCACGTGGCCGAAGACCCGCTGCTCTCCGTTGCCCGCGGCACGGCTGTCGCCTTGAAGAACATCGACAAGTTCTCCTTCCTGATCCGCTGATGCGGGCGCTGATAGAATTCTTCGTGCGCCATGGCGCATGGTTCGTCTTCCTGCTGCTGGCGGGGGTGAGCTGCTTCATGCTTTTTCGCGGCGACCCCTATCGCCAGGCGGTGTTCCTCACATCGGCCGGGCGTGTCAGCTCGCAGGTCTATGGCGCGGCCGGCTCCGTTACGGGCTATTTCCATCTGCGCTCAATCAACGACGACCTCCAGCAGCGTCTGGCCGAGCTCGAACTGGAAAACATCGGCCTGCGCCGGCAGCTGCAGCGCGCCGACGAGCGCCTCTATGCCGACTCGGTCAAGCCCGATTCAGTGCTCATGCCCTATGACTTTGTCATTGCCCGCGTAATCAACAACTCGATTGTCCGCCCCAACAACTTCCTGACGCTCGACCGCGGCTCGGCCGACGGCATCGCCCCCGAAATGGGCGTCGTCGACCAGAACGGCATCGTCGGCATCGTCAACGTCGTCGGCCCCCACACCTCCCGCATCATTTCGATGCTCAACTCCGACCTGCGCCTCAGTTGCAAGGTTAAGGGTTCCGACGCCTTCGGCTCGCTGGTGTGGGACGGCAAGTCGCCGCGCTATGCAATGCTTGAGGAGCTGCCCCGCCACGTCGAGTTCGCCCCGGGCGACACCATCATCACCTCGGGCTATTCCGTGGTCTTCCCCGAAGGCATTCCGGTGGGCACCGTGGCCGAGCAGCTGCGCGACGCCGACGACAATTTCTACACCCTGCGCGTCGAACTTTTCACCGACTTCGCCACGCTCTCCACGGTGCGCGTGATCCGCAACTTCCAGAAGGAGGAAATCGAGGCCACTGAAACCGACGCCGTCAACACCTCCGGCAAATTCAACTAATCCACCCTCTTCACAAAGCTCTCAAATGAAAAACGGATATAATCCCGGCGAGCTCACCGCCGACGACATGAACATCGCCGTCGTGCGCACCTCATGGAACAACCACATAACCTCTCTGCTCGCTTCGGGCGCCGTCGAGACGCTGAAGGCAGCCGGCGCCGACGTCGAGGAGTTCATCGTGCCCGGCTCGGTCGAGCTCACCTTTGCCGCACAGCGCCTGGCCGACACCGAGCGCTTCGACGCCATCATCGTGTTTGGCTGCGTAATCAAGGGCGACACGCCCCACTTCGACTACGTCTGCAGCAGCGTCACGCAGGGCATCACCGCGCTCAACACCGACGGCCCCGTGCCCGTGATTTTCGGCGTGCTCACCGTGCTCGACGAGCAGCAGGCTCTCGACCGCTGCGGCGGCCCGGCGGGCCACAAGGGCATCGAAGCCGCGCAGACGGCCATCGAGATGGTGCGCTTTGCCCGCAGCGTCGATGAGTGAGCTGCTGCTGCCGTCGAGGCTATGCCCTCCGCCGGCCTATTATCGCGCCATGGCTCTCCACCCGGGTCCCGTGCGCATCTGCTCGGGCGTCCGCTTCGACAAGCGCTGCAAGGACGCCCATCGCTTCACCATTGCCGACACGCGCGGACCGCTGACGCTCACCGTGCCGCTCGACAAGCCCTACGGCCGCACGTGGGCCTCCACCCGCATCAGCCTCCACGGCAACTGGTGGGAGGTCATGGCCGCCGCGCTCGAGAGCGCCTATGGCCGCACGCCCTTTTTCGAGTTCTATGCCGACGATTTCTTGCCGCTCATAGCCTCGCCCGACGGCTTCACCACCGTCGGCGACCTCAACGAGCGCTTTGACCGCGCCGTGCGCCGCGCCCTCGGCCTGCAGACCGAGGTAATCTACGACTCCGAACCCCTCACCGCCCCTCTGTCGGCTGTCGAACCATGGCAGCCGCAGCCCTACTGGCAGGTACGCGCCGCCACCCTCGGCTTCATTCCCGGTCTCAGCATTCTCGACCTCCTCTTCAACCTCGGCCCCGAATCCCTCCTTCTGCTGAGCAAATCATAATTCACCTTAATGGTCTAATTAGTCTAATTAGTCTAATTTGTCAAATTGGCCCTTTAACCCCACCCCGCGCGAAATGATACTTAACTACATCTGGGTTGCTTTCTTTCTGGTCGCGTTTGTCGTGGCCGTCGGGCGCACGCTGCTGAGCGGCGACCTCGCCGTCTGGAACGACATCATGTCCGCCTGCTTCACGTCGGCCGGCTCGGCCTTCGAGCTGGCACTGGGCCTGACCGGCATTCTGACACTCTGGCTCGGACTCATGAAAATCGGCGAGCGTGGCGGCGTCATCAACTTCTTCGGCCGCCTGGTCAGCCCGCTCTTCACGCGCCTGTTTCCCGGCGTGCCGCGCAATCACCCCGCAATGGGCTCAATCTTCATGAACGTCTCGGCCAACATGCTCGGCCTCGACAACGCCGCCACTCCCCTCGGCCTCAAGGCCATGCAGGAGCTTCAGACCCTTAACCCCGAAAAAGAGCGCGCCACCGACGCCATGATCATGTTCCTCGTGCTCAACGCCTCCGGCCTATGCCTGATTCCGATAAGCATCATCATGTATCGCGCGCAGGCCGGCGCCGCCAATCCGACCGACGTCTTTCTGCCTATCCTTGTGGCCACGTTCATCGCCACGCTGGTCGGCATCGTGGCCCTCTGCCTCAAGCAGCGCATTCCCTTGCGCGACCCCGTGCTGCTCGGCTGGCTCGGCGGCCTCACCGCCCTGGTCGGCGCGCTGGTGTGGTTCTTCTCGCGCCTCGAGCCGCAACAGGTCGAGCGCTACAGCTCGTTCATTGCCAACTCGATGCTTTTCGGCGTCATTGTGCTCTTTCTCGTGGCCGGACTGCGCCGCCGCATCAATCTCTACGAAACCTTCATCGAGGGCGCGCGCGAAGGCTTCACCACCGCCGTCAAAATCATTCCCTACCTCGTGGCCATTCTCGTGGCCATAGCCATGTTCCGCGCCTCTGGCGCCATGGACGTCATCACCGCCGGCCTCGAGCGCGCCGTCAATGCCCTCGGCCTCGACGCCGGCTGGGTCGGCGCGCTCCCGACGGCCATCATGAAGCCCATGAGCGGCAGCGGTTCGCGCGGCATGATGGTCGACCTCATGCAGACCTACGGCCCCGACGCCTTCGTGGCCCGCGTCAGCGCCGCCATTCAGGGCAGCACCGACACCCTCTTCTATGTCCTCGCCGTCTACTTCGGCTCCGTCGGCGTCCGTCGCACCCGCTACGCCGTTACCTACGGCCTCCTTGCCGACGTAACCGGCTCCGTCGCCGGCGTCCTCGCCGCCTACCTCTTCTTCGGCTAAAATCCCGATAAATCGAGAAAAAATTCTTAATTCTTAATTTTTTTCGTAACTTTGTGGCGTAAACAAAAGGGGTGCCTGCATTGCGGGCTGAGACCATACCCTATGAACTTGACGCGGTTAATACCGCCGTAAGGATTTGTTCGTAGCTATGTTATAGTTGTGGCTCTATTTGTATGCACTCCGATAACTTAATATAGCTCGGAATGCAGATTTTCATCAACAACAAGCCGGTAGAAGTGGCCGAGGGCATGGACCTCGAAGCCATTCTCGCGGCCAATCGGCTCGACGGGCCCGGCACGGCGGTGGCCGTCGACGGCCGTGTGGTGCGCCGCGCCGCGCGCAAGGATTTCGTCCCCGCCGAGGGGGCAAAAGTTATGGTCATAAAAGCCGCGTGCGGGGGCTGATGCGCACTATAGTCATTACCCCCGAAGAGCTCTTCGACGGCGAGGCCGCGGCCATATGCCGCATGCTCGACGCCGGCGCCTGGCGTGTGCACCTGCGCCACCCCGGAGCCACGTCGGCGCAGATGGCCGCAATCCTTCAGGCCATACCGGCCGATTTGCGGAGCCGGCTGAGCCTCCACGACCGCTTTGAGCTTGCCGTGCCTATGGGCGTCGGCGGTGTGCATCTGAACAGCCGCAATCCTCAGGCGCCTGCGGGCTTTACGGGCCTGGTGAGCCGTTCGTGCCACAGCATTGCCGAGCTCGCCATGTATCCCGATGCAGACTATCTGTTCCTCAGCCCTGTCTTTGACAGCATCTCCAAGGTCGGCTACACTGCGCATTTCAGTGCCGACGAGCTTTCTGCGGCTACTCTCGGCCGCAGGGTGTTCGCCCTCGGCGGCGTGAGGCCGCGCCGGTTTGCCGAGCTCGAAAGGCTCGGCTTCGGTGGCGCAGTCATGCTCGGTGCGGCGTGGTGTCCGTTCAGCCTCGCCGATTTCCGTCTGCAATATATCACTCCCGCGGCCGACAGTGTCGCCGAGCTTGCCGCCGGCGTGGAGAAGGCCCTGACTGGCGGCTGCCGCTGGGTACAGCTGCGCATGAAAGATGCCGCCGCTGCCGACGTCATTGCCGCCGCCGAGTCAATCGCCCCTCTTTGCCGCCACCATGACGCTGTCTTTCTGCTCGACGACCGCGTGGAGCTGGTGCAGGCTGTCGGTGCCGACGGTGTGCATGTCGGGCAGAACGACATGCCGGTGGCCGACGTGCGCCGCGCCCTCGGGCCCGGTTACATCGTGGGCGCTACGGCCAACACCCTTGCCGACATGACCGCGGCCGCCGCGGCCGGTGCCGACTATATCGGTCTCGGCCCATATCGCTTCACCACCACCAAAAAGAACCTCAAGCCGACTCTCGGCGCCGAGGGCTACCGGCGACTGATGGACGGAGCGTGGGCGGCGGGGGTGCGGATTCCCGTGGTGGCCATCGGCGGCATCGAGCCTGCCGACGTCGCCGCGATTGCCCCTTCGGGGGTGGCCGGTGTCGCCGTTTCGGGCGCGATTGCCACCGCCCCCTCTCCGTCGGCGAAAACAAATGAATTCATCAACCAACTCAACACATATTTATCATGCAAAAACTGATACTTGGCGGACGCGAATTCAATTCGCGCCTGTTTGTGGGCACGGGCAAGTTCCGCTCGAACGAGCTTATGGAGCAGGCCATCAAGGCCTCGGGCTCGGAAATGGTAACCGTGGCTCTAAAGCGCGTCGACGTGAGCGACCCCGCAGCCGACGACATGCTCCACCACATCACTTCCGACTCCGGCATTCAGCTGCTGCCCAACACCTCCGGCGCGCGCAATGCGGCCGAGGCCGTGCTTGCCGCTCAGCTTGCCCGCGAGGCGTTCGGCACGAATTTCATCAAGCTCGAAATTCACCCCGACCCGAAATATCTCATGCCCGACCCCGTCGAGACCCTTGCCGCCGCAACCGAGCTGGCCCGCGACGGCTTCGTCGTGCTGCCCTACATTCAGGCCGACCCAGTTCTGTGCAAGCGCCTTGAAGATGCCGGCGCCGCGGCCGTGATGCCTCTCGCCGCGCCCATCGGCACGAATCTCGGCCTCGTTACCCGCAGGCTTATCGAGATTATCATTGCCGAAAGCCGCGTGCCCGTGGTGGTCGATGCCGGCCTGGGCGCTCCCTCTCATGCCGCCGCGGCCATGGAGATGGGTGCCGACGCCGTGCTGGTCAACACCGCCATTGCCGTCGCCGCCGACCCCGTGGCCATGGCCCGCGCCTTTGCCCTGGCCACCGAAGCCGGCCGCATGGCTTTCGAGGCCGGTCTCGGCGCTCCCGTTTTCCGCGCGCAGGCCAGCAGCCCGCTCACCTCATTCCTTGACTGACATGTTTTCTGACGAAATAAAGAAATATTCCTGGGCCGACACCACGGCGGCCATCGCCGCCAAGACGGCCGCCGACGTCGAGCGCGCTCTGGTGAAGCGTCAGCTTGACGACGACGACTTCATGGCTCTGATTTCGCCGGCCGCCGCGCCCTATCTCGAATACATGGCGCAGCGCGCCCGGCAGCTCACTCAGCAGCGTTTCGGCAAGGTCATTTCGATGTATATTCCTCTCTACGTGTCGAACGCCTGCACCAATTCGTGCGTCTACTGCGGTTTCAATATCCACAACAAGTTTCCGCGCCTCACGCTGACTCCCGACCAGATCAAGGCCGAGTGCGAGGCCATTCGTCGTCTGGGGCCGTTTGAGAATCTGCTCATCGTAACGGGCGAACACCCTCAGAAGGCCGGCGTCGACTATCTGGCGCAGACCCTCGACATCTGCCGCCCCTATTTCAACAACCTCACAATCGAGGTTATGCCCCTTGCCGCCGCCGACTACGAACGCCTGACCCGCCACGGCCTCAATGGCGTTGTCTGCTTTCAGGAGACCTATAACGGCGCCCGCTACGGCGTCTATCACCCCGCCGGCATGAAGGCGAACTATCAGTGGCGTCTCGACGGGTTTGACCGCATGGGGCAGGCCGGTGTCCACAAAATCGGCATGGGCGTCCTAATCGGTCTCGAAGACTGGCGCACCGATGTGACGATGATGGCGCGCCACTTGCGCTATCTTCGCCGCAACTACTGGCAGACGCGTTTCAGCGTCAACTTTCCGCGCATGCGCCCCTCCGAGGGCCATTTTCAGCCCAACGTCGTGATGTCCGACCGAGAGCTTGCGCAGGTTACGTGGGCCTTCCGCCTCTTCGACAACGATGTTGACATCTCCTATTCCACCCGCGAGCGCCCCGAGTTCCGCAACCGCATGGCCACTCTCGGCGTTACCTCCATGAGCGCCGGCTCGAAGACCGACCCGGGAGGCTATGCCGTGTGCCCGCAGTCGCTCGAGCAGTTTGCCGTCAGCGACGAGCGCTCGCCCCGCGAGGTGGCCGACGCTATCCGGGCAGAGGGCTACGAGGTGGTGTGGAAAGACTGGGATAAAATCTACGACTGATGCTGTCCGAGCGCTTTTCACGCCAGATAATGCTCCCCGAGGTGGGTCCCGAGGGTCAGCGGCTCATCGGCGAGGCCTCGGTGCTCATCGTGGGGCTCGGCGGCCTCGGCTGCCCCGTCGGGCTTTATCTTGCCGGCGCGGGGGTGGGGCGCCTGGGGCTGTGCGATGCCGACACGGTGTCGTTGAGCAACCTCCAGCGCCAGACGCTCTATGACCGCACCATGACCGGAATGCCAAAGACCGAGGCCGCCTTGCGGCGCCTGCGGGCGCTGTCGCCCGAAACGGAGTTCGACCTCTGGCCCGAGGGGCTGACCGATGCCTCGGCCGTCGACATCATCGGCCGATATGACATCGTTGTGGACTGCTGCGACAACTATGCCACCCGCTATCGCATCGACGACGCCTGCCGCGACCTCGGCAAGCCGTGGGTCCACGGCGCCCTCGGCGAGTTCACCGGTCAGGTCTGCGTCTTCACCCCCGGCGCCCCCGGCTATGCCGACCTCTATCCCGAGCGCCACGCGCTCGGCGCGCTCCCCGCCGCCCGAGGCGGCGTGCTCGGCGCAGTGCCAGGCGTGGTCGGCTCTCTTCAGGCCGCCGAAGTCTTGAAACTGATAATCGGCATGCCTTCGCTCGAGGGTATGCTCACAATCGACCTCCGTTCAATGGAGTTCAATAACATTAAATTCTGACACATGCAACATTTCGACGAATATGCAAGCCTCTACGATGCCTGGTTCATGGAAAACGGCAACGTGCTTCTGAGCGAGGCTCGCCTTGTGGCCCTCACTCTGCGCGGGGCCCGCAACATCTTGTCCGTTGGCTGCGGCAGCGGCCTTTTCGAGGCTTTGCTGGCCAAAGAGTTCGGAATCACCATCACCGACGGCATCGAGCCTTCCACAGGCATGGCCGACATTGCGCGCCGACGCGGCCTCGACGTAACCATAGCCACGGCCGAGGAGGCCGACTTCGGCTGCGGAAAGTATGACACGATTCTCTTCAACGGCACTCCGAGCTATATCACCGACCTCCGTTCTGTCGTGGCCAAGGCCTACGACGCGCTGCCCGCCGGCGGCCGCGCCGTGCTCATCGACGTGCCCAAGGAGAGCGGCTACGGAATCATGTACAATCTTGCCAAGGCGCTCGGAACGTGGAATCACCCCCTGCTGGCCGGCGTCTTCCCTCCCGACCCTTATCCCATCGAGCTGTGCAACGCCGCCAACTGGCGCACCACCGCCGAGAAGGTCGAGCTGATGCGGGAGGCCGGTTTCCGCGACCTCGAGTCGTTCCAGACCCTCACCACTCACCCCCTGGTGTCGAACAACCGCGCCGAAGAGCCGCAGCCGGGCAGCGACAGGGGCGACTATGTGGCCGTAATAGGCTATAAGCGATGAAGTGGAGCGAAGAGGCGTGGCGGCTCGCCGCGCCGGTCTATGAGAAGATTCTCGAGCTCCCCTTTGTGCGCGAGCTCGCCGAGGGCACGCTCAGCCGCGACCGCTTCACGTTCTATCTGCAACAGGACGCGATGTATATCGACAACTATTGCCGCGTGCTGGCCCACATCGCCTCGCGCCTTGCCGACAAGCGCCGTCGGGAGGACTTTCTGCGCTTCGCCCTCGACGGCGTGATGGTCGAGAAGGCGCTCCACGAGCATTATCTCGGGCCAGACGGCCTGAGCGGCGCCGTCATGTCGCCGGCGTGCATGCTCTACACGTCGTTCGAGACGGCTCAGGGCCTCGCCCCCGTCGAGGCCGAGGCGGCGGCCGTGCTGCCCTGCTTCTGGGTCTATCAGAGGGTGGGCGAGAAAATCCTTGCGACCGCCCGCCGCGACAATCCGTTCCGGCACTGGATCGAGACCTATGGCGACGAGGCTTTTGCCCGCTCGACCCGCCGGGCTGTCGAAATATGCGACGAGCTGGCCTCCGCCACGTCGCCCGACGTGCGCGCCCTCATGACCGACAATTTCATTCACGCCACCCGCATGGAGTGGCTTTTCTGGCACAGTGCCTACAACAAAGAACAATGGCTGATATGAAAAAGAATACCTACCGCCGCGCCCTTAGCATCGCCGGCAGCGACCCCAGCGGCGGCGCCGGCCTGCAGGCCGACCTCAAGACCTTTTCGGCCCTCGGCTGCTACGGCATGACGGCCGTCGTGGCCGTCGTTGACGAAAATACCGTGGGCGTTACCGGCGTCCACCCGATTCCCGTCGATTTCGTCAAGGGGCAGATTCGCTCCTGCCTCGACGACATCGGCGCCGACGCCGTGAAAATCGGCATGCTCCATTCGTCGGAGCTCATCGTCGCCGTGCGCGACACCCTCGCGCCCTACGGCATTGCCAACGTGGTGCTCGACCCCGTCATGGTGGCCACCTCGGGCGACCCTCTGCTCCGCGCCGATGCCGTCGACACTCTCCGCTCGGTGCTCATTCCCGCCGTCAGGGTGATAACGCCCAACATTCCCGAGGCCGAGATTCTGCTCGGCGAGAAGATTGCGGGCACCGACGCGCTGCCCGACGCCGCGCGCGAGCTCTCGCAGGGCGGCCGCGTGTCGGTGCTGCTCAAGGCCGGCCATCTCGACGACAGCGACGAAGTGGCCGACGTCTTCTTCAACGCTGAAACGGGCCGCACGACCATTCACCGCTCGCCGCGCCTCGCCACGGTCAACACCCACGGCACCGGCTGCACCCTCTCGTCGGCCGTGGCAGCCTGTCTGGCCCGCGGCCTCGGCCTCGACGAAGCCGTAGCCGCCGCCAAGTCCTACATCAGCGGCGCCATCGCCTCGGGCGCGACCTACGCCATCGGCCACGGCCACGGCCCCGTCAACCACTTCCACAACCTCTGGAAGAATTAAAGGGGAGTTAAAAGTTAAAAGTTAAAAGTTAAGAGTTAAGAGTTATAAGTTCCGGTCAACCTTAATCCCCAATTCTTAACTCCTAACTCCTAACTCCTAACCCTTAACCCTTAACTCCTAACACCTAACCCTTAACACCTAACCCTTAACCCTTAACCCTTAACCCTTAACTCTTAACCCTTAATTCTTAATTCCCTTTTTGGGGTGCTTGTTGAAGCGCCACATCACGGAGATGAAGGCATAGCGGCGCATGGTGTTGGTCCACACTTCCGAGCGACCTTGCGCGTTGATGTGGATTGAGTAGGGCTTCACCTGACCCAAGATGTCGTAGGCGCTTGCGGTGATTACGAGCCGGCCTTTAAGCAGGCTCTTGCTCAGCGATGCGTTCCAAAGCCATTGCGCCTCGTTCATCTCCTTGGCGTCATAGCCGCTGTTGCACGTCATGCTCAGCTTCGTGCGCAGCTGCAGGTCCCACGGCAGCTCAACCGTCGCGTTCATGTGTGCCGAATACGACATTGCCGAGATGTTGTTGAAATTCTCGCGGCGCGACGTGGCGTGGCGCCAGCCCGCGTTGCCTCCCAGCGAGATGTTCGAGCCGTTTTTGAACTTATAGCCCGCGTTTATGCCGCCCCCGAGGTTCAGGTTCCTCACCAGCGACCGCTGCGGAGCGCCCACGGCGCTGTGAAAGTCGACGCTGTGGCCGTAGCCGCCGTTGATGTCGATTCCCAGGTCTATCTGCCGCCGCGACCCGACGGGGTGAGAATAGTCAGTGCCGCCGTTGATGCTCCAGTTGCCGTTGATGTTCTGCGGGCGGTAGACCGTAACGCCCGTCTCCGGATTGTAGACCGAGGCGTTGCCGATGGCGTCGAGCGTCGTTGACCAGTTGAGGTTCACGCCGAACCGGTCATACACCTTCCTGCCGTAGCGGTTAAGGCTCCAGCTCACCGTGTGCGTCCGGCTCGGCCGCAGGTTGCCGGCGTTGTTCTCGTAGACCACCAACGGGTTGCTCGACTCCCTGTTTTTCAGGAAGAGGTTGATGTTCGGCTCGCCCCAACTCAGCCCGTAGTTTACCGACGTGGTGAGATAGCGCACGTCGTTGCTCGACGAGAACGAGCACCACGCCGACGGGTATAAATATGAGTCGTTGCGCACCACCAGCTCGCGGCTCGGCTCTGCCGTGCGATAGTCGAGGCTGTTGTGGCGGAATTTGTGGCGCAGCTGTGCGCCGGCGTTCCATGCCGGGTTCAGCCCCGAGTCGGTCGGGGCGGTCGGCTGGCGGTTGAAATGGAACGACACGGTCGTGAGCAGGTTATGGTCGGAGTTTATCGAGTTATATGAATTCATGGCGTCGGCAACGGCATGTTCAGGCATCGTTAGCGAGGGCAATGCCGACTCGTCGCCGTCGCCCTCGGCGGTGAAGAGGGTGTAGTCCTTGTCGATGTGGGTCATATGGTATTCAGCCCGGGCACTGAGCGAATATGTGAGCGAACGCAGCTCGTCGACGTCGGTCCATTTCTGGTCATAGCCCGCAGTGCCCGAGAATTGCCACCTGTGCGAGCCGCTCGTGCTGTAGCGGTCGGAGTTCACCGGCGCGCCGGGGTTGACGTTGGCGCCGCCGTAGCGCTGGGTGTAGAGCGTGCGGTAGTCGCTGTAGTCGTTGGCATAGGTGAGGTCGACCGAAGCCCTGAGGCGGCCGCCCATCTGCGGAGTCCTGATTGTGGCGTTCGAGCTGAGGTAGAGGCCGAGCCAGCCGGGGTTGGAGACCGAGGCCGTGCGCAGGCGCGTCAGCATGATGTCGTTATAGCGTTTCGAGAAGGGCCGCGCAAAGACCGAGTCGAGCGCCTCGACGCGCGAGTTTTCCGGTTCGGGGCGCGCGTTGAATGTGGCCTCGCGGTCAATGTTGCTCACGGTTTTGGCCAGCCAGTCGATTTTAGGGGTGATTGAAAAGAAAAAGTGTTCGCCCTTGTAGTTGAGTGTGTGGGCCGAGCGCAGGTGGCGGCGCTTGTCGAGCTCGCGCGAGGCGCTGCGGCGGTAAAGGTCGCCTGTGTCGTAGAAGCGTGTCGACGCCGTTTCCGAGCGGCTGTCATAGCGCTCATGGCTGAAAATGACGTTGCCGTTAACCCTCAGCTTTTTCTCGTCGTCATAGAGATAGTCAACGCCCTCCATGACCAGCCGGGCGTCGCCGGGCATATACCAGCCGTTCGTCCAGTCGCCGCCGGTGCCCGCCTCGCTGGTGTCCTTGATGTTGTTGGCGTTCACGAAGGCGCTCAGCCGCCACTTGTCGGTGAAGCCGAGTCCGAACGCTTTGCCTTTCCAGCGGTTGTCGGTGCCGTAGCCGCCTTCAAGCGACCCCATGTAGCCTACGGAATATTCCTTTTTCAGCACTACGTCCATCACCAGGTTCTCCTCGTCCTCGCGCCGCGCCAGTTTCTGCGACGACTTGGTCAGATAGTCGTCTTCAGGCGCCTTGTCATAGACCTGCACGTTCTTCACGGTGTAGGCCGGCAGGTTCTTCATGGCCACTTCCATGTCGCCCTGAAAAAAGTCCTTGCCGTTGATGAGCAGGCTCGAAATGGCGCGGCCGTTCACCTTGATGACGCCGTTCGGCTCCATCACCGTGTTGGGCAGCTGGCGAATCAGCGCCTCGAGCATCGAACCGTCGGCAAGGTTGAATGCCGCCGCGTCGTAGACTATCGTGTCGCCGCGCATCACCATCTTGATGGCCGTGCCGACGACCTCCACCTCCTTCAGCTCCTTGCGCCGCTCCGGCTCCATCTGAATCGTGCCGAGCCAGACAACGCTCTGGTCCTTATATTTGCGCTCGAACTCGCGCACTACCGGGTTGAACCCCTCGCGGTCGAGCGTCAGCATATACTTTCCCGGTTTGCCGTAAACCATTGCGCGCACCTCTTTCGGGTCGTTGCCGAGCATGTTGAACTTCACCGCCGCCGTGTCGCCCACGGCCGCGATGTCAACGTGCACCGAATCGAGCGGGGTCCACGTCGTCGAATCAGCCCTCGTAACGTAGCAGCGCAAAACGAAGCCACTCTCCTTCGCCCCGACGGCCAGCGCCCACATCAGCATCAGAAGCCACACTCTCCACCGCATATCATTCGAAAAGTTAAGAGTTAAAAGTTAAAAGTTAAGAGTTAAGAGTTAAGAGTTAAAAGTTAAAAGTTGCTTATCCCAATCGAATTATCGCCGTAAAGTTATAAAAAATTCCGCAATTCCGCCCCCCAATTTGTTAAAAAATATTAACGATTTCTTAAGTTTCTGTCAGCCTGAACCACCAACTCTTAACTTTTAACCCTTAACTTTTAACTCGCCAGCGATAGCAGATATTTGCGCAGGGCGCTCCAGGGCAGGTAGACGTGGCCGCCGGGGAATTCGACGGGGTGCTCGTTCAGGTCGATGCGCACGTAGTGGGCGCCCGTCTCGCTTTCCAGCAGAATCAGCTGCAGGTTCGCCGCCATCGGCACGACGTGCCACGTCTGCCAGTGAGCTGCCACGGTGTCGAAATAATGGGTCAGATAGTAGCATCGCGGCAGGCGCATCAGCGACAGCAGCGGCATCAGCGTCTCGGCGTGGCCGAAGCGCAGCTGCACGGCCGCCCGGCTGCGTCCGGCAATGAAATCGTCGGTCGAGCGCACCAGCTCCAGCAGCAGCGGCGCGGCAATCTGCGCCGGCAGGGCCGAGACGGTGGTCTGCGTGCGGCTCAGATATTGCCGCAGGTTGTCGGCCTCCCACAGTGCGTTGTAATTCTCCGCGCCGAGCAGGGCCATGGCCTCGTCGGCCTCGGCCTCGGGCATGCCCATCGCCGCGAGCGACGACACGGTGTAATAGATTGCCCCCGCCAGCTCGCGCGCCTGCTCTTCAGAATAGGGCACGGCGGTGAAGCGCCTCACTATGGCCTGAGCGTCGACCTCGGCGGCCTCAAATTGCTTCAGAACCGGCCCGTAGGGCTTGCGGTGCGCCCAGTCGACATAGGCCGTGTCCGTTTCGAACGGCCGCAGCAGTTCCGAATACTGCCGCCCGGCCGACGTGCTCACCGACCCCAAGCCCGACTGCATGCGCCTCACCTCCGAGGTGAAGGCGTCCATCGACGCCACGCAGCGCCCCACATAGCTCGACACGGCCGTTACCTCCCGACCCACCACCAGCTGCGGAAAGGCCAGGCAGAGCCTCGCGGCGATGCCCCGTTGCTCGGCCGCCCCCAGCGAGTCGAGCTCGCCCCAGCGGTCGGCGCTCAGGTCGATTGCGCGGGTCGTGATTTCAAGCAGGCGCCGCCCTGCCGGGGTCAGCGAGTCGGAATGGGCGCGCAGGTGGGCCTCGACGCTCAGAAAGCGGTCGGCCGACGTGGCATAGCGCGCGCCGTGGCGCCCCACATGGTTAATCATCAGCGGCGTCAGCGAGTCAGGCACCGCCTCGACCGAGTCGGGAGCGGGGTAGGGCATGCGGCTGCCGCGGCAAAGGTCAAGGTCGAGCAGTTCGCCGCCACGGGCGCCGGCCCAAAGCAGCGCCGCGGCCATTACAATCACAAATCTCTTCATATCTGTCAAAACGCGGGTTCGGTAAAAAACGTTCGACTGCAAATATACGAAAAAGTTCGTTCCGTCCGCGCGTTTGGCGTGAAAGCAAAGCGCTGATTTGTAGGGACGCACGGCCCGTGCGTCCGTCCCGTTTCGGCGGGTAACTCATTGCTAAACAATTTATTGCGAGCGGACGCACGGGCCGTACGTCCCTACCCTGTGGGCGGCCGTTACCCCGGCGGGAAAAACTGCGGGGAAAGTTTGGTCAGGTGGAGGGTTTGGCGTAACTTTGCGGTGTGAAAGCTCTGTTGCACATATTTTCGGCGCTGTTGCTCGTCGCTCTCGCGGCGGGCTGCCGGCCGTCGGAGGCCGAGCGCGCGCTGCGCAGCGCCGAGGCGCTGATGGAGACTCGGCCCGACTCGGCCCTGACCCTCCTCGAGGCCATCGACGGCTCGCGCCTCAGCGGCGAGCCCCGCGCACGCCACGCCCTGCTCCTTTCGCAGGCCTACGACAAAAACTACATCGATCCCACCGACGACTCCCTAATCTCAATCGCCGTAAACTTCTACGACAACTCGTCCGACGACCGCCGCCGAATGCTCGCCCTCCACTACAAAGGCACCGTCAACCGCAACGCCGGCTTCTACGAATCCGCCCTGGCCAGCGCCCTCGAAGCCCACGACATAGCCCTCGCCCTTAACGACACCCTCAACCTCTGCCGCATCGAGTCCCTGATGGCCAACCTCTATGACCATTCGTACAATCTGACGGAGGCGATAAAATGGGAAAAATCTTCCCTTAATCTTGCTAAGGCGCTGAATCGCTCAGGTTGGATTTATGGTGGGTACTACAGTATAGGCAATTATCTGATCGCTTTGAGTCGACCCGACGAGGCAAAACTATATACGGACTCTGCCGCAATGATTTCAGGAATTGATGCCGATATACAAGATTTGCTCTATCGCATATACATGCTGCAAAACAATAATGCTGCCGCCGATTCTGTTTATTCGCAAATGCTTGCGGAGGGAAATACCCCGTCGCTGCAGATAAAAGCGCTGCAGACGTCAAATCCGGTTGCCGACAATAAGAATCAGGTACATTGCGGGCTCGAACAGTGCACTACATTTGAAGACACCGTGGCTTATTATCACATACTGGCATATGTAAATGCGGATAATACGGATTCGCTTCAGAAAGTAGTGGATAATCTGAACAACATTATCGGTGAGAATAACACGCTGATTACCCGCCTGATGTCGCACTCGCTGCTGAAAGTCCAAACGGACCATGAAAGCGACAAGGCACGACGGGCGGAGCAAAAACTACAGGAAAAGAGAAAAACAGTATGGTATATAGGTCTCACAAGTTTACTTTTGGCCATATCAGCGTTTTTCGCTGTGCGCTGGATTTTGTCGCGCAACCGCAACAGGCGGTTAGCCCTTGAAATGAACCTCAGAGTGCTCTCTGAAGCAATGTCGCAGATAAAGACCGAACTCGCCGGGAGCAGGGAAGAATGTCAGAATCTTCACGACGAGGCCGCGACCAATGCCGACAAGTTCCGTCGCCAAAGCGCAATCGCCTTTTTGAGCAAATTCGAATGGGTTGAGAAACTGGGCAATATGTGTCTTGATGCCGATGTCTCGCCAAATTCTTCGCGCGCGCTG
Organism: uncultured Porphyromonadaceae bacterium; assembly: GCA_902495245.1. Lineage (GTDB taxonomy): Bacteria > Bacteroidota > Bacteroidia > Bacteroidales > Muribaculaceae > UBA3263. Next base: position 36,575 of record CABUWI010000014.1, read on the forward strand.
CAGACGAAAGTGAAAGAAGAACTGTCGGGCTTCAAGAAAGAACTGACCGATATTGTCAACGCCAACCGCGACAATCTGATTGCGCGCATCGAGGCGCAGTGTCCGTCGCTCACCGGCTCCGAGATGGACTATGTGGTGCTTTCGTGTGCCGGCCTGTCGCAGAGGGTCATCGCCTTCCTGCTCTCCAAGACGCCCCAGTCGGTCTACAATCTCAAATCGAGAGCCCGAGCAAAAATCAGCAGCGAAGCCCCGGCCCTCTTCGCCGAATATTGCGCCCTAACCTCATCAACTCGCTGACAGGCGACGATTTTGTATTTCATTTGTAAATGAGAAAGGGTGCTGGGTGTAGGGACGCACGGCCCGTGCTAGCCTTTCCCCACAAATGGGAGCCATAAGCGGCTCTCATTTGTTGTATATGTATGACTAATGAAGACAACATTATGAAGACACGTTGTATTTTTGGCGACAAAAGGCTTGAGAAAGAGTATACGACCTTGGTAACGGAGATGTCGGCCGGCGGCTCTGCCGTAATCAATCGCGCCTGTGAGAGCGCCTCGGAGAAGAAAGCGGCCTATCGGTTCATCAACAACGAGAACGTTACGGTTGAAAGAATTGCCACTGACCTTGTAAGCCAGATGGTTACGAATGTACGGCAGCTGAATCTAAAAGAGGTCCTCGTGGCTCAGGACACCATGGAGGTAGTCAGGGAGAATGTCCTGTCAAGGCTCAAGAAGTCCGGACGGACGGTTCTGGAATGCGCCAGGACCAACAAGGGCATGCGTTCCCATTCGGCCATTGTAATGGATTCGGCCACCGGTGTTCCCGCCGGGTTCGGGTATCTGAGAATCTGGGGGCGTGAGCCCAAGCCGCTGGCCGCAGTTGAGGAAGAGGACTTCAGGGACGACCGCAAACGTCAGCCTTCCTACTATATCATGGATCCGGACACGGGAAAGACCCGCTACAAATATAGTGTTCCGGTAACGGCGCGCGACTCTGAATCAGCCCGTTGGATAGAGGCGGCCACGCAGGTCAGAAGCGCGCTGAGTCCTGACATACATGTCATCATGGTGCAGGACCGTGAGGGAGATATGTACCCATTGCTGACTATGCCGTCAGAATACGAAAATCTTGACATCATCGTGCGAGCCTCGAAGAAGCGTGTGGTGCTGTTACCCAAGGGCAAGACCGCCGATCTGTTCGCTTATACCGCCGCTGCGAAAGTCAGGGACACCTACACCGTTTCCGTCGGAAAAGGCCCGCGAAAAAAGGCTCGCAATGCCAAAGTGGAACTCCGTTACGGCAGCCTTACAATCCGTCGCCCCCATTCGCCCGTCTATCCGCAGAAGTCGGTTGAACTCTTCTTCGTCAGGGTTACTGAGCGCGCCGCAAAAGAAAGCGAACCAATTGATTGGCTGCTGCTTACTTCTTTGCCTGTTGACTCCGTGGAGGCCGCGAAAAGGATAGTCGCATACTATCGCAACAGGTGGTTCATTGAGGATTTTCACCGTCTGCTCAAGAAAAAAGGCTTCGGCATCGAGGACATTCAGGTCGAAAGCCCGCAGGCTTTCGCCGTCAATCTCGCAGTCTGCATCAAGAGCGCATATGAGGTCGCACTTGTCAAGAAAGGATATGACGGCAACAACCGGACCGCTCCGGCAACAATAGCTTTCACCCCGCTGGAATTACAGATTGTCTCCAGGCTCAACGACCGGTTCAATTCTCCCAAAAAGATATACAGGAATCCTTATGAAAAAGGGTCTTTGGCCTGGGCTGCCTGGGCCGTGGCCTGCGAGGGCGGCTGGAGCGCTATGCCCTCACAACCCAAACCCGGAATCATAACATTCAAAAGAGGAATTGACAGAATTGAGAATATCTATCAATTCCTCTTGGAGACTCAA
>CABUWI010000015.1 GCA_902495245.1 uncultured Porphyromonadaceae bacterium
GTCAGCTCCGAGGGCGAAAGAGCCGAGCGCGAGCGCCATCAGCCCTTTCAGGGTTGTTGTAAATTTAGACATAAATGTAAATCGATGATTGATTATTGATAAAAAATGTGATAGCTGAGACGGGGACACGACGAAGCGCACGCGAAGCGAGTGGCGTTTCGCGCGTTTCGAGGGGTATATAATTCGGTGTGTTTTTACAAAAAATTACCTGACCGCTATGGTTTAGCAGCCGACTGCGCCCCGTTGAGGGGGGGTAATTACCTGATATTCAGACACTTGATTGAGATGTAAGACCGATTGATATCGAAAGATGATGTCGCAAAGTTACACAAATTCCCCAATCCGCCAAAGCCGTTAACACATTTTAACTATTCATCTCACCCCGTCGGGCCCGCAATTCGCGAATAATGGCTAACTTTGCCCGCATGAATGCAACAACTCAGAGCGAAGAAGAAGAAGAAGTCATAGTGTCGCTGACGTCGTTTCCGCCGGCGATTGAGTTTGCCGTCGGGGCGGTGAAGTCTATTTTAGCGGGGTCGGTGCTCCCCGACCGCGTGGTGCTCTACCTGACCCGCGCCGAGTTCGGCGACCGGCCGCTGCCGGCCGAACTGACCGCACTGGCCGCGAGCGAGCCGCGGTTTGAAATCCGCGACTTTCCGCGCAACATCAGGTCATATCGCAAACTCGTGCCCGCGCTGCGCGACTTTCCCCGCGCGGTGATTGTTACGGTTGACGACGACGTGGCCTACGACCGCCACATGCTGCGCGACCTGCTGGCGGCTCACCGCCGCCACCCCGCCGACGTGATTGCCCACCGCGCCAAGCGCGTCATTCCCGACAGGCCCTACAGAGAGTGGCCCAAGCTGCGCTGGTATCACTTTCTGGCGCAGCCCGACCGCAGCGGCTGCCTGACAATGCAGACGGGCGTCGGCGGCGTGCTCTACCCTCCGGGCGCGCTGCGCGCCGACATGATTGACGAGGAACTGTTCAGCCGCCTGGCGCCCACGGCCGATGACATATGGTTCTGGGGCGCCGCCGTGGCCAACGGGCGCAAGATTCGCCCCACGGGTGCGGCCCACAACAAGCCGCGCGGCCTCGGCAAACCGCGCTCGCTCTCGCTCAAGACTGTAAACTTCAAGCAGGGGGCCGACCGCAACGACGCTGCCTTCCGCGCCCTCCTGGCCGAGTTTCCCGAAATTGCCCGCCGCCTCAATTAGACCAATTAGACCAATTAGACTAATTAGACTAATTGGTTAGTCTTCAATGTCGTTGAGGTCGTAGCGATCAAAGTAGCTGAGGTCGCGCTGCGTGGCGATGCGGGCGCGGCCACGGGCGCGCTTGGCCAGGAACTCTTCGTAGGACTTGACGGCGTAGTGATTGATGCGGATAACGTCTTGCTGCGGCACGCGGTCGCGGAATCCGCGGGTCAGCGGCTCGCCGTGCGAGTCGGCCGAACGGCCGGCAATGCGGGCGGCTTCGTGGCAGCCGGTCATGCAGCACACGCGGCGCGGGTCGACGATGCTCTTGACGTGGGTGTTGAGCCTGTGGTCCGGCAGCGAGTGGCGGCGAAAGCGCTCCATCATGGTGCCGGGCAGGCGCGTGCGGGCGCCCGAGCTGCCATAGACCAGCCAGTTGACCTCGACCGACGAGAAGCGCTCCAGCGGGCGCAGAAAGTCGGGAATCGAGGCGTCGCGCAGCGGCACGATGAGCTCGTCGAGGTCGATGACGGCAATCCAGCGGGCGTCGAGCCGATGGCGCTCAAGGCAGTCATCGTAGGCGTCGAGCTGGCGGCACTGGCCGTGAATCGGCGTGTACTCGACGAGGCCCGAGGCGATGTAGGGCTCGAGCACCTCGCGGGTGTTGTCGGTGCTGTCGTTGTCGTAGATATAGAACTTCTCGACGCCTTGGCTGCGGTGCCATTCAATCCATTCGGCAAAATACGGAGCTTCGTTCTTGGCGATGGCGCACACGGCCAGATAGTGCCGCGGCGCGGGCAGGTCGCCGCGGCTCATGCGAAGCCGCAGGCGCAGGGCGCGCAGCGGGCCGTAGCGCAGAATGCCCCGCCAGCGGTTGCGGGCCATCTTGTGCGGAATCACGCCCGCAATGACTTCGGCAACGGCTTTCTTCATCGCTCAAAGCTCGATTTGTCGGGCAGGATATGGTGGAAGGCGAGCTTGAGCCGCTTCATGACCATGTCGTAGTTGCGAATGTTGACGTTATCGTTGAGGCAGACGAGCGAGTATTGCTGCGAATAGATGGCGCGGATTGCGGCCGCCGACTTGACCATGAGCGGAAACATCTTCGTGTCGCTGTAGGTGTTGTAGGGCTCGAAATTGCCGCGGCAGATCTGCCACGTGCGGAACAGCTCGGGGGTATAGTCCGTCTCCGAGCGGAAGCGGTTGGCCGACGTCTCGGTCAGTTCTTTTTCGGCCACGGCCCAGACCTCTTCGAATGTCGACTTGAGATAGGGCTGGGCGTTGTGGGGCGTGCGCAGGGTGATGAACTTGCCGTAGGGGCGCAGCAGGTAGTTCCAGCGGGCGCGCAGGCCGTAGGAGGGGTGGAACCACTTGTCGTGGTCGCGCTCAAAGACCTCGCGTTTGTCGAAATGGCGGTTGATGATGCGCATGTTGTTCTTGATGCGCCTGTACCACTGCGACCACGACGGGTTGTAGAGAAACGCGGCGATGTCGCACGGCAGCCCGTTGCGGAAAAAGCGCTCCGGGCCGATGTGGTTGATGATATAGAAATCGTCGTTGAAATAGACAAACCGGTCGGCCAGGCCGTCAATGCGGTGCATGTAGCGCTCGATGACCACGGAGTTGTAGGTCGGCAGAAACTCTTCGGGAATGAAGTCGCGGTGGCTGACCAGATGGAGCTTCGGGTTCGACTCGTCGAGCCACTCCGGCTTCTGGCCGGAGGTTACGAAATGAATGCGGCGCACCCAGGGCGCGAACTTCTCGACGCCCCTGAACCAGTATTTCAGGAACCCGTAGTCGCGGAAACGGGCGTCGGAAACGCCGTTGCGCTCGGTTACGGTCTTGCCTGAATAGCGGGCGAACTCTTCGCGCCAGGCGGGATCGTTCATGTCGACCCACGTAACGATGAAATCTATCTCCATTTTTTCTGCTATGTGCGCTAAATTTCTGCGCAAATTTAACGTTTTTTTTCAATATATCCGAAATTTGCGTAAATTTGTTGCATGGAAAAGACCCGTCTGACCAAAACACAACTCACCGACCAACGCCGCGCACGCGACTTCAGGCTCGAAGGCGAGGAACTTCTGCGCGCATTCTCCTCGGCGCTAAACGCCGACGGCATCGGCTTCTGGCTCGAATTCGGCACCCTGTTAGGCTACCACCGCGAGCACGATTTCATTGCCCACGACTGCGACCTCGACTTCGGCGCCATGCTCGACGACGCCAAGGCCGTCAGAAAGGCCCTGACCCGACGCGGATTCAAGCTGGTCAGGGAATACACCGACACGGCCGGTGGCCGCGAAGAGTGCTACAGATACAAGCACACCACCCTCGACGTCTTCTACTTCCGCCGCACGGCCGACGGCCTGCGCTGCACCTCCTACACGCGCGGCCCGCGCCGGTGGATAGACAGCCTGCTGAACCGGCGCCTCCACATCGTGAAGGAAGTCTCGATTCCCGACAACGGCTTCGCCAGAGTCGACTATAAGGGCTGCCGCGTCGGCGTGCCGACCGACTGCGTCGAACATCTGCGCCGCCACTACGGCCCCGGCTTCATGACCCCCGACCCCAATTTCGACTACAAAAAGGAGGCCACAAACATAACCTGGTTCCCGCTCGACGAGCGCCGCGGCATCGGCCGGCGTTTCGGCAAGAAATAATCACTCTACGACATGCCGAAAGTCAGCATCATCGTGCCCGTGCACAACACCGAGCAATATCTCGAGGCTTGCGTGCGCTCACTGACCGCGCAGACCCTGCGCGACATCGAGATAATTCTGGTCGAAAACGGCTCGACCGACGGCTCGGCCGCTCTCTGCGCGGCGCTGGCCCGGACCGACGCGCGCATTCGCCACGTTACCTGCCACGTGGCCGACCTCTCGGCGGCCCGCAACTTCGGCGTCAGGGCGTCAAAGGGCAACTATCTGGGCTTCGTCGACAGCGACGACACCGTGCTGCCGGAAATGTTTGAAGACATGCACTCGCTGGCCGCTGAAAACGGCCTCGGACTCGTTGACTGCAACTACTGCAAGGTCTACGACGGCGGCAAGCGGCGCTACAAGTTCGGTCAGGACGGACGTCGGCGAATCTTGACGGCCCGCGAGGCCGTCGAGCTGAACTTCGGCGAGCGCGTGTCGAAACTGGTGTGCACGATGCTGTTTCGCCGCGACCTCTTCGAGGGCGGCCTGCAGTTTCCCGAACACATGTTCAACGAAGACCGCGCCTCGACATTCCTCTTCATGGCCGCGGCGGGCAAGGTGGGCATCATCGACAAGGCCTATTACCTCTACTATCAGCGCGGCAACAGCCTGAGCCACACCAAGGACTTCCGCAAATATCGCGACTCGCTCGAGGCCGACTGCCGCCGCCTTCGCTTCATCGGCGAGAGCGGCATGTTCACCGGAGCGGCCGAGCGCCGGCGCGCCGCCTTCAAGACGGCGAACGCGCTCGTGCGCAAGCTGGGCCACATGTACTCATGCGCCCGTACCGACGCCGAAAAGGCCGAACTGCGCGCCCTGCTCTCAACCACCGCCCTCATTCCGCCCGGCACCTCGCTCGCCCTCAAGCAGCGCGCCATTCTCCTCTACCTCCGCACCCGCCTCCGCTAAATCAGCAAAAATCTCCTGAGCATCAACCGCTTACAAAAAATCTTTCTCTGTAAAGAAAAGAAATAGCCCAATTCTTTTCTTTCTAAAGAAAACTTTTCGTATCGGTCAGAGCATGGCGGCAACGCGGCGGATATTGGCGATACGCTCCATGAAGGAACGGTCGTGCTGAACCTTGCCTTTGTTGTAGGCCGACTGAAGATTGAGCCAGAAATCGGAATCGATACCCAACGCAGCTTCAATCATCATTGCATACTCAACCGTGAAATCGCGCTTGCCGTTAATGAGTTCGTTCAGCAATGAAACCTTGACACCTATGCTCTCGGCCAACTTTGTCTGCGTATGCCGCGACACTCCAACTCCTCTCTGAGCATTTCTCCCGGGTGGGTCGGTTCATAAGGCGCAAGATTATTTGCAATCATATTGGGGTCGATCCCCGGAAGCGTAATCATATCAATCGTAATGGTTTGGTCAGAGGTTGACCAGGCGGACGCGGGGGCGGTTGAGGCGCGCTTCGAGATATTGGCGGAAGCGGGCGGTCTCGGCGGCGTTCATGGGCTTGGAGTACTTGACCAGGACGAGGTTGAGCGTGTCGAGACGCGCGGAATCGACCGCGCTGACCACTGCGGTGGTAACGGCGATGTCGCGCACCTTGGGGAACACCACTTTCAGCTCGGGCGAGATGATGGCGCCCATCGAGTCGTTGGCGGCAATCAGGGCCATGCGCGTGCGCAGCGAGTCGATTACGGACTGCTGCCGCTCGATTGTCTGCTGCGTCAGGGCATACATGGAGCTGAGCATGGCGCCCGAGGTCTTTTCGACGTCGACGTCCTGCACCGCCGAGCCCTGAATGATTTTCAGCTGCGTGCCGCCCAGGTGGTATTGGTCGAGCTTGTCGGTCATGGCCGTGAGCAGCGAGTCCTGAGGCAACGGCTTGCCCATCAGGGCCACGGTCAGCGTGCGCCCCTGCTTGGTCATCGAGCTCTTGTAGCTCAGCACCTGAGTGTTGGGGAAGTTGAACTGCGAGTTGACAAAGCGCGAGCAGTTGCTCGTGAAGTTATTCTGCAAGAACATGCTGTATGTCAGATATATGGCAGGCAGCATGGTCAGGGCGGCGATGATGTAGACCGTCCGGCGCACGCGCTTGGCGCGGGCCGGGTCGGCAAACGACTTGAGGTCATATTTCATCAGCTTTACGCCGGCGTAGGTGGCCACGGCAATGAACACCGAGTTGATGAAGAAGAGATAGAGGGCGCCGAACAGATAGTGGAGCTGCAGGGTTGCCAGGCCGTAGCCCGCGGTGCAGAGCGGAGGCATCAGGGCCGTTGCGATGGCCACGCCCGGAATGACGTTGCCCTTGTTTTTTGCGCCCAGTGCCAGAATGCCCGCCGCGCCGCCGAAGAAGCCGATGAAGACGTCGTAGATTGTCGGCGTGGTGCGCGCCAGCAGCTCCGAGTGGCTCTCGTTGACGGGCGAAATCATGAAGTAGACACACGAGGTGAGCACCGAGATGGAGGCGGCGATGGCCAGGTTGCGGAACGACCGCTTCATCAGCTCGAAATCGTGCACGCCCACGGCGAGACCCATGCCTATGATAGGCCCCATGAGCGGCGAAATGAGCATGGCGCCGATAATGACGGCAGTCGAGTTCGTGTTCAGTCCCAGCGAGGCGATGAAGATGGCCACCACCAGAATCAGGCTGTTCATGCCGCGGAAGGAAACACCCTCGCGTATGGCCTGCTCGGCCTCGGCCTGCGGAATCAGAAAAGGCGTCAGGTTGAAGAAGTCCTTCACCTTGTCGCGCATTGCATTGAGGTCCATGGCTCGGGCGGTCAGTCAGCAGTTTCGTTCAGCGTGCCCAGCTCCTTGAGGCCGCCGGTTACGGGGTCGAAAATCGCATATCCGGGCTCCTTCTTGCTCGAGAACAGAGCCGGATTCAGGCCGAACACAACGCCGAGCTGCGCCACGTTGAAGCGCGCGCCGGCCACCTTGCGGCCGTCGAACTCGACCGCAAACTCGGCCGCGCCCGGAATGCAGTATGGCACTCCGTTCTTGGGGAATGCCTTCGGCTCTCCCTTCTCGGTCTTGGGCAGGCGTCCGCGGTCGGCCACCTTCATTTGCAGGTAGACGGGCGCGCCGCTCAGGTCGTCGGCGCCTACAAATCCGCTCAGCGCGTTGATGCGGGCAATGACCACGTCGGCGGCGTCGCCGTCGGCAGGCACATAGACGGCGCGCGTCGACGCCGTGCGGGTCTGCACCGTGCCGAGAAACATGGCTGTCAGCGCCTCTTCCTGGGCATTGATGTTATTCAGAATCAGCTCGAGCGCCTTGCCGTCGGGCATGACGTCGGCCTGGCCGGTCAGATAGTCCTGACGGCTCTGGCGCAGCTGCATGATCTGGTCGGCGGCAAGTTGGGCGCGCTTGGCCAGCGACGAACTCTGGACCATCTCTTCCGTAACGGCGTAGCGTGCGGCCGCCGTTTCGAGCGGCGATTTTGAGGGTTTTGTCGGCGCCGCCGAGGCCGACGTCGTCTTCTCTACGTCAGGTTCGGTCGAGATGGCCAGGGGTACACCCTGAGCGCTCAAAGCCACGAAGACGGGCGCGCCGGCCTTGAACTGCATCAGCCACTGCTCGGCGCCGTCGGCAATCTCGCCGCGGGGTGTCAGCACGGCCTTCGTGAGGCGCCAGCTTGTCGACGCCTTACCGACGGCCTTGCGCGCAGCCTCCGCGCCAAGATAGCGCTCGGCATAGTTGTAGAACTCGCCGGGAGTGCGCACGGTGCATTCAGCCTCGAGGTCGATGTCGATGACTGTGCGCGGAAGCGAATAGGCAATGCCGTAGTCGTTGGCTTTCGAAGCCGCGAGTTTGGTTACGGTCTGAGCCGGGGCTGAAACGAAAAACCCGGCGGTCAGAGCAATGAGGAAGAGTTTTTTCATGTCAATTAAAAACCTAATGATTTGATTGCACGGCCAACGTTGGCGGCGATGTCGCCGGCGGTAACGCCGTATGTGCCCTCGGTCTCGGTGGCCATCTGTCCGGCCAGACCGTGGATATAGACGCCGGCCAGGGCCGCAACCTCGGGGCGATATCCCTGGGCCAGCAGGGCGGTGATAACGCCCGTGAGCACATCTCCCGAGCCGGGAGTGGCCATGCCGGGACCGCCCGTGGGATTGAAATAGACCAGTCCGTCGGGGCGGATAATGGTAGAGTAACGCCCTTTCAGTACGATGAGCACGTTGTGATAGCGCGCCATCTCTATGGCCTTGACCAGGCGCGCCTCGCCGTTGGGCTGCTGACCGAAAATGCGGTCGAACTCGGCGGCATGGGGCGTCAGAATCGACAGCACGGGCACGTGGTGAAGCAGCGTCTGGCGGCGGGCAATGCAGTTGAGCGCGTCAGCGTCGATGACCAGAGGCTTGTCATAGGCCGAGAGGAACTTCTCGAGCGCGTTGGTGGTGTTTTCCGACGTGCCGATGCCGGGGCCGATGCCTATGGCGTCATAGGGCTGACGCATGTGAATGTCGTTGATCGAGATGTCGGAGTTGGCGGCGGCAAACATCGCCTCGGGCACGGCGGTCTGCACGGCCTCATAGCCGCAGCGCGGCGAATAGACCGTAACCTTGCCGGCGCCCGCGCGCAACGCTCCGCGCGCCGCCATGATTGCGGCGCCCATCATGCCGTAGCTGCCCGCCACGAAGAGCGCCGAACCGAAGTCGGCCTTCGAGCAGAACTCGGGGCGCGGCTTGAGCAGGCGGCGCACGTCGGCGCGCTCGACCATGTAGAACGGCGCGGCCGTCTTGCGAATTTCGGTCTGGCTCAGCCCGATGTCAATGGTCTTCCACTCGCCCACCATCGGGGCGTTGTCGGCAATGAAAAACGCCGGGTGCGGAAACTGCACGCCGAGCGTAACCGTGGCGTGCATGACGTTGCGCGCCACCGTGGCCGGATTCCAGTCGGCGAAGAGGCCCGAAGGAATGTCGATGCTGATAACCGTCGCGCCGCTGTCGGCAATGAACTTGACCAGCTCGCGGAAACCGCCGCCGAGCGGCTCGCTCAGCCCCGTGCCGAACAGGCCGTCAACCACTATGTGATTGCGGTCGAGATGCGGCCGGTTGAACTGCTTGACAACCTCGGTGAAATCAGCGTCGGGCACCGTTTCGAGCAACCTGTCGCGACAGGCCGCGCAGTCGGCGCTGAGCCGGTTGCCGCCGATGTTGAACAGGAACACCTCCGGCTTATAGCCCTGCTCGTAGAGCATGCGCGCCGCCTCGATGGCGTCGGCGCCGTTGTTGCCCGGACCGGCAAACACGGCTATGCGGCTGTTTGCCTTGAGCCGGCTCACGACCTCGACGGCCACTCCCTCGGCCACCCGCTCAATGAGTTGCAGGGCGCTGACGCCCTCGTTTTCAATGGTCTTGCGGTCGATTTCGCGAATCTGTTCGGCGGTAAAAACTTTCATGATTTCGGTTGTGGTTGGAAGCTAATTGGGAGTATAATAACGTGCAAAGATACGGAAAAAATTAAGAATTAAAAATTAAGAATTAAAAATTAAGAATTCTACGCTCCCCCACCTCCCCCTTGCCGTAACTTTGCCGCTGGTATGCAAAGCATCTGGCTCCCGTTCCGACAATACTCCGTCAGCTTCCGACGCTGGGTCGGCCGCCCCCTGCGGTCGGCCGAAGCCAACTTCATCGAAGCCGCCGAACGCGCCCGCCAGCTCGCCGACGGCTCCATCATCATCGTCCACGGAGACATCTCCTGGCCCTGGCGCCGCAACCACTTCCGCTCCCTCTGGCGCCGAACCCGCAAAAACCCCTTCTGGTGCCGCTACAATGCCCTCAGCCCCGACCCTCTGCTGCTAAAACGCCGCAAACTTCTGCGGCCCACGAAAATACGCTACCCCCTCAAAACCTTCAACAAGCGGAGCGACGCGCCTCCACGGCGCCTGTCCCCCGGCGTCGCCCTCCTCCCTCTCCCCCAGATACCTGCCTGAGCGGCAGCTGCCCCGCGAGCCTCACAAAGCCAAAACGCAGCAAAAGCCGCACCTCTTCCAATAGGTCGCAAAGCGCACACACTCCAACCCTCACATGTTTCCATCACCCTCTGGTGCCGATGGGGCTGCCGACCCAGGTCCCGCACGCACCGCGCCGCCGCCGTTGAGCCGACGCAAACCGCCACGTGCCTTCCCGGGGGAGGGCCGCGGCGGTTTTTTATTTTCCCCCAACCCAACCCCAACCGTGTGAGCGCGGCAGCGCGAAAAATTCCCGCTCAATCCCGTTCAATCCCGAACCTCCCGATAAATCCCGCCAAATCGAGAAAAAATTCTTAATTCTTAATTCTTAATTTTTAATTCTTTTGCGTAAATTTGCAGTTGATATGGCAAATTTCGGAATCAAGGACGCGCTCGACATCGCGCTGGTCGCCACACTGCTTTTCTGGCTTTATAAGCTGATGAAGCAGTCGGGCACTAAAAACATCTTTATCGGAGTGCTCGCTTTTATCGGCGTGTGGCTGCTAACGTCCGAGATTCTGGGCATGCGGCTCACGGGCACCATTCTCGACAAGTTCATGAGCATCGGACTGCTCGTGCTGGTGATTCTCTTTCAGGAACAGATTCGCCGCTTTCTTGAAGAAATCGGATCCAACCAGCGCTGGAAAGGGCTGCGCCGTTTCTTCCGCCGCAAGCTTGAAGGCAAAAGCGCCGAAGAGGATGAGCTGGACAAGGCTCACCGTTGGGTTATGCCCATTGTCTATGCGTGCATGAACATGGCGCGCTCGCGCACGGGCGCCCTCATAGTCATCGAGCAGAACGTGTCGCTGACCTCTTACGAGAAGACGGGCGACATTATCGACGCGGCAATCAACGCGCGCCTGCTCGAAAATATCTTTTTCAAGAATTCGCCGCTCCACGACGGCGCCACCATCATTGCCCACGACCGCATCATGGCCGCGGGGTGCATTCTGCCCGTGAGCCACGACAGCTCGATTCCGCGCTCGCTCGGTCTGCGCCACCGCTCGGCCCTTGGCATAGCGCAGGCCACCGACGCCGTGGCCATCGTGGTCAGCGAGGAAACCGGCGGCATCTCTATTGCCCACCGCGGCGAGCTGTCCACGCGCCTGAGCACGGCCGAGCTTGAGCGGCGCCTGACCCATCTGAACATTTCCGAATGACCCCCGAAAACTATCTCGACGACCTGAACGACGCGCAGCGCGCCGCCGTGTGCTACGACGCCGGCCCGGAACTGGTAATTGCCGGCGCGGGCTCGGGCAAGACGCGCGTGCTCACCTACAAGATTCTGCACCTGCTCCTGGGGGGCATGGAGCCGTGGCGCATCATGGCCCTGACCTTCACCAACAAGGCCGCCAACGAAATGCGCTCGCGAATCGAGAAGATGGTGGGCTCGAAGACGGCCTCGCGCCTGTGGATGGGCACGTTCCACTCCATTTTCCGCCGCATACTCTCGCAACACGCCGACCGCATCGGCTTCAAGCCCGGGTTTACCATCTATGACTCGGCCGACTCGAAGGCGCTGGTCAAGACCATTGTCAAAGACATGGACCTCGACGACAAGATCTACAAGCCGTCGACCGTGTTAGGCGTCATTTCGGGCGCCAAGAACGCGCTTGTCAGCCCGGCGCAGTATAAGGCCTCACGCGACATCATCGAGGCCGACAAACGCGCCCGCAGGCCTATGCTCTACGCCATCTACGAGACGTACTGCCGCCGCTGCTTCGTCAGCAACGCCATGGATTTCGACGACCTGCTCTACTTCACCAACGTGCTGTTCCGCGACAATCCGGACATTCTTCACCACTATCAGGAATATTTCCGCTACGTGCTGGTCGACGAGTATCAGGACACGAACTTCGCGCAGCATCTCATCGTAACGATGCTGACGAGCCAGAGCGGCAACCTCTGTGTGGTGGGCGACGACGCACAGAGCATCTACTCCTTCCGCGGCGCCAACATCGACAACATTCTGACGCTGCGCCGCTCCTACCCCACCCTGCGCACTTTCAAGCTCGAACAGAACTACCGCTCGACGCAGACAATCACCAACGCGGCCAATTCGCTCATAGCCAAAAACACGGAGCAGATACGCAAAAACGTCTTCTCGAAAAACGAAGTGGGCGCCCCCATAGAGCTGACGCGCGCCTACAGCGACTTTGAAGAGGGCTATCTGGTGGCCAACCGCATCGCCACACGCCGCGCCGAACAGCACGACTCGTTCGAGGATTACGCCATTCTTTACCGCACCAACGCCCAGAGCCGCGTGCTCGAGGAGTCGCTGCGCAAGCGCAACATTCCCTACCGCATCTACGGCGGCCTGTCGTTCTATCAGCGCCAGGAAGTGAAGGACGCGATGGCCTACTTCCGCCTGAGCCTCAACGTTGACGACGACGAGGCCCTGCGCCGCGTAATCAACACGCCGGCACGCGGCATCGGCCAGACCACCATGCAGCGCCTGAGCCGCGCGGCGCTCGACGCCGGAGTGAGCCTCTGGAGCGTTCTGAGCGACCTGCCCTCCTATCCCGACTGCGGCATCACGGCCGCGGCCGCGCGCAAGCTCGAGGGCTTCCGCACGCTCATCGAGGGCTTCGTCGAGATGAACCTGCGCGGAGTGGCCGCGTTCGAGGCAGCCGAGGCCATCATCGGCCGCAGTGGACTGATGGCGCAATACATGACCGACCGCGCCCCCGAAACCATTGCGCGCCGCGAAAACCTCGAAGAGCTGGTCAGCGCCGTGCGCGAGTTCGTTGAAGAGCGGCTTGAAGAGGGCAATCCCGACATTACGCTCGGCGACTTTCTCGGCATGGCCTCGCTGGCCACCGACCAGGACCGCAAAGACGACGACATGCAGGCCACCGAGCGCGTTACGCTGATGACCGCCCACGCCGCCAAGGGCCTGGAGTTCAACAATGTGTTCGTTGTCGGCGTGGAAGAAGACCTGTTTCCATCGGCCATGGCCTGCGGCTCGCTGCGCGAAATCGAAGAGGAGCGGAGACTGCTGTACGTGGCCATTACCCGCGCGCGCAATTTCTGCATGCTCTCATATGCCAACACGCGCTTCCGCAACGGCCAGACGGTGATGCCGCGCCCCAGCCGCTTCCTGCAGGACATTGACAGCCGCTTCATGAAAAAACAGTCTGACAACCTGCCGCCGGCGTCTGACTTTCCGGTGCGGCCCACTTACAGAAAGCTGAATTTCGACGAGCCGGCGCAAGAGAAACCGGTACGCCCGGGAGGCGCCGGCGCGCTCAACACCGACCTGACGCCGGGCACGCGCATAGAGCACCCGAAATTCGGTCAGGGCACGATTACCGGCATCGACAATTCCATGTCAGACACGCGCATCACAGTCGAATTCGACAATGCGGGCACCAAAACCCTGCTGCTCAAATTCGCACGCTTCACCGTTTTATAACTATCGGTCATGACAGCAACAGCAAAAAGCAAAATCAACGTCGGCACATGGCTGACGGTCATGTTTTTAATCACCACCGCGACGGGCATAATGCTGCACCTGAAAAAACACGGCATCGTGGTCGAGCCGCGGCCACTCATCAAGACCATACATTGGCTCACGGGCTACGCAATGACCGCACTGGCCTGTTGGCACTACATTCAGTTCAAGAAAGTATTTTCGGCCATGAAGCACCGCCTGCGCCTCTTTCGGGGCGCCACAATCGCGGTAATCTTCCTGGTGGCTGCACTGTTCGTTACCGGCGCGGTGAAGCAATTCTCACCCGTCAGGATTCCTCATCTGGGCCTTTGGCACTATTGGCTCGGACTGATAATTATTGTGCCCGTGGCGCTTCATCTTGTCAGAGGCATTCCGGCGTGGCTGCGCCTGCGCAAAGCGCGCTGAGACACGCGGTTTATTTGCCGGTGAGGACGGAGCGTATGTCGTGGAGCTTGTTGAGGGCGTCGAGCGGCGTGAGGCGGTCTATGTCGAGGTCGAGAATCATGTCGCGCAGCTGGCTCAGCACCGGGTCGTCGAGCTGAAAGAAGCTGAGCTGCATGCCGTCGGCAACCTTCGGCTTGGCAGCTTCGGTCATCTCGCCGGCAATCTTGCGGTCGCCGCGCAGATTGGATTCGAGGCGCGAGAGCACCTCGTTTGCGCGCGCCACGATGGCCGGCGGCATGCCCGCGAGCTTGGCCACGTGAATGCCGAACGAGTGCTCCGAGCCGCCTCGCTGCAGCTTGCGCAGAAAGACGACGCGGCCGTCAATCTCCTTGACCGAGACGTTGAAGTTGACCACGCGGCTGAACGTGCTCTCCATTTCGTTGAGCTCGTGATAGTGGGTGGCGAAGAGCGTTTTGGGGCGGTCGGTGCCGTGCTCGTGGAGGTATTCGACGATGGCCCAGGCAATGGAGATGCCGTCGTAGGTCGACGTGCCGCGGCCCAGCTCGTCGAAGAGAATCAGCGAGCGGCGGCTCAGGTTGTTGAGAATCGAGGCGGCCTCGTTCATCTCGACCATGAAGGTTGACTCGCCCAGGGAGATATTGTCGGAGGCGCCGACGCGGGTAAACACCTTGTCGACCACGCCGATGCGGGCACTCTCGGCGGCCACGAAGCAGCCGGCCTGGGCCATGATGACGTTCAGGGCCGTCTGGCGCAGCAGGGCCGATTTGCCGCTCATATTGGGGCCGGTAATCATCATTATCTGATTGCCCTCGTTGCTGAGCGAAACGGAGTTGGCGATGTAAGGCTCGCCGGCGGGGAGCTGGCGCTCGATTACGGGGTGGCGCCCGTTGGTGATGGAAAGCTCGAGCGAGTCGTCGACAACGGGACGCGTGTATTTATACTCCTTGGCCACGAGTGTGAACGACAGCAGGCAGTCGAGCCGCGCCGTCAGCGATGCGTTGAGCTGAATTGCGGGAATATACTCGCTCAGGGCGCTGACAAGCGAGGCGAAGAGGCGCGTCTCGATTGCGAGAATGCGGTCTTGAGCGCCGAGAATCTTTTCTTCATACTCCTTGAGCTCCTGAGTGATGTAGCGCTCGGCGTTGACCAGCGTCTGCTTGCGAATCCAGTCGGAGGGCACCTTGTCGCGATGGGTGTTGGTAACCTCGATATAGTAGCCGAACACGTTGTTATAGGCTATTTTGAGCGACGGAATGCCGGTGGCGGCGATTTCGCGCTGCTGAATCCGCAGCAGGTAGTCCTTGCCGCTGAAGGCAATTTGGCGCAGCTCGTCGAGCTCGGCGTCTACGCCGGAGCGGAAGCATTGGCCCTTGGCCACGGAAGTGGGCGCGTCGTCAACGAGCTCGGCCGCGATGCGCGCGCGAATGGAGGTGCAGGCGTTGAGCTGCTCGCCGTAGCTGCACAGCGTCTCCTGGCCCGAGGCAGCGCAGAGCGCCTTGACGGGCTCGATGGCGTCGAGCGAGCTGCGCAACTGCACCACCTCGCGGGGCGTGATGCGGCCGACGGCCACTTTCGACACCAGGCGCTCGAGGTCGCCCACCTGCTCGATGAAGCGGCGGATTTCGTCGCGCGTGTCGGGCGAGCGGAAAAAGTGGTCCACGACGTCGAGGCGACGGTTGATGGCCGCGGGGTCGCGCAGCGGAAAGAGCAGCCAGCGCTGAAGCAGACGCGCGCCCATGGGTGTTACGGTGCGGTCAAGGACGCCGCGCAGGCTCTTGCCCTCGGGCGTCATCGGCGCGACGAGCTCGAGGTTGCGCACGGTGAACTTGTCAAGGCGCACAAAGCGGTCTTCTTCAATGCGGCGCAGGGAGGTTATGTGGCCCAGCGAGGTGTGCTGGGTGAGGTCGAGATAGTGGAGAATGGCGCCGGCGGCAATGATGGCGGCCGGCATGTCGTGGACGCCGAAGCCCTTGAGCGAACCGGTTTCGAACTGTTTGAGCAGACGGGCGTTGGCCGTGTCGGCGGTGTAGACCCAGTCGTCGAGGTCGAAAGTCAGATATTTGCCCGAAAGCTCCGCCTCGGCCTCGGCCTTGCGTCCGCGCTCAATCAGCAGCTCTTTGGGCGCGAAGCCGCCGAGAAGTTTGTCGATATAGTCCGGAGCGCCCTGGGCGGCCAGAAACTCGCCCGTCGAGATGTCGAGCAACGAAAGGCCCCAGACCTTGCGGTCCATCAGGTGGAGCGAGGCCAGGAAGTTGTTCTCGCGGTGGTCAAGACAGGTGTCGACCATGCTGACACCGGGCGTTACGAGCTCGGTGATGCCGCGCTTGACGAGCTTCTTGGTCAGTTTCGGGTCTTCGAGCTGCTCGCAGATGGCCACTCGCTTGCCCGCGCGCACGAGCTTGGGCAGGTAGGTGTCGAGCGCATGGTGGGGAAAGCCGGCAAGCTCCACGTGGCTCGCCTGGCCGTTGGCGCGGCGCGTCAGCGTGATGCCGAGAATTTCGGAGGCAATGATGGCGTCGTCGGAAAACGTCTCGTAGAAGTCGCCCACACGGAAAAGCAGAATCGCGTCGGGGTGCTTTGCCTTCATCTCGACGTATTGTTTCATCAGCGGGGTTTCTACGAATTTTTTTGCCATATATGGGTCGGTGTTATAGTCAGAACTTATGGTCGAGCTGTCCGGCCCAGCGGCGGTGGGTCCAGAGCCAGAGGGCGGGGTCGCGCCTAATGGTGGCCTCGAGCATGGCCAGATAGCCCGTGGTCATGGGATATTCGGGGTCGGAGCCGGGCGTGATTTTTTTCAGCGTAAAGCGCGAGCGGCCGCGGCCCAGGCGCTCGATGTCGAGATAGTAATAGTCGGCGCCGATGCGTCGGCCAATCTCCTCGCCGCCGGCCATGTAGGCGGTCGGGAGGCCGAGAAAGCGCGTCCAGTGGTGTCGGTTGCCCTTGGGGCGCTGGTCGGCGATGAAGCCGGTGATTGTCATGCGCCCCTCTCGGCTCAATCGCATCAGTTCGTAGAAGGCGCGGTTCTGGGGCAGGTTCAGGGCGCCGAAGCGATTGCGGATGCGGTCCATGACGGGCAGAATCAGCGAGTCCTTCAGCGGCTTGTAAATCTGGGCGCAGGTAAATTCGGGCGGAATTACCCACACGATTGTAGGCACCAGCTCCCAGTTGCCGTAATGGCCCAGATAGAGCACCACGGGGTGATGTTCGGCCACCTGCTCGTTGAGCTGCTCCCAGCCGGCGAACTCGACCTTGCGGCGCAGCGTGGCGTCGGAAGCCGTGAGCATTTTCAGCGTCTCGACCAGCGAGTCGGAGAAGTGGCGATAGAAGTCGCAGGCAATTGCGCGGCGCTCTTTTTCGCTCTTTTCGGGAAAGGCGAGGCGCAGGTTGCCCAGGACTACCTTGTAACGATAGAGCCGCAGGGTGAACACGAGCCACGCCAGACACGAGCTCACGCCGTAGAGCAGCCACCAGGGGAGGCGGCTCAGGGCGAGGGCGCTATAATAGATTATCTTCTTCATCGGCAAGTTGCGAACGAATCTGGCGCACGGGGCCGTCGGTGAGCGGGTGGAAGGGGACGGTATCGGCGGCGCGGCGCGCGGCTTCGCGGGCCTCGGGCAGCAGGTTGAGCAGCAGACGCAGACCGCAGTAGCGCACCATGGGGTCGGCGTCGGTCAGCGTGGCCTCGGCCTCGGCGACGGCGTCGGGACAGCGGCGCAGCAGTCGGTGGCACAGAATGTCGGCCTCTTCGGGCGTGCGCACCTCGCGCATCAGCCCGAAGGCCGCGGCGTCAGGCTCCATGACCATCGGCGCCAGCAGCCGCGACTCGCGGCAGTCGGCGTCGGCCCACAGCTCGCGCCCCAGGGCCGGGTCGGTGCCGGCCTCGGCGGCGATTTCACGCAGCTGGGGAATATTGAGCCCGAAAATCAGTTTGTGGGGCGCCGCACACTGCTTGCGCAACATGTCGGCCAGCAGGCCGTTGCGCAGCGCAAAGAAACGCTGTTTGACCTCGCGCAACTCCATGTTTCTCAGCAGGCGCCTATGATGTCGATGGCCTCGGCAACAGTGAGAAGCCGCTGCTCGCCCGTGGACATGTTTTTGAGCGTCAGTTTGTTCTGTTCGAGCTCGCTCTCGCCGACGATGGCCACGTAGGGAATGCGCTTTGCGTCGGCATAGCCCATCTGCTTCTTCATCTTGGCGCAGTCGGGATAGATTTCGGCCGCAATGCCCTCGGCGCGCATCTGTTTCATCATCTCCATTGAGCGCGCGCCCTCGGCTGCGCCCATGTTCAGGAAGAGCACCTTGGCGCCCGTCAGCAGGTCGGCGGGATAGAGGTCGAGCTGGTTCAGCACGTCGTAGATGCGGTCGGCGCCGAAGCTGATGCCGACGCCGCTGAGGCCCGGCATGCCGAACACGCCCGTGAGATTGTCATAGCGGCCGCCGCCCGTAATCGAGCCTATCTCCACGTCGAGCGCCTTCACCTCGATGATTGCGCCGGTATAGTAGTTCAAGCCGCGGGCAAGGCTCACGTCGAGGTCGAGCTCGGCGCGCAGACCCAGCGCCTCGGTTGCGCTCACAATTTCGCGCAGCTCTTCGACACCCTTGGCGCCCTCTTCGATGCCGGCCAGCAGGGCCGAGAGCTTGTCGAGGCGCTCGGCGACGGTGCCGTCAATCTTCAGCAGCGGCTCCAGCTTATCGGCCTCGGCGGCCGTCAGTCCGCGCTCGCAGAGCTCGGCCTTCACGGCGTCGAGCCCTATCTTGTCGAGCTTGTCGATGGCCACGGTGATGTCAACAATCTTGTCGGGACGGCCGATGAGCGACGCGATGCCGGCCAGCACCTTGCGGTTGTTCAGCTTGATGGCGATGCGTATGCCCAGGCGGGCGAACACCTCGTCGATGAGCTGCAGCAGCTCAACCTCGTTGAGCAGCGAGTCGGAGCCCACGATGTCGGCGTCGCACTGATAGAACTCCCTGTAGCGTCCCTTTTGCGGACGGTCGGCGCGCCATACGGGCTGAATCTGATAGCGCTTGAACGGCATCTGCAGGTCGTTGCGATGCATCACGACGAAGCGCGCGAAGGGCACGGTCAGGTCATAGCGCAGGCCCTTCTCGCACAGCTGCGACGCCAGGCGCCCCGTGGCCCCGTCGGCCTCGAGCAGCGAGCGGTCGACGCCGTGCAGGAAGTCGCCCGAGTTCAGAATCTTGAACAGCAGCTTGTCGCCCTCCTCGCCATACTTGCCCATCAGCGTTGACAGGTTCTCCATGGCCGGAGTCTCGATTGGCGCGAAGCCGTAGAGCTTGAACACCGAGCGGATAGTGTCGAAAATATAGTTTCGGCGCGCCATTTCGGCAGGCGAGAAGTCGCGCGTGCCCTTAGGAATTGAAGGTTTCATCGTGGTTACAGAGCGGTTTAACAATTCTATAGCGCAAAGTTACGAAAAAAATTCCAACCGACGAACTCCCTACCCCGCGAAACCGCTTCTGCACGGCCGGGAAACAGGTTACATAGAGGAACCGCACGCCAAAAGCTTTGTGTCCTGCTTCTGGCGTGCGGTCAACAAGAAATGTGTGTTTTTGTCAGAGGCTTGATGCGCCAAAACGCCATACTTGCGTTTTGCCTGATTTTGAGCCGCGGTCGGAAATGAAATAAATATTTCCATCGGGACTCCAGAATGGACGCACGTCTTGCGATTTATTATTGGTGATTTGTTTTAGTTCACCGCCATCTACCTGAACGACAAAAAGGTCATAGTCTTTCTTTTTGCCGGGAAGATAGCGTTGATAAACTATCTTATCGCCTTGCGGATTCCATGCGGGGAAGGTTGCAAATTCCTTTGTGTTACCGGATATCTGACGTGCGTTAGAGCCGTCCACGTCCATTATCCAGATGTGGGAAGTTTTTGAATCGGCAAATTTGGTAAACGCTATTTTCGAACCGTCGGGCGAAATGCTTGGAGTCGCGCCTTTTCCAAGCAGCATCGTCTCACCGGTTTTAAGATTTTTTAGCCATATTTCGGATTCTTCGTGATAAAGATCCAAACCGGGAGTCTTCTGATATACAATCAGAGATCCGTCTTGCGACATACTTGGCGTTCGCTCGTTTGCATTATCTGTCTCAGTTACCGGTATGAGCGCGTTTCCCTTGATTGTGGGCATCAAAAAGACATCAAATGTGCCGTTGTATTTTGAGAAAGCTATACGGTCATTGCCCATGCAATATGACGGGTCGTTTATCATAGTCTCGTCTTTGGTTACTTGCACAAAGGCAGGTGCAACCGGTGAATCTTTTTTATAGACGTTTGTGCGACTGAGGTTTTTCCCCTCAGAAAGGGTAACGAAAATGCCGTTATAATCGGCAGAACCGCCCACTGATAAAGCGACCGAAGTGGGTGAATCAGTGATTTTGGTCAGGGAGGTCAGATTCTCGCTGTATCCTTGCACCGGAAGAGTTGAACGACAGCTTGTCATGAACATGCCGAGAATCAGCATTGCGCCTAAGCCTGTCCTGGCTATGGCATTTGTGCGTCTGCGGGTTGTTGAAATGTAATGTTTCATATTTGTAATTGTTAAGTTTGATACGAGTTTATGTGATACGCCTGTGTTAGTCTTATCTGATGATTACTTTCCGGGAGTGTGCGCCTGTTTTTACAATATAAATGCCGGCAGGCAGCGCATTCAGATTGTTTTTAAGGCGAAAGCCGCTAAGATTGTATATTTCAATATCCGTTTCTTCATAGGCCGGTAAGTGGTTGATATTGCTCAGATGTGAAGGGATAACGATAATGTCTCGTGAACAACTTAAGGCGGAATCGCCTGACATAATGCTGAAGCTAATTGTGCACGAGCCGGTTTTGTGCGCGGAAATCAGCCCTCGCTCCGAGACGGTTGCCACTTCGTGGTCCGACGACGTCCATTCAATTGAGGAAATGTGCGCATCAGCCGGCTGAATCACCGGCATTGCAACAGTTTGGGCCCCGACACTCAATTCCGGGTCTACAATTATGTCAACGCATTCCGGCTCAACAGGAGTTTCCGCTTCCATGATGCAGACCGGCTCTTTAGGCGCGGAGTTGGTGCCGTTGCCAATACCACCATATGGACTCCAGCCCCATAATGAGCCGTCGGTTTTAAGTGCATAATAATAATCGCCCATCCAAAAGTCCACTACATCACTCATTAGTTGAACCATTTCTTTGGGATTAGTGCTGACTTTTTTGAATATATATCCCATGCCCCATAGCGAACCGTCCTCTTTAAGAGCAAGACATTCCGAATCAGTGCCTTTGGCTTTTTTTACATTATCGAGCACTTTTCGAGGTGTAAGCCAGTTTTCACAATCTTCGGATGTACTAAGCCACAAATACCCCCATCGCCACAAGGTACCGTCTGATTTCAAGGCAAGACTACTTCCGCCTCCACAATCAGTAGACACGACATCGTCCATCAGCTTGACGGGAAATAAATTATCATCGGTAGTGCCGTCTCCTAATTGTCCATCATAGTTTTGCCCCATTACCCAAAGAGAATTATCCTGTTTTACAGCAAGTACGTGCCCTTTTCCGCATGATATGCTTTTTACATCCGACATTATTTTATTAAATGTCGGACCCCATCGTTTCGTTCCACCACCACAGAGCCATAAAGACCCATCATTTCGAATTGCGGCAGTAATAAAATCGCCTAATGCTACAGATTTGACATCGTCAAGCACCTTGACGGGGTATGCCTGACCTTCCTGGTCATGTTTGCCATTACCTATCTGACTGTCATAATGACGCCCCCAGCCCCATAAAGTGTCATCAGTCTTGATTGCTGCCTGGTGCAAAGAATTGATACAGATTTCCCGTACGTCAGTTAATATCACCACCGGAGTCTTTTGTGGTGTTTTTGTTCCATCACCAAGATAACCTGCCGATTTTGTCCATACTGCCGGAGCCGTGCCGACAGCATCAAAGTTTACACCCCACCCATAAAGAATCTTATCTGTATTTAAGTAATAATGATTATAAGATTCTCTGTAGTTCAGGATATTATCATATACGAGCGTCGGGTAATACGTTTGGACCATATTTGGGTCAGGGTATGTAAATCCAAATTCGGATGTGGTAGATTCCGGAAAATATGAACCCCACATGTAGAGTCGACCATCGGATTTCAATATGGCACCTTTTTGAACGTGGACGTATGTATTGTTTGTTTCGGAAACTATGTTAAATGAGAAAACAGCGGGTTTGTTTATCTCGCCTTGGGCGTTCTGTATTGCGTTTTGAGGCAGCGAAAGGGTATATTTTGCGCCGTAATCCAGTGTCGATTCGGGCACTGCGACCACTTTATTTCCCATTATTCGAATGTCGCCGGCTACTGCGTTCCCGTCGGTTGTGAAACTGATATTTGCGAACTCCGGACCTTCGAAAATTTCGTTGTTGAACGTAATACATGGTAAAATATCGGTTATCACGGCAGTGGTGTTATTGCCGGGATAATATTCTGTTGGTCGAAGAGATGTAACCTCTATTGTCTTAACCAGAACGTCGCTTGGATTGTAATCGGGGTGAAGTGCCACTGCCTTTAGCGTCGTGTTCTGCTCGATAGAGATTGGCGACGAATACCGTGTGCTGTTCTTGTTCGGTGATTCGCCGTTGAGAGTGTAATATATTTCGGCGTCATCGTTGCTCGCAGTCAGGGTTATCGCATCTCCTTTTGACAATAAAGATTCAGAGGGAGATGCCGAGAGGGTTAAAGTCGGTTTGCCGACTTGAATATAACAATAATCAGACAAGTCAGTACCTGCAACCGTAGCTGTAATTGTGGCATATCCATCTTTTCGTGCAGTTACCATTCCCGAAGATGAAACCGTAGCGACCGATTCGTCATCTGACGCCCAAGCAAGTGTATAGTCGGCATCTGTCGGATATACAGTCGCGGTGAGTTGTTCTCTGTCGCCTACGGTCATAGATTTGACGGAAGGCAAAGATATTGAGGTTGGAGAAGTCGCTTTTACCGTAACGGTGCAACAGACATCCGGTCCGGCATTAGATGATAGGGTAATTGTAGTTGTGCCGGCTCCTACCGCCGTTACATAACCGTACGTGCCAACATCTTCGACAGTTGCAACCCGGGTATTGCCGGAACTTAGATAAAATGTCGGTTTTGGACTTATTTGCGGACTATAGCTATATGTAATCTTCTTTCTCTCGCCTTTTTTCAATTGCATCGACTCGGGGGTGATTGTCGCATTTACGGGGCGACATTGGAAATTATAGTAAGCGGTAGCTCGGTTGGTGTGCATTGCTCCTCTCTGGTCATACCAAAAATAGTAATAATCGCACTTAACCTGCTCGGTTCCCGTAAAATAAGATTTTACCGTAACCTTTGCTCCGGTAGTCGAATAGCGTTCTACGGCCAGATGTGCGCTCGACGACCCCCAGGCCGCTTGATTTATCGCAGCATCGTATGGGGGATCCGGCGGCGCGAGGTAAGTGTATTGGCCTACATAGAGAATGTTGCTGTCAGCCATTAGCAACTGCTCATTGAAAATGAACAAAATACCGAGCAGCAAAAATGTAATGATTCGTAAGTGTCTCATTAGATACGGTTGCCGCGGTCTTCCTCTCGTTGGCAGTTGATTGGTTTGGAAATGAAAAAGCGCAGGAATCTGTACTTGTCGCCGTCCCACTTTCTGAGGCTTCTCGCATTGCCCTGGTCGTCAGACGGCAACGCAGAAGCCCACGCTCATATATGCAATTAGTGCGTCCGGCAATATCTTTCACAAGATACCGTGCCGGAAGCAGATATCACATATCCACGGGCATCTACCGCTGCCTTGTCCTTGACGACCAATGAAACTTTGCGAGAATTTCAGAAAGTCAAGAAACAAGCGCTTCGTAAACGCTTATAAAGTATGTCGTTTCACAAACCCGCCCGCTTGACCCCTGACCGAGGCTCCTGCATGGCGGTCTGCGCTGCAAAATTACGAAAAATACTGCCAACTTGCAAATATTATTTTCATTGCAGTGGCTTTGCGATGATGAGGGGGAAGGGGGTCGATGAGGCTTTCTGTTGCTAATTGATGATGCGAAAAGCCCGGCCAAGGCGCTGGGCGTCATGACCGGGCTTGCGGAAGGATTATTTTGCGGAGCTTTGAGGTGGAATCCTCAAAGATTGCATTATGCCAAAGGGTAGGGACGCACGGTTCGTGCGTCCGAGTTACAGAAGGTGTAATTTGCTGCAGTATTGGTTGTTACCGCGGACGCACGAGCCGTGCGTCCCTACAGAATTTACGAAATCGATATTTTGCACCAATTTTTTAAGTTAGCGACATTGTCCCTGCGAAGCGTTATTGGTCTTCTTCGATGGAGAAGTCGTCGTCGGCGGGGCTGTCGGCTTCGGCTTCGGGGAAGTCGTCGGGGGCGTCGTTGTCGGTCGGCTTGTCGTCGGAGCCTCCGCGCTTGAATTTGGGTGCGCGGCTGCCGCGTTTCTTGTCGGGGTTGTCTTTGATTGCGGCCATGATTTTTGCTTCGAGTTCGTCGGCCAGTTCGGGATTGTCGGCAATCACCTGCTTGGCGGAGTCGCGTCCCTGGGCGAGCTTGGAGCCGTCGTAGCTGAACCATGAGCCTGACTTCTGAATGATGTCGTAGTCGCAGGCCATGTCAAGAATCTCGCCGGAGCGTGAAATGCCTTCGCCGAACATGATGTCGAATTCGGCGCGCTTAAAGGGGGGCGCCACCTTGTTCTTGACCACTTTGACAACCGCCAGTCGGCCAATGGCTTCTTCGCCCTTCTTGATCTGAGTGGAGGGGCGGATTTCGAGGCGCACGCTTGAGTAGAACTTCAGGGCGTTGCCGCCGGTTGTGGTCTCGGCGGGGCCGAACATGGCGCCGATTTTTGCGCGCAGCTGGTTGATGAAGATGCAGCAGGTCTTGGTGCGCGAAATGGTGCCGGTGAGTTTTCGGAGTGCCTGGCTCATGAGTCGGGCCTGGAGGCCGACCTGACGGTCGCCCATGTCGCCGTCGATTTCGCTTTTGGGCACAAGGGCGGCCACGGAGTCGATTACCAGCACGTCGATGGCGGCAGAGCGAATGAGCTGTTCGGCGATTTCGAGGGCTTGTTCGCCGTTGTCGGGCTGGGAGATGTAAAGAGAGTCGATGTCTACGCCGAGATTGCGGGCGTAGTAGGGGTCGAACGCATGCTCGGCGTCAATGATTGCAGCGATGCCTCCGGCCTTCTGGGCCTGGGCAATAGCGTGAATTGCAAGGGTTGTCTTGCCGGACGATTCCGGGCCGTAAATTTCGATTACACGGCCACGGGGATATCCGCCCACGCCCAGCGCGAGGTTCAGCGCGATAGAGCCGGTGGGAATCACTTCCACTTTTTCAACCACTTCGTCGCCCATCTTCATGATGGCACCGCGGCCGTAGCTTTTTTCAATCTTGCCCATTGCTTGCTTGAGGGCTTCGAGCTTGGCCGCTTTGGGATCGGCGGCGGCTGCGGCGGGGGTGATTTTTTTTGCCATAATTTCAGGTTTTTGGTGATTTGTTGATATGTTTGTTTGTGTAACGCAAAGTTACGAATAGTTGCGGGCATTTGCAATGCCCGTCAGCGTTAAAAGGCGTTAATGTCGTCGGTGAGCACTCCGTCGGCGCCTGCTTCGAGAATTTCGGGGTCGGAAAAACGGCTTAATATGCGCTGCTCTACGCCCTTTTCTCTGACCTCGCGGAGAATATTGCCACAGGCGGATTTTGAGGCCGTAAGAACGAAGAAATCGAGGTCGAGGGGCGCCAGAGCCAGAATTTGGTCGGCAGTCGCGACTTCGACGCCAATGACGGCGTGAGGTCCGAGAAACTCGCGGGCCTCTTTGGGGGCCATGGCCGAGGGCGAGAGAATGACGCCGTGGACGCGGGTGGACATGACGCGGTCAACGTCGTCGCCGAGGGTCATGATGACGTCGGCATCGCGGCAGAGCGGAATCAGGGAGTCGACGGCGGCGGGGTCGTCGCAGTGAATCCAGCCGCAGCCGGCGTCTAGCGCCCGGCGGCAGGAGTCGGCCGAGCGGGCAATGAAGATTGTGTTGTCAGTCATAAGGCAATACAGTTCGGTTCAAAAAACGAAGGAGACCCGAAAGCCTCCTTCGTTTAACGTATTAACAAATTAGAAGTTCAATTTTCAAGCCTTGACTGCTTTTTTCTTGTTAGTGAGGTAAGCAACGGGGGCTGCGACGAAGATGGTCGACAGGGTGCCGATGATTACACCGCAAATCATTGCGAAGGTGAACGCGCGGATTGCCTCACCGCCGAGAATGAAGATGCAGAGCAGCACGAGCAGCGTCGAGGCCGAGGTCATGATTGTGCGGCCCAGGGTCGAGTTGATCGAGCGGTTGATTGTGTCATAGAAGTTCTGCTTGGGATAGAGGGCGATGTTTTCGCGCACGCGGTCGAAGACAACCACCGTGTCGTTGATCTGATAACCGATAACGGTCAGAATCGCGGCGATAAACGTCTGGTCAATCTCGATGGAGAAGGGAACCCAGCCGTAGCAGAAGCTATAGAAGCCGATGATACTGAAGGCGGTGAAGGCAACGGCAGCCAGAGCGCCGAGCGAGAAGGCCACGTTGCGGAAACGCACCAGAATGTAGAGGAACATTGCCAGCAGTGCGAGCGACACGGCAACGTAGGCTGCCTTCTTCATGTCGTCGGCCACCGAGGGACCGACCTTCTGCGACGAAATCAGACCGAAGTCGGTGTCGCGCGGCAGGAACTGCTCATAGCTGATGCCGTTCATCTCGTCCTTGAGACCCTGATAGAGCAGGTCGGTGATTTCCTTTTCGATTTCGGTGTTGGTGTCGTTGATCTTGTAGTTGGTCGAGACGCGCACCTGGTTCTGGTTCTCGATGGTGATTACGCTCAGAGAAGAGCCGGGGAAGAGGGGAGCGAGATTCTGCTGAATCTTCGAGGCTTCGACGGGGTGGTCGAACTTAACGACGTAGTTGCGGCCGCCCGAGAAGTCGATGCCGAGGTTGAGACCGCGGCCAAAGAGGCTGGCGATGATGGCAACGATGGCCACGCCCACGACGATGAAGCTCGTCTTGCGTGTGCGGAGGAAGTCGAAGTGGCTGTTCACGAAGATGTTGCGGCTAAGTTTGGTCGAGAAGGTGAGCTTTTCGATCCACTTGCTCTTGCCGCCCCAGATGTAGACCAGACGGGTCAGGTAGACAGCGGTGAAGAACGAGCAGCAGAGGCCGATGATAAGCGTGGTGGCGAAACCCTTGATGGGGCCGGTGCCGAACAGCAGCAGAATCACGCCGGTGATAATCGAGGTGAGGTTCGAGTCGAAGATGGCCGAGAAGGCGTTTGAGTAACCGTCGGCAATTGCGTTGCGCGAGTTCTTGCCTGCGCGGAGCTCTTCTTTGGCGCGCTCATAGATGAGCACGTTGGCGTCGACAGCCATGCCGAGCGAGAGCACGATACCGG
This sequence comes from uncultured Porphyromonadaceae bacterium, assembly GCA_902495245.1. Lineage (GTDB taxonomy): Bacteria > Bacteroidota > Bacteroidia > Bacteroidales > Muribaculaceae > UBA3263. The sequence continues at coordinate 27,138 of CABUWI010000015.1, forward strand.
CGATACCCGACAGGGTCAGCACAGCCTGGAACGAGGCGAGAATGCCGAACGTGAAGAAGATGTTGAGCACGAGGGCCAGGTTGGCGACGAGGCCGGGAATGAAGCCGTACATCACGCACATGAAAATCATCAGCAGCACCAGGGCCACAATGAACGACACGAAGCCGTCGTGGATTGCCTGGGCGCCGAGGCTCGGGCCTACGACCATGTCGGAGATGATGCTTACGCGCGCGGTCATCTTACCGGACTTGAGCACGTTAGCAAGGTCCTGTGCCTCCTGGACGGTGAAGTCGCCGGTGATTTCAGACGAGCCGCCCTCGATGACGGTGTTGATGGTGGGGTAGGAGTAGACCACATCGTCGAGCACGATGGCCACGGGCTTGCCCACGTTGGCACGGGTAACGGCGGCCCACTGGCGTGCGCCTTCGGGGTTCATGCGCATGTTGACGGTCTGGCCGCGCATTGCGTCGAAGTCGGTGCTGGCGTCAACGATGTTGTCGCCGTTCATGCGGGGGCGCTGTTCGTGGGTCTCGGGGTCGATGTCGGTGCGCAGTGCAACAAGAGTAAAGATGTCTTTGGCACCGCCTACCTGGTCAGGCTTGAGGGCCTTGTTGCTCCAGGCGAGCTTGAGGTTGTTGGGCAGAGCAGCCTTGACCTCGGGCGAGTTGAAGATGGCCATGACGGCGTCCTTGTCTTTTGCACGGGCGTAGCCGATCATGGGCGAATTATACTGCGAGGGGCTCAGCAGGCCGGCCAGAGCGCCGCCCTGAGCCTCGTAGGCCTTGCGCAGACCTTCGGTGAGCTCGTTGAGGTTATACATCTCATAGAACTCGAGGTTGGCCGAACGCTGCAGCAGGTCGCGCACACGCTCGTGCTCTTTGACGCCGGGCAGCTCCATGAGAATCTGGCCCTGCTTGCCCTGAAGCACCTGAATGTTGGGCGACACAACGCCGAAGGCGTCGATACGGTTGCGGAGCACGTTGGTAGCCGACGTATTCACGCGGTCCTGAGCCTCGGCCTTGAGCTTCTGGGCCACGGCGCCGTAGTTGGTGCCGTTGTCGGTGATGAGGTCGGGGAATACAACCGAGAAATCGACCTGCGGATTGTTGGCAATGCGCTTGTATTGCTCGATGAAGGTCTCGACATATTCGGTTTCGGGGGCTGCGTTGGCAATGGAGTCGGTGGCGAGCACTGCGCGACGCAGGGTGGTGCCGTTAGCGTCGGCGGCCATCGATTTGATCATGTCGCCCATGTTAACCTGGAGGGTAACGTTCATGCCGCCTTTGAGGTCAAGGCCGAGGCCCACGCCCCAGCGCTGAACTTCGGCATAGGTGTAGCCCATATATACCGGCTCCTGTGCGATGGAGTCCATAAAGTGCTTGTAGGCACCGGTATAGGCGTCGGTGGTGTCATCACTGCCGGCCACCGCTACGGCGTACTCTTTACCCTGATTTTCAATCTGCGAACCCTTCCAGGTAAACGACAGATAGAACAGGCAGATGAGCACAAGGAAGATGGCGATCACACCCGCCACTATGCTTCCCAAAGAACCTTTGCTGTTCATGTGTTTTGTAAAAAATCTATTGTTAAAGTTGGTTTATATGATTATTCTAATGCCAAAATTCGCGCAAATATACGAAAAAATCCCCGAATGCACAAATTGACCGCGCAGGTCGGGGATTTTTGCCGGAGATTTTTCAATGCGTTTTCAACTCCAATTCTATATCCTCGATTGAGGGGAGAGTGCTCTTGAACTCGTCGGGTGAGAGTGGTGCATTAACGGCTAATCGTAGGGAGATGCCTTCGGTTTGTTTCGTAATTAGCTGTCATTCAGCAACGTGCCAAAGGCACAATGTCGCTAACTTAAGGAAAATAGTCGGTGGAATCCTCAAAGATTACATTATGCCAAAGGGTAGGGACGCACGGTTCGTGCGTCCGAGTTGCATAGCACATAACTTCCTGCAGTATCGGTCGTTACGGCGGACGCACGAGCCGTGCGTCCCTACAGAATTTACGAAACTGATATTTTGCATTGGTTACTTGGCGGTGAGGCGGGCGACGACGTCGTCGGTGATGTTGATGACGTCGGGGCCGACGTAGAGCATCTGACCTCTGGGCTGCACGAGCGAGATGCCTCTTTCCTGAGCCACGACGGCTATGGCGGCGTTGATTTTTTCGTCAATCGGGCCGAGTTGTTTGCGACGCTCGGCGGCGAGGTCGTCCTGAGCTTTCTGCTGGAAGGCCTGAATGCGCTGGTCGAGGTCTTGAATCTCCTGCTGGCGGCGCTCGCGAATGGCGGGTGCGGTCGACGACGACAGGGCCTGATATTCTTCGATTTTCTTATTGATTTCGTCGGTGAGCTTGCGGTATTCGTCTTCATACTGCTGCGAGGTCTGCTCGAGCAGCGACTGAGCGAGGCTCACTTCGGGCATGACGGCCTTGACGGAATCGATGTCGACAACGGCAACAGTGGTCTGAGCCTGAGCGGCGGGCATCACGGCCAGAGCGCCGACAAGTGCGATGAACAGTTTCTTGATAATCATTTACACCGGGTTTTTAAGGTTGGCGTTAGAAACAACGTTACTCACGTGAGCAAAAACTGACCGGACACGTGAGTAACAGGAAAAAGAAGATGAGAGAGGAGATGAGAAGCGGGAGGTTACTGAATTCCGAGTTTGCTCTTGATGTTGGCGGTTACGTCAACAACGGCATCGGAGGTGTAGATGGCCACGCCGTCGGGGAAAATCATCAGGTAGCCCTGCTCCTTGCCGAAGTCTTTGATGGCGTTGACGAGTTTTTCCTGAATGGGCTGCATGAGGGTCTGCTGCTGGCGCTGCAGTTCCTGCTGGGCGTTGGTGTAGAACGTTTCGATTCGCTGCTGCATGCTGTCGAGCTCTTTGGCCTTGTCGGCGCGGATTGCCTCAGAGGTGGTTTCGGGCAGAGCCTGGAATTCCTGGACTTTCTTGTCGAGTTCGCTGCGCAGGGTTGTGAGCTGGTCTTCGAAAGTCTTCGATGCGGCGCCGAGCTTGTCTTGCGCGTCCTTGTATTCAGGCATGGCGGTCATGACGGTCTGGGCGTCGACCACTGCGAATTTGTCCTGGGCAAAAGCGCAGGCGGGAAGAGCTATGGCCAGAGCCAGAAGAATTTTCTTAATCATCTTGATTTTTATGTGTTTGTTAAGTTAAATTTTTTCGCTGAGTGCAAAGTTAGTAAAAATTTGCAACTAACGGCCCACAATTCTCTATAATTTATATGAAAGAATGTGAATCAGCGGGCCGAATAGCCCAGGGCGTCGAGCACTTCGTTGGAAATGTCGATGCGGGGCGAGGCATAGATTATGTTGGCCGACGAGGCGCGGTCAAAGATTGTCTGATAGCCTTTCTGCTCGGCTATCTTCTTGATAGCGTTGTAGATTTCGTCCTGAATCGGCTCCATGAGGCTCTGGCGTTTCTTGTAGAGTTCGCCCTCGGGGCCGAAGTATTTATATTTGAGGTCGGTGGCCTCTTTTTCGGCGTTGACAATTTCCTGCTCTTTGGCTTTTTTCTGGTCGTCGGTCATGAAAACGAGCTCCGACTGATAGTTCTTGTAGAGATTCTCGGCCGTTGCGCTCTTGGCCTCGACCTCTTTCTGCCATCGCTGCGAGAGCTGGTTGAGCTGCTCGTTGGCCATTTCATACTGAGGGTAGTTCTTGAGAATGTATTCCATGTCGACCAGCGCATACTTCTGGGCCGATGCGCCGAAGGCGGCTCCGGCCACCAGGGCGAGAATGAGAAGCAGTTTTTTCATATCTTTATTATTTAAGCGGTTATACATTATAATAGACAATCAACCCGTGAAAAGGTTTAGAACTCCTGGCCGAGCACGAAGTGGAAGTGGCTGCCGCCGCGGTTGCCGTAGGCGTCCTTGTCGAAGCCATAGCCCCAGTCGATGCCGAGCAGGCCGACCATGGGCAGATAGACGCGCAGGCCGAAGCCGGCCGAGCGCTTCATCTGGAAGGGGTTGAAGTCGCTGACGTTGGTCCAGGCGTTGCCGGCCTCGGCGAAGGCCAGGCCGTAGATGGTCGTGGTCGGCTGCAGCAGGAAGGGGAAGTGGAGCTCGACGCCGAAGCGGGTGTAGGCATAGCCTTCGCGGCCGTAGGGGGTGAAGGCGCCGTTGTCGTAGCCGCGCAGGGCAATGGTCTCGGTGGCGTAGGTGTAGGAGCCGCTCATGCCGTCGCCGCCCACGTAGAAGGTCTCGAACGGCGTCTTCAGATGCTTGTTCCACGAGCCGATGAGGCCGAAGTCGGCGCGGGTCATGAGCACGAGCGTGTATTTGCCGTTGGGGTTGATGAGCGGGGTGTAGGTCTTTGAGTGGAAACGGATTTTCCAGTATTCAATCCATTTGTAGCGTTCGGCCTTGGCTTTTTCGGAATCGTCGGCTGCGAGTTTGGCCCAGTTGCGGCCCGGCATGAAGAGCGAGGCGGGCGGAGTTATCTGCGCGTTGATCGAGAAGGAGGAGCCGCTGCGGGTATAGAGCGGGTTGTCTATGTTCGAGCGGGCCAGCGTCAGGCCGAGCACGATTGAGTTAGACGTGCCGTTGTTCATGTAGTAGAGATACTCCCAGTTCTTCAGCGAGTAGAAGTTGTAGGTGAGGTCGGCGTTGAAGGTGAAGTAGTCGTCGGGCCAGTTCAGACGCTTGCCGAAGCCGACGGTAACGCCGGCCATCTGCAGCACCTTGTTGGGGTCGTAGGCGTCCTGATAGGCCGACGAGTTGCCGCCGTAACCATAGCCGTAGCCATAACCGTAGCCATAGCCGTAGTTATACATGTTGTTCAGGTAGTTCTTGTTGTAGAACGAGTTGCTGATGCCGGTCTGACGGCTGTAGTAGCCCGTAACGGAGAAAGCGTTGGGGCGCTTTCCGCCGAACCAGGGGTCGAGGAAGCTGATCTGATAGGCCTGATAGTAGCGGGCGTTGGTCTGCACGCTTAGCGAGAAGGTCTGGCCGTCGCCCTGCGGAATGAGGCCCTTGTAGGTCTTGGGGTGGAAGAGGTTCTTGATTGAGAAGTTGGTGAACTTCAGGCCCACCTTGCCTATGAGGCCGGTCTGGCCCCAGCCCAGCGAGAGCTCGATCTGGTCGTTTGCCTTGGAGGTGAGGTTCCAGTTGATGTCGACGGTGCCGTCTTCCTGGTTGGGCTGCACGTCGGGCGCCACGGACTCGGGGTCGAAGTGGCCCATCTGCATGATTTCGCGGGCCGAGCGCATCAGAGCATCGCGGTTGAAGAGGTCGCCGGGGCGCGTGCGCAGTTCGCGGCGCACCACTTTTTCATACAACCGGTCGTTGCCGTTGATGTTGACGGCATTGATTCGCGCCTGCGGGCCTTCGATTACCTGCAGCTCGAGGTCGATTGAGTCGCCCTCGATGTTGCGGTCGATGGGGGTGATGTTGGCAAAGATATAGCCCTGATTGTAGTAGGCGTTGCCAACGGCGTCTTCGTCGTCGGTGAGGCGCTTTTTGAGCAGCTTCTCGTTGAACACGCCGCCGGGTTTGATGTCGAGCACCTCCTGGAGGCGGTCGCTCTGATAGACGGTGTTGCCCACCCAGTTGATTGAGCGCAGATAATACTGCTTGCCCTCGTCGAGGTTGATGTAGATGTCTACCTTGCCGTTGTCGTTGGGCACGACGCTGTCGGAGACGATGACGGCGTCGCGATAGCCGTGTTCGTTATATTTTTCGAGAATGCGCTCGAGGTCGGCCTCATAGTCGGCCTCGGTAAATTTCTTCTGGCTGAAAATCTTGATGAGGTCCTTGCTGATGTTGGTCTTCTTCATGGCGTTGCGCAGGGCGCGGTCAGAGAAGACGTTGTTGCCCGTGAAGGTGATGGAGTTCACCTTGACCTTGTTGCTGCGGTTGACCTTGATTCTGACAATCTGCTCGTTGGGGGCGTCGAGCGCGTCGATGAGGTCGACCTGCACGTCGGCGTTGTTAAAGCCTTTTTCTTTATAATAGTCTTTGATGACCTTGACGATGAGGTCGACGATGTTCTGCGAAATCTGATTTCCGCGCGCAAGGTGGAGCTTCTGGCTGACGTCTTCGCGCTCGTTCTTTTTCATGCCGATATATTCCACGTCGCGAATGCGCGGCTGCTGGCGCAGGTCGTAGACAAGCCAGGCGCGGTTGCCCACGGTCTTGTCGACGCGGATTTTCACCTGCGAGAAGAGTCCCTGGGCCATCAGGCGCTTGGCGGCGTTAGTGAGCTCGGCGCCGGGAATCTGCACGCGCTCGCCCACGGAGAGGCCGGCATAGTTTCTGATGACGTCGGGATTATAGTTGGGCGCACCTTTGACCTCGATGCTTGCAATGGTGTATGTTCGGGCCGTGGAGCCGTAAATCACCTTCGGGTTGGCCACGGTGTCGGCCGGAGCCGTCTGCGCGGCTGCCGGAGCGGCGACCAGCGCCGTCAAAGCGAGAAACAAATAGTTGAATATCGTGCGCATGTGCGGTAAACGAACGTGAGGGGTTGCGTTGGTCATTTGGTGGTGGAACTGACTTGGTCGCCGGTCAGGCCGAAGCGTCGTTGGCGATGTTGATAGGTGATAATTGCGTCGGCAAACTCGGATTTTCCGAAATCGGGCCAGAACATCGGGCTGAAGTAAAGTTCGCTGTAGGCCAGCTGCCAGAGCAGATAGTTGGATATGCGGAAGTCGCCGCCGGTGCGAATCAGCAGGTCGGGGTCGGGGAGGGTAGGGTCGGCCATGGCGCCGCTGACCGTGGCGTCGGTAATGTCGTCGGGGCTGAGCGAGCCGTCGGCCACGCGGCGGGCAATCTTGCGCACGGCTTCGGTGATTTCCCAGCGGCTCGAATAGCTGAGCGCCAGGTTAAGCACCAGGCCGGTGCAGTGAGCGGTGTCGGCCATGCAGCCGCGCAGACATTCGCGGGTCTCGGCGGGCAGGCGGTCAAAGTCGCCTATGAGGGTCAGCCTGACGTTGTTCTTGATGAGGTCGGGCGTTTCGCGGACAATGGCCATGCCCACAAGGGCCATCAGCGCGTCGACTTCCTTCTGCGGCCGGTTCCAGTTTTCGGTCGAGAAGGTGTAGAGCGTCAGATACTTGATGCCGATTTCGCTGGCGGCCTCGGTTATCTGCCTGACGGTGTCGACGCCGCGCACGTGGCCCTCCGAGCGGTCGAGGCCGCGCGCCGAGGCCCAGCGGCCGTTGCCGTCCATGATGATTGCTATGTGGCCGGGCAGCCTCTCGGGGTCTATTTCGCGAAGTTTATCTTGAAAATCCATTGATTGTCAGTCTTTATAGTGGCACGTCTCGCAGCGCTTTCCGAACTCATAGGTTATGCTGACCATGATGTTCGAGTGCCAGTCAGTGTTTTTTACAAAATCGCTTTTAATTCCTTGAAGGTCGGTGTAGGAGTTGCCGTCGAGCTTGTCGCCGAAGGTCTTGGTCATGCAGAACTCGGCGGCCAGGTTGAGGCGCGGCCTCAGCTTGAACTTGAAACCGAAAGCCATGGGCAGGGTAGGGGCCACGTTGACCTTGCCCCCGGAAGACGACATGCACACGCCCACGCCCACGGCCAGATAGGGCGTCCAGCGCTTGAGGCGCTTGAAGGTCTCGCCGATGCCGTAGGGAAAGAAGTTGAACTCGCCCCGTGCCGTCAGCTTATAGAACTGCGACGTGAACTTGACGTCGCCCCCCGGAAACTTGTTTGAAAACTGCGACGAGTCGCCGCGCAGTCCGGCCGTGGTGAAGACGCCGCGCACAATCCAGCGCGTGTCGAACATATAGCGGAAGCCAACCTGGGCGGCAAAACCGGGATTGCGGAACATGTTGGCCTGGTTGACGTCGCCCAGATAGCCGCTCATGCCCACACCGGCGCCGAGGTCGAATTTATAAGTCTCGTCCTGCGCGTGCACGACGGCGGCGCCTGCCGTCGCCATTGACAGCAGCACGCAGCAGATTATGCGCAGAACCGGGTTTTTCATATTTTTATTGCAGCGGCTTGAAAGTCATGCGGTTGATTACGCCGGTCCACACCTGATTGAAAAGCCGGCCCGAAGCGTCATAGCCGCCGAACATGTATATATAAGGTGCGTCCCACTCGGTTATGGGTTTGACGGCTCGCGAGGCCGTGAACGACTTGTAGCCCAGCAGCACGTCGGCGCCGCTGCGCGGCTTGATGGCGGCGGGGAGCTGAAGGTCTTCGGAGGCCTTGCGCCAGTTGACGCCGTTGTCAAGCGACACGTAGACGCCCTTTTGCATCGTGCCGTCGGCCAGTCGGCCGCCCAGGGCAATCCATGCGCTATGGCGCGACGTGACGAACGTCTTGTTGTCGGTGCGGAAGGTGAAGTAGGGGAATACGGTCATGCCGGCGGCCTGCGGCAGCATGTAGTCGCCGCTGTAGCCGCTGAGCTGCATCCAGCCGCGTCCGTCGAAGCCCCAGGCGATGCCGCTGTAAGAGCCGTCGGCAAGGACGCCGCCGGCAAACATTGCCTGCGGTTCGATTGCCCATTCGTTGGTGAAGGTCCACATTGCCGAAGTCTCGCTCACGGGCATGCCGGCGGGAATGTCGCCCTCGGCTCCGCCAGGCCACGTTGCCCAGCGGCCGTTGCGGACGCCGACAATGTCATTGCCGAACGCGCCGTAAAGATGAGTCCACCCGGCGGGGGCGGTCGTCTCGCTCCACACCGTGCCGTCGGTGCTGCTCAGCAGCTTGCCCGATTCTGAAATGACATACATTGCATCGGGCGCGGCGGTCAGCGAGCCGACATTGACGTCGGCCGGCAAGGTGGTGATCATGTCGGTGTCCCACCGGAACTGGCTGGGGTGAGAGGCGCGGGCCATCTCGACCGACGAGCCGTTGGCCGACATGCAATAGAACCCGTCGCCGAACTCCACGGCCTTCTGCTTTTTCAGGCCCGAAAGCGACGAAGGCAATATCTCGGGCCTCATATTCCACTGCAGCGAGTCGGGATTGCAGTTATGGACGTTGACGCGCACCGTGTAGATGCGCTCATACTCGCCGTCGGCCGACGTTACGCGCATCCACACCGAGCCGCGCGAAAAGTTGATTGAGTCGCCCGAGTTCTTCAGCAGGTTGATAACGGTGTCGGTGCCGTCGCTCAGCTTCGGCATCACAATCTCCACGCCGCTCGTCGACGGAATCTGCACGCTCACGACCAGACGCCTCACGTCGGTGCCCCACGGCAGCGAATCGGCATTGAAAATCTCGCCTCTGACCTGATCTATCGAAAAATAGACCGAGTCGAGATATAGCATCACCTTTGCGTTGGCTTTAAGAGAAAAGCTCCTGACCAGAGTGCTTGATTCGTTTTCCAGACCCGTCAGATTCTCCGTTTCTTCAGTCGTGGAATTACATGCCGACAGGGCCGCAACGACCGCCGGCACAAGTATAATGAACTTTTTCAGCGTAAGTTTCATTCTTGAGCAAGTATATTTATCAACGTGCAAATTTAGCATTTTCTTCGCAATATTCTACCATATTACCAATTTTTAACCAATAAGAATAACAAAAGCCGGCGAAATAATTCGCCGCCCACCGAAACAAAGACAGCCTTATATCATATAGCGAAAGTCAGCGAAATAGTATGATTAGAAGATTGAGAGAAAGCAAAGTGGAATCTGCCGGTAATCTCTTTATACATCTCCAATTATCAAAATTGTTTATCAGGCATTCTCGTCTTCTTGCGTTTTATAGCATTCGTAATTACGAATGTGAGCAATGCTATTGAATGGATTGTGTTTATGAGCACCGCATAAAACCACCATGTCATTCCGGCTCCGTATCGACTGTTAAAGACAAGATTGTAAGTTAATATCGCATTATAGACAATCATCACAATCAAATTGCCATAAGCAACTCTCGGTCTTACCCTATGACACAGCCAAGTCGATAACAGCGACAGCGCATAAGCACCGCCAAGCAAAGCAGTATCTTCACTCCACACCTCGGATATGCAACACCCGACCATAAGAAGAAATAACACTCCCCACGCTATCCAAAATCGTTTATCGGTCAGTTTCATCTCCAGAATCATTTTCAAGAGAATACTTTTTGTACGCGTCTACTCTATCAGAATCACAACCCCATTTCCAGGACTTATTTTTAGAATTGTAACAATAATTCTCATCCGGACCGAATGTGACGGTCAGCCAATAAAAGCCGTCTTTTCTTGGTTCGTAATAGAAAATATAGCCCTTGTATTCATAGGTCTCATTAATTTCCTCGAAAGGAGTTCCTATCTCATTAAGTCCGATTGGTAGCCTGTTATTCATTTTTTGAAAATCATCAATCATTACGATAATTTCATTTCCCACA
>CABUWI010000016.1 GCA_902495245.1 uncultured Porphyromonadaceae bacterium
ATAAAATCATCAATTGCCAGCTTGAAATCTTAAATCTCACCAAGCAGCGAGATGAGCTGTTACCGCTCATGATGAGCAGTCAGGTATCTGTTATGCCGTCAGAGGTAAATTGCGATTTAGAAGCCGCGAAAAACTGTATTGTCAGCTTCCGCTTAGTCGTCATTAAGACGCTTTCGATCCACGTTGTCTTTAATAAGATATACTGACACAGGGATTCTCATTAACTTTAGATTCCGTACACAACGCAAAAGACTAATTCGTGAAAATATAGGTAATGAATCAGATTTCATATCATGCCTTTTATTAGAAATAATGCCGTATGTAACATGGTATTTATCATTATCTATAAGTCCTTTTAAATATTCACTTTCAACTAGATCTTTTAGTTTTTCTTTCGCTTCTGTGCTTCGCAATAAAAGCATAGCAGAGTTTACTCCCTGATTGAACAAATGACTTAGTAAAGAAGAGCGAGTAGATATCTTATTATGCATCAGTTCTGCATAATCGTCTTTTAATGCTATTATGTCGCATGGCTCTACGGGCTTCTCTCCGTGTGGTGAAATAGATTTCTTATCTAAACAACAAGCCTCTAATTCTTCGGATGCAAGATTTGTTGCATTGTTGTTATAATCACCTTCTAGTTTCTGATTACATTCACATAAGACCTCATGAGCATCTATAAAGATGGGGTCTAATTCTATTTTAATTTTGGCTATAAAGTCGGAATTAATTTCATACCATGCACCTTCACAAAGATGATAGGTCCTGCCATTCAATTGACAATCGAATAAAAGAGATTTATAGATTGAATATGAATGTAATTGTTGACCATTTTCATCGTAAACATTCAATGTGTGCTTATTGAATAGCTCTACATTATCTATTTCAACGCCTCGCTCTGTTAAGTAGTTGCGATAATTTCCAATAAAAACGTCATCGTATTCTTCGGACATACGAGAGGCACCACGATACCTTACTTTAAAATTAGTTGCGTAATCAATGATTTCAGGTATTGCTAGTGTAAGAGATGGTGAACAAGCTTGATACTCGTCAAAAAGCTTTGCTTCAAGAGATGCAATTAACTCCGGGTCTTTTACTGGTGTGATATTTTGTAAGTCGGGGAATGTCTCTTCGTAATCCCTTCGTATGTAAATTTCAAGAAGGCGCGAACACAAGTCAATAAGCTCATCAGGTTCGCATACAGTAGCAAAACGAAGATTACTCGAACCAGTGGCATTCCTAATCAAATCAGCATACTCCTCTTTTACCGCACCGGTCAACCTCTTTACGATTGACTCATCCTTATTGAAATCAAAATATGTTAAATTTGCTGCATTAGGAATTTGAATGCGCTGTCTCTTAGCTGTTTCAGGTACGAGTAAGTCTGTCGATTTGATTTTCTCAGGATCCAAGCTGTTTAACGTCGTTCTTATTCCGAAGTCATATTCATAAGATTTCTCCTTTAGGTTATGATAACTTGAGCCAAAAGTTATGGCAAACCAGCGGTCATTAACGGGAAGAAATACTATAGCTCCTGCTGACGATTGCTTCAGATCTTGATTAATACCCCAATATTCTTTCCACCATGGTTGCTTAATTGGACTTTGTCCAAAATACATTACTCCTCCTTCGGGAATGTTTGTCTCATCTTCCATAAGTCGTGTAAGATTGTTCTCCTCCTTCAATGCGTTATCTGCATTGAATCCTCGCTTCAAAAGATAGACCGAAAAATTTCTACTTTTTGCCATGATTGAAATATGAATAAGAAAGGAATAAGATCATACTTTGAAAGAAGCAAATTGCGTGCCAAATACCTTAACTGACAACATGGCAGATATGCATATAGAATTGATGAGAAAGTTAAACGTAAGTCGGAAATATGCTTGTTGAGGAGAACCTATATATGAAAGCTATATTAATTATTCTTGTTGATTAGGTTGACGATGACTTTGACCATGGTGTCTTTTTCCTCGGTGCGGCTTTCGGCGATCATTAGAGTAAGGGCGACAAGAGTGTTGTCGGCGATGCGCTTGGTGCCGTCTTCATTATAAAGGATACCATTACCATTGAGGAACCATAGGAACAGTGTGGCGGCAATGCGTTTGTTGCCGTCGCTGAAGGAGTGGTTCTTGGTAACGAGATACAGGAGCATGGCTGCCTTTTCCTCGACTGATGGGTAGAGGTCAACGCCACCGAAAGTCTGGTAAATCTGTCCAATGGAACTTTTGAAGGAATCGTCTTTCTCGTTGCCGAACAATGTGCTGCCTCCGAATTTCTCATGAAGTTCGCGGATGACTTCCATTGCATTTTCGTATGTGGCATGGAACGCCTCTTTGCCGGTGGTGTCCTCAATCTTCAACTCCTGGTAATCGTAGCGGTCGAGAGTATCGAGTGCGTAGGTATAATCGACAACGACATCAAGCAGCGAGCGGCTGTCTTCCGTCAGTTTCTCCTGATTCTGTATGGTACGACCCAACACTTTGACCAACTGGCTCAACTCGTCAAATTTCCGCGCAGCGATCCTTTCGTTGATGGCGTAACCCTGCAGGAGATATTGTTTCAATACCTGATTCGCCCAAATACGGAATTGAGTGCCTCGTTTAGATTTGACACGATAGCCAACAGATATAATCACATCAAGACTGTAAACCTGTGTGGGTTTGAACTTTGAGAGAGTATTATGCAAAATTTGCATATTACTTTCCCTCTCCAGCTCTCCCTCCTTGAAAACATTGGAGATATGACGGGCGATGACAGACTGGTCCTTGCCGAATAGTTCTGCCATTTGACCCTGGCTGAGCCATACTGTTTCATTCTGAACGGTAACATCAATCGACATTGTTCCGTCAGGAGCCTTGTAGATTACGAGTTGAGAATTATTCGTTTCCATATACACATATACAAAGGTATTAATTTTTAGTCAAACGTGATGTGTCAGAAAGAAATATCCGGCAGGGAGTCGATGGCTTCGCGTTTGAGAGAATCGACGGCACGGGTGTATTTCTCGGTGTGTTTGAGTCCGGCATGACCGAGTAGAGAGGCGACGGTTTTGATATTGGCTCCGTTGTTGAGCAAGTTGACTGCGAATGAGTGGCGCGCGCAGTGCCAGGTGATATGTTTCTCGATTCCGGCACGGGCAGTCCAGTGGCGCAATGCCTTCAGGCACATGGTGTGGGAAGGTAATGGAAAGATGAGTTGGTTCTTGTCGCCGTTCTCTGGCTCGCCCATGAGCTTGAGGTGTGTGTCGCTCAACGGCATGTTGACCCAACTTGCCGAGCTGTGTCCGGCAGTCTTAGCCTGATTGAAACGGAGAAGCCGGTTGGAGAAATCGACCTGTGCGAAAGTCAAATCTTTGACATCGCAGAACCGCACCCCGGCAAATAGGCAGAAGAGGAACGCCCGGCGTATATCGGGATTCTCGTTTGGGTAATGCGTCAATGCAAGCTGCTTAATCTCATCCATCGAGAGAATATCTTTCTTGAGCTGCTCACTATCAATCGTGATAACCACTCCCTCGCATGGGTTCCGCTGGAAGACTTCATCTTCGGTCGCTTTCTTGAACACCTTCTTGAATCGCTGGAAGAGAGTATGCGGTCCTTCACCCTTAAACCGCGACTGAAGATATTCGGCGAATTCCCGAATCATCTCTTTTGTAATCTGGTCGGGACGGATGGTTTCTACAAAAGCCTTGTACTTTTTCTTCTCCTTCAGGAACTCTTTGAATATGGCAAGACCACGGCGCATGTGGCGCACATCTTTCTTCGTGTAATTGTCGATGAACGACTGGAAGTAGTCAAAGAAATTGATTTCTTCAGGATGCTTTGCAAGGCGTAAACCGGTCTGTTGTTCCTTCAGTTCCTGTCCTTTCTCGAAACGGATTTTCTCTGCCATTTCGAGAATTTCACGATTCTGCTGACGCTCCATCGGCGAAGTCGGTTTGGCAATGAGATAGAAAGGCAACGACTCCTTCTTGCGGAGATGAGTAACCTTCTTCTTCGGCTTGCCCTTCATCGCGCCTTCGGTGTAATACACCACTTTGCCATCAGCGTCATTCACCACTTCCTCGCTTCGTCCGAGGTAGTATTCAAGGTAGAGCGCAATGCGTCCGTCTTTCAGCTCGCGCTGTTCGAGCTTGGGGTTCTGCTTGGTCTGTTTCTGTAGCTTTGCCATAGAGTGAGAGGGTTTTAAGTGTATTCAGTTCTCCAACCTGCAATTATGAGCACACCGGGAGTACACCCGACGAAAAGTACACTTTTTCGGTTGGAATTATGTCACGGCAAAGTTAAGAAAAATATTTGGTTCAAGGTGTACTAAATGCAAAAATAAGGGCAAAAACATCCAAATGACGAGAACGAGTTAAAATTTAATTTGCTGATTTATAGCTATATTATTTCTCTTGTTTTCTTATGATTGCAAGGTTGTGTGCCTGTTCTGGGCACCCCAAGAAATCGCAAGTGGTCAATTATCAACTACTTGCGATTTTTGCTTTCAGCCCGTGTTAACGCGGTGTCAACCACCTTCGCCGCAACCCCTCGATTTTATCGAAATGGGTGCCGTTGATGTAGCCTGAATAAACCGAATTTGAATTCTCTAACTTTTATTAGTATATGACGCTGATAGACGAACAATATATTTTCGGCATAAAAGTAAACGGTTGCTCCCAACAGATTACAAAACTTTCTATTTCTCAATCTCAGTCTCAGTCAGAGTATGATTACATATGCAACGTTTGTCTTGCGAGTCAAGATCATGGAAGAGATGAGTTCCGTATGTCAATCCTCAACAAGGACATGTACGTTCCATTTTCTCAAAAGCGCGCGAAATTGTGGAACGATATCCTTCGGCGAATATATTTAATGTGTATAAAAATTTCAAAAAAGCAGAGTCTCCTGTAAGGTTTGTCAAATATCGATTAACTGATGTGCATAAGGAGAGGTCATAGATCAATTTGAAAATTACACTATAGAGCCAATACGAAAACACCTCTCAGCATACAGAAAACTTGAATCACTTCTTAAAAATGACGATGATGTCAGAAGCAAGCGATTGCTGATACATGCTAATGAAGACTTGATTAAAATAATAAATGTATTCCGTTAGTCAGAAGTCTTAACAGACCCTTACGCACGCCCCGACTATAGTGTAATAGATACACTGTGGTTGGGATTTTTTTATTGTAACGCAAAGTAAAGTTCATTCTTTTCGGTTCCCATTGCCCGATAAGTTCGCGTTCGGTTCCGGTTTTCGCGGCTTTGTGCCGGGCGCGGTGCTCCCTGATTGCTTATATCGAACTCACGTTAAATACGTTTGTTGCTGATGTATACGGCATCTCTTCCTCGAAGGAGTGAGGAGAATAGATTTCAATCATCAAGGTTTTTGCATTTCGTTATTGAAACTACAGAAATTTAGCCGGCCTCAAAATTTTTATCGGACAGCAATAAAATTTTCGTAACTTTGCGGTTATGAAACATCTCGTTGCTATAATCCTTCTGTTGGCCGCATTCGCCGCTAACGCGGTGCCGCGGGTGAGCCTGCTGACGGCGCTGCCCGGGCGGGAGGTGTATGAGCTTGAGGGGCATTCGGCTATCAGGGTTGTGGACCCCGACCGCAATATGGATATGGTTGTGAATTGGGGCGTTTATGATTTCAGTGCGCCGAATTTCGTGGGCCGTTTCGTGGCCGGCGAGACCGACTATATGTGCATGGCCTATCCGACGCGCTACTTTTTTGCCGATTATGAGGAACAGGGCCGCGGGGTCGTCGAACAGACGCTGGCGCTCGATTCCGTGCAGACGGAAAGTCTGATCGTGCTGATTGACAACAATCTGCGCCCGGAGAACAAAGTCTATCGCTATAACTACGTGCTCGACAATTGCGCCACGCGCCCTCTGGCGCTGATTGAGCAGGCCGTGGGGCGGCAGCTGATTGCCGACACTCTGACCGATACGTCGTTTCGCCGCGAGATGCAGCGCTATCATGCAGACTATCCGTGGTATCAGTTCGGAATCGACCTTGCCCTCGGTCGCAGTCTCGACAAGCCGATTACGTTGCGGCAGACGGCTTTCGCCCCCGTGGCGTTGCGCAATCTTCTCGAAGATAGTGGGGTGGTGGAGGCCACGACCATTCACGGCGAACAGGCGTTCGAATCGCGTCCGACTCCATGGTTCCTGACTCCGTTGGCTTTTGCCCTCGCGGTGCTTGCCGCAGCATTCGGCGTCTGCTTCGTGAGGCGCCCGCAGTGGTTTGACACGCTGCTGTTCGGCGCGTTCGCGCTGACGGGTTGCGTGCTGACTTATCTGGTGTTCGTTTCGACCCATGAGGCCACGTCGCCCAACCTGCTGCTGCTCTGGCTTAACCCGTTCTGCGCGCTCGGCGCAGTGCTTCCGTGGATAAAAAAGGCCAAAAAGAACGAAATGTGCTATTTTTTTGTTAACTTTGCACTCTTAATATCGCTCACTGTGCTCGCGCCGGTGCTCGGGCGAGGCATGAATGCGGCCTTCTGGCCGCTGATTGCCGCCGATGCCGTGCGCAGCCTTGACAATATCAGACGATGCAAAAAAAAGGCAAATCGCTCATAATCACCGCTCCCGCGCTGGCTCTGCTGGCAACGCTTCTCACAGCCATGCCCGGTTGGAGCCTTGAGGTCGCGCCCGCTCAACCGAAGCAGACGCGGCCGCAGCTGATTGTCAGCATCGTGATTGACGGGCTCAGCGCCGACCGACTCGAACTGCTGAGCGACTGTTTCGGTCCCGACGGTTTCAACCGGCTGATTAACGGCGGGGTGGTGCTCGACGAGGTTGACTACGGCCCGGGCATCGACGCCGCCGGCGCCGTTGCGATGCTCTACACGGGCGCCGAGCCGGCCGTGAACGGCGTGGCCGCCTCCACGACCTATTCGACCGAGCGCAAGATGGAGCTGCCGACGCTGCTCGACCCCGCCAAGATAGGCAACTACACCACAGAGACTCTCTCGCCCGCCGTTCTGCGCGTGAGCACGCTGGCCGACGAGGTGCGCATTGACGGCGCAGGCGCGGGCCACGTCCACGCCCTTGCCCCCGACGCGGCGCGGGCCATCATCATGGGCGGCCACGCCGGCAACTCGGCCTTCTGGATTAACGACGCCAACGGCAACTGGGCCACGACGACCCATTATCGCGAAGTGCCCACGGCCATCACCGCCGGCAACTACACGCGGCCGCTCAGCGCGCGAATCGACACGATTTCATGGTCGCCGTCGTTGCCCGTGGCCGACTATCCGGCGCTTCCGGCCCACAAGCGTTACTATCCGTTCCGCCACACATTTACCGGCGCGTCGAAATTCCGCGACTTCAAGACGGCCGCGCCCGTCAACCGCGAAATCACCGACATGGCCACGGAATATCTGCGTTCGATGCGCCTCGGCGCCCGCGATGCCATGGACATGCTGTCGGTTGGCTATACCCTGGCTCCGTTCACGGCCGACGGCACTTCCGACAACCGCGTGGAGACGCTTGACGCCTACATCAAACTCGACCGCGAAGTCGCGCGCCTGCTCGGCGCGGCCGACAAGTCGGGCCAGAACTATGTGGTGCTGCTCGCGGGCACTCCCGCGCCCCCCTCGGCCGAGGCCGACGGCGAACAGTGGAGCCTCTCGACGGGTGAGTTCTCGACCCGCAAGGCCGTTTCGCTGCTCAACATGTATCTGATTGCCCTTCACGGCAACGGCGAATGGGTAACCGACTATAACCGCGGCGCGTTCTATCTGAACCGCAAGCTCATTGATGAAAAGAAACTCAACGCCGAAGACCTGCGCGCCGACGCGGCGAAGTTCATGATGAGAATGAGCGGTGTGGCCAACGCCTATACCATCGACGACATTCTCGAAGGCCGCACATCGGCCGCCATGAGGCGCAACACCATCGTGGCCACGGCGCCCGACGTCTTCATCGACGTGATTCCCGGTTGGGTGCTCGTCAACGACTTCCCGACCAACCAGGCGCCGACACGCCAGACCGTGCGCCGCGCCCCGGCAGTGGCTCCTGCGGTAATCTACGCTCCGCAACTGATTGAAGCAAAACACATAGCGGCGCCTATTGACGCGCGCCGCATCGCGCCCACCGTGGCGCGCATTCTGCGCATACGCTCGCCCAATGCCGCCGGCTCCGCGCCGATTTCAGAAGTTTTCAATCATTCAAGCAAAAAATAAAAACTCCATATATAGAGAAAATGTCAATCAACTCTTTTCTTAGCAAGATTTTCGGCAACAAATCGCAGCGCGACCTGCGTGAGATTCAGCCGATTGTGAACAAAATAAATTCGCTGCGCCCCGAAATGGAGGCGCTGACCCCCGACGAGCTCCGCGCCCGGATTGACGGAGTGCGCGCCGACATTCGCAGCGCCGTCGAGCCTCACGAAACGGCCGTCAAGGAGCTGCGCGCCAAAATCGAGACGCTGCCCTTCGACAAGCGCCAGCCCCTCTGGGACGAAATCGACGAGCACGAAAAGAAGAGCCTCGACGCCATCGAAGAGAAGCTCAACGAGCACCTGCCCGTAGTGTTCGCCACGCTGCGCGAAACCGCCGCCCGCTTTGCCAAAGGCGACGTGGAGGTTACGGCCACGCAGCTCGACCGCGACCTGGCCGCACAGGGCCGCGACTTCGTGAGCATCACCGAAGACGGCCGCGCCGTTTATAAGAATCACTGGCTTGCCGGCGGCAATGAAATTACCTGGGATATGGTGCACTACGACGTGCAGCTCATTGGCGGCATCGTGCTCCATCAGGGCAAAATCGCCGAGATGGCAACGGGCGAGGGCAAGACCCTTGTGGCCACTCTGCCCGTGTTCCTGCGCTCGCTGAGCGGACGCGGCGTGCATGTCGTAACAGTCAACGACTACCTGTCTAAGCGCGACAGCGAGTGGATGGGCCCGCTCTACATGTTCCACGGCTCGACTGTTGACTGCATCGACAAGCACGAGCCGAACACCCCCGAGCGCCGCGCCGCCTACAACTGCGACATCACCTTCGGCACGAACAACGAGTTCGGTTTCGACTACCTGCGCGACAACATGGCCATGAGCCCCGACGACATGGTGCAGCGCAAACATTACTATGCCATCGTCGACGAGGTCGACTCCGTGCTGATTGACGACGCGCGTACGCCTCTGATTATCTCCGGTCCCGTGCCCAAGGGCGACGACCAGTATTTCGACGAATACAAGGTCAACGTGCAGAACGTGGTCGAGGCTCAGCGCAAGCTGCAGATTCGCCTGCTGAGCGAGGCTCGCGAAAAAATCGCCTCTGACGACAAAGACACGCGCAACGACGGCGCTCTGGCCCTTTATCGCGCATATCTCGCCGGCCCGAAATATCAGCCGCTCATCAAGTTCCTCAGCCAGGACGGCATGAAGACTCTGCTGCTCAAGACCGAAGGCTACTATCTTCAGGACAACGGCCGCGAGATGCCGAAGGCTGTCGAGCCGCTCTATTACAAGGTGGACGAAAAGACCCGTCAGGTCGACCTGACCGACAAGGGCTATGACGTGCTCACCGGCAACATCTCAGACCCGACTTTCTTCATTCTGCCCGACATCGCATCGCAGCTCAGCGCACTCGAAAACATCGAGGACACCGCCAGGAAGGCTGAAGAGAAAGACCGCCTGCTTCAGGAATATGCCGTAAAGGCCGAGCGCGTTCACACCGTCAACCAGCTGCTGAAGGCCTACACGCTCTTCAACAAGGACGAAGAATATGTCATCGACGACAACAAGATTAAAATCGTCGACGAGCAGACCGGCCGCATCATGGAGGGCCGCCGCTATTCCGACGGCCTGCATCAGGCAATCGAGGCCAAGGAGGGCGTGAAGGTGGAGGCCGCCACTCAGACCTTCGCCACCATCACCCTGCAGAACTACTTCCGCATGTACCACAAGCTTGCGGGCATGACCGGTACGGCCGAAACCGAAGCCGGCGAGTTTTGGGACATCTACAAACTCGACGTGGTCAGCATTCCCACAAACCGCCCCATCGCCCGCGTGGACATGAACGACCGTGTCTACAAGACGAAGAAGGCCAAATATGCCGCCGTCATCAAGGAGATTGAAGAGCTTGTGGCCCAGGGGCGTCCGGTGCTTGTCGGCACGACCTCGGTGGATATTTCCGAGAATCTGAGCCGTCAGCTCACCATGCGCCATATTCCCCACAACGTGCTCAACGCCAAGCTCCACCAGAAGGAGGCCAACATCGTGGCCCAGGCAGGTCAGAAAGGCACCGTAACCATCGCCACGAACATGGCCGGCCGAGGCACGGACATCAAGCTGCCCGAAGAGGTGAAAAACGCCGGCGGTCTGGCCATCATCGGCACCGAGCGCCACGAAAGCCGCCGCGTCGACCGCCAGCTGCGCGGCCGTGCCGGCCGTCAGGGCGACCCGGGTTCGTCGGTGTTCTTTGTCAGCTTCGAAGACCAGCTGATGCGCATGTTCGCCTCAGACAGCGTCATGAAGACCCTTGACCGTCTCGGCTTCAAAGACGACGAGATGCTTGAGAGCTCGATGGTGAACAAGTCAATCGAGAAGGCACAGAAGCGTGTCGAAGAGAACAACTTCGGCATTCGCAAACGCTTGCTTGAGTTTGACGACGTGATGAACAAGCAGCGCACCTACATCTACTCGCGCCGCCAGCATGCCCTCAAAGGCGAGCGCATCGGCATCGACATCTCCAACATGCTCTATGACGTCGTCGAGAACCTGGTCAACACCTACGAGCCCAATCAGCCGGGCAGCTTCAGCGACCTTAACCTCGAGCTGATGAGCCTGATGACCATCGACGCGCCCTTCACCGAGGCCGAATATGCCAACATGGACCGCGAGGAGGCCATCACCGCCCTGCACACCGCCGCCATGGAGACCATGCAGCGCAAGAGCGAGCGCATCACCGAAGTGGCCCGCCCCGTAATCAAGGACCTCTATGAGAACCAGGGCTACAAGAGTATCATTCAGGTGCCCATCACCGACGGCAAGCGCCTGTTCCGCCTGATTGTCAACGTCGAAGAGAGCTATAACGCCGACTGCAGCAACATCGTTACGGAGTGGCACAAGCTTCTGATGCTTGCCTGCATCGACGAGCTCTGGAAGGAACATCTGCGCGAACTCGACGAGCTGCGCCACAGCGTTCAGAACGCCACCTACGAGCAGAAAGACCCGCTGGTAATCTACAAGGTCGAGTCGTTCCACCTGTTCGAGGCCATGCTCAAGAATCTCAACGACAAGGCCACGGCGGCACTGATGCGCGGCCAGATTTACGTGCGTCAGGCTCCGCCGTCGCAGCCCGCCGAGTCGGCCGAGACTCAGCAGCAGGCGCCCGCTCAGCAGGCTCAGCCCGAGGTGCAGCGCGCCATGGCGCAGAAAACCGACTATTCGCGCTATAACGCCTCGAAGGCCGAGAGTTATGACGGGGCAGACGCCCAGCGTCAGGCCGCATCGGCTCAGCAGGGCCAGCGCCAGGCGCCGCAGCCCGTCAAGGCCGCTCCGAAAATTGGCCGCAACGACCCGTGTCCCTGCGGCAGCGGCAAGAAGTATAAGTCGTGCCACGGTCGCGGACTGTGAAGCAGCTCTACAGAATAGTAAGAACTCTGATTGTATCCCTACTGTCGCTGGCAGTGGGGATACCCATATTGCTATATGTGCTCCTCTGGCTCGGCCCCGTCCACGAGCGGCTTCGCGCCGAGGCCTCGGCCGCGCTTTCCGACCTGCTCGGCGCCGAGGTGAGCATAGGGTCGCTCGAGGTTGAGCCGTTCACGCGACTTAAGCTCGGCGATGTGGCCGTCGTGGTCAGTCCGGCCGACACCGTGCTGAAGGCCGACCGCCTCAATGCCGGCATCAGCGGGCGCAACCTGTTGCGCGGCCGTGTGGTCATTACCGACGTGGAGCTGATGGGTCCCGACATTCGGGTGAACCGCGCCGAGCCGGGCGCGCCGCTAAACATCGCGCCGATTGTCGAGCGGCTCAAGGGCGACGGCTCCAATCCGCCGTCAAAGTTCAGCCTTGCGGTTCATACGGTGGTTATCCGTGCCGGTCGCGCGGCCTACGACGTGCTTTCCGCCCCGACCGGACAGGGTCTTGACCCGAACCATCTTCATCTGGCCGACCTGCGCGCCGACCTGACGGCGCCGGCCATCGGCTCTGACAGCATCAAGGTGAGCCTCAAACGCCTGAATTTTCGCGAACGCTCGGGCCTGACGCTGCGCGACATGGCTGCCGACGTCAGGTATGCCGGCAATATTCTCGACATCAACGGCCTGAAGCTGAGCCTGCCGGGCGGCGAACTGAAGTTTGCGCCCGTGAGCCTCGATTTGCGGCCCGGGGCGTCGAGGCTGGGCGAAATCGAGCTGCTGCGCGGCTCGGCCGTCGCGCCGGCCGACTTCGGCATCGCCGTACCGCCGCTGGCCCTGAACGGCCGTGTGGAGCTGTTTCGCGACTCGCTGAGCGTGCGCTCGCTGCAAATCAAGGCGCCCGAGGCGGGATTTCTGCTCGACGCGCGTGGCGAAGCTACGAAAAATCTGGCCGACGCGTCGATGCTGACGCTCGGCGTTGACGGCGGCCGCACGGCCGACATTGTCAACGCCTTCACCCCGCTGCCCGACAAGACGCGCGCCCTGCTGGCGCGGGTGGGCACGGCCGAGTTCTCCGGTTCGGCCTCGTGGCGCCGGCCCATGGACCTGACTGTGGCCGGTACGCTTGTCGGCGATTTGGGCGAAGTGGCGGTCGACGCCGTGCTTGCGGGCGGGCGGCTGAAGGGTAGGGTGGAGTCGCCGGGGGTTGACGTCGGCGCTCTGCTGCCCGACAAGGAGCTGGGCATGGCCGGATTTGCGGCCGACTTCGACCTCGGACGCGCCGACGGCACGGCGTCGCTGACCGACGCGCGGGTGGAATGGCGCGGGCGGCGCTTCGACAACATTTCGGCCGAGGTGTTGTATGCCGGCAAGCAATATTCCGGCTTCGCGGCCATTGCCGACACGCTGGCCGACTTGCGCGCCGACGCCGTGGTCAACCTGACGCCCGGCGACTATTCGGTCTCGCTTGCGGCCGATGTCAGGCATCTTGCCCCCGCCGAGGCCGGATTGTGGACGAAATATCCCGGTTATGCGCTCAGCGGCAGCATCGACGCGGCGTTTGCCGGCCCCGAGCTGACGGAACCGACCGGACGTATGGAAATTAACGGACTGACGTTTACCGACAGTGAGGGTCGCGGACTGCGCGAGGCCCCGATTGCGCTGACTTCCGATTTCGAGTCGGCAACGCAGTCGGTGGCCCTGGTTTCCGACCTGATTGAGGCCGAAGCCGTCGGGCGCATCGATCTGCGCACGCTGGTAGCGCAGCTGAAGTCGCTGCCGGCCGACGCACTGCCCCAATATTTCGGCGCCTCAACGCCGACCGACGTCGGCGAGAACGAATTTTCGCTGCGCGCCACGATTCGCGACGATGCGCCGCTGATGAGCTTCGTGAAGCTGCCGGTCGTGCCGCTTTATCCGATTACGGTCGAGGGGCGGCTCAGTGCCTCCGACCGGCGCGCCGACGTGGCGCTCTCCGCGCCATATCTGCAGAAAGGCAACTCGCTGATTTCGCACACGGCCGTCGAGGCCTCGCTCGGCGCCCGCTCGGCGCTGACGGCGCGGACGGTGATGCCCTCGAAGTTCGGCGACATGAACCTGCATCTGGCGGCCGACCTTGCCGACGGGCAGGCGCAGGCGTCGGTCGACCTCTCGAACTCGGGCGGCAAGGCCTATGGCGGAAGCCTCGCCGTGAAAGCGCGCCCGCTGGCCGGCGGCGCCGACATTCATGTGCTTCCGAGCGAGCTGACGTTTGACGATGTGCGCTGGACCGTCGAGCCGGCTTTCATCGGCGTCAGGGGGCGGTCGGCCGTGGTGAGCGGCCTGAGCATTTCGCGGCCCGGCCAGGAGCTGACCGTTCGCGGCGTGGCGTCGGCCGATGCAGCCGACCGCCTCGACGTGAAACTCGACAACATAAGCCTCGACTATATCTTCTCGGCCCTGCAGATGGCGCCGACGGTGCAGTTCGGCGGCCAGGCCAACGGCACGGTGAGCGGTTCGGCCCTGCTCAGTTCCGAGCCGATTCTGCAGACCGAAGACCTGCATGTCAAGGATTTCAGCTACGGACACTGCGTCATGGGCGATGCCGCCGTGCGCGCCCGCTGGAACCACGAGACGCGCGGCATCGAGCTCCACGCCAACGTCGAGGGCCACGTGGCCGACGGGTCGACGGTGGTTGACGGCGTCATCTATCCGCTCACCGAAGAGCTCGATTTCCGCTTCAACGCACGCCACACTCCCGTGGGTTTCCTGCACACGTTCATGTCCGTCTGGGCGTCTGACGTAGGCGGCTATGCCTCGGGGCGCTCCCATCTTTTCGGCGACTTCAAGAACGTGGACCTCGAAGGCGACTTCATGGCCGAGAACTTCGCCCTGACAGTCGGCTTTACGGGCGTTACGTATTATGCCACCGACTCGGTGCATATCCGCCCCGGCGTAATCGAACTGGCCGACATCGAGCTGCGCGACCCGACGGGCCACACCGCGCGGCTTAACGGTCGGCTGACCCACCGTTTCTTCCAGGAGCCTGTGTTCGAGTTCCGAATCACCGACCTCGACCGCATGCTCGTGCTCGACACGCGCCCAGGCACGACCGCCGGCGGCGAGGAGGAGCGCTGGTATGGCACGCTGCGCGCCAACGGCGCCGTCAGGCTCGAGGGCGTGCCGGGCCATGTCGGTATCCGCGCCGACGTCTCCACGGCGCTGACGGGCAATTTCGCCTTCGTTCTGACCGACGCTGCCAGCGCCGCCGAATATAACTTCCTCACCTTCCGCGACGCCACGCCCGCGTCTGCCGCGGCCGCGTCTCCGCTTCCCGGCTCGCCCGAGCTGGACAAGGCGATGAGGGCGCGCGTGGCCAAGTCGGCCGCCGAGGCGTCGACATCGACGTTCGACATCGACCTGCAGGTCGACGTTACGCCCGACGTGAAGATGACGCTGGTCATGGACCCCGCCGCCGGCGACAAGATTACCGGCACCGGCTCGGGCCACATCGGGCTGCTCTACGGCTCGGCCAACGACGAGATGCGCCTCTACGGCGAGTATGTCATTGACCGCGGCGACTATAACTTCTCGCTTCAGGACATCATTCTGAAAAACTTCACAATCCGCGAGGGCTCGGAAGTGGCCTTCCACGGCGACCCGATGGACGCGCGGCTCGACATCTCAGCCATCTATCAGGTCAACGCCAACCTGAGCGACCTCGACGAGTCTTTCCTGAACGACAAGGAAGTGCAGCGCACAAATGTGCCCGTCTATGCCGTGCTCAACGTCGACGGCTCCATGAACGACCCGCAGATTTCGTTCGACCTCGAGCTGCCCACGCTCTCGTCAGACGTCAAGCGCAAGGTGCGCTCAATCGTGTCGACCGACGAGATGATGAACCGCCAGATTATCTATCTGCTTGCGCTCAACCGCTTCTACACGCCCGAATACATGGCCGCCACCAAGGGCAACGAGCTCGTCTCCGTGGCCTCCGGCACCATCTCGTCGCAGCTCAGCAACATTCTCGGCCAGCTGTCAGACAAGATTTCCGTGGCGCCGTCGGTGCGCTCAGACGCGGGCGACTTCTCTGACGTCGAGTTCGACGTGGCGCTCTCGAGCACGCTGCTCAACAACCGCCTGCTGCTCAACGGCAACTTCGGCTATCGCGACAAGGCGCTCAACAACAACCAGTTCATCGGCGACTTCGACGCCGAATACCTCCTGACCCGCCGCGGCAACTGGCGCGTCAAGGCCTACAACCACTTCAACGACCGCAACCTCTACGTCAAGACCGCCCTCACCACACAGGGCATCGGCCTCGTCTTCAAACACGACTTCGACACCCTCTTCCCCTTCGCCCGCAAAGCAAAACCCGCCGGCGAAGCGAAAAAATGACATAAAAAGACCCGGAATCGGGGCTTTATTTAGACTGAGTCTTGCAATGACAAATTGATTCGCAGCGTGTTAGCCGCTTTTTGCAAAATTTCGCGCTGTGTAAAATTGTGCAATGTGCTGATTTACATCAAGTTATCCGAGTTGGAATAAAAGTGATAGATTTTTAATTTTTATCACTGCGTAACTTCTTGATGTTCAGGAGGGTATAAAATGTGAGTGATAGATTTTTTTGCTGTCATATTCTTGGAGAGCCGGATTTTTGTCCTTAACTTTGCACGCATCAGCCACGTGAAATCACAAACCAATCAAATATATTCCCCCGCCACAATCTTTATGGAAAAAGTTATAGGCCAGCTGCTGACACAATTGATCAGCGTTCTTTTTGCGTTCTTTTTGTGCTCAGGCGTGCGCGCGTCGTGTCCGGCGGATACAGTGCTTTTGCATGTAACGAATGGCATAAAAGACGGATATACCGGACTTGTTTTGCCAAATGCTAAAGTTACGATTCTGGATTCTATCGGAAATGTGCTGTGCGATTCCGTTCCGGTAGAAGTAAGGAAGAAGAATTATGTGGAAAGTTATAATGATTTGTATTCATACTCATATTTTACAAAGGTGGTTAAAAGAAGTAAATATTTATTTGATATTTCTGCGCATGGATATGAGAGCCGTCAGTATGAATTAAAACCCTTTAATAGAGGTAATAATTATGGAGTTGTTGCGCTAACTGATGAGGTAGAGCTTTTTCCGATAATGATAATGCGGCCTAAGATGCTTGATGAGGTGTCTGTTACCGCATCGAAGATAAAAATGGTCATGAAAGGGGATACGATAGAGTATGACGCCACGGCGTTCAGATTGGCCGAGGGTTCGATGCTCGACAATTTGATAAGGGCGCTTCCCGGGGCTCAATTGGACGATAACGGCCGCATAACGGTTAACGGAAAATTCGTGAGCGAGCTGCTGGTCAACGGGCGCGATTTTTTCAAGGGCGACCCGAAAGTGGCGTTGGCCAATCTGCCTGCATATACGGTGAATAAAATCAGTGTATTTCATAAAACGGAGCGCAGGCTCGACGGAAAGGACCCGCAGGCTGCCACCGAGACAGACCCATTGGTTATGGACGTCAGACTCAAGAGGGAGTATGCCAAGGGGTTGATTTCCAATTATGAATTGGGCGGCGGAAGCGGTCTTGACGGTAAATGGGATACCAAATGGCTTGCAAGGGTGTTTGCCATGCGTTTTTCTCCCGTGAGTTCTCTGGCTGTATATGCGAATGCAAACAATCTTAATGCAGAGCAGCAGCCCGGCCGCAACGGCGAATGGTCGAGGACAGACATCGCTTCCGGCCGAGTAACGACAAAGAGCGCCGGGGTGGACTTCTCGCATGACTGGAAGGAACGCGACACGAAATTGTCAACCACTTTAACGGCGACAAGGCGCAACCGGTTCAACGAGAACACATCGCTGGGCGAGGACTATCTGGAGGGAGGTAACACGTTTAGTTCATCAGCATTTTCGTCGCATGCTGATGCGACTTCGGTCAACTGGAACGGTCGGGTGGAGAAGTATTGGAAATACGTTAGGCTTACGGTTGCTCCGACTGCATATTATAATCATAACACGTCGGATTATGAGATGGAGCAGACCCGCCGCGATGAAGACGGCAAGGAAGTGTATTCGCGCCGCCGGTATAGCGATAGCCGCACCGACAGCCGCGGGGGCGACATCAGTGTTTCGGGTGCTTATGGGAAGATGCCGGCAGAATGGCTTTCGGCTGTGTCGATGGAATTGAAGGGCGGATATAGTTCGTCAACGGGTAGAGGTCATGATGTCGACATGGTGAGTTATCCGTCGGGTAATGCCACCGATATAAATCTGATTCAAAAGAGCCGTCAGCCAAATTATGGGTATTATTTCCGCGCGGGTCTGACGCCGCTGAATTTTTCACCTCCGATTAGGGGCGACGTTATGATGTGGGGTAATGTTTCGTATGCGTATGACTATCGTTATGATTCGGGCAAACGCATTTTGCATGAACGCGTCAATGACCCTGAATCGGCCTCGGCCGGAGAGAATGAGCTGTGGGAGCTGGACCGCCGCAACAGTTATCACACGACAGAACGGACACATAACCACACGATAGATGCGGAATACGTATTGCAGACCCCGGTGTATGTGCAGGTTTCGCTCCGCAATCAGTTCATGAGGCGCAACATTATTGACCGCCGGGTGAAGACTCAAAGCCTCAGCCGCAACGATTATGTTTTCAGCGGACGGTTTTCGATGAGTAATAAAACAGGGGGTGAAGGAAGCAAATATGGATTCAAACTGTATATGGACCAAGAGGCGCCCCGCATGTTGAGCATGCTGGCAATTCTTGATTCGGCCGATCCGTTGTGGCAGAACGCCGGTAATCCGAACTTGAAAAAATCGTCGGTTTATGGTGCCGATCTTCATTATACCTATGACAGGAATGACAAAAACCGCCACGTGAATATTTCGGTCGGCTACGAACAGGCTGACAACGCCATTTCCATGGCGCATTATTATGACAGGACAACTGGCGTTACGATTCTCAGGCCGCAAAACATAAACGGAAACTTCAGCGGCAGAGCCGGGGCGGATTATTCAAGATATATTGGCCGCATGAACCGGATATATGTATCGAACACTATCAGCGGCTCGATGATTCGCAGTGTTGATTTTTCGACGGATACAGAGAACATGCATATTCTCAAGGTCAATAAATGGAACATATACGAGCAGTTTCAGCTCAAATGTTCTATCGGTCGGGCGAATATCGGCGCCAAAGTGCAACTGACATGGAACCGGTTGGTCAGCCTGTCAGATATTTTCTGCCCGTTCAGCTATCTTGACGTCAATTACGGAGTGTCGGCAGCTACGCCGCTTCTGTGGGGAATAGACCTGCAGACAGACCTGATGGCATATTGTCGTCGCGGTTATGAAAAGGCTGACCTTAACACGACGGATTGGGTCTGGAATCTGACTCTGAGCAAAGCATTCGGCAAAGGCAATGCGTGGGTGGTCAAGGCCCGCGGATATGATATCCTCCATCAGCTTCCTAATGTTCGTCAATTCGTCAACGCGCAGGGCCGCACAGAGACGCGCTATAACACCATACCGGCCTACGCCGTGGTCAGCCTGACCTATCGACTCGACATCAAACCCCAAAAGAAATGAGCATTTCCCGGAGCCGAAATTCTGATGCATAATTTGGAAAAAATTTTGTCAATTCGCGAAAAATCCGTACCTTTGCACACCGATTTTATCCAACCCTAACTCGGGAGGAACGCTGCAGCGATGCTTTTGGCCGAGCTAACTGGTGCGCGAGTCCCACAGTAAAGAACTGATAATTAAACGTATAAATTGTGGATTCATTAAGCTACAGAACCCTCTCTCCCAACGCGCAGAGCATCGACCACAAGTGGTATGTGATCGACGCCACCGGCCTGCATCTCGGTCGTCTCTGCTCTGAAGTCGCCAAAATTCTGATGGGCAAGAACAAGCCCTGCTACTCACCCAACGTTGAGTGCGGCGACAACGTCATCATCATCAACGCCGACAAAGTCGTTCTGACCGGCAAGAAGATGACCGACCACATCTACCTGACTTTCTCGGGCTATCCCGGCGGCCAGAAGGAGCTGACTCCCGAAGTGCTGATGAAGAAGTCGCTGAACAAGCACATCAAGCCCGGCATTCACCCGCTGTTTGTGCGCGTGATGAAAGGCATGCTGCCCAAGAACCGTCTGGGTCGCAAGATCATCACCAACATGCACGTCTATAACGGCTCGGAGCACCCCCACGCAGCTCAGAACCCCGAAGTGCTCGACCTCGGCAAACTCATTAAGAAATAATCATAGCCCTGCAGCATCACATGGAAAATATCAACACCGTTGGTCGCCGCAAGGCAGCCATTGCCCGCGTAATCCTGAAAGAAGGTAACGGCAACATCACCATCAACAACCGCCCCCTGGAGGCTTATTTCCCCTCGGAGATTCTTCAGTACATCGTCAAGCAGCCCCTGCTGACCCTGAACTGCACCGAGAAGTATGACATTCACGTTAATCTTGACGGCGGCGGCTACAAAGGCCAGGCCGAGGCTCTGCGTCTGGCAATTGCCCGCGCACTGGTTAAGATTAACCCCGAAGACAAGCCGGCTCTCCGCGCCGAAGGCTTCATGACCCGCGACCCGCGTGCCGTCGAGCGTAAGAAGCCCGGTCAGCCCAAGGCCCGCAAGCGCTTCCAGTTCTCTAAGCGTTAATCGCGCCTGTTTAGTATCTAAATCGCGGCGATGGCGCCGGCCGCTGCCGGCACCCTACGCCACGGTTGATTTCAGCAAAACGAAGAAAGTAAACAAACAATTAAAACATCAATTCAGACTATGTCAACTCCCTCTTTTGAGCAACTGCTCGAAGCCGGCTGTCATTTCGGCCACCTCAAACGCAAATGGAACCCCGCCATGGCTCCCTACATCTTCATGGAGCGCAACGGCATTCACATTCTTGACCTCTACAAGACCCAGGCCAAGCTCGAAGAAGCTGCAAACGCCCTGAAGAGCATCGCCAAGAGCGGCAAGAAGGTGCTGTTCGTTGCCACCAAGAAGCAGGCCAAGCAGGTTGTTGCCGACAAGGCTACGGCCGTGGGCATGCCTTACGTTATCGAGCGCTGGCCCGGCGGCATGCTGACCAACTTCCCCACGATCCGCAAGGCCGTGAAGAAGATGACCGCCATCGACAAGATGACCAAGGACGGCACTTTCGACAACCTGTCGAAGCGCGAGAAGCTGCAGATTACCCGTCAGCGCGCCAAGCTCGAGAAGAACCTCGGTTCTATCGCCGACCTTAACCGTCTGCCCGCCGCCCTGTTCGTCGTTGACGTCCACAAGGAGCACATCGCAGTGGCCGAGGCCGTGCGTCTGGGCATTCCCGTGTTCGCAATGGTCGACACCAACTCTGACCCCAACAACGTTGATTTCGTAATCCCCGCCAACGACGACGCATCGAAGAGCATCGAAATCGTGCTCGACACCATCATCGCCGCCATGACCGAGGGTCTGGAAGAGCGCAAGGTCGAGAAGGCCGACAGCGACGCCGCCGAGGCTCAGGCCGACGAAGAAGCCCCCAAGGCAGCTCCGCGCCGCGAACGCCGCCGCGTTGCCCGCCCCGCAGCCGCCGAGGCTCCCGCCGCTGAGGCCGCTCCCGCTGCCGAAGCCGCACCTGCCGCCGAGGCTCCCGCCGCAGAATAATTGATTTGCAAAAAACAGTGAAGGCAGGGGTTAATTTTTGAAGTTAGCCCCTACCTTTTTTCAACAACAGAAGTTAAACTCTAAAAACAAACTCACTCAATATGGCAGTTACAATGGCAGAAATCACCAAGCTCCGCAACCTCACCAGCGCCGGCTTGATGGACTGCAAAAAAGCTCTCGCCGAAACCGACGGCGACATCGAGGCCGCAGTTGAAATCCTCCGCAAGAAGGGTCAGGCTGTAGCCGCCAAGCGCGAAGACCGTCAGGCATCTGAAGGCTGCGTGCTCGCAAAACACGAAGGCTCGTTTGCCGCAATAGTGGCTCTGAACTGCGAAACCGACTTCGTTGCCAAGAACGCCGGCTTCGTTGCCCTGACCAAGCAGATTCTCGACGCCGCCGTGGCCAACAAAATCACCACGCTCGACGCTCTGAAGGCCCACGCTATCGACGGCCGCTCAATCGCCGACCTCATCGTTGAGGAAGTCGGCAAGACCGGCGAAAAGATGGAAATCGGCGCATACGAATGTCTCGAGGCTCCCGCAACCACCTCTTACAACCACCAGGGCAACAAGCTCGCAACCATCTGCGGCTTCAACTCGGCCGACATCGACGAGCGCGTGGCCCGCAACGTGGCCATGCAGGTCGCTTCGATGAACCCCGTGGCAGTGAACCGCGAGGCAGTGCCCGCCGAGGTTATCGAAACCGAGAAGTCGGTGGCTATCGAAAAGACCAAGCAGGAACAGGTGCAGAAGGCCGTTAACTCGGCTCTGTCGAAGGCCGGCATCAACCCCGCCCACGTTGACAGCGAGGCTCACATCGAGAGCAACATGTCGAAGGGCTGGATTACCCCCGAGCAGGCCGAGCAGGCCCGCAAAATCATTGCCGAGGTCGGCGCGCAGAAGGCTGCCAACCTGCCCGAGCAGATGATTGAGAACATCGTCAAGGGCCGCATCAACAAGTACTACAAAGAGAACTGCCTGGTTGAACAGGAGTACATCATGGACGGCAACCTGACCGTCGGCCAGTATCTCGAGCAGTCGCAGAAGGGTCTGACCGTAGTCAGCTACAAGCGTGTTAACCTCAATCAGGACTAATCACGAGAATTTCTCAACAAGCCAATACCAACCGGGGGAGGCGCTACGTCGGCACTTCCCCCGGTTTTTTTTGTGTGAATCAGAATATCAGAAAGTATAGCCGATTGCAATTCGCAATGCGCTTGCTGTCTTGTATCCAACTGCGTCCATACTTGGCATAATCTCGGAATCTTGATAATGTCGCACGTTTACTTCCCAGGAATCTTTGGCGAGATATTTTCTGCATTTAATCGTCGAAAGACCAATGGTGAGGTCGATTGACGACTTGCCCCCGCGCACGTCTTTGCTCAGGCCGATTGCGGGAGCAAAATTGAAACCCTTTTCATGACCATGGTCATACATATTACTATATACTGTGCCACCGAGGTCAATTTGTGCGAAAGGATAGAAACCTTTGCCAAAAGTCAGCTCCTTTATTTTATATTTTATGCGGGCATTGAGGGTTAAGTCGTAAAAAAAATCTGTGTCAGTCTTTTTTTTACCATGTAATTTCTCTTCTCTATATTTGCTGGCTGGTAATTCTTTGCCGTCTTTGTAAATTTTGTCGATAGGGAGTTTGCGGCTGACAATGGAGTTAAAGCCGAGGTTGACGCCTAAGTAGAGGTTTTTCCACACTGGATAGAGGAGTGATACCGAAGCCGACGGGCCGGGCATATAAAACTGGCGAGACGTGGCTCTGAATTCGGCCGGGTCAAGCGGGTCAAGAATGTTATAATACGAATAATAACCATAAGGAGCCTCATTGCGTGCCCATTCTGTCTCGTTTTTGACGGGCGAGATGAACGGAATGTCGGTGCCCAGGTCGAAGCTGAATTCCAGCTTGCGGCAGAATCGGCGCAGGGGGCTGTTGGGGTCGGGTTTGTGGTAGCCGAAGTGGTAGGCGAGGCGCAGGTTGATGCCGCTGCTCATCTTGGCGCCGCTCCATGTGCCGATGCTGCCCATATAGCCCACTCCGAGCGACACGTGGCCGTAGCGCACTCCGACGGTGGGGTTGATAATCACGGCGCCGTAGTCAAAGTTGTCGAAGTTCATGCTGTAGCCGAGGTCGAGGTTGACAAACGGCGATAGTTTGCGTTCGGCCGAACTCTGCTCGACGTGCGCTCTGATGAAGACGGGCATCGTGGGATTGCCTTGAAACTTGGCCGACTCGGCGATTCCGAGACCGAAACCGAGGCTCATGATTTCGTTGACCGAGCGTGTGGCTGTGAAGTTCAGACCGAGCGACGGTGTGGCGCCTTTGTAGGTCCAGAACGTCGGCTCGAATTCGACGCTGCCTTGCCACTTGTCTTGCGCCGGTGCGGTCAGGGCCGACAGGGCGCATGCCAGAAGAATGTAACCTTTTCTCATAATGTAAGAAAAATGATGGTTTAAGGTTTGATATGCCAATCCTCCCGGCCTATCGGTAAAACAACAAAAAAGAAAAAGGTGTGGAGGATTCAATCTCTGTCTTATCCGGTTTTCAGGTCTTGGCTACCTATCCAGCAGAAAAAACAACAGCGCTCCACACCATTAGCTTATACTCAGGCCCGCAAGAGGGCATAGGTATAGCTGACAGTACAGATGCTATCGCGTTCATCTTCACTGGATTTTCTAACGGCCAAGTTTGAAAACTGAAGATAAAATGTCAATAACACCTTTCCGGCACGAGAGGCCGGATAAATATTTACGCAATCCGTATCGGCCGACTCTTCGGCACTACGGATTCCGTGTGCAAAGGTAAGGAAAAAAGAGAAGATGTGCAAAAAGGCGGCCGGGGATTTCGCAATCGCCGGACGCCGGTTTCGTGTTAATCACGTTTTTTCTCGCGAGGGTATGGGGTCTGCCGGGGCCTATTTGTAGTTGACAATGGCGCCCGAGCTTTTGTCTATCCTGACTTTGCCGGCAAGCGAGGAGTGGCAGTTGACAATCGCGCCCGACGAGGCGTCGACCGTGAAGCGGTCGCTGACTTTGAGCTTGTCGGCGTTGACAATGGCGCCGGAACTGAGGTCGGCCACGACGGTGGCGGCCGAGCCGCTCACCGTGGCGATGGCTCCGGAGCTGAGGTCAATCGACAGGGTGTTGCACGTTAAGGCGAGCGAGGTGGTGGCGCCGCTCGACAGGTCGATAACGGCTTTGCCGCTTATCGAGGCGGTGGCACTGAAGTTGATTGCGCAGCCGCTCGATGCGTCGATGTCGAGCGATTTGCCGGCAACGGTTTTGCTGACGTTGATAATCGCGCCCGATGAGGCGTCGAACGTGATTTTGCCGTCAGTTTTCAGCGGAGAGCAGATGTTGACAATGGAGCCGCTGTTGCCTTCGAAGTCGTCGATGGCGGGGGCGGTGATGTTGACAATGACCGACTCATTGCGCGACGTGCCGATGCCGCGGCGGTCAACGGTGCGCACTTTGAGTTCGCCGTCGTCGAGAATCACTTTGACGCGTTCGTTGAACTTGCGCGGGCCCTTGATCGTGCAGGTAATTGTTTTTGCTTTGGGGCTGAGCGTGTAGTTGGCGATGATGCCGTTGCTCACTTCGAGTTCTTTGAGCTTGCCGTTGGTTTTCAGAGTAACGGTGCGGCTGATGATGTCGCCCGAACCTTTGGTCGAGCTGCAGGCGGTGAAGGCGAGGGCGGCGAGTGCCGCGGTTGCAATCAGAAGGGAAATCAGTTTTTTCATATGAGTGGAAAGTTTGGTTTGATGACGCAAAGTTACGCCGCATTTTGCGCCGAACCAAATTTTCGGCCTCGAAAATTCTCGCGCGAGGTCTGTGGCGACCGCTGAAAATCAGGCGATTATGCCGGGCGAGAGATTGAGAAATCTCTCGCCCGGGTTAACTCACTGTGTGCAAGTACTCTTCTTTGGCTTCGGCGAGAGACGGCGAGTCTTGAATCTTGCGTTTGAGGCGGTATTTTTTGTTGTAGAGCGAGGTGGGCGAGCAGTCGAGCAAGAGGCAGATGACTCGCGGCGAGAGGCCGGCGGCCGAGTAGAGGGCTATGGTGATGTCGCCGTCGGTGAGCGAGGGCACGTCGGCGCGCATGCGGGCAATGACGTTGTTGCAGTCGGCGTTGACGGCGGTTTCGAGGCCGGCAATGAACTCGGGCGAGCGGTATTGCTCGATCTGGCTGCGCAGGCGGCGCATCACGCCCTCGGCGCCCGAGCGCGAGGCGTCGGTGTCGAGCAGCATGTTTGCGGCCATTTCTATGGCGTTGTGGCTCTCGCGGAAGAGGCGCCCGATTGTCGAGCGCGTCTGCTCGGCGTGGGAGCGCATCTCGTCGGCGGCCGCGAGCAGGCGGTTTTCAGTTTCGAGCAGCTTTTTGCGGCTTTCGGCGCGGCGATAGAGCAGCAGGGCGATGAAGGCGAGGAGCAGGGCGCCAAGGGTCAGCGCACCGATGCCCAGGCGCAGCGTGCGCGCCTGCTGGCGCTCAAGCTCGGCGTGTTCAAGCTCATAGAGCCGCCCGTAGAGGCTGCCCGAGGCTACGGCGCGGGCGGCCGAGTCGCGTGCGGCGGCAAGACGGGCGTAGAGGCGCGCGCTGCGTGCCGGGTCCGAGTCGAGATAATATGCGGCCAGGGCGTTGAGGGCGGCGGGCTCGGCGGTTGACGCGTCGGTGGAGGCGATTATTGCGGCGGCACTGTCGGGCCGGCGCTCGGAGCGATAGACGTCGGCGAGCGCCACGAGCATCTCGGCGGGCAGCCATTCGCGGTCGTCGTGGAGGCGTTTGAGCGTTGAGGCCGCGCGGTCGCGGCGGCCGGCGGCGAGCTGGGCCGCGGCGGTCAGGCGCAGGGCGTCGGCCGATGCGGGAACGGAGCCTATCGAGTCGAGCGCGCGGTCGGCCTCGCCGGCGGCAATGAGGGCGTCGATGAGATTGAGGCGCATGGCGGTGTCGCGCGGCGCCATGGCGGCTGCGGCCTCGGCATATGAGAGGCGCCGCACGGGGTCGCCCGCATGGCGGTGGCACTCGGAGATGACGTAGTGCAGGCGGGCGGCCGCGGCCGAATCGGGGTCGGCGTCGAGCGCGCGCGAGGCCGACGCCAGCGCTGCCGCATATTGACCCGCGCCGAGCAGCAGCTCGGGGTCGGTGTCGGCCTCGGGAGGTGCGGAGCAGCCGGCGGCTGTCAGCACCATGAGCATGATTATCGGCAGCAGGCGTTGCATGACGGTTGCGAAGTTACGAAAAAGTCCGCTAATAAAAAAGCGGCAACCCGAATTCGAGTTGCCGCTTTAATTATGGTCTGACCGTTTTACGCTTTGTAAAGGTCGATTTCGGCGGGATTGAAGGCGGCGATGAACGCGCAATGTTCCTCGACCAGGGCGGCGGCCATGTTGTTGTAGACCACGGCCGAAGCGGTGAACGAGTCGGTGCGCTGGGCGTCGAGCAGGAGCAGGTAGCTCATGATGATGTTGCCGGCCATCTCGACCATGCGGCGCGCCATGAAGTCGACCAGCGTCTGGTCTTTGGCCTCGACGATTGAGGCGATGGCTGCCTTATATTTCTCGGTCATCGACTCCAGACGGCACTTCACGGCCTCGAGTTCGGGCTTCAGGGCGGGTCCGTCGCCGAGCTGGGCGCGATAGCTGTCGATGAGGGTGTTGACCGTGCCGGTGGTTACGTGGCGAATGGCTGCAACGACCTGCAGCTGGGTCGTGCCTTCGTAGATTGACGTGATGCGGGCGTCGCGATAGAGGCGTTCGCATGCGTAGTCTTTCATGAAGCCCGAGCCGCCGTGAATCTGAATGCAGTCATAGGCGTTCTGGTTGCAATATTCGCTGCCCAGGCCCTTTGCCAGGGGAGTGCAGGCGTCGGCCAGCTTGGAGTAGTATTTGCACTCTTTTTTCTCCTCAAGCGTCAGGGGGCGCTCTTTGGCGATGTCTTCGTAGGCCTTGTAGAGGTCGACGTAGCGCGAGGTCTCATAGAGCAGCGAACGCGATGCGTCGAGGCGCGCCTTCATCGTTGCGAGCATCTGATAGACGGCGGGGAACTCGATGATTGCCTTGCCGAACTGCTTGCGGTCTTTGGCGTAGGCCAGGGCCTCGCGATAGGCCAGCTCGCTGACGCCGACGCTCTGGGCGGCGATGCCGAGGCGCGCGCCGTTCATCAGGGCCATCACATACTTGATGAGGCCCAGCTTGCGGCTGCCGCAGAGTTCGGCCTTGGCGTTCTTGTAGACCAGTTCGCACGTGGGCGAACCCTTGATGCCCATCTTGTTCTCGATGCGGCGCACGGTTACGCCGCCGTCGCGCTTGTCATAGATGAACATGGAGAGGCCGCGGCCGTCGTGAGTGCCCTCTTCCGAGCGGGCCAGCACCAGGTGAATGTCGCTGTCGCCGTTGGTGATGAAGCGCTTCACGCCGTTCAGACGCCAGGTGCCGTCGGGCTGCTCGGTGGCCTTGAGCATTACGCTCTGCAGGTCTGAGCCGGCGTCGGGCTCGGTGAGGTCCATCGACATGGTCTCGCCGGCGCAGACGCGCGGAATGTATTTCTGTTTCTGTTCTTCCGAGCCGAACTCATAGATGGTCTCGGCGCAGTCTTGCAGGCCCCAGAGGTTCTCGAAACCGGTGTCGGCGCGGCTGACGATGTCGGCGGCCATGATGTAGGGGGTGATGGGGAAGTTGAGGCCTCCGAGGCGGCGGGGCATCGACATGCCCATCAGGCCGGCCTTGCGGCAGGCGTCGAGGTTCACCTGAGTGCCGTCGGCATAGACAACGCCGCCGTTCTCCACGTGGGGGCCCTGGGCGTCGACGTCGGCTGCGTTGGGGGCGATGACGTCGCCGCAGAGCTCGCCGACAACTTCGAGCACCTTGCGGTAGTTGTCTTGCGCGTCTTCGTAGTTATAGGGGGCGTAGTCGAATTTTTCGGCGTCGGTATAGTCGCGCTCTTTGAGGGCGACGATTTTCTGCATCAGCGGGTGGCTGAGGTGGTGCAGCAGATCGGGGTTATCTGTGAAAAAGTTTGCCATCTTCTGTTACTTGGAGTTCTTTTTGTAGTACTTTATCAACTTGGGCACGATTTCCTCGACGTCGGCCGTAATCACATAGTCGGCAATGGAGTTGATGGGCGCGTTGGGGTCGTTGTTGATCGAGATGATGATGGAGCTCTCCTGCATGCCGGCAATGTGCTGAATCTGGCCCGAGATGCCGCAGGCAATGTAGAGCTTGGGGCGCACGGTGGTGCCTGTCTGGCCGATCTGGCGGGCATGTTCGGTCCAGCCGGCGTCGACTGCGGCGCGGGTGGCGCCTACTTCACCGCCGAGCACCTTGGCCAGCTCGTGGAGCTTCTCGAAGCCCTCGGCCGAGCCAACGCCATAGCCGCCGGCCACGATGATGGGGGCGTTCTTGATGTTGATTTTCGACTTTTCGATGTGGCGGTCGATAATCTCGACCACATATTGCTCGGGACCCACGAAGTCGTCGACGTTGAGGTCGATGACCTCGGCCTTGTGGGCGGGGTCGAAGATTTCTTTCTTCATCACGCCCTCGCGCACTGTGGCCATCTGCGGGCGGCACTCGGGGTTGACGATGGTGGCCACGATGTTGCCGCCGAATGCCGGGCGAATCTGATAGAGCAGGTTGGTGTAGCTCTTGCCGGTCTTGGCGTCGGTGTGGTCGCCGATTTCCAGCGCGGTGCAGTCGGCTGTCAGGCCGCTGTGGAGGCATGAGCTCACGCGCGGACCCAGGTCGCGGCCGATGCACGTTGCGCCCATCAGGCATATCTGCGGTTTGATCTGGCGGAACAGGTTGATGAGCAGTTCGGCATGGGGGTTGGTGGTGTAGGGGAAGAGACGGGCGTCGTCAACCTTGTAGACGACGTCGGCGCCGTAGGGGGCCAGGGTCTCCTCGATCTTGCCGAGGTTATGGCCGGCAACGACGGCTTCGAGTTTCACGCCGAGCTTGTCGGCCAGTACGCGGCCCTTGGTCAGCAGCTCGAGGCTGACGTCGGCTACGTGGTCTTCGTCCCACTCGCAGTAGACGATGAGGTTGTTATTGTCGTTAGTCATGATGCGTTTAGTTCGATAGGGGGTTAGCCGATGGTGTGGTTGGCGATGAGGTCGACGATGAGCTTTTCAAGCTGCTCGTCGTCGTTGCCCAGCTGAAGGCTCTCTTTGGCGGTGAACACCACGTTTTCAACGTTTTTCACCTTTGTGGGCGAGCCGGGGAAGCCAATCTGCTCGGGGTCGGCCTCGACATAGGCGGCGTTCCACTCGACGATGGCCTCGGGGCAGCGGGCGTCGGCGCGCTCCTGTGCCTCGGGGCTCAGGGCGGTGCGCTCGGTGGGCGAGGCGGCATATTTGAACTTGCAGACGCGGCGTGCGTTGCGCGGACGGCATTCGTCGGCCGTGCCGCCCACTGTTACGAGGCAGGGCAGCGGAGCCTTGACGGTCTCCACGCCGTTCTCCAGGCGGCGGCGCACGGTTACCCGGCCGTTCTCGATGCCGAGAATCTCTTCGGCATACGTAATCTGGGGCACGCCGAGCTTTTCGGCAATCTGCGGGCCAACCTGGGCCGTGTCGCCGTCAATGGCCTGACGGCCGCCGAGAATGATGTCGTAGCCGCCCTCCATCTTCTTCACGGCCTGGGCCAGCGAGTAAGACGTGGCCAGGGTGTCGGCGCCGCCGAGGGCGCGGTCGGTCAGGACGACTCCGCGGTCTGCACCGCGATAGATTGCTTCACGAATGATTTCAGAGGCACGCGGAAGACCCATTGTGAGCATCGTCACGGTGGAGCCGGGGTTGGCGTCTTTCAGGCGCAGGGCCTGCTCCAGAGCGTTGAGGTCTTCGGGATTGAAGATGGCGGGCAACGCTGCTCGGTTGATGGTGCCGTCTTCTTTCATTGCATCTTTGCCCACGTTGCGGGTGTCGGGCACCTGCTTGGCGAGCACGATGATATTAAGGCTCATACTTTCTTTAATATGTTTAATGATAGTTTATTACTTCGGTTTTGTGGAGTAATCCAACATGCAAAGGTATAAAAAAACGCACAAAATTGCAAATTTAGACGAATTTTGTGCATTTTTTGACCAATCAATTCTACTGTCAGACTATTTGCTCATGGCCTTGAAGCTCATGTCGAGGCCCTTGACCGAGTGGGTCAGCGCGCCAACCGAGATGAAGTCCACCCCCGTCTCGCCATAGGCGCGAAGGGTGTCGAACGTGATGCCGCCGCTCGACTCTATCTCCGTTGCGCCGTTGATCAGTCTGACGGCCTCGGCCGTGCGCTCGGGCGTGAAGTTGTCGAGCATGATGCGGTCAACTCCCGCGGCCAGCGCCTGACGTATCTCGTCGGTGTTGCGCACCTCGACCTCAATCTTCAGGTCGCGGCCCGTGCGGGCGCAATAGTCTTTGGCCGCGCTGACGGCCTTGTCGATGCCGCCGGCAAAGTCAACGTGGTTGTCCTTGATCAGAATCATGTCGAACAGGCCGATGCGGTGGTTGCCGCCGCCGCCGATTTTGACGGCCTCCTTGTCGAGCAGGCGCATGCCCGGCTGGGTCTTGCGCGTGTCGATGACCTTTGTCTTCAGGCCGCGCAGATGTTCCATATAGCGGTGGGTGGTCGTTGCGATGCCGCTCATGCGCTGCATGATGTTCAGCATGATGCGCTCGGTCTGCAGCAGCGACCTGACGCTGCCCTCGACCTCGAAGGCAATGTCGCCCGGCTTCACCTCGGCGCCGTCGTGAATGAACACGGTCATTTTCAGCTCGGGGTCGAATTTCTCGAACACCTTGCGGGCAATCTCGACGCCCGCCAGTATGCCCGGCTCCTTGATTATCAGATGTTGCTTGCCGCGGGCCTCGGCCGGAATGGTCGAGAGGGTGGTGTGGTCGCCGTCGCCGACGTCTTCGGCAAATGCCAGCGTCAGCAGGTCGTCTATAAGTTCATCGCGCGATTTCATTATGTGTCGATTTTTTGTGTTAAATTTGCACTGCAAAATTACGCAAAAAATCTCATATATGAAACTGTTGCTCATGGCTGTCGGCCGCACGTCGATTGACTTCATACGCCGCGGAATCGACGAATATCTCGGTCGCCTGGCCCACTACCTGCCCGTCGAGGTCAAAATCATTGCCGACGTGAGGCGCACCGCCTCGCTCACTCCCGCCCGCCAGAAGGAAATGGAGGGCGACGCCATTCTCGCCGCCCTAAGACCCGACGACCGCGTGGCCCTGCTCGACGAAAACGGACGCGAGTTCACCTCGCGCGAGTTTGCCGCCTTCATGCAGAAGCAGATGGCCTCGGGCATCAGGCGCCTGGTCTTCATTGTGGGCGGCCCCTACGGATTCTCCGACGCCGTCTATGCCCGCGCCGACTCCAAGGTCAGCCTCTCCCGCATGACCTTCAACCACGAAATGGTGCGCCTCTTCTTCGTCGAGCAGCTCTATCGTTCGCAGACCATTCTCGCCGGCACGCCCTACCATCACGACTGACGCTTTGCTGAATTAAGAATTAAAAATTAAGAATTTGGGTGGCCCCAGTGTAGGGACGCACGGCCCGTGCGTCCGCCATGCGTAGTGGGTAATGCGCTGTTGCATTGGTGATTGTGGCGCGGACGCACGGGCCGTGCGTCCCTACGTTAATTCTTGATTTTGTCGGCGAGGAGCAGGCCGGTGCCAACGGCGGAGAAAAAGCCCAGGGGGCTGCCCCACACGGCGGCAAGCAGGGCGGCAATGGCCGCGGCACCTACGCCGACGGCGGCCCAAATCTGTTTTGCGGTTGCCTGAATGGCGTTCTGTTTTTGCACGATAGAAGTCGAATTTGTCATAACCTTATCTGTTTTAAGTTTCATGACGCAAAGTTCGCCACCTCGCGGGCAACAAGATTGCCCGCATTGGTTAAAACTATGCAAAAACAGGGCAGGCGCGTTATCGCAACGCGCCTGCCCGGATTACTAACTATTATATTAAGTGGTATTA
The DNA here is from genome assembly GCA_902495245.1 of uncultured Porphyromonadaceae bacterium. Taxonomy (GTDB): domain Bacteria; phylum Bacteroidota; class Bacteroidia; order Bacteroidales; family Muribaculaceae; genus UBA3263. The sequence goes on from CABUWI010000016.1 coordinate 32,207, forward strand.
CGCAATATGATTACTTGCGCAATTCTTTCTTGCCGTTAACGATGAAGATGCCCTTCACGGCGCGGTTCACGCGACGGCCCTGCAGGTCGTAGATAACCTCGGCGCCGTTCTGCTCGGCCGAAATCTCGCTGATGGACGATGTGCCACCTGTTACGGTGAGAGTCTGCACGGCGCTTTTCACGCCGCTTGCCGTTTTGGTGTAATAGCTCAGCGTGCCGGCCTGAGTCAACTCAACGCCGTTGCCGTCATACTTCTCGAATCCGTCTTCGTCAGTCTCGGCCTGAGCGGCAATGCCTTTGGCTCCGTCGGCAACGAACTTATGCCAGACCTCAACGCCGTCGGCAACATTGAAGTGAATACGTTTTGACTCACCTTCCTTCAATTCGATGGTGTTACCTACTTCATCACTAGTGCCGTGAAGCACAACGGTTGCAGTTGCGGGAACAACGTATTTTACTGTTATGTCGTAAAGTACGAATCCGTTTTGACCATCGAAACTGCTTAATACAATGTTGTTGCCTTTAAGGTTGACAGAAATGGTCTGTGCTGAGGGATTATCGCCGCCTGTTACTCCTGACCATTGTGCGTATTGTGTGGCAACTACGCCATTAACGCTTGCTTTGAAATTGACTACAGAAGCAGCGGAGCCGCCGTTGCCGCCAATAATGATGCTTGTAATAATGGCATCTGCCGGAATATTACTGCCGCTCAATGTGAACGAACCGGTAAATGCCGTGTCTTTTTTACCGAATTGTACGCGCGGATTATCTTTTGTTGTGCCCCATTTCGCAACATAATAATCTCCGCTGAATTGACCCGTGGCTTGCCAAGTGCCTACAGCGTCAGCGTTTTTATTGCTAAGAACCAGAGCATTTTCAGTTGCGCTACCAGTATTTTCACCCGAGAAATTCCAATAGAGAGTTTTCTCGTCTGTTGCAGGTTCTTCTGCCTCTTTTACGATGATGGTGAACTCGGCAGATGTTTCGCTGAAGGTTTCGCCACTGCCTTTCATGGCTTTAACGGTCAGTTTGTAGGTGTCGGCATCGGCGGGAGCAGTCCAGGTGATGTTGTCGGCCAAATTAGTGTCGCCACTTTGTGCATCACCCACTAATACTTCCATCATGCTGGCGTTTGCGCAACTGAAAGTCAGTTGCGTTTCGGGGTCAACTGTCTTGGCTTCGGTGAGCTTCTCGCCGTCAACCAAGATGTCGCCAAGCGTCTTATCGTCGGGCTTGGGATCTTCGCTGCCGCTACCTCCGTCGGTAGTCCACTCGATTGTGATGCTATTCAGGTATACGGCACTGCCTCCGCAGACGAGAGCGATATACTTATAGTCATCAGTGGTAGATGCTGTCCATGACGTGGTCTGTGCATTTAAGGTCGCTACAGGGTCGCCGGAAACGGTAGTTTGCTGATCCTTGCCTGCGTTGGTTGTTGTATAAGCAGTATTAGACGCATATACAGATATGGAATTAGCACTTTTATAATCTACTGTTATGGATTTGATTTTGCCGCCTGACGCGGTAGTCCAGAGAAAATGCTTGTTCTTTTGGCACTGAATTGCTCCGGCATTAGATCCTTGCGTGGCTTTCATTGTTCGCCCTGCATACACGGCGGTACTAGAAAATTTTTTGTCTGTAATGCCGGCATAGGACGTGGCTTCCGACCATTTGTCAATGGTGATTACGTCCTTGACGTCTGCAGCAGAGGCAAAACCGAATGTTGCTGCGACCGTTAGCAGTGAAAGTAGAAATTTTTTCATAGAAAGTGTGATAATATGGGGTTGTTATTTGTGTGCGCAAATGTACGGACAATTACCACCCCCCCAAATTTTTAACGTTTGTTAACTTTGTTTAACAAACGTGATTTTAGCTCTTTTGTTGCTAACTTGCTAATGTGTCGCATATTCCGTGCCGGCGTATATTGAGGGCGAAAGCCACTTGGGGCGGCGTATATTGAGGGCGAAAGCTACATGGGGGCGGCGGATACTGAGGGCGAAAGCCATTTGGGGCGGCGGATATTGAGGGCGAAAGCCCTCATTCCGCCGACACTCCGCGACAAAACCTGCGACCCGCGGCCGCGGAATAATCCGCGGCTCCCAATTTGCGACGAAATCTGCGACCCGCGGCCGCGGAAGAATCCGCGGCTCCCAATTTGCGACGAAATCTGCGACCCGCGGCCGCGGAATAATCCGCGGCTCCCAATTTGCGACAAAATCTGCGACCTGCGGCCGCGGAAGAATCCGCGGCTCCCAATTTGCGACAAAATCTGCGACCTGCGGCCGCGGAAGAATCCGCGGCTCCGTTTTGCTGATTGTGTAATTTAAGTGATTGTTGCAAGAACGGCCAAGAGTAGGGGACGTGCTTTCGGCACGTTGCTGAGCGCCAGTGCGTTATGGAAACATGCCCAAGGCATGTCCCAATGCTATTAACTTAGGGCGAAAGACTACAAAAAACGGTCATGGCTGATTATGCGTTATATAGAAATAAGTTTAATAAAAAACACAACAGCCATGACCACATCTGTC
>CABUWI010000017.1 GCA_902495245.1 uncultured Porphyromonadaceae bacterium
CCCCGATGCTGTCATTTGATGCGATAAAATAATACATCACGCCATCCAGTCCGGCAGAAAAAGTTGGCATTGCCTTTTCAACGGCAACATCAATAAGTTCGGCAACGCTTTTGCCAAATTCAGAATCAATGGCCACTTTTATCACTGTAATCTCTTTGATATTCACACTGTCAGGATAGACAATTCCATGCGGCCGTTTTTCAATAAGTGTCAGACTATCACATTTCGTTGACAAACTAATGCCATATCTGTTAGAGAAGGACGGAAGGACGATTACTCCGCACTTGCGTTCATGTGTGAGTAACGACTGACTATATTGTTCCGCAAACTCCCGGCTGTCGTTTACCGGATCAAGATGACTTTGCGCCCATAGGTTACAGGAGAGAGCAAAGCCAACACACAGAATCAGTATCTTATAGAGTGTTGCCATACGCAAAGTTACAAAAAATAATCGACATTCGATGTGACAAATGTCCCATTAGAGCATGAAAATTTCTTGAAGCTATATGCGGTAAGTAGCGTGTTTCCGGTTGTTATGACGGATATATTATGATTGATGCTGATTGCTACTGCTGCACCGGCTGTAAAAAAGAGCATTTATATCGCGCCCATATTTACGGTTTCACTTTTCAAGAAAAAACGCATTCTCACGGAAACGGCCAATGAAAACGCGGGCAGCACTTATTATAAATAACGGAAAAACAGGCAGATAATAAGAGCTATTACCTGCCTGCTGTCCGTTCATAGAGATGCGAAGCGATGCGTTGAGCGTTGCAAATTAGCCGAGACCATATAGTCGGATTGTGGCTCTGCAACCAACGACTCCTTTGAGCTGTTGGGTTGCGACGAAACATCTACACGCTGGGCTTGCTGTGGTTGTCCATCTCGCTTGACTTCCTCGCCGTCCTTTTCATCGTGTTTGGGAGCAAGTTCGGCGGTAATCTTGCGGTCAAGGACGGCAAGTTCGGATTTCAACGCTTTCAGCTCATCCTCCTTGCCCCACGGCTTTGCGATGATGGCTTCGAGCAACGGCACATCTTTTCGCATCTTCTCGGTGCGATCCTCATACTGGCGTATGATTTCGGGGAGACGCTCCAGAGCGTTGACGAAGTTCATGCAGGCGGCTTTTGTATCGCTCATGGCTATAAAGCCGTTGTTGTATCGGTACTTGTACTCGCCCTCCACGACAAAGCGGTTCTGTATTGCCTCGATGCCGTCGGTTATCGTTTTTTCGGAGGCAATGCTTATCGGAAAGCCATAGACCTCACCGACACGGACAGATTCGCCGTGTGTGTTGGTACGCTGTGCCAGACCTTGCAGATGGATACCCATATTCTGAATATCAGTGAACCTGCAACCGTCGAGGGTCAGACCGGGTAACGGATTGCCTTCATCATCACGCCTTACGGCTGCCTGATACTTGTCCAGATCCGACTGCATTTTCCGCATGATAATCTCGTTCTTCCCGATGTCGTCGTTCAGGGAGCGCAGCTTATACTCGCTGTCAGCCTTTCCCTTGCCGTGCGCCTTACGTTCACTCTCCAGCGCGCCGATGCGCTTTTCAAGTTTGGCCTTTTCAAGCAAATCGGTATTCCACGAAAGAATAGCCATATACTCCGAGAAGTTCATGCCGGTGTCCTCGTCCATAGAGCCTTCATCAATCGTTCTCGCCCCAAGCGCGCCACGTTTCAACTGCGATATGAATGTCTGCTTGCAGTGGAGAAGATTGAATTTGTATGAATCCAGCGACCTCTCCACGGCATAGATTATCACATCGACCTTGTTGTCGTTATAGAGCTTTGCGACCTCGTTGCCCTTGCGTATGGCACGCCCCTCGCGCTGCTCCAAGTCGCTGGGACGCCACGGCGTGTCAAGCTCATGGACCGCGACAGCCCTTTTCTGGGCATTTACACCTGTTCCCAGCATGGATGTCGAACCGAACAGCACCCTCACGGTTCCCTCGTTCATAGCCTCTATGACGGCTTTGCGTGATTTCGCGGTCTTGCACTCCTGTATAAACCGGATTTCATGCGCCGGTATGCCGTAGTCCTCGACAAGTTTGCGCTTGATTTCACTGTAAACCGACCATTCGCCGGGCTTGTATGTCCCCAAATCGCTGAAAACAAACTGCGTGCCTTTCTGCGCATCGAACTTACGGTAATACTCGGCAATCATACGGGCGCAATGCGAGGCTTTGTTATCCGGGTGATCCTCGTAGGAGGGGTCAATCATACGCATATCAAGAGCCATCTTGCGGGCATAGTCCGTGGCGATGAGCATCTTGCCCTTCCTCTCCTTATCCGACAACGCTTCGCGCCCCAGCAGAGTGGCATCGCCGGTTTTGGCATATTCCATCAGTTTCTGAATGAACTCCTCCTGCTGCGGTGTTGGCGGTATGTTGTGGAGTATCTCCCGTTTTTCAGGACGGTCAACACCCACATCCTCCGCCGTGCGGTAGTCGGTGATTTCATTGTAAAACGCCGCAAGTTCCGGCACCTTGATAAAGTACCTGAACCTGTCCTTTGCCACAATATTATTGGTGACATTGAACTCGAAGTCCGTGGTCTTTTTTGCGAAGATTGCCGCCCATGCGTCGAAACACCGGATATCCTGCCTTTCAAGTTCTTTCGGGCGCAGATACTTGAACAGCAAGTAAAGTTCAGTCAGAGAGTTGCTGATTGTGGTGCCGCTGAGGAAAGTGGCTCCCAAATCCCTGCCGTTGCGCTCCTGAATGGTGCGTATGGCGAAAAGGAGGTTGAGGGCGCGTTGGCTACCGTCCGAGTTGCCCAGACCCGCGACACGGTTGTGGCGGGTGTTGAACATAAGGTTCTTGAACTGGTGCGATTCATCCACAAAAATGTGGTCTATGCCCATCTGACGGAAGTCAATCACATCGTCAGTGCGGTGGTCTATCTGATAGCGCACCGTCTCCAGCTTCGCCTCAAGGTTCTTCTTACGGGTCTCAAGTCCCCGGAGCATACCGCGCGACACATCCTTCCCCTGCTGACGGACCACATCAAGGTTTTCCTCGACGGTGTTCAGCTCCGCCTCCAGAATCTCCTGCTGCACCTCCGGCGACTGCGGTATCATGCCGAACTGGTCGTGCGACATTATTATGCAGTCATAGTCGTTGTTGCGCATATTGTTGAAGAAACGGACACGGTTCTGCGCTGTGTAGCTCTTTTCATCGGCATACAGGATGCGGGCGTCGGGATAGGCTGCCTGATAGGTCATGGCTATGTCGGCGACATTGGCTTTCAGTCCGATAATCATCGGCTTATGCACCATGCCCAGACGCTTCATCTCGTGCGCGGCGATGCACATTATCAGTGTCTTGCCCGTGCCGACCTGATGGTCGGCTATTCCGCCTCCGTTCTGTTTCAGCATCCATACGCAGTCCTTCTGCGAGGCATATATCGAGTGTATGCCGTAACGGTCAGCCAGCATCTTCAGGTTGAGGCCGGGGAAAGTCTGGTGGGAGCCGTCGTACCTCGGTCTGACAAAACAGTTGAACTTACGGTTATACAGGTCAACCAGCCTCTCCTTGAACTCCGGGCTTTGCACCTCCAGCCATTCGGAAAAGCCGTCGCGGATTTCTTCAATCTTGGAATTGGCGAGCTGTATCGCCTCGGTGTCCGGCACCTTGATGTCGTTGCCGTGGTCGTCCTTGCCGACACACTTCTTTATCTCCGGCACGGTGTTATGCAGGGCGTGTTTCAACAGGCTCATGCCGTTGTAGGAACGGTATTGACCTTCTACAAAAAATTCCTGCCGTATCTTCATGGTGTTTTCTGAATTTGTGGCGGAATAATCATCCAGAGAAGGAGAATAGGCAATCTTGATGTCGGTCTCATACAGATGGCTCATGTATGCGGAGTAGATGCCTGTGGGTATCCACCTCTCGCCGAAATTGAAGTCAAGTTCCTCGAAAGGAATCCTGCGGGGAACAGCATCCTTCAACGCCGAAAGGCTCTCGTCAATCCGGCTGTCATGGGCGTCATGGTCTTTAATCCACTGTTCAATCATCTCCGCTTTCTTCACCACGTTTCCGGCGACGAATCGGTCGGCGGTCTCGTATTCCGACACAAGGGGATTGAAATAGATATGACCCTTCAGTTCTTCGGCGAGGCGGTTCTCATCCATATCCACAAGCGAGGACATATATCCGAGCCTCACATCGCCGTACTTGTTGAGCGACGCCGCCAACGCCTCCATCGGGGTATCCACCGAAGTCACCTCGTGGATATTGAAGGCGACGGGATGGTCAAAGATGTCGGCTTTGACAAACAGCCCTGCCTCGGCACGCTCCAGAGCAAGGGAATCCATACCGTTGGCGTCCAGCATAATCAGCTTGGCATTGGCTTTCTCGTTGAGATGCCCGTATCGCTCCACGAACTCATCGTAATACTGGTTGAGGTGTTCGCGCAGTTCCTCCGACGGCTCCTGTGTCTCCACCTCGTAGTCATAAAGCTGCTGGTATGTCTCTGACAGGGTTATATAGAGCATGGCGCGTTGTGCCTGTTCCGGCTTTATGCGCATGGGCTTGAATGTCGCGCCGTTCTTCCTGACATCGGAGAGAAATCCGACCTGACCGTTGTCCACCACCATAGAGCCGTTCTTGTGGAAAGGCCGTATATCCTCCGAGAATTTTCTCGGCGACATATCCGGTCCCGCACCCTCTATCGGTATGGCAGTGACTTTCGGCGGACGGTTGCGGCCTCCGGGTATGAAATCCCCCTCGGTCTTCTCGATATATGTCTCGCCGGGGGCGATGCCCGCAGCTCTGGCAGCCTCGGCGGACATGGCTTCCGCCTCCATTCTCGCCCTTTCCTCCAGCTGTCGGTGGGCGATAGACATCATAGCCTCGTAGAATCCGTTGATAGGCGGATTGTCATCCCAGTTCAGGGAGCCGTAAAATTCCAGCTCCTTGTCGGTGAGTTGACGGAATTTGGCTTTGGGCGGCAATGGCGCATCCTTCTTCGGACGGCTGACAGGTTTTGCCTCGCTTTTGTCATTTTTCGGTTCAGCCTTGTGCCTGCGTTGTGGTTTGCCGATTGGCTCCAGTTCACCGAAAAGATTATAGGCAAAAAGCCGTGGGTCATAGTCGCCGCTGTAATCGGGTGCGCCGTCGTTCTCTATTTCCTGCGGTTTATCCGTGGGTGCAGTTGCAGGCGATTCAGAGGTTGGCGGTTGAGCCGTTTGAGATTCCGCTGCCGGTTCCTGTTCAATCTTTGTTTCAGTCGGAGGCTCCACTCCATTATTATGTTTCTCTACTCCTTTATTATTAGGAGTAGGATTGTCAGGAACAGGATTATTAGGAGTGATTTCCTCCACGACCTTATGTTTCGGATCTTCCAACTGCTCACATATCGCCACACGTTGCCCGGCTCTTACGAGCTTGGGCAGATAGGTGTCGAGGGCATGATGCGGGAACCCGGCAAGCTCGATACTGCGTGTCGGCCCGTTAAGGCGGCGCGTAAGGGTGATGCCGAGTATCTCGGACGCTGCAACTGCGTCCTGACCGAATATCTCATAGAAATCTCCGACACGGAACAACAGTATGGCGTCGGGATGTTTCTTTTTCATTTCCCGGTACTGGTCCAACAGCGGTGCCACCTTTGTAACGGTGGTTCTCTTGACAGCCTCGTTTTTCTTCTCGGGGGTCTCCTGTCTGACCGTCGGGGATGTCGGAGGTGTCAGTTTGGGGGCATAGCCGTTGTAGCGGTCTATGTCAAGGCGCAGTCGGAATGATAATTGGAGAGCCGTGCCAATATCATGGGCGATGCCGTCAACTCCTTCCTTATGGGTATAGACAATCGCCGGTTTGCCGTATTGGTCCGTACCCATTTTTGCATCCGTGCATATCACATTTTGCGGAAATGTCTGAAAGAACTTGTTGCCGGGTACCTTTGTGGCGTTGTCAATAACAGACTGCGTGAAAAGTTCCTCGTCAAAGGAAAGATTCTTCTTGTCGCTATGTTTCTGGAGAATAATCAGGTCAGACCCTGCATCGGTTCCGGCGTTTTCGCTGAACGTGTTGTTCGGCAGACGCAACGCCGCCACAAGGTCGGCACGTTTCATCATCTCCATTCTGACAAACGGGGATGCGGCGTTCATTACACCCTGCGACGCGATAAACGCTACCAGTCCTCCTTCACGCACCGAATCAAGGGCTTTGAGAAAGAAATAGTTGTGTATCGCCTTCGATGCCTGACGGTAAGGAATATCCTTGCTGACGGCATACGCCGGGTCAGGCACGGCAAAATTGCCGAAGGGGATATTGGAGGCTGCCACATCAAAATATCCGTCGAAGTCTCGCTCTATCTTTTCAAAACCCTCTATCCGTGTAAGTATAGACGGGTGCAGGGCTGAAAGGATTTTGCCGGTGAGCAAATCCTTTTCGTAGGCAAGCACCTCCGTGCCGGGATACATATCGTTACGAAGGAATGAATCTATAAATGCACCCTGTCCGGCTGACGGTTCAAGAAAACGCCGTACCTCTATACCCGCCTGTTTCAGAGAGCCGGATATGGAGTCAATGACGGGCGCAGGTGTATAGAAAGCCGTAAGAACGGAGGCTTTCAGTGAATCCATATATCGGGCGAACTCCCTGTCGTCCTTTGAATAGTCGTGAATCAACCGGCGCAGTTCAACGGTCGGGGCGAATAACTCAATATCCGTCTTGCTCCATTTGGCTGCGTCCTCTAAATCATTGGATTCATTGAGAATACATTTCAGTCCGCCAAAACCGGCATATTTCCGCAATGTCTCGCGTTCTTCGGCGTTTTGCGCAGTGCGTCCGGCCACACCGAGACGCAGGACGAGCCTTATCGCTTCGATGTTGTCGCGCATTGTACGGAGGCGGTTATAAGCCATAGCCGTCCAGTATTTCGGTGATTGTTCCGAGCAGTTCTGTCAGCATCGGTTGATGGGTCTCCCTGTCGAGGAAGTCGCCGTTGACCTCGTAGCGGTCGAGTATGTCGCTGACAGGTTTCTGGCCGAGCAGATGCACGGCGAAGTCAGGCATATACTCCGGCGGCAGGCGCAGCCAGAGATTTTCCTCCACCACATTATATATAATGTCGTAGCGCGACACATACAGCCCGACAAGGAGTGTGCGCATCGCCAGCTCACGGGCAATCGGAACAGGCTTGCCTTCCAGACGCGCCGACACGAATGTGTCGTATGCGTCGTCCGAGCGGGTTTCTATGAAATTCTTATTGTCTCTCTGGGGAAAATGATGGTCAATGAGATGACCACGGAGATAGACTTGGAAAAAGTCTGCCTCCGGCAATTCTATGTTATGTTTCATCGGGGGATGCGGATATAGTGGTTGCCGGAATCCTTCTCCGAGCCGTCTTATTACGGCACAATGAAAAAGGACACCGGGTATCCCTCCCGATGTCCAACCACTAAATCCGCGTCAAAAATGAAACAAAAAAACATAATGACGCAGAATCAGTTGCAAAGATAATAAATTATCCTGACACGGGAGGGATAGTAATGGTTATTCTGTCTTGATTTCAAGAGGGTTTAGGCGGTTTTAACCGTTTTTACCTTGTTCCCCTTGTTCTTTCTGTTCATGTAGCGGCGATTCTTTTTACCGTTTTTGGACTTACGGCTCTTGCCGTTGTCGTCAGTGGCGAATGCGTCGATGACGCGCTTGACTATGAGGTTGTATAGCTTTTCCTCGTCGCGGCTGAGATCCGTGGGGTGCAGTCCGGTGGTGACGATGCCGAAGCCGTTATACACGCTTTCGCCGTTGCGGTAGTTGTGGCACTTGGAGGGTTTGCCTTCGCCCACCGAGCGGCCCCACTTGCTGTTATAGCGCAGCATCTCCATATTGCGGAGCATCGCTTTCCATACTCCGCCGGGGACGGTGTTCTGCAACACGGCGGGATAGGATATGAGTTTCTTGGCATACAGTCGGTATGCGGTCAGTATTGTCTTTTCGTGGGTATAGTCAAGCTCACAGGCAGCCTGAATCATCAGGGCGGGGAGATTGAACAGGGGGCAGCGGTCGGTAATCACCCCGATATAGTTGTCTCCCTCACGCTGTTCTCCGGGAGCCGGGGCTGGTACGCCGGCACATTCCGCATCTTTGGCGGCGTCGCTGGCGGATATTTCCTCTACTGCGGGCGACCCTTTCAGCTCTGCGTTTTCCTCGGCGCACTGTACGATGGCGTTGTAGATGGATTCCTCCAGCCATTTCTCGTATTCCTTGCGGTTCTGAGGCCCGTGGTTCACGGCATGGACGATGGCTTTCTTTGTCAGCACGGGGAGCCATGCGCGGCTGGTATCCACGGGGCAGCCGATGAAGTAGTAGAGGCTCAGGAAGTCGAGGTCTCCGGTAATGTCGGGACGCATGGCGTTCACGACCGTCAGGCTCACCTTCCACAGGGTTTTGATTGTGTCGAGCTGTCGGATGTCCTCGGCTGATTTCTTGTAGCCGACAAGCTCATCGTAGTTGCGCATGGAGAACTTGAAGTTATGTGCGTAGGCGAGTCGGCTCTCCATTGTTGTCGAGAGTACGAAACTCTCCTGCGGCGAGAAGGTTGCCTCAACGAGCTGTCCGTTTGTCCATGTCACGGCGTAGCCGTTGCCGAGGTAGTAACCCTCGTGTTTTTCATTCGCGCCGATGGCTCTGGCGATTGTGTCCGCTGTGATCTGATGGTCTGTCACGACGGTTATGAGATTTTTCTGTTTCATTTTTGCTTTTTTTTATTAGGGTGGATATTTTGGGATTAGTGGTTTTCTGAAATAGCACCGGAGATTCCGGACTCTCCGGGATGCCGTTTCGGGGTGCAGGGTTTTGTCTCTGCTTTTGAAGATTACATCTTCGGTCCTTTGGGCTTGCGCTGCTGGCGCATCTGGCTCTCGTTCTTGGGAGCCGTCTGATATTTCTGGAGCGGTTCAGCCACTTTGCTTGTCGCCTCGTTGGTAAGTCCGTCGTTGTTGACGGCCTTCTGTGTCTTTGATTCCTCGGCCACCTTCACGCGGGGGTCGTTGAGCGATGTGTTTGGACGCTGTTTCTCCGGGTTGAACCAGAGATACACCGTGCATGGCTGGCCCTTGTCGTCGAGGCGGTTGGTAAGTTCCGCCACGCGCCCCTCGGCGTAGTCCTTCTGCTGCTGTTCCGTCAGGGGGATTTTCGCCCATTGGGAAAGGGGCTTAATCTTGCCGTCCTTCGTGAGCCACGACGACTGCTGCTGATTCGTGGTGTTGCTTTGTGTCTGCGACTGCGATTGTTCCTGCTTTCTGATTGCGCCGGGTACGAACTCCACACCCTTGCGGTCTGCCGACACCTGAAGCACCACGTTGTAGGTCTTGCCGTTCTTGTCGGTTATCTCTTTCGGAGGAAGAGCCTTCCCTTCTTTGAGCTGCATGACCTCGGCTACGGTCAGTTTGGTCTGGCCCACGGTGTCGCGGACAAACACATCCTTGACGGGGACGGAGACGATTTCGTTGGTATAGCGGTCGATGCTGACGTATGACGGCACTTTCTCGCCGTTCTTGTCGGTCAGTTCCACTACCTTGCCGAGATTGCCAGTCTCGCGGAGAGCGGCCTTGTCTTCCTTGCTGAACTCGTAGCCCTCAAATTTCTGGTCGAGTTTCGGCTCACGGTGGATGAAGTGCGGCACCACCTTGACATTGCCGTTGGGGTCTGTGCGGAATGACAGTCGCGCGTCTATGGGGAATTTCTCTCCTGCGAATGTCGGGGTGACGGTGACGACCCTTGACTTGCGATTGTAGAGCATCTCGCGGAGGTCTCCCGATTTTTCCAGCTCGTCGCGGTCGATGCCCCATTTCTCCTTGAGGTTCGCCCAGTCTATTTTGCTCTCGTCGATGGCAGAGTGTCTGGTCTCCTTTGCGGATGCCTCTGCGTTGGTGTTTTCCTGCTGTTCCTCCTGCGGGGAACCTGCCGGCGACTGCTTGGGCTGTTCGGCCGTCTGCGCCGCCTCCTGCCTGTTGTCCTGCGTAGCCTGCGGTAAATCCACCTTGTTGTTCTTCAGCATATCGGCATTGGCAACCGGGTCTTTTGCAAAGTCCCCGATTACGGTGCCTACCGTCTCGTAGCGGTCGGCGGGTACTCGGAAGAATCCGAAGGTAGTGGGGGTCTTGCACTGGCGGACGAAATTGGAGAGAAACGCCTCCAGCGGGTTCTGTCCTTTGGAGAATTTCACGAGGTCTGAAAGTTTAGCCGATTTTACATCGGTCATCTTTGGTGTGCCGTCCTCGTTGAGTCCGGTCACCGCGCCTACCTGCCCGGTTTCGTTGTTGCGGGCGATAAGCACTTCTTCTAAGTTCTGGTCTTTTGCCATAAATTAAAAAGTGTTTTGGGGTTTGATACTTGCGCCACCGAAGTGACGCGGGATTATTTGTGTGTGAAAGTGTGTCTGTATTTTATGATTCGCGGCTGGCGAATACTTCGGCGACATCCGCCACCCGGTATGTTATCTTGCTGTTCTTCGCCGTGCCGTGCTTGGTGAAGGGAATCTCGCCGTTCTTCCTCATGTCGCAGAGCTTACGGTCAGATACTCCATATTGCTCACAGACCTCGCGGCTCGTCATGGTCTGCCTGTCGGGGTCAAGGATGGAAAAGCCTTGCAGCATCCCGATGAACTTGCGCCCGAATCCGTCAAGACGGTCGTCGAGCCTTGTCTCCAGCTCCTTTATCATCCGGCAGATGATTTTGAACTCCTGTGAACTGATCATACGGAGGGAACCTTTTTATATTTCTTCCTGATTTCCTCCAGAGTGGCCTCGCTCCATTTGAGGTTGAGGCGGCGGATTGCCTTCAGCAAGGGTGCGAGATTGTAGAATACCTCGCGTCCGCGCTCTATCCACGTGAGCTGGTAGCGGCGGCGCACCCGCTGGAGCTGTCGGGTTGACATATTGAGAAGACGGGCCGCCATTGCGTTGGGGATGGGTGGAATGGATGTGATTTCATCTTTCTCATCCTTCGCCTCTTTTTTCTTTCGTTCCTCTTTCGTAAGGAGGTTGAGTATCAGCGAAAGGGTTTCTTCGAGAGTGACCGTGCGCTGATAGAGTGTTTCCAGTGTAATCTGTTGTTCCATTTTTTTCTCGGATTTAGTGTTACGCCGGCAAAGTTAGGGAGGGACGGAAAGGTCACTTGGGAACGTTCCGGGAACATTCCCGAAAATAATTTTCAGCCGAATAAAGACAAAGCGCCGGCTGTTGATATGCAGCCGACGCAATGTCAGTGAGTTAGCTATATATCAACTAAAAATCGAGGTTTCCGAGATTTTTTGCGAGATTTTCCATATCGTGGCTGATTTTCTCGTTGGTGATACGGGCGTAGATCTGTGTTGTCTGGATATTCGTATGGCCGAGCATCTTGCTCACCGATTCGATGGGTACACCCTTGCCGAGTGTCATCGTCGTTGCGAAAGTGTGCCGGGCCAGATGAAAAGTAAGGTTCTTCTCGATACCGCAGATGTCGGCAATCTCCTTCAGATAACAGTTGAGTTTCTGATTGGTGATTATGGGCATAAGCTGACCGTCGAGATACTTGCCTTCATACTTTTTCAGTATCTTGATGGCGGGAGGAAGCAGGGGGACAGTCACCTTTGTGTTGGTTTTCTGACGGTGGGTGACTATCCACAGCCGCCCGTCAAACATCTTCTGTATGTTGTCAACACGCAGGTTGGCGAGGTCGATGTATGCCAGTCCGGTGAAGCAGGCGAACACGAATATGTCGCGCACCTGTTCGAGACGCTTGGAGGCGAACTCCTTTTCCATCATCTTCTTCAGATCATCTTCCGAGAGAAAACCCCTGTCAACCCTCTGCACCGAGATTTTGTAGCCATTGAAGGGATCCACTGTAATCAGTCCGGCACGGATAGCCTTGTTGATTACCTGCTTAAAGAACTTCATGCACTTGTAGGTGGTGTTCTGGCTGTAACCATACTCCGTGCGGAGGAAGAACTCCAGATCGACAATGAACTGGTACTTGATTTCACGCAGGGGAATGTCGGTGATGTTGTATTTCTTTTTCATGAACTCCACCACACGCCGGTACATACGCTCGTATTTCTGATAGGTAGGGTTCGCCTTGCTCAGTCCGATGAGCTTTTTGGTGTCTTCAAGATGCTGCTTGTAGAGCGGCACCAGAGATTCTTCTTTCGCGGTAACGCCGGTAAAGGCGTTCTTTACCATTTCGGCTGTAACGTAGCCGTGGCGGTTGAGGATGTCGTAGTAGTGTTCTTTAAGAACGTGGCGCATATCCTCGATGCGCTTGTTGAACTCGGCAATTTTTGAAGACCTGCCGATAGCCTTAGACGCTGATGCGTCCCATAGGTCCGGCTCTATCGTGAGCGTGGAGTTTATTCTTTCATATTCACCGTCCACAGTGACTTTTATCATGATGGCGCATTTGCCGTCCTTGTTCACTTGGTTTCGACGAATCAAGAACAATACTTTGAAAGTGCTTTTCTTCATCTTTACGTCGGAATTAGTGTCATCATTTGTCCGCTTGTTATGCGGTGGATGCAATGATAACGTGTTTAACATCAAGATGGATTGGACACTTTATGGAACAAGATGCGACAAATCAGCGACTTAGACTATTTTTAACGTGCCGGACATAATTCAGACAAGGGTTAACTCTGCGATTTTAGAAGCTCTTGCACCGCAATTCCGGAAATTGTGTCGGACACCCATTTTAACATCACTCAAACGAGATCTTAAAAAGTCTCCTATTTTCCGAGTTTTGTCTAAGTTGTGTCTTTGCAATTATCAGATACTAAAGATTTTAAGAGCGTTTTAGGCACTATTTAGGCACTAAAACGCAATTTGAAAACTTAGTGCCTGGTTAGTGCCTAAACTATGTCTGGTGAGGTCTTTTTTTGGTCTTATACCGGTCCTCAATCCGATAGGATTAGACACGAAAAAACCTCGGAACTACTTGATAGTCCGAGGTTTGTCTCGAATTTTCCGATTTAGTTCGGAAGTACATAGTGGAGTTGGGGGGACTTGAACCCCCGTCCAAACGTGGAATTGATGAGCTTTCTACATGCTTATTTCCGAATTGGTTTTCGAGCGACGGCAGGGTCGGAACACCCAACCGGCACCTTAGCTCCTGAAGTTTCGGAGGCCTCGCGGAGCTCTCGGCTTCCTATACCCGATTTTGCTGCACCGCCTTGTCGAGGAGTCTCGGGTCCAGGACTCTCGGGCGATGTCTCGTCCACGTAACTGTTACGCGGATAAAGCTGATCTACTGTACTTCAATCAAGCAGCGAGAGCGTAGTTGTTTTCGCCATTTGAATTTTTGATGTCTCTGATTAAAGAGCGTGGGCATCGTTGCTCTGCATGCTTACTGACCACTTCTGCACGCTGTCAAAACCGGTCAACCCCATAATTGAGGATTGCAAAGATACGAAATGCACGTTGCGAAGTGCAAGTTTTTTAACAGTTTTAACAATCGCAACCACGTTTTGAAAATTTTTGTCGAATTTATTTGGAGATTCGGAAATGTGGTCGTATCTTTGCGGTGGTGTAGCGAAGTGCACCACTGCACCAATGTCGAATAACTGTAATGATTCAACCATTAAGAAAGAAATGAAGAAACTGATTGTAACGATGGCCGTCGCAGTGCTGACGGCCGTGTGTGGAGAGGCGCAACTGCTTTGGCGCGTAAGCGGCAACGGCGCGAAAGAGAGTTCTTATCTGTTCGGCACGCACCATGTCGCTCCGGTTGCGCTGCTTGACAGCGTGGCGGGTTTTGCCGATGCGTTCGGCGGAGCCGAGATGATTGTCGGCGAAATCGACATGGCTCAGGCCGAGGGTCCCGACGCGCAGACCGTTATGATGAAGTATGCGATGGCGCCGGCCGACAGCCTGCTGACAATGGTGCTCACGCCGGCGCAGGCCGATTCGGTCAACACGGTGATGAACGAATATAGCGGCGGCCAGTTGCCTAATGCGGTGGCTGCCATGGCGCCGCTGAAGCCGGCGGTGGTGATGACGCAGATTGCCATGTTGCAGAACGTGAAAATTTTTCCCGGATTCAATCCTGCAGTGCAGCTTGACGGCACAATCCAGTCGATGGGCCGCGAAAAGGGCAAGAAGATAGTGGCGCTCGAGTCGCTCGACGACCAGTTCGGCCTATTGTTCGGCAGCCCGATTTCGATGCAGGCCAATGACCTGATGACGGCTGTGCGCGACGACCGTTCGGGCCGCGGAATGACCATGGCGCGCCGTCTGGCCGATGCTTATATGTCGCAGAACATCGATTCGCTTGCCGCCATGTTTGCCGACCCGGAGGTGATTGACTCCGAGGCCACTGCACGGCTCATCACCGTGCGCAACGAGGCGTGGCTGCGCCGTCTGCCGGAGATATTCGCCGACGGCAGCGCGCTGGTTGTTGTCGGCGCGGGCCATCTTGTCGGCCCCGATGGCCTGATTGAGCGTCTGCGTGCCGCAGGTTATGATGTAACCCCCGCCTCCGGCCATGACGATTGAGCTTGATAACCTGACGTTCCGCTACGGCAAGAAGAGCCCCGACGCGCTGTCGGGGCTCACTGCCACCGTGGCGCCGGGCATTCACCTGCTGCTGGGCGAGAACGGCGCAGGCAAGACCACGCTGCTCCACCTTATCGACGGCCTGCTCTTTCCGACTTCCGGCGGCTGCGCTATTGACGGCGCGCAGACGTCGCTGCGGCTGCCGTCGATTCTGTCGCGGGTGTTCTTTGCCGGCCCGACGACGCCGCTGCCGGCAAGGAATGTCGACGAGCTCGTGCGCATTCACGCGCAGTTCTATCCGCACTCCTCGGCCGAGCTGCTTGCCGACAATCTGGCGCAGTTCGGCGTCAGCCCAGAAGCGCCGTTCAAGTCGCTGTCGATGGGCTCGCGCCAGAAGGCGATGGTGGCCTATGCCCTGGCGCTGAGAACCGAAGTGTTGCTGCTCGACGAGCCGGCCACGGGGCTCGACATCGATTCGAAACTGATGTTGCAGAAGATGATAGCCGCGAGCGTCGACGAGAGTCAGACCGTCATCGTCTCGACCCATAACATAGCCGACCTCGAGCGGCTCTATGACGGCGTCATCGTGCTCAACCGCGGGCGCCTGATGCTCGCCGCCACGGTCGACGATGTTCTGAGCCGTGTGGCCTTCGTGCACTCGGCGCGCCGACCGGACGGGGCGCTGTATTGCGAAGAAGGCCTGGGCGGCTGTCAGGCAATCGTGGGCGCCGGAGCCGGCGTGCCCGAGTCCGACATTGACTTCCGTCTGCTCTATGCCGCCCTTCATCAACCCGATTGTTCCGAACTGCTGAAAACGTTGAATACCAAATGAAATCCGCCGAGATTCTTTCAAACACCGACCGCACTTCGTGGAGCCGCATCTTCATGGTGGGGCGTTACTTCATGCCGCGCCTGCGTTGGATTCTGTGGGCGTATCCGCTGGCGGCGGTCATAATCACTTTTGCGAGTGTGTTCCTTTCCGAGCTGCGCCCCGGCGCGACCGGAAGCAACTTCATGAACCTGCTTGCCTACATGATTGCGCTGGCGCCGCTGGCTCTGGCGCGCCGGGCAGACGGCGAGCTCACTTTCTCGCTGCCCGCGCTGGGGTGGGAGAAGTGCACGTTCCTGTTCGGATTCTTCCTGCTCGCCGTGCCGCTGCTGGTCATGGTGCCGGCTGAAATCACGGCGCGCCTGATGGACGGCGACAGCGCCCTGATGCTGACTGGCAACGTGGCCGTTGCGCGGCTCACGGGCGTGTCGACGTTTATCGCGCTGTCGTTCTGCATGCTCGCGGCTCAGATGGTTGTGTGTCTCTGGACGGTGATGGGCGCGAGGCGCAACCGCATTCTGTTCGCCGTGGTGTTCACGGCGCTGGTCAGCGTTGCCAACGCCATGGCCATCGGCGTTGTCGGCGCCGTGGTCGGTTTTCGTGAGGCGATGGCCGGCAAGGAGATGATGACCGATATGGCCGACATCACGGTCGAGGTGCTCACCGTCTATTCGCAATGGGCGCTTCCGGTCATGATTCTGTTCCTCTTGTTCGCCTGCCTGCGCTGCGCCCGCACAATAGCGCGCCGTCAGCTTTGAGCCTTCCGCAAGCCATGGAGTTTGATAACGACAAGCCGATTTTCAGGCAGATAGCCGACTATTGCCATCGCTGCGTGCTTTCCGGTCAGTGGGCGCCCGAGGCGCGCATACCGTCGACCAAGGAGCTGGCCGTCAGTCTTGCCGTGAACACGCGCACGGTCATGAAGGCTTACGATGAACTCGCCGCCCGGGGCATAATCTATCAGCGCCGGGGCATGGGCTACTATGTCGCGACCGATGCGTCCGAGCGCGTGCGCGAGGCGCTGCGTGCCGACTTTTTCGCCGACACGTTGCCGGCCTTCGTCGAGCAGATGCGCATGGCCGGTCTGACTCTTGACGATATTTTGCCGCATCTCGGGTAACTGTTGGGACTGATTTATGAATCAACCGCCCGCCGCGACCACTGATTGATTGACTCATCGGTGGAAACGGCGGGCGGTCCATGAACCGCCCCTACAGGGGAGGCCGATTAGCGCGGACCGCCGGGACCGTGAGGCGGTCTCATGCCAGCTCCGGGAGGACCTTGGCGCATGAAGTCGTCGTCGCCGCCCTTGGGCGTCGCCCCGCCTTTGAAGGTCGAGAAGTTATAGGTGAAGGTCAGCATCGCATAGCGGCCCAGAATCATGTTTTCCGTGTCGGTGATTGCCTGCGCCGTCTCGCTGCGGCTGATGCTCTGGTGCTGGTTCAGCAGGTCTTTGCCCTCGAGGGCTATGGTTGCGTTCTTGCCGCGCAGGAACATGTAGGAAATCGAGGCGTTCCACATCCATTCTTTCGTGTTGAAGCCGGCCGAATAGCCCGAGTTGGCCGAATAGGTGAGGTCGGTCGAGAGCACGAGGCCGAAGTTGGTGTACCACGTGCCGTTGAAGCTGCCGCCGTAGGTGTGGACGGTGCTCGTGGGCACGCCGCGCAGCGTGTTGGTCGAGTACTGTATGTCGTAGCGCGGGCGCAGTTCCAGCTCGAGGTTGGTCGGGCGGAAGGCTATGGCGAAGCTCTCGCCGGCGCGGGTTGTCTGCGAGCGGCCGCGCACGCCGTCGGTGAAGCCCATGTCCTGACGGAAGTTGAAGTGCAGATTGTTGCTGAACGTCCACGCCTTGTTGGGCAGCGGTCGCGAAAAGAGGGTGAACATGCCGAAGTTCCAGTTGCCGTTCACGTTCTCATAGCGCGTTGTGCGCGCGCCGGTGGTCTTGTCGGTGGTGATGTTCGAGGCGATTGCGTTCTGGGTGAAGCCGGCAAATGCCATGACCATGATTGACTGCTGGCGGTCGCTGTCGAACGTTGCGAAACGGCCGCGGAAGCTGTGGGTGAACGAGGGGTTCAGCGCCGGGTTGCCGATGACCACGTTCATGGGGTCGGACGTGTCGGCCACGGGCTGCAGCTGCGTCATCGAGGGCTGCGACGAGCGCCCGAAGTAGTTTGCGTTGAGAGTGGTCTGTTTCGAGAACTTATAGCGGAAGCGCGCAAAGGGCGAGACGTTCCAGACCGTGCGCGTCGGAATGGTCTTTTCGGGATTGGTCAGGTTTGTCGAGCGGCTTGTCTGCGGGTTGAGGCTCACGCCGACGTTGAGGGTGTATTTCTTGTGTACCTTGCGGTAGCCGATGCGCAGGCTCTGGTTGAAATATGTGTTTCGGAAGCTGTTGGAGTTGTCGGTGTCGGGTGTCAGCAGGTCGGGGTCGAGGCCTGCCCAGCGGTCGGCCAGGCCGATGGTGCCCCAGTTCAGGGCCTTCCATGTGTCGAACTCGCGCTGTTGCTCTTCAGTGAGCTGGCTGCGGTAGAGCGACCACGGCTCGTTATAGACATACTTGTCGGCGTTGTTCCAGCGGTAGTTCATCGAGTAGCTGAACTGCAGGAAGTTGCCGTTTTTCACGTTGCCGATGGGCTCCGTCCAGCTCAGTCGGGCGTTGACGCCGTTGTTCCAGGTGTGGTTGTTTATGAGCTGATAGTCCTCATAGAGGCTGTCGGTGTCGAGCGAGCCGAGCAGTTTGTAGTAGGCGTTGCGGCTCCACACGTCTTCGTCCTCGCGGGTGTCGCTGAACGAGTAGTTCACACTCACCGAGAACGAGCGCCCGCGGTGTTCGCTGAACTGGTGGCTGTAGATCAGGCGGCCGTCAACCGAGTAGCTCTTGCCGTTCGAGGCCGTGATGTTGCGCGATTTGGTGGTGGGGTCGGTCAGAGCGTCGACATAGTTCGTGCTGAAGCCCTGCGACTCGCTGTCGTTGAAATTCAGGCTGAAATTCGGGCGGAAGTCAAGTGTGTTGAACGAGTCGGGGTCCCATTTCAGTCGGAAACTGCCGTTGATGTTGTGGCCCTTGTCGAGGGTCGATTTCTCGGTGTCGTCCTGAGTGCTCGTGCCGTCGTTGAAGAGGTTCAGGCGATGGGTACGCGTGCTGTTCTCGCGGTTGTTGTGGCTGTACATCACGTTGCCGCCATAGCGCAGCGTCGGCGAGGAGCCCAGGTTGAAGTTCACTCCCAGCGACTGCGTCGTGTTGATGCCCGTCGTGCCGCCGAAGCGCCTGAATCGGCTGCCGTTGTTGTCGGTGAAGCCCTCGTCGTTGATGTTGTTGATGTTGCCCAGAATCGTAACCGTGTTCTTGCCCATCATGCCGTTCACGATGAACGAGCCCTTATACTTGCCCCAGTCGGCGGGCTGGCCGCTCTCGAAGCCTGCGCCATAGCCGCCGGCAACCTTGCCATACCAGCCTTTTTTCTTGTCTTCCTTGACGGTGAGGTTGATGACTGTCTCGTCCTCGCCGTCGTCAACGCCCGTCAGGCGCGCCAGGTCGCTCTTGCGGGTAATCACCTGCGCTGTCTTGACCATGTCGACCGGAATGTTTTTCGACGCCACCTTCGGGTCATCGCTGAAAAACTCCTCGCCGTCAATCAGAATCTTCTTCACCGTCTCGCCCTGGGCCGTGATTGAGCCGTCAGAGCCCACCTCGACGCCCGGCAGGCGCTTGAGCAGGTCGCTCACCACGGCGTTTGGCGGCGTTGTGTAGCTTCCGGCGTTATATTCGATTGTGTCCTCCTTGGCCTTGATTGGCGTTGCCACGCCGATGGCCACGGCTTCGCGCAACACGATGCTCGACTCGCTCAGACGCAGTGTGTCGAGCTGCACGTTGCGGCCGCCGCTGACGCTCACGGGCACCACGCCGTCGCGATAGCCCAGATAGACGGCCTTGACCACGTACTTGCCGTTGCGCACGCCCTCGAGCGTAAAGCGTCCGTCAAGGTCGGTGGCCGCCGCGCTGACAAAGGTCGAATCCTTGTCGGCGCGTAGCAGGCGCACCGTCGCCTGCGGCAACGGCTCGCCGCTCGAGTCGGCCACCACTCCTTTTACGACCGCGGCCGGAGCAATCACTGCCCCGGCCAACAGAAACACAATCACATTCAATAAACGTTGAAACATTTCTACTTTCTTGTCGGATAGTTGTTTTTGAAAACTGTGGATTTCTACACTTTCTGCTTATATGACTTCTTCGCCGCAAAAAGGTTTAACCGCCACGCAAAATTTTTCGCGAAAAATTTGGTTTATATTATAAACTTAATTAACTTTGCAGGCGAGAACAGAGCGGATTCGCGCGCACCGCTCTTTTTTCGGCAATGAATGGTTTATAAAATAAACTTAATTTTAACCTTCAAAATTCCTTTTGTTATGGAAGAGAAAAAACTTAGTGAGAAAGAGAGCCTCGAGGTCATCGCGACCATGATTGCCCGCACGCGTCAGCGCTATCTGGGCGACGGCAATATCATGCTGATGTGGGGCTACCTGGTGGTGGCCGTATCGGCGCTGGTGTGGATAATGCTTGCCGCTACACATTGCGGCGCATGGAACTGGCTCTGGTTTGCCATTCCGGTCATTGGCGGCATAGCCACGCCACTGATGGTGCGGCGGCAGAAGCGGGTGGTCGGCGCCGTTACCTATTCCGACAAAATCATGTCGGACCTTTGGACTATAGCTGGCTTTTCAGAATTGCTCCTGATGATTCCGTGCATTGGACTTTGGGCTATGTGTGGCATTGATTGCTGGACAGCCATGTTGGCTTACTCGATGATAGCCATTCCGTTGTGTGAAATTGCTCAGGGGTTGGTTGTGAAGGAGAAGAGTCTGGTTGCCGGCGGACTGTTTGGCCTTGTTTTCGGCCTTGTTACGCTTTGTTGTGTGGTGGCGGGGATTCCCTTGGCGGAGCGCTGGTATATGCCCGTGTTCATTCTCTCTTTTGCGGAGATGATGATTGTTCCGGGCCATATCATTAACTATAAAGCGCGCCACGAATGAAAGAACTCAATCCGCTTCTGCACTCTCAGCTGCGTCTGGCCATAGTTTCCATTCTGATGAATGTGGAAGAGGCCGATTTCGTCTATCTAAAGGAGAAGACCGAATCGACCGCCGGAAACCTCAGCGTTCAGCTCGACAAGCTCTCATCGGCAGGCTACATTGCCGTCGAAAAGGGCATGTCGGGCCGACGCCCGCGCACAACGTGCACCCTCACTCCCGCCGGCCGCGCCGCCTTCGAAGAATACGTCGCCGCCCTCCGCACCTTCCTCAACTTGTGAGAGGGTGGTGCAAAATACCGGTTTGTAGGGACGCACGGCCCGTGCGTCCGCACGTAATCGTCAACATTACAACATGTTACGTATTTAATGAAGTGGACGCACGAGCCGTGCGTCCCTACAGAATTTACGAAACCTAAATTTATGGGAAGCGGTATGCGTGCTACCGATTGTCAGCGGGTGAATGCGGCGATTGCGGCCTTGACTGCGGCGGTGTCGGCGGCGGCTTGCGAGGGCGTCATGTCGAGGCGGTGAATGTCGACGGGGCGTGCGCCGGCAATGACGGCGTCGCGCAGCTCGGCGAGGGTAGGGGGCGCTGCAAGGGCGGAGTATTCGGCGTAGGTGTAGCGCGTGAAGACGCTCTGCTCCGAGATGCCGCGCCGGTCAAGCAGCCAGCCGTCGCCAAGGGCAATCGGCTCGGCGCCTTTGACGTCTCTCGGGTCGGGATAGCTCACGATGTTGCCGTTGGCATCGAGTTGCACGGGCACGTTGGCGGCCGTGGCGTCGCCGGCCATGCGGTAGACCACGGCGCGGGGCAGCGCCTTGACGGGGCCGTTGCCGATTACGCGTTCGGGCGCCTGAATGAGTTCGGGCGCGGGTTGCTGCTCTTTTTTCGTGGCGCAACCGCACAGAATCAGTGAGCATGCGGCGGCCGAGAGTGTCAGTTTGTTCATATGAGTTGAGGGGGTGGTTACATTTCAATGGTCATTTCGCCGGCGAGGGGATAGACCAGATATTGTTTGACTTCGTCGGCGGTGAGGCCTACTCCGAAGAGGTACATCAGCTTGGTGATTGCGGCTTCGGCGGTGATGTCATAGCCCGAAATGACGCCTGCCTGTTCCAGCAGGTTGGCGCCGACGTAGCGCTTTGCGTGCACGCCGCCGTTGACACACTGCGACACGTTCACGATTACGAGGCCGTCGTCGCAAGCGTCTTTTATGGCGTTGATGAACCACGGCTCGGTCGGACCGTTGCCGGCACCGAACGTCTTGAGCACCACGGCTTTGATGTCGGGCGTCGACAGCAGGTGGCGCAGCGTCTGTTCGCTCATGCCGGGGTGAAGGTCGACGAACATGACGCTCGGATCCATCTTGCAGCGCACCTGCAGGGGGCGCATGGCTTTGTGGCGCATCAGTGCGTCGGGGTTGTAGTGGATTCCGAGGCCGATTTTTGCCAGCGATGGGTAGTTGTTGCTCTTGAAGGCGTTGAAGTTGTCGGCGCTCATCTTGGTGGCGCGGTTGCCGCGCCAGAGGTAGTTTTCAAACAGAATGGCCACTTCCTGCACCATCGGCACACCGTTTTCGCGCGTGGCGGCGGCAATCTGCAGCGCCGTTATGAGGTTTTCCTCGCCGTCGGTGCGCACCTCGCCGATGGGCAGCTGCGAACCGGTGATGATTACCGGCTTGTGGAGGTTTTCGAGCATGAACGACAGCGCCGACGCCGTGTAGGCCATCGTGTCCGTGCCGTGCAGAACCACGAAGCCGTCAAACGCCTCGTAGTTCAGCTCGATGTAGCGCGCGATTTCGCACCAGTGGCCCGGATTCATGTCGCTCGAGTCAAGCGGAGATTCGAATTGTATATTCTCGATAACATAATCCAGCATCTTCACCTTGGGCACGTTGTCCATAAGGTGGTCGAAGTCGAAAGGTTCGAGGGCGCCCGTCTGCTGATTTTCGATCATGCCGATGGTGCCGCCGGTATATATTATCAGAATTCTCGGTTTCATTTTCGGTTATGTTTGGGTGTCTGACTCGGTTCTGCTCTGTTAGCCCACCTTCGAGCCGGGAGCGACAGGAGCCGTCGGGCCGATGACGGTCAGCGAGCCGTCGGAGTTGACGGCGCTGAGAATCATGCCGCAGCTCTCGACGCCGCGCAGTTTGCGTGCGGGCAGGTTGGCGATGTAGCACACTTGCTTGCCGACGAGCGCTTCCGGCTCGTAATATTTGGCAATGCCGCTCACGATGGTGCGCGGCTCGCCCGTGCCGTCGTCAATCTTGAACTGCAGCAGTTTGTCGGCCTTGGGCACCTTGGCGCATTCGAGCACCGTGCCCACTCTGATGTCGCACTTGGCGAAAAGGTCGATGTCGACGTCGGCGGCCACGGGTTCGGGCTTCCATGCATTTTTTGCGTTCTCTTCTTTCGCGGCGGCGAGCTTGGCAAGCTGGGCCTCGATGGCTGCGTCTTCAATCTTTTCGAACAGCAGTTCCGGTTCGCCCAGCTGAGTGCCGGCGCCAATCAGTTCTTTGCCGCCAAGCTGCGCCCAGTCAATGCTGTCGAGTTTCAGAATCTTGCGTAGCTTTTCAGACATGAAGGGGAGGAACGGCTCGAAGGCGATGGCCAGATTGGCCACAATCTGCAGGGCGGTGTTCAGAATCGTGCCCACACGCTCGGGGTCGGTCTTCCAGAGTTTCCACGGTTCGGTTTCCTGAAGATATTTGTTGCCGGTGCGGGCCATGTTCATAGCCTCTTTCTGCGCGTCGCGGAAGTGGAAGTCGTCGAGCAGCGCGCTCATCTTCTCTTTCAGGTCGCCGATTTCATTGAGCGCGTCGGTGTCGACGGGCTCGAGGGCCTCGATCGCGGGCACCTTGCCGCCGAAATATTTTCCGGTCAGCACCAGCACGCGGTTGACGAAGTTGCCCAGTATGGCCACAAGCTCGCTGTTGTTGCGCGCCTGGAAGTCGGCCCAGGTGAAGTCGTTGTCTTTCGTTTCGGGGGCGTTGGCCGTGAGCACGTAGCGCAGCACGTCCTGTTTGCCGGGGAAGTCGCGGAGATATTCGTGGAGCCACACGGCCCAGTTGCGCGAGGTGGAAATCTTGTCGCCCTCGAGGTTCAGGAACTCGTTGGCCGGAACGTTGTCGGGCAGCTGATAGCCGTCGCCGTAGGCCGCGAGCATGGCCGGGAACACGATGCAGTGGAACACGATGTTATCCTTGCCGATGAAGTTGATTATGCGGGTCTCGGGGTCTTTCCACCATTTCTCCCAGTCCTGGGGGCAGAGCTCTTTGGTGTTGCTGATGTAGCCGATGGGCGCGTCGAACCAGACGTAGAGCACCTTGCCTTCGGCGCCCTCCACGGGCACGGGCACGCCCCAGTCGAGGTCGCGGCTCACGGCACGCGGCTGCAGCCCCATGTCGAGCCACGATTTGCACTGGCCGTAGACGTTGGGGCGCCACTCTTTGTGTTCGTTGAGAATCCATTGGCTCAAGCGCTCCTGCCACTTGTCGAGCGGCAGATACCAGTGGAACGTCTCGCGCATCACGGGCGTGGTGTCGGTCAGCGCGCTTTTGGGGTTGATGAGCTCGGTGGGCGAGAGCGACGTGCCGCACTTTTCGCACTGGTCGCCATAGGCCTGCGGGTTGTGGCAGTGGGGGCACTCGCCGGTTACGTAGCGGTCGGCCAGGAACTGGCCGGCTTTTTCGTCATAGAGCTGTTTCGAGGTCTTCTCGATGAACTCGCCCTTGTCATAGAGGTGGCGGAAGAACTCAGACGCCGTCTCGGCGTGAATCTTGCTCGACGTGCGCGAATAGATGTCAAACGAAATACCCAGTTCCGCCATCGAGTCCTTGATGATTGTGTGATAGCGGTCAACGATGTCTTGCGGCGTTACGCCTTCGCGCTTGGCCTTGATGGTGATGGGCACGCCGTGCTCGTCGCTGCCGCCGATCATCAGCACTTCCTCGCCCTTGAGGCGGAGATAGCGGACATAAATGTCGGCGGGAACATAGACACCGGCCAGGTGGCCGATGTGCACCGGGCCGTTGGCATACGGCAGTGCGGTCGTTACGAGGGTTCGCTTGAACTTTTTCTCCATATCGCTTTGTCTCTTTGAACTAATTTGCAATGTCTATACAGAATGCAAAGTTAAGCAAAAATTCTCAAAAAGTGCTTACAACATAAGCATTTTTCAGACGTTATATTTGCATAGATGTAATTTATATGTTACATTTGCAGCATGAAATACAGAGAGGTCGTAACATACAAGGACTATTTCGAGGATTTCTTCAAAAACCAATCCCGAAAAGTGTAAGACAAGATTATCAAAGTGCTTGATATTCTTGAAACGGTTGAGCGCGTGCCGGTTACTTATCTCAAATATGTTGAAGGTACGAACGGACTGTTTGAGATTCGTGTTCAACTTGGCAGGGATATTTTCAGAATTTTCTGCTGCTTTGACGGTAACAGGCTTGTGGTGTTGTTCAGCGGTTTCCAGAAGAAGTCGCAGAAAACGCCGCCGAAGGAGATTGACCGCGCAGTGAGGATTATGAACGATTATTTCAATGATAAAAATAACGACTTATGAAAAATATACAGACACTCGATCAAATCAAGACTAAATATTACGGTGAAGTCGGCACGCCCGAGCGCGACAGGCTTGAGAACGAACTGGAAGCACTTCGCATCGGTTTCAAGATAAAAAGTGCGCGCGAACAGCTCAATCTGACCCAGGAACAGCTTGCCGAACGAATTGACAAGAAACGTACGTATATCTCCAAAGTTGAAAACGACGGGGAGAATATTACACTGCGTACACTTTTCGACATCGTTGAACGCGGGCTGGGAGGTAGATTGCGAATCAGTTTTGAGCTGTAGCTGTAGGTGTCGAATTTTCAAAATCATTTTTGAGATTTGCGGGGCTTGATGTCGAGGCGGTAGGTGAGCGTCAGCAGGGCGTAGGCGGGCTGCGAGTTGATGCGGACTTCGCTGCGGCCATGGGCGTTGACCGTGCGCTGCACGTCGGGCAACTGTCTGAGCAGGTCGAAGCCGGTGGCCTTCAGGGTCCATTGCTTCGCGGGGCCGAATACGTAGCTGACGGTCATGTTCCACACCAAGTCGGTACGGTTCATAGTCGGGTCGCCGTAGCCGCTGCGGGTGTAGGCGGTCAAGTCCGTGTCGATTACAAGGTCGGTCAGCGGTGTGGCGCGGACTCCAAGACCGTAGTTCGCCTCCGTGTAGCTGAACGGCACGAACAGTGCGTCGCGGCTGTCGAACCTGCTGACGCGCACGTCGCAGCGGGCGCGCAGGCTGACGGCGCGGCAGACGTCATAGCGCAGCTCGAGGCGGTCGCGCAGGGTGTAGCTGTCGACTGCGTTGCGGCGCGGAGTGTCTGAGTCGGAGGCATAGTCGACGCTGTGGCGGAACGCCGGCTGCAGCCGGTTGTCGACCGAAAAGCGGTCGCCGCGGCCGAAGCTGCGGCTGTAGCCGAAGTCGCCGTCAAGGTCCCGGCCGCCGCTGATGTTCTGCGGCCGCAGGGTTACGACGCCCGTTTCGCGGTTGTAGAACCGGGCCATGGCCACGGCGTTGTCAATATGGGTATAGGTCAGCGAGAAGTCCATGTTGCGCGCATGGGTCTGAACGCTTTTCCTGAAGTAAAGCTCGGCCGAATAGCGCGAGGCCATCTTCAGCCCCGGATTGCCGAGACGGAGAACGAGCGGATTGCTGCTGTCGCGCACGTCGAGCATCAGCAATATGTCGGGCAGCTGCCGGTTCAAGGCGCAGAGCAGGCCGTAGCCGTCGTTCCAGAAGCCGTGGCTGATTCCGAGCCGCGGGTTGAACGTCGTTGCCGACCGTCGGAGCCGTTGCTCCGTGCCTCCGCGTAGGTCGGTGGCGGTGCGCCGACTGAATTCTAAACCGCAGTTTACGTCAATGCGGAAATTCCGTGGCAGCTCCAGCCATATTTGCGGATTCAGGCTGTGCAGCCGGTCGCGCCGGGTGGTGCGGTAGCTGTTGGCGATGTCTATGGCCATGTTTTCGGAACTTTCGGCCGATGGCGCGAGATTTCCGCGCTCAAGCACTCGCCGGCCATAGTCGAACTTGTTGGAATAGGTGTAGTTGAGATGACCGGTCAGCGAAATACGGCCCGTTTCCCAGTTTACAGTCGAAATGTTGCCGCCCAGCGAAAAGTCGTGTTTTGATGCCGGCCGGTCTGAGCGCAGCGCTTCGTCGAGATTGTCTGCGGCCGCGGGCTCGGGATAGACAATGCGGTCGGTGCCGGATTCCTTGAAAGTGGTTTTGTCCATGGTTGCGGAGGCGCGGATTGTGCCGCTTCTCAGCCACGACTTGAAAATGCCGATGTTGGAGAAATAAATCGAGTTGATGAACGACAGGCTGCCGCCGTAATTATCATGTCGGGACCCGGAGGTCTGTTCGCGCCAATAGGTCATGGTGTGCTCGAACTGTTCCGTGCCCGGCTTGACGAATATCTCTGAAATCGGCGAGTTGCCGGTCTCGTTGGTGATGGTGGCACGCTCGGTGCCGTGGTGATAGAATGCGCGCGCCTCGAACCAGAGCCTCATCGGTTTGAACTGCCGCGAAATTTCGCCGCTCCAGTTCAGCGAGGTGGTGGCGTCGCGATTGCGCCGCCGGCTGCGGCTGAACGTGTTGCCTCCCTCGATGAACTCCTCTCCGACCTCGGTGCGTACCGTTCGGTCTGTCTGGCGTCGGAAGTCGATTTTGGTGTTGAAGCCGTTATATTTCTGGTCGCGCCAGTCGGTGTTGAACTCGAAGCCGGCGCGCTCTACGGTGGTCTCGCCCGACGTGTTAGACGGTTTATACCACTGCCCGCGGCTGTCTGCCTTCTCGCCGTCGTTGAGATTGTTGGCCGTGCCGAAAAGGGCGATGTAGCTGATGCGGGTGTAGCGCATGGCGAAGAAGCGCGCCATACCGCGAAGGTTGGCGCGCCCCAGCGAACTGCCGCCGCCCACCTCGAAGTTGGCAAGCCAGCCGTTCATGTATTCGCGCTTGAGGTTCACGTCCATGACCAGCGGGTCGGCCGACTTGTCGCGTTTCGGTTTCAGCTCTTCGCTGAGTCCGCGCAAGGCTTCGGGCTCCTGACGGTAGACCTGAATGTTCTTGACCGTGTAGTTCGGCAGGTTGCGCAGGGCCACGTTGGGGTCGTCGCCGAAAAACTTGCGGCCGTTTATGAGCAGGGTGCTGACAAACTCGCCGTTCACGGTGATGCGGCCGTTCTCGTCGAGCGTCGTGCCGGGCAGCGCCTGAATCAGCGCGTCGAGCATCGAACCCCGGGGCAGCCTGAAGGCCGAGGCGTCATATTCAATCGTGTCGCCTTTCATCACCATCTTGACCTTGGTGGCCGTAACGGTTACTTCGTCGAGCTTGCGCGAGCGGGCATCAGGTCGGTAAAGGTAGATTTCGCCGAGAGAACAGCTGCCGGCAGTCTCCGCTACGGCGCGCCTTAGCTTTGCGGTTTCATAGCCGGGACAGGCCACGGTGATGTCATATTTCGCCTTGCGCGCTACATTGCCGCTATATGTAACGGTTTCCATTGCCTGGCGCATCGACGTGTATGAGTACTGTTCAAGCGAGTCGGTGAGGACGGTGCCGAGCGTGTCGGCAATAGTGATTTTCGCGCCTTTCAGCGGTTCGTCGCTCTCGGCGGCGAAGACCGAGCAGTGGAAGTAGACCTGCGGCTCGTTTCTGACGGCCGCCTGCGAGGCCGAAACCGCGCCCGAAAATAGCAGAAACGCAATGATGAAATTTTTCATGGTGATTTTTTATAGGGGGTGTTTTTTACCCTATGTTACGCAGGCAGAGGGCGAATCTCGCGCTGAATGAAAGTTAATGAATGTTAAAGCGCGCGGCACGGCGCGATATTGCGGGCGGCAGTGCGTATATTTGTACGTGAGACAGAAAGCAGACTCTTCTGACATCGACATGCTCGTTCGGGAACTCCGGCGCGGCTCTCAGGCGGCGTATATCGAGGCCATGAGGCGTTACGGACGCCTGGTGGCGTCGGTGATTGCCTCCATGATTGCCGATCGGCGCGACGTCGAGGAGCTGACGCAAGACACGTTCGTGCGCGCTTTCGCGGCCATAGAGAGCTATCGGCCGGACGAGACGGGGTTTCCCACCTGGCTGGCGCGCATAGCGTGCAACGCGGCCGTTGACCGCTTGCGCCGCTCGGGGTTGAGGTTTGCCGAGGTGTCGGTCGACGCCATGGCCGACGTGGCCGACGATTCGGCCGCCGAGCCTCCGCTCGATGCGGAATATCTGGCCGAGGCCATGGAGCGCCTGGCGCCTCACGAGCGGCTGGCTCTGACCTTGGTCTACTACGATGGTCTGTCGGTCGAAGACGCCGCCTATGTGCTGCGGCTCAGTGCGCCTGTTCTCTCGTCTCGACTTTATCGTTTACGCAAAAAACTTGCTTCTTTGATATATGAACTCAAAAAATGCCGTTGAATCCGATATCCGTCGAGCCCTGGCCGCGCGGATTGAGCCGCTACTTCCCGCCGACGGGTGGGAGGATAAGGTGCTGGCCGAGATGAACCGCCGGCGCCGGCGTCGGGCGCTCTTGTTGCGGGCGGCCGTAGCGTCGGTGGCCGCAGCTGCCGCTCTGGTGCTCGTGTTCATGCCGGCCGGTAGCATTGCGGTTGACCCTGACTATATATATACGGAGGCATATTATGCCTCGCTGCCCCGGCCCGAGCGCTCGATTTCTGAAGATGTCTCGGCGATTATCGGCGACGAGGAGCCGACAGTCTCGCTTGGCGATTTCTATGAACCATATACTCCGCTGCCGTTATGAAAAAAATTCTGACTCTCGCGTTTCTTTCTGTTCTGGCCGTTACGGCTATGGCCAAGATGCCGGCTCAGGCCCGCAAACTTGTGAACTCGACCAGGGTAGAGATTCTTTATGACGCTATGGACGCGTTCGACGCCAAATTTCCCGACTCGTTTTCCGACTTTGAATACTCATGTTCGGCCGACGGCCGGATATTTTTCGGGCGCCGCATAATGGGCAAGCTCGACTTCCCTCCGCTATATACGGCTGACAAAATGCGGTCGGCACTCGAAAAGTTCCACAAAACCGTTATGGATTCAGTCCATCAGCTGAGAGGTACATATTTTACATATATAGCCACAGGTGATTGTTACGGGGCGGGGGAAGAGCCTCGGCATTATGCGTGTGCCTATCGCCATAATCCGGCCAGACCTGTCGGAAATTTCGAAATGGACGATGCGTTTGCCGCGCGCAGCAGTGCGCCCGACGGATATGTCGAGTCGGGCGCACTCAGCTGGAAAGACGATTATTTCATGATTGCACAGGAGGTCATCGTGGACACTGACACGCGTTGCGGCGCGCCCGACATGTCGGCGATAGCCAGATTCTTCAATTCGATGCCCGACCGCCAAAAGAAGGGCCGGGCGCACATCGCGCGGAAGAAGACGCGGTCGGCCAACGACTGGCGTAAGCTCTATGCGCTGTTCTGCGCCCATGTGTGGACACGGAAAAACATTTCCATATCCTATTCCCGAGCCGACCGCACCATCTCGCTGACCGACCGCGCCAACCGCAAGGTCTACACCGCCCGCTATCGCGAGAACGTCCTCACCCTCGAAATCCTTCCCCGCTGACCCGTCAGCCGGCCATGCGGCCGGCGGCGGGGTCGCGGCAGACTTCGTCGAGCATTTTGGCGGCCTTGAGGTAGAACGGGTCGCCGAGGGCGCGCAGGGTGTCGGCATCGGCGTCGGTGAGGCCGTTGCCTTCGACGGCGCGACGGCTGATGCGGCGCAGGGTGGCCAGGTTGGCTGGAATGCTGCCTGCGGGCCATGCGGTGCGGTCGTCGAAGCCGTTTTTGCCGACGGCCATCATGAGCGGCGAGTCGAAGTCGACGCGCTTCATTATCTGCTCAATCTGTTCAGGCGTGAATTTGACCTCCGGGCCGGTGTAGGGGCCGTCGTTCCAGTCGCCGAGAATGTATCGGCCGGGGTCGCCGATGTGGCGCAGCAGCTGGCGGTCGGCGAGGGCGGTCATCCACTCGCGAAGCATCGGCTCGACGTCGAGCGCGGCGATTGAGTCGCGGAGGCGGCGGTCGAGTTCAAGAGTGTTGGCGAAATATCTGTCGCGGTCGGTGCATTGATAGAGCAGTTCGCCTTCGAGATTTATGATGGTTTGTATGAGGAGGACTGATGTCCGCGTTTCGAGCAGCGGCTCCATTCGGAATTTGCCGTCGGAGTAGGCGTTCAGGCGATGGCCGCGCTGGCTTTCGGAGCTGTTGGTGGGCATGGCGTAGAAGTTGACGGTCTCGCCGGGTTCGACGACGGTGGCCGACCATACGTTGCTGCCGGTCATGACGGTTACGCCGCTTGCGCCGGCCAGGTGCAGTTTGACTTGGGCGTCGCCATTCTTGTCGGCGGTGAATTTCAGTTGCTGCTGCTTGCCGTTCAGGTGGTTGACGAGCACCATGCCGTCGGGCGAAATCCACGGACGGTAGGCCACGATGTGAATGTTGACGGTGGCCGTGCCGGTGTCGAGCAGCGCTTTGGGGAACCGGCCGCTGAGGTCTTGCGTGAGCAGCTCTTCGGGAATCTCGGCCGGAACGTCGTTGGCCGAGCGCGTGCCGGTGAGGTCCACGCCCCAGATGCAGATGCGATGTTGCGACTGCCAAGGGTCGACGAAGTCGAGGCTTTTGGCGCTCTTTGGCAGAGGCGGAAATGTCAGTTTGAACTCGGTGGGCACTCCGGGTTGCAGGTACAGGGTTGAACCGGGCTCGATGCCTTCGGCGCCGATTATGGGCAGGTGATTGTTGCCGGTGGTCAGGTAGGCGTCTTTGGTGATTTTGAGCTCATACCAGCCAGGGGCGTTCGAGGCCAGGAAGGTGAGCACCGTGTTACTGTCGGTGCGCGTAACGCCGGTCAACTCGACCATGCACGACAGGTTGCCGTCGCAGTAGGGCATGTCGACCTGCCGGGGCAGTTTGGTTCCGCCGCATGCGGCGAGCATGACCGTCGTGATGATAGCGGCGTAGAGAAGAAGATGTTTCATAATTCAATGAGGGTTTGTTTATTTGTTAGCGTTTAATGCGTTTTGCAGGTGGTTTTCGCGGCCGTCGTCAATGTTGATGGCGGTGTGGACAATGGCGGCGCGACCGCTGACGGTTACTTTCTGAATGCGGCCGATAGCGGCACGGTAGAATTCGTCGGGCGCCATCTGCTTGCCGTCAACAAGGAAAGTGCGCACGTCGGGGGCCAATTGTCTGAGGGTTTGCCGATGGCTCACGAATATCGCTCCGGCTTTTTCAAGCACGATTCCGTCAACGTTTTCAAGGCCCGGTGCGGAGTTTTCGTAACTCTCGAGGGCGGGGAAATTTCCGCTGCGTGGTGCCGTCGCTCCGTAAACGACGAAATATTGCGCATTGGCCGAATCCGTTCTGCTTCCGCGCGACACAGTGATTCCGCTCACTTGCTCCAGCGCCGAGCCTACGGCCGGAATCGCGCTCAGCAAAATGGCGGCGCAGAGCGCCGTAACGGGCAGAAGGGCTTTCATGCGGCTGCGCGCGGGGCGCGGCTGTTTGAGCATTTTGATTCGTCGCCCAAGGTCGGAAGCCTGCATGCCGTTGGCCATCGACGGCCCATGAGGCGTGGCGGCGCGGCTGACGAGCATCAGGGCATATTCGCGTATGCCCGTGCCGGCGCTGACCACGTCGCTGTCGGCCTGAAATTCATGTTCAAGCTGCAACATGCGGCGCATTGCCCATGCCGCGGGGCAGTACCAGCATATGGTTGCGACCATTTGCGCCAGAACCATGTCAGCTGAGTGGCGATGGCGAATGTGTGATGCTTCGTGCTTCAATATGGCGGCGTTTTCGGCATCTTCGCGGTTCACGACCATGAACCGTCCGAAACTGAACGGAGCCACCGGGCGCTCGCTGACGTATACCGTCAGTCCCTTGAGCCGCCGCTTTTCGCAACCGCGGCGCAGCCGTGCGATGCTTATGGCTGACCGAAGGGTCAGGGTCAGAGTTGCCGTCAGCCCTATGATATATATAATGAGCAATATCCGCAGTGGCGAAAATGAACCGGCGTCTCCTGCCGTTGCGAAATTCCGGGCGGTTGTGGCGATAGCCTCGGCTGTCGGCAGCGTAGCTGTCCCTTCCATGCTTGGGCGCGGCTCAATTGCCATGGCGGGCATGAACGCAAGCAGGGCGATGGCATAGCTTGTCAGCAACAGGGCGCGGCGCGAGGCGGGTGAGCCGCCGCGGGCAATGCCCGATAGCGCCCAAACTGCCGTCAGCACGACCGACACCACCAATGAATATGCGAATAAGGTTCCCATGACGTTGTTATTCCTCCTCAATCATGTCAAGCAGTTCGCGCAGCTGTTCGGGCGTGATTTGCCGTTCGGCAACCAGTTGCGAAACCATCGAGAAGCTTGAGCCGAAATAGTTGTTGACCAGTTTGTGTATAGCTTTGCGGCTATAGCTTTGTTTCGGGACCGTTGCATAGTAGTGATAGGCTCGCGCGCCCGCGGGCTTGCGAGCGACGCAGCCTTTCTGTTCCAGAATGTGAATAAAGGTGGAAACCGTGTTGAAGTGCGGTTTCGGCTCGGGCATGTGGTCGATGAGGTTTTTCACTCCGCAGGGGCCGTATTCCCAAAGCAAGAGCATTATCTCTTCTTCTTTGTCGGTAAGTTTGATGTTTTCTTCCATAAACTAAACTGTTAGTTTTGCTGCAAAGTTATGACTAAAAATTTAGTGATGCAAATACTTTGATGTTAAAGAATGTTAAAGTCGAAACAAAACTACGCTGAATAAATGTTTGTACATTTGGCAGTTATCAAAATATGTTGCAAAACATAAAAATTTTTGAGGAAAGAAAGATTTGGAGAATTGAAAAAGTCGTCGTAACTTTGCACTCGCTTTCGGGAACAACGGTTCCACGGCGAGAGCGACACAAGGACATTGAAAAGCTTACAATAGACAAGAAGTAGTGCAAGAGAACGAGAACGAGCGCAGTGCGAGTATAAGTTCCTTGTCAATTCACGAAAAGAGTCAAAACGACGCAGGAAAACCTGAACAGAGTCGCGTCAGCCCGTCCCCCCACTGAGGGACAGAGGCAATAAGATGCGGATTGACCTCTTCAACAACAAAAAGAAGAATCTTAGAAAAAATAAGATACTAACAACGGAGAGTTTGATCCTGGCTCAGGATGAACGCTAGCGACAGGCTTAACACATGCAAGTCGAGGGGCAGCGGGGACGGAAGCTTGCTTTCGTCTGCCGGCGACCGG
>CABUWI010000018.1 GCA_902495245.1 uncultured Porphyromonadaceae bacterium
GCGCACACA
Organism: uncultured Porphyromonadaceae bacterium; assembly: GCA_902495245.1. GTDB lineage: Bacteria > Bacteroidota > Bacteroidia > Bacteroidales > Muribaculaceae > UBA3263. Next base: position 10 of record CABUWI010000018.1, read on the forward strand.
CTCCAACCCTGACATGTTTCCATCTCCTTCTGGTGCCGATGGGGCTGCCGACCCAGGTCCCGCACGCACCGCGCCGCCGCCGTTGAGCCGGCGCAAACCGCCACGTGCCTTCCCGGGGGAGGGCCGCGGCGGTTTTTCTTTTCCCCCAACTCAACCCCAACCGTGTTGAGCGCGGCAGCGCGAAAAAATCCCGCTTAATCCCGCTTAATCCCGATAAATCTCGATAAATCGAGCAAGAATTCTCGATTTTTAATTTTTTGCGTAACTTTGGGGGTATGAAAGTTAGATTGCGACTTGTTTTGGCGGCCTTGGGGCTGAAGGGGCTGTGGGCGGCGGCGTGTACGTCGGCGCTGATTGGCGCGGGGGCGACTCGCGACGGGTATCCGATTTTGTGGAAGCACCGGGATTCGGGCTTCGAGCAGAATTTCGTGGAGCGCGTGGAGCCGGGTCGCGGCACCTACGGCTACGTGGCGCTGTTTAACGGCGGCGACTCGCTGCTGCGCGAGGCGTGGGTGGGCGTGAACGAGCGCTCGCTTGCGGTGATGAACACTGCAAGCTATAATCTGGCACCGGACACGGCGCGGGTCAAGGACCGCGAGGGACTGATTATCAGCCGCGCGCTTCAGGTATGCGCGTCGGTCGAGGATTTTGCGGCGCTGCTGGACACGCTACCGCGGCCGCTGGGCGTGCAGGCCAACTTCGGCGTGATTGACGCCACGGGGGCGGGGGCGTATTTCGAGACGGACGACTACGGCTACCGGCGCTATGAGCTGCGGGCCGATTCGATGCTTGTGCGCACCAATTTCAGCTGCTCGGGAACGTGTGGCGCCGGCCTCGGGCGCGTGCGCTACGAGTCGGCTTGCGCGCTGCTGGAGCCGCGCCTCGGCGACCTCAGGCCGCAGACGCTGACCGACACGATTTCGCGGTCGTTCTATCGGCCCGACCTCGGGGCGGATGCCCGCGAGGCGGGGCTGAGGCGGGTGGAAGACACGGACTTCATTCCGCGGAGGTCGACGTCGGCATCTGTGGCGATAGAGCTGCGGCCGGAGGGGCCGGTGATGTGGACCGTCTTAGGGTATCCGCCGCTGTCGACGGCGCGCCCCGTGCGACTTGACTCCGTGCCCGAAGAGATGCGCCCGACGCTGCCCGGCGCGCGTTCGCCGCTGAGCGACCGAAACGTCCGCCTGAGGCGCAAAATCATTGCGCGCGGTGCTGACGGCCGGTTCTATGTCGATTTCGACAAATTGGACAAATCGGATTCGCGGTAGTGTGAAAAAACGTTATTTAATTTCCGTTTGTAAGGATTTTTCGCTAATTTTGTACCCATCAACTTGCAGTAAATTATGGGAAAAATCATAGCCATCGCTAACCAAAAGGGCGGGGTGGGCAAGACCACTACCGCCATAAACCTTGCGGCATCGCTTGCCGCCGAGGGAAAGAAGGTGCTGATTGTCGACGCCGACCCGCAGGCCAACGCCACGAGCGGCTACGGCATCGACCCGCGCAAGATGGACGGAAGCATATATGAATGTCTGGTCGATGACTATCCTGTCGAGGGCTCGCAGGTGAGCACCTGCGTGGAAGGCCTTGAACTGCTGGGGTCGCGCATCGACCTTGCAGGCGCCGAGCTCGAGCTCGTGAACAAGCCCGACCGCGAGTCGGTCATGAAGCGCGCGCTGCGGCCGGTGGCGGAGAAGTATGACTACATACTGATTGACTGCTCGCCGTCGCTGGGCCTGATTACGGTGAACGCCCTGACGGCAGCCGACTCGGTTATCATTCCGGTGCAGGCCGAATATTTCGCCCTTGAGGGCATCTCGAAGCTGCTCAACACCGTGAGAATCATCAAGTCGAAACTGAACCCCGAGCTTGAAATCGAGGGCTTTCTGCTGACGATGTATGACGCGCGCCTGCGCCTTGCGAACCAAATATATGAAGAGCTGAAGGGCCACTTCGGCGACATGGTGTTCGACACGGTGATTCCGCGCAACATCAGGCTGAGCGAGGCTCCGAGCCACGGACTGCCCGCGCTGCTCTATGACCCCGCGAGCCGCGGCGCCACGTCGCACCAGCAGCTTGCCCGCGAAATTATCAAGAAACACGTCCATAAACATAAGAAATAAATCTACCCGAGACACACCATATGGCTTTACCTAAAAAACAAGCGCTTGGCCGCGGGCTGGATTCATTGCTGTCGATGGACGATGTGCCTGCGCGCGGTTCATCGGCAATCAATGACATCAGGCTTGACTCAATCAAGCCGAATCCCGACCAGCCGCGCCGCACGTTCGACGAGGAGGCCCTGGCCGAGCTGGCCACCTCCATACGCGAGCTGGGAATAATTCAGCCGCTGTCGTTGCGCAAGACCGGTCCGGACGAATATCAGATCATTGCGGGCGAGCGCCGATTCCGCGCGGCGAAGCTGGCCGGGCTGCAGTCGGTGCCGGCCTATATACGCACGGCCAATGACGCCGAGCTCACGGAGATGGCGCTCATAGAGAACATTCAGCGCGAAGACCTGAATGCCATCGAAATCGCCCTGACGTTCAAGAAGCTGATAGAGCAATATCAGCTGACGCAAGAAAAACTGTCGGAGCGCATCGGCAAGAAGCGCGCCACCATAGCCAACTTTCTGCGCCTGCTGCGCCTGCCGGCCGAGGTGCAGCTGGGGCTGCGCGACAAACGCCTCGACATGGGGCACGCGCGTACGCTGCTGACGCTCGACGACCCGAAGCTGCAGCTGAAACTTTACGGCGAGATACTGGAGCAGGGGCTGAGCGTGCGCCGCGTCGAGGAGCTTGCAAAGCAATATCGCGAGCGGGCCGAGCGCGGCGAACCGATTGACAGCCCGGCCACGCCGAAGCAGCGCACGGCGGCGTCGACCGAGTTTGACGCTCTGAAGCGCAACCTGTCGGCCGCGTTCAACACGCGGGTGCAATTTACGTGTAACAAAGAGGGCAAGGGCAAAATCACCTTCCCGTTTGCAAACGACGAAGAGCTCGAACGGCTCATCAGGCTGTTCGACACCATCAAGGGATAATGAATCGGCCGCGGCTCATAGTTCTATTCGTGCTGTTGACGGCGTCGGCATTCGGCGTCGCCGCGCAGGAGCCGACCCCGGCGCCTGTCGAGACGGCCGACAGTTTTGAGCTATGTGCCGACTCGCTCGTCGTGAGCGGCGAGGCCGTGAAAGTGTTCAATCCCGACCCCGCGCGGGCCACGTGGCTCAGCGTGTTGTGTCCCGGCCTGGGACAGATTTATAACCGGCGATACTGGAAGCTGCCGATAGTTATCGGCGCATATATGGGCCTGACGTACGCGACGACGTGGAACAACACGATGCTCACGGACTACACCAAGGCGTATAACGACCTGATGGATAATGACCCCGACACGAAGAGCTATATGGACTTCTTTGCGCCGAACGTCGACGAGTCGTCGCTCGACAAGGGGTGGCTGACCAAGGTCTTTCAGAGCCGCAAAAACTATTTCCGCCGTAACCGCGACCTGTGTATCGTTGGCATGATCGGCGTATATCTGCTGGCGATTGTCGACGCCTATGTCGACGCGTCGCTGGCTCATTTCGACATTTCTCCCGACCTCAGTCTGCACTGGTCGCCCATGATAATGCAAGAAACGCGCAGCCGGATACCGTCGGTCGGCGTGCAGTGGGCGTTGTGTTTCTGACAAATCACCATCAAAAAGACGAACCAACCATGAAGCTATCCATTCTACTCCATAGACCGATGTGCCGGCTGGCCGCAGTGGCACTCGCGCTGCTGCCGCTGAGCGTCGGCGCCGCCCCGCGCAGCGTGCGCGACCTGAAATATGAAATCCGCGACACGGCGATAGTTTTTCCCGAGAGCGTGCAGGCCGACGTGCACCGCATGCAGCAGAACTGGTATCTGCAGAACTACACCGTGCTCGACACGGTGGGGACGCCCGACGTGCCGGCTACGGACGACGTTATCATTCAGCGGCTGCACTCGATGCCGACAACCATCGAGATGCCCTTCAATCAGGTCGTGCGCTCGCACATAGACCTCTATCTGACGCGTAAGCGTCCGCTGGTCGAGACCATGCTGGGGCTGAGTCTGTTCTATATGCCGATTTTCGAAGAGGCACTTGAACGCGAAGGCCTGCCGCTCGAGCTGCGCTATCTGCCCGTAATCGAATCGGCCATGAACCCCAATGCGGTCAGCCGGGCCGGTGCCACCGGCCTCTGGCAGATAATGCTGCCGACGGCCCGCGGCCTCGGTCTGGAAATCAACACCCTGGTCGACGAACGCCGCGACCCCATAGCCTCGTCTGACGCGGCGGTGAAATATCTGAAGCAGCTTTATGGCATTTACAACGACTGGAGTCTGGCCATAGCCGCCTATAACTGCGGTCCGGGCAACGTGAACAAGGCCCTTGCCCGCGCCGGCGCCTCGGAGAGCAATCCGAAAGACTACTGGGACATCTACTACTACCTGCCCTCGGAGACCAGAGGCTACGTGCCCGGCTTTATCGGCGCGACATACGCAATGACCCACTATGGCGACCACGGCATCTCGCCCGCGCTGGCCAAGCGGCCGATACTGACCGACACGGTGCATGTTTGCGACCGCCTGCATTTTCAGGCAATCTCGGAGGTGATTGACGTGCCGGTCGACGAGCTGAGGGTGCTGAATCCGCAATATCGCAAAGACATCATTCCGGGCGACGTGCGCCCGTATGTGCTGCGCCTGCCGTCGCAGACGGTCTATAACTATCTGATGTATGAAGACAGCATAAGGTCTGCCTCGCTGGCCCTGGCGCCCCGCAGCGTCGTGGAGATTGCCAACCCTGACGCGCAGTCGGCATCGGCCGGCGGCGAAGGGACATGGCGCGAGGTGAACAAATGGCATAAAGTCAGGCGCGGGGAGACGCTGGCGCAGGTTGCGCGCCGCTACGGCGTGAGCACCCGTCAGATTAAGCGCTGGAACCACATGCGCTCGTCGAAACTGCAGCGCGGACAGAAGCTGAAAATCGTTACGCGTCAGTTCGTGCCGGCTCCGCCCAAGGAGGAGGCAAAGGAGCAGCCGACAGTTGTGAGAGTGGTCAACGACCGTTCGCCGGCAGTGGCCGACACGGTCATGTCGGAGCGTCAGCCCGTGGAAGAACCTGCGGGCGAGGTGGAAGAAGTGATTGTTGAAGACGAGCACGACGAAGCCGACGAAGCCGAAGCCGAGACCGAAGAAGAGGTCGAGAAGCCGCAGCCCAAACCGCAGCCCAAACCTGCCGCCGCCCGCACCCATAAGGTGGTGAAAGGCGACACGCTGTATTCGCTGTCGAAAAAATATGGCGTAACGGTTGACGACATCAAAAAGGCCAACAACCTCGCCGATTCGTCGCTTCGCATCGGCCAACGATTGAAAATCCCTAAAAAATAACCAATAACTCAAACTATTTATGAAAAAGACAATTACACGTTTCCTGATGGTGGCAGCCATGGCTGTCAGCTCGCTCTGTGCCGTTGCCGGCCCGTTCAAAATCGGTCCCGTAGTCGGCGTTAACGTCAACCGTTTCACCACGAACGCAGACATCTTCTCGGCCGACAACCGCTGCGGCTTCACCGGCGGCGTCATGGCCAAATTCACCGTGCCCCTTATCGGCGTCGGCGCCGACCTGTCGGTTATGTACGCCCGCCGCAGCGCCGAAATGCAGGCGGAGGTGAACGGCGCGACAGCAACCACCAAGCTGAACTATGACTACATCGCCGTGCCCCTACACGTGCGCTATGACATCGGTCTGCCGGTCGTCGGCAAATTCTTCGCACCCGCAATCTTCACCGGCCCTAACTTCGCCTTCCGCTGCAGCAAGGACGTGGTCAACGACTACAAGGCCAACAAGTATAACGTGGGCTGGGACTTCGGCATCGCGCTGACCTTCATTGACCACATTCAGATTGCCGGCTCATATACCCTCGGCATGAACAAGGCCGTGAAATATATCGGCGTGGGCGACGCCGGGATTCAGGGCCGCACCGACGGCTGGACCATCACCGCCGCCTATCTGTTCTAAACTATAGCGATTTCACTGAGGCGCTCCGTCGGTTAACACAAATTAACAACCGGCGGAGCGCTTTATCCGGGGATAATCCGTAACTTTGCAGTCGCAAATATGGCCCCGTGTGCAAAAGGAATGATGCTCGAGTGGTTGAAGAGGCACGCCTGGAAAGCGTGTATACGCCAAAAGCGTATCGGGGGTTCGAATCCCCCTCATTCCGCAAAAATAATGAAAAATCCCGCAAGCAGAATTGCCTGCGGGATTTTTCGCCATTAGGTCAACATAATCTACATATCATGGTCAATAAAAGAATATCAGATTTACTTCCGGCATTCAAGAACTATTTTCAGAAGATGCCGGTCTTGAGGGCGTGGCTCTTCGGTTCTTGCTCCCGAGGCGAAGAGACGGAGGATAGCGATATTGATATATTGGTTGACTATGACAGGACCAATGGGCGTGTTTCGCTTCTAAAGATGGGCGGTATGCTGATGGATTTATCTGAAATTGCCGGCTGTAAAGTTGACCTTGTAGACAATCGTGGATTAAAGGCTTTTGCAAGGGAGAGTGTTGAAAACGACAAAATCCTGATTTATGAGAGAGGCAATTAAAGACCGAGGCAGAATTGAACATATGCTTGAGATGGCTCGCAATCTTCAGGCTGCAAAGTCAAGTCATGCATATGAGGAGATACTCACTGATAAGATTCTATTTTATGGCCTGACCAAGATGATTGAAATCATCGGAGAGGCTGCATATAAACTCACGCATGAGTTCACCGCCTCTAATCCGGAGCTTCCATGGAAAGAAATAATCGGAATGCGCCACATATTGGTGCATGGATATTTCACGATAACTCCCGAGGATTTGTGGGATGTAATTCAAAATGACGTTCCGGTCATGATTCCAATACTTGAGAAGTATCTGAACGAATTTGGTTGGGAATAGGATTGATGTCCGTAAGATGTAAAGGGCGCGGCATAGCGACGGGTATCTGAAATTTTTGGGGGGAGATGTTACCTTTTGGAGGCGGGGTGCGTCTTACGGGTGAGATGTCTCAAAAGAACCGAATTTGTAAAACCCGATAAAAACAAGAAAACTTATGTTCTGGCTTACCCAACTGCTCGTTGCCATCGGTATCTGCGTCGCGCTGCCCGTGCTCGTGGTGTGGATATATTACCGCTCCGTAACCAACCGCGACAACAAAAACGCCGAAATCATCATCAAGGCCATTGAAAGCAACTCGGCCATCGATGCAGACAAACTCGTGGCTGCCCTCGGCAAACAGGAAAAGACTCCGGCGGAGGTTTTGCAGGTGCGCCTGCTGCGCGGCTGCATCTTTACGTTCGCAGGCATCGCGGCGGCCATCTTAGCGGCTTTTGCCTATAATAACGAGCCGCTGGTCTCTTCCGAGCTGACAATCGGAGCTCTGATAGTTGCCGGGTTCTGTCTTGCAATAGGCGTGGCCTATCTCATCGTCTACTTCGTTACGCGTAAGTCGGTTCGCCATGCCGATTCGAAGTAAGCGGGCGGCTAAGAGATGGACCAACGGCAATTCACTTACTGCGTCGAGAGCAATCAGAGGGCGGTGCGCCGCTTTCTGACGGCTCTCTGCTGCGGTGATGCCGCGCTGGCCGACGACCTGGCGCAAGACGCCTTCATCAAGGCGTGGCTCGGACGCGACTCGCTTAGAGACGCCGAGAGTTTCGCACCGTGGATTTTCCGCATCGCCCACAACACTTTCATCAGCCACCGGCGAACAAACGCCGTGCCGACCGAACCGGAGGCGGCGGCTGAGCGGCTGAGCGGCGTCGAGCGGGCCGACGGGGCATTTGACTATCAGGAACTCTACGGCGCGTTGGGGCGACTGTCGGCGCGTGAGCGGTCAGCCATTCTGCTGCACTACATGCAGGGCTATGACATCAAGGAGATTGCAGTCATCACCGGCTCGACGGCCGACGCCGTGAAGCAGCAGCTTCTGCGCGGCCGCCAACATCTGAAAAGACTTTTATGATTATGGAAGACGAAAAACTGACAGCATTGTTTGCCGCCTATCGGCCCGAGATGCCGACAACCGACGCGCAATTTCTTGACCGCCTGCAGCGGAATATCGAGGCCGTTGAGCGTGTGCGCCGATATGCGCAGGCTCAGAGGCGCAAGAACCGTCTGGCCCTAATCGTCGCCGCCGCGGCCGGATTCGTTGCGGGAGTGGCGGCCACGCTTTGTTTCCCTTACCTTTTAGCGGCGTTTGGCGGGTGGCTCGCTGTCGGCTATGACCTCGTAGCCACATGGTCGACGCTCGCCGCCGGCGCGTGCGGGCTCACCTTCGCGGCCTACGACATCGCGCTGGGCGCCACTCGCAAGTTCGTTTCGACGCTGCCACAATATAAGCGGGACTGACGGCGTTATTAAAGCAGAAACCAAACATTCTGTAAACAAATGAAACGCAGAGTCATCATTATCTCTCTACTGCTCGCGACGCTTACGGCGCTGAGCGGAATGGCACAGTCGGCAATGAACCGCCCCGTGATGTGGGGTCTGAAGGCCTCGCTGCAGGCCGAGTTGCCCGGAAAATGGCGCAACGACGTGCATGCCGTCAAGATGTACGACAACGGCTTCGGGTTCACTCTCGGCGGCGTTTGCAACATATGGCTCGGCAGCAACTTCTACTTCGAGCCGGGAGTGTCGTTCTTCTATGAAGGCTATTCTTACGATGACCTCTACGTCATGGCGCCCGACAACGGCGTTGTCGAGAAGTCGCCGTCGCTCTACAAGGTCGGTCTGCGCGTGCCGCTGCAGTTCGGCTACACGCTTGGCGTTAACGACAGGGTTGGCGTCTCCTTCTTTACCGGTCCGCAGCTCGGCTATGCCCTTGGCGGCAAAGTTCAGTCGCGCCCCGAATACGGTCCCGATTTTTCCACCGACCTTTTCGGAGTGCATGGCCAGCGGCGGTTTGACCTGGCGTGGAAAGTGGGCGTCGGTCTGCTCGTTGACCGCTTCATGGTCTCCGTTGAAGGCGACCTCGGCATCACCGACCAGCTCAAGGGCGACATGACGTTCCGCGAGAACCGCGTCGGCGTCGGCCTGACGTATTACTTCTGATTTGTTGCGGCACAGAATATGTGTTTTATGTGTTGTATGTGTTTTTTTGAGTGAAAAGTTAGGTATTATATGGAAAAATTTGGTGGGGTGGAGAAAAATTCGTAACTTTGCAGTGTAGCAACGGAGGGGGCGCAGGTCTCTTCCTCGTTTTTTATAGATAGTTGTATGATTGAAAAAGCATTAGTCGAGCAGGCCGTGAGCCGGGCTCTTGAAGGCAGCGATATGTTTCTGGTTGACCTGACGGTCAGCGCCGACAACCGCATAGTTGTGGAGGTCGATTCCATGAAGCCGATGGACATCGACTCGTGTGCGCAGTTGAGCCGCCGCATCGAGGAGTCGCTCAACCGCGACGAAGAAGACTTCGAACTCGAGGTAGGTTCGTCCGGCCTGACGTCGCCCTTCAAGGTGAAGGCCCAGTTTGACAAGAATCTCGGCAACGAGGTCGAGGTGCTGACGCGCGACGGCCGCAAGTTCAGCGGCAAGCTGACTGAGGCGGGCGACGAGACCTTTACGGTCGAAGTGGCCCGCAAGGTCAAGAAGGAGGGCGCGAAGCGGCCCGTAGTGGAGCTTCAGCCTGAGACCATGGCCTATGGCGACGCCAAAAGTGTGAAATATGTAATAAACTTCAAATAAAGCAAAAACGAACCAATCAACCCATGGCAAAGAAAGCGGAAAACACCAATATGGTGGAACGTTTCGATGAGTTTAAGGAATACAAACACATCGACAAGGCCACGATGATCAGCGTGCTGGAAGAGAGCTTCCGCAACGTGCTGGCCAAGATGTTCGGCACGGACGAGAATCTTGACGTGATCATGAACCCCGACAAGGGCGACGTGCAGATTTTTCAGAACCTCGAGGTCGTGCCCGACGGCGAGGTAGAGAATCCGAATCTGCAGATTTCGCTGAGCGACGCGCGCGCCGACAACGACCCCGACGCTGAAATCGGCGAGGAGCACACTAAGGAGATTATTTTTGCCGACTTCGGTCGCCGCGCAATTCTGAATCTGCGCCAGACTCTGCAGTCGAAGATTCTCGACCTGCAGAAGGAGGCCATCTACACCAAGTTCAAAGACCTGGAGGGCGAACTCATCTCGGCCGAGGTTTATCAGACCTGGAGCAAGGAGACGCTGCTGATGGACGAAGATCACAACGAGCTGCTGCTGCCGAAGAGCGAGTCTATTCCGGGCGACTTTTTCCGCAAGGGCGAGACCGTGCGTGCGGTGATTGCCAACGTAGACAATAAGAACAACAATCCGAAAATCACCGTCAGCCGCACGAGCGACAAGTTCCTGCGCGCACTTTTCGAGCTTGAAGTGCCCGAAATTCACGACGGCCTCATCAATATCCGTGCCGTTGCCCGCATTCCGGGCGAGCGCGCCAAGATTGCCGTCGAGAGCTATGACGAGCGCATCGACCCCGTGGGCGCCTGCGTTGGCGTGAAGGGTTCGCGCATTCACGGCATCGTTCGCGAGCTGCGCAACGAGAATATCGACGTGATTCCGTGGACGGCCAATCCGTCGCTGCTGATTCAGCGTGCGCTCAGTCCGGCCAAAATCAGCTCAATCCGCATCGACGAGGAGAGCAAGAGCGCCGAGGTGTTCCTCAAACCCGAGGAGGTTTCGCTGGCTATTGGCAAGGGCGGTCTGAACATCAAGCTCGCCTCGATGCTGACCGGCTATGAAATCGACGTTTACCGCGAGACGGGCAACGAGGACAACGACGACATCTATCTCGACGAGTTCAAGGACGAAATCGACGAGTGGGTAATCAACGCTCTCAAGAACATGGGGCTGGTTACGGCAAAGGCCGTTCTTGAAACCAATCCCGACATCATCATGGAGAAAGCCGACCTTGAGGCCGAGACCGTGGACTACGTGATGAACGTGCTCCGCAGCGAGTTTGAGGACGACGCCGAACCCACGGCCGACAACGAATAAGACAATTCGCTCACTTCAGGCTTAAAAACTCCTTAAATAAAACATCATAGCAAATCAAATGGCAAGACAGAAATTAAGTAAAATAGCAACCGAACTCAACGTGGGGCTCAGCACGGTGAGGGAATTTTTGCAGAAAAAAAACATCGAAGTTGAAGATAACGTCAACGCGCGCGTTGACGAGAGCGTTTGCGAACTGTTGATTAAGGAGTTTGGCGGCGGCAAGGAAATCAATCTCGGGGCGCGGCCCGCGCCGCGCCCCGCCGCTGCGCCCGAAGCAGCCTCCACCCCCGAGGCGTCGGCGCCGGCCTCGCGCGACACCGTATCGGCCGGCGGCCCGAAGGTGCTCGGCAAGATTGACCTCGCAACGGGTAAGCCTGTTGTCGAGGCCGCTCCGAAGGCAGAGCCGAAGCCCGCGCCTGAGGTCAAGCCTGAGGTTAAGCCTGAGGTTAAGCCTGAGGTCAAGAAGCCCGAACCAAAGCCCGAACCGAAAGTCGAGCCGAAGCCGGAACCTATAAGCCCTATGGGCCCTATAGGCCCTATAACTGGGGTTAAGGCTGAGCCGCAGCCGGAGGTGAAGAAGCCGGAACCGAAGCCCGAACCGAAAGCTGAACCGAAGCCCGAAGTTAAGCCTGAGGTTAAGGTCAAGGAACCTGTCGAAGCCCCTGCCGTTGCCGAAGATGTCAAAGCAGACGAACCCGCTGAGCCCGAGGTGTTCCGTCTGCATGGCAAGGACGAGATTAAGGCGCGTGCTCCCCAGCTCAACGTTGTGGGCAAGATTGACCTGTCGGCAATCAACGGCGCCACGCGCCCCAAAAAGAAAACTAAAGAAGAGCGCCGCAAGGCCGCCCAGGCGGCTGCAGGCGAGGGCGCAGACCGCAAGAAGCGCAAGCGCATCGGCGCCGGCGAAAAGGTTGACGTGCAGAAAGAGGGCCGCAACAACTCGAGCGGCAACGCCTCGCGCGGTCAGAGCGGCCAGGGAGGCGGCAACGCCTCGGGCAAGAATGCCGGCAAGAAGGGCGAGCGCGAGCGTAACCGCAAGGCCAAGCAGGCTGCACCCGAAGTGAGCGAAGAAGACGTGCAGAAGCAGGTCAAAGAAGTGCTTGCACGCCTGACCTCGAAGGGCACCAAGGCGCAGAAGACCGCGGCCAAATGGCGCAAGGAAAAGCGCGAGGCATTCGCCAACCGCGAGCAGGAGCGTGCCGAGCAGCAGGAGGCCGAAAGCAAGATATTGAAGCTTACGGAGTTTGTTACGGCCAACGACCTTGCATCGCTCATGAACGTGCCCATCAACAACGTCATAGCCACGTGCATGCAGATGGGCGTCATGGTCAGCATCAACCAGCGCCTCGACGCCGAGACCATCAACATCGTTGCCGAAGAATTCGGTTTTGAGACAGAATTCATAACCACAGAGATTTCGGAGGCCGTCGCCGCCGTTGAAGACTCGGAAGAGGACCTGCTTCCGCGTCCGCCGATTGTTACGGTGATGGGCCATGTTGACCACGGCAAGACTTCGCTGCTTGACTACATTCGTCAGGCCAATGTGATTGCCGGCGAGGCCGGCGGCATTACGCAGCACATCGGCGCATATCACGTAACGCTGGCCGACGGGCGCAAGATAACCTTCCTCGACACTCCCGGCCACGAGGCCTTTACGGCCATGCGTGCGCGCGGCGCCAAGGTTACCGACCTTGTCATCATCATCGTGGCCGCCGACGACGCCGTGATGCCCCAGACTGTCGAGGCCATCAACCACGCGGCCGCAGCCGGCGTGCCCATTGTCTTCGCCATCAACAAGATTGACAAGCCTCACGCCAATCCCGACAAAATCAAGGAAGAGCTGTCGGCCATGAACTATCTGGTCGAAGACTGGGGCGGCAAATATCAGAGCCAGGAAATATCGGCCAAGAAGGGCATCGGCGTAGAAGAGCTGATGGAAAAAGTTCTGCTCGAGGCCGAAATGCTTGACCTCAAGGCCAACCCCAACCGCAACGCCGTCGGCGCCGTGCTCGAATCGAGCCTTGACAAGGGCCGCGGCTATGTGGCCACGGTGCTGGTGCAGAGCGGCACGCTCAAGGTCGGCGACATCATACTTGCCGGCACGCACTACGGCAAGGTCAAAGCCATGTTCAACGAGCGCAACCAGCGCGTGAGCGAGGCCGGTCCGGCGGTGCCCGTGCTGATTCTCGGTCTGAACGGCGCACCGACTGCCGGCGACACGTTCAACGTGCTCGACTCGGAGCAGGAAGCCCGCGAAATCGCCACCAAGCGCGAGCAGCTGCAGCGCGAACAGAGCGCCCGCACCACCAAGCGCATCACTCTCGAGGACATCGGCCGCCGTCAGGCAATCGGCAACTTCAAGGAGCTGAACATCATTGTTAAGGGCGACGTAGACGGCTCGATCGAGGCGCTGAGCGACTCGTTGCTCAAACTCTCGACCGAGGAGGTGCAGATCAATGTCATTCACAAGGCTGTCGGCGCCATTTCGGAGAGCGATATCGACCTGGCCGCCGCCTCAGACGCCATCATCATCGGCTTCCAGGTGCGTCCGAGTCAGGCCGCACGCAAAGCCGCCGAGCGCGAGGGCGTGGACATTCGCCTCTATTCGGTGATTTATCAGGCAATCGAAGAGGTGAAAGACGCCATGGCCGGCATGCTTGCTCCCGAGCTCAAGGAAGAGATTACGGGCACGGCCGAAGTGCTTCAGACCTACCATATCAGCAAGGTGGGCACGATTGCCGGCGCCATTGTCCGCGAAGGCAAAATCAAGCGCAACTGCAAGGTGCGCCTGATTCGCGACGGCATTGTGCGCTATACCGGCGACCTGGGTTCGCTCAAGCGATTCAAAGATGACGTCAAGGAAGTGGCCTCGGGCTATGACTGCGGCTTCAGCATCGCCGGCTACAACGACATTCAGGTCGGCGACCTTATCGAGGGCTTTGAAGAAGTTGAAGTGAGCCGCACGATTTGAAACTTGCACATGTAAATATCGGAACCAACCTGGGAGACCGCGCGGAGCTCATTGGCCGCGCGGTCGGCCTGCTTGGGGAGGTGGTGGGGCGCGTGTGTGCCGTCAGCGCTCCTGTAGAATCGGAGGCGTGGGGTTACGAGTCGCCCAACCGCTACCTGAATGTAGGGGTGAACGTTGCCACGGAACTTGACGCGGAGCTCCTTGTGGGCCGGCTGCAGGCCATTGAACGCTGCATCGACCCGTGCGGAACTCACCGCGACGCCGCCGGCGGCTATGCCGACCGCATGATAGACCTGGACCTGATATGTCTTGACGGCGAGACTGTTGACAGTCCGACGGCCACCGTGCCGCACCCGCGAATGCACCTCCGGCCTTTCGTGCTCGTGCCCATGGCTGAAATACTGCCGCAATGGCGCCACCCGCTGCTGGGCCTGACGGCCGCCGAATTATTGGCAAAAACGTGCAATAATATAGGCGGCAAAAACGTTGAAATAAGAAAACATGACCCTAAATCTATGTTGAATCAAATATGAAAATATCGAAATTCATCGTCGCGTTAGCGCTGTTGTTCACCCTTGCATCGTGCTCATCGCGCAAGAATACACTGACATATTTCAAAAACATACCCGACGAGGGCTCGGTTCCCGTCGGCGAATACAACATAACCATCGTGCCCGACGACGAGCTCGTAATCAACGTAACGTCGGCCGAACCCGACGCTGCCGACGATTATAAGATTCCCTACATGCGTCCGCGCGTCAACGACTTCAACACGCCCGAGGGTCAGACGCCCGAGAGCAATTTCATTACCCGCCGCAACTCCAACCTCAATTATCAGACGTATCGCGTAGACAAAGACGGCTTCATCAACTTTCCGGTGCTCGGCAAAATCCACGTCGGCGGCATGAGCCTGCCGGGGCTGGCAACTTATCTGACCGAGCGCATCGGCGAGAAAGTCGTAGACCCGCTGGTAACCGTGGAGCTGGTCAATTTTCATATCAACGTAACCGGCGAAGTCGCGCGCCCGGGTCAGCAGCTCGTCAACCGCGAGCGCTACAGTGTGCTCGACGCCATTGCCGAAGCGGGCGACCTGACGCAGTATGGCGTGCGCGAGCGCGTGCTCCTTATCCGCGAGAATAACGGTCAGCGCGAATATCACAGGCTTGACCTGTCAGACCAAAATCTGCTGAGCTCACCCTATTTCTATCTGCAGCAGAACGACGTGATTTACGTCGAGCCCAACCGCGTGCGCCAGGCCAACGCCCGCACCGACCAGGAACGCCAGTTCCGCCTGTCGATGACCTCGGTGATTGTCAGCGCGGTGTCGGTGATAGCCTCGCTTGCAATCGCGCTGTTCATCAAGTAACATGTAAAAAAACAGTAATAAGCCAATTTACCCTTCGACGCCATGAGCGAAAATAAATCAGACATTATTGACTTTTACCGAATCTTTCGCCGGATATTAAAAAAATGGTATTGGTTCGTAATCTCGGTGGGCATATGCTGCACACTGGGTTGGCTCTACTCCATGCGCATCGTGCCGATGTATGAGGTACGCGCCAGCGTTCAGCTCAACAACGAGGCCGGAGTGTCGACGCTCGTGGCAGCCGGCATGGGCGGCGTGAGCGACCTCTTCGGCGGCAACAGCGTGGCCGATGACGAAGTTAAGATTCTGACGTCGCACTCGCTTCTGCGCGACGCCTCGTCGCGTCTGCACCTCAACCACGAGCACTACAAGCGGCTGATGCCGACGGTTTATGTGCGTCAGTCGGAAAACTTTCCGGTTGAGGTCGTGCCCGTCGAGGGAACCATCAACACCGACACGCTGCGCTCGACGGTGGCATTTACCGTAAAGGCCAAGCCTTCGGGCAAGACGAGCATCACGGTGAAGGTGGGCGACCGCGAGCTCTATGCAGAGAGCGGCCTGACGCTGCCCGCCACAGTGAAGTGCGACTACGGCACGTTCAGGGTTGAGCGCACGCCGTCATATCCCGCCGGCGAGACGGTCAAGACCAAGGTGCTGATTACGAGCCACGACCAGGCGGCCGAGAATCTGCGCGGGCAGCTCAACGTGGCGCTGGCGTCGAAGCACTCGCAGATAATCGAGATGCAGATGATTGCGAACGACACGCGTTATGCCGTCAATCTGCTGAACGCGATGATTGAGATTTATAACGACCGGGCGCACCACGAGAATGTTGAAAGCACATCGGCCAGCGCGGACTTCCTTTCGGACCGACTTGAATCGGTGAGGCAGCATCTCGACGCGACAGAAACGCGTCTTGCCTCATACAAGAGCGGAACCGGCATGACCGACCTCCAGACCGACGCCGCTGTGGTTTACGAGCAGATGCAGAAGGCCGAAGAGGCCATGACCGCCCAGCAGCTCACGGTAGAAATGGCGCGCCTGACGCTCGACATGGTCCGCGCCAGCGCCAAGGACAACAGCCTGTTGCCCTATCATTCGACAGGCGAAGCAGCCGCGGCGATGATAAAGACATATAACAACCTCGTGTTGCAGCGCATGAAGCTCGAGGCCGGAGTCAAAGGCGAAAATACCACCCTGCGCCGTCTCGACGAGCAGATTGACGCCATTCGCAACAACCTTATCGAAACTCTTAAATCGTCGCTCGAACGCAGCGAGGAGATGCTTGCGCAGCGCCGCAAAGTCTATGAGCGTGCCAGAGCCCAAGTGGCCGATATACCTGACCAGGAGCACTCTTATCGTCAGATTGCCCGTCAGCAGGCAATTGAAGAGCAGCTTTACACCTTCTTGCTTCAGAAGCGCGAGGAGGCGTCAATCATGATGCTCGACGTGAATCCGAAAGTGAAGGTCATCGACGCCGCCTACGTGCTCAACGACGACGTTTCAACGTCGAAGTTCGTGATTATGCTGATTTCATTCGTGTTCGGCCTGATGATTCCGCCGTTCATCATGTACGTGCAGACATTTCCGCGCAGCAAACGTCGCAATCAGTTAAGTTAATCGGAAATTCCGCACACCGACCATGAATGTCGCTGCGACAGAACAGTCCCGGCCGGGTGTCTTCAAGGCTCCGGCATCGCGGTGGTGGCAGGCCATAGGCTACTGCCTGCTGCTGGCACTGTTCGGCCTGAGCTTCTATCCGGCCCTGTTCGGCGTGTTCATCTTTCTGGTGTGGCGCTGGCGCAACGACCGCTATAATTTCCTGACAGAGCTGATTCTGCTTCTGGGCGGATTTGCCTTTGCCCGCAACGAGATACTTCCGATTAAACTGTGGGACATCGCGCTGGTTGCCGGGGTTATCGGCATGGTGATTTATCGCAAGAACAAGCTTGTGAGCCGGCTTTCGCTGGCGACTCTGGGCTATATTGCCATTCTGGTGATTCTGGCCTTGACATCGGTCGAGTCGATGAGCATTCAGTTCCTTTCGATGCGCCGCTACTTTCTGTGCGTCGGGTTCTTCATTCCGCTGCTGGTGTTTGCCGACCGCGAATTCAAGTGGGAACCTTTCATGGAGAGTGTAACGGTTCACGCACTCGTAATCTGCGGGTTCTATGTTGTGGACACAATGATACTGAACGGGTTCGTGCTGTTGCCGGGTGCCAATCCGTGGTCAGGGGTGTTTACTTTTACCAATCTGCCCGTAAATCCGCTTTCGTTCACCTTTCCCCGTCATTATCCGCCGGGGCTTTACTGGCTGTTCCTGCTTGTGGTTCCGATTACTGCCGGCCGGCTGCGGCTGTCGTGGCAGCAATGGACACTTGTTGTGCTTGCCGTCTATGCGAGCCGCACCAACTCGCTGCTGTTTGCCCTGATGGTATGCTTTATCTGCTTCCGCAAGGAAGTGCGTCAGGTGTTCGCATGGGCCGCGCTGGGTGTGGTGGCTTTGGTTATAGGCTATGCTGTCGACGCCGCAACCGGCCGCAACCTGCGCCTGGCAGACAATATCGACCAGTTCGCTATGTTGAAGGTGGCCGAAGACGAAGAAGATCTTGCCGAGTTCGGCACGGGCCGAATGGCTCAGATTATACCGAAATGGTTGCTCCTTGACGAGATGGATCGCATGGCCGTCGGATTCGGTTTTCTGCACCCGCAAAAGACCACCAACCCGATTTTTCAGGTCAAGAATGAATTTTACAGCGATATCTCGCAGGCTGAAGAGGTGGCCACTGCTGTCGAGGAGACGCATGTGCAGACCATTCTTGACTGCGGCTATATCGGACTGATCGCGCAGACGCTCTACTATGTAGGCATCTTCTTCATTATCCGTCGTCAGAAGTATGCGCGCGATTATCTCTGCGTCCTTGTGGGCATTTCGGTGCTCGGCGTGGGCGGCTTTGCCGGGCTGTTCAATCCGGCAGCGCTGTTGTTGCTGACAATGGTGCTCGGCGCCATTCTCATGGCCAACAACCAAAGGTATTCGGCTATGGTTACAGAACGTTTTTCAGACTCTCCCGCAATATGATTCCCAAGACAATACATTACTGCTGGTTCGGCCGCGGCCCCAAGCCTGCGCTGGCCGAGAAGTGCATCGCCTCGTGGCGTCGCTATCTGCCCGGCTATCAGATAATCGAGTGGAACGAAGACAACTTCGACATCAACGCCAACGAGTATATACGCGAGGCCTATGCAGCCCGAAAATTCGCATTCGTCAGCGACTATGCTCGCTTTGTGATTCTCTATAAACTCGGCGGCCTCTATTTCGACACCGACGTCGAGATTATCGCTCCGATTGACGACATCGTGGCTGCCGGCCCGTTTATGGGCTGCGAGCGGCCGTTTGCCGAGTGTCGTCGTCCCGAAGAGCTTTCGGTGGCCGCCGGGCTTGGCCTCGGCGCCGAGGCGGGAATGGAGATATATAAAGAGATTATCGACTATTATGACCGCACCCGTTATGAAGTCCCCGCCGGCGGCTTGCCCGTGTCGGTTGTGCAGCACGTAACGGGCATTCTTTGCCGCAAGGGGCTGCGCCTGACGCCCGAAATCCAGACAGTGGGCGGCGTCAAGATTTATCCGTCGGATTATTTCTGCCCCGTTTCGATTGTGGACTTCGGGTTGCGAATCACGCCGAACACTCGTTCGATTCACCACTATGATGCCTCGTGGAAGCCGAAATCACACCGGCTCAAGCGTCGGCTGCAGCGGCTGCTCGGCCCGCAGATCACATCGGCGATAATCCGCATGAAAGACATACTGTTGAAGCGGACGCCGGCACGCTGAATTGACTGACTTTTATCTTTGTCATGGAGCACAACATATTTGAAAAAGTTCTGTTTCTAGGGCCTTCGCGCAAGGCGATGGGCGGCATTGCGGCCGTGCTCGACATCTACGAGCGTACGCTGCCCGGCTTCCGCCAGCTAACGACCAACAGCCCCGGCGGAACTCTGAAAGGCATCTTGCCGATGCTGTCGACGATGGTCAGGCTGCCAATCGAGCGCCTGCGCGGACGTCGGATTCTCCACGTCCATGCCGCCGGTGGCAAATCGTTCATTCGCAAGAGCATTCTGATGGCCGAGGGCAAACTGCTCGGCTATAAAATCGTTTTTCACGCCCATAGCGGAACGGTCATCAACTTTTACAGCGCGTTCGGCATCAAGAGGGTGAAGCGCATACTCTCGATGGCCACGAAAGTTGTGGTGCTCTCGGAGTTCTGGGAGAACTACTATCGTTCGACCTTCGGGTTGAGCAACGTAAAGGTGATTCACAACCCCGTGGAGCCGCCGGTCAACATCGAGGCCGCCGAGCCGGCACCGCCGCTGCAGCTGCTGTTTTTAGGGCTGATTCATGACCCGAAAGGCATATTTGACCTCATCGAGGTTATCGGCGCCAACCGCGACCGCTGGCGCGGGCGGGTGCACCTGACCATCGGCGGCATCGGCGAGACGGAGCGCATGTTCGAGCGCATCAATGCTCTGGGCATCGATGACTTCGTAACTTATCTGGGCTGGGCCACGGGCCGGGAGCGCGAAGACGCCTTCAACCGCAGCCATGTGCTGGTGCTTCCGTCGTATGCCGAAGGTCTGCCCATGTCAATAATAGAGGCCATGATTCGCAACAAGGCTGTCATCGCCTCGCATGTCGGAGGCATTCCGGAAATCGTTACGCCCGACGAGAACGGCTTTCTCATCGCGCCGGGCGACCGTCGCGCCCTTGCCAACGCCATTGACTGCTATCTGCTCAACCCGGCCCTTCTTGAGCGCCACGGGCGCGTGGGTGCGCAGCGGGCCGAGCAGTTCCACCCCTCGCGCATCGCCGCCGAGCTTGCCGACTTCTACGAGGCGCTATAACCTCCGTCGGGGAGGGATTTGATGAATTTAGCAGGCACTCCGCCGACAACGGTTCGCGGGGCGACGTCTTTTGTAACCACGGCGCCGGCGGCGATAATAGCGCCGTCGCCAATCGAGACTCCGGGAGTGATGGTAACATTCGCCCCAATCCAGACGTCTTTACCTATGTGAATGGGCGCGAATGTCATTGATGCGCGTTTTTCAGGCCGAGGGTCATGATTTATTGTGGCCATGACGCAATTGTGGCCAATCAGGCAGCCGTCCGTCGCCGATGAATATTCCTCCCTGGTCTTGAAATTTACAGCCCATGTTGATGAAGACGTTTTTGCCGATATGGAGGTTCTTGCCGTAGTCTGAGTATATGGGTGGAAAGAGCCCGACGCTCATGTGGACAGGAGAACCTGTAAGTTCGCACAGCAATTCGTTCAGCTCTTGCGGCGTGTGATAGCAATTGTTAATCTTCGCCGTGATTCTGAGAACTTCCTGCGAGGCGGCGTGCATGAAGCAGTGTTGGGGAGAGCCGCTTGTTACGGCGGCGTGGCGGGCTATGTAGTCGTTCAATTCAAGTGCTGTCATGTTAGTTTTCGGTCAGTTAATGTAAAATTCGTTTCGGAAGGCGCTCGGGCTCTTGCCGGTGATGCGCTTGAAGAGACGGGTGAAATGCTGGGGATATTGAAATCCGAGGTCGTAGGCAATGATGCTGATGTCATTGTCGGAGGCGACAAGCCTGCGTTTTGCCTCGGCAATGAGCCTGAGCGAGATGATTTCTTGCGGGGTGCAACCGGTTTCGCGTTTGATGAGGTCGCCGAAATAGCCGGGCGTCAGGTTGGCTTTTTCGGCAAAATATGATACTTTGGGCACCTCGTCGATGTTATTCCCGGCCGAAAAAATGGCGGTCAACGCTTTCTCAAATTCCGCCACGACCGAAGAGTTTGCGTTGTGGCGCGTGATGAACTGACGGTCGTAGAAGCGGCTGAGGTATTCGAGCAACAACTGTATGTTGGCCGCAATCAGGGCAGACGAATGGTTGTCGACGGGATATTCGAGTTCTTCGCTGATTTTGGCCAGACAATCTGAAAAGATTCTTTTCTCTTTTTCGGAGAGGTGTAACGCTTCTTTCTGCGAATATCTGAAATATCCGAAGCTGTTTATCCGTTCGGCCAACGGCGTGCCGCATATCAGGTCGGGGTGGAACATCAGTCCGGTAACGTCGGGGGCGATGGGCTCGTCAGAGCTGTCGACATCTATAATTCGGCCCGGAGCAAAGCAGACGACGGTTCCTTCATGATAATCGTAATATTCACGCCCGTATTTGAGCGAACAGGTGGCGGTGTTTTTCAAAAATAAGGCGTAGACGCCATAGTTCATTCTCAAACGGTCGAACCTTTTTGTCGCCTTTTTAAGGTCGATGACTGTGGCCAGCGGATTGCATGTGGGGAGGCCGTAGAGCTTGTTGTAAGCGTCGATAGAGTCCAGATTTATTGTGTCGATGGTTTTCATGGCGCAAATATAAGCATTAAAATTCAGGTTTGCATAATGTTTGTCCGCACTGGTAGGATTGCATGCAATTCGGGTAAGCGGGTGAGGAGAATACTGCCTAATTTTGCACTTGAAATAATGAATCAAATGACGAGATGAACAAACTGTTGACTACTTTAGTGTTGATTATGAGCGGAATTTCAATGATGAGTGCCTGCGATGTTATCTATATGACTGTCGGGGAACGAAGTGCCATAATGACGCCGGCTGACACTGAGGCCGCACGGAGTCTGCTGAACGTTTTGGGCTCCGGCCCCATGACTGTGAGGCTGACCGACCACGGCGGGTTTGAAAAAGTGGGGCCGCTGCCGGCGGCTCTTCCGGCCTCAGATACCCGCATGACTACCGAGGCGGGAGACGTCGTGCTGTATCAAGGGCGCAATATTGTCGTTTTCTACGGCTCGAACACATGGAGCTATACCCGTCTGGGCAAGATTGAGCCACTGCCTGAAACTGGATTGAGAGATTTTTTGGGGCAGGGAGAAACGGAAATTACTTTTTCGCTGTCGCCGAAGTCAGGAATAGGAGAAATCAGTCAGGGGAACCGACGCGGCTCTGAAATCATTTACGACCTTCAGGGCAATCGCCTGAGGCAGATTCCTGACACGCCCGGAGTGTACATCATAAACGGAGTAAAAACAATTATAAAGTAAACATAAGACAGAACGGACATTATACCGTTTGAAAAGATAGAACGCTTTTTCAGAGAAAAGATGTGAGGCCGGCCTCAGCGTTGCGCTGAGGAGTTATCTGTGAGGCTGACTTTGCGGGGCAACGGGCTTTTGCGGCGTGTCGCTCCGCAGCGGTTGAGGGCAAACGAAAAGGCAATGGTTGCGGCGGCCACGGCGAATGCCATGTAGGGCCATCTTTTGGGGTCTTCGACGCCGGCGGCCGTCATGAGTCGCAGAATTATCAGCAGCGCCATTACATGCCAGACGTAGATGTTGAGCGAATGTTCGCGGCCCAAAGTGGCGCAGACCGATTCGACGCGTGTGCCCGTGTTGAGCCGATAGAAGAGCATGAAGACGGCCACTGCAAGCGGAACGGTGAATATGCCGATGTCGCCCGATGTGCGGCCGAAAACGGTAAAATGGTGCAGCGCGGCCTCGGCGTAGAGCAAGAATCCGATTGAGAGGGTGAGGATAAGCGCTTTGCGCAGATCGGGTATTGCCGAGCGCTTTTGCCTCAAGAGCATGCCGAGCATGACGCAGGGCAGGCCGATTGTGATGGAATTGCGATGGATAAACAGCGGTATTTTGTATGCGCCAAGCCCGATTGCGGGACTGTATTTGCCGAGCAGCAGGTTTGCGGCCAGGCATATCGGGATTGACCAATAGAGCAGTTTAAGGCAATTGAGTTTTACGCCGAGCCAAACTATGACAAGAACCTGGAGAAAGGCAATGAGATACCACAACGACCAAGCGCCAGAGGGGCATATAAACACTGTTGCCAACCAGGGTTTGATGCTAAAAATGTATTTGGCGAGGAATTCATCGAACTGCCCGTTGAGGACGCCCATGTCAAAGGCAAGCCAGCAGAGGTAGACCAAAGTGGCCCATGCTGTCAACTTCAGAATCTTTATGAAGGAGCGTTTTAGTTTTTCGGGCCTGACGACTCCGCTGTCATTACACATGAAGAACCCGGAAATCATGAAAAACACAGGCACCGCTATGCGGCAAAGCGGCAGCGCCAATCCCCCGATGAAAGAGTAGGCATGAATCTGTATGACCATCAGGGAACATAAAAACTTGAGAACTTGAAGTCCGACAATCTCGTTTGTTTTCGGACGAGGGTTGATGAAAGCGGCAGGCTCCATAATGAATTGACAGGCCCGACTCTCGGAGGCCGTTAATTGCATATAACAGAACAGCGCGAGAGTTCATATCAATTGCCCGTCTTCCAGTTCGAGGCTCTAGCAAATGCCTGTCCAATCAAGACGAGCAACGCAG
The DNA here is from genome assembly GCA_902495245.1 of uncultured Porphyromonadaceae bacterium. GTDB lineage: Bacteria > Bacteroidota > Bacteroidia > Bacteroidales > Muribaculaceae > UBA3263. The sequence goes on from CABUWI010000018.1 coordinate 23,808, forward strand.
AAGCCTCACGCTGTATGACGACAAGCCCCGGCAGGCGGAGCGACCTGTCGGAGTATGTATACGCATACCAAAGGCGTCTATCGTTGCTTTGCTCTGGATTGGATATGAAACTTGCTAGATTTCGAACTGTCAGAAGCAAAGCGTATGATATACGCTATCCATATTTATGTGTGTGGAACGCCGCCGTTGCGTCGTTTCACACTGCAAAGATACGAAAAAACCGCAAATAAATTGTTATGGGAGTTTAGCGAATGTTGAGGAGCTTGTGGGTCTGGAGGGAGAGGGACCAGCGGGGGTGGGATTTGATGTAGGCGATGCAGGCGTCGGTGTTGGAGCAGCTGAGGGGCTGGAGGGAGTAGACGGCGGCAGGGGGGAGCATGGCGGCAACGGCCTCGGGGTCGCAGCCGGGGGTGAGGACGAGTTTCAGCTCGTCGATGCGGGTGATGGCGTAGGGTGGCGTTTTGGGCGAGCAAGTAACCCAGTCGACGGCGTCGGGCAGCGGGAGCGAGCCGTTGGTCTCGACGTGGACCCGGCGGCCGGCGCGGTGGAGGGCGTCGACCAGGGAGGGGGTGAGCTGCAGGGCGGGCTCGCCGCCGGTGATGACGGTCAGGGCGCCGGCGGGGTAGGCGGCGACTGCGTCGACGATTTCAGATTCGGTCATTTCGGTGGCGCGGCTGAAGTCGGTGTCGCAGAAGGGGCATGCGCGGTTGCAGCCGCTGAGGCGCACGAACACGGCGGCATGGCCGGTCCAGCGGCCTTCGCCCTGGAGAGAGTAGAAGATTTCGTTGACTTTCATCGCAGATAGCTTGCCACGTTGCCTTCGCTCTCCTGCACGTCGACGCGCACGCAGGTGGGAATCTGCTCGCAGATCCAGCGGGCAATGTTTTCGGCGGTGGGGTTGAAGGGCACGACTTCGTTGAGGTTGGCGTGGTCAAGGCGCGATTGCACGAGCTCTTTGATGGCGGTGAAGTCTTCGACCATGCCGTTTGCATTGAGCGTCTCGCTCTGGCAGGTAACGGTTATGATCCAGTTGTGGCCGTGGAGGTTTGTGCACTTGCTGGCGTAGTCAAGTTCCAGGCGGTGGGAGGCTGATATTTCTATTCTTTTGGTAACTCGGTACATGGCGGGAGTTCGTTCACTTTAGTGAGGCCGATTTTTTCGGCCAGGGGAAGCATGAAGTCGTAGGCGGCGGCGCGGTCGTTCGGAATCACGCCGTCAAGAATTGCGTCTTTGATTGCTTCCTTGAGTTCTTTAATCGGTTTGGAGGGCGGAATGTTGAAAATGTGCATGATGTCGTTGCCCGTAATCGGCGGCTGGAAGTTGCGAATGCGGTCGCGCTCTTCGAGTTCGACGAGCTTGCGGCGCACGATGGCGAAGTTTTCAAGACATTTGCGCAGTTTTTCGGGTCGGCCGGTGGTGATGTCGGCCTCGCAGAGGGTCATCAGCGAGTCGACGTGGTCGCCGGCGTCGAAGAGCAGACGGCGTACGGCGCTGTCGGTAACCGTTTCTTCGCTCAGAATGATGGGGCGCATGTGGAGCTCGACCATTGTCTGCACGAACTTCATCGGCTCGCCCAGGGGCAGGCGCAGATTGCGGAAAATCTGCGGCACCATCTTGGCTCCGACGAAGTTGTGGTTATGGAAGGTCCAGCCGGCCTTGGGGTCCCAGCGTTTGGTTGCGGGCTTGGCGATGTCGTGGAGCAGTGCGCTCCAGCGCAGCCAGAGGTCGTCGCTCTTTTCGGCCACCTTGTCGAGCACTTTCATTGTGTGGTCGAAGTTGTCTTTGTGGGCGCGCCCGTTGACCACGTCGACCTTCTGCATCTCTTCAAGCTCGGGCAGAATGAAGTGGAGCAGTCCGGTTTCGAGCAGCAGGCGCCAGCCGATGGAGGGCCGGGGTGCGCGCATAATCTTGTTGAGCTCGTCGGCAATGCGCTCGTGCGAGATGATTTCGAGCCTGGGGGCGTTGCGGCATATGCCGGCGTAGGTTGCGCCGTCAATTGCGAAGCGCAGCTGCGTGGCGAAGCGCACGGCGCGCATCATGCGCAGGGGGTCGTCGCTGAAGGTGATGTCGGGGTCGAGGGGCGTGCGGAGAATGCGTCGCTCCATGTCGGCCTGACCGCCGTAGAGGTCGACCACCGTGCCGAAGCCGTCGGCGTTGACCCGATAGGCGAGGGCGTTGACCGTGAAGTCGCGGCGGGAGATGTCGTCTTCGAGCGTGCCGTCTTCGACCACGGGCTTGCGCGAGTCGTGGCTGTAGCTTTCGCGGCGAGCGCCGACGAATTCGAGCTCGAGGCCGCGGCAGACCACTCGCGCCGTGCCGAAGTTCTTGAATACCGACAGGTGAGCCCCGCGGCCCAGGCGACGGGCCACGGCGCGGGCCAGGTCGATGCCGGAGCCCACGGTAACGAAGTCGATGTCCTTGCTCGGGCGGCCGAGAATGCAGTCGCGCACGTAGCCGCCGACGGCGTATGCCTCAAGGCCCAGCTCGTCGGCCGCCTGTCCGATGAGTCGCAGTGTCTTTATGTCAGCTTCGGGGGGCGTCATATCAGCGAAATGATTTCTTCGGGCGCGGGGGTGAGGCACTCCAGTCCCGAGGGGGTGCAGACGTAGGTGTTTTCCAGTCCGATTGCGCCGAAGCCGGGCAGGACGAACTTGGGCTCGATGGCGATGACGTTGCCCTCGGTCAGTACCGCCTTTGAGCGCGGAGCGAGCACGGGAAGCTCGTTGACCTCGATGCCGACGCCGTGGCCCACGAAGGCGGCATGCTGGCGATGGCCCATGAAGTAATCTTCGAGTCCGCGGGCCGCGGCGATTGAGAGCGCGGTTTCGTAGAGTGCCTTGGCCTCCGTGCCGGGCTTGCCGTCGCGGGCGAGGGTGCGGCAGATTTCGAGCGAGCAGTCGTAGGCTTTGACGGCTTCGGCGGGGAGCGAGCCGTTGCTGTACATTCGGGTGCAGTCGGTCATGTATCCGTTGAAGCAGCCGTTCATGTCGACCATGACGGCTCCACCGTGGGCAATCTCCTCGCCGCTCGCGCCGACGGGGAGCGAGGGGTCGAGGCCGGCGCCGCCCATGGCGAAATCGTAGGGCGAGGGCGCGTCGGAGTTCTCGCCTGTGAGCACGGAGCCCATGTGAATCTCCATCGAGCGGCCGTTGACTCGGAACACGCCCAGACAGCCGGCCAGGCGGCTGGCATATTCGATTGCGGCCTGCAGCTCGATGTCGGTCATGCCGGGGCGGTAGAGTCCGGGAATCTTGCGGTAGACGGCGGCCTGGCGAATGCCGTCGCGGCGCAGCATCTCGATTTCGAGGGGAGTCTTTACGGCGCGTGCGGCCATGATGCGCGGACCGGCGTCGACCAATTCGGGATTGCCCATGGCCTTCTGCAGTCTGAGGACTTCGGCATATGAGAGCGTGCCCAGTTCAAGGCCGAGTCGCGAAGGCGCGGCGTCGAGCCGGCCGACGATATCTTCGGGCTTTCTGATTGGAATTATGCCGTCGCCGGTGAGGACGGTGGGTCGCTTCACGAAATAGCGTGGCGCGGAGCCGGGCTGCAGCATGATGTAGCCCGCGAAAACGCGTCCGGTGAGGTAAAATATGTTGGCATTGTCGGCTATGAGCGTTGTGCATTCGGGCGCGATTTTAGCGATTCGCGCCGCCTGCTCGGAGTCTGATAGCAGACAGATGTTGGTGTTCATTGTTCGGAGTCGGTTGTAAAGCTTTGAAAATAAGGCCTACTTTTTCTATGCCTTTCACGTGTTCGGGGCGCATGATGTGGCGCAGGCGCAGGGGGGCGTCGGCCGGCAGAAGCATTCGGGTCGCCAGGGTGTCGGTGAGCTGAAACGATGTGCCGCGTCCTTTGCCGTACCAGTTGCCGTAGATGTCGGCCAGCTCGATGCAGAACGTGTCGAGTCGCGCGGCCACATGGCCGTCGGGGAGCGGCTGCTGACTTTCGACCTCAATCCAGAGGTTGGAGTAGGGGTAGTCGTTAGAGTGGCGCACGTAGAAGAGAAGCATGCCCTCTGCAATCGAGTCGGCCGGCTCGGGCATATAGACCAGGGTGCGTGCGTAGTCCCAGCCTTCGACGGGGTCAATATCGGTGAAGCAGCTATAATCGTTGTGATTATAGCTGCAAGCGGTCAGCAGAGCGAGTGCCGACAAGACGATGATTTGCCTACTGCGCTTCATCTTTTTTCGGCGAGGAGGGTTTGGGCTCTTGCTGCGGGGTCTGCGGGGCGGCGTTGTCGTCCTTAGGCCGCGCGGGCTTTTTCTTTTTCTTTTTCCGTTTCTTCTTGTCGAAGCGGTTTATGTTGTCCTGGTCGAGCAGGTCGACCTTGCGGTTCTCGCGTGCCTCGGCCTCGACGTCTTCGTCGCGGCGCAGGTTGGCGGGTTTCTCGCCCTGCTTGTTCAGCTCGACGATTTCCCATGCGCGCTCGCGGTCAATGACGGTGAGGTTGGCCGGAATCTTGCGGTCGGTCGAGTAGGTGATTTCGCCCTTGAATATGTCGGCCTTGAAGAAATACCAGGTCGAATCGGCCGTTTCGAGGTGGACGTCTTTGGGCGGTAGCTTGCGTCCGGCCTCCATGTAGGCGTCGACCTCGAAGTTGAGGCAGCACTTCAGCTTGGCGCACTGGCCGGCGAGTTTCTGGGGGTTGAGCGAGAGGTCCTGGAATCGGGCGGCGCCGGTTGAGACGCTGATGAAGTTGTTGATCCACGTCGAGCAGCAGAGCGGGCGTCCGCACGGGCCGATGCCGCCGATGCGTCCGGCCTCCTGGCGTGCGCCGATTTGGCGCATCTCGATTCTGACCTTGAAAGCCTCGGCCAGCACCTTGATGAGCTGTCGGAAGTCGACACGCTCGTCGGCGATGTAATAGAAGATGGCCTTCTGGCCGTCGCCCTGAAACTCGACGTCGCCGATTTTCATGTTCAGGCCCAGTTCTTCGGCAATCTTGCGTGCGCGAATCATTGTCTCCTCCTCGCGTGCGCGCGATTCCTCATACTTTTCGAGGTCGGCGAGCTTGGCCAGCCGGAAAATTCGGCGCAGTTCGGTGTCCTTTCTGATGCCGGCGCGCTTCATCTGAATCAGCACCAGCGGACCGGTCAGTGTAACCTGGCCGATGTCGTGGCCCGGCTGGGACTCCACGGCCACCATGTCGCCGCGGTTGAGGTCGAGCCCGAGCGAGTTGACGTAGTAGCCCTTGTGGGTGTTCTTGAACTGCACCTCCACGATTGAGCACTGCTGCAGAGCTCCGGGCACGTCTTCAAGCCAGTTGAAGGCGTGGAGCTTGCCGCGGGGGCAGTTGGCGTCGCTGCGGTGGTGGCGCGCCTCGCTGTCGGGAATGATGTTAATGTCGTCGATTTCGTCCATGAGCGGTTACTTGGCGAAGGCGACAGAGCGGGTCTCGCGGATTACGGTGATTTTAACCTGGCCGGGATAGGTCATCTCGTCCTGGATTTTCTTTGCGATTTCGGCCGAGAGCTTTTCGGTTTCGGCGTCGTCAATCTTGTCGGCGCCGACAATTACGCGCAGCTCGCGTCCGGCCTGGATTGCGTAGGTCTTGATTACGCCGGGATAGCTCAGGGCCAGCTGCTCGAGGTCGTTGAGGCGCTTGAGGTAAGCCTCGACAATTTCGCGGCGTGCGCCGGGGCGTGCGCCCGAAATGGCGTCGCAAATCTGCACGATGGGGGCCAGCAGGGTGGTGGGCTCCACTTCGTCGTGGTGTGCGCCGATGGCGTTGCAGATGTCGGGCTTCTCCTTATACTTCTCGGCGAGCTTCATGCCCAGCAGAGCGTGGGGCAGTTCGGGCTCCTCGTCGGGCACTTTGCCTATGTCGTGGAGCAGACCTGCGCGGCGTGCCTTTTTCGGGTTGAGGCCGAGTTCGGAAGCCATGACGGCGCAGAGGTTGGCCGTTTCGCGGGCGTGTTGCAACAGGTTCTGGCCGTAGCTCGAGCGATATTTCATCTTGCCGACCAGGCGAATCAGCTCGGGGTTGAGGCCGTGAATGCCGAGGTCGATTGCCGTGCGCTTGCCGGTTTCGATGATTTCCTCCTCAATCTGCTTGCGCACCTTTGCAACCACTTCCTCGATGCGGGCGGGGTGAATGCGGCCGTCGGACACGAGCTGGTGCAGGGCCAGGCGGGCAATTTCGCGGCGCACGGGGTCGAAGCCGCTCAGCACGATTGCCTCGGGGGTGTCGTCGACAATGATTTCGATGCCGGTGTGAGCCTCGAGGGCGCGAATGTTGCGGCCCTCGCGGCCGATGATGCGGCCCTTGATTTCGTCGCTGTCGATGTGGAAGACGGTAACTGAGTTCTCGACGGCGGTTTCCGTGGCCACGCGCTGAATGGTCTGAATCACAATGCGCTTGGCCTCTTTGTTGGCCGTGAGCTTGGCCTCGTCCATGATTTCGTTGATATAGCTTGCGGCGGCGGTCTTAGCCTCGTCCTTCAGGCTCTCGACGAGTTTTTCTTTTGCTTCCTCAGAGCTGAGGCCGCTGAGATGTTCGAGGGTGTCGATTGCAGAGCGGTGCATCTTGTCGAGCTCGGTCTTTTTTTCCTCGCAGATTGCAAGTTGAGCTTCGAGATGGGTGCGCGTGGCCTCGTTGTCGTTCTTGGCGCGCTGGTTCTCGCTCTGCTGCTGGTTGAGCTGCAGTTCACGCTGCTTGTTGCGGGCCTCGGCGCTCTGAATTTTCTGCATGCGCTGGTTGGCCTGCTTCTCGGCCTCGTTGGTAATCATCATGGCCTTTTTCTCGCCTTCGCTGATTTTGTCTTTCTTCAGGATTTCAGCCTGGGCTTTCGCCTCGTTGATGATTGCCTTGGCACCGGAGTTGGCCATGTTGCGCTGGACTGCGACGGCAACCACCGCGCCGACGGCCAGACAGATTATGGCGGTTATAATTGTAGTGATCATTATTGATGATGAATTTATTGGGGTTATTAAATCGGGTTTATTGGTATAGGTTTTTGCTGTTTGGTAATATGTTGGTTTTTAATGGTTTGTTGCTAAAAAAATAAAAAGCGCCGACCCTCGGGCCTCACCGCCGCAAGGCGTGTGGCTTCAGGTCAGTGCGTGAATTTCGGGCCTGCTCTCAGGCCGTGAGTTTATTGACTGCGCCCCGGCGTCGGCTTTCAGACCGGCTCGGGTCGGTCGGCAAGCAGCCTGTCAAGCTCGGTCTCCACCTCGGCGAGTTGCGCAAGGCTGCGCTCGCCGCGCATGTAGAGAACAGCAAACTGAAACGCCACGCGGGCCATGACTTTCAGCTGAGGCTCGGCTGCGAAGGTCTGCGAGTTCCAGCGGTGCCAGAGGTCGTTGACCATCTTCTCTGCCTTTCGAATCATCTCTTCATCTTCGCGGTCAATTGCCAATGGAATCTTTGGCTGTCCGGCGAGTTGAATAGTTATGTTCTGTTTATCGCTCATAGCAGTGCATCAACAAGCTTTAAGTTCGGCAATGCACCGGTCAATTTCACGCACTAATCCGGCAAGCTTAGCCCGGCCGAGTTCGGCCTGCTGAGGCGTCGGAGCCACAGCGCGCATAACGGTCAGGTATTCGATTTCGGTTTTCAGACGCGAAATTTCAGCCGTCAGTTCTCCGATGCGGGCTTTCAAACGCGAATTTTCAGCCCGTTCGGTTTCCAATCGGCTGACAAGCAGAGCCTGATGCTCGGCCACGAGGCCGATTTTAGCCCTGATTCTGCTTGCGGTATCCTGAACGTTTTCAGACATATTCTTTCCGAATTTACCCCACAAATTTAAGCATTTTCCGTCAACCCGCCAAGTGCATCACTGAAAAAAGTCAAAAAAAACCGCCGCGGCCCTCCCCCGGGAAGGCACGTGGCGGTTTGCGCCGGCTCAACGGCGGCGCGGTGCGTGCGGGACCTGGGTCGGCAGCCCCATCGGCACCTGAGGGTGATGGAAACATGTCAGGGTTGGAGTGTGTGCGCTTTGCGACCTATTGGAAGAGGTGCGGCTTTTGCTGCGGTTTGGCTTGGTGAGGCTCGCGGGGCAGCTGCCGCTCAGGCAGGTATCTGAGGAAGAGGGAGGAGGGCGACGCCGGGGGACAGGCGCCGTGGAGGCGCGTCGCTCCGCTTGTTGAAGATTTTGATGGGATAGCGTATTTGGGGAGGCCGCAGGAGTTTGCGGCGTTTTAGCAGCAGAGGGTCGGGAC
>CABUWI010000019.1 GCA_902495245.1 uncultured Porphyromonadaceae bacterium
AACGTCAACATCACCTCCCCGCTGGGCCGGTCGGGCAAGTGGTATCTCTCGTCGAACACCGGCGCCGCCTACGACAGGATTCCCGACTGGATTGCCGGCGGCAACAACTCCGCCGCCGAACTGAGCCGCATCAACAACACCCGGCTGAGCGAAAGCCTGGAGATTTCATGGCGAGCGTCAGACTGCTGCGACTTCAGCCTCGGAGTGGACGGCACATGGCGCAACATCAGGTCGGCCAACCGATGGTTCACCCCCATCAATGCCGCCGACATCTCGGCCAAGGTCGGCGCGCAGCTGCGCCTGCCCTGGGAGCTGCAATGCAAAACCGAGTTCAACATCACCTCGCGCATCGGCTATTCCGACCCGGCGTTCAACACGACCGACTGCATCTGGAACCTCTCGCTGCAGCGCGCGTTCTACCACGGCCGCATCACCGTCCGCGCCGAGGCATTCGACATTCTCGGTCAGATTTCCGACGTTGCCTATGCCGTCAACGCCTTCGGACAGACCGAAACGTGGACCAACTCGCTGCGCCGCTACGCCATGCTCACCCTCAGCTACCGTTTCAGCCTAATGCCCAAAAAACCATGAACCCCACCCTCTGTAGGGACGCACGGCCCGTGCGTCCGCCCGTAACAGTCAATACCACTGAACATTACGCGCCGCAAGAGAGCGGACGCACGGGCCGTGCGTCCCTACAGGGAGTGATGCGGCTGGTCTGCTGCCTGGCGTTGCTGCTGGTGGCGTCGGGGGTGCGGGCGCAGGAGTGGTTTGCAATCCGCGTCGAGGCCATCGACGAGTACACGCACGGGCGCATGGAGCCGGACTCGGTGCGTGTGGACGTGATGGAGACGGACAGCACGAAGGTGCACGACGACATCACTCTGGACCGGCTGACGTCGCTCGGCTTCAAGCGGCGCCCGCTGATTCTGCGGTTCCGCCGCGAGGGTTTTCTGAGTCGCTGCGTCAACGTGGCCAAGCCGGGGCCGCGGGTGGTCTACGCCAATCTTGACCCCGTCATCATGCAGCGCGACCTGAACGCCGGCCGCCGTGAGCGCCGGCTCGACGAGGTAACGGTTACGGCATCGGTGGTGAAGATGGTCCACCGGGGCGACACCATCGTCTATAACGCCGACGCGTTTCAGCTTGCGGGCGGCTCGATGCTCGACGAGCTGGTCAGGGCGCTGCCGGGAGTGGAGCTTCGCGGCGGCGGGCGCATCTATGTCAACGGCCGCTTTGTGAGCGACCTTCTGCTGAACGGCAAGGATTTCTTTTCAGGCAACCCCACGGTGGCGCTGTCCAACCTGCCGTCATATATGGTCAACAATGTCAAGGTCTATGAGAAGGAGACGGCCATGACGCGCATGGACCCCACCGTGAAGAAGCCGCTGGTCATGGACGTGAATCTGAAGAAGGACTACATGCAGGGGTGGATTGCCAACGCGCAGGCGGGCTACGGCACCGACAGCCGCTATGTCGGCCGTCTGTTCGGCCTGTCGTTCAGAGCACTCTCGCGGCTGGCGCTGTTCGGCAGCGCGAACAACACCAACGACGACTCCACCCCGGGCGAGGACAACGAATGGAATCCCGACGCGGGGAGCGAGGGCATCATCTCGACCCACAAGGCGGGGGTGGACTACCTGCTCACCGACAGCCGCGAGCGCTGGAAGTTCAACCCGTCGGCCACGGTTACGCGCCGTCGGCTCGACCACGAGGCCGACGCCTCGGCCACGCTGTTTCTGCCCGGGGGCGACATGAGCCGGCGGTCGGCATCGGAACTGCACACGGGAAGCTATGATTTCACGGTGAGTCCGCGGTTTGAATATAGCCACAAGCGCACCATGGTGAAACTCACGCCCGAGCTCAACTACAGCCGCTATCGCAGCAACAGCCTCGCGACGTCGGCCATGAGCGACGCCACCGGCTCGACGCTCAACGCCGAGCGGCGCCACGCGACCGACCGCACCGACCGCTGGGACGGCCGGCTGAGGCTGGGGAGCATGTTTAACGTGCCGTCCACCCCCGACTACATCATGATTGACGCCACGGCCGACTTCGAGAACAACCGCGGCGCGACCTCGGGAGCCTATGCGCTCGACTATCCGCAACAGCCCCAGGACAACGAAAGGCGACAATACAGCCAATTCGACCCCGCCAACCGCCAGAGCGTGTGGGCGCGGGCAAAATATGCGGCCAACTTCACGCTTAAAGGCGGCTACCGCACCAAGCTGACGGCATGGTATGCCTACCGCTACGCCCACCGCAAGGACAACCGCCGCTATTACGACGCGCTGACCGCCGACGGCTCCGAGATGCTGCCCTCCGACGCCGCCATAGCCCCGGCGCTCGCGCTCAACACCGACAATTCCTATCGGTCAGACCTCAGCGAGAGCGGCCACGCCGTCGGGCTGGAGTACACCCAGGAGTTTCCCGGTTCGGGCAGCCTGACGCTCGCGCCGAGCGTGCGCCAGAGCCGCCGTCGGCTCGACTATGAGCGCTTCGGCCGCCCCTACCGCCTGCGGCGCAACCGCTGGCTGTTCGAGCCGCGCGCCGAGCTGGAGTTCAGCTCGATTTTCAATCTGACCTACGAGCTGAAAGTCATCGAGCCGTCGATGATTGACCTGCTCGACATCACCGACAACACCAACCCGCTCTACATTGTCAAAGGCAACAGCGAACTGCGCCCGGCGCTCAACCACAACGTGGAGCTGACACTGGGCATTCTCGAAGAGCTGATGCACTCGGACACGTGGGCCACCGTGCGCCTGGGCTACCGGCAGACCGACCGCGCCATTGCCCGCTCGGCCGCCTACGACGCCACCACCGGCGTTACCACCTATCGGCCCGTAAACGTCAGAGGCAACCGCAGCGCCGACGCCACCGTCAGCGCCGGCTACTATCTCGACCGGCCGCACAACCTGATGCTAACAACCACAACCGAGGCCGAATATGTCAACTCCGTAGACATGATTGCGGCGCTGCGCAGCACCGTCCGCACCGCCACCCTGGCCGAACGGCTCAAGCTGGAGTGGAAAATCATGGACGGCCTGTCGGTCGACGCCGTGGGCAACGTCAGGTGGCGCCACTCGTCGTCGCCTCAGGCCGGATTCGCCACTCTGAACGCCCTTGACGTCGACTACGGCCTGATTCTGCGAGCCACGCGCCTGCCCTGGGACATGAGCTTCACCACCGACCTGATGATGCACACGCGCCGCGGCTATGCCGACAGCCGACTCAACGACGACCGCCTCGTCTGGAACGCCCGCCTGGCCAAGAGCATTCTCCGAGGCAACCTCACCTTTGCCATCGACGGCTTTGACATTCTCGGCCGGCTCTCGAACGTGGTCTACGACGTCAACGCCCAGGGCCGCACCGAGACGCGCTACAACACCCTGCCGCGCTACGCCATGCTCCACGTCATCTATCGCCTCAACCTCCAACCGAAAAAACGATAAAACTTGATTATGATTATGAACCCGGCCCCCTGTAGGGACGCACGGCCCGTGCGTCCGCCCGCAACCACCAATACCACTGCATATTACGCGCCGCGAGAGAGCGGACGCACGAGCCGTGCGTCCCTACGGGGAGTGATGCGGCTGGTCTGCTGCCTGGCGTTGCTGCCGTTGGGGGCGGAGATGCGGGCGGCGGAGCCCGTCGAGAAGTATTTTGCGCGCTATCTGAGCGGCGACGAGCGGCCATATGAGGGCCGGAGGCGGCTGCGCAGCGTCGATGAGGCGCGCGAGGCCGTATGGGAGGCATGGTGCGCAGCCAACGCCGCGGCCGACGAGGAGGCGCTGCCGCCGCTCGGGCCGCTGGCCGAGAGCGACACGGCGGTGTGGCATCTTCCCGCGGTGCTCGAGCCTGACGCGCAGATGCGCTTCCGCTGGGGCGCGAAGGGCGACTCCGTGCCCGCCGAGGGGCTGCCGCTCTTCATTCAGCTCCACGGCTCGGGGCCGCGCGACTCGGAGTGGGCCGCCAACTTCGCGCTGGCACAGCGGTTTGACGACGCGCCGTCGGCCTATTTCGTGCCGCAGATTCCGCGCGAGGGCGAATGGTATCGGTGGTATCACCGCTCGAAGCAATGGGCATGGGAGAAGCTGCTGCGCCGCGCGCTGGCGTCGGGCGCCATCGACCCCGACCGCATCTATCTGTTCGGCATCTCGGAGGGGGCATACGGCAGCCAGCGCCTGGCGTCGTTCTATGCCGACTATCTTGCCGGCGCGGGTCCGATGGCCGGCGGCGAGATTCTCTATGAGGCGCCGCCCGTCAACCTGCGCCACACAGCATTCTCGCTCCTGACCGGCGCCGACGACTACATGTTCGGCCGCGACCTGCTCACGGCGCGCGCGGCCGTCGAACTCGACTCGCTGCAGGCGCTCCACCCCGGCGACTATGACCACCGCGTGGAGCTGATTCCCGGCCGCGGCCACCACATCGACTACTCGCCCACCACCCCCTGGCTCGCCGCCCGTCGACGCGAGGCGCGGCCGCGCGACTGGACCTGGGAAGACTTCGCCCTCGACGGGCGCCACAGGCGCGGATTCTACAACCTGCAAATTGACGAACGGCCCGACTCGACGCGGCGCACGCTCTATGACGTCAGCATCAGCGGCAACGACATTGACATCACCGTCAACTTCGTCGACTACGAGCCCGCCCTGCGCGAACCGCGCTGGAACATTCCCGTCGTCTACCGCCGCACGCTGACGCCCGCCACCGGCGGCGCCATGACGCTCTATCTCGACGAGACGCTCGTCGACCTCAGCCACCCCGTCAGGGTCAGCGTCAACGGCCGCACGGCCTTCAGCGGCCGCCTCAAGCCCGACCTCGCCGCCCTGGTCAACTCCTGCGCCCTCTTCGGCGACCCCCGCCGCCTCTACCCCGTCGCCCTCCCGCTCCGCCCCTGACCGCGGCTCATTTCTTTTGGGGTTTGATGTCGAGGCGGTAGGTCAGGGTCAGCAGGGCGTAGGCGGGTTGGGAGTTGTAGCGGGTTTCGGTGCGGCCCTGGGCGTTGACCACCTGTTTGACCGTGGGGAGTTGGCCGAGCAGGTCGAAGCCGACGGCCTTGACGGGGAATTGCTTGCTGCGGCCAAAAGTCTTGCTCAGCTGCAGGTTCCAGACCCAGTCGGTGGAGTTCATCGCCGGGTCTTCATAGCCACGTCGGCAGTAGGCCATGAGGTCGGTGTCGAGGTCAATGCTTCCGGGCAGCGTGTATTTTACTCCGATGCCGTAGTTGACGTCGGTGTAGCTGAACGTGCTGAACAGGTGGCTGCGACTATGCATCGACGCCCAATTCAGATTGACTTTGGCCGAGAGCGTCAGGCCGGACATAACGTCATAGTCGGCGTTGAAGGAGTCGCTGATTGTCCAGTTGTCGACCTCGGAACGCTCGGGCAGATCGGAGTCGGACGAGAAGTCAGCGCTGCGGGCATAGCCGGGGTTAAGAGAGTTAGTGATGCTCAGCTTCTGCCCCGGGAGGAGGGCAACAGAATAGTTGAGCTCGCCGTCGACGCGCCGGTTGCCGCTGATGTTACACGGGCGCCAGGTCGTTATGCCGGTGAGGCGGTCGAACGACCGCGCGCGGGCCAGAGCATTGTCCGTCAGCGAGTATGAAACAGAGGCGTCCACAATTCCGCGCCCCTTGTCGAGTTCCTTGCGGAAAAACACCGAGGCGCCATACTGCGTCGCCTTTTTCAGGTCGGGATTACCGAGGTCGAGCACAAGGGGATTGGACGAGTCGCGCACGTCAAGCATCTGCATCATGTCGGGCAGGGTCTGCCTCAGCGTCAGCTCCACGCCGTAGCCGCTTCTTCCCCACCATTTGCTGCCCCTTCCGAGCGAAAAACGGCCGAAGAAACACCAGTCATGGCGCTTGAGGCTATAGGTCCGGAAGTTTCGGTGGTCGTTCACACGCCGCGAAACGTATTCGGCTTTGGCCGTTAATGAGACTGCATATTCGGGGTTGTCGCCCGGTCCCCATTTGTAGGAAACGTCGGGACTGAGAGCGTTGCTCCACGTGCGGCGCGATGTGCGGTAGCTGTTGGCGTAGTCAATGGCCCAGGCTTGCGCCGCCGACGGCGCCGCGGCCTCGCCGGAATCCGTGTTGAGTTCGTCGATTGTGCGCTCGCCGTGGTGAAACTTCTGAGTGTAACTGTAAGTAATGGAGAAGTCCCAGTGTCGGCTGTTTTCAAGTCTCCACGTCGGCGAGAGTTCATACTGATAATGGCGCGTCGGAAGCGCGTCGCGCCTCAGCCGGCTGATGTCAAGACGGGAATCGGCGTCATAGCGGATAAAGTCCGTGCCCTCCGACCGGTCTGAACGGCGCTCGGCCGTCGCATTGCCGCGAATCGACAGCCCGCGGTTGAGATAGGCATAAAAACGGTAGGTCTGCATGAACGAATGCTCTTTCCGGCGCGAGATTTCCTGACGCCGATAGAGCATGTCGGCCAGAAAGTCGGCCGAACCGGGCGCCGCGAAATTGTCGGGAAGCATTGAGTTGCTTTGGGCCGAGGTCGATTCGCTCCGCATTCTGCCGTTTTCATATTTCAGTTCGGCGCTGAACCATATGCGTCTGAAAAAACGGTCGAAATTGCGCGAAGTCTCTCCATACCACACGGCCTGCCACGTGTCGCGGCGCAAGGCCGACAGCGAGCGGCTGAACGTGTTGCCGCCGGCCATGTACGCCTCGCCGAGATTGTCAACGGTGTTGAACGTGTTTTGGCGCACGAGGTTGAGCTTGGTGTTGACGCCGGCATATTTCTGGTCGTGCCAGTCGGTGTTATATTCAATGCCGATGCGCTTGGTCGTTATCTCGCCCGAAGTAGCGCTCGGCTTGCGCCACTCTCCCTTGGAGCCGGCGCCCTCGGGGTCGTTGAGATTATTGGCCGATGAATGGATTGCCAGATAGGAATACTTGTCGTAGCTCATGGCAAACAGGCGCCCCAGCCAGCGCGACGACCACCCGCCGCGCGTGCCCGAACCATAGCCGCCCTCGGCGTTGGCAATCCAGCCGTTCATATACTCTTTTTTCAGGTTCACGTCCATCACAAGCGGGTCGGCCGAGCGGTCGCGGTTTTTGACTCCGCGCAACTCGTCGGGCTCTTTCTGATAGACCTGCACCTTTTTGACCGTATAGGCCGGCAGATTGCGCAGGGCCACCTGAGGGTCGCCCGCAAAGAACTTGCGGCCGTTGACCAGCAGCTCGGAAACGAAACGGCCATTGACCGTTATGCGGCCGTTGTTGTCAAGCGTAGCCCCGGAAGGGCGGCAATGAGGCCGTCGAGCATCGAGCCCTCCTGCAGCTGAAAAGCCGTGGCGTCATATTCGAGCGTATCGCCTTTCATCACCATCTTGATTTTAGAGGCCGTAACCGTTACCTCGCTGAGCTCGCGTCGGCGCCGGGGCGGATTCATGCTCACCGTGCCGAGATCGACCATGCGGTCTGCCGGAGTGGTGATGTCGAAATGCAGAGTTTCGTAGCCCTTGGCCGCAACGGATATTTTATAGCGGGGCCTGTACGGCACGGAGCCGTCAAACGAAATATTCTCGTAGGCATTGCGATAGCCCTCATAGGCGGTGTAGCCGATTGAGTCGCAAAGAATCGCCCCCGTCGAGTCGGCCACGGAAATCCTGGCCGACACAACAGGATACTCCGTAACTTCGTCGACTACGCGGGCATGCACGCTGCACACGTCCGCGCTATCGGCAGCCGGCGCCGCACTCACCGGCACGCCGGCTACAAAAACGATGATAACAAGTGCGGCGGCGCCAATGGCGAGTTTGCTCATAATTCTGTTTGGTTAAATGGTTAATGATTCGATTCATTTCTTTTTGGGTTTGATGTCGAAGCGGTAGGTCAGGGTCAGCAGGGCGTAGGCGGGCTGGGAGTTGTAGCGGACTTCGGTGTTGCCCTGGGCGTTGACGGTGTGTCTGACGGTCGGGAGCTGATGGAGAATGTCGAAGCCGACGGCCTTTAGCGTCCATTCTTTCTGCCGCCCGAACGAGCGGCTTAGCTGGAGATTCCAGACCCAGTCGGTGCCGTTGAGGGCACTGTCGATATAGCCGCGGCGACAGTAGGCCATGAGGTCGGTGTCGAGGTCAATGCCTCCGGGCAGCGTGTATTTTAGCCCGATGCCGTAGTTGACGTCGAGATAGGCGAAGGTGTCAAACATTCCGTCAAGCGATTTCAATCTGTTCCAGTCGACATATACTTTGGCATTGAGCTTGAGCGATTCAATAGGGGAGTATCGCACGGCGAAGTTGTCTCTGACAGACCAGCCGTCAACGGCCACTTTTACGGGAATGTCTGTTACGGAGGAGTAGTCGACGCTATGCTCAAACCGCGGACTCAGAGAGTTGCTGACATAGAGACGGTCATTGCGGTCGAGGGTGCGTGAGTAGACCAGACGGGCGTTGGCGTGCCAATTGCCGTTGATGTTTTGCGGGCGTGTGGTGGTTACGCCGTTCGCGCGGTCGTAATATCGGGCAACGGCCACGACATCGTTACGCCTGACGGCCGACAGCGAAAAGGAATACATGCGCTGATGCGATGACATTGAACGCCTCATGACGGCCTCGGCCTCATAGAACGTGGTTTTCTTCAGGCGCGAATTGCCGAGAATGATAAAAAGGGGGTCGGAGCTGTCGCGCACGTCGAGCAGATGCATCTCCGACGGCGCCGTCTGCCTGACCGAGAGGTCCAGGCCGCGCGAATTGGCGGCGTCGTTGTTGCCGATGCTCAGATTGGTCGAACAGAGGACGTCATTGCGAATCAGGCGTGATGTCGTGCCCACGCGCATGTCTGACAGCTTGCGATGAAGCAATTTAATGTCAGCTGAAACATTGACGTTAAACCCTTTCATATAGAAGCCGAACGACGGCCGGAAATCGTGGCTCTGCTCGCGGCGCACCGTGCGGTAGCTGTTCCGCTCATCTGTCAGCCATTCGGCAATGCTGCCCATTGACGGTGCCGTGGACCCGGCGGTCGCTTCCGTCATGTCTTCGCCGCCGGAGCTACTATATTTCAAAAGTCGACTGCCGCTGTCAAATTCGTTGCTGTACGTATAGTTGAGGCCGCCTTCGAAACGGTGGCGCGGATTTCCCGGAGTGCGCAGTTGCAGCATCTCTCTAATATCGACATAATGATTGCGCGAGGGCGATTCGCTTTTGAAAAGATCAAACATGTCGCGGCCCGCATCCTGCGGGTAGCCGATACGGTCGGAATAGTGCGACCGAAGCTCCGATTTCCGATATGCGCCGCGAATGTTCAGATTCGCTATATGAAACACCTCCGGCAACAACCCGGCCCATGGTCGCACAGACACATATCCGACGGCATGATACGTGTTGTTGCGGCTGTCCGTAAACTTTTCGCGCTGATAGAGCAGAGAGCGGGCGAAGTCGGGCGACGCGACGTCGCTGTAAGTGTCGCTCTGCTCCCGATTATAGTCGCTCCGGGCAGCGCCGTGCGAATAAGCGAGCCACAGTTTCATCGACGGCCTTACCTTGCCGAACACGCGCGATATGTCGCCGTCAAGCCCCAGTCGGGTCGATTTGTTCATGTCCGATACCCGGCTTTGCGAGTAAACGTTGCCTCCCGGCAGATACATCTCCGAGAAGCTGCCGGTGGTCAAAGCCGACGTCTCGCGCACGGCGTCTATTTTCAGATTCACGCCGTTGCGACTTTGGTCAATCCAGTCGGTGTTATATTCCACACCGCCGCGAATCACCCTGGTGTCGCCAGCCGTCGGGTCGGGTCTGCTCCATTCGCCTTTCGAGCCGGCCTTGCTCGAATTGTTGAGATTGTTTGCATTGGCATACATAGCGACATAATAGAGCTTGGTGAACGTCATGGCAAAAGCCCGGCCCAACCATTTGGCCTCGGCCTTGCGCAGCGAAGAGCCCGCACCCAGCTCGAGGTTGGAGATCCAGCCGCCTAAGTATTCACGTTTCAGATTAACGTCAAGAACATACTTGAAGTCATTCTTGTCTTCCGTGGCGGCCGCCTGCTCGTCGGTCATATAATCGGGCGCGCGATGATAGACCTGAATATTTTTCACGGTGTAGTGAGGCAGATTGCGCAGGGCCACCTGCGGGTCGCCTTTGAAGAAATTGCGGCCGTTCACCAGCAGTTCGCTCACAAAGCGGCCGTTGATCGCAATCTGTCCGTCGTCGTTAAGCGTCGCGCCGGGCAGTTCTCGAATCAAATCGTCAAGCATCGAGCCTCGGGGCAGGCGGAAAGCCGTGGCGTCATATTCAATCGTGTCGCCCCTCATCACCATCTTGACCTTTGTGGCCGTAACGGTTACCTCCTTCAGCTTGCGGGCATCAGGCGTCTCTGCCATGGCGGCGGCACATTGCAGACAAAAACCGACGACGATGAGCAAACACAAGCCCGACAGCCGGCGCAGCTGATTGCTAAAGCGAGTCATAACGATGATATATCCGCCATAAAAGGCACTGAAATTTGCGGTTGTGTTAAAGGGTTTGCGCAAATATAGGGATTATCGGTGGATATATGGCAAAAACGGGTTTACCAATGTGTGTCGTAACTTGCTGATAATCAGCGGTGGAAAATCGGGCGATTTCCCACCGTCGGCGCGCGGAATGCAAGCGGTTGGTTTTGAGTCGGTTATCTGTGCGGGATTTTTGCGCTTTGGTAAACTCGAGGGGCGAAAACTACAGGGTTTCGATGATTTGACGGGCAAATTGAGAGTCGGATTTGGCAAGTTTGGCCTTAATTCGGCTGCGCAGATTGTAGATGGCGCGCTCGGAGCGGCGCGTCAGCATGGCAATCACGCGGGTAGAGAGGCCGCAAAGACCGTAAATCAGCACGGTCTGTTCCGATTCTATCAACTGTAGCTTTTCGAGTTCGACAGCCATTTCGGGGTTTTGCTCTTTGATTATTTCCTGCAGTTTCCGCAGAAAGAGCGTGGGTTCAGATGATTTAAGCTCGTTTTCGACGGCCTTATAGAGCATTTTTTCGCGACATGCAGGGTCGCTGTTGGCGTCGGTGAGCAGTGTGCCGAGTTTGCCAATCCACGAGAACTGCCTGACAAAAGCTATGTAGCTTTCATATCTGATTCGGTCAAGGCGGTTGTTGAGCCGCTCGATGTCGCCCTGCAGGGCAGCGATGCGGCCACGGCTCTCGCTCATTTTCTTTTCGGCGCTAAGCAGCTCCGAGCGCATGGCGCTGAAGTCGCGATCAAGCAGCGCCAGGTCGCGCTCTTTTTGCAACAGTCGGGTCTTGTGTACATTGCGAATGTGTCGGAATATCACCACGGCCACTGCGGCCAGCAGCATAGCGACAGCGAGTGCACACCAGAGCATCAGGCGCGAGCGCCTTGTCTGCTCACGGAGCTCTGCCATCTTGCGCCGGTCATGTTCAATGCAGACCTTATCGAGCGAATTGTCGACAAGAGTCGACACCATATTATTATATGTGTCGACATGCCTGTCGAGATAAGGAAGGGCCGACTTGATGTCGCCACTACGCAAATATGCTTTTGCATAAGCATAATTAAGGTCATGCTTATAGAGCTCATCCGGGTCTGAATAGCGTTCTGCCTGCGCCAACAGGTCAAATGCATCGTCAGGATGCAACTCACATTGCGCCACAAGCACGACGTCGGGGAGCTCAAAGCCGGCGCGAAGAATCTCCTGATAAAGCGAATCGCTCACATCATAATGCCCCAGAAAGAAATGCGACATGTAGCGCAGTCTAAGAATCTCGGCATCGGGAGTACCGGAAAGGGCTTCGGCAGAATCGGCATAACACAAGGCCTCGTCAAACCGTTGCAAATTATACAGCCCATCACCCATATTGCCGTATCCGTTAAGAACCCACTGCGTTTTTCCGGCCATTTTTGCATGAACCAGCGCCTGCTGCTCCCACAGCAATGATTCCTCAAAATTGTGAGTCGCGTTATACAGGCGCGCCATCAGGCTTTCAATTCGGCTCAGGTTAAGAGGGTCGTCGAGGACGCCGGCTATGTCGTAGGCCCGAAGCAGATCTGCCATCGCCTCGGCGTAATAGCCGGCATTGCGGTTGACCACGGCACGATAATAATAGGCCAACATCTTGTGATGTTCGTCGTCGGTGCGGGCGTAGTAGTCGACCGCAATGGATATGAGTCCGTCGTCTGATACGTCCCGATATGTTTTGTCGAGTGCCTGCGACACCAGCAGCGCATGACGGGCGCGACGCTCGCCGCGCAGCTCGGGGCCGACAATGTCGCTCAGCAGGGCCATCGCCGAATCGGGCCGTTCTTCCATTATGGCCTCGGCCACGTCGAGGTCGCGGTCAACCGGATTTTGGCGGCAACCGCAAAGCGCCGTGAGGCACGCAATCAGCAGCACTGCCGTTTTGAGGATTCGTTTCATCAGAGAGTGGGGAGAGAGAAGAATGAGGGGGGAGTGGGGTCAGCGGGCGGCGACGATGCGGGCAATCTCGACGATGACCTCGGCGGCTTTCTGCATCGAGGGCACGGGCACGAATTCATATCGGCCGTGGAAGTTCAGGCCGCCGGCAAAGATGTTGGGACAGGGCAGACCTTTGAAGCTGAGCTGGGCGCCGTCGGTGCCGCCGCGAATGGGCACGACCTTGGGCGTGAGGCCGGCGTTTTTCATTGCCTGCTCGGCGATTTCGATGATGTAGCTGACCGGCTCGACCTTTTCGCGCATGTTGAAGTACTGGTCCTGAATTTCGAGCGAGGCGCAGCCGGGGAACTCCTTGTTGATTTTGCGGGTCAGGTGTTCGAACTCCTTTTTGCGGCGGTCAAAGCGGTCGCGGTCGAAGTCGCGGATAATGTAGGTGAGCTCCGACTTCTCGACCGTGCCCTCCATGCCGACAAGGTGGTAGAAACCTTCGTAGCCCTCGGTGTGTTCGGGGGTTTCCCAGCGGGGCAGCATGATGGCGAACTGCGTTGCGACGCGAATTGAGTTGATCATCTTGTGCTTGGCATAGCCGGGGTGAACGTTGCGGCCGCTGAAGGTGATTTTGGCCACGGCAGCGTTGAAGTTTTCGAACTCCAGCTCGCCGACCTCGCCGCCGTCCATGGTGTAGGCCCAGTCGCAACCGAAGCGGGCCACGTCGAACTTATGGGCGCCGCGGCCAATCTCTTCGTCGGGGTTGAAGGCGATGCGGATTTTGCCGTGGAGAATCTCGGGGTGCTGCTGAAGGTGCTCGACGGCGGCAATGATTTCGGCGATGCCGGCCTTGTCGTCAGCGCCGAGCAGGGTTGTGCCGTCGGTAACGACGAGGTCCTGGCCGACGTAGTGGAGCAGTTCGGGGAATTCGGAGGGGCGCAAAACGATGTTCTGTTCGGCGTTGAGGGTGATGTCAGCGCCGTCGTAGGCCTCGACGATGCGCGGCTTGACGTGGCGGCCCGACATGTCGGGCGACGTGTCGAGGTGGGCAATGAAGCCCACAGTGGGCAGCGGCTTGTCGGTGTTGGCCGGCAGAGTGGCCATCAGATAGCCGTTTTCGTCGAGAGTGATTTCACTGAGGCCCATTTCGCGCAGGCGCTCTTCGAGATATTGCGCAAACTTGAATTGACCGGGGGTTGAAGGGGTCATGTTTGTGAGTTCGTCGCTCTGGGTGTCGAACTTCACATAGTCGAGAAATCGGTTAAGTACGTTCATGGAAGTAGTATGCCAAATCAGGCGTTTTATAGATTTTGAGGTTCAATTTTCCCTTTTTTCAGCGTGAAGATGAACTCCAGACCGTGGGGCTTGGCGTTCTGCACGATGACGTCGCCGCCCAGCGCCTGGAAAGTGCTCTTGACTATGGGGAGGCCCAGACCGGTGCCGCCGCTCTTGCGGGCGCGACCCTCGTCGATGCGGTAAAAGCGCTCGAAGAGGTGTTCAAGGTGCTCCTCGCCCACTCCGACGCCGTCGTCGGCAAACGAGAATGTATAGGTCGTGTCGTCTTCTTTGATTTTGCGCAGGGTGATGCGCGTTCCGCGCGAATACTTAGCGGCGTTGCGCACAAGGTTCATAATCGCGTTGTTGAGCAGCGTGTAGTTGCCCCGGATTATGGTGTCGAACGGAATCTGCCAGTCAAATTCCAGACCTTCGTTGATATGGCTCACCTCGAGGTCGGCCGCGATACTGTAGATGAGGTCGTGGAAGTCGAAGTCGGTTATTTCGACCTGCTGGCCGCCTTCGTCCAGGCGCGTAATCGAGCTGACGTCCTTGAGCAGCTGGGTCAGTCGGTCGGCATGTTCCTGAGCTTTTTTGAGGAAACTGTTGCGCAGGCTTTCGGGCATGCCGGGGTCGGAGTTAATCGTGTCGAGATAGCCTTTGATGATGCCCACGGGAGTTTTGAGCTCGTGGTTCAGGTTATTGGCCGTCTGGCGCTTGATGCGCGCTTTCTCTTCGTTGGCGCGCAGAGCCACCTGGTGTTCGTGTTCGAGGCGGCGGTTGGCGCGGTCTTTGTCGCGATAGAGGCGAATGATTTCGCGCGACACGTCGCCCAGCTCGTCGTTTGGAAATTTAAGCGCTTCGGCGTTGATGCGCTCGCCGGCGGCCGCCCGGCTGGCGAACTCGTGGAGCGACTTGGCCGCCATGTTCACCTTGCGGGCCACGAGGAAGATGGCTACCGTGGCACCGATTGCCAGCACAATCACCAGCGCCCAGATCATGGAGTTATAGGTCAGTGCGCGCACAACCGAGGGGTTGTAGACAATAGCCGAGATTGTGCGGATTCCGCCGTCGTTGCTGGTCATTGCGTTGAAAATCGAGGGCCGGGCGTCGACCAGATTCGGGCGCACGCCCGTTGCCTGACCTTCGTTTTCGGCGATGACCAGTTCGGGAATCATGCGGTGCGAATCGTCTTCAATCAGAATCACCGCGCCGATGTGGGCCAGCACTTCGCCATAGGCCGAATAGACCGTGATGCGCAGGTCGTTGAAGGTCGTGTTGTCGTTGTAGGCGTCGATGAATTCGAGCGTCTTCTGCAGGTCGGCCCCCTGTTCATAGAACTCGAGAATCGTCGCGTTGACGTTCTTGAGCTGCGCCTCGAGCATGTCGCGGCGCAGCGCTTTCTCGTTGGTGATGGTGTACCACACCATCAGGCCGATAATCAGCCACAGCAGCAGCGCCAGCGGAGCGAAAATCGCCCAGAGCAGGCGCGAGTCAGACAACTTCCTTAAAGCCATAACCGAAGCCTACACGCGTTTCGATATGCTTGCCATAATTTCCGAGTTTCTTGCGCAAGCGCGTGAGGCTCGTGTCAACAGTGCGATTGCTGACCACCACGTTGTTTGACCATACGGTCCGTATGATTTCTTCGCGTGAATAGATGCGGTTACGATGCTCGAGGAAGAACATGAGCAGGTCGAATTCGGTTTTCGAGAGTTGCTGGGGCACGCCGTCAATGTAGCACACCTTTTCGTTGCGGTTGAGCCGCAGGCCCTTGAACACGATGTCTTCTTCATAGCGGGCCTTCGAGCGGTTGGCGGCGATGTGTTCGGAGATGTTTGAGCGGCGCATGACGCTGCGCACCCGAGCAAGCACCTCGGGAATCGAGAAGGGCTTGGTGATGTAGTCGTCGGCGCCGATGTTGAGGCCCATGACGGTGTCGTCTTCGTCGCTCAGCGCCGTGCAGAAAATTATCGGCTTGTTCTCGAGGCTGTCAATGTTTTTCAGCCTGCGGGCAAAGTCGAAGCCGCTGAGCTTGTCCATCATAATGTCGACAATAAAGAGCGAATATGACGGAAGGTCCATTTCGAGAGCCTCTTCGGCCGAAAGAGCCGTGTCTACCTCGTAACCCTCTTTTTCAAGATTGTAACGGAGGATTTCGCAAATCGATTCTTCATCGTCGATTACAAGAATTTTAACACGCATGTTTTCGTTTGGTCTTCTGATTGCAGTAATTTAGATTTATATATTATTTCATCACGGAATTATAAAGTTGCAGAACCTCGTCGCCCCATATGGATACGTCGAATTTCCTGATTACCTGTTCTCGAAAGCCGGCAAGCATCTCTGAGGATTGTTCCGGAGACATCGTCAGAATTTCCACAATCTTTTCGCGTAAAGCATCAACCGTAAGCGGTATACGAACAAAATCCTCGCCTTCGAGGTCATGGACCATCGCCGGTATATCTGACTTCACAACCGCACAGTTGCAATAGGCGGCTTCAACCACACCATAGCAGAATCCTTCTTTCCGCGATGGCGACAGGAAAATCTTCGAATTGCGATAATAGTCGCCTATGTTTTGAGTGGTAGGCGGGTATTTTACCCATTCGGGCTCATAACCGAGAACGCGGCGCACGTTCTCTCTGGCCAGTGCCTCATTATGGCAAACTATCTGCAATTCGATTTTATATTCTTTGGCAATGGGTTCGATGGCCATCAGCGCCAAATCACACCCTTTACGCATGAAATCCGAACCAAGAATCAGCAGATTGTTTTTCGACGAATCAAAAGGCCGGAGATTAGTTGACACATCAAGTCTCGAGAAATCAATGCGGTTTGTAACAAACGTACACTTGCCTTTAGGAAAGCCGCCGTCTACAAGCGTGTTCATTGCCTCTTCCGAGCAACCCACAAACTTATCGATTGCCAGATTCATGCCCCTTCTCACACTCTCCTTAAGTATGCTTGACGACTTGGAGAAGGTGTTGTGGCAATGGCGCAAAACTTTTGTACGAGTCAGGAAACCTGTTAAAATCAGCACGGCGCTCGAATAGAAATGGCGATGGAGAATATCTGCCTTTTCCTTGCGGCAGACATTACAGATGGCTTTGGCCGTAGCATAAGTTGACTTCCTGGTTACAAAATACACCTTATGGTTGCGCTGCAACTCCTTAATCCAGTCAAGATCCGGCCTTCCTTCGGGTAATATGTATATGACCTCGAGAGGCGTGCCGACGCGCTCGGCTGCAGTCTCAATTGACCGCAGAGAATCCATAAAGTTGCCTCCGTAATCGGGAAGATACTCGCACGCTTGCACAACTTTGAGCGTTTTCTTATCCATTATTGCCGGTAATTTTTTGTTTGTTACGCAAAGATAGCGATTTGCGCGCTAAGGAGGCGAATCAACATGGTTAAAATATGTTAATCGGGGCGCGTGGCCGAACTTTTAGCGTCCGGGGCGTGTTCTGAAGATAACTTTACTGTAATTTGCACTGTGTTTTTTGATATTAGATTTAAGGTTAAAGATTAACGGTCTGTCGTGATGACAGCCGTTTTTTTATGCGCCCGTATCGAACCTGTCAGACAAACAAGTGGGCGACCTCGCGGCCGCCCAAAAGCTTCAAATACACAATTATCTATAAAACAACTATTTTGTCTCGATGAGCGAAATCTGCATTTCTCTCGACGGCAAATATAATAAACACTTTTTATAATCGAGCCAAGTTTTATATTAAAAAATGTTAATCATGCTGTTCTTTTGCGCTTTTAGCGTATCTTTGCCGCAAAAATAAGACATTTTGACCAATCGACATTTATGATAGAATCCGTTTCGCTGCGCCAGATGCAGCGGCTCTATGAGATAGCGAATTACGACTCGTCGCTCACCGGACGCGACTACGTTTACGTGCACGTAACCTCGGCCGACAGTGATTACGCCGAAGCGCTTCAGAGCGCCATACGCTTCAACGGAATGATTATTTTCGTTGTCCGTTCGGGCCATATCTCGTTTGCCGTCAACATGGAGCACTTCCGCCTCGGACCCAACAACCTGCTCGTTACGGGCGCGAACTCAATCATCACCATCGACCCCGACTCGATTGACAGCCTCGACGCATATGCCCTCTTCGTGAGCAATGAGTTCATTCACGACCTCAACTTCGAAATTGCCATTCTGAACAATCTGCCAATCGCCTCGAACCGCTCGCCGCTGGCCCGGCTTGACCCGCGCGAGGTCGAACACATTGCCGGCTACATGGAACTGCTCGACATGAACGCGCGCCTGAACACGGGCGAGGGCGAGGAGCTGTTTGCAAAAAGCATTTCGCGCTCGCTGCTCACGGCCACACTCTATCAGCTGATGATTCTTTCGATGCACCGACGCAACCGGCCCGACGACTTCGACGACGAGGAAGAGGCGTCGACGGCAATTGCACGGCCGCGCACGCGCCGCATGCTCTACACCCACGAGTTCGTGCGCCTGGTGCAGAAACACTTCCGCCTGGAGCATTCGGTCAGATTCTACGCCAACAAGCTCTGCATATCGCCGAAATATCTCTCGCTCGTGGTCAAGGAGAGCACGGGCCGCTCGGCGGCCGAGATTATCGACGAATTTCTGCTGCTCGAAGCCAAGAACCTGCTGCGCTATTCCGGCAAGAATATACAGCAGGTGGCCTACGAGCTCAACTTCTCAAACCAGTCGAGCTTCGGCAAGTACTTCAAGCACCTGACCGGCATGAGCCCCTCCGAGTTCCAGAACTCCTGACATAATGCCGATTTGTAGGGACGCACGGCCTGTGCGTCCGCCGATAATATCCAATATTGCAGCAATTTACGCACTCCGCGAGGCGGACGCACGGGTCGTGCGTCCCTACAGTTTGACTCGTTATTTGGTGGCGGTGTAGATGGTGCAGACGCCGAAGGTGAGAGGGCGGAAGGCGGTGCGTCCGAAGCCGGCGCGCGCCATGAGGGCACACATGTCGTCGCGCTGCGGCACTGCGGCGATGCTCTGCGGCAGATAGGTGTAGGCGCGCGTGTCTTTGCTGACCAGACGACCCACGGCCGGAATGATTGCGCGGGTGTAGAAACTGTAGAGAGGCTTGACAAGGGGATTGACGGGCGTTGACAATTCGATGACACAGAGCATGCCCCCGGGACACAACACGCGGTACATCTCGCGATAGCCGGCCTCGAGGTCGGCGAAGTTGCGCACGCCGTAGGCCACGGTTACACAGTCAAACGTGGCGTCGCCGAAGGGGAGCGCCAGACAGTCGGCCACCTGCAGTTCCACTCGCTGCGCCAGCCCCGCGCGGCTCACCTTTTCGCGGCCAATGTCAATCATGCCCTCGCTCAGGTCGATGCCCGTAACCTCGGCCTCGGGCAGCATGCGGGCCAGATTGATGGCCAGGTCGGCGGTGCCCGTGGCCACGTCGAGAATGCGGCGCGGCGCGGCGGCGCGCACCAGCCCCACGGCCTTTGCCCGCCAGAGGCGGTCAATGCCGAGGGTCATGGCGCGGTTCATGAAGTCGTAGGCCGGGGCGATGGAGTCGAACATGCGCTCGACCTGCCGCTCCTTGGGCGCTTCGCCGCCGTAGGGCGTGATGTGCTCTACGTCAGCCATTCAGGCGGTCAAGACAGTCGAGCACGTTGGTTTCGATGCGCGCAGTGAGGTCAGCCTCGGGCGCGGGCTCGAACTTGCGGCCGGTGATGTGCTCGTAGAGCTCGATATAGCGCTTGCTGACGCTGTCAACGAACTCGGGCGTCATTTCGGGCACCTGCTGGCCGGCCTTGCCCATGAAGCCGTGCTCGATGAGCCACTGGCGCACGAACTCTTTCGAGAGCTGACGCTGCGGCTCGCCTTTTTCGAAACGCTCTTCGTAGCCCTCGGCATAGAAGTAGCGCGACGAGTCGGGAGTGTGGATTTCGTCAATGAGAATCACTTCGCCGTCAAGCAGGCCAAACTCATATTTTGTGTCGACAAGAATCAGGCCCTTGTCGGCAGCCATCTGCTGGCCGCGGGCAAAGAGGGCGCGGGTGTACTGCTCGACCTTGGCATAGTCGGCGGCCGACACGAGGCCCTGGGCAATGATTTCCTCGCGCGAGATGTTCTCGTCGTGGCCGGCCTCGGCCTTGGTGGTGGGAGTGATTATCGGTTCGGGGAACTTCTGGTTCTCGCGCATGCCGTCGGGCAGCTTCACGCCGCAGATTTCGCGGCAGCCGGCTGCATATTCGCGCCATGCCGAGCCGGTGAGGTAGCCGCGGATAATCATTTCAACTCTCAGACCCTGAGCTCGGCGCCCTACGGTTACCATCGGGTCGGGCGTGGCCAGCTTCCAGTTGGGCACGATGTCGGCCGTGGCGTCGAGGGAATAGCCGGCAATCTGATTTAGCACCTGGCCCTTGAACGGAATGCCCTTGGGCAGCACGACGTCGAAGGCCGAAATGCGGTCGGTGGCAATCATTACCAGGGTGTCGGGTGTGATGGAGTAGACGTCGCGCACTTTGCCGTGATAAACGTTTTCCTGACCCGGAAAGTGGAAGTCGGTGGTTAAGAGAGTTGTTGACATGATCGGTTTGGGTTGTTTATGAAGATTTTGTTTTTGAAATTTCTTTATTCTCCGTCTGCAGGCGCGGGGTCGGCAGCCGCGCGGGCGGCGTTGTCATATTTTTCGTATGCCTCGACAATGCGCTGCACCAGCTTAGCGCGCACAATGTCTTTCTTGTCGAACTCAACGCGCCCCACTCCCTCGACGTCGCGAAGCACGCTCAGCGCCCTCACCAGGCCCGAGCACTGCGTGCGCGGCAGGTCAATCTGGGTGATGTCGCCCGTGATGACCATTTTGGCGTTCATGCCCAGGCGGGTCAGGAACATCTTGATCTGGTGGGTGGTGGTGTTCTGCGCCTCGTCGAGAATTATGACGGCGTCAGAGAGCGTGCGGCCGCGCATAAAGGCCAGCGGCGCAATCTGAATCACCTTCGACTCCATGTATTCCTTCAGCTTCACGGCCGGAATCATGTCTTCCAGCGCGTCATAGAGCGGCTGCAGATAAGGGTCGATTTTGTCTTTCATGTCGCCCGGCAGAAAGCCGAGCTTCTCGCCCGCCTCGACGGCCGGACGCGACAGAATGATTTTGCGCACTTCTTTGTTCTTCAGCGCGCGCACGGCCAGCGCGATGGCCACATAGGTCTTGCCCGTGCCGGCCGGCCCGAGGGCAAACGTCAGGTCGTTGCGGCCGAAGGCCTTGACCAGGTCGCGCTGATGGGGCGTGCGCGCCTGAATCGGCTTGCCGTTGATGCCGTAAATGATGGCCTCGTCGCTCTTCACTTCCGACGGGGCGCAGCCGTGAAACGTGTTCAGAATCGTTTCCTCGGTCAGTTTGTTATATTTGACGCAATGATTTTCAAGCTCGCGGATTGTCTTTTCGAAGGCCGCCGTCTCGCTCTCCTCGCCGATGACCTTGATGACCGAGCCGCGCGCGGCGATGCGCAGCTTGGGGTGAAGATTCTTGATCAGCTGCATGTTGCAGTTGTTCACTCCGTAGAAGCTCACCGGGTCGGCGCGGTCAATGATGATAATCCTCTCAATCATACGTGCAAAATTACTGAATTTTTCTTATATAACAATGCACAGGCCGTTTTTACCTTTCGCCCCGGGGCGAAAACCGTCAGAGGGCGGCGAGGGCGGCGATGGTTGCGCGCGGATCGGCGGCGCCGAAGACGTAGCTGCCGGCCACGAGAATGTCGGCGCCGGCGTCGGCGAGCGCGCGGCCCGTCTCGAGGTTCACCCCGCCGTCAATCTCGATGAGCGCCTTCGAGCCGCTGCGGTCAATGAGCTCGCGCAGGCGGCGCGTCTTGGCCAGGGTGTTTTCGATGAACTTCTGGCCGCCGAAGCCGGGGTTGACGCTCATGAGCAACACCATGTCGACGTCGCCGACAATGTCTTCCAGCAGCCCCACGGGCGTGGCCGGGTTGAGCGTAACGGCGGGGTGCATGCCGGCGGCGCGAATGGCCTGCACGGTGCGGTGAAGGTGGGTGCACGCCTCGAGGTGCACGTTCATGTAGCGCACGCCCTTGATGGCCGCCAGGCGGTCAATCCAGCGGTCGGGCTCGACAATCATCAGGTGCACGTCGAGCGGCTTGGCGGCCTTGCGGCTCACGGCCTCGATTATCGGGAAGCCGAACGAGATGTTGGGCACGAAGCGGCCGTCCATCACGTCGAGATGGAACAGCGCGGCGTCCGAGCCGTTCACCATTTCAATGTCGCGGTCAAGATTGCCGAAGTCGGCGCTCAGCAGCGATGGCGCAATCTGAATCATACTGTCTTCTCCTTTTTGGGTTTAAGAAATTGCCAGGCAATGTAGACAATGCAGATAACGCCGATGCCGTAGCCCACGTATGAGAGGTAGAGGTTATAATGCTCAATCTGCTCGAACAGCTGCTCCTTGCTCACGGTGCGCGCCAAGAAGACGCCAAGCAGGCAGAGCGCCACGTTCCAGATGGCGGCGCCGGCGGTCGTGTAGAACACGAACTTGCCCAGATTCATGCGGGCCAGTCCGGCGGGAATCGAAATCAGCTGGCGGATTACCGGTATCAGGCGGCCGATGAAGGTGGACACGGCGCCGTGCTTGTCAAAAAACACCTCGCTGCGCTCAACCTTTTCGGGCGAAAGCTGACAGACGGCCCCGAAGCGGCTGCGCGCAAAGGCGTAGACCACCGGGCGGCCAATCCAGAGGGCCAGCACATAGTTGATGAGCGAGCCGAACAGCGCGCCAGCGGTGGCGGCGATGCCCACGCCCCACACGTTCATCGCCGAGTCGGGCTGCGAGGCTATGTAGGCCGCCGGGGGCACCACAACCTCGCTGGGAAAGGGAATGAAAGAACTTTCAATGGTCATGAACACGAAAACCCAGAAGTAACTCATGTGGTTCCACACCATCTCAAAGAGCTGCTGGGCGTCGAAAAGGGCTAAGAGAGTCATATCACTTGTTTTGTTATGGCTTTGTTTTTCGCCGCAAAGTTACGCAAAATTCGTCAAAACGACGTAACTTTGCGCCATGAAATCCGTTTCGTTCACCCTCAACCTCCGCGGGCGCCTTGTCTACTTCGACCGCCCGGCCGTCATGGCCGTCATCAACGCCACCCCCGACTCGTTCTATGCCGGCGCGCGCAATGCCGACCCGGCCGCCATTGAGCGCGCCCTCGCCGAAGGCGCCGACATGCTCGACCTCGGCGCCTATTCCAGCCGCCCCGGCGCCCCCGACGTGAGCGTCGACGAGGAGTGGACCCGCCTCAGCGCCTGCCTCGCCGCCACCCGCCGCCTCGACCCCGACATTCCCGTCAGCGTCGACACCTTCCGCGCCGAAATCGCCCGCCGCGCGCTCGAAGAGGGTGCCGACATCATCAACGACATATCCTCGGGCACGCTCGACCCCGCAATGTTTCCCCTCATCGGCCGCACCCGCGCCCCCTACATTGCCATGCACATGCGCGGCACCCCCGCAACCATGCAGCAGCTCACCGACTATGGCCCGCAGGGCGGAGTCGCCGCAGCCGTCATAGCCTTCCTCGCCGAAAAAATCGCAGAGCTCGAGGCCCTCGGCGCCGGCGACATCATTGTCGACCCCGGCTTCGGCTTCGCCAAGACCGCCGAGCAGAACTATGAGCTGCTGCGCGCCCTGCCCCTGGTCGGCACCACCCTCGGCCGCCCGCTCCTTGCCGGCCTGTCGCGCAAGTCGATGTTCTGGCGACCCATGGGCCTCACTCCCGCCGACGTCCTCCCCGCCACCTGCGCCGCCAACATGGCCGCCCTCAGCGCCGGCGCCGCCATTCTGCGCGTCCACGACGTCGCCGCCGCCGTCCAGGTGCGCCAAGTCGCCCTCTCCCTCTGACCCAACAACCTGTAGGGACGCACGGCCCGTGCGTCCACTTCACCGGACATATAATTCACTGCAATATTGGCGATTGCATGCGGACGCACGAGCCGTGCGTCCCTACACACCGCGCCGATTAGAAGCGGAGCTTGCGGCCGTTGCTGACGTATATCTGTCCGCGACGCGGTTGGTCGACCCTGCGGCCGCTCAGGTCGTAGAGCGCGCCGTCGGCCGCCTTGTCGGCGGTCTCAATCTCCCGCAGCTCGGTCAGCGCAGGCGCCCGGAAGTCGGCCTCCGTGAAGATGCTCTCGCCGTTAAGGTAGCATTCGGTCATCTTCTCGAAGTAAGGAGCTCCCGTATAATAGACCTCTCGCGATTTCACCTCCGAAACATTCTGTCCGATAGGCATAATCACCCACCTGTTCATTAACGGTCTGCTTGGGCCTATTCCTTCCACCCAGCACCCTTTCTCATTTACAAATGAAATTCTCCGGCGCTTGATGCCTTTTACTTCTATAAGTTCCACCTTGTCGACTGTCAGCCAACTGTCCGGGTCAATCTTGAACGGTACGTTACAGCAGTCCCACATAGGAATACGGTCCCCTTCTTTGACAGTAATGTCAATATCAGGAATAAATTGTCCCGGCTTTTCAAAATATGTGAGGTCGTAGAAATATGAAAACTCACCGTTCTCTTCCCGACAGTATAAGGAGTATGTCGGATAATCTTCCTCATTTATGGGCGAAAATTCAATCTCAGAACATTTCACTCCGTCTATGGTAACAGTGTGATCAAGCACGGTCGCTTTTACCGATACGTAATCGTCGTGCATATAATCGTACTCCATCTCATAGACCCACTCCTTGCCCGGTTCGAGAATCGGCAGGAACTCCTCGGCGGCCACGTTGGTGGCGGCGAGCGAAAGCAACATTGCGATGTAATAAAATTTTTTCATGGCAAAATATTTCAAAGTTTGTAATTTGTAGGAACGCGCCGATTAGAAGCGGAGTTTGCGGCCGTTGCTGACGTAAATCTGTCCGCGGCGCGGGTGGTCGACCCTGCGGCCGCTCAGGTCGTAGAGCGCGCCGTCGGCCCTCTTGTCGGAGGCATCAATCTCCCGCAATTCGGTCAGCGCCGGCGCCCGGAAGTCGGCCTCCGTGAAGATACACTCGCCGTTGAGGTAGCATTCGGTCATCTTCTCGAAGTAAGTGCCGCCGAGATAGTTGTAAGTATCCGGCTCGCTTTCTGCTGACCCGTCCGAACCGCCACAACACCAAAGGACAGTTTTATTTACATATGAGTTGCTCGGGCCTATGCCTTCAACCCAGCACCCCCTGTCGTTTGCGAACGACACTCTGCGGCGCTTGATGCCCTTGACTTCAATCACATCTATTTTGTCAACCGTCAGCCATACATTTTCTTCGGCCACAAATGGTATAGAGCCGCTACTCCATATCGGCAGGCGGTCTCCCTCCTTGACGTTGAAGTCAACCTCCGTGATGAACTGCCCCTTATAGTCGCGCCCGGGCAACCCGGCAAAGTCATAGAAGTAAGACAGCACACCGTCCGCCTCGCGGCACGCCGCCTTATATGCAGGCGCGTCAGAGTCAACAGTCAACACTTCTATCTCCCTGCATTCCACACCGTCAAAACTTACGGTGCTTTCGAGCACTTTAGCTTTTTTATGAACGGTTTCAAAGAATCCATGCATAGCCTGATTTTTTGCTTCATAGATCCAAACCTTGCCAGACTCGAGAATCGGCAGGAACTCCTCGGCAGCCACGTTGGTGGCGGCGAGCGAAAGCAACATTGCGATGTAATAAAATTTTTTCATGGCTTAACTGTAAAAAAATTGATTGATGTGATGGTTGCAAAGTTAGTGCTTATGGCGGTCAAATGCAACTTTTCGGCCGAAAAAAATCTAACCGATTCGCGAAATAACACTCTGACAATCAGCATTATAAAAATTACAAATCTAACCAATTTCTATCCCACTGATATTCAGCGAGTTATGAGTTTATGGTCTTATGCTGCTGCCTGTCAGCGAGTTAAGACTCTCCTCAAAGGTATTGCAAAAGGCCCGGGTCCACACAACCTGTAGGGACGCACGGCCCGTGCGTCCGCTTCACCGGGCATATAACTTGCTGCGATATTGGCCATTACAGCGGACGCACGAGCCGTGCGTCCCTAC
>CABUWI010000020.1 GCA_902495245.1 uncultured Porphyromonadaceae bacterium
CCCCGATGCTGTCATTTGATGCGATAAAATAATACATCACGCCATCCAGTCCGGCAGAAAAAGTTGGCATTGCCTTTTCAACGGCAACATCAATAAGTTCGGCAACGCTTTTGCCAAATACAGAATCAATGGCTACCTTTAGTGCTGGAATCTCTTTGATATTCACACTATCAGAATAGACAATTCCATGCGGCCGTTTTTCAATAAGTATCAGACTATCACATTTAGTTGACAAACTAATGCCATATCTGTTAGAGAAGGAAGGCAAGACGATTATTCCACACTTGCGTTCCTGAGTGAGTAACGACTGACTATATTGTTCCACAAACTCCCGGCTGTCGTTTACCGGGTCAAGATGGCTTTGCGCCCGGAGGTTACAGGAGAGAGCAAAGCCAACACACAGAATCAATATCTTATAGAGTGTTGCCATATGCAAAGTTACAACAAAAATTCTGTAACCCAGTGATAATCGGGCAAAAAAATCCGCATCTCCACAGCAGCCACCATGAAAGTTGTTTTTCAGATATTAACCTTCGCTACATCGGGGCCATGACTCCACGACGTTATCGGAGTTTATCACCAACGAACTTTGCCGTTTGAGTTCACCGACAAGTTGCGACGTTGCAAGAGTGCAAGGAGCATCAATGAGCAGGGGCACATGGCCCGGCATGCCGTTGATGCGATGTCGTCCGTTACGGCGGACGCACGCGCCGTGCAATGCGGTTCAAATAAGGTCATACAATGCCCGCAGGGCATAATCTTTACGTTAACCCCGTCATGGCGCACAGCGCCTTGGCGGGGTAGCTGACCGTTCCCTCCCTAATGTTGCCCGTCAGGGCATCATCTAATTTGCGAGACTCCGAACCTTTCGCTAACATTGCCTCGTGAGCCATACGTTTCTGTTATATCACATCGTGATTTCGACTAAAGAATGGCGACCGGTGCTGACAATATGCTCGTGGCTAAGGAAGTGCCGTCAGATGACCCGTCTATGATTGCGATAATAACATCTTTGCGAAAAGAAGACAGACGATGCCCTTCGGGCAACGCGATGAGGGGGAGTGCCGCTACCCCGCCAAGGCGCTGCGCGCCATGACGGGGTTAACGTAAAGATTATGCCCTGCGGGCAATCTGCGGCCTTATTTGAACCGCATTGCACGGGCCGTGCGTCCATACAGAATTTACGAAACCTATATTTTGCACCAATTTCATAAGTTAGCGAAATGTTTGACGATGCTCTGCGGCTCCGATAAACAACCGAGCAGCGGAAATGTGTTCTATAAATACTTTTTCATTATGTAATTTTTCATTAAAATGCCTTGGCGTTCAACTTCTTGTAACTTGATTTTTTGAAATCCTCGCTTTTCAAAAAATGGTAGGGCTGTAATAGAGGCATGGACAGTGATGCAATTTGTTACAATATCATCTTCCATGCGATTACATATCGCAGTTGCGACACCTTGCCTTTGATAATCTTTATGAACATACAGTTTATCCAAGTATCCCGTTTCGTCAATATCTCCAAACCCTATAATCAAATCATTTTCAACTGCAACATAAGTAAGATGTCTCAGAAATGAACTGTTCCAATCCTCTAAATTGATATTTCCTGTTGCCCATGCATTTACCTGTTGTTCGGTGTAATCTTTTATATTTATAGTATGGACTGTTTCATAAAACAATCGTGCTATTTGTTCCAAATCATCGGATTTATATTGCCTGATATTCATTTATAATTTTAGTAATTTTCTGTCGTTGCCGCCGCTTTCCAAGACGCTCATCTGATGAATGGCTATTTGGTTCAGCTTTACAAGGCGTTCGCTCTGCGTCATTCCCTGCTCGATGAAAACCGCATTGAGGTTCTCCATATTTGACAGGCAGATAAGTTCGTTGATTGTTGCATAGTCGCGTATGTTCCCTTTGAGACCGGACTGATTTTTAATTATGGCGAATTCGCCATAATTAAAATCGGGATTATACACTTTCTCCCAAATGCCGATGTATTCAAGAGTGTTGCGGTTACGCAACCAATCGGTTATGAAAAAATCTCCGTCTTTGGCACGTAACATATCTGTCAGGCAGATATAGTCCTCGCCATTTACTTTTATTACATTGACTTCGGTATTTTGAACTGTAATCTTTGTCATTGTTTCTGATATGGTGCATATGCCAATATGCAAAGTTAACACAAAATCCTGACTTTTTGAGAAAATTGCAAAATGAGATGGTGCGGCGTCGGTGTGGAAAACGTGTGGAAAAGCGGTGGAAAGGGGTGTGGAAAACCGGCGGGGAGTGTGGATTCGACGGGGGCGGGGAAAATTATCCTCGGTTATCCACTCAAAAATTAACAGATATTCGCGTAGTTTTCCGTAATTATTTATTAACTTTGCATGTTGTTAACAGTGTGTTGATAACTTGGTTAAATCGTTATGAATCAACAGTTTTATATGTGGATAACTGCATGGAAAAGTGTTGATAAACGGTGAAAAGCCAAAAATGCAAGCATTGAGGCAAAAAGTTATGCCACTGTTTCAACAGGCTTTATTCTTTCTTTTTGATTTTTTCTTAAAAAAACTTTTATAAAAATAAAAAACGATGGCCGACAACTCTGAACTGGTCGAAAAAATAAAAAGACTCAAGCGCGAGCGCAACGCCGTGGTGCTCGCTCACTATTATACGCGCGCGGAGATTCAGGATCTTGCCGACCACATCGGCGACTCACTGGCCCTGGCCCGCATTGCCGCAACGCTGCCCGAGCCGGTCATCGTGCTCTGCGGCGTGAATTTCATGGCCGACACGGCCAAGATTCTCTGCCCCGACAAGACGGTGCTGCTTCCCGACGTCGAGGCGGGTTGCTCACTGGCCGACAGCTGCCCGGCTCCGGAGTTCGAGGCCTTTGTGAAGGCTCACCCGGGCCATACGGTAATTTCTTATGTCAACACCTCGGCCGAGGTGAAGGCGCTGAGCGACGTACTCGTAACCTCGGGCAACGCCCGCAAAATCGTCGAGACCTTCCCGAAGGAGGAGAAAATCATTTTCGGGCCTGACCGCAACCTGGGCAATTACATCAACTCGGTTACGGGGCGCGAGATGGTGCTCTGGGACGGCGCATGCCACGTTCACGAGCAATTTTCGGCCGAGAAGCTGATTGAGCTGAAACGTCAGCACCCCGAAGCGAAGGTGCTGGCCCACCCCGAGTGCAAGAAGCCGCTGCTGATGCTGGCCGACACCGTCGGGTCGACGGCCGTGTTGCTGAAGACGGCCGCCGAGGCTCCGGCAGGCACGGAGTTCATCGTGGTTACGGAGAGCGGCATTCTGCACCAGATGCGCAAGCTCTGTCCCGACAAGACGTTCATTCCCGCTCCGCCGCTTGACAGCACCTGCGGCTGTAACGACTGTGCCTTCATGAAGCTCAACACCCTGCAAAAACTGGCCGACTGTCTGGAAAAGATGGCGCCGCAGGTCGAGGTAGACCCCGTGATAGCCGAAAAGGCGCGTCGCCCCATCGAGCGTATGCTTGAGCTGAGTTGAACAATAGCGCCGACTGAAACATTATAACTCTGAATAAATAACCCAAATTCAATTGTATGGAACAACTCGATAAATATCATCAGGCTGTCAAGGACTCGGCCGTGGTTGAAGACGATGCAGCGGTGAAGGCTGCCGTTGATAAGATTCTCAGCGAACATCTTCAGGAGAACATGAA
Source organism: uncultured Porphyromonadaceae bacterium (assembly GCA_902495245.1). Classification (GTDB taxonomy): domain Bacteria; phylum Bacteroidota; class Bacteroidia; order Bacteroidales; family Muribaculaceae; genus UBA3263. The sequence goes on from CABUWI010000020.1 coordinate 3,707, forward strand.
CAAGGAGGTATATAAATCCGTGTTCAACTCGATTGACCTCACCACGCTGAACGCCACCGACTCGCCTCAGAGCGTGGCCCGCTTCACCGAGCGCGTCAATGCCTTTGACAACGAATATCCCCAGCTGCCCAACGTGGCCGCCATCTGCGTATATCCCAACTTCGTGCCGGTGGTGCGCACGGTGCTCGACGTTACCGACGTGGAGATTGCCGCAGTGAGCGGTGGTTTCCCCTCGTCGCAGACCTTCCCCGAGGTAAAGATTGCCGAAACGGCTCTTGCAATCGAAGGGGGCGCCGATGAGATCGACATCGTGCTCAACGTAGGCAACTTCCTCGACGGCGACTATGAAGAAGTGTGCGACGAAATCGCCGAACTGAAACACTCGTGTCGCGGAGGCAAGCTGAAAGTCATCATTGAGAGCGGTGCGCTCAAAACCGCCGCCGCAATCAAGGCTGCGTCGGTGCTCTCGCTCTATTCGGGCGCCGATTTCCTGAAGACCTCGACCGGCAAGGAATATCCCGGCGCATCGCTCGAGGCCGCCTATGTGATGGCCCACTGCATCAAGGAATATTTCGAAAAGACCGGCAACCGCGTGGGCTTCAAGGCCGCCGGCGGCGTGCGCACAACCGAAGACGCCGTGAAATATTACACCATCATCAAGGAAGTGCTCGGCGAGGAATGGCTCGGCAACGAATACTTCCGCATCGGCGCCAGCTCGCTGGCCAACGCCGTCCTGGCCGACATAGTCGACCAACCCGGCATCAAATTCTTCTGACGAAAATCGTAGGGACGTGACTTGGGCACGTGTCGCTGAAAATGCAACGTGCTTCGTGCCTGAAACGTGCCAAAGGCACGTCCCTACGCATATAATATCACATTAAACGATTGCAATGAAAAAGTACTGGATCATAGTCGACGGCAAGCCGGTTGGCCCTTTCAGCCAGTCGGAACTTAAAGTGCGCAACGATTTCGGCGCGCAGCTGCCCGTGTGGTGTGCCGAGTTGCCTGACTGGACCACCGTAGGCAACCTGCCCGAACTGGCGTGTCTGCTCGAAGAAGAAGTCCCGGCCGAAGAGGCGCAGCCCGCGGCGGCCGAGAAGCCGCAGTCAGAACCGAAAGCCACGTTCGACAACATTGCCGGCATGCGTGCCTCGGCAATGTGGATTGACACCAAAGGCCCCGAAGAAATTGACGGCATGAAGCGTCCGAGCAGCTATATAGGCTGGAACATACTGATGCTCATCTGCTGCTGTCTGCCCGGCGGCATTGTCGGCATAATTTTCGGCTCGCAGGTCAATTCGCGCTGGATGCGCGGCGACGCCCGTGGAGCGCAGAAGGCATCGGATATAGCCGCCTGGTGTCTGATACTGTCGTTCGTCATCGGGCTGGTTGCATGGCCTTTCCAGCTTGTATTTTCGGCAATCTGACGCCAACGGTCGTCATATACAATTCAATTTTTAGGGGTGCGCGCGGTCAGAGCATCGCGAGCTGAGATTACACCCTTCGAACCTGAACCGGTTAGTACCGGCGTAGAGAAAAAATATGAAAAATTATCGCATTCTTCCGGCCGTTGCCCTGGCCCTGTGTCCGGGCGTGGCCGCCATGTCCGCAAGTGCTCAAAAGGCTGCCCAGCCTTCGGACTCGATGAGCATCAACCTGAGCCAGGTTGACGTCATGGCCAACCGCGCCGACCAAAAGACGCCGATGGCCTTCACCAACGTAACGAAGCAACAGCTGCTGCGGGCCAACGACGGCCGCGACATGACAGTGCTGCTCTCGACGACGCCGTCGGTCATCTCCACCTCAGACGCCGGCATGGGCATGGGCTACACCTCCATGCGCGTGCGCGGGTCAGACGCATCGCGAATCAACATCATGGCCAACGGCATTCCCATCAACGACGGCGAAAGCTCCGTTGTGTTCTGGGTCAATATGCCCGACCTGGCCTCGTCGGTGCGCGACGTGCAGATTCAGCGCGGCGCCGGCACGAGCGTTAACGGCGGGGGCGCATTCGGCGGTTCGGTGAACATGATTACCGATGCGCCCGCTGACGACGCGTATGCCGAAATTTCGGGCGCCTACGGCATGTATAACACCAACCGCGAGACATTTCGCGTTGGCTCCGGCCTGCTCGGCGGCCACTGGAGCTTCGACGCCCGACTGAGCCACATGAGCAGCGACGGCTACATTGACCGCGCCTCGTCGCAGCTGTGGAGCTATTTCGGCCAGGCGGCCTACGCCAACGGCGAGACGGGCACCAACCTGCGCTTCATCGCTTTCGGCGGCAAGGAGAAGACCTACATGGCCTGGGACTATGCCTCGAAAGAGGATATGAAGAAGTACGGCCGCCGCTACAATCCGTGCGGACAGTACACCGACTCGGAGGGGAACATCGCCTACTATCCCGACCAGAACGACTACTTTACGCAACATCACTTCCAGCTGCATCTGTCGCAGCGGCTGGCCGAGCACTGGCACCTGAACGCGGCCCTGCACTACACCGACGACTACGGCAACTACGAACAGTATAAGACCGACCGCACGCTCGCGGAATACGGCCTGAGCGGCACGAATCCGACGGGAGAAGACCCCGCGAAGTCCGACCTGGTGCGCCTGAAATTCAACGACAACGGCTTCGGCGGCGGTCTGTTCAATCTCAACTTCCGCAACGGCCGCTGGAACGCCACATTGGGCGGCGCGCTCAACTACTTCCACGGCCATCATTTCGGCCGCGTGCAGTGGGTGCGCAACTATGACGGCCCCATCAATCCGCTGCAGAAGTATTATGACAACACCGGCAAGAAACTCGACGGCAACATCTATGCCCGCGCCACGTTTGACATTCTGCCCGGATTCTCGGCTTTCGGCGACCTGCAATATCGCGGAATCCGGTACACAATCGACGGCTGCTCGGACAACTGGGACTGGAACACCAACGCCATGGCCCGGCTGGACGTAAACGAGTCGTGGAACTTCTTCAACCCTAAAGTCGGACTGAACTACACCCGCGGCAACCACCGCGCATTCGCCTCATGGTCGGTGGCCCACAAAGAGCCGGTGCGCGACAACTTCACCGACGGCGATCCCAACCACATTCCCCACGCCGAGCGCCTGTTTGACTACGAGCTGGGCTATGCGTTCAACTCGCGCGTCTTCTCGGCCGGAGTGAACCTCTACTATATGGACTATAAAGACCAGCTCGTTGTAACCGGCCAGCTCTCGGACACCGGCAACCCGCTGAGTGTCAATGTGCCCGAGTCCTACCGCATGGGCGTGGAACTGGAGGCTTCGTTCCGCCCGTGGTGCGACTGGTTCGAATGGCAGGTCAACGCGACGCTGAGCCGCAACCGAATCAAGAACTTCGTCGAGTATATCTATGAAGACGAATGGACCAACCCCATTACCTTTGACCGCGGCGACACGCCCATTGCCTTCTCGCCCGACTTCATCTTCAACAACTCGTTCAACTTCAACGTCAAAGGTTTCTCGGCCGAGATTCAGACGCAATATATCTCGAAGCAGTATATGAACAATGCCCGCTCTGACGAGGCCGTGCTCGACCCCTACTGCGTGACTAACCTCCATCTCGGCTATCAGCTCCCCAAGGTCAAGGGCATCAAAAAATGGTCGGTAGGCTTCTCCGTCTACAACCTCTTCAACGCCAAGTATTGCAACAACGGCTATGCCGGCGCGGGCTACTATCGCAACGACAAAGATGAGCCCGTAATCTACCGCTATGCGGGCTATGCCGCGCAGGCCACGACCCACTGCATGGGCACAGTCAGCTTTACCTTCTGATGAACTGGGACCTCTTTCTTGAAATTCTCGGCTTTTCGGTCGGACTGCTCTACCTCTGGTGGGAGTATCATGCCGACGCGAAGTTCTGGCTTGCCTCGATGGTGATGCCATGCATCTCCATGTGGCTCTACTTCTCAAAAGGCATCTATGCCGACTTCGCAATCAACATCTACTACCTCCTGATAGCCGTCTACGGCTATTGGAACTGGACGCGCCGCAAGCCCGGAAAGAACAAGGCGGAACTCAAAATCAGACATATCACCGTGAGGGCATTCTCCCTGTCGGTGTTTGCCACTCTCGCCCTCTGGGGTGCCATTGCGTGGTTTCTGCTCAATTTCACCGACTCGACAATTCCGTGGCTCGATGCCTTTACCACGGCGCTGTCAATCGTGGCCATGTGGCTGGCGGCGCGCAAGTTTGCCGAGCAGTGGATTGCGTGGCTCATCGTCGACGTCGTTACGGTCTATCTGCAGCTGACCAAGGGGTTGGTGTTCTACCCGTGCCTCTACGCCGTCTACTCGGTCATCGCCCTGTTCGGCTACCGCAAATGGCTCCGCCTCATGGCCTCCGGCAAGTGAAAGACAGTCGGGAATATGCCGTGCGTCCCTACACTTGGCGGGTGATTATTACCTATTCCGCCCGTACCGACAAACACCACTCGGATAAAGCCTCGTAGGGACGCACGGCCCGTGCGTCCGTCAGCAACCTCCAATGCCACAGCAAATTACCCCACGCAACACGGCGGACGCACGGGCCGTGCGTCCCTACATGGTTACGAAACCTGTGTTTTGCAAGACCGGCATCAGTTTATTGTTTTTGCAAAATGAAATTATTGTCGTACCTTTGTCCGAGATTCGTTATTGTTCATTATAAGCATGTGTGAAGAAAAAGAGCCTATATTAAAACGATTGGACAATAGTTTCGATGCCTCCGTCATCGTATTCACTTTAATTTGGTCAGCATTAAGGCTTATTCCGGTGGAATATATTTTATGGCGGAAAATTCTTGTGCCGATTATGACAGTGTTTCTGCTGCAATATGTTATAATGCTGATTGTAACCGTTATAAAACGTGGATTCAAGAATATCAATTGGTTTTATTACTATTTTTTCATCTGTGCAGCTATCTATCCTATAATAGTTATAGCAAGATGGCCAAAAAGTTTGGCAATAGCCTACTGATAAATTGATTTTTGACATAAATTTTGGTAAAATGGTTGCAAAATGAAATTATTGTTGTATCTTTGCAAAGCATTTTGCTATATGTACACTTTTTTAACAATCACTTTCAACTGAATGAAAAAGATTTACTCTTATGCGCTCGTGGCGGCGTTGATGTCGGCCACGGCAGTAACGGCTCAGGCTGCGAAGCCGTTTGTCAAAGGCGACCCGGCCACGATTGCCCGGTCAATGAAAAAGGCTAAAGCCGCTTCGCGTGAGCTTGAGGTTCAACACCTTGTCAGCGAAGACTTCTCGAAGTTCACGGCCGGCAGCGAAACCGAACCGGCTGCCGAAATGATTGAGTTTGAAGACAGATATCACATTCCCGACGCCATGACGGCCGAGCCGGGCTGGACCGGCGGTGGCTTATATTCTGCCGGTGGTGCCGTCTGCCTGAAGAAATATCAGGTTACCCGAACCGATTACGAGGGTTCGGAATATAAAGAAGACGCCAATGGCTACATCACGACTCCCGCTTTTGACCTTGCAGGCACTACAACCGTAACTTTCCGCGCAAAGCGCCTCGGCTCTGAAGAAACCGAACTGTGGGTGGCTTTCTGCGACGTTGAGTATGGCCCGACTCCCGGCATTGATCAAGACGATTATATTCTGACCGACGAATGGAAAGAATATACATTGATTGGTTCGCATTCAGATTTCGGAAGCAGCGTAGATGTGCAATTCATGGCTACAAAAGGCGAGGTACTTCTCGACGACATCAAGATGGATTTTGTGCGCGACCGCATTCCCGCTCCTTACGCTTATGCCGCCAAGAACCTCTCGGAGACGTCGTTCATTGCAAGCTGGGAGGATACCGGCGCACCTTCTTATAAACTCAACGTCTACAGTCAGGTCAAGCCTGAAACAGTTGTTAGCGGCGTGATTGCCGAGAATTTCGACGGCGACGTTGCTGAAGGCTGGACAATCAAACTGGGCGAGGACGCCTACATTACCGACGCCGACAAAATCAGCTCGGCGCCCCGCGGCATTCTCTTCAACGAGCTGAGCGACACAGTCGTTTCGCCTAAAACACCTGAATTCATTGATACGGTTACTTTCTTCTGCAAGCCTTCGACCGACAAGGACGGTGAAAACGACGAGGGTTATTATTCGCTGCTGAAGGTTGAAATTTATCATGAATTTACCGGCAAATGGGAAAACATAGGTCAGCTTCCTTACTATTACATGGAAGATGAAGCCACGGGAAAGTATGGCATAACCTATGAGTTTGCCGACGGCGTGTTCGGCCACGATGTCAATCAGATTCGCCTGTCGATGCTGCAAAAGGACGCAGCCGTATTCTATGTTGATGACATAAAACTGTACTATAGCTCGAAGGGCGAGTACAAGGAGATTGTCAAAGACAAGATTCTGACCGAAACCGAGTTTACCGTTGACAATTCTAACACGGCCGACAACTATTACTATATGGTTCAGGGAATTGACGGCGACCTCGTTTCAGAACTCAGCAATGAGGTATGGGTTGACGCAATCAGCGGCCTGAAAGTTAAGGCTCTGCCCGCAACAGACATCACAGCCGCCGGTTTCACCGCCAACTGGGAGCCGCTGGGCCACGCCACCGACTATAAGGTCGACGTCTACACTCAGATTACCGCCAAGCAAGACATGAACGACGTGGTGATCATCACCGAAGACTTCAACGCGATTACCGAGGGCACCGTCGATAATCCCGGCACCACATGGAAGTCGCCCTTAGACTTCGGAGCCGAGGGCATGGCCTCGACTGGCTGGTCGGCAACTCAGCCTGCATGGGCCAACGGCATGGCCGGCACAACCGGCACCAACTATTGGATGGGTACTGCCGGCCTCGTGCTTTCGCCCGTTCTTGACCTCACTTGCACCAAGGGCGGCGTAATCAACGTGGAAGCCACTGTGGTTACAACCGTCGCCGACTTTGCTAACAACAGCGGCGAAACCGAAAAAGAAGGCATTTTTGCAATGGTCATGACTTCCATCTGGGATCAGCAGGCAATCACCGCCGGCCTTGCCGAAGCCGAACAGGTGGGCGAGAACAAAGTGAAGATTCAGATTCCCGTTCCGGCCGACGCCGCAATGAACAACGTGATGGTGGCCTTCATGAACAAGTCGGGCACGCCGTTCTTTGTTGACGATGTGAAGATTATGGTCGACCTCAAGGCCGGTCAGTCGGTAGGCGCTCCGTTCTGCTCGAAGACTGCCAAGAACGAGACCTCGTGCACCATCGGCGGCATCAACCCCGCAGTTGATTACAGCTATGCCGTTACCGCCTCGACCGTCAACTACTTCACTCCCTACAGCTCAGAGGCTTCCGAGCCTGTTGTGGTCAAGACTTCCGAGGCCTCGATTAAAGAAATCACCACTGATGCAGCCGGCAACGGTGCCGTCTACGACCTTCAGGGCCGTCGTCTGTCAGCCCCCGTGCGCGGCATCAACATCACGACCGACGGCCGCAAATTCCTGGTCCGTTAAAATCTCCCTGAATCCGCAAACCCATGTCGGGCCGATAGCCTTCGCCGCTGTCGGCCCGACTTTTACTACTTTTGCGTGGTGTTAAATCAGATCATCAAATTTTCGAGAGATTAAGATATATGCCAAAGGGTAGGGACGCACGGTTCGTGCGTCCGAAGTGTCGGGGTATAACTTGCTGCAGTATTGGTTGTTACCGCGGACGCACGAGCCGTGCGTCCCTACAGAATTTAGGGGTGTCAGAGGTCGGGCAGGGGGAGGCGGTGGGTGTTTTTCACCTCGCCGAGCACGAACGAGCTGTTTAGCGAGCCGATGCAATCTAGGTCGCCGAGAATGCGCAACAGAAATTTCTGATATGACTTCATGTCGCCGGTGTGGATTTTCAGCAAGAAGTCATATTCGCCTGAAATGTTGTAGCATTCGGCAATTTCCGGAATCTCGCTCACGGCTTCCATGATGCGCACGGCGTTGTCGTGGGTGTGCTGTTTCATTTTGAGGTAGCAGAAGGCCACGAAGCCGCAGTTGATGCGCTCGGCGTTGAGCACGGCGATATACTTGCTGATGTATCCTTCGCGCTCCAGACGCTTTACGCGCTCAAACGTGGGGGTGGGCGAGAGGTGCACCTTTGCGGCGAGTTCCTTTACCGTCAGGCGCGAGTTTTCCTGCAGCTCGCTCAGAATGCAGATGTCTGTTTGGTCGAGAGTTGAATCGGGTTTCATGATTTTGCGGTTACTTGAGTGCGAATAAAATTCTGTCGCGACGCACCATTTGGGCTTTATGTGGAATTTTATTTCTATCGCGGTTGCAAATATAGCTTATTTTTCTAACTTTTTCAATTTGCTTGGAAAAAATTTTTATTGCTTCTAACTTTGCGGCATAACAATTTAATCATCGACAATCATGGAAAAGAGCAAACTGCATTTCGAGACACTTCAGCTTCATGTGGGTCAGGAAACGCCCGACCCGGCAACCGATGCACGCGCCGTGCCCATTTATCAGACAACGTCTTACGTGTTTCGCGACTCGCAGCACGCCGCCGACCGTTTCGGACTGCGCGACGCCGGCAACATCTACGGACGCCTGACCAATTCCACCCAGGCCGTGCTCGAAGAGCGCGTGGCGGCACTCGAGGGGGGCGCGGCGGCTCTGGCCGTTGCCAGCGGTGCGGCGGCAATCAGCTATGCGCTTGAAAACCTTGTGCGTGCAGGCGACCATATTCTGGCGGCCGACAATCTCTATGGCGGCAGCTATAACCTGATTGCCCATACTTTCGGGGCGCGCGGGGTGGAGAGTGATTTCGTCGACGTGAGCAATCTCGAGCTGGTTGAGAAGTCAATCCGCCCGTCAACCAAAGTGCTCTTCGTGGAGACGTTCGGCAATCCGAACTGCGATGTTACCGACATCGACGCTCTCGCCGCCATTGCCCGGCGCCACGGCATTCCGCTGGTGGTCGACAACACTTTTGCGACGCCCTATCTGCTGCGGCCGCTCGAACATGGCGCAGACATCGTGGTGCATTCGGCAACGAAGTTCCTCGGCGGCCACGGCACGAGCCTGGGCGGCATCATCGTTGACGGCGCCTCGTTTGACTGGAAGGCGCGGGCCGACAAGTTTCCGGCACTCGCCAAACCCGACCCGAGCTATCACGGCGCGGTGTTTGCCGACGTGGCGCCCGCCGCGCCGTTCGTAACGAGGGTGCGCGCCGTTCTGTTGCGCGACACCGGCGCCGCCATCTCGCCCTTCAACGCCTTCCTGCTCCTGCAGGGCGTCGAGACGCTGTCGCTGCGCGTGGAGCGCCACGTGGCGAACGCGCTGAAAGTGGTCAGCTTTCTTGCCTCGCACCCCAAGGTTGCCCGCGTGAATCACCCCTCGCTTGCCGGCCACCCCGACCACGCGCTCTATTCGCGCCTGTTTCCGCACGGCGCGGGCAGCATCTTCACTTTCGAAATCAAGGGCGGCCGCGACGAGGCGTGGCGCTTCATCGACTCGCTCAAAATCTTCTCGCTGCTAGCCAACGTGGCCGACGTGAAGAGCCTGGTAATCCACCCTTACACTACCACTCACTCCCAGCTTTCGCCTGACGAGCTCGAGCGGCAGCACATCACCCCCTCGACCGTGCGCCTCAGCATCGGCACCGAACACGCCGACGACATCATCGCCGACCTCGCCCAAGCCCTCGCCGCCGTCTAAATGCGGTTCAAATAAGGCCGCAGATTGCCCGCAGGGCATAATCTTTACGTTAACCCCGTCATGGCGCGCAGCGCCTTGGCGGGGTAGCTGACCGTTCCCTCCCTAATGTTGCCCGAAGGGCATCATCTAATTTGCGAGAGTCCGAACATTTTATCTGCGGATTCCTCAACGGTTAATCACGCCATACTGTAGGGACGCACGGTTCGTGCGTCCGCTTTGTGAAGTGCGTAATACGTTGTAATGTTGATAATTACGGGCGGACGCACGAGCCGTGCGTCCCTACAGACCGGTATTTTGCACCAATCTCTTAAGTCAGCGACATTGCCCGATGACCCGTCTATGTCTGCGATAATGACATCTTTGCGCAAAAAGGACAGACGATGCCCTTCGGGCAACGCGATAAGGGGGAGTTCCGCCACCCCGCCAAGTCGCTCCGCTCCATGACGGGGTTAACGTAAAGACCATGCCCTGCGGGCAATCTGCGGCCTTATTTGAACCGCATTGCACCGCCGTCTAATTGCTAATGTTTTGCTCCATCTCCACTAATTTTCGTCGCAAAAGGTAAAAATTAGCGGAAAAGTGTTGAAAAAGATTAAAAATTTGGCGGTGCGGCCGAAAATGCGTAACTTTGGGGTGATATAGCCCGCACGGCCTCGGCGCTCAACTCTTCTCGGTCAGGCTATATTGCTGATTTTCGGGCTGCTGCCATAAAAAAATGCAGGTGTCCGGGTCGGCTGTGAAGCGATAAAAAATAAAAAATAAACATAAATGACCGACAAATGGAACCCGCAAACCACAGACCACTCCGCCTTCCGCCACGCAACTGATGCCAACGAACCTCGACGTCCGGCAATCGAGCGCTATATGGCCAACCGGACTATGGCCGGACTGCTTGAAAGCCGAGGCATTACGAGCGCTGAAGAAGCACAGAAATTTTTCGCACCCCAGCTTTCGGACCTTCACGACCCGTTTCTGATGCCCGGCATGAACCGGGCTGTCGCAAGGCTCAACGAGGCAATGGGCGCCAAAGAGCGTATATTGGTCTATGGAGACTATGATGTAGACGGCACCACGGCAGTGGCGCTGGTCTATAAGTATCTTTCGCAATTCTACTCCCTGATTGACTATTACATTCCGGGACGCTATGACGACGGCTATGGCGTGTCTAACCACGTTGTCGAGGACGCTGCCGCCAACGGCGTGAAACTGGTGATTATTCTCGACTGCGGCATCAAGGCCAACGAGGAGATTGCCTATGCCAAAAGTCTCGGCATCGATTTCATTATCTGCGACCACCACGTGGCCGGCGCAGAGTTGCCCGACGCGGCCGCAATTCTTAACCCCAAGCTCGAGGGGTCGACCTATCCGTTCCGCCATCTGAGCGGTTGCGGCGTCGGCTTCAAGTTCATGCAGGCATTCGCGCAGAGCAACGGGCTGCCCGCGGCAGACCTTGAGAACTATCTCGACCTTGTGGCCGTGAGCATCGCGGCCGACATCGTGCCCATGGTCGGCGAGAACCGCATTCTGACCTATCACGGTCTGCGCCGGCTCAACACGAACCCCAACATGGGGCTGAGGGCAATCATGCGCATCTGCGGGCTGACCGGCCGCGAAATCACAATCAGCGACGTCATTTTCAAGATCGGGCCGCGCATAAATGCGTCGGGCCGCATGCAGAGCGGGCGCGAGGCCGTTGACCTGCTCGTGGCGCGCGACTCGGCCGAGGCGCTGCAGAAGGCGCGCGACATCGACCAGTATAACCGCGACCGCAAGGAACTTGACAAGCAGATTACCGAAGAGGCACAGACCATTCTCGAATCGCGCGGCGAGCAGGTCGATGCGAAGAAGTCGATTGTCATGTACAACGAGAACTGGCACCGGGGTATCATCGGCATCGTCGCCTCGAGGCTCACCGAGGTCTACTATAAGCCGGCCGTGGTGCTGACGCTGACCAACGGCCTGGCCTCCGGGTCGTCGCGTTCGGTGCAGGGTTTTGACATTTACAGTGCGGTCGAGTCGTGCGAGGACCTGCTCGAGAACTTCGGCGGCCACACCTATGCCGTCGGCCTGAGCATGAAGCCTGAAAACATTCCGGCCTTTGCCGAGCGCTTCGAGCGCTATGTGGCCGAGAACATCACCGAGGCGCAGCTCCACCCCACCCACGAGGTCGACGCCGACCTTGCTTTCGAAGACATCAACCTCGAGATGCTCCATTTTCTGCGTCGGCTTAACCCCTATGGTCCCGGCAACCAGAAGCCGGTGTTCCGCACGTCGGGCGTGCGCGATGCCGGCACGTCGAAGGTTGTGGGGCGCCGCGAGGAGCACATCAAGCTCGACATCACCGACGCCGCGGGCTCTCAGGTGGTCAACGCCATCGCCTTCAACATGTCAGACAAGTTCAGCCGGATTGCTTCGGGGCGTCCGTTCACCATTGTCTACACCATCGAAGAGAACAAACATCATGCGGCCGGCTCGCCGATTCAGCTGCTGGTCAAGGATTTGATTTTTTAACCGGTTCTCTGAATTGACCTACTCCTCGCCGGTTGAAGTCTTGCGGCGCTATTGGGGCTACGATTCATTCCGCCCCCTGCAGGCCGAAATCATCGACACCGTTCTCGGCGGCGCCGACACGCTGGCGCTGATGCCTACGGGCGGCGGCAAGAGCATCACGTTTCAGGTGCCGGGACTGATGTTGCCGGGCCTGACGGTGGTGGTTACGCCGTTAATCTCGCTGATGAAAGACCAGGTCGAGAATCTGCGCGCGCGCGACATCGCCGCCGTCTACATTCACAGCGGGCTCACACTGCGCGAGGCGCGCCTGGCCATGCAGAAGGCCGAGCTCGGCAAGGTGAAGTTTCTTTACGTCTCGCCCGAGCGGCTGCAGAACGAGCGCTTTGTCGGCGAGCTGAAAACGTGGAATGTCAGCCTGCTGGTGGTTGACGAGGCCCACTGCATTTCGCAGTGGGGCTATGACTTCCGCCCGAGCTATCTCGAAATCAGTCGCTTGCGCGTCCATTTCAAAAACGCGCCCGTGCTGGCCGTTACGGCGTCGGCCACGCCGCAGGTGGCGGCCGACATCTGCACGCGGCTCGACTTCCGCCCCGGGTGGCGCCGGTTTGCCATGAGTTTTGCCCGGCCGAACATCTACTACATCGTGCGCCATGACATCAACAAAGCCGAGCGGCTGATGGCCGTGATGCGCAACACCGGCGGCACGGCCATTGTCTACGTGCGCTCGCGAGCCAAGACCGGCGACATTGCCCGCATGCTCTCGGCCGCCGGCATTCCCGCCGCGGCCTATCACGCCGGGCTCGCGCCGGAGGTGAAAGACGAGCGCCAGAGCCTCTGGAAGTCGGGGCGGGTGAGGGTCATGGTGGCCACCAACGCCTTCGGCATGGGCATCGACAAGCCCGACGTGCGCGTCGTCGTCCACTACGACCTCCCCTCGTCGATTGAAGAATACTATCAGGAGGCCGGACGTGCCGGCCGCGACGGCAAGCCCTCGTTTGCGGTGGCGCTGGTGTCGCCGCGCGACCGCGGCGTGCTTGCCCGCAGGCTCGAAGACGCCTTTCCGCCGCGCGAATATATTGCCGACGTCTACACCCGCGCCTGCCTCTTCATCGACCTGGCCATGGGCGAGGGCTATAACAAGGTCTTCGACTTCGACTTCGAGCGCTTCTGCACCGAGGCGAAGCTCTGGCCCGCGGCCGCGCGCTCGGCGCTGCGGCTGCTTGAGGCCGCCGGCTATCTGGAGTTCGTCGAAGAGCCCGACGCCCGCGCCCGAGTCATGATGACCTGCCGCCGCGAAGAGCTCTATGAAATGACGCTGACGCCGATACAGGAGGAGCTGGTGGTCTACCTGCTGCGCAGCTGCCCGGGCATCTTTGCCGACTATGTCAATATTTCCGAAACCGTCATCGCCTCTCACCTCTCGCTGACGGCCGACAGTGTCTACCACACCCTGCTGGAGCTGACGCGCATGCACGCGCTCCACTACGTGCCCCGCCGCGTGCAGCCCTATCTCTACTTCCCCTCGCGGCGAATCGAAGGGCGCCACGTCGAGATTCCGCGCGAGGTCTATGACGACCGGCGCAGCCGCATGCAAGAGCGCATCGAGGCCATCGGGCGCTTCGCCTTTGCCGACGATGCCTGCCGCGCCTCGACCATTCTGCGCTATTTCGGCCAGGAGCCCGAGGCCGACTGCGGCACGTGCGACGTCTGCCGCGGCCGCAGCCGTCAAAGCGCCGCCGACCGGGCCACAGCCGCGCCCGATGCCGTCGAGGCCCTGCGCCATCTCTGCGCAACCCGCGGCCACATCGGCCTGCGCGAAGCCGTGCGCGCCCTCAACCTGCGCGACGAGGTCGTGGCCGACGCCCTGAGGCGTCTGGTCGACCGCGGCGAGCTGACAATTAACCCCGATAACACCGTTTCACCATGCAAGCACCTTTAGCCGAGCGCATGCGTCCGTCGACGCTCGAAGATTACATAGGCCAGACCCACCTTGTCGGTCCCGGCTCCATTCTGCGCCGAATGATCGAGCAGCAGCGCGTCTCGTCGTTCATTCTCTGGGGGCCTCCCGGAGTGGGCAAGACCACGCTGGCGCGCATCATCGCCAACACCACCGATTCGCCCTTCTACACCCTCTCGGCCGTCAGCTCGGGCGTGAAAGAGGTGCGCGAGGTCATCGAGCGCTGCCGTGCCGACAATAATTCCATGTTCTCCAAGGGGCGGCCCATTCTCTTCATCGACGAAATACACCGCTTCAGCAAGAGCCAGCAGGATTCGCTGCTCGGCGCCGTCGAGAGCGGCATCGTTACGCTCATCGGCGCCACCACCGAGAACCCCTCGTTCGAGGTCATCAGGCCGCTGCTGTCGCGCGCGAGCGTCTACACGCTCCGCCCCCTCGACGCCGCCGAGCTGCAGACCCTGCTCGACCACGCCCTCACCCGCGACTCCGTGCTCTCCAAGATGGAGGTGCGCATCGAGAGCACCGACGCACTGTTCCGCTTTGCCGGCGGCGACGCCCGCAAGCTGCTCAACATTCTCGACCTGCTCGAGCAGTCAACCCCCGCCGGCGAGCCGCTGGTCATTTCCGACGCCATCGTAACCGAACGCCTTCAGGAAAATCCCTCGGCCTACGACAAGGGCGGCGAGATGCACTACGACATCATATCCGCCTTCATCAAGAGCGTGCGCGGCAGCGACGCCGACGCCGCCGTCTACTGGCTGGCACGCATGGTGGCCGGCGGCGAAGACCCCGAGTTCATTGCCCGCCGACTCGTCATTCTCGCTGCCGAAGACATCGGCCTGGCCAACCCCAACGCCCTGCTGCTGGCCAACGCCACGTTCGACACCATTCACAAAATCGGCTGGCCCGAAGGGCGCATTCCCCTCGCCGAATGCACCGTCTACCTGGCCCGTTCGCCCAAAAGCAACTCGGCCTACATGGCCATCAACGACGCCCTCGCCGCCGTTGAAAACACCGGCGACCTGCCCGTGCCCCTCCACCTGCGCAACGCCCCCACCGCGCTGATGAAGCAGATGGGCTACGGCGCCGACTATAAATATCCCCACGACTATCCCGGCCACTTCGTCGAACAGCAATACCTGCCCGACACCCTTGCCGGCACCCGCTTCTGGCACCCCGCCGACAACGCCGCCGAGCAAAAACTCTCCGGCAAATAACCGCCAACCCCTATATCCAAAGGGTAGGGACGCACGGCCCGTGCGTCCGCAGCTAATGACCGGTATTGCAGCAAGTTATACACTCCGCAAAGCGGACGCACGAGCCGTGCGTCCCTACACAGCGCCGCCGATTACAGGCGGAGTTTGCGGCCGTTGCTGACGTAAATCTGACCGCGGCGCGGTTGGTCGACCCTGCGGCCGCTCAGGTCGTAGAGCACGCCGGCAGCCGCCTTGTCCGAGGCCTCGATTTCCCGCAGCTCGGTCAGCGCCGGCGCATGGAAATCAGCCTCAGTGAAGATGCACTCGCCGTCTTTATAGCACTCCTTAATTTTGTAATAATCCCTATAGCCGCAGGTGCAAAAAGGCCATAAAATGAACATCTCGGTATAGTTGGCTCCGATGCCTTCTACCCAATAACCCTTGGTGAGTTCAGGAGATATGTTGCCAAAGGTTATTCTGCGGCGTTTAATGCCTTTCACCTCTATGACGTCGACGCTTTCAACCGTGTAACCCCAATTGTCCAGCTTAACTATCTCTCCCGTCTCTCCGCTTGACGGGTCCCATGCGGGCACCATCTCGCCCTCTTTCACTTTGAAATTGACCTCGGGTATGAACTGCCCCGCGCGGTCCGGTATTTCCAGCCGTTCGTCAAACTTATAAAAATAAGAAAAGACGCCGTCTTCTTCGGTGCAGAGTCTTGTACTCTGAGCCCCCTCATAGTCAATGGGAGTGATATCTACGACGGTACACAAACGCCCCTCGACGGTTTCGGTTCGGTCGGTAACCGACTCCTTGCGGTTCAGAAACTCAAAAACACCGTGCGAAACTTGTTTTTTCCACTCATAGACCCACTCCTTGCCCGGTTCGAGAATCGGCAGGAACTCCTCGGCGGCCACGTTGGTGGCGGCGAGAGAAAGCAACATTGCGATGTAATAAAATTTTTTCATGGCTCAACTGTAAAAATTTGGTTGATGTGATGGTTGCAAAGTTAGTGCTTATGGCGGTCAAATGCAACTTTTCGGCCGAAAAAAATCTAACCGATTTGCGAAATAACACACTGACAATCAGTGCTATAGAAATCACAAATCTAACAATTTCTATCCCGCTGATATTCAGTGAGTTATCAATCTGCTGCTTTTATGTGGCTGCTTATCAGCGAGTTGATGAGGTCAGGGCGCAATATTCGGCGAAGAGGGCCGGAGCCTCGCTGCTGATTTTTGCGCGGGCCCTCGATTTGAGATTGTAGACCGACTGGGGCGTCTTGGAGAGAAGGAAAGCGATGACCCGCTGCGACAGGCCGGCGCACGAAAGCACCACATAGTCCATCTCTGACGCGGTGAGCGACGGACATTGTGCCTCGATGCGCGCAATCAGATTGTCGCGGTTGGCGTTGATAATATCGGTCAGTTCTTTCTTAAAGCCCGACAGTTCTTCTTTCACTTTCGTCTGCAGCGCACGCGAAGAATTTGGCGAGACATCGGCGTCAAGACACATATTGCTCAGTTTCTCAACCCATTCGAATTTGCTCAAAAAAGCGATTGCGCTTTGGCGGCGGAACTTGTCGGCATTGGTCGCGGCCTCGTCGTGAAGATTCTGACATTCTTCCCTGCTCCCGGCGA
>CABUWI010000021.1 GCA_902495245.1 uncultured Porphyromonadaceae bacterium
CAGAGAAGTTAAACCTTGCCACGCCGATGGTACTGCGAAAGCGGGAGAGTAGGTAACCGCCCCTTCCCTTCAGAGCCGGAATCCCCCACGCGGGACTCCGGCTCTTTCTTTTTATACCCCTCTCTTGCCGCAGTGTTGTTGCGCACATTGCGGGCGGTTCATGAACCGCCCCTACAACGGGTAGCGATAAAATATATGGATAAAATTTTTCGTAACGGGTGATAATTCTTGATTTATAATTTTTAATTCTTAATTATTTTTCGTAACTTTGCGGTCGCTTTAAGTATTATATTTCGTTCGGGCTTGAGGAAGAGCCGAGCCTGTGCAAGGCCGCCCGACGGAGCTAACCATCTAACAAACAAACGTAAATGTACGTAATTGTAGAGATTCAAGGCCAGCAGTTCAAGGCCGAGAAAGACAAGTTTCTTTATGTGCACTATCTTGGCGAGGAAGCCAAGGAGGGCAGCGCAGTAGAATTTGACCGCGTGCTTCTGGTTGATGCCGACGGCACTGTAACTGTGGGCGCACCCGTTGTCGAGGGCGCCAAGGTTGTCTGCGAAGTTAAGCAGCAGCTCGTTAAGGGCGACAAGGTCCTCGTGTTCAAGAAAAAGCGTCGCAAAGGCTATCGCCGCAAAAACGGTCATCGCCAGTATTTCACCCAGGTGGTGATTAAGGAAATTGTCGCTTAATTGTTTAACCCCATAAAACCAATCTGACAGAGAAATGGCACATAAGAAAGGTGTCGGCAGTTCTAAGAACGGCCGCGAATCAGAAAGCAAACGTCTGGGAGTTAAGATTTTTGGCGGCCAGTTCGCCAAAGCGGGCAACATCATCAAGCGTCAGCGTGGCACGGTTCATCACCCCGGCCTGAACGTGGGCATGGGTAAGGACCACACCCTTTATGCGCTGATTGATGGCACCGTGGTCTTCACTGAAGGTCGCGGCGGTCGTCGCTTCATCAATGTAGCTCCCGTGGCCGAGGCATAAGCCCCGTGGCCAACCGTAAAATTTATTGATGTGAGATGAGGAGGTGCCCGAGGCGCTTCCTCTTCGTTTTTTTAGCTTACTACTTTATTTGTTATGAACGATAAGGATTTCGAGCGCGAGTGGCAAAAAATGCTTTCGGGTGAGATTTACGAGGCGATGCACCCCGAGTTTCACCGCCGACTGGCGCAGACGCGTGCGCTAATCAAGGAGTTTAATAATCTCGACCCGATGGACGCCGAGGCGCAACGCAGCGTGCTGAAGCGCATTCTGGGCCGCACGGGCGAGCGTTTTCACTTCAATCAGCCGTTTCGTTGCGATTATGGCTGCAACGTGCTCATCGGTGAGGATTTCTTCGCCAACTTCAATCTGACGATTCTCGACGAGGCGCTTGTTACCATCGGCAATAATTGCTTTATCGGGCCGAACGTGAGCATTTATACGGCTTGCCACCCGCTTGATGAGGCGTTGCGCAACACGGGTGCAGAGTGGGCCGAGCCGGTAACCATCGGTAACAGTGTCTGGATTGGCGGCGGTGCGACGATTTTGCCCGGCGTAACTGTTGGCAACAATTGCATTATCGGCGCCGGAGCTGTCGTTACGCGCTCCGTGTCTGACAATACGGTCGTGGCCGGTAATCCGGCGCGCGTCATCAAGACCTTGAAATAACGAAGTCAGCCATAGCCCGAAAGGACTATGGCTGCGTCTTTATTAAAATTCGGTTGCTGGTGCGCTCGCTTATTTGAGGCGGATTTTGCGGCCGATTTTCAGTTTGCTTGATGTCGAGAGGCCGTTGAGGCGGCAGAGCTTGCTGACGCTGGTGTGGTGGCGTGCGGCAATGCGGCTCAGAGTGTCGCCGCGGCGCACGGTGTAGTAGCTCGACCGACCCGAGCCTGAGGCTGAAGCCGTGGCTTTTGACTTTGATGCCGGCTTCGACGCGCGGGCATACATGGCTGCGTCGGGCGCATAGTCGCGGGCATTCATGTAGGTGTTCTTGGTGAACAGGTACGTGTCGGTGTGGGTCGTATGGTTGGCGAAGTCAAAGATGGCAGAGGGATTGATTGCGTAGCCCATATAGCGCGTCTCGAAGTGGAGGTGGGGGCCGGTGGAGCGACCTGTGTTGCCGCCGAGGGCTATGGGGTCGCCGGCTTTGACGTAGTCGTCGGGCTGCACGAGGAAGCGACTCAGGTGGCCGTAGACGGTTTCGAGCTGGTTGTTATGGCGAATCACTACGTAGAGGCCATAGCCTTTGCGGCGTCCTTGGTTCTTTACGATGCGCACGCGGCCGTCGAACGCGGCATAGATTGTGTCGCCGACCTGCACCTTGAGGTCTACGCCTCTATGTAAGCGGCGGAAACGGCGGCGATAGCCGTAGGGCGAGGTCATGTAGGTGGGTGCGGTGGGCATGTGGAAGCCCGAGACGTCGATGGTCATTTCGTCGGGTACGCTCATGCCGCTGTAGCAGTTTACGTGGCCCGAGTCCCAGCCTTCGGTGTAGATGTCGGCTTCCGGTTCTTCTTCTTCGGGGAAGAGCTTGCCGAGAAATGCCTCGGTGTCTTCAACCTTGATCTGGTTTCCGATGTTGAGCTGTCCGGCAATGAGGTTTGAGTGTTGCTGACGATGGGCGGCAGGGGGCACGATGTTGTCGGCGGCCATGACGCCCGTGCAACAGCCCGCCGAAGCGATGGCGGTTAAAAAGAGTTTCTTGATGATATTTTGCATTGATTTCGAGTCTTCGTTGATTATGATTGGTGTCGGGTCAATGTTTTCAGTCGAGAAGTTCAGCCGGTTCGTAGGTGTAGGCAATCGACGAGGGCGTATATTCGAAAATCTCTCCGGGCTTGAAGAAACGCTCCAGTTCAATCCGAGCGTTTTCAACCGAGTCGGAGGCATGGACGACATTCTCCTGACCGCTCATGCTGAAGTCGCCGCGAATGGTTCCGGGCAGGGCTTTGCGGCCGTTGGTGGCGCCGGTCATCATGCGCACGACCTCGACGGCGTCTTTGCCCCAGAGAGCCATGACGATTACCGGGCTGGCCATCATCGAGCGCAACAGGGCGGGGAAGAAGGGCCGGTCGGTGAGGTGGGCGTAGTGTTCGCGCAGAATCGTTTCGTCGAGCTGCATCATCTTCATGCCGCGAACAACGAGGCCTTTGCGCTGAAAGCGTTCAACGATGGGGCCGACGTATCCGTGAAGCACAGCCGAGGGTTTGAGAATGACGAGTGTTGTTTCCATGAGGAGATTGGTTGTTTATTTTTTCGACGCACAAAGTTAGCAATTTATTGCGAGACGGGCGACATAACTAAGTGCAAATTTTGTCAAAGAACGTTAAAACATAGCAAACTCCCCGCTGATTAGCAGGGAGTTTGCACAAATAGGGGTTGAGTGTGCGAGAAAAATCAGGCTTCCTCGACAACTTCTGCAACGACCTCCACGGGGATTTCGGTTGCAACCTCTTTGTGGAAACGAATGGTTGCGGTGTAGTTGCCGACTTCCTTGATGGTGGTGTTGAGCGAAATGAGTTTGCGGTCAACTTCGTGGCCGAGCTTGGCAAGAGCTTCGGCAACCGAAGCTGCGTTGACTGCGCCGTAGATGGTGCCGGTTGCGGCAACCTTGGCGGCGATGGTCAGTGCAACGCCCTCGAGGGCTGCGGCAGCGGCCTCGGCGTCGGCCTTGATCTGAGCGAGTTTGTGGGCGCGCTGGCGCTGGTTCTCAGCAAGCACCTTCATGGCGCTTTCGGTTGCGATGACAGCCTTGCGCTGCGGAATGAGGTAGTTGCGGCCATAGCCCGACTTCACCTCGACAACGTCGTCCTTATATCCCAGATTGGGGACATCTTCAATAAGAATCAGTTTCATAGTGTTTGTTTGTCTCCTAATCGTTAACGGGTTATTTCATCAGGTCGGTAACATAGGGCAGCAGGGCCAGGTGGCGTGCGCGCTTCACGGCCTGGGCTACACGGCGCTGGAACTTCAGCGAGGTGCCGGTGATGCGGCGGGGAAGCAGTTTGCCCTGTTCGTTGAGGAACTTCTTCAGGAACTCGGGGTCTTTGTAGTCGATATACTTGATGCCGCTGCGTTTGAAACGGCAGTATTTCTTCTTGTTCTTGTCCACTTTGGGGGTGGCGAGATAACGGATTTCAGAATTTGCTTGTGCCATGATGTTTCAAAATTGTTTATTCGGCGGCGGGAGCCTGTTCAACGGGAGCGGCAGGGGCGGCGGCACGGCGTGCGCGGCGCTTGTCGGCATATTCTTTGGCGTACTTGTCGAGACGGAAGGTCAGGAAACGCATCACGCGCTCGTCGCGGCGATAGGCGGTTTCGAGCTTCTTCACCATGGTGGGCTCGGCGTCGAACTCAACCAGGGTGTAATAGCCGGTCGACTTTTTCTCGATGGGGTAAGCGAGCTTGCGCAGGCCCCAGTTTTCTTCGTTCACGATGGTTGCGCCGTTTTCGGTCAGCAACTTGGTGAACTTTTCTACCGCTTCCTTTGCCTGGGCGTCAGACAAAACGGGAGTCAGAATGAAAACGGTTTCGTAGTTGTTCATCTTGTTGTTTGAATGAATAATAAATAATGGTTACATGCTCTAAGAGCGCCGCAAAGTTACGAAAAAGAATTAAGAATTAAAAATTCCGAATGAACAATTTGGCAAAATCCGCAGTTTCGCTCGAAACGGGGTAGGGGCGATTCATGAATCGCCCGCCTGTCTCGACCCGGAATCTGTTGATTCATCGGCGAAAACGGCGGGCGGTTCATGAACCGCCCCTACATCGGTGGATGGTATCTTTTTATTGGAGCCGGGTGTCAATGATGTTGAGGCGCGCCCTCAGCGTTCAGGGAATTTTGCCTTCGTTGCGGGGGTTGTTGTTGAGCTCGCAGGTATATTGCTTTTCGAGCTCGGCGGTTACGCGGTCTTTATCGGCGGCGTCGACTGCGGCGCCGGGATATTTCTTTTCTGAATTTGTGCGGCTGTCTTTCATAATAGCGTGCAAGTTGTTTTTAAGAGATTTTCGTTTACTCTAAAAACAACTTGCGCGCAATCTAAGTTCAGTTGTTCGAGTCGACGCGGGCGTCGATAACGGCCACGGCCACGACGTTCAGAATGTCGCGCACGGGGGTGTAGACGTTCACGAAGTGCACGGGCTTGTTCAGGCCGATCTGAATCGGACCGACGGCGTCGCCCACGCCCATCTCCAGCAGCAGGCGATAGGCCGAGTTGGCCGCCGTGAGGTTGGGGAAGATAAGAGTGTTGACCTCGTGGCCGTTCAGGCGTGAGAAGGGATAGTTCTTGTCGCGCAGCCCGGAGTTGAGCGCGTTCTGAATCTGCATCTCGCCGTCAATGATCAGCTCGGGCGACTCCTGGTGAATACGGTCGACCACGCGGGCAATCATCTGCGACTCCGGCTCGTCGCCGCTGCCGAAGTTGCTGCAGCTCACCATGGCCATGACGGGTGTGTGGGCGAAATACTCGACCGAGTGGCGCGCCAGGCGGGCAACGTCGTAGAGCGTTTCCTCGTTCATGCGCGAGTTGATGGCGGTGTCGGCCATGAAATATGTGCCACGGCGCGTGTTGACGATGTGCATCGTCGCAAACGTCGAGTAGGGCGGGCGCACGCCGATTACCTCTTTGGCGATGTCGCGGTTGGTAATGCCCGACGAGTATGTGCCCGAAATGAAGGCGTCGGCGTCGCCGGTGTCAACCATCATCATGCCGAAGTAGTTTCGGTCGGGCATCTTCTCCATGGCCACGGCGTGGGTCATGCCGCGGCGTTGCAGTTTGCGTGTCAGGGCGTCGGCATAGCGTTCGCGTCGGCCGGCCTCGCGGTCATGGCGCAGGTTCACTATCTCGATGCCCGAGATGTCGAGTCCCAGGCGGGCGGCGCGTTTGGCAATCATCTCTTCGTTGCCGAGCAGCACGGGGCAGCACAGGCCGTCGGCCTTGGCGGCCACGGCGGCGGCGAGCATGTTGTCGGTGTTGGCCTCGCCGAAGACCACGCGCTTGTGGCCTGCGGCGCGGGCTTCGTCGTGAATGCGGCGCAGCATCTTGTTGTCCACACCCATGAGGTGGCGCAGGCGTTCGGTGTAGGCGTCCCAGTCGGTAATGGGGCGGCGTGCGGCGCCGCTCTCGGCGGCCGCGCGTGCCACTGCGGGCGCCACCGTGGTGAGCAGGCGCGGGTCGAGCGGCTTGGGCAGAATGTAGTCGCGGCCGAATTCGAGCTTGCCTATATTATAAGCGGCGTTGACCACTGTCGGCACCGGCTGTTTGGCCAGGGCGGCGATGGCGCGAACGGCGCCGAGTTTCATGGCCTCGTTGATTTCGGTGGCGCCGCAGTCAAGCGCGCCGCGGAAAATGTAAGGGAAGCCCAATACGTTGTTAATCTGGTTGGGATAGTCGCTGCGGCCCGTGGCGAAAATCAGGTCGGGACGCGAGGCCACTGCGGCCTCGTAGGCGATTTCGGGGTCGGGGTTGGCCAGGGCGAACACGATGGGGTTGGGCGCCATTGACTGCACCATCTCGGGCGTAACGACGTCCTTGACCGACAGGCCCAGGAACACGTCGGCGCCCACCATGGCCTCGGCCAGGGTGGAGATGTTGCGGTCGGTGGCAAACTCGCGCTTCTGCTCGCTCAGGTTGGGGCGCGAGGTGGTGATGACGCCGCGCGAGTCGCACATGACGATGTTTTCGTGCCTGACGCCGAGCGACACGTAGAGCCGCGTGCAGCTCACGGCCGCCGCGCCCGCGCCGTTGACCACCAGACGGATGTCGCCGATCTTCTTGCCCTGAAGCTCCAGGGCGTTGAGCAGGCCTGCGGCCGAGATGATGGCCGTGCCGTGCTGGTCGTCGTGCATCACCGGAATGTCGCACTCCTTTTTCAGGCGGTTCTCTATTTCGAAACACTCGGGCGCCTTGATGTCTTCGAGGTTGATGCCGCCGAAGGTCGGGGCGATTGCCTTGACCACCTGAATGAACCGCTCGGGGTCTTTTTCGTTCACTTCGATGTCAAAACAGTCGAGGCCGGCAAAAATTTTGAAAAGCAGAGCCTTGCCCTCCATCACCGGTTTGCCCGCCTCGGCGCCTATGTCGCCCAGGCCGAGCACTGCCGTGCCGTTTGAAATCACGGCCACGAGGTTGCCCTTGTTGGTATATTCGTAAACGTCGGCCGGGTGAGCCTCGATTTCCTTGCAGGGATATGCAACGCCGGGCGAATAGGCCAGCGCCAGGTCGGTTTGCGACGAATAAGGCTTTGTGGGCTCGACGGCAATCTTGCCCGGGCGCGGATATTTATGGTAATCGAGCGCCTCTTGTTTGGTTACGGTAGACATGTCTGTTAGTCGGTTTGGTTAGAGAGCCGTAGTTACGAATCAGCGGCCTGTGTAAGAACGCGGAGTGATGGCGCGAAGTTCAGCCTTGACCTCGTCGCTCACCTCGAGGGTGTCGATGAAGTTGTTGACGATTTCGGGGGTGATTGCCGTGTTGACGCGTGTCAGTGCCTTCAGGGTCTCGTAGGGGTTGGGATATCCCTCGCGGCGCAGAATGGTCTGAATGCCCTCGGCCACGACGGCATAGTTGTTGTTGAGGTCGGCGGCGATGGCGTCTTCGTTGAGCAGCAGCTTGCCCAGACCCTTGGCAGTCGAGGCGATGGCTATGAGCGTGTGGGCCAGGGGCACACCGACGTTGCGCAGCACTGTCGAGTCGGTCAGGTCGCGCTGCAGGCGGCTCACGGGCAGCTTCTGCGCCAGGTGGGCAAACAGGGCGTTGGCCATGCCGATGTTGCCCTCCGAGTTCTCGAAGTCGATGGGGTTGACCTTGTGGGGCATTGCCGACGAGCCTACCTCGCCCGCCTTGATGCGCTGCTTGAAATAGTTCATCGAGATGTACATCCACATGTCGCGGTCAAGGTCCATGATGATGGTGTTGACGCGGCGCAGGGCGTCGAACAGCGCCGCCATGTTGTCGTAGTGCGAAATCTGCGTGGTCGGATACTCGCGCACCAGGCCGAGCTTCTCGCGCAGGAAGTTTTGGGCGAATGCGTTCCAGTCGATTTCCGGAAAGGCCACGTTGTGGGCGTTGAAATTGCCCGTGGCGCCGCCGAACTTGCCGCTTATGGGTGTGGCCTTCAGCAGGGCCAGCTGTGTCTGCAGTCGGCTGACGTAGACCATTATCTCCTTGCCCAGGCGGGTGGGCGACGCCGGCTGGCCGTGGGTGTGGGCCAGCAGCGCGATGTCGCGCCACTGTGCGGCCAGGTTCTCCAGCTGCTCAACGAGGCCGTCGATTGCCGGGGCGTAAACCTCGACAATGGCGTCGCAGATGCTCATGGGCACGGCCGTGTTGTTTATGTCCTGACTAGTCAGGCCGAAATGAATGAACTCCTTCCACTTGTCGAGCTCCAGGGCCGCGAACTTCTCTTTCAGGAAGTATTCGACGGCCTTGACGTCGTGGTTGGTAACAGATTCGATTTCCTTGATGCGCTCGGCGTCGGCCACGGTGAAATTCTCGTAGATCGAGCGCAGCAGCGCGAACGTCGTCGGAGGCACGTCGGCCAGCTGGGGCAGCGGAATCTCGCACAAAGCGATGAAATATTCCACCTCAACCCTCACGCGGTAGCGAATCAAAGCGTACTCCGAAAAAAACTCATCAAGCCGTTCGCACTTTGAGCGATAGCGGCCATCAACCGGCGAAATTGCCGTCAGGCGGTTCAGTTCCATTTCAAAAAATAGCAATAAAGTTTATATGGGTGCAAAGTTACAAAATTTTTTCGTATCTTTGCACCCGACTAAGCGCAAAAGTGCTCAAAGGTTCCGTAGCTCAGTTGGATAGAGCAACAGCCTTCTAAGCTGTGGGTCTTGGGTTCGAATCCCAACGGAATCACCGATTTAATTCACATTTTTATTAACCAATTAACTTTATGTCAAACCAACAAACAACCCCCATTGCCGACTTCGATTGGGAAGCCTTTGAAAACGGCACATCAACCGCTGAAAAGTCGCGTGAGGAACTCGCCAAGACCTATGACGAATCGCTCGGTCAGGTCAAGGATCAACAGGTAATCGAAGGTACCATCATCGCCCTGAACAAGCGCGAAGCAGTGGTTAACATCGGCTACAAGAGCGACGGCATCATTCCGATGAGCGAATTCCGCTACAACCCCGACATCAAGGTCGGCGACACCGTGGAAGTGTTCATCGAAAACCAGGAAGACAAAAAAGGTCAGCTCATTCTCAGCCACCGCAAAGCCCGCGCCGCCCGCGCATGGGACCGTGTGAACCAGGCCATGGAGAACGACGAGATCATCAAGGGCTTCGTAAAATGCCGCACCAAAGGCGGCATGATTGTCGACGTCTTCGGCCTCGAGGCATTCCTGCCCGGCTCGCAGATCGACGTCAAGCCCATTCGCGACTACGACATCTTCGTGGGCAAGACCATGGAGTTCAAGGTCGTTAAAATCAACCCCGAATACAAAAACGTTGTTGTCAGCCACAAGATCCTCATCGAGGCCGAGCTGGAACAGCAGAAAAAGGAAATCATGGCCAAGCTCGAAAAGGGTCAGGTGCTCGAAGGCACCGTCAAGAACATCACCGCCTACGGTGTGTTCATCGACCTGGGCGGCGTAGACGGCCTGATTCACATCACCGACCTGAGCTGGGGCCGTGTAAGCCACCCCAGCGAAGTTGTAGAGCCCTTCCAGACTCTCAACGTGGTTATTCTCGACTTCGACGACGAGAAGAAGCGCATCGCCCTCGGCCTCAAGCAGCTCCAGCCTCACCCCTGGGACGCTCTCGACGCAAACCTCAAGGTCGGCGACAAGATTCACGGCACCGTAGTCGTTATGGCCGAATACGGCGCATTTGTTGAAGTAGCCCCCGGCGTTGAAGGCCTTATCCACGTCAGCGAAATGACCTGGAGCCAGCACGCCCGCTCGGCTCAGGACTTCCTGAAGGTTGGCGACGAAGTCGACGCCGTAATCCTGACCCTCGACCGCGAAGAGCGCAAGATGAGCCTCGGCCTCAAGCAGCTCAAGCAGGACCCCTGGGCAGACATCGAAGTCCGCTACCCCGTTGGCAGCCGCCACACCGCCAAGGTGCGCAACTTCACCAACTTCGGCGTATTCGTCGAGCTGGAAGAGGGCGTAGACGGCCTGATTCACATCAGCGACCTCAGCTGGACCAAGAAAGTGAAACACCCCAGCGAGTTCACCCAGATCGGCTCGCCCATCGAAGTGCAGGTGCTCGACATCGACAAGGAGAACCGTCGTCTCTCTCTCGGCCACAAGCAGCTCGAAGAGAACCCCTGGAACGCCCTCGAGTCTGACTATGCAGTCGGCACCGTTCATCAGGGCACTATCACCGAACTCATGGAGAAGGGTGCTGTCGTTTCACTCGCCGACGGCGTTGAAGGCTTCGCCACTCCCCGCCACCTCGTCAAGGCCGACGGCTCGCAGGCCAAGGCCGGCGAAACGCTCGACTTCAAGGTGATTGAGTTCAACAAAGACAGCCGCCGCATCATTCTCAGCCACAGCCGCATTCACGAAGACGACTCGAAGGCTGAACGCAAGGCCGAGCGCAAGGCACGCGCACAGCGCGCACCCCGCCAGGCCGAAGAAACGGTTTCGCTGCCCGCACCCGAGAAGACCACTCTCGGCGACCTCGAAGCCCTCGCAGCTCTCAAGGAGAAACTCGAAAAGGGCGAATAATCCCGCTCACTGTTTGAAATCACTGACTTCCGCGTCCCCGCCCGGGGCGCGGAAGTTTTTTGTTGCCGGGGAGTTAATCGGGATTTTTTCGCGCTTGCGCGCTCAACACGGTTGGGGGTGAGTTGGGTATGAAAAAACCGCCGCGGCCCTCCCCCGGGGAGGCACGTGGCGGTTTGCGCCGGCTCAACGGCGGCGGCGCGGTGCGTGCGGGACCTGGGTCGGCAGCCCCATCGGCACCAGAAGGAGATGGAAACATGTCAGGGTTGGAGTGTGTGCGC
>CABUWI010000022.1 GCA_902495245.1 uncultured Porphyromonadaceae bacterium
AGCATCTTCAGCCGGCCCCGCGTCGGAATATCGGCCGTCCAGTATGCCACGGCGTTGACGCGGTCGCTTCTGTCGCGCGAGCGCGCCGTGCGCCTCAGGTAGTTATTGCCCGAGGGGAGAAACTCGGTCGTGGAGCTTGCCGACTCATTGCGAACGTCTGAGTTGGTGTAGACTGCGTTGCCCCTGATGCTCATTTCAAAATCCGACTCAGACCAGCCGACGGCCCACTTATTGTCCCAGCTGAAATCCAGGCCGGCCTTGGCCGTGCGCCTTTCGCCCGTGGTGGCGCGGTCGTCGCCCCACGTGCCTCCGCCCTGAAACGCCGTTTCGTTGTTGATGTTGTTGATTGAGCCGTAGGCCGCCACCCGGCCGCGGCGCGCATACTCCATGAAAAAGGCGCGCCCGACGTAGCGGTTGTCTGTGCCGTAGCCGCCCTCGGCGTTGGCAATCATGCCTTTGTGATACTGCGGCTTGAGCCTCACGTCCATCACCAGCGGCAACTCCCACTGCTGCCGGTCGCTCAGGCCGAAGCGCTCGAGCTCCGTGTCGCGTCGATAGACGTTGACCGACTTCACGGTATAGGAGGGCAGGTTGCGCAGCGCCACGTTCGGGTCGCCGCTGAAAAACTCCTTGCCGTCAACCAGCAGCGAGCTCACGAACTGGCCGTTCACCGTGATGCGCCCGTCGTTGCTCAGCCGGGCGCCCGGCAGCTGCTCGACCAGGGCGTCGAGCATCGACCCCTCGGCCAGTTTGAAAGCCGAAGCGTCGTAAACGATAGTGTCGCCCCTCATCACCATCTTCACCTTTGTGGCCACCACCGTCAGCTCGTGCAGCTTGATGAGGCGGTCAACGTCGTCGGTGCAGCCTGTCGGCACCAGCCACGTCTTGCGGTTGTCGACGTCATACGGGTTCGGAAAATCTTTCGAATAAAAGAGGTCGTAGGTCTTGGTGTTATAGCCCTTACATTCAACCTTGAGCCGCATGGCAAACGTGTCGGTCGGGTTGGCGTAATAAACCAGCTGACACGGTCCCTGCATCTCCGTGTCGTTATCCGTGCTTTGCCCTATCAGCTCTCCCGTTCGCGTCTTCACGAGGCTGACGCGACTGCCCGTCATGCGCTCCCCGCTCTCAACGTCATAGATATGCAGATAAATGCGATGCTCGTCCGCCCGCGCCATACTCGCCGTGAATAACACAGTGATAAAAATTAACCTGAATAGACGACGGTGGTTTAGTCGAGTAACGAACATATGCACATATTGTTTTAAAATGAGTGCCCATCTAGCAAGCATGCAAATGAGCACTCTATTTTGCATCAGTTAGAATAATAGCGTGGAGAATGTTACGTTGGCAGAATTATTCTTGGTTGTATGACTTGGGCAATTACAGTTGTTAGAATTACACTCGCAATTATTTTGACTGGGCGTAAATGCTGAATCCGCACTCTTGTCGTTAGGGCAGTTGCAATTGTTGCGAGGTTTTGTGGCAGCATAATACGGACAATTACAGTTGTCGCTTGCTCCGCAATAGCAATTGTTGTCAGCTTGTGGACTCATGCCTCCTGAGAACGTTACCGAGCCGAAGCCGCCTTTGAGCTGGCCTTCGGCATCACGCGAGAGGGGAACGAAGTCGTTCTTCACCTCTTCAATGAGATTTTTGGAAATCTTCATTTTTGTTGTCTTTTTTAGTTAAACGATAAGTTAGGTGTTGTTATTGTATCAATGCATTGAATTACAATCATTTTTTCGCTTCTTTGGCAGATTCGGCAATGAGCCATTCCACTCGGCCGCGCACCACGGCCTCTTTATCTTCTGTCGAGTAACCCTGATAGCAGCCGGAGTCGATGCCCGACTCCAGTTTCGACTGCGAACAGTTGCCGCAACAAATCGGATAGATATTGCAGTCGGCGCAGGTGCGGTTGGCCCATTTGATCGCGTCACGCTGAGCCGATTTTTCATTCCATTCGATTTCGCCGCCGTCGGTCAGCACCCCTTCGGCGCGGTCGGCTGTGAAATCGCGGGCAGTGCATCGGAAAACGTTGCCGTCGTAGTTGACCAGCGCATGGTTGATTCCGTCGGCATAGCAGCGATAGCGGTTAAAGCGTTTGTTGGCGCTGACCTTGAAGCCGGTTCCGGAGAATGCGGCTTTCACGTCCTGTTCGCGACTCTCTACCGCACGCGAATCGTCTTTGTCTTGCCAGACGCGATGAAAGTCAACGGAAAGATTGGCCGGCGCCGCGCCGTCGGTGAGGAAACGCGCCTTGACGTCGGCGGCCACGTCGAGAAACGTCGGCAGGCTCGCTTCGGTGAAGTTACAGCGCAACACCAGAAACATTGACTCATAGCGCAGAATCTTGGCGCAATTGTCGAGTATGCGACCGTATGAGCCTTCGCCGGCACGGGTTTTGCGTACGTTGTTATGGTTCGCCTCGTTGCCGTCGAGCGTAATCTGGAACGTAACGGGACAGCCGAGACTGTCAAGAAATTCCAGAATCGCATCGCTTACGAGATAGCCGTTCGTGACGAAACTGACCGAGAAATCCACATTGCAGGCCGCACTTTCCCCTCGCGCAAGCTCGATGAGCCGCCGGCCCACGCGGTCGAAGTTGAGCAACGGTTCGCCGCCGAAAAATCCGAGGTGGAATTGCTTCAGCTCCGGTTCGGAGAGTTTGCGGACAATGAAGCGCGCGAGCCGTTCAAAAACGGCATCGCTCATGTTGAGATTGCCCGAATGGTTTTCATAGCAATACCAGCAGCTGAAGTTGCAGTTGAGTGTCGGATTCACCGCAAGCGAGAAGCTGGTGGGGTCGGTGTCATGCCGGCGCCATGTGTCAATCAGCGCGGCGGCTTCGTCAAGTGCGTCGTCAACAAGAAAGCCCTGCTCGCACAGATAGGAGTGGAACGACGGGTGAGCCTCTTTGATGGCGTCAGGATCGCCGGCCGTGTAAATCCGGGCCACTTCGGGGTCCATGACACACATCTTTTCAGTGAATGCATTGTAGAGCACTTCCTGACCTCTGACCGTGTGTAGGCTGTTATATCTGCTCTTCTTCATTAGATGTTAATTGGTTGAGTTGTGTTGGCAATGCGTTTCAGATAGGCGAGCTCGATAGCGTAGCCCAGAATGTTCTGTCCGTCGAGTTTCCATAATGACCGGTCTTTGGGAATGAAGCGAGCGGGACTGTTAACGTCCATGGGGCGCGGCATTTCGAATGCAAAGTCGCGGCTGTCGGCCGAGCGTATAAGCTGGGCGGCAAATGTGCTCGTCTTCACGTCGGTTGTCGCCGTTAGCACGGTTTCGGCTTTCAGGCGCAGTTCTTCAATAAAATCAGGGGCGAAACCGTGGGCGTCAGGCGCGCCCTGAAGCCGGCTCACAACGTAACAGAAAAGGCCGCCCGCGCCCTTGAGGAACGAATTGTCGGCAATTCGGGCGGGAGAATATTCCGACAGTGTGCTGTCAATTACCCTCAGCAGCGGCTCGACATTGTCATCAAGCAGCCCGTGGCGGCGTATATACAGAAGCGCCCACCCGATGCCGGCCAATCCGCATTCGAACGAATAGCCGCCCGCGCGGCTGCCTACTGTTTCTTCAACGCGCCCGAACAGACGCCCGACGCATTCGGCCTCGGCGTCAGAAACGCTCTCGGCGCCCGACAGATATTCAAGCATGAACAGCAGATGCCCGCAGGCGCCACCGTCAAGCAGCCCGCCTGACTGAGGCACGGCGCCGTCGGTTACGCTCCGCGCCACCTCGGGCAGAAGCTCCTCGGCCGCCGTCAGACACTTGTTCTGAACCGCAGCGGAATTGATGTTTATGTCAACTATGCGCGAAAACCGCCGCGCAACCGCGTCGGCAAACCGACTGCGCACCCCTCTGAGCCTCGGACGGTTGGCCACCACGTAGCGGCTTGCTACGGCAAAATCCTCCGGGTTGACATGGCGCACCGCAGCGCGGGCGCGACACAGCTCGGACATCGGAAAAAGCATCTCGGCGATGGCCAGATAGTTATAGGCAAACGCCGGCGACGATACATAGAACTGCGCTTTATTCTTGTAGATATGACCCAGCTCTACCGACGGAACATAGTGGCAGCCTCCGCCCTCCAGCCATGCTTTCAGGCTCAGACATGCCTCTTCGCAACCGAAGTGAAGCAATCCCTCCATGCCCGTGATTTTCTGCCAATAGCTCTTCGACGTAGCATAGCAAGCGCCCAGCACGGCGCAAATCTCGTCCCCCTCCAGTCCGGCCGGAATGCGGTCGGGATTCTCCAGCCAGCGTATGCCGGGCGACAATTCGTCGGAACGGAACGTCAGATAGGCCGCGCGGTTGACATTATCAAACGGTTCGCGTTCAACGGCCCCGTTATCGGTCCTGACCATGGGCACCGTGCGGCAGCAGAGCAGGCGGTTTTCATCTTTTTTCAGCTCGTCAGCAAGCACCGAAACCCAGTTGGCCGTAAAGAGACGCATGTGCGCGTCTATAATGATGAACCAAGGTGTCGGCGATAGCCTCACTCCACGTTCTTTCGAGAGTGCGGCCCCGAGACGCATCTTGTTGACATGATATCTGACACCGTAGGGGCGCAGCGCGGCGGCATAGTCGACCCCGTCGGTCGACGCGTCGTTGACAATCACAATCTCCACGCTTTCGCCTGCCGTTTCGCGCACGCTCCTGACGGTATTGACCACTTCATCTCCCTCGTTGAGAAAAGGAATGACAACGGTGAGCAACTTGTCGGAGGACTCAACCTCCACCGGGCGTTCCAGTTCTTCATATGTGCGCCCGATGAGCCATCGGCAGGCATCGTCGCGCAATGCCGCGGTCAGTTCCTGCTGCTGCTCGGCGCGCACGGCCGAAATCTGGCCGTCCGATTGGCGATAACGCAACACGGTCTGCGGAATGTTGCGCAGCCGGCAGCCGCCCCTGAGCATATCGAGCCACAAGGCATAGTCTTCGGCATAGGCATATTCTTCGCGATAGCGGAAGCGCCCCGCGGTCAGCGTCGATGCGCGCATCATCACGGTTGGGTGCGCCAGCATGCAGCCGTCTATCATTTCGAGCATCGAAATGTTCTCGACAACCGACATCTGCTTATCGCCACCCCGTCCGAAAACAATCATCGCACCGCCGAGGACGTCTACGTCGGGGTGGGTCTCCATGTAGTCGAACTGGAGGCGCAGGCGGTCGGGCAGCATGACGTCGTCGGCGTCCATGCGGGCTATGTAGCGGCCTCGGGCCTCGTCGAGCAGACAGTTGAGCGAGGCTATGTAGCCGTGTTCGCGCCGAATCAGGCGTATGCGCGGGTCGGCATACGACTCGACAATGGCGGCGCTGTCGTCGTCCGATCCGTCATCGACGATGAGAAACTCGAAGTCGGCAAACGTTTGCGACAGCACGCTGTCAATGCACTCGCGCAGATAGCGCGAGGCATTATAGACAGGCATGCAGACCGAAACGGCCGGTTGGGGTGCTTTCATAGCAGCGTTTTAATCGGTTATTTCTCCGACATAGACGGCGCCCGAGGGCGTGGTCAGCTCAATTGTGGCCGGCTGCAGGGGCGGCACGGCGACGCCCTGATTCAGCTCGACGGCTGTATATTGGCTGACGGTCTGAGTGCCTGCGGTCGTTACAACCAGTTCGTAGGTCGCGGCCTCGTCGTCAGCAACAACGTCGATGGAAAGCGTATAGCCGTCATACGTGCCATATATAGGCATAGCCGGGCAGCGATTACCGCCCGTGTTGCCTGATTTCGGTTTTAGTCGCAAAATAGCATGTGAGCTATTGTCAGGCGCAGGAGTTGTGTTGGTTGACGCAAAAATTGAAATGCTGAATGCGAAAATAATCGTACAAATAGTGAAGAAGTGTTTCATGATGTGAAAATATTTGCGGCAAAGTTACGGGTAAAAAATGATAAAATCACCATTTTAAGGCGAGAAAATGGCTATCATTTCTTGTGTAACTTATTGATGGTCAGGTGTGATATAAGGTCGATTTTTATCATTTTTTTCAAGCCTATATCAATCAGGATCTTACGAGGCCGCCATTTGAGGGCTTAAAGCAAAATGATAGATATATCAATTTTGCGAAAATCAGAATTTCATCAGAACATCCTTAAAATTGGGCTCTCCTGAGCCAAATCCATATTCTGCAATTTCTGTCTAAGTCGCTTTTTTAGATTGTAAATTGAGGCTTGTGTTTTACCCGTGAGTAGACAGATAACACGGGTGGAAAAGCCGAAGTGCATACAAACGAGCAATTGCTTTTCCGATTCCAAAAGTCCGAGCCTGTCAATCTCGTAAATAAATTCGCAATCATGTCGACGCAGTTCGGTAACCATATCGGATAATTGCTTTTTGAGATTAGCGCTTGACAAGACTTCAGACATTTTTTGGACAAGAGACCGCTCTTTGATTGGTCCAGGCATATCGGCATCAAGATACAAACTACCGAATTTTTCAATCCAGGAGAATTTGTCAATGAATAATTTTGCTATGTCATCATTCAGTGTCTGACATTCTTTCTGACTTTTGGCGAGCTCGGTTTTTATCTGTGCCATCTCGTCAGATAGCACTCTGAGGTTCATTTCCAACTCCATTCGTCGATTACGCTGGCGCGTAGCGCGCCATCTGAACAGCAATATGGCTGCCAGTAGTAATAACGCACTAATTATGGTCATATATATGATTGTGAGCCTCTTTGTCTGCAACTTTTGCGCGAGCATCACCGATTTGTGCTGTTCATGGTCGGCTTGGACACTCAGCAATGATTGCGAAATCAATTGCTCGACTAAATGATTGGCATCATTGACGATGTTCTTGTAATGGTCAATCGCTCCCCAAGGGTCGTTGGCGTTAATGCATTTTTGAGCCAGGATTATTCCGTAAGCGTATGATTCATCAAAAGTAACGCAACTGTCAGACTGTAGTGTCTTGCTCTTGGCGATGCGGGCATCTTTGCCGTCAACTGGATTCATGCTCTGTGCTGCAACCGTCTTGATAGAAGGCTCATAGCCCAATTCTATCATAAGAGAAAAAATGGAATCAGCGACCGAGTATTGCCCTTCTGAATAATATATATGATATCTAAATTCACAAACCGCGGCATCATCGGAGCCGGAAACTGCGGCTAAGGAATCGACATATGCCATTGCCGCGGTATAATTGCCTAATGCAAGATAATCTTCCGTCAAGTGAAAATAACCGTTGGTAATCCATTCTCGCCGGGCACAAGTCTTGGCATGCTGAAGAGATGACAATTCCCAGCGCAGTGCCTCGTCAAAACTATAGGATTCGCTGTAAAGATATGCAATAGCGGACTCGATGCGGCAGAGGTTGAGGGTGTCGTTGAGGGCGAGGGCTATGTCGTGGGCTTCGAGGGCACTGGCCAGGGCGGACTCGTAGAAGCCGGCGTTGCGGTTGACGGAGCCCTTGTAGTGGAGGGCGAGCATTCGGCGGCGGTCGTCGGACGAGTTGTCGTAGAAATTGACGGCGATTGAGATTAGGGAGTCGTCGGTGAGGTCGATGTAGTTTTTGTCGTAGGCCTGCGAGAGGAGCAGGGCGTGGCGGGCGCGGGGCTCGCCGCTGAGGCGCGAGCCGTCGATGGCCTCCAGGAGGGTCAGGGCGGAGTCGGGCCGCGTCTCCATCAGCGCCTCGGCGCTGCGCAGCGCGCGCTCGGCCTCCGACGGCCGGCA